>NZ_JBXAJY010000006.1:0-572838 GCF_058797755.1 Allobosea sp. GW823-FHT02B03 | reverse complement strand
CTCTACATGGCGGGCGGCGGGCGGATCACTCGCGTGCACGGCCCCTTCGTCTCGGACGCCGAGGTCGAGAAGGTCGTGGCGCATCTGAAGACGCAAGGCCGGCCGGACTATCTCGATGCCGTCCTCGCCGAGGAGGAGGAGGGCGCCGGCGCGGAGGAGGACGGCGCCGTCTTCGACAAGACCGGCATGGGCCAGGCCGAGAGCGAGGACCCTTACGACCAGGCGGTCGCCGTCGTGCTGCGCGACAAGAAGGCCTCGACCTCCTACATCCAGCGCCGCCTGCAGATCGGCTACAACCGCGCCGCCTCGATCATGGAGCGCATGGAGAACGAGGGCATCGTCGGCCCCGCAAACCACGCAGGCAAACGCGAAATCCTCGTGGAGACCTCGCGCGCCCGGGAGGACGAGGACTGAGCCATGCCGGCGAGAACCGGGCGCGGCGCGCCGCCACAGCGTTTTCGGCCGCAGTATCGCGCGAAACCGGTCCTGAAATTGCCATGAGCAACGTGCAACCTCGCCGATAGTAGCGGCGTTGAACCCTTGCCGGCGTGCCTCGCCGTCACGATATCCAGCGTCAGCCCGAGAAAATGGAACCGAGCCGCCTCATGAAGCCTTCGCTCCCCACGTCAGCTTTCGCAGCAGCCGCCCTGGCGCTCGTGCTGGCGTCGGGCTCGGCATGGTCGCAGCCGCTCGACATCCGGCCCGCGACCCAGCCGCCGGCGCCGAAGCAGCGGGCCATCCCCCTGCCGCCGACCCGCCCGCCCGGTCTCGGAATGCCGCGCAACGACGTCGCTGCGGCGCCGACTGCCGCCCCGGTCGCGACCCCTGTGGTCACCGCAAACAACGAGCCGCAGCGCCCGGCGCCCGCCACCAAGCCTTCGCGGCCTTCCGCGCCATTGTCCAAGCCGGAAGCGGTCGAGCGCCTGAACGCCTATTTCAACGGCTTTGCCACCCTGCAGGGCGACTTCATCCAGTTCGCCGCCGATGGCCGCCGCTTCGAAGGCAAGATCTATGTCCAGCGCCCCGGCAAAATGCGCTTCGAGTATCGTCCGCCGGTGACGATGGAGGTGATCGCCGACGGCACCTCGGTCGCGATCCGCGACAAGAAGCTGGCGACGCAGGACCTCTATTCGATCGGCCAGACGCCGCTGAAGTTCCTGCTGAAGGAGCACATGGACCTGGCGCGGGATTCGACTGTTACCGGCGTCAGCACCAAGGGTGACATCCTCTCGGTCAAGATCGAGGACCGCTCCACGCTAGGCGGCACCTCGAAGATCACCCTGAATTTCGACCTGACCGCCAACGAGCTCAGGCAATGGGTGGTGATCGACCCCCAAGGCTACGAGACCTCGGTCTCGCTCTACAATCTCGACACCCAGCGCCGGCCCGACCAGAAGAACTTCGTGATCGACTACCAGCGCGTGCTCTGACCGCGCTGGCCCTCCGCCTGCTCCTGTCGAGCTGCCGGCCGCAACGAAGCGGAGCGCCGGACTCGGCGCCGCTGACGCGACCTGTCTGGAATGACCTGCCGGCCAGTCTGCCGGCCCTTGCTTTTCTGCGCGGGGCGACCCAGTTTCCGGCTCCCATTCCGACCGGATCCCGCGCGTGAAGCTCGACGTCACCACCTGGAACATCAATTCGGTACGCCTGCGCATCGGCCTGGTCACCGAATTCCTCAAGAACCACCGGCCCGACATTCTCTGCCTCCAGGAGACCAAGACGCCGGACGAGCAGTTCCCGGCGAAGGCCTTCGCGGAGGCCGGCTATGCCCACCAGGCCTTCATCGGCAACAAGGGCTATAACGGCGTCGCCATCGTCTCCAGGCTGCCCTTCTCCGAGAAGCAAGCGATGGCGATGTGCGAGCGCAACGACGCCCGCCATATGAGCGTCGTGCTCGATGCCGGCGCGGGAGCGGCTGCCGGCATCGCCATCCATAACTTCTACATCCCGGCCGGCGGCGACATCGCCGACCCCGAGGCCAATCCGAAATTCGCGCACAAGCTGCAGTTCCTCGACGCGCTCGGCGCCTGGGGCATCGCCAAGAACCCGTCGGGACGTCCGAGCATCCTGGTCGGCGACCTCAACATCGCTCCCTACGAGCACGACGTCTGGAGCCACAAGCAGCTCCTCGACGTCGTCAGCCACACGCCGATCGAGACCGACACGCTGGAAAGACTGCGTAGCGAGCTCGGCTGGGCCGACGCCGCCCGCACGCTCAAGCCTGAGCCGGAGAAGCTCTACAGCTGGTGGAGTTATCGCGCCGCCGATTGGCAGGCATCCAATCGGGGCCGCCGGCTCGACCACATCTGGCTCTCCGCCGGGCTGAAGCCGACGCTGCGCGATCTCGAATTCCTGCGCGAGGCGCGCGGCTGGGAACGCCCTTCCGACCATGTCCCCGTGACGGTCTCGCTCGAACTCTGAGGGCCACCGCGAGCAGGGCGGCGCCGCTCAGCGCCAGTCGATCGCCCTGAGCGACATGCCGACCGAGGCGAGTTCGCCGGTGAACTCCGTCAGTCGCTCCTCGATCGCATGCGCGAGGGCCGCCGCGGAATCCGGCGATTCGGCCAGCACGCGCCGCATCACGCTGCGCGAGAGCTTCATCACCTGCGTAGGTTCGCGGGCGATCGCCGTCGCCGGCCGTTCCAGCGCCGCGAACAAGGCGAGCTCGCCGATCAGCGCGCCCGGCCCGGCGATCTCCTCGGCAGGGCGTCCATCATCGTCTCGGCTGAGCGCGACCGCGCCGGAGACCACCAGGAAAGCCCCGTCCGAGCCCTCACCGCGTCGAAACAGCACATCACCCGCGCGCAAGGTACGGCTTTCCGCCGCGAAGGCGACGAGGCGCAGCGCGTCGCGATCCATCAGGCTCAGCAGCGGCTGCCGGGCCAGGAATGCGATGTCGTCGTTGAGCGCCATGATCTCAGGGGTTCAGCCGATAGCCACCGGCATCGGTCACGAGCAAGCGGGCATTTGCGGGGTCAGGCTCGATCTTCTGCCGGAGCCGGTAGATATGCGTCTCCAGCGTATGGGTCGTCACCTGCGAGTTGTATCCCCAGACCTCCTGCAGCAGCACCTCGCGCGCGATCGGTTTGCGCCCGGCGCGATAGAGGAAACGCAGGATCGCCGTTTCCTTCTCGGTCAGCTTGGTCTTCGAGCCCTTGGCGTTGACCAGCAGCTTCGAGCCCGGATGAAAAGTATAGGGCCCGACCTGAAAAACCGCGTCCTCGCTGGCCTCGTACTGCCGCAGATGAGCCCTGATCCGCGCCAGCAGCACGGCGAACTTGAACGGCTTGACGACATAGTCGTTGGCGCCGGCCTCGAGCCCGAGCACGGTGTCGGCATCCGAGCCCTGCCCGGTCAGCATGATCACCGGGCTCTTGAAGCCGTTCTTGCGCATCAGCTTCACTGCCTCGCGCCCGTCCATGTCGGGCAGGCCGACATCCATCACGACGAGGTCGACGCGCTCGGCCTGGACCATCTTGACGCTCCCGGTCGCGGTCGCGGTCGTCGAGACCCGGAATTCGTCGTAAAGTGCGAGCTGCTCGGCGAGCGCGTCTCGCAGGCTCTGGTCGTCATCGACGAGCAGGATATGATGCGTGGCTGACATGATGCCGATTCAGCTCGATTGCGTTCGTGCCGACACTAGAGCATGGCAGGAAAAAGTGGGAACCGGTTTTTCACCGAAGCCATTTGCCAAGCCTATGCCGGCGATCACGTTTTTCTCATTTTCCTGCCTCGGCCCGCCCGCTGCGTGGGGCTGGCGCGCGCAAGAGCCTATCGCAAGCGCGCTTTCACGTTCACCCGGCGCTAACCCTCCGAAGCGAATCTTGCAGCAACCGGCCCTGCAAAGGTGCCGGCAAGCCGTTCAGGACAGGGATCGCCGTGAGCAGAGCTGAAGACCGTGCCGGCAGCCGCCGGTTGACGCGGATCACCGTGGTGCGCTCGGTGCGCGATCGCCGCAAGGGCTTCCTCAAGGCTGGCGGGGCGGTCTTCCCCTGCGCGCTCGGCCGCTCCGGCGTCATCGTCGACAAGCGCGAGGGCGATGGCGGCACGCCGCGCGCCGAACTGCCCCTGCGCCGCCTGTTCTTCCGCGGCGACCGGCTGGCACGGCCGGCGAGCCTTCTGCCCGCACGCCGGATCGGCCCGCGCGACGCCTGGTGCGACGACACCAACGACCGGCGCTACAACCGGCTGATCGACCGCCCGCCGGGCGAGGCCGAGGAGCGGCTCGCCCGCGCCGACCATCTCTACGACGTCATCGTCGAGCTCGGCTGGAACGATGCGCCGGTCAGGCGCGGCCGCGGCAGCGCGATCTTCTGGCATCTCGCACGGCCCGGCTTCACGCCGACCGCCGGCTGCGTCGCCGTCGAGGGCCATGTCTTCGCCAAGGTGCTGCCGCGGCTGGCGCGGGCCTGCACGCTTGTGGTTCGCTAGCAGCCACACGGCTCGGCCCTCTGGAGGCTTGCAAAGCCGGCCACCTCATCGATACTGGCTGGGAGCACCGTCTCGACGAACAGATTCGCGGCAGCGTCCCGACTTGGCACCGCCCAGGCAGGCACGCTGATCCACGCAGCGGGACCTTGCCATGAACGACTCTTCTCCTCGCCCGATCGGCTTCGGCCGCGTCGCCGCCATGTTCCCGGTCAAGGATATGGAGCGCGCCCACGCCTTCTATGCCGGCGTGCTCGGCTTCACGAAAACCTTCGAGAACGGCCAGCCGGTCGGCTTCATGATCCTGAAGAAGGACGGCGCCGAGATCCATCTGACCCTGCAGAAGGACCACAAGGCCGCGCCTTTCAACATCGCCCATATGATGGTCGCGGACGTCGACGCCTTTCATGAGCTCTGCCGCTCGCATGGGCTGCGCATCGTCAAGGGGCTGCGCGACAAGGATTACGGCTTGCGCGCCTTCGTCTTCGAGGATCCCGATGGCAATCGCATCGACGTCGGCCAGCCGATCTAGAGCATAGAGGACCGTCGAACGCATTCGAGCGCGGTCGTTCACGCGCCGCAAACCATCGTCCGCGACGGTCGGCGTTCGTTAACCGACGATTCGCCCAGACGATCGATCCTCTTCGGCGCTATTGCCGGAGAGGATCATGCCAAAGCGCCTGTCACTGGTCGGGCTGGCCGATCGCCTGACGCTGCGGCAGCAGACCGCCGCCATGGCCGGCCTGCTCTGCATCGTCGTCGTCGCCGTCTCGGCCGCCGGGGCCGCCTGGCTCGCCCGCCGGGATGCGGTGCGCGAGGCCAACCTCGAACTCGTCGCGCTCGCCCGCACGATGTCGGACCGGCTCGACCAGAACATGTTCGAGCGCTACCGCGAGATCAAGAATCTGGCCGAGATGGAGCCGCTGCGCGGTCTCTGGCAGGACAATCCCGCGCGGGTCCGGGCGGTCTTGATGCAATTGCAGGCCGGCCTCAGCGACTATGCCTGGCTCGGCCTCGCAGAGCCGAGCGGCAATGTCCGCGCCGCGACCCGCGGCATGCTCGAAGGCGTCTCGGTTGCCCAGCGCCCCTGGTTCATCAGCGGTCTTGCCGGGCCAGCCGTAGAGGACGTCCACGACGCCAAGCTGCTCGATTCGCTGTTGCGCAAGAGCCCGGACGAAGCGCCCTTTCGCTTCGTCGACGTCGCCATGCCGGTCTTCGACCCGACCGGCGCCAAGGTCGGCGTCCTCGGCGCACATCTGAGCTGGAACTGGGCCGGCACCCTGCGCGACAACGTCCTGCGCAACCACGATCCCGCCCTCGCCTCCGAACTCTGGGTGCTCGGCCGCGACGGCACCGTGCTGCTCGGTCCGAAAAACGCCAGGCGTTTCGAGAGCGCAGAAATCGCCGGAGCCCGCCACGGCGTCTCCTTCGTCGACCGGTCCGGCGATCAGCCGATGCTGACGGCGCTCGTCGCGACCAGGGGGCTGGACGATTATCCGGGCCTCGGCTGGGTCGTCGCCGCCCGGCGCCCCGTCGATGTCGCGCTCGCGCCAGCCAATCGCCTCACCGCCGTCATCGCCTTGCTCGGCCTGGCAGTCGCGGCCATCGGTGCCGCGCTCGCCTGGTTCCTGGCCGGCACCGTCACCAAGCCGCTACGAACCCTCTGTCGTTCGGTGGACCTGATCGGCCGCGATCCGAACGCCGCCGGCATCAGGCGCCAGCACGGCTCGCGCGACATCCTCCAGCTCTCGGCCGCGCTGCGATCCTTGCTGCGCCGCCTCGGGATAGCCGAGAAGGGCGCGCGCGACGCCGCTGCGACCATTCGCGACGTCCAGGCCAAGGCCGACAAGCAGGCTCGCGAAGCCGACGAGAAGACCCGCCGCCTCGGCTCGGACCTGCACACCCTCCAGATCCTCGCCGACACCGACCCGCTGACCGGGCTGCTCAACCGTCGCGCTTTCCTGCCCTTCGCGGAAGACGCGATGAACTATTATAAGCGCTATCGCCGCAATCTCGGCGTGCTGATGTTCGACATCGACCACTTCAAGCGGATCAACGACACTTTCGGCCATGCCGGCGGCGACGAAGTCATCCGCGCCGTCTCCAAGATCATCGCCGGCCAGATTCGGACGACCGACAAGGTGGCGCGCTTCGGCGGCGAGGAGTTCGTCGTGCTGCTGCGCGAGACCGATGCGCAGGGTGCCGAGAATCTTGCCAACCGCATCCGCGAAGCGATCGGCGCGACGGTGGTGACGCAGGGCCTGTCTCAGATCGAGCTCACCATCAGCGTCGGCGCCGCCATCGTCTGCGAGCAGGACCGCGATATCGAGGATGTGATCGAGCGTGCCGACAAGGCGCTCTATGCGGCCAAGTCCTCCGGCCGCAACCGCGTCGTGCTGGCGGAAGCCGAACGGGCGCCGGCCCCGGCCGACTCCTGAGCGGGCCGGCCATACCCGGCACTACCGGAAATAGACCGGCGATATCAGCGGCTTGTCAGGTAGTGCCGTAGTCGCGCGCGCCGAAGATCGCGCTGCCGACGCGCACATGCGTCGCTCCGAGCTGGATCGCCGCCTCATAGTCGGCACTCATCCCCATCGACAGGATCGGCAGGCCATTGCGCTTGGCGATCTTGGCGAGCAGCGCGAAATGCGGCGAGGGCGGCTCGTCCGCCGGCGGGATGCACATCAGCCCCTCGATCTCCAGCCCGTAGGTCACCCGGCAGCTCGTCAGGAAGGCGTCGACATCGGGCGGCAGCACGCCGCCCTTCTGCGGCTCGGCCCCGGTGTTGACCTGGACGATCAGCCGCGGCGCGCGGCCGCTGCGGGCGATCTCGCGCGACAATTCCTTGGCGAGGCTCTCGCGGTCCAGCGAGTGGATCGTATCGAATAGCGCCACCGCCTCCTTCGCCTTGTTGGACTGCAGCGGCCCGATCATGTGCAGCTTCGCATGGGGGAAGCGTTCGCGCAGCTCCGGCCATTTCGCCTTGGCTTCCTGAACGTAGTTCTCGCCGAAATCGACCTGCCCGGCCTCGAGCGCCGGCAGGATCGCTTCGGTCGGCTTGGTCTTGGAGACCGCGATCAGCGTCACATCCTCCGGCCGGCGGCCGAAATCGCGCGCCGCACGCGCGATCGCCGCACGCGTCTCCTGCAATCCCTTCACCACATCCTGCATCGCGCCGTCCTTTGCCCGCATCGCCGCCAAGCCTTTCCAAACATTGACCCGGCGCGTCCGATGGTGTCCTAGTCCGGGCCAGTCCGATTACGCAAGAACGACACGATCAGCATGGCCGCCGAACGCTACAATCCGAAGGAAGCCGAGCCGAAATGGCGCAAGGTCTGGGATGAGCGCAAGCTCTTCGAGACCCGCAACGACGATACGCGCCCGGCCTACTACGTGCTCGAGATGTTCCCCTATCCGTCGGGGCGCATCCATATGGGCCATGTCCGCAATTATGCGATGGGCGACGTGGTGGCGCGCTACAAGCGGGCCAAGGGCTTTGCCGTGCTCCATCCGATGGGCTGGGACGCCTTCGGCCTGCCGGCGGAGAACGCCGCCAAGGCCAACAAGGTCCATCCGCGCGAATGGACCTACGCCAATATCGCGACGATGCGTACGCAGCTGCAGTCCATGGGCCTGTCGCTCGACTGGAGCCGCGAGCTCGCGACCTGCGACCCCAGCTATTACCGCCACCAGCAGAAGCTCTTCCTCGACTTCCTGAAGGCCGGGCTGGTCGACCGCAAGACCGCCAAGGTCAACTGGGATCCGGTCGACGAGACCGTGCTCGCCAATGAGCAGGTCATCGACGGTCGCGGCTGGCGCTCGGGCGCCGTCGTCGAGCAGCGCGAGCTGACCCAATGGTTCTTCAAGATCACCAACTACGCCCAGGAGCTCAACGACGCGCTCGACGGGCTGGAGCGCTGGCCGGACAAGGTCCGGCTGATGCAGAAGAACTGGATCGGCCGTTCCGAGGGCCTGCTGGTTCGTTTCGCGCTCGAATCGAATGCCCTGGGGCAGGACGAGCTGGAGATCTACACCACCCGTCCGGACACGCTGTTCGGCGCCCGCTTCATGGCGGTCGCTGCCGACCATCCGCTGGCCAAGGCCGCCGCCGTCGACAATCCCGGGCTCCAGGCCTTCATCGCCGAATGCAAGAAGACCGGCACGGCCCAGGAGAACATCGACAAGGCCGGCAAGCTCGGTTTCGACACCGGCCTGCGCGCCGTCCATCCCTTTGATCCATCATGGACTTTGCCGATCTACGTGGCGAATTTCATCCTGATGGAATACGGCACCGGCGCGATCTTCGGCTGCCCGGCGCATGACCAGCGCGACCTCGACTTCGTCAACAAGTACGACCTCGGCAATACCCCGGTGGTCTGCCCCGAAGGCGTCGATCCCGCGAGCTTCGTGGTCACCGACACCGCCTATACCGACGATGGCCGGATGATCAATTCGCGCTTCCTCGACGGTATGACCATTCCGGAGGCGAAAGAAGAAGTCGCGCGGCGCCTCGAGGCGGAGACCCGCGGCAACCGGCCGGTCGGCCAGCGCAAGGTCAATTTCCGCCTGCGCGACTGGGGCATTTCGCGCCAGCGCTACTGGGGCTGCCCGATCCCGATCATCCACTGCGCCGATTGCGGCACCGTTCCGGTGCCGGAAGAGCAGCTGCCGGTGAAGCTGCCCGACGACGTCTCCTTCGAGAAGCCGGGCAACCCGCTCGACCATCATCCGAGCTGGAAGAACGTCTCCTGTCCGTCCTGCGGCAAGCCGGCGCGGCGCGAGACCGACACCATGGATACCTTCGTCGATTCGTCCTGGTATTTCGCCCGCTTCACCAATCCCTGGCTCGAAACCAGCCCGACCGACCGCGCCGCGGTCGACCGCTTCCTGCCGATCAACCAGTATATCGGCGGCGTCGAGCACGCGATCCTGCACCTGCTCTACTCGCGCTTCTTCACCCGCGCGATGAAGGCGACCGGCCATGCGGGCGTCGACGAGCCCTTCGACGGCATGTTCACCCAGGGCATGGTCGTGCACGAGACCTATCGGGCGCAGGACGGCAGCTGGGTCGAGCCCGGCAATGTCCGCATCGAGGTCACCGGCAGCGAGCGCCGCGGCTTCGACGTCGACACGGGCGCACCGATCGAGATCGGCTCGATCGAGAAGATGTCGAAGTCGAAGAAGAACGTCGTCGACCCCGACGACATCATCGCTTCCTACGGCGCCGACACCGCCCGCTGGTTCATGCTCTCCGATTCGCCGCCGGATCGCGACGTGATCTGGAGCGATGAGGGCGTGCAGGGCGCTGCCCGCTTCGTCCAGCGCCTCTGGCGCCTGGTCAGCGAGATCGCCGCACGGACCGGCAATCGCGTCGCCCGCCCGGCGAGCTTCGGCGAGGCGGCCTCGCTGCTGCGCAAGGCGAGCCACCGCGCCTTGCATGCGGTCGGCGCCGATATCGAGCGCCTCGGCTTCAATCGCTGCGTCGCGCATGTCTATTCGCTGACCAACGCCATCGCCAAGACGCTCGACGCCGCAGCCGAAAGCGCTGATCTGCCGGCCGACACCGCCTTCGCGCTGCATGAATCCGCCATGATCGCGACGCAGCTTGTCGCCCCGATGATGCCGCATCTCGCCGAGGAATGCTGGCAGGCCCTCGGCTTGCCCGGTCTCGCCGGCGAGGCCGCCTGGCCGGAAGCGGAAACGGATTTGTTACGCGATGACAGCATCATCCTGCCGGTACAGATCAACGGCAAGAAGCGGGCCGAGGTGACCGTGGCGGCGGATGCCGATACGGTGGCGGTCGAGGCTGCTGCCCGCGGCTCGGAAGCCGTGGTCAGGGCGCTGGAAGGCCGGGCGATCCGCAAGATCATCGTGGTTCCGGGGAGAATCGTGAATGTCGTCGTCTGAAGCCGGAACCATCCACCGTCGCGGCCGGCCGTTCGCGCTGGCCGCCGCGCTCACGCTGGCGGCGCTCGCGGGCGGCTGCTTCCGGCCGCTTTATGCCGACGCCACGGTGAGCAAGGTCGGCGACAATGTCCGCAATGCCATGCTCAGCATCGAGGTTCCCGAGATCAAGGGCCTCGTCGGCCACTATCTGCGCAATGAGCTGGTCTTCGAGTTCGATGGCGGCGGCGCTCCGGACCTGCAGAAGAAGTTCCGCCTGGTCGCGAACACCACCGAGTCGCTCGAGGTGATCACCGTCGACTACGCAAATGGCCGCGCCGATTCGGCGATCCTCGTCGCCACGGCCGACTGGCAGTTGCTGCGAAACGGCTCCAACGAGGTCATCGCCTCCGGCCAGAGCGTGGTGCGCGCGCCCTATGAGCGCTCGACCCAGCGTTTCGCCAATCTGCGCGCTGCGCGTGACGCGCAGATCCGGGCCGCCAAGAATCTGGCTCAGCTGATCCGCGCCCGCGTCGCCGCCGACCTGACCGCCTGAGCCGGCGGCACCGCCGCCATGGCGACGATCAAGGCGCATGAGGCGGACCGGGCGCTGGCGCGGCCGGACCCCGCCTGGCGACTCTTCCTGTTCTACGGCCCCGATGCCGGGCTCGTCTCGGAGCGGGCGACGGCGCTCGCCCGCGCCAGCGTGGACGATGTCCAGGATGCCTTCCAGCTGGTCCGCATGAGCGGCGACGACATCGCCGGCGACCCGCTGAGGCTGGTCGACGAGGCCAATACCATCGGCCTGTTCGGCGGACGGCGGGCGATCCGTGTCTCGGTGACGTCCAAGCCCCTGCTCGCGGCGGTGGAGCCGCTGCTGGCGACGCCGTCCAGGGACGCCGTGGTCATCGTGGAGGCCGGCGATCTGCAACGCTCCAACCCGCTCCGGACTGCCTGCGAGAAGGCCCGAACCGCCCTCGCAGTCCCCTGCTATGGCGATGCCGCCCGCGATCTCGGCACGATCGTCGACGAGATGGTTCGTGCCTCCGGCAAGTCCATCGACCGGACGACGCGCGACTCCCTGGTCGGCCTGCTCGGCGGCGATCGCCAGACCTCCCGGCAGGAGATCGACAAGCTGATCCTCTATGCCGGCCAGGACACCGCCGTCACGCTAGCCCATGTCGAATCGGTGGTCGGCGATACCGCCCAGCGCGAGCAGGCAAGCGTCATCGACGCGGTCTTCGCCGGCCGCTTCGCCGCCCTGGATCTCGCCTTCGGCAAGCTTGCCGGCGAGGGGCTCGACATGGGTGTTCTGCTCGGCGCGGTGCTGCGCCATGCGCTGGCGCTGATGAAGGCCCGCTTCGCGCTCGATGCCGGCCGCAGCGCCCGCGATGCCGTGGCGGCGATGCGGCTGCCCTATCCGCGCCTGGCACCGGCGGAAGCCGCGCTTGGCGCCTGGAATGCGACGAAACTCAAGGATGCGGTGTCAGTGCTGGGCGCCGCCATGATCGCGGTCCGCCGCGATGGCGAGATGGGCAAGCCGGTCGCGATGCGAGCGCTCTGGACGCTCGCCCGCATGGCCGGGCCCGGCCGAGGCTGATCAGTCCTTCAGGCGCCGGCACAGCGCGTCGAGCTGCTCCAGCGTCTTGTAAGCGATCTTCATTTCGCCGCCGCCATTGGCCCGGTGCTTGATCGAGACGCCGAGCCCGAGCGCCTCTTCCAGTGCCTTCTCGACAGCGCGGGTATCGGGGTCCTTTTCCCGCTTCGCGACCGCCGCAGTGTTCGGCACGCTTTTGGTCTCGCCGCGTGCCTCCTCCTGGCCGAGGCGCTCGATATCGCGCACCGTCAGCCCCTGCTCGACGATGCGCTTCGCCACCTGTTCCGGGTCCGAAACAGAGAGCAGCGCCCGGGCATGACCGGCGGAAACCGCTCCTTCGCTGACCATCTGCCTTACGGGTTCGGGCAGCTTGCTGAGGCGCAGCGTGTTGGCGACATGGCTGCGGCTCTTGCCGATCACCTTCGCAAGATCGTTCTGGGTATAATCGAATTCGGCGATCAGGCGCTCATAGCCGGCCGCTTCCTCGATGGCGTTGAGATCGGCGCGTTGCACGTTCTCGACAATGGCGATCTCGAGCGCTTCGCGGTCATTGGCCTCGACCAGGATCACCGGGACTTCGTGCAGCTCGGCCCGCTGCGCCGCCCGCCAGCGCCGCTCACCGGCGATGATCTCGTACGCATCGAGCATGCCCGGGAAGGCCCGCACGATGATCGGCTGGAGGATCCCGCGTTCGCGCACCGAGGCCGTCAGATCGTCGAGCTCGGCATCGTCGAAGATCCGGCGCGGATTGCGGGCGCTCGGACGCAGGAACTCGACCGGCACCTTGCGCTGGCCGCGCGAGCGCTCGATCGCCCCGATCTCGTCACCGACATCGCCGATCAGCGCGGCGAGACCACGGCCAAGACGTGAGCGTCCCTGCTCCTCCGCCATCGTCAACCTCTTGAACTTTCTATATTTTCGGAACTAGGCCGCGGCCCGCAGGGTCCGCTCGCGCTTGATCACCTCGGAGGCCAGCCGGAGATAGGCCTGCGAACCCGCACAGCGCAGATCATAAAGCAGTGCAGGCTTGCCATAGGACGGTGCTTCTGACACCCGCACATTGCGCGGGATCACGGTCTCGTAGACCTTGTCGCCGAGGAAGTCGCGAACATCGGCCATGACCTGGCCGGAGAGATTGTTGCGTGGGTCGTACATGGTCAGCACGACGCCCTGGATGATCAGCCGCGGATTGAGGCCAGCGCGCACCTGCTCCACCGTCTTCAGGAGCTGGCTGAGGCCCTCCAGCGCGAAGAACTCGCACTGCAGCGGCACCAGCACGGCATCCGATGCCGTCATCGCGTTGATCGTGATCAGGCTGAGCGAAGGCGGGCAATCGATCAGGATATAGGTCAGGTCGTTGCAACGCTGGTCGTGCTCGAGCTCGTCGACCGCCTTCTTCAGGCGCTGCACCCGGTCCTTTTCCCCTGCGATCTCGAGCTCGACGCCGAGCAGGTCGAGCGTCGACGGCGCAATGAACAAATTGGGAACGGCCGTTGCCTGCATCGCGGCGCCAAGGCCGATATCGCCGCAGAGCACGTCATAGGTCGAGGCGCGCCGGCTTTTCCGGTCGACGCCGAGCCCGGTCGAGGCGTTGCCCTGAGGGTCGAGATCGATGATCAGCACCTTCTCGCCGATCGCCGCCAGCGCGGTGCCGAGATTGATTGCCGTCGTGGTCTTGCCGACGCCGCCCTTCTGATTGGCGAGGGCCAGGACACGAGGCCGGCCGGAGCTTGGCCGAGGGCCTAGGTCGTTCATGAGTCGGTCCGCTTCTGAGCGTTGCGGATCACCAGGATACGCGCCGCCGAATCCGTAACGGAAGGAAACGTTGATGCCTGAATCTTCCAATATTTAGAAGCGTCGGTCAATTCGGCATCTAGATGTTGTCCCTTCGGAAAGACCCCGATCACACCGGTTCTCAACAGCTCTTTGCACCAGTCCAGCAGGAGCGGCAAAGGCGCGAGCGCCCGCGCCGTCACCACATCGACCTTGCCGAGAAATTGCGGCATCGCATCCTCGATCCGAGTCGCATGAACCGTCACCGCCGCGCCGGTCAGTCGGGCCGCATGGCGCAGAAAGGCGCATTTGCGGGCGTTGCTCTCGACCAGATCGATATGTCCGCCGACCTCCGCCAGCCGGATTCCAAGAACCAGACCGGGAAAGCCGCCACCGGAACCGAGGTCGAGCCAGCGCCGGGCTTCAGGGGCATGATCGAAGAGCTGAAGCGAATCGGCGATATGCCGGGTCCAGACCTCGTCGAGTGTCGCGGTCGAGACCAGGTTCTTGGCCCGCTGCCAGCGTTCGAGCTCGGCGACGAGGACAGCCAGGCGCTCCTCTGTTTCACGTGAAACAGGAGTCAAGCTCAAACCGCGTTGGCGGTCCGAATTATCAACTGAACGCACAGTCATGATGCCGCTTCGGTGACGGTTGCGGATTTTCTCCGCCGCGCATGCGCTGCCAGCAAGGTCAGGGCCGCCGGCGTCATGCCTTCGATCCGGCCGGCTTGCGCCAGATTGGCGGGCTGGGCGGCTTCGAGCTTGGCGCGTAACTCATTGGAAAGACCAGAGATTTCAGCGAGGTCGAGATCCCGCGGCAGGCTCAGCGCCTGGTCGCGCTGATAGGAATCGATCTCCGCCGACTGCCGGTCGAGATAGACCGCATAGGTCGCGTCGGCGCTGACGCGCATCGTCACATCCTCGGGATAGCCCGCGAGATCGGGCCAGGCGCTGGCCAAGGCTCCGAACTCGACACCGGGATAGGAGAGGATCTCGAAAAGGCTGCGCTTGACCCCGTCTCGATTGACCTGGAGGCCGGCCCCCGCCGCCTCGGACGGGGTCAGCACGCGCTGCTTCAGCTGCGCCGTCAGCTTCGCGATCTGGTCCTGCCGCGTCGCGAACTTGTCCCGTCGCGTCGCACCGACCAGGCCGAGCGCGATCCCAAGGCCGGTCAGGCGTTCGTCGGCATTGTCCACCCGCAGCGAGAGCCGGAACTCGGCACGCGAGGTAAACATCCGGTACGGCTCCGTAACGCCTCGCGTCACCAGATCGTCGATCATCACCCCGATATAGGACTGCGCCCGGTCGAGCACGATCGGCTCGCTGCCGCCGGCGCGCCTTGCGGCGTTGAGCCCGGCGAGCAGGCCCTGGCCCGCCGCCTCCTCATAGCCGGTGGTGCCGTTGATCTGCCCGGCGAGGAAGAGCCCACGGATCGCACGCGTCTCGAGCCCGGCGGTCAGGGCGCGCGGATCGACAAAATCATACTCGATCGCATAGCCCGGCCGCAGCATCGTGGTGCGCTCGAGCCCCGGGATCGTCTTCAGCAGGCCGAGCTGCACATCCTCGGGCAGCGAGGTCGAGATGCCGTTCGGATAGACCGTCGGATCATCCAGCCCCTCAGGCTCCAGAAAGATCTGGTGGCCGTCACGGTCGCCGAAGCGGCCGACCTTGTCCTCGATCGACGGGCAGTAGCGCGGGCCTCGCCCTTCGATCTGGCCGGAGAACATCGGCGCGCGATGCAGGTTGGCCCGGATCAGCTCATGGGTCGCCAGCGTGGTCCGGGTGATGCCGCAGGAGATCTGCGGCGTCGTGATCGCGCTGGTCAGCGCCGAGAACGGCTCCGGTGGGTCGTCTCCGGCCTGCATGTCCAGTGCAGCCCAGTCGATGGTTCGGCCATCGAGGCGCGGCGGTGTACCGGTCTTAAGCCGTCCCAGCGGGAAATGATGCCGTTCCAGCGTCAGCGAAAGCCCGACCGAAGGCGCTTCGTCGACGCGCCCCGCGGCGATCTTGGTCTCGCCGATATGGACGAGGCCGCGCAGGAAGGTGCCGGTCGTCAGCACGACCGTTCCACAGCCGAATCGACGGCCATCGGCGAGGACCACGCCGCGGACCTCTCCCTCGTGGACATCGAGATCGAACGCTTCGCCCTCGATCAGATCGAGTCCGGAACAACCTGCGAGCGCCGCCTGCACCGCCTCGCGATAGAGCCTGCGGTCGGCCTGGGCCCGCGGCCCACGCACGGCCGGGCCCTTGCGCCGGTTGAGCATGCGGAACTGGATGCCGCCCTGGTCGGCGCAACGCGCCATGATGCCGTCGAGCGCATCGATCTCACGGACGAGATGGCCCTTGCCGAGCCCGCCGATCGCCGGATTGCAGGACATCACCCCGATGGTCGCGAGCTTGTGGGTAAGCAGGGCCGTGCGTGCGCCCAGCCGCGCGGCCGCGGCGGCGGCTTCCGCCCCCGCATGGCCACCGCCGACGACGATCACGTCGTAATGCGTCGTTCCGTTGCTGTCAGACATGGTTCTTCGCTAGCCAAGCCTTTCGGCGCGGTCAATGAAAACACCGGTGATCACGGCCTCGTGCGACGAAATCGCTGCCTGGCAGCCGGCTTACTTGCCGATGCAGAAGCCGGAGAACAGGCTGTCGAGCACGTCTTCGACATCGATCCGCCCGACCAGCCGCTCCAGGGCACGCGCCGCCAGCCGCAATTCCTCGGCGATCAGCTCGGGCTGGCTATGATCGAGAGCCTCCGCACGGATGATGGCCGAGACCGCTTCGCCAACCGCGATCCGCTGCCTCTCGCGGGTCAGCAAGGCCGGCTCGGGGCTCGCCATGTCCCGCAGGCGCGCACCGATCAGCTCGATCAGTTCGTCGACGCCTTCTCCGCTTCGCGCCGAGACCCCAACCTCTCCGGTCCGCTGCTCGCCCGGCAGATCGATCTTGGTCACGATCGCAAGGCTCGACGCGCCCTCCGGCAACGGTACCGGGTCCGAATCGATCGCACGCAGGTGCAGGGTGAGATCGGCATCGGCCACGCGCTGCAGGGCTCGTCTCACGCCTTCGACTTCGATCTCATCTGCGCTTTCGCGTAGCCCAGCGGTATCGACCAGCAAGACCGGTATGCCGCCGAGATCGAGTCGGACCTCGATCGCGTCGCGGGTCGTGCCGGCGATCGGCGAGACGATGGCGACGTCGCGGCGTGCCAGCGCATTCAAGAGGCTCGACTTGCCGGCATTGGGCGGCCCGGCCAGCACGACGACGAAGCCCTCACGGACGCGCTCACCGGCCCTGAAGCTGCCCAGCGCGGATTGAAGACTCGGTAGTACCGTCCGTGCAATGCCGACCGCCTCCGCGATCAGCGGCCCCGAAACATCGCCTTCATCGGCAAAATCGATCTCCGCCTCGAGCAGCATCATCGCCTTGATCAGCGCGGTACGCCATTCGGCCGCGGCGATGCCGAGCGCGCCTTCCATCTGGCGCAGCGCCTGCCGACGCTGCCATTCCGTCTCCGAATCGATCAGGTCGGCCAGGCCTTCGACGGCGGCAAGGTCGAGCTTTCCGGCCTCGAAGGCACGCCTTGTGAATTCGCCGGGCTCGGCAAGGCGCAGGCCGGGCAGGGCGGTCAGGGTCGACAGGAGCCGCGACAGCACGGCGCGCGAGCCGTGGACCTGGAACTCAGCGACATCCTCGCCGGTGAAGCTCCCAGGCCCCGGAAAGTAAAGCACGAGCCCCTGATCGATCACCTCGCCATCGCGGTCGCGCAGGGCGGAGAGCCGGGCCAGCCGCGGTTTCGGCACCGTTCCCAGAATCGTTTCGAGTACGAATCGGACCTGACTGCCCGAGACCCGCACCACCGCGACGCCTGCTCTGCCGGCGGCGGAGGACAGCGCCACGATCGTCGGATAGGCTGTGCCAGTCATACCGCGCTCCTTCACCGGCCTATTGCGTCAGTTTGGCCGGCCCCGACCGGGAAGCCCGCTCATGAACCGCCTCAGGCACGCCGCCAGCCCCTATCTGCTGCAGCATCGCGACAATCCCGTCGACTGGTGGGAATGGAGCGAGGAAGCCTTTGCCGAGGCGAAGGCCAGCCGACGGCCGGTCCTGCTTTCGGTCGGCTATGCCGCCTGTCACTGGTGCCATGTCATGGCGCATGAAAGTTTCGAGGATCCCGCGACCGCCGCGGTGATGAACGAGCTCTTCGTGAACATCAAGGTCGATCGCGAGGAACGGCCGGACATCGACCATGTCTACATGAACGCGCTGCACAGCCTCGGCGAGCAGGGCGGCTGGCCGCTGACCATGTTCCTCGATTCGGACGGCGCGCCCTTCTGGGGCGGCACCTATTTCCCGCCCACGGCGCGCTATGGAAGGCCGAGCTTCGTCTCCGTGCTGCGCCAGCTCGCCGGCATCCACCAGCAGGATCCCGAGCGAATCCGTCGCAATGCCGAGGCCATACGCCATGCGTTGCAGCAGAGCGAGAGCAGGCCGGCAGACGAAGCCGTGCCGGAACCCGATCTCGATGGCCTCGCCCGCGGCATAGCCCGGCGTTTCGACCGCGACCATGGCGGGCTCGCCGGAGCGCCCAAATTCCCCAACCCCGGCCTGATCGAGTTCCTCTGGCGCCATGCCGAACGCAGCGCCGACCATGATTCGCGCCAGGCGGCGAACCGGACGCTGGAGCAGATGGCCCGTGGCGGCATCCATGACCATCTCGGCGGCGGCTTTGCCCGCTATGCGGTCGACGAGCGCTGGCTCGTGCCGCATTTCGAGAAGATGCTCTACGACAATGCCCAGCTCCTGCCGCTCTACGCGCTCGAGGCGGCACGAACCGGCGAGCCGCTCCTGCTCGAAGCGGCGGAAGGCATTGTCGGTTGGCTGGAACGCGACATGCTCCTGCCCGAAGGCGCATTCGCCGCGAGCCTCGACGCCGATTCCGAGGGCGAGGAGGGCAAGTTCTACGTCTGGACCCCGGCCGAGCTCGCGCGGCTGCTCGAAGCCGACGACGCTGCCCTGTTCGGGCAGCACTACGACGTGACCGCCGAGGGCAATTGGGAAGGCCACGCCATTCTCAACCGGCTGGAGACGGCCGATCCTTCGCCGGACATCGCGATAGTCCTCGCCGAGCTTCGCGCAAACCTGCTGGCCGCCCGCAACAAGCGCGTTCCGCCCGGTCGCGACGATAAGATTCTGGCCGACTGGAACGGGTTGATGATCTCCGGCCTCGTCCGCGCCGCCGGAATCCTCGGCCGCAAGGACTGGCTTGCGCTCGCCGTCGGCGCCTTTCGTTTCGTTGCCGAATCCATGGCGGATGGCGCCGGTCTCGCGCACTCTTACCGTGGCGGTCGGTTGATCGCGCCGGGCTTCGCCCTCGACCATGCCGCGATGGCCGAGGCCGCTCTGGCGCTGCATGACTCAACTGGAGATGAGCACTACTTCGCTCTCGCCAGACGTTGGAGCTCGCATCTGGATGGGTACTACCGCGAGGCCGACTCAGGCCTTCTGCGCATGACTCGGGCTGACTCTGCGGAACTTCCGGTCATACCCAGGCCGACTCACGACGATGCGGTGCCGAATGCCAACGGCCTGCATGCCGCCAACCTCCTGCGGATCGCCGCGCAGACCGGCTTGGCCGAAGATCGCAAGCAGGCCGACCGATTTCTCTCGGCCATACTCGCCGTTGCCGCACGCGCGCCGATGGCCCATGGCTCGGTCCTGAACGCCTATGATCTCGCGCGCAACGGCGTCGAGATCGTACTGGCCGGGCCCGGTCGCGAGGCGGCGCTGGCACTACCGCATCTGACGACGATGCTGGTCACCTGTCCCGATCCGGACGGCCTACCGCCCGATCATCCCGCCCACGCCTATGCCAAGCAGGCCGGCAATGGCGCCGCCTTCATCTGCCGGCATGGCCGCTGCCTCCCACCCGTCACGGACCCGAATCGATTGGCCGAAGCGGTTGCAGCTGCGCCGTGAGCTTCGACGAGGACGTCGTCACGAAAAAGGCCCCGGCTTTGCGCCGGGGCCTCTGCATTCCGTGGTGACGATGATCGCCGGTCAGGTGTTCATCGAGTCGAAGAACTCGGAGTTCTGTTTGGTCTGGCGCAGCTTGTCGATCAGGAACTCGATCGCGTCCTGCGGGCCCATCGGGTTGAGGATGCGGCGCAGCACATAGGTCTTCTGCAGATCCGAGCGCGGCGTGATGAGCTCTTCCTTGCGGGTGCCGGACTTGAGGATGTCGATCGCCGGGAAGATGCGCTTGTCCGCCACCTTGCGGTCGAGCACGATTTCCGAGTTACCGGTGCCCTTGAACTCCTCGAAGATGACTTCGTCCATGCGGCTGCCGGTATCGATCAGCGCGGTCGCGACGATGGTCAGCGAGCCGCCTTCCTCGATGTTGCGGGCTGCGCCGAAGAAGCGCTTCGGCCGCTGCAGGGCGTTGGCGTCGACACCGCCGGTCAGGACCTTTCCGGAGGACGGCACGACGGTGTTGTAGGCGCGGCCGAGGCGGGTGATCGAATCGAGCAGGATGACGACATCGCGGCCATGCTCGACCAGGCGCTTGGCCTTCTCGATCACCATCTCCGCGACCTGGACGTGGCGGGTCGCCGGCTCGTCGAAGGTCGAGGACACCACCTCGCCCTTCACCGAGCGCTGCATGTCGGTGACTTCCTCGGGGCGCTCGTCGATCAGCAGAACGATCAGGTAGCACTCGGGATGGTTGGTGGTGATCGACTGCGCGATGTTCTGCAGCAGCACGGTCTTGCCGGTACGCGGCGGCGCGACGATCAGGGCGCGCTGGCCCTTGCCGATCGGCGCGACGATGTCGATGACGCGCGGCGAGAAATCCTTCTTGGTCGGATCCTGGACCTCGAGCCGCAGACGCTCATCGGGATAGAGCGGCGTCAGATTGTCGAAATGGATCTTGTGCCGGATCTTCTCGGGATCCTCGAAATTGATCGTGTTGACCTTGAGCAGGGCGAAATAGCGCTCGCCATCCTTGGGTCCGCGGATCGGGCCTTCGACCGTGTCGCCGGTGCGCAGGCCGAATTTCCGGATCTGCGAGGGCGAGACATAGATGTCGTCCGGGCCCGGCAAGTAGTTCGAATCGGAGGAACGCAGGAAGCCGAAGCCGTCCTGCAGGACCTCGACGACGCCTTCGCCGAGGATTTCGGTCTCCTTCGCCGCGAGCTGCTTCAGGATCGCGAACATGAGCTCCTGCTTGCGCATCGTGCTCGCATTCTCGACCTCCATGCCTTCGGCGAAGGCAAGCAGTTCAGTCGGCGATTTGACCTTGAGTTCGTGGAGTTTGATTTCCCGCATGGGGCACCTGGGTCTGGGTGTTAACGGCCCGGGCGGGGAGCCTCGGGCGGAGGCAGAGGAGGGAATCGACGGGATGGGGCCGGTGGCCCGCATGTCGGAATGTCGTGGTCGCCTGCGGGAGCAGCCGTGGCACGAGCCGTCGACGAGAGGAAGGACGCAAACAGGAAGCGCAACTTCTGATAGCTGCTTTCCCAGCGTCGCTCAAGCGGGAAACCGCGAGCGTGGTTCAGAACGGCTTGACGATGACCAGGATGACGATCGCCGCCATGATCACGGCCGGGACCTCGTTCAGGATCCGGTAGAAGCGCGCCGACTTGTCGTTGCGATCCTCGGCAAAGGCGCGGACCCGGCCGACGAGATAGCCATGGATGCCCGACAGCACCAGTGCGAGCAGGATCTTGCCGTGCAGCCAGCCGCCTTTGAAGGCGAAGCCGCTCCAGGCGAGGTAGAGGCCGAGAATCCAGGCCAGGGTCATCGACGGGTTGATGATGCCCTTCAGCAGCCGCCGTTCCATGATCTTGAACGTCTCGGACTGGATCGAGCCGACCTGCGCCTCGGCATGGTAGACCATCAGGCGGGGCAGATAGAGCATGCCCGCCATCCAGGCGATGATCGCCATCACATGGAAGGCCTTGATCCACTCATAGCTCACGGCGGCTAATCCTTACGAACGAACCAGCTTCACCAGTTGCTCGACATGAGCGACCGGGGTCTGCGGCTGGATGCCATGACCGAGATTGAAGATAAAGGCCCGCTCGGACATCGCCTCGCGGATCGCCGCAACATCATGTCGCAGCGCCTCGCCACCGGCGATCAGCGCCAGCGGGTCGAGATTGCCCTGCAGCGTCACCTCCGGATTGAGCGTCGCGGCGGCCCAGCGCGGATCGACGCCCCAATCGAGGCCGATGCCGTCGGCGCCGCTGCATTGCGCCAGCCCTTCCAGCCGCGGGCCGGCACCGCGCGCGAACAGGATCACCTTGACCTGCGGATGCTTCGCCTTCACGCCAGCGACGATCCGGCGCAGCGGCGCGAAGGAGAGCTTCTCGATCAGGCTCGGCGGCAGGGCGCTGGCAAAGCTCTCGAAGACCTGCACGACCTGGGCGCCGGCATCGATCTGGCGGTTGAGATAAATGATCGAGGCCTCGACCAGTCGTTCGATCAGCCGATCGAGGAAGACCGGGTCGCTATAGGCCACGAGCCTGGCCGGCGCCTGGTCGGGGGTACCCTTGCCGGCAAGCATATAGCTCGCCACCGTCCAGGGAGCGCCGCAGAAGCCGATCAGCGCGGTCTCGGCGGGCAGAGCCGCCCGGACGCGCTCGACGGTCTCGAACACCGGCGCAAGCCGTTCCAGATTGAGCTCCTCGTCAAGCCTTGCAAGGTCGCCCGCATCGGCGAGGGCTTCCAGCTTCGGACCCTCGCCCTCGGCGAACCAGACCTTCTGGCCGAGCGCATGCGGAACGACGAGAATGTCCGAGAACAGGATCGCGGCGTCGAAGCCGAAGCGCCGGATCGGCTGCAAGGTCACTTCGGTGGCGAAGGCCGGATTGTAGCAGAGGTCGAGGAAGCCGCCGGCCTTTGCCCTGACCTCGCGATACTCCGGCAGATAGCGTCCGGCCTGGCGCATCAGCCAGAGCGGAGGAATCGCCGTCTTTTCGCCAGAGAGTGCGCGCAGGAAAAGGGAGGTGGTCATCGTGCTCGCTTACCCTCGGCGGCGGTCCACCGACCGGCCTTAAGAGAATCTTTAAATTTAGAGAGTCTTTTGTTTTGACTCTTGGGACCCCGGACATAGCCCGGCACAATCCCATCCACAACCGATCCACAGCCTGTCCGGGCTCGGGTTCGGAGGTGCGAAGCTGCCCGGCCATCCGTTAAGAGCTTCTTAACGAATTGGAATCGGCGCTGGCGTGCGCTGCGATGCCACGCCTGGAAATGATTCACGTGAAACATCCGCCTCCTGTCCACACAGGCATGCCTGTTGAGCGATCAAGGGGGTTATCCCGGGCTCGTCCGGAGGCTCTGCGAAGAGCCTGACTTGTCCCCAGCCTTCCCCAGGGCTGATTCGCCGGTCTTCGCCGTCCGCGGGCGATTCCAATTGCCGGCTTCGCGCGCTAGACCAGAAACCTCAGGGGGCCTGACGAGGCTGGGAGCAGTCGTGCCGCGCAATTATTTTCATCTGCACCTGGTCTCCGACGCGACCGGCGAAACCCTGATCGCGGTGAGTCGGGCCGCCGCTGCGCAATACGAGGCTGTATCGGCGATCGAGCACGTCTATCCGCTGGTTCGCTCCGAGAACCAGCTTTCGCGTGTGCTCGCCGAGATCGAGTCGTCGCCCGGCGTCGTGCTCTATACCCTGGTCGAACCGGAATGGGCTGAGCGCCTCGAAAGCTTCTGCCGGGAGATCGGCTGCCCCTGCCTCTCGGTGCTGCAGCCGGTGCTCTCGTTGTTCCAGTCCTATCTCGGCCAGGCCTCTGCGACCCGTCCCGGCGCGCAGCACGTCCTCAACGCCGAATATTTCCGCCGCATCGATGCGATGAACTACACGCTGATGCATGATGACGGGCAGCTCGGCGGCGATCTCGAAAGCGCCGATGTCATCCTGGTCGGCATCAGCCGGACCTCGAAGACGCCGACCAGCATCTATCTCGCCAATCGCGGCATCAAGACCGCCAATGTCCCGCTGGTGCCGCATGTGCCGCTGCCGCCGGAGCTGGAGCGTCTCAAGAAGCCGTTGATCGTCGGCCTCGTCGCCAGCGCCGAGCGCATCATTCAGATCCGTCAGAACCGTCTGCTCTCGATGCGGGCGGACGACGAGACGCCCTATGTCGATCCCGATGCGGTCGCCGACGAGATCGCCCAATCACGCAAGCTCTGCGCCAGGAGGGGCTGGCCGGTGATCGACGTCACCCGTCGTTCGATCGAGGAAACCGCGGCGGCGATCCTCGACCTGCTGCGCGACCATCGCTTGAAGTTCATCGCGACGTGAGCGCTTCCGGCTCCTTCTGGCGTGGCGACACGGCCTTGGTCCTGGCGTCCGGCAGCGCGACCCGGCGCAGCATGCTGGAGAATGCGGGCCTGCCGATCGAGGCCATCCGGCCCGAAGTCGACGAGCGTGCCGTCGAGACGGACTTCCTCGCCGGGGGAGGCGAAGCGTTCGGTGTCGCCGCGACGCTCGCCGCCGCCAAGGCTCTTGCTGTCTCGCAGGACATGCCGGGTCGCTGGGTGCTCGGCGCCGACCAGACCCTGACCTGCGAAGGCATCGCCTTCCATAAGCCGGTCGACGAGAATGCCGCTCTGCTGCAGATCGCCGCGCTGTCCGGCAAGCGCCATGAGCTCACCTCCGCCTTCGCATTGGCTCGCGACGGTGTCGTCGTCCGCAACGGAAGCCGGCAGGTCGGCATGCTCATGCGCGAGCTCGATGCTGGCTTCATCGAGCGCTATGTCGCCGAGGCCGGCCCGGCTGCGACCGCGAGCGTCGGCGGCTATCAGATCGAAGGCCTCGGTGCGCAATTGTTCAGCGGCATCGACGGCGACCATTTCACCATTCTCGGCCTGCCCCTGCTCGACTTGCTCGCGGCTTTGCGCGAACTCGAGCTTCTTGCCTGAACCAACGGCTCCGACCCATGACACGCTGCTTCATCATCGGCCATCCCGTCGCCCATTCGCGCTCGCCCGTGATTCATGGCCATTGGCTCGCCGAGCATGGCCTGGGCGGCAGCTATGAGCGCGTCGACGTACCGCCGGGCGAGGTCGCTGCCTTCCTCGACCGCATCCGTTCGGGAGAATTCGCCGGCGGTAATGTCACCGTGCCGAACAAGGAAGCGGTGCTGCCGCTGCTCGACCATGTCAGCGAAACCGCGCGCCGCATGGGCGCCGTCAATACGATCTGGATGGAGGACGGCAAGCTCCATGGCGACAATACCGACGCCTTCGGCTTCCTCGCCCATCTCGATGATCGCGTGCCTGGCTGGGACAGCAGGGTCGGGACAGCGCTGATCCTCGGTGCCGGCGGTGCGGCCCGTGCCGTCGTCCATGGCCTCGCCGAGCGCGGCGTCGGCCGCATCGTCCTGGTCAATCGCAGCCCGGCGCGGGCGCAGGAGCTCGCCGCAGAGTTTGGCGCGAACGTCGAGGCGCGCGGCTGGGGCGAGGCCTACGGGCTGGTCGCGGTGAGCGATCTCATCGTCAACACCACCTCGCTCGGCATGCAGGGCCAGCCGCTGCTCGAACTTGATCTTGCCGGCTTGCGGCCGGGAACCATCGTCGACGATATCGTCTACGTGCCGCTGGAGACCGCCTTGCTCGCCGGGGCGCGGGCGCGCGGCGGCCTGCCTGTCGACGGGCTCGGCATGCTATTGCATCAGGCGATCCCCGGCTTCGAGCGCTGGTTCGGCGTGCGCCCGCAGGTGACGCAGGCACTGCGGGCCCGGCTCGAAGCCGACATCCCGGCGGTTTAGCGGAGGCGGAGCATGACCTTCCTGCTCGGACTGACCGGCTCGATCGGCATGGGCAAGTCGACGACCTCGGATATGTTCCGTGCCGAGGGGGTGCCGGTCTACGACGCCGATCAGGCCGTACACCGACTCTATTCCGGTGCCGCCGCTTCCGAGATCGAGGCAGCCTTTCCCGGGGTCGTCGTCGATGGCGTGGTCGACCGGACGAAGCTCTCCGCCGCGGTGCTTGGCCGCCCCGAAGCGCTGACCAAGCTCGAGGCGATCATTCATCCGCTGGTCCGGGGCGAAGAGCAGGCCTTCCTGGCGCAGTGCCGCAAGGATGGGGCGGACGTTGCCGTCCTGGACATACCCTTGCTGTTCGAGACCGGCGGCGAAGGCCGCTGCGACGCCGTCGTCGTCATCACCGCTCCGGCTGAGGTCCAGCGCGCCCGGGTGCTTGCCCGCCCCGGCGTCACCGAGGACAAGTTCGAGGCGATCCTCGCCCGGCAGATGCCTGATACCGAGAAGCGACGGCGCGCCCACTTCCTTGTGGACACCTCGCGCGGCCTTCTGGCGGCGCGGCGGCAGGTCCATTCTATCCTCGTGGCGTTGGCCGGCCGTCCCGGCCGCGGCGAGCGGAGAGGCTGAACGTGCGCGAGATCGTTCTCGATACCGAGACCACCGGCGTCGAACCGCTGAAGGGCGACCGCATCGTCGAGATCGGCTGCGTCGAGCTGGTCAACCACTGCCCGACCGGCCGCAACTATCACATCTACATCAATCCCGAACGGGACATGCCGGAAGGCGCCTTCAGGGTGCACGGGCTGTCCGAGGCCTTCCTCTCCGATAAGCCGGTCTTCGCCACCATCGCCGGCGAGTTCGCCGCCTTCATCGCGGACGCCAAGCTGGTGATTCACAACGCCGCCTTCGACGTCGGCTTCATCAACATGGAGTTCGGCCGGCTCGGCCTGCCGCCGATCGTTCCGGCGCTGGTGGTCGACACGCTCGCCATGGCGCGGCGCAAGCATCCCGGTGCCAGCAACAGCCTCGATGCGCTCTGCTCGCGCTATGGCATCGACAACAGCCGCCGCACCAAGCACGGCGCGCTGCTCGACTCCGAGATCCTCGCCGAGGTCTATATCGAGCTGATCGGCGGCAAGCAGACCAGCCTCGGCCTCGGCGCCGAACTGGCGGGGCGGCCGGGCGCCGGCCTTGCGGCTGTCATCGAGCGGCCGGTCCGGCTGCGCCCTTTGGCGCCGCGGCTCTCGGACGAGGAGCGCGCGGCGCACGAGGCCTTTGTCGGGAAGTTCAAGGCCGCGCCGCTCTGGCGCGGCTATCTCGGCCTGGCCGAGGAAGGCTGAGGCAAGGCCTCAGCTTCCCTTGCGCCGGTCGGCCCGGCGCGACAGCATGTTGAGGCCTTCGATCAGGGCCGAGAAGGCCATGGCGGCGTAGATGTAGCCCTTGGGCACATGGGCGCCGAAGCCTTCGCCGATCAGTGTGCCGCCGATCATCAAGAGGAAGCCCAGCGCCAGCATCACGATGGTCGGGTTCTTGTCGATGAAGCGCGCCAGCGGGTCGGCCGCAAGCAGCATGACCAGCACCGCGACGACGACCGCAATCACCATCACCGGGATGTGATCGGTCATGCCGACGGCGGTGATGATGCTGTCGATCGAGAAGACCAGGTCGAGCAGCAGGATCTGGAAGATCACGCCGCCGAAGGTCACGGCGGCCGCCGAGCCACCCTCGAACATGTCGGGCCCGTGATTGGGGTCGACCTTGTGGTGGATCTCCTTGGTCGCCTTCCAGACCAGGAACAGGCCGCCGGCGATCAGGATGATGTCGCGCCAGGAGAAGGCCTTGCCGAACACCGAGAACACCGGCGTGGTGAGCTGGACGATGATGGCGACGGTCGAGAGAAGGGCGAGACGCAGGATCAGCGCCAGGCCGATGCCGATCTTGCGGCCGCGCGAGCGCTGATGTTCCGGGAGCTTGTTGGTCAGGATCGAGATGAAGATCAGGTTGTCGATGCCGAGCACGACCTCCATTGCGATCAGCGCCCCGAGAGCCGCCCAGACTGTGGGGTCGGCGGCAAGTGTCATCAGGGCGTCCATCGAAACTCCAGCAAGATTTTGAACCGGACCTTCCGGGGTGGAAGGCGCTTCGGTCATGCCGAAATGGGCGGCCCGGGCGCGGTTGCAAGGCGTGGCCAGTGAAGCAGGCACAAAAAAAGAGCCCCGAAGGGCTCTTCTCGTAGCGGTTTTTCTGTGCTTGTCGCTCAGGAGGCCGGCGTTCCGGCCGGCGGCTGCTGGTTCTGCAGCTCTTCGAGACGCTGGCGATAGAGCGCGGCGAAATCGATCGGATCGATGTAGAGCGGCGGGAAGCCGCCATTGCGCACGGCGTCGGCGACGATCTGGCGCGCGAAGGGGAAGAGCAGGCGCGGGCAGTCGATCATCACCACCGCATGCAGCTGCTCCTGCGGCACGCCGAGGATGCGGAACACGCCAGCATAGCTCAGCTCGAAGGCGAACAGGGTGTCGTTGCCGACGGTCGCCTTGCCTTCCAGCGTCAGGACCGCTTCGAACTCGGTGTCGCCCAGCGCGTTCGCGGTGACGTTGACCTGCAGGCCGATCTGCGGACCCTGCTGCTGCTGGCCGGAGAGCGAGCGCGGCGCGTTCGGGTTCTCGAAGGAGAAGTCCTTGATGTACTGGACAAGCGTGTTGAGGCTCGGCCCCTGCTGGTTGGCGTCGCCCGCGCCATTGCCGTTTTCGTTGGCCATCGGTCCCATCGTCTTCTAGGCGGCCCTGACGGAAAACTCCGCATAATTGCGGAAACTGTCCGCCGTGCCGCGAGCGCCGGACCCGCGTCGGCTATCATGGCGGCCGTGCTGGCACAAGCTAAGGCTCTCTGAGAACGCTTGTCGCGGCCGGGGGGTGGATGTTACGAGCCTCAGTCACCATATCCCGCCGGGAGATGGGCCGTGGTCACGGGCCCGCTTGCGATCGTATTTTTAAGGTTTGGATCAGCCGTCGATGCAAAACTTCGATATGACGACACTGGTCTTCCTGGCCCTGGCGGTCTTCGTCGCCTGGAAGCTGCGTTCCGTGCTCGGCCAGAAGACCGGGCATGAAAAGCCGCCGGCCGATCCGTTCCAGCGCCGCGAGACCTCGGTGCGGCCTGACCAGGCGTCGCCGGCCGATGCGCGTCGCGACAATGTCATCCGCCTGCCCGGTGCCGCCAACGATCCGACCGCTGCCGAAGTCCCAGATGCAGACCGCTGGAAGGATATCGCCCCTGCCGGTTCGCCGATCATCGCCGGCATCGAGGAAATCGCCCGCCAGGAGCCCGGCTTCGATCCGCGCGGCTTCCTCGGCGGTGCCAAGGCCGCCTATGAGACGATCGTCACCGCTTTCGCGCGCGGCGATCGCAAGATGCTGAAGGGCCTGCTCGCCAAGGAAGTCTATGAGGGCTTCGAGCAGGCGATCAGCGAGCGCGAGAAGCGTGGCGAGAAGGCGGAGTCGAACTTCGTCTCGATCGACAAGGCAGAGATCACCGCCGTCGACGTCAAGGGCAAGACCGCTCAGGTCACCATCGCCTTCGTCTCGCAGCTGATCAGCGTCGTGCGCGATGCGCAGGGCAATGTCGTCGACGGCAGCGCCGACAGCGTCTCCGAGGTCAACGACGTCTGGACCTTCTCGCGTCAGCTCGGCAGCCGCGATCCGAACTGGCTGCTGGTCGCGACCGAATCGGCCGCGTGATCCGTGCCGCCGGTCTCGTTCTGGGCCTCTGGGCCGCAGGCGTATCGGCAGTGACGGCCAGCGCCCCACCCGCTCCCGCCGGCGCCCGCATCGAGCCCGTAGCCGCCGGCGAGATCGCCGGCTGGGCGCAGGACGACCACCGGGTCGTGCTACGTCTCTTCGCTCAGGGCTGCGAGACCGACCCGCCGCTGCGCCAGGGCATCAAGCCGCCGCCCGGCCTGCCCGCGCTCTGCACCGAGGCCGCCGCGCTGCTGAAGGCCGGCGAACCCGACCGCGCGACTGCCCGGAAATTCTTCGAGGACCGCTTCTCGTTCTGGCGGGTCCGCCCGGCCGAGACCGGCCGCGGCTTCATGACCGGCTATTTCGAGCCGGAGTTCGAGGGCTCGCTGACGCCAGGCCCCGCCTTCCCGACACCGCTCTATGGCCGCCCCGTCGACCTCGTCACCAAGATGTCGGGCGACGACTGGCCCGGTTTCGATCCGACCCTGTCCTCGGCCCGGCGCGGCAAGCGCGGCCTCGAGGTCTTTCCCGACCGCGCCGCGATCGAGGATGGCGCGCTCGACGGCCAGGGCCTCGAGATCCTCTGGATGCGCGATCCGGTCGACCGTTTCGTGCTGCAGGTCCAGGGCTCAGGCCGGATCCGCCTGCCGGATGGCAGGGTCACGCGGCTGGTCTATGCCGGCCGCAACGGCCATCCCTACACCTCGCTCGGTCGCGAGCTTAGCCGTCGTGAGAACATCCCGCCGGCAGAGATGACCATGGACCGGCTGATCGCACGGCTGAAGGCCGATGCCGGTTTCGCCCGCGAACTGATCCGGCTCAACCGCTCCTTCGTCTTTTTCGCCCGCCGCGATGATCTTCCGCCTGAATCCGGGCCGATCGGCGCCGCTGGCCTGCCGCTGACGCCATTGCGCAGCATCGCCGTCGACCGCACGGTCTGGCCCTATGGCACGCCGGCCTGGATCGCCGGCGAGGTCCCGGACGGGACGGGTGGTTCGGAGGCGCTGTCGCGCCTCGTGCTGGCGCAGGATACCGGCTCGGCGATCCTCGGCCCGGCCCGGATCGACCTCTTCGTCGGCTCCGGCCCGCAGGCCGGCCACCGCGCCGGCCTGATCCGCCATCCCTTCGACCTGATCGTGCTCTGGCCGCGTGGGCGGGGGCGCTGAGGCGATGCCGCGCCGCCGTGGCAAATTGCTCTCCGAGGCCGAGATCGCGCTGTGGCGCCAGGTCGCGCGTACGGTGACGCCGCTCGCCGGTCGCAAGCCGGTCGAGGCTGAGCCCGAGCCCGAGATCCCCGTGCTCCAGCCCGAACCGCCGCGGCCGGCGCCCGCCATGGCCGCACCGAAGGCGATCGCGGCGAAACCGGCGCCGCCGCCGCTCGCGCCGCTGGAGAGGCGTCTGCGCACCCAGCTGCGCCGCGGCAAGCAGGGCGTCGAGGCGGCGATCGACCTGCACGGCATGCGCCAGGACGAGGCGCATGCGGCCCTGCGCGGCTTTCTGCGCAGCCAGCAGATGCGCGGAGCCAAGCTCGTCCTGGTGGTGACCGGCAAGGGCGGCGCCGGCGATTTCGGCTTCGGCTCGGAACGCGGCGTCCTGCGCCGCAATGTGCCGCATTGGCTCAGCCTTGCCGATCTGCGGCCGCTGGTGCTCGGCTTCGACGAGGCCGAGCAGCGCCATGGTGGTTCGGGCGCGCTCTATATCCGTCTGCGCCGCCCCCGCGGGCCGCAGTCATGACGCCCTATGGCCGCAGGGTTCGCGAATTGCGCGCCGCCCGCGGCGTCACCCTAGCCCAGATGGCGCAGGCGCTAGGCGTCACCCCCGCCTATCTCTCGGCGCTCGAGCACGGCAAGCGCGGCCAGCCGACCTTCACCCTGATCCAGGGTGCGATCCATGTCCTTGGCATCATCTGGGACGAGGCCGACGAACTGATCCGCCTCGCCGATCTCTCGCATCCGCGCGTCACCGTCGACACCGCCGGGCTGGAACCGGAAGCGACCCTGTTCGCCAATCGGCTCGCCCGCGAGATCGAATGGCTCGGCCCGTCCGATCTGGCGGCCCTGTCCTCTATCCTCGACAGCGCCGCCCGCCGCCGCGGCGGCGCTTGACCGAAGCTGCGCCCGATGCGACACGCCCGCAAATCCCTCAACCTCCGGAAAGCCTCATGACCTCCAAGCGCTACGACGTGCTCGCTCTCGGCAACGCCATTGTCGACGTCATCGCCACGGCCGAGGAGGATTTCCTCGCCAGCCACGGGCTGGTGAAGGGGTCGATGGCCCTGATCGACGAGGCGCGAGCGGAGTCTCTCTATGCCGCGATGGGGCCGGGCAAGGTCATCTCCGGCGGCTCGGCCGCCAACACCATCGCCGGCCTCGCCTCGTTCGGCGGCAACGGTGCCTTCATCGGCAAGGTCAAGGCCGACGAGCTCGGCGGCCTCTATCGGCATGACCTGACCTCGCTCGGCGTCGCCTTCGACACGGCGGCTGCCACTGACGGGCCGGCGACGGCGCGCTCCTTCATCATCGTCACGCCCGATGGCGAGCGCACCATGAACACCTATCTCGGTGCCTGCCAGGGCCTCTCCCCGGCCGATGTCGATCCGGCCGCGATCGAGAACGCCGACATCGTCTATCTCGAAGGCTATCTCTGGGATCCGCCGGCGGCCAAGGACGCCTTCCGCAAGGCCTCCGAGATCGCCCACAAGGCCGGCGGCCGCGTCGCCATCACGCTCTCGGATTCCTTCTGCGTCGACCGTTACCGCAGCGAGTTCCTCGGCCTGGTGCGCAACCGCACGGTCGATCTCGTCTTCGCCAACGAGCACGAGCTGAAGAGCCTCTACGAGACCTCGGATTTCGATACGGCGCTGGCCGGCCTGCGCGCCGAGAACGTGCTCGCCGTCGTCACCCGCTCGGAGAACGGCGCGCTTGCCGTGACGCCGGAGGGCATCGTCGCCGAGCCGGTCTTCCCGATCGAGCGCCTGGTCGACGCGACCGGCGCTGGCGATCTCTTCGCCGCCGGCTTCCTGTTCGGCCTGACCTCCGGCCGCGAGACCCGCGACTGCCTGCGCCTCGGCGCGCTCGCCGCCGCCGAGATCATCAGCCATGTCGGCGCCCGGCCGGATGTCGGGCTGAAGACGCTCGCCGGCAATAACGGCCTGCTCTGAACCGGCTCTTCCGGCACGATCGTCGGACCTGCGACGACACGAAAAAAGCCCGGGCCGCAAGGCCCGGGCTTTCTCATTTTGGAAGCTCCTGCCGCTCAGGCGGCGCGCTGCAATCCGAGCGCGCCCCAGATCGTGCTCAGCGCCTGGACCAGGGTCTCGATATCCTCGTCCGAATGCAGCGGCGTCGGCGTGATCCGCAGCCGCTCGGTGCCGCGCGGCACGGTCGGGTAGTTGATCGGCTGGACGTAGATCGAAAAGCGCTCGAGCATCTCGTCGCTGATCTGCTTGCAGCGCACGGCGTCGCCGACCATCACGGGCACGATATGGCTGGGGTTCGGCAGATGCGGGATGCCGGCCTCGTCGAGGCGCCGGCGCAAGGTCTGAACCCGGTCCCGCTGGCGGTCGCGCTCGACCGAGCTCGTCTTGAGATGGCGGATCGCGGCGAGCGCCCCGGCCGCCAGCGTCGGCGGCAGCGAGCTCGAGAAGATGAAGCCTGAGGCGAAGCTGCGCAGATAGTCGCAGAGCGCCGCCGAGCCGGTGATGTAGCCGCCCATCACGCTGAAGGATTTTGCCAGCGTGCCCTCGATCAGGTCGAGCCGGTGGCTCAGGCCGTCGCGCTCGCTGATGCCGCCGCCACGCGGGCCATAGAGCCCGACAGCGTGGACCTCGTCGATATAGGTCATCGCCCCGAATTCCTCGGCGATGTCGCAGAAATCGGCGACGGGGGCGATGTCGCCATCCATCGAGTAGACCGATTCGAAGGCGATCAGCTTCGGCCGGGCCGGGTCCATCGCCTGCAGCTTGCGGCGCAGATCGGCGGCGTCGTTATGGGCGAAGATTGCCTTGTCGGCGCGCGAATGCCGGATGCCCTCGATCATCGAGGCGTGGTTCAGCGCATCGGTCAGAACGATGCAGCCCGGAATGCGCGAGGCCAGCGTCGAGAGCGAGGCCCAGTTCGACATGTAGCCGGAGTTGAACAGCAGTGCGCCTTCCTTGCCGTGCAGATCGGCGAGCTCGCGCTCGAGCAGCACATGGTAGTGGTTGGTGCCGGCGATGTTGCGCGTCCCGCCGGTGCCGGCGCCGCAACCGTCGAGCGCATCGTGCATGGCCTTCAGCACCACCGGGTGCTGGCCCATGCCGAGATAATCGTTCGAACACCAGACGGTGACCTCGCGCGGACCGCCGCCGCCATGGAATATCGCGCGCGGAAACCGTCCGGCGCAGCGTTCCAGATCGGCGAAGACCCGGTAGCGGCCCTCCTTGCGGAGCTGGCTCAGCTCCTCGCGGAAAAAGCTCTCGAAATCCATCGCAACCTCCTGCGCCGCCTTCATTGTGCATTGCGCGCCGCAGGTAAAGGCGCAGCAATGTCGCGGGTTGGGCCGGCAAAGCGCGCGCAAGCGCCGATATCGGACCGCAACCAGCTTCCCATTTCCTGCGATCCGGTTCTAGATCGTCCTCAGCTGAAACGGGGACTGGCCATGGCCGTAACGATCGATGGGCGCACGCTGAAGGGCAAGCAGGTGGTGCGCGTGGCGCGGCCGGGTGCTTCCGGCCGCTATGAGAAGGCGAGCCTCGCCCCTGCCGCCCGCGCCGCCATCGCCGCGACGCGCGCGCATATCGACGCGAACTTCATGAACGACGAGGCGCCGTTCATGTACTCCTTCAACACTGGCGTCGGCCTGTTCAAGGACCAGCGCGTGCTGATGACGGAGATGACCGAGTACCAGCGCAAGAGCGTCTATGCCCATGCCACCGGCATCGGCGAGCCCTTTGCCGAGGACGTTACGCGCGCCACGATGCTGCTGCGTGCCAATGCCTTCGCTTCGAACTATTCCGGCCCGCAGGTCGAACTGGTCGAACGCCTGCTCGCCTGCCTCAATGCCGGCGTTCACCCGGTCATCCCGCAGAAGGGCTCGGTCGGCGCCTCCGGCGATCTTGCGCCGCTCGCCCATATGGCGGCTGCGGTCTGTGGCTTTGGCGAGGCCGAGGCCGTCTACAAGGGCAAGCGCATGCCGGCGCGCGAGGCGCTGGCCAAGGCCGGCCTTGCTCCCGATTTCCCGCTCGGCGCCAAGGATGCCTCGGCCCTGATCAACGGCTCGACCGTCTCGCTCGCCCTCGGCGTGCTGGCGACGGAGGACGCCAGGCGCCTGATCAAGGCCGCCGATATCGGCTTGGCGCTCTCGCTCGAGGCGATGCGTGGCGAGCTTGCCGCCTTCGACCCGCGGGTCCATGCGGCGCGCCCGCATCCCGGCCAGGCGCTGGTCGCGCGCAATGTGCTGAAGCTAACGCAAGGCTCGAAGCGCTGCTCCGCTTCGGCGCGCGAGACGATTTATCCCGACGAGATCGGCCGCACGCCCGGAAAGCCGCCGGCGCCCCGCGTGCAGGACGTCTACTCGCTGCGCTGCGCCCCGCAGGTCCATGGCCCGGCTCGCGAGGCACTCGACTATGTCTCCCGCATCATCGCGACCGAGACCAATTCGGCCACGGACAATCCGCTGATCTTCCCCGATGGCGGCGGCTACCAGGTGATCTCAGGCGGCCATTTCCACGGCCAGTACGTGGCGCAGGCCATGGACCTGCTGGCGATCTCGATGACCGATCTCGGCTCGATCTGCGAGCGCCGCCTCGCCAGGCTGATCGACCCGACGCTGAGCTACGGCCTGCCGCGCAACCTGCTCGCCGGCAAGCGCGGGCTGAATACCGGCTTTGCCACCGTGCAATGCTCGCTCTCGGCGCTGGTGATGGAGAACCGCACCTTGTCTTCGCCGGGCTCGGTCGATTCGATCCCCGGCAAGTCGAACGCCGAGGATCACGTCTCGAACTCGACCTGGTGCGGCCGCAAGGCCCGCACCGTCGTCGAGAATGTCGAGATGATCATCGCCGGCGAGATCCTGATGGCTTGCCAGGCGCTGTCGCTGATCGCCGAGACGGCCAAGGCCCATCCGCTCGGCAAAGGCACGCAGGCGGCGCTGGACGCCCTGCGCGAGACGATCCCGCCCGCGCTCGACGGCGATCGCTGGTACGCCGCCGAGATGAACCAGGCAACGGCGCTGATCCGCTCCGGCTCGATCGTCGAGGCGGTCGAGGCGGCGGTGGGGGGATTGGAGTAGGGCTTCGGAGAACCCCTCTCGTGGAAGGAGAGGGGCAGGGGTGAGGTGTTCGGACTGGAAACGTTGGCCTGAACCTCACCGCGCGGTCAGGCCTCGCGGAACTTGGTGAATGGCCAACACCTCACCCTACCCTCTCCTTACAGGAGAGGGTTCCCGCGCCCTCATGGTCGCGGTCGAGCAATCTCGCTCAATACAACGTCGCCCTGACTCGCTCCGGCAGCGCCTTGTCGTAGGCCTCGCCGTCGAACGCTTCCGTTGCCGCGCGCGCCGAGATGTCGCGCAGGATCGTGCCGGCGCTCGGCAGCGAGCGCTTGTCGACCTGCGCCGCCGGGTTCCACAGATCGGCCCGCACCACCGCGCGCGAGCATTGGAAGTAGGCGGCTTCGACAGTGACCACGATCACGCAGGCCGGCAGCTTGCCCGCCATGTCGAAGCGCGCGCAGAGCTCCGGATCGCTCGAAAGCGTCGCAGTGCCGTTCACGCGCAGGGTTTCGCCGTAGCCGGGGACCAGGAAGAGTATTCCGATTCGATTGTCGAACAGGATATTCTTGAGCGAATCCAGTCGGTTATTGCCTCTTCGGTCGGGAATCAGCAGCGTTTTCGCGTCGCTGACCGTGACAAAGCCCGGCAGATCGCCGCGCGGCGAGCAATCCAGCCCGTCTGGACCATTGGTCGCGAGCACGAAAAACGGCGAGGCGGCGATCAGCGCCGCATAGTTCGCATCGACATGGTCGATCTCCTTGAGGAGCGAAGCCGGTGCGACGGGGTTCGGATAGAGCGAGGCGAGCTGATCCAGCGAGGTGATGCGGTGGGCGGTCATGCCGGTCTCCGAGGCAGATAAGTCTAGACTATTTGAGTTCGCTGCGTCGCACCAGAGGAATCGCCAAAAGAAAACGCCCCCCGCATCCTGCGATGCGGGGGGCGTCCTGATTCACGTGAAACGCCTGAGCGCTTCAGGCCTTACTCGGCCTGCTGCTTCTCGCGGCTCTTCTCGGCGTCGCGGGCGGCCTTCAGCTTCTCGGTGATGTCCTCGCCGGTCTGCTGGTCGACGACCTTCATCGAGAGGCGGATCTTGCCGCGATCGTCCTGGCCGAGGAACTTGACCTTGACCTTGTCGCCTTCCTTGACGACGTCCGAGACCTTCTGGACGCGCTGGGCGGCGAGCTCGGAGATGTGGACGAGACCGTCCTTGGCGCCGAAGAAGTTCACGAAGGCGCCGAACTCCATGATCTTCACGACGGTGCCGTCATAGATCATGCCCGGCTCGGCCTCGGAGACGATCGACTTGATCCACTTGATCGCGGCTTCGATCGACTTGCCGTCGGCCGAGGCGATCTTGATGGTGCCGTCGTCCTCGATGTTGACCTTGGCGCCGGTCTTCTCGACGATCTCGCGGATGACCTTGCCGCCGGAGCCGATGACTTCGCGGATCTTGTCGACCGGGATCTTCATCGTCTCGATGCGCGGCGCATACTCGCCGAGCTGGGTGCGCGAGGCCGAGAGGGCCTTGCTCATCTCGCCGAGGATGTGGTCGCGACCGCCCTTGGCCTGGCCGAGGGCGACCTTCATGATCTCCTCGGTGATGCCGGCGATCTTGATGTCCATCTGCAGCGAGGTGATGCCCGCGGCGGTACCGGCGACCTTGAAGTCCATGTCGCCGAGATGGTCCTCGTCACCCAGGATGTCGGAGAGCACCGCGAAGCGCTCGCCTTCCAGGATCAGGCCCATGGCGATGCCCGCGACCGGCGCCTTCAGCGGCACGCCGGCATCCATCAGCGCCAGCGAGGTGCCGCAGACGGTGGCCATCGAGGAGGAGCCGTTCGACTCGGTGATCTCCGAGACGACGCGGATCGTGTAGGGGAACTCCGCCTTGGCCGGCAGCATCGGGCGGATGGCGCGCCAGGCGAGCTTGCCATGGCCGATCTCGCGGCGGCCGGGCGAACCCATGCGGCCGGTCTCGCCGACCGAATAGGGCGGGAAGTTGTAGTGCAGCAGGAAGGTCTCCTTGTAGGTGCCTTCCAGCGAGTCGATAAACTGCTCGTCATCGCCCGTGCCGAGCGTGGTCACGACCAGCGCCTGGGTCTCGCCGCGAGTGAACAGCGAGGAGCCGTGGGTGCGCGGCAGGACGCCGGCCTCGGCGACGATCTTGCGCACCGTCTTGACGTCGCGTCCGTCGATGCGGATGCCGTCGTCGAGGATGTTCCAGCGCACGATCTTGGCCTGGGCTTCCTTGAACTGGGCCCCGACCTTCTCCTTGCTGAAGGTCGAAACGCCGTCCGGCGCATCCGAGACCAGCGCGGCGACGACCTTGGCCTTGACGGCGTCGACGGCGGCATAGCGCTCGGCCTTGGCGGTGATCTTGTAGGCGGCGCGCAACTCGGCCTCGCCGACCTTCATGATCGCGTCGAGCACGGCCTGGTCGTCCGGCGGGTTGAACTCGCGCGGCTCCTTGGCGGCCTTCTCGGCGAGGCGGATGATCGCGTCGATCACCGGCTGGAAGTGCTTGTGGCCGAACATCACGGCGCCGAGCATGATCTCTTCGGAGAGCTCCTTGGCCTCCGACTCGACCATCAGGACGGCGTCCTGGGTGCCGGCGACGACGAGGTCGAGCGCCGATTCCTTCACTTCGTCGATCAGCGGGTTGAGCTTGTAGGCGCCGTCGACATAGCCGACGCGGGCGGCGCCGACCGGGCCCATGAAGGGCACGCCGGAGAGCGTCAGCGCGGCGGAGGCGGCGACCATGGCGACGATGTCGGGATCATTCTCGAGATCGTGCTGCAGCACGGTCACGATCACCTGGGTGTCGTTCTTGTAGCCATCGGCGAAGAGCGGGCGGATCGGCCGGTCGATCAGGCGCGAGACCAGCGTCTCCTTCTCGGTCGGGCGTCCCTCGCGCTTGAAGTAGCCGCCGGGGATGCGGCCGGCCGCAAAGGTCTTTTCCTGGTAGTTCACGGTCAGCGGGAAGAAGTCGAAGCCCGGCTTCGGCTCCTTGGCCGAGACGATGGTCGCGAGCACGACGGTCTCGCCATAGGTGGCGAGCACGGCGCCGTCGGCCTGGCGGGCGATCTTGCCGGTTTCGAGCACGAGCTTGCGCCCGCCCCAGATCAGCTCTTCGGTTTGGATGTCGAACATGGATTTTCTTTCGGTCGGATGCGATCCGCCCCGCGCCCTTTGGCCCATGGGCAAGACGGCAAAACGCTCGGTCGTACAGTTCAGCCGCGCCCGAGCGCTCGGCGATCCTGCCATGGGCGTCCGCGACGCCCGGTGGATCATGCGGAAAGCCGCCCCATGCGGCCGCCGCATTCAAGAAGGGTAATGCCGCACCATTGCGGCCGGCCCCTTGAAGAACCGCCCGGAGCGACGAGGCACCGGGCGGGAATTCGTCTGGCGATCAGCGGCGGATGCCGAGCTTCTCGATCAGCGTGCGATAACGGCCTTCGTTCTTGCCCTTGAGATAGTCGAGCAGCGAACGGCGCTGGGAGACCATCTTGAGCAGGCCGCGACGCGAATGGTTGTCCTTGTGATGGGACTTGAAGTGGCCGGTCAGATTGTTGATGCGCTCCGTCAGGATCGCGATCTGGACTTCCGGCGAGCCGGTGTCGTTCGGCTTGGTGGCGTGTTCCTTCACGAGCGCGGTCTTGCGCTCAGCAGTGATCGACATCGTGCTTTCCTTTGGTTCGAATGTTGATCTGGCGGGCCAGGCCGGGATGTCGTCCAGCAAGGTCCGAAGCCCGCATCGCCTCATCGCGGAGAGGATGCGCCGCCGGCATCTCGGGCCGGTTGGCTGGGGCATATACACGAAAACGCCGGAAAGGCTAGCGCCACGCTCTGGAACCTTGGTCGGCCCCGCTGGTTGACCAGAGCGTGTCAGTCACCAGCCCGGGGGTCGATATCATGCGCCAGCTGCCGAAGGACCGCCTCATCGCCGCGCTTGGCGCCCAGCTCCTGGCCGAGCGCGAGACCCGCGACGCCTTGCGCGAGGTCATCGCCCACGGCCAGCTTGATCGCGAGGTCCTGCTCGCCATCCTTGCCGACCCGGTGCCGGTCGTCACCAGCGACGAACTGGCACGCGCCGAGGCCTGGTTGCGCGAGCTGCCGCCCGCCCTGCCGCCGCGCCGGCCTGCCCTGAGGGCGGCCTGATGGCCCCGCGCCCGGCCTGGAAGGGCTATCTCAAGCTCTCGCTGGTCTCCTGCGCCGTCGAGCTGACTTCGGCGACCGACCATAGCGAGAAGGTCTCGTTCCGCGTCATCAACCGCAAGACCGGCAACACCGTCCGCCGCCAATATATCGACAGCGTCAGTGGCAAGCCGGTCGATCAGGACGACGAGGTCAAGGGCTATGAGATCGGCAGCGACGAATACCTCCTCATAGACGAGGATGAGATCGACGCGGTCCAGATCGAGAGTTCCCACACCCTCTCGATCGAGCAGTTCGTCGACCGCGCCGCGATACCGCAGATCTATTTCGATCAGCCCTATTATCTCAGCCCCTCCGACGAGGTCTCGGAAGAGGCCTTTGCGGTGATCCGCGAAGCGATGGCGAAGCAGAAGAAGGCCGGCATCGCCCGGATCGTGCTCTATCGCCGCGAGCGGCCGGTAATGATCGAGCCCTTCGACAAGGGGCTGCTGCTGACGACGCTGCGCTACGACAAGACCGTGCGCCAGCCGGACGAGGTCTTCGACGGGCTGCGCAAGGGCAAGCTCGACCCGGAACTCGTCGATCTCGCCACCCACATCATCGAGAAGAAGCAGGCCAGGTTCGATCCGAGCGGCTTCGAGGATCGTTACGAGGAGGCGCTGCTGGCGCTGATCGAGGCCAAGCGCAAGGGCAAAAAGCCGCCGGTTGCGAAGCCGGCCGAGCGTCCCACCAATGTGGTCAACCTGTTCGAGGCGCTGAAGAAGAGCCTCGGCGAGGAGGAAGAGGACGCGCCGCGCAAATCCGCCGCTGGTGGCAAGAAGCCAGCGAGCGGCAAGCCGGCGAAGAAGGCCGTCGCTGCCAAGACCAGGAAGAGTGCCTGACCCGCCGCGGAGGGCGCCATGGCCAATCTCGACCTCTACCGCGCGAAGCGGGATTTTTCGCGGACGCGCGAGCCGAAAGGCGCGGCGAAGCGCCGGAGCAGGGCGGAGCAGGCCGGCGGCGTCTTCGTGATCCACAAGCACGCCGCGCGCCGTCTCCATTACGATCTCAGGCTCGAGCATGGCGGCGTGCTCTGGTCCTGGGCGGTGACGCGCGGCCCGAGCCTCGACCCCGCCGAGAAGCGTCTCGCGGTCCATGTCGAGGACCATCCGCTCGAATATGGCGGCTTCGAGGGCACGATTCCCGAAGGCGAATACGGTGCCGGCTCGGTCATCATCTGGGACGAGGGCAAGTGGCTGCCGGAGAGCGATCCAGTCCGCGGCATGGAGAAAGGCCATCTCGCCTTCACGTTGGAAGGCCACAAGCTCGGCGGCCGCTGGCATCTGGTCAGGCTGAAACCGCGCCGGGGCGAGAAGCGCGACAACTGGCTGCTGATCAAGGTCGACGACGATTTTGCCCGTGACGACGAGGATATCCTGGAAAGCGCGCCGGATTCTGTGAAGTCGGGCCGCAGCGTCGCGGAGGTCGGCGAGGATCCCGCAGGCGACGTCTGGTCGACCGAGGAGAAGCCTGCGAAAGGGCGCAAGCCCAAGAGTGCCAAGCTTAAGACCGCCAGGCCCAAGAGCGCCAAGCCCAAGACCGGCGAGCCCAGCGCAGCAAGGGCCAAGGCGGCCGGCCGCCCGGCCAAGGCCGAAGGCGAGGAACTGCCGCGCTTCGTCGAACCTTGCCTCGCGACCCTGCAGGACAAGCCGCCGAGCGGCGACAACTGGCTGCACGAGGTCAAGTTCGACGGCTACCGGCTGCAGGCGCGGATATCCGGCGGAAAGGTCAAGCTGCTTACCCGCACCGGTCTCGACTGGAGCGAGCGCTTCGGCGCGCCGATCGCCGCGGCTCTCGCGGCGCTTGCCTGCGAGACGGCGCTGATCGACGGCGAAGTCGTGGCATTGGGCGAGAACGGCATCTCCTCCTTCTCGGCGCTCCAGGCCGCGCTGTCGGAAGGCGAGACGTCCGATCTTGTCTTCTATGCCTTCGACCTGCTCCATCTCGACGGCGAAGATCTGCGGGCGGAACTGCTGCTCGCGCGCAAGGAAAGGCTGGAGGAGCTGCTGCAGGCTGCGAAACCCGACGCAGCCCTGCGCTATAGCGAGCACTTCGTCGAGCCCGGCCAGACCATGCTCCGCCATGCCTGCCGCATGGGGCTGGAGGGCGTGATCTCGAAGCGGGTGGACGCGCCCTATCGCAGTGGCCGGGGTCGCGACTGGATCAAGTCGAAATGCACGCAGCGCCAGGAATTCGTCATTGCCGGCTATGTCCCGTCCAAGGCGTCGCGCAACCAGCTCGGCTCGCTCGTCCTCGGCTATCATGAAGGCGGGGAACTGAAGCCGGCAGGCCGCGTCGGCACCGGCTTCACCCGCAAATCGGCGGCGGACCTGAAGCGGCGGCTCGACGCGCTCGCCGCTGAAACCGCGCCTTTCGAGGGGCTGGCGGGCCGCGAGCGTGGTATCGTCTGGGTCAAGCCCGAACTCGTCGCCGAGATCGCCTTCGGCTCCTGGACGGCTTCGAAGACGCTGCGGCATTCGGCCTTCCTCGGCCTGCGCGAGGACAAGCCTGCTGATGAAGTGACCGAGGAGAAGCCGACCAAGGCTTCGGCGAGCAGGGCGCGATCAGCGGCAAAGCCGGCGCCGCCGAGGGCATCCCGGCGGGAGACCACCGTGACGTTGAGCAACCCGGACAAGCCGCTCTGGCCGGATATCGGCTTCACCAAGCAGAACCTGTTCGACTACTACGCCAGTATCTGGGAGCGCATGGCACCCTTCGTCGTCGAACGGCCCTTGAGTCTGCTGCGCGCGCCTGATGGTGTCGGCGGACAGGTCTTCTTCCAGAAGCATGCCGGCGCCGGACTGCACAAATCCGTGGCCCGGATGAAGGACAAGGATGGCGAGGAGCTGCTCTTCATCCGCGATTTCGACGGTCTTGCCGCTTTGGTTCAGCTCGGCACGGTCGAGATCCATCTCTGGGGCGCGAAGGTGGATGCCGTCGAGACCCCGGATCAGGTGATCTTCGACCTCGACCCGGACAAGGGCGTGCCGATCGAGCGGGTGCGCGAGGCGGCGCTGACGGTCCGCAATCGCCTTGATGAGCTCGGCTTCGAGAGCTTCCTCAAGATCTCCGGCGGCAAGGGCTTTCATGTCGTCATGCCGCTGAAGCCGAAGTCCGGCTGGGACGAGATCAAGACGTTTGCGCGCGACTTCGCCAAGGCGATGGAGCAGGCCGAGCCGAAGCTCTACACCGCGACCTTGTCGAAGCAGGCGCGGCGCGGCCGCATCTTCGTCGACTATCTCCGCAATGGTCGTGGCGCGACCGCGATCGCCCCGTTCTCGACCCGCGCCCGTCCCGGCGCTGCTGTCGCCATGCCGGTCGCCTGGGAGATGCTGGAGAAGGACCTTGCGCCCGATGCCTTCAAGGCGCTGACGATCATGGAGAGCGGGCCGCCTGAGGATGCCTGGGCGGGCTTCTTCAGCCCGAAACGCGCCCTCAAGGGTCGCTGATCAGGCGGCGACCTCGCCGTGATCATAGCGCCGCTGCGCCTCCTCGACCTCGCCGATATGCTCCTCCGCCCAGTGCGTCAGCGCCTGCACGGTGCCGGCGAGCGTCCGCCCGAGCGGCGTCAGCGCATATTCGACGGTGACCGGCACCGTCGGAAAGGCGCGCCGGCTGATCAGCCCGTCGCGTTCCAGGCTTTTGAGCGTCTGCGACAGCATTTTTTGGGAGATGCTGTCGATCCGCCGGCGCAGTTCGTTGAAGCGCAAGGTCTCCTGCTCGCGCAGAATCAGGATCAGCACCGCCCATTTGTCGCCGATCCGGTCGAGCACGCGCCGGGTCGGGCATTGGGCGTTGAACGGGTCGGGGCGCTGCAGCATGGCGGTTTCCGGCAGGTGACCTTGTGCGGCGAAAGTGCCTTCTTGAGTGAAAGTCGCACAGGCGCCATCTGGTGTCCATCGGGATGCAGGTTCCCAATGGATACCAGGAGATCGACATGAATATCGCTTTGATCGGCGCAACCGGCTTCATCGGCTCGCGCCTGCTCACCGAACTGACGCGCCGAGGCCATAAGGTCACCGCCATCGTCCGCAATCCCGAGAAGGTTCCGGCCGGCGCCGGCATCAGCGCCCGCAAGGGCGATGTCTTCGACCGCGACGGCCTTTCCGCCCTCCTCGCCGGCCATGATGCGGTGATCAGTGCGGTGCATTTTTCGGCGAGCGATGCTGCGACGCTGCTGGCGGCCGTCAAGCAGTCCGGCGTGACGCGCTATCTCGTGGTCGGCGGTGCCGGCAGCCTCGAGGTTGCGCCCGGCGTGAAGCTGTTCGACACCAAGGAGTTCCCGGCAATCTATCTCGACGAAGCCAGGAAGGGCGGTGCCTTCCTCGACCTGCTGAAGGCCGAGACGGCGCTCGACTGGACCTTCCTCTCGCCTTCGGCGCTGATCCAGCCCGGTGAGCGCACCGGTAAATTCCGCCTCGGCAAGGATCAGCTCCTCATCGACGCGGACGGCAACAGCGCGATCTCGGCCGAGGATTATGCGATCGCACTGGTCGACGAGCTGGAAAAGCCGGCGCATTCGCGCCAGCGCTTCACCGTCGGCTACTGAGCGCAGCTCTGGTCTCGGTCGGGGCTTATCGGAGCTGATCGAAGCGGCCGGGTCGTCCCGGGTGACCGCAAGGAAACCCGGGATCCATGCCGGAACGGTTCAGGAATGGATCCCGGATCGGCGCCGCTGAAGCGGCTTGTCCGGGATGACTCGCTTCTTCCGAGAGCGACCCCTCTCGACTCAGAGAAGCCCGCGCTTGGCGAGGTTGCGCATCAGATGCGAGGCGCCGAAGCGCCAGGGCTCGCACTCGTCGGTGCGGCGCATGCGGTTGATCAGCGCGCCGAGCTCGGGCGCGGCGATGGTGACGACGTCGCCGTATTTATGGGTGAAGCCGCCGCCCGGCGCGTCGCGATCCTGGATCGGCGCGAACATCGTGCCGAGATAGAGCGCCGCGCCGTCAGGATAGTGGTGGTGCGGGTTGAGCATCTGCGCGGCGAGATCGGCCGGGTCGCGGCTGATCTTGGCGATCGAGGACGAGCCTTCGAGCTTGAAGCCGTCCTCGCCCTCGACGGTCAGGGTCACCGTCGTCTTGCGGACATGGTCTAGCGAGAATCCGGCATCGAAGAAGCGGATGAACGGGCCGATCGTCGCCGCGGCGTTGTTGTCCTTGGCCTTGCCGAGCAGCAGGGCCGAGCGGCCCTCGACATCGCGCAGATTGACGTCGTTGCCGAGGCTGGCGCCGACGATCCGGCCGTCCGAGGCGACGATCAGCACGATCTCCGGCTCGGGATTGTTCCAGGTCGAGGTCGGATGCAGCCCGGCATCGGCGCCGGTGCCGACCGCCGAAAGCGGCTGGCCCTTGGTGAAGATCTCGGCATCGGGGCCGATGCCGACTTCGAGATACTGGCTCCAGGCGTTCTGGGCGATCAGCACCTCCTTCAGGCGCATCGCCTCGGCCGAGCCGGGCTTCAGCTTGGAGAGGTCGTCGCCGATCAGCTTGCCGATCTCGGTGCGGATCGCCGCCGCGGCGGCCGGGTTGCCGCGCGCCTTCTCCTCGATCACGCGCTCCAGCATCGAGATTGCGAAGGTCACACCGGCGGCCTTGACCGCCTGCAGGTCGACCGGCGTCAGCAGCCAGGGCTTGCTCGTGTCCCGGCCCTCGGCCGGCGTGTTGGCGAGGATTTCGGCGAGGCTGCCGACGCGCTCGCCCTTCGCCGCGGCGAGCGCCGTCGCCGGATCCTTGCTCTCGCAGAGATCGCGCATCGTCGCGAAGGCCGAGCTGATGTCGACGAGGTCGTCGCCGCGCAGCACCACGACGGAGGGGCCGCCGAGCTCAGGGCGCCAGACACGTCCGGCCAGGGCGGCGCGGGCGGTATCGGCCGGCAGGGTGTTGGCGGGCGTGAGCGAGAGCGTCGGCATCGTGATCGGGTCCATTCGGGCGGGCTTTCAGGCCCGGCAGAACAGCCGCTTCCGCAGGATTGTGCAAGTGCCCGGCGCTGCTTCCATCGCAGGGGGGCAATGTCATCGTTTTGTCATTGAAACGTCGCCCCGGCTTCATGCTAGCTTGCGCACCAACGACAAGAGCCGCCTGCTTCCTTTGCAGGGCGGGAAGGGAGAATGCCATGACCGTGAAACTGACGACGCTTGCTTCGGTGGCTGCCTTCGCGATGGCCGCGGCCTCGCCGGCCCTGGCCCAGACCGAGATCCAGTGGTGGCACGCGCTGACCGGCGCCAACAATGACGTGGTCGTCAAGCTCGCCGAGGAATTCAACGCCTCGCAGAAGGACTACAAGGTCGTCGTCGCCTATAAGGGCTCCTATCCCGACACGCTGAACGCCGGCATCGCCGCCTTCCGCGCCGGCAACGCCCCGCACATCCTCCAGGTCTTCGAGGTCGGCACCGGCACGATGATGTCGGCCAAGGGCGCCGTGAAGCCCGTGCACGAGCTGATGAAGGACGCTGGCGAGGCCTTCGATCCCAAGGCCTATCTGCCGGCGATCACCGGCTATTACTCGACCCCGAAGGGCGAGATGCTCTCCATGCCGTTCAACTCGTCGAGCATGGTGATGTGGTACAACAAGGACGCCTTCAAGAAGGCGGGCCTCAACCCCGACGCGCCGCCCAAGACCTGGCCGGAAGTCTTCGAGGCCGGCAAGAAGCTGAAGGCGGCCGGCTTCGACAAGTGCGGCTTCACCAATGCTTGGGCGACCTGGGCGAACATCGAGCAGTTCGGCGCCTGGCACAACATCCCGCTGTCGACCAAGGTCAACGGTATGGAGGGCTTCGATGCCGTCCTGACCTTCAACAAGGACCCGATGTTCCTGAAGCACTGGACCAATCTGGTCGAGCTGCAGAAGGACAAGACCTACGACTATTCCGGCCGCACCAACACCGGCGAGGGCCGCTTCACCTCGGGCGAATGCCCGATCATGCTGACCTCCTCGGGCTTCTTCGGCAACGTCAAGGCGAACGCCAAGTTCGACTGGGCCAACGCGCCGATGCCGTATTATCCGGAGGCCGCCGGCGCCCCGCAGAACTCGATCATCGGCGGCGCCTCGCTCTGGGTGATGGGCGGCAAGAAGGCCGATGAATACAAGGGCGTCGCCAAGTTCTTCACCTTCCTGTCGAATGTCGACCGCCAGGTGAAGCTGCACACCGAGTCCGGCTATCTGCCGATCACCAAGGCCGCCTATGAGAAGGTCAAGGCTTCGGGCTTCTACAAGGACAAGCCCTATCTCGAGACCCCGATCCTCGAGCTCAACAACAAGGAGCCGACCGACAACTCGAAGGGCCTGCGCTATGGCAGCCTCGTCCAGATCCGCGACATCTGGTCGGAGGAACTGGAGGCGGCGCTGAACGGCCAGAAGTCGCCGCAGGCGGCGCTCGATGCCGCGGCCGAGCGTGGCAACCAGATGCTGCGCCAGTTCGAGCGCACGGCCAAGTAAGGCCGCTGACCGAAGGCCGGGACGCGCGTCCCGGCCTTCTTCTTCCTGCCAGGGCGGCCGATGCAGAAATACGCGCACTTCAAGGGCCTGACGATCCCGCTGCTTCTGCTCTTGCCGCAGCTCGCGATCACGCTCGTCTTCTTCTACTGGCCGGCGAGCCAGGCGGTCTGGCAGAGCTTCCTGCTGCAGGACGCCTTCGGCATCTCGACCGAATTCGTCTGGTTCGAGAACTACCGCCAGCTCTTCTCCAGCCCGGAATACTACAAGGCGCTGGTCAACACGGCGATCTTCTCGGTCTTCGTCGCGGCGCTCTCGCTGTCGATCGCCCTGCTCTTCGCGGTGATGGCCGACCGGGCGATCCGCGGCGCCGAGATCTACAAGACGCTTCTGATCTGGCCCTATGCGGTCGCGCCCGCCATCGCCGGCGTGCTCTGGATCTTCATGTTCGATCCTTCGCTCGGCATGCTGGCGCGCGGCCTGCGCAGCCTCGGCATCGCCTGGAATCCCAAGCTCGACGGCACCGACGCGATGACGCTGGTGATCATGGCGGCGACCTGGAAGCAGATCAGCTACAATTTCCTGTTCTTCCTCGCCGGCCTGCAGTCGATCCCGAAGAGCGTGATCGAGGCGGCGGTGATCGACGGGGCCCGGCCGATGCGCCGCTTCTGGACGATCATCTTCCCGCTGCTCTCGCCGACGACCTTCTTCCTGCTGGTCGTCAACCTCGTCTACGTCTTCTTCGATACCTTCGGCATCATCGACACCGTGACGGGCGGCGGGCCGTCGGGCGCCACCACCACCCTGGTCTACAAGGTCTTTTCCGACGGCAAGGGCGGCTCCGATCTCGGCGGCTCGGCGGCGCAGTCGGTCGTGCTGCTGATCATGGTGATCGCCATGACCGCCTTCCAGTTCCGCTTCATCGAGCGCAAGGTGAACTACTGATGGCCTCCGTGCTCACCCTCCCGTCATGGTCGGGCTTGTCCCGACCATCCACGCCATTTGTGGTCGAGGGCCGTGTTCAAGACGTGGATGCTCGCCACCAGGGCGAGCATGACAGCTGGACGAGCGGAGGCGCGCGCTGATGGCGTCCGTGCTCTGGCAGGAACTCACCGCCGAGGAATTGCGGGCCAAGGCGGCGAACGATGCCGTTGTCGTGCTCCCCGTCGCCTCGATGGAGCAGCACGGGCCGCATCTCGCCGTCGGCGTCGACACCGTGCTCTGCGGCGCCGTCTGCAAGCTCGCCGCCGAGCGCGCCGGGGATCTCGAGGTCGTGGTGGCGCCGACGCTCTGGTGCGGCATGGCCGAGCACCACATGGCCTTCGGCGGCACCTTCACCTTCGACATCCCGACCTATCGCGCCGTGCTGCTCTCGCTGCTGAAGAGCCTGGAGCGGCATGGCTTCCACCGCGTCGTGATCGTCAACGGCCATGGCGGCAACATCGCCGCGCTCTCGGCCTTCCTGCCGGATTTCGCCCGCGAGACCTCGCTCTCGATCCGGGCGACGACCTATTTCCTGCTGGCGCAGCAGGAGATGGCGCCGTTCATGGAGGACCAGACCAGCGTGATGCATGCCTGCGAGGTCGAAAGCGCGATGATGATGGCGATCGCGCCCGATCTCGTCCGCAACGACCGGCTGCCCGAGGCCTTCGGCATGCGCGACGCCGACCCGGCGGCGCTGATGCGCCCGACAGTGGCGCGCTATCGACCCTTTCGCGAGATGACCGAGACCGGCGTGATCGGCGATGCCCGCAAGGCGACGCCGGAAAAGGGCCGCGCCTTCCTGGATGCGGCGGCGGACACGCTCGCAAAGCTGCTGCGCGAACGGGGAGGGCATGGCTGATGGTCGAGGACCGCCGCCTGGGCGATGCGATCGCCTACACCATTCTGACGATCGGCGTGCTGATCGTCGCCTTCCCGGTCTGGCTGACCTTCGTCGCCTCGACCTGGGACAACGCCACCATCATCAACGGCCAGTTGCCGCTCTATCCCGGCCCGCACTTTTTCGAGAACTACTACCGCATCCTCTTCGTCGGCACCTCCGGCACGACCCGTGAGCCGGTGATCGGGATGATGTTCAACTCCTTCGTGATGGCGATGACGATCGCGCTCGGCAAGATCTTCATCTCCGTGCTCTCGGCCTATGCGATCGTCTATTACCGCTTCCCGTTCCGGATGGCGGCCTTCTGGATCATCTTCGTCACGCTGATGCTGCCCGTAGAGGTCCGCATTTTCCCGACCTTCAAGGTCGTCTCCGATCTGCGCATGCTCGACAGCTATCAGGGCCTCGCCGTGCCGCTGATCGCCTCGGCGACCGGCACGCTGCTGTTCCGGCAGTTCTTCATGACCATCCCCGACGAACTGCTCGAAGCCTCGAAGATCGATGGTGCTGGCCCGTTCAAGTTCTTCAAGGACACGGTCTGGCCGCTCTCGCTCACCACCATCGCGGCGCTGTTCGTCATCCAGTTCATCTATGGCTGGAACCAGTATCTCTGGCCCCTGTTGGTCACCACCAAGGATTCGATGCAGACCATCGTCATCGGCATCCGCAAGATGATCGTCACCTCCGACGCCCTGACCGAATGGCAGCTCGCCATGGCCACCGCCATGCTGGCCATGCTGCCGCCGGTCTTCGTCGTCATCGCCATGCAGAGGCTCTTCGTGAAGGGCCTCGTGGAAACCGAGAAGTAAGCCGCCAATGGCTCAGGTCACGCTCAGCAACGTCAAGAAGGTCTATGCCGGCGGCGTCGAGGCGGTGAAGGGTGTCTCCTTCGACATCCCCGATGGCGGCTTCTGCGTCCTCGTCGGCCCCTCCGGCTGCGGCAAGTCGACCCTTCTGCGCATGGTCGCCGGGCTGGAGACGATCTCGGCCGGCGAGGTCGCGATCGGCGAGCGCGTCGTCAACCAGGTCGAGCCGGCCGACCGCGACATCGCCATGGTCTTCCAGAACTACGCGCTCTATCCGCATATGAGCGTTTACGACAACATGGCCTATGGCCTGCGCAATCGCGGCACGCCCAAGGACGAGATCGAGAAGCGCGTCGCCGAGGCCGCCCGCATTCTCGCGATCGAGCCCTTCCTGCAGCGCCGGCCGCGCCAGCTCTCCGGCGGCCAGCGCCAGCGCGTCGCCATGGGGCGCGCCATCGTGCGCAAGCCGCAGGTCTTCCTGTTCGACGAGCCGCTCTCCAATCTAGACGCCAAATTGCGCGTCCAGATGCGCGTCGAGATCAAGAAGCTGCAGCGGGCGCTGGGTGTCACCTCGATCTACGTCACCCATGACCAGGTCGAGGCGATGACGCTCTCCGACAAGCTCGTCGTGATGAATGGCGGCCAGGTCGAGCAGATCGGCGTGCCCTCGGAGGTCTACCGCAAGCCGGCGAGCCGGTTCGTCGCGACCTTCATCGGCTCGCCGCCGATGAACCTCCTGCCCGGCAAGGTCGACGGCCCCGGCATCGTCGCGCTCGGCGAGGCGATCCTGCAGGCCCGCGACCTGCGCGAGGATCTGCCGGCCGGCACGGCGGTCGAGGTCGGCTTGCGGCCCGAGGATGTCGAGATCGCCTCGGAAGGCGCCGCCGGCTCCCTGCCCTTCGACGTCGATTTCGTCGAGGAGCTCGGCGCGACCCAGCTCTTCCACGGGCGCCTCGCCGAGCATGGCTTCGTCATGCAGGCCGGGACGGGCGAGGTCGCGGCGCAGCCGGGCCGGCTCTGGATCACCGTCGACCCCGACCGCGTCCATGTCTTCGACGCCGCCACCGGCTTGCGTCTCGGCCGGGCCTGACGCCTTTTTCGCTCAGTATCCCGCGGCGCGGCGCAAGAGGTCGAGGCCGACCAGGGTCAGCGCTGCCTTCACGGTGATCAGGAACCAGCGCTCGGGCAGCCGGTCGAGCAGCTTGGTGCCGGCGATCGTGCCGGCGAAGCCCGAGGCGATCATCGCCGCGATCAGCGGCACCCAGTCGGTGAAGGCGAAGCCGAGGGCGCCGAAGGCGAAGACCTTGAGCAGATGCTGGAAGGTCTGGCAGGCGGCATGGGTCGCGACCAGCTGGCGCTTCTCCAGGCCGAGCGGCAGCAGCAGCGCCTGCACGAACGGGCCGACGGCGCCGACGAACATGCTGACGATGCTGGCGAGCGCCCCGCCGATCACCAGCCCCGAGGAAGCGAGGCCGGGAATCCGTGGCTTCGGCACCCAGGTCATCGCCAGGATGAAGCTGCCGAGCACGCCGAGCAGGATGCGCTCGGGCAGGGCGATCACGACATAGGCACCGATCACCACGCCGATGACCGATCCGGCGGTGAAGCGCGCCACCAGCGGCCAGAGGGTATGCGCCCGCTGCACGATCGTCCGGCCGACATTGGAGCCGAACTGGACGAGGCCGTGCACCGCGATGACCACGCCGGGCGGCACCGCTCCTGCGAGCGCGCCGAGCATCGCGACTCCGCCGCCAATGCCGAAGGCCGCAGTGAAGGCCGAGGTCAGGAAGCTGATCGCGATCAGCAGGAACGCGATGGCCGGCGAGAGGCCGGTCGGGAGCAGCGTCGGGAGCATGGCGGGAGATTCCAGGCGAGGCTGCCCTTGTGGCATCGCCTGCCTGCTTCGGCAACGCGGCCTGCGGAAACCATTCCGTCGATTTGCGCTTTACAAGCGCCGCTGCAAGGCCTTCCCTCACGTCAAGGCTGGAGCTGCCCGCATGAGGTCGTTCGACCCGCCCGGCGCGGCAAGCAGAGAGCCGTCTCAGGTAGCGTCATTCGGGAGTAGCGTCATGTCCCGCTTTTTCGGCATTCTGGCCTTCGCCTTCGCCGTGCTTTTCAGCCTCAGCCCCGCGCAGGCCGGGGTCAACGTTCGCATCGACATCGCCGCCCAGAGGATGACCGTTACGACCAGCGATGGCGAGGTCCACAATTGGGCGATCTCCTCCGGCCGCAAGGGCTTCCGCTCGCCGAACGGCGTCTATCGGCCGACCCGGCTCGAGCGTAGCTGGTATTCGCGCAAATATGGCGGCGCCATGCCCCATTCGGTCTTCTTCCGCGGCGGCTACGCCATCCATGGCACGACGGCGGTCGGCGCGCTCGGCCGGCCGGCCTCGCATGGCTGTATCCGGCTCCACCCGGCTAATGCCGCCAAGCTCTTCGCGCTGGTCAAGAAGCATGGGGCCGGCGCGACCCGCATCGCGCTCAATGGCGCCGCGACCGATAATTACTCTCGCTTCGCCAACGCCTCGGGCGGCAGCAAGGTCGCCAAGGCGAAGGTCAAGAGCAGCAGGAGCCAGATCGTCCAGGCCAAAAAGATCAATGCCGAGAAGGCGCAGTTCGCCGCCAGGCAGCGTAATGCCCCGGGCTGGGGCGAGGCGCGCGAGCAGATCCTGCTGCGGCCGGCCCTGCCGCCGGGCGCCTATGGCTATCAGCCCTATTATGGCGGCTCGGGCTATGGCGGCTCCGGCTGGCGCTGAGATCTCCGGTTAGAGCGCCTCGGCCGAGATCCGCATCCAGCCTTCTAGCGTCTCTCCGGGCTGAAGCCGCCTGAGCGGCGAGGCAGCGCGGACGACGGCTTCGCTCGGCGCGCCCGCGGCGTGGCTCTGTGGCTCGACGCAGAGGAAATCGGCGCCGGCCGGTGCCCAGACCACAGGGCAGCGCAGGCTCTCGCTCGCGCTGATCGTGATCGCAAGCCCGGCGGAGGGTGTCTCGATCCGCGCCGTGCCATCCCAGCCGAGGAAGCTCCAGGCCGTCTCGGCCCCGGTCGCGAAGACTGGTTTGCCGGCATAAGGTCCGCCGGCTTCCAGCGCCTGCGTGCCGGTGGCGCGGAACTTCTCGCCGAAGATCAGTGCGCCGGTCGCGGTCATACCGAGCCGCGTATCGGCCGCGCAGGGAAACCAGGGGTGCAACCCCATGCCGAAGGGTAGGGCCGCGTCCGACTCGTTGGCGAGTGAAAGCGCAATGGTCATACCGGCCTCGCCGAGGCGGATGTCCTGCCTTGCCAGGTAGCGATAGGGGTCGGGACCGGCACCACGGCGGTGGACCAGGACGGTATGGCCGATGCTCTGTTCCACGACCTCCCAGGCGGCCTGCCAACCGAAGCCGTGAATCGTCCCGGAAGGATCGTTAGCCGGCACGGTAAAGCGGATTTCACCATCGTCGATGAGGCTGTCGAAGGCGCGGTTGGCGAAGGGCAGCATCGCCCAGCAGCCGAACTTGTTCGGTGCGTTCGTCCAGGGCGCGAGTCCCTCCGGCGCGTGCAGCAGCCGGTGCGCGCGGCCATCGGAGCCGCGCCATTCCAACGCGGCGACGATGCCGCCATGCGCGGGCGAGATCCGGGCGACATAGGGGCCGGCAGCGAGGGCGAGCATGGGGTGGCTCCGTTCAGGCGATCAGGGGCTGCAGAAGCTTCTGCATCGCGCGCATGCGCGGCAGCAGATTGGTCTCGATCTCGTCGCTGGCGACGCGCTGGGACTGGACCGAGAGGTTGAAGGCGGCGGCGACCTGGCCACGGCCATTGACCAACGGCATGGCGAGCGAGACCAGGCCGAGCTCGAGCTCCTGATCGACGATCGCATGGCCCTGGACCCGGACCTCGGCAAGTTTCGCCATCAGCGACTCGATTTCGGTCACCGTATGCGGTGTCAGCGCCGCTGGCTTGCCGGCGAGGATGCGCACTCGCGCCTCTTCCGGATCGAGCGCGGCCAGCAGCACGCGGCCCATCGAGGTACAGAAGGCCGGCAGCCGGGAGCCGACCGAGAGCCCGACCGACATGATCCGGCGCTGGGCCGAGCGGGCGATGTAGACGATCTCGTGCCCGTCGAGCAGGCTGGCCGAGGAGGATTCGTGGGTCTCTTCCGAAAGCCGCTCCAGGAAGGGCTGGACGAGCTTGGGCAGCGCCGTCGAGGACAGCCAGGCGTAGCCGAGCCGCAGCACTCGCGGCGTCAGGCGGAAGAACTTTCCGTCGAATTCGGCATAGCCGATGCTCGTGAGCGTCAGCAGACAGCGCCGGGCGGCGGCGCGGGAGAGATCGGTGGCGCGGGCGACATCGGCGATGGTCAACCGGTCATGGCCGGCATCGAAGCACTCGATCACCGCCAGCCCCTTTTCGAGGGCGGCCATATGGTCGGGCGAGGGCGGCGGGCGCCCCGCTGCGCTGCTTGACCCTGTCAAGGCCTGTCCGTAAAGTTCGAAAATGAAAACGATGTGCGATTAACGCACAAACTCGGAGGAGATGTCAAGGTGGCGAAATTCGTCTCCCTTCAGGAGGGGATCGAGGAGGTGCTGCGCGACGGCGACTCGGTCTCGATGGAGGGCTTCACCCATCTGATCCCGCATGCCGCCGGCCATGAGGCGATCCGCCAGGGCCGCAAGCGGCTGACGCTGATCCGAATGACGCCCGACCTGATCTACGACCAGATGATCGGCATGGGCTGCGCCGAGAAGCTGATCTTCTCCTGGGGCGGCAATCCTGGCGTCGGCTCGCTGCACCGCCTGCGCGACGCGATCGAGAATGGCTGGCCGCATCGCCTGGAGATCGAGGAGCACAGCCACGCCGCCATGGCTAACGCCTATGAGGCCGGCGCCGCCAACCTGCCCTTCGCGGTCTTCCGCGGCTACAAGGGCGTCGACCTGCCCAAGGTCAACCCGAACATCCGCTCGGTGACCTGCCCCTATACCGGCGAGGTGCTGGCGACCGTGCCGGCGCTGCGGCCCGATGCGGCGGTGATCCACGCGCTGCGGGCCGACCGCGAGGGCAATGTCCTGCTCGAGGGCATCGTCGGCGTGCAGAAGGAGGCGGTGCTGGCGGCCAAGCGCTCGCTCGTCACGGTCGAGGAGATCGTCGAGGATTTCGGGCCGCGCAATGCCAATGCGGTGATCCTGCCGGCCTGGACCGTCACCGCCATCGCTCACGTCCCGGGCGGCGCCTACCCGTCCTATGCGCATGGCTACTACAAGCGCGCCAACGAGTTCTACATCGGCTGGGATAAGATCGCGCGCGAGCGCGATAGCTTTTTGTCATGGATCAAGGCGAACGTCCTGGAAAAGGGCCCTGATGCGTTCGCGCAATACGCCCGGCCCCAGCGTCAGGCGGCGGAGTGAGCGAGATGAGTCACACCCCTTCGGAGATGATGACCATCGCCGCGGCGCGGCTCCTGGGCAATGACGATGTCTGCTTCGTCGGCATCGGCGCGCCTTCGGCCGCCTGCAATCTCGCCCGGCTGACCCATGCGCCCGGCATCACGCTGATCTACGAATCCGGCACGCTCTCGACGCGGCCGAGCGTGCTGCCGCTCTCGATCGGCGATGGCGAGCTCTGCGACACCGCGCTGACCACCGTGCCGGTGCCGGAGATGTTCCGCTATTGGCTGCAGGGTGGGCGCATCACCATCGGCTTCCTCGGCGGCGCCCAGATCGACCGCTTCGCCAATCTCAACACCACCGTGGTCGGCGATTACGCCTCCCCCAAGGTCCGCCTGCCGGGCGGCGGCGGCGCGCCGGAGATCGCCAGCAATTGCGGGCAGATCTTCATCACCATGGCGATGGGCTCGCGCGCCTTCGTCGAGACGCTGCCTTTCATCACCTCCTTCGGCCACGGCACCGGCAAGGGCGACCGCGAGAAGCTCGGCCTCAGGACCAGGGGGCCGACCCGGGTGATCACCGATCTCTGCGTCATGGCGCCGGATCCGGAGACCGCCGAGCTCAGCGTGATCTCGCTGCACCCCGGCGTGACCCGCGAGCAGGTCCAGGCCGGCTGCGGCTGGCCCTTGCGCTTCGCCGCCGATCTCACCGAAACCCCGGCGCCGAGCGACCAGGAACTCGAGGTGCTGCGCGGCCTGCATGCGCGCACCCGGCAAGCCCATGGAGTGGCGGCATGAGCCTGATCTTTCCCCGCACCGGGCTGCAAGCCCATCCGCTCAACAACTCGCCGGAGTACAAAAGCACGCTGAAGCGGGCGCCCTCGCAGCCGCTGATCCTGCTGCCGCATACGCTGTCGGAGACCAGCGGCCCGGTCTTCGGCCACAGCGCGGTCGCCGAGGGCGATTCCGATCTCACCCGCCAGCACGCCGGCGAGCCACTCGGCGAGCGCATCATCGTCACTGGCCGCGTGCTCGATGAGGACGGGCGGCCCGTGCCGCACACGCTGATCGAGATCTGGCAGGCCAATGCCGGCGGCCGCTATGTCCACGTCAAGGATCAGCATCCGGCGCCGCTCGACCCGAACTTCACCGGCGCGGGCCGGGCCCTGACCGATGCCGAAGGGCGCTATCGCTTCGTCACGATCAAGCCCGGTGCCTATCCCTGGCGCAACCACCACAATGCCTGGCGCCCGGCCCATATCCATTTCTCGTTGTTCGGGCCGAGCTTCCTGTCGCGCGTCATCACCCAGATGTATTTCCCGGGCGACCCGCTCTTCCCCTTCGATCCGATCTTCCAGTCGATCACCGATGCGAGGGCGCGCGAGCGTCTGATCTCGCGCTTCGACCTTGACACAACCGAGCCTGAATGGGCGCTCGGCTACCAGTTCGACATCGTGCTGCGCGGCCGCGAGATGACGCCGACGGAGGAGCCGCATGAGCACTGATCCGAAGGCTCCGCTCGAACTCACACCGTCCCAGACGATCGGGCCGTTCTTCGCCTATGCCCTGACGCCGCGCGCCTATGGCGGCAAGGAGCTCGCCACCGAGCAAGTCGCGACAGAGGGCGTCGCCGGCGAGCGCATCCGCATCGAGGGCGTCGTCTATGACGGTGACGGCGTCCCGGTTGGGGATGCCATGATCGAGACCTGGCAGGCCGATGCCGAGGGGCGCTTCAGCGCCGCCGGCAATGCCGGCTTCACCGGCTTCGGCCGAGCCGAGACCAATGCCGAAGGCGCCTATTTCATCGAGACCGTGCGTCCCGGCGCCCTGCCGGGTCCGAACGGCGCGATGCAGGCTCCGCATCTCACGATCTCGGTCTTCGCGCGCGGCCTGCTGATCCGGTTGGCGACGCGGGTTTATTTCGACGGCGAGCCCGGCAATGCCGGAGATCCGGTGCTGGCCCTGGTGCCGCAGGAGCGGCGCGCTACGCTGATAGCGAAGCGCGGCGCCGATGGCGTCTACCGCTTCGACGTCCGGCTGCAGGGCGAGGGCGAGACGGTCTTCTTCGATGTCTGATCGGCGCGCCGCTGCTCTCATGACGAGGGCTGGGAGCGAAATGACGGGCACGCGCCTCGGCCCATGCGGATCGCGATTGATCCCACGCTCCGCTTGAGGCATCGCTGACCCGGTCATTCGCCCTAACCCCCGCCCACCTCCTGAGGGGGCGGGGGGCACGCCGGAGCCTGCCATGCCCAATCCCCTGATCGCGCTCGACTGGGGCACGACCCGCGCCCGCGCCTTCCTGATCGGCGAGGACGGCACGGTGCTCGACAAGCGCACCGCAGATCGCGGCATCCAGTCGGTTCCGGCCGGCGGCTTTCCCGCCGCTTTCGAGGCGATCGCCGGCGACCTGCGCCGGGCCAATCCGGAGGCTGCCATCCTGCTCGCAGGCATGGTCGGCAGCCGCAATGGCTGGATCGAGGCGCCCTATGTCGCCTGCCCGGCGAGCCCGGCCGAGATCGCCGCCGCCGGCCTGCGCGTCACGCTCGACGACGGCACCGCCGCGACCGTTCTGCCCGGCCTCTCCTGCGACGAGGACGCCTTCGACGTGATGCGCGGCGAGGAGACGCTGGTTGTCGGGCTCGGCCTCAGCGACGGCGTCGCCTGCCTGCCGGGGACGCATTCGAAATGGGCCAAGGTCGAGGGCGGCCGCATCACCCGCTTCGCCAGCTTCATGACCGGCGAGGTCTACGGCCTCCTGCGCGAGCATTCGATCCTGTCGCGTCTGGCGGAAGAGCCGGCCGGTGAGGATGCCGCCGAAGGCGCGCGTCGCGGTATTGCCGCTGCCGCGCGGCCGGGCGGACTGCTCAATGCCGCCTTCGCCGCCCGCTCCGAAGTGCTGGCCGGGCGGATGAGCGGCGGCGCGGTTGGCCCCTATCTCTCCTCGCTGCTGGTCGCGCAGGAGATCGCGGCAGCGCGCGCCATGTTCGGCGGGCTCGAGAACCTGCATCTCGTCGCCGACGGCGTGCTCGCCCAGAGCTATGGAAGGGCGCTCGCGGCCGCCGGTCTCGACCATCAGCTCGTCACGCCGGAGGCCGCCTTCGTTGCCGGCGTGGCGCGTCTTGCTTCGGACCTGCCAGCGTGATCGTCGTCTTCGGATCGCTCAACCTCGATCTGGTGACACCGGTCGAACGCCTGCCCGGTGCCGGCGAGACTGTGCTCGGCCCCGGCTATGCCCTTCATCCCGGCGGCAAGGGCGCCAACCAGGCGCTGGCGGCGCGCCGGGCCGGTGCCCCGGTCGTGCTCGTCGGCGCCGTCGGTCGCGACGCATTCGCCGAGCTCGCAGTGGAATTGCTGGCCGCCGATGGCGTCGACCTGACCCATATCGCCCGCGTCGCCGCGCCGACCGGCGCGGCCTTCATCGCGGTCGATGCCCAGGGCCAGAACCAGATCGTCGTCGCCGCCGGGGCCAATGCCGAGGCCAGCGCCGATGCGCTGGCGGCGATGGGTCTCGGCGAGGGCGATCTGTTGCTGCTTCAGCGCGAGGTGCCGGAAGAGCAGTGTCTTCGCGCGGCGAAGGCCATGCACGCGGCCGGCGGTCGCGTGATCCTCAACCTCGCCCCGGCCGGCGTGCCGGTTCCGGAACTGCTCGGGCTGACCGATATCCTGATCGCCAACGAGCACGAGGCGGCGCTGCTCGCGCAGGGCCTCGGTTGGGCGGAGACCGAGCCAGATGCAATCGCCCAGCGGCTCGATGCCGAGCGCGGCATCGCCTGCATCGTCACGCTCGGCGCCGAGGGCGCGGTCGGCTGGCATGGCGGCGTACGCCGCCGGCTCGAGGCGCCTCGGGTCGCGGTGGTCGATACCGTCGCCGCCGGCGACAGTTTCGTCGGAGCCTTCGCCGCGGCGCTGCAGGCGGGCTTCGGCTTTTCGGGCGCGTTGCAGCGCGGCCTCGCCGCCGGCTCGCTTGCCTGCACCGTCGCCGGCGCGCAGCCGAGCGTGCCCCGCCGCGAGGCGATCGAGGCCCTGGTCGGGCAGAGCTTCCTGTAGATTTTGTGTGATCGGTTTGAGCAGGCGTTAAGCCTGCCGATAGGGCACCCAGGCGGATCTCGCTGGGTTCGGCTTCCGATTCACGCTTCGTCAGCACTCGGCGCGGCTATCTCGCAGCGGAAACGCGTGAAAGGACGTTGGATGGCGCCGCGGCCGATCGTCTGGTCCCTGGGCATAGCCGGCATCACCGGCCTGCTGGCACTCAACCATGCGAACAATCTCGCCTTGGATACCAAGGACGGGGCGGCTCTCGCTGTCGCCCGCCCGGAGCGACCCGCTGGGAACCTGGGGGAGCGTCGTTCCCTGACGATCAGCGCCGATTATCGCGGCCAGTACATCGTGCACCCTTCGATCGACAATTATCGGGTCAGGATGATGGTCGATACCGGTGCGAGCGTCGTCGCGCTGATCGACTCCGATGCGCGGGCGCTGGGCGTGAAGCCGGATCGCTCGGCCTATAATTACCCCCTTGGCACCCCCAATGGCGTGGTCAGGGGCGCGCGGATACGTCTGCGCGAGATTCGGCTCGGCGACATTCTCGTTCGCGACGTCGACGCCGTGGTGCTGCCCGCGGGCGTATTCGGCGTGAGCCTGCTCGGCACCTCCTTCCTGCGCAAGCTTTTCGGCTATGAGGTCCAGGGCGGAAGGATGGTCCTGCGCGGTTGAGGCTTTCCGTTCCCATCGCCATTCCGATGGGCTATGCCGGCCTTGCGTCCTTGCCCTCTCATGCTCAGGCTCCGTTCATGTAGCCTGTGGCCTTTCCGCTCAGCATGTCTCCTGCGGGCTCTGCCTGGCCCGCTCTCCTCGAAGATGGATGGCCCGATGTTTCCGAAGCCCCTGCCCGAGCTCTTCCCGAACACCTTCGACTATGAATCGCTGCCGATGGTGAAGCCGACCGGCTTCCGCGAATACGATGCGCGCTGGTTCTTCGGAAAAGAGCTCAACCTGATGGGCGTGCAGGCCGTCGGCATGGGGCTGGGCACGCTGATCCGGCGCATGGGCGTCAAGCCCGAGATCGTCACCGCGCACGACTTCCGCAGCTACTCCTCCTCGATCAAGATGGCGCTGGTTACCGGCCTGATGGCGGCCGGCTGCAAGGTCCACGACATCGGCCTCGCCATGTCGCCCATGGCCTATTTCGCTCAGTTCGAGCTCGACGTGCCCTGCGTCGCCATGGTCACCGCCTCGCATAACGACAATGGCTGGACCGGCATCAAGATGGGCGCCCAGCGCCCGGTCACCTTCGGTCCCGACGAGATGGGCCAGTTGCGCGACATCGTGCTCGCCGGCGATTTCGACCTGCCGGGCGGCGGCTCCTACCAGTTCGTCCCGGATTTTCCGGCACGCTACATCGCCGATCTGACGAATCGCCCGAAGATCAAGCGCAAGCTCAAGGTCATCGCTGCCTGCGGCAACGGCACTGCCGGCGCCTTCGCGCCGCAGATCCTGGAAGCGCTCGGCTGCGAGGTCATCCCGATGGATGCCGAGCTCGACCACACCTTCCCGCGCTACAATCCGAACCCCGAAGACATGAAGATGCTGCACGCCATGGCCGACGCCGTGAAGCAGCACGGCGCCGATGTCGCGCTCGGCTTCGACGGTGACGGCGACCGCTGCGGCGTCGTCGACAATCATGGCGAGGAGATTTTTGCCGACAAGATCGGCGTGATGCTGGCCCGCGATCTCGGCAAGCTCAATCCGGGCGCGCAGTTCGTCGTCGACGTCAAGTCGACCGGCCTGTTCTCGACCGATCCGGAACTGCAGAAGCTCGGCGTCAAGACCGATTACTGGAAGACCGGCCACTCCTACATCAAGCGCCGGGTCCGTGATCTCAACGCGCTCGCCGGCTTCGAGAAGTCCGGCCACTTCTTCTTCAACGCTCCGGTCGGCCGCGGCTATGACGACGGCGTCGTCACCGCCATCGCGGTGATCGACATGCTCGACCGCAATCCCGGCAAGTCGATGGCCGAGCTCTACGCTGCCGTGCCCAAGACCTGGGGCACGCCGACCATGGCCGCCAAATGCGCCGACGAGATCAAATACGGCGTCAGCGACAAGATCACCCAGCGGATCCAGGCGATGCAGGCGGCGGGCGAGAAGATCGCCGGTCAGAAGATCGTCGACGTCATCACCGTCAACGGTGTCCGCGTCGTCAACGAGGACGGTACCTGGGGCCTGATCCGCGCCTCCTCGAACAAGCCGGAGCTGGTCGTGGTCTGCGAGAGCCCGGTCTCGGAAGCCCGCATGCGCGAGATGTTCAAGGCGATCGACGGCGTGCTCCGCGAGAATCCGGAAGTCGGCGCCTACAATCAGACGATCTGAGCGGAAGCGACGGAGCCGTGCGGGCATGGCCTGGCACGGCTCCGTCTGACCTCGCCATCCCGTGCTTTTGGAGCGCGCTTCGGCGCTGCGCAATAAGGACTGATCCGGCCGGCCTTCCCCGGCCGACAGACCGTTTACCCAGCTTGAGCTGCCCAGTGCCGGCTCAGCTTTAGAATCGACGCCTCGACATGCAGGCAGATCGCACAGTTGTGCCCGGCCGCGCAGGCCGCTTGGTTAGCGCCGATCGCCCGTCGCGGCGGTGTTGCGGGCTTTGTTCTGTCCGCCGACCTCGTCGAAGAAGCGCTTGACGTCGCCGAGCTGCGCCGCCGGCTGGCAGACAGGCGTGCAGGAATAGCTTTCACGCTCGAGGCCGCGCTGCACGGTCAGCATCGAATCGCTGGCGGCCTGTACCCGTACGGAGGACTCGGCCAGCAGCGTGCCGCTGCCGTCGAGCGCGATCAGGTTGGTCACCCCGAAACTCTTGCCGGTGACGACCATCACGCCGTTTCGCTGGACTGAGACGTCGGCGATTGCGGGGTTGCCGACGATCACGGTTTGCGCCCTTTCGGGCAGGCGCACCACCTTGGCGTGATCGACGGTCACGACCACCGACCCCTGGTGGCTCGCTGCGGCGGCCGGAGCGGGCGCCGGTGCCGGGCGTGTCTGAGCGATTGCCGGGGACCAGACGGGCGCGCTGGCCGCGATGGCGGCGATGAGAACAAGCCGCGAGGCGGTCATCGCAATCAACATAGCTGGCGCCCCAAGATTTCCAACAGGCCGAGCAAAGCCGAAAATGATGAACCAATCCCTAAGATGGCGATCTGGCCGATGCAGAGAGGTACGGTTCGGACGCCAAGGCTTGGGGTAGTGCGTCGAAATTGGGTAGTCTGGCGCTCGGTCGAGGGGGAAATGAAAGTCGTCAGCTTTCGAGGATGGGAACAAATACTGTAGTTCGTAAAATTGTATCAATATATATACGCATAGTTAACTTCTGAATTGAGATAGGATCGTGTTAACCATCCAAGAAACACATGCGCAATTCTCCGAATTCTTGAGTCGCTTTAACTGATCAGCAATGCGGTCCGTGTAGCTTCGCAATTGTCGCTGACCGAAGCCGATCCAGAGCAAGGCAGCAGTCAAACCGTGGTGCAAAAGGAGACTACCATGACCAAGCTTTTCGCTCGCTTCGCCAAGAACGAGTCCGGCGCGACCGCCATCGAGTACGGCCTGATCGCCGCCCTGATCGCCGTCGTCGCCATCGCCGGCATGAACCTGGTCGGCTCGGCCCTCAACGGCATTCTGGGCCGTATCGCGACTGCCCTCGGCGGCGCCTGATCGGCGACCGGACGGTCCCGTATCGCCTTCTGGGCGAGTGCTTCGAACGCCCCGGCTCCACCGGGGCGTTCCTGTTTTTAGAGGGCGGCGCTTGCCCGTCATGCCTCCTCGCCAGCCAGCCGGTTTCCGGCTTTTCCGTAAGGCTTTGGTGAGGCGTCGCAGCCCATGCTTGCTGCGCTGAAAGTCCGGGAGACGAAACATGTCGCTGCCGCTGATCGCCATCCTCGTCATCTTCCCCGCTGCCATGGCCTATGCGGCGGCCAGCGACATCGTCACGATGACGATCTCGAACCGTCTCTGCCTGCTGTTGGTCGCGGCCTTTGCGATCTGCGCCATCAGCCTCGGCCTCAGCTGGAGCCAGATCGGCTGGCATCTGGCGGCCGGGGTCATCGTGCTCCTCGTCGGCATCGCTCTTTTCGCGGCCGGTTGGGTCGGGGGCGGCGACGCCAAGCTTGTCGCCGCGACGGCGCTCTGGTTCGGCTTCGAGCCACTCCTGCCCTATCTGATGGTGACGGCGATCGCCGGGGGCGTGCTGACCCTCCTGCTGCACCAGTTGCGCCAGGCGCCTCTGCCGGGCCCGGCAGCGAACTGGGCCTGGGCCAAGCGGCTGCATGGCGTGCAGCAAGGCGTACCCTATGGCGTGGCGCTGGCGTTCGGTGCGCTTGCCGTTCTGCCGCAAACTGCGATCTGGCGGGCGGCGATTGGGCTCTGAACTCCGCAAGCCGCGCCAGGACTAGGCGATTGCAGCAAAAAGATACGTTCAGTTAACCATAAGTTGACGATTCCAACAGCACGATCCGGCCGAGGGCCAGTTCGTGCTGGCTGAGGATCGTCAGCCATGAGTGCCGCCAGAATCATCATTCTCGCAATCGCCCTGGTCTCCGGACTGGGTGCTGCGCTGCTGATCAGCCGGCCCTCCAAGAACGCCCCCGCCGTGAAATACGAGCCCGCACCGACCACGGAGGTGCTGATTGCGGCGGCCGACATCCCTGTCGGCAATCGGCTCACCGCCAGCGATCTGCGCTGGATTCCCTGGCCGCTCGCCAGCCTGCCCACCGGCGTGATTCGCCGCGAGGATGCTCCCGAGGGCGAGGCCGAGTTCGTCGGCCAGGTTGCGCGGGCCCAGCTCTTCGGTTCCGAGCCGATCCGCCGCGAGAAACTCATCCGTACCGATGCAGGCGGCTTCCTCTCCGCGATCCTGCCGCCCGGCAAGCGTGCCGTCGCCATCACCACCGACAGCCGCGGCGCCAACACCGCCGGCGGTTTCGTCCTGCCCAATGACCGGGTCGACGTGATCAGCACCACGCGCGACGACAACAGCAAGGATGGCTCGCCGCCGTTCAGCGAGGCCATCCTGGTCAATGTCCGCGTGCTGGCGATCGGCCAGAACGTCCAGGACAAGAATGGCGACAAGGTCGTGATCGGCGAAACCGCCACCCTCGAGCTCGACCCGAGCCAGGTCGACATCGTGACCCTGGCGCAGAAGACCAGTTCTCTCACACTGGTGCTGCGCAGCCTTCAGGATGCCGGCGACCAGAATGCGCCGGCCAGTGAGGGCGGAATGACCCTCGTGCGCTACGGCGTGACCAGTAAGGGCGTGAAGCCATGATCCCCGCCGTGAACGCCTTGCGCACCTTCCGCCGCCCCGCCATGCGGCGGCGCCTCGGTCTTGCCTTGCTGCCGCTCGCCGCGCTGACAGCCGGCGCGCCGGCCCTGGCCCAGGCCACCGGCGCCGCGCCGGTGCTTAATGTTGGCGCGAGCGAACACGCGATCTCGCGCAAGCTCGATCTCTCGATCGGCCGTTCGCTGATCGTCGAATTGCCGCGCGACGCCAAGGAGGTGTTCGTCGCCAATCCGAAGGTCGCCAACGCCGTCGTGCGCTCGGCCCGCAAGCTCTTCATCATCGGCATGGCCGATGGCCAGACCTCGATGTTCGTGATGGATGCCGAAGGCAGGCAGATCACCGCGCTCGAGATCGAGGTTGGCCGTGATCTCAACGTGCTGCGCCAGACCCTGCGTTCGGCCATGCCGCAGGCACAGATCCAGGTAAAGCCGGCCGGTAACTCGATCCTGCTGGTCGGCACCGTCGCCAACGCCTCCGAGGCTACGCAGGCCGTGGACATAGCGAGCGCCTTCGTCGGCAACGCGACCACCGGCGGGCTGATCCAGACGACGAGCAAGGGCGCGGTGATCAACTCGCTGACCATTCGCGGCCGCGACCAGGTCATGGTCAAGGTCGTGGTCTCCGAGGTCTCGCGCAAGGCGATCAAGCAGCTCGGCATCAACTCGACCGGCGAGTGGAAGCTCGGCAAGTTCAGCATCACGCCTTCGATCGACAACCCGTTCCCGCTGCAGCCGCAGGCGCTCTCGGCCACCGCGATCGGCGCCGGCCTCGGCAACTCGACCAACTTTACGCTGCGCGCGCTCGAGCGGGCCGGGCTCTCCAGGGTGCTGGCGGAGCCGACTGTGACCGCGATCTCCGGCGAGAGCGCCAAGTTCATGGCTGGCGGCGAGATGCCGACACCGACGGGTGTGAACTGCGATACCGACCAGCTCACCCGCCGCAACACCAACTGCATCATCCAGCTGCAGTACAAGCCGGTCGGCGTGTCCCTGAACTTCACGCCGATCGTGATGTCGGAGGGTCGGATCTCGATGCGGATCGCAACCGAAGTCACCGAGCTCGACTTCGAGAATCAGATCCGCCTCAACGACAATCTCAACGCGCCGGCTTTTCGCGTCCGCAAGTCGGACACCACGGTCGAACTCCCTTCGGGTGGTACACTGGCGACCGCGGGCCTGATCCAGCGCATCTCGCGGCAGTCGATCAACGGCCTGCCGGGCCTGATGAACATTCCGATCATCGGCACGCTGTTCCGCTCGCGCGACTATCAGCGTGAGGAGACCGAGCTGATGATCGCGGTGACACCCTACATCGTGAAGCCGATCGACCCCGGCCAGCTCAACCGGCCGGATGACGGTTTCGTCGAAGCGCACGACGCCCAGACGATTCTGATGGGACGTCTCAACAAGATCTACGGAACGACCAGCGGCGGGCCCGTTCCCCAGGCCTATCGCGGCCGCGTCGGCTTCATAGTCGATTGAGCGCTGCGGGCATGCATCTGCAAGGGATGGCGAGCGTGACGACATACGACAGAACCCAGATGAGCCGTCGTCGCCCGGCAGGTCTCCTGCCCGTTCTCGCGGCCGCGCTCGCGCTCGGCGCCTGCGCCAAGCGCGACCTTGCGGAGGGCACTGCGCCTTTCGATACGCGCGAGCGCCATCCGATCATCCTGCGCGATGCGCCGCGCTCGCTCGACGTCTTCGTTGGCCGCGCCGGCGGTGGGCTCGACCCGCGCCAGGCCGACGATGTCGCCCGCTTCGGTCAGGATTATCGCCGCAGCGGCCGCGGCGGCCTGGTCGCCGAGGTGCCGACCGGCACCGGGCGGGAACTTGCGGCGCGCGACACGCTCGAAGGCATTCGCCGCTCGCTGGCGCAGGCCGGCGTGTCCCAGGGTGCGCTCCAGGTCAGGACCTATCCGGTCGTCGATCCCGGCCTCGCCTCACCGATCCGCCTGACCTATGCCTCGCTTCAGGCCGGCCTGCCGCATGCCTGCGGGCAATGGCCGGAAGACGCCGGCGTTTCGAGCTACAAGACCGATGCCTCGAACCAGCCCTTGTGGAACCTTGGCTGCGCGACCCAGGCCAATCTCGCCGCGCAGGTCGCCGACCCGCTCGATCTCGTCCGCGCCCGCAGCGAAGGCCGGCTCGACACCCAGAAGCGCATGGAAGCGATCAGGAAGCTGCGCGAGGGCAAGGATCCGTCGACCGAGTATCGCCAGGAGCAGTCTGCGATCAGCAAAGCCGTCGGAGGCAAGTGATGGCGGAGGGGATGCTTCATGAGCCGGACATGACCGGCGAGGAGATTATCGCGCCGCTGCCGCGCATCACCTTGCAGGCCTTCTGCGAGACGCAGGAAGTCGCCGCCGCCATGCAGGCGGTGACGGCCGACCGGCGTATGGACAAGGCGCAGACCCGTATCCAGATGGGCGGCCCGGCGGCGGCGGTCGAGGCGTTTCGCGCCGCGCCGACGCCGAACGTCATCGTGCTGGAGACGGCAACCGAGCCGGCGCGCTTGATCGCCAGCCTCGACGCCCTGGCCGAGAGCTGCGACCCCGGGACCAAGGTCGTGGTCATTGGCCACGTCAACGATGTCCAGCTCTATCGCGACCTGATCCGCCGCGGCGTCAGCGACTATCTGATCGCCCCGCTCGGCGTGCTCGATGTGCTGCGGACGCTTTCCGAACTCTACGCCACGCCGGGCGCCGAAACGCTCGGACGAACCATCGCTGTGGTCGGGGCCAAGGGAGGTGTCGGCGCCTCGACCGTCGCGCATAACCTCGCCTGGGCGATCGGCCGCAATCTCGACGCCTCGACCGTGATCGTCGATCTCGACATCGCCTTCGGCACGGCAGGGCTCGACTTCAACCAGGATCCCCCGCAGGGCATCGCCGAAGCGGTGTTCGCACCCGATCGCCTCGATGCCAACATGCTCGACCGGCTGCTCTCGCGCTGCAGTGAGAACCTCGCTCTGCTGGCGGCGCCGGCGGTTCTCGACCGCACCATCGATCTCGGTGAGGATTCGTTCGATCTGCTGCTCGACCTGCTGCGCGCCAGCGTGCCCTGCATCGTGCTGGACGTGCCGCATATCTGGACAGGCTGGGCCAAGCGCACGCTGATCGGCGCCGACGAGGTCGTGATCGTCGCTGCGCCCGAGCTCGCCTCGCTGCGCAACGCCAAGAATCTGATGGACCTGCTGCGCGCGGCGCGGCCGAACGATTCCGTGCCGCGGCTGATCCTCAACCAGGTCGGAATCGCCAAGCGGCCGGAGATCGACGCAGCCGAGTTCGCCAAGGCTCTCGGGATCGAGGTCTTGAATGCGATTCCCTTCGATGCGCAGCTCTTCGGGACGGCTGCCAATAACGGGCAGATGATCGCCGAGGTCCAGTCGGGCGGCAAGGTCGCCGAGGCCTTCGTCCAGATCGCGATGGCGCTGACGGGGCGTGGCGAAGCCAAGCGCGGCAAGCGCAGCCTGTTCGAGCCGCTGGTCGCCAAGCTGATGCGCCGGAAGGCCTGAGATGTTCGGCAAGCGCAACGCCACCCTGCCGCTCGCCCAGGCCTCGATGGCCCCGCCCGCGGCAGCGGCCGCCCGGTTGGCAGAGCAACGGCCGGCGGCTGTCGAAGCGCGCCGCCCGCCGCCGCCTCCGGCACCCGTCGAGTCTGCGAAGTCCGACGAATACTACCAGATGAAGAGCATGATCTTCGGTGCTCTCATCGAGGCGATCGACCTCTCCCAGCTCGCCAAGCTCGACGGCGAGTCTGCCCGGGAGGAAATCCGCGACATCATCAACGAGATCATCTCGCTGAAGAATGTCGTGCTGTCGATCGCCGAGCAGGAGGAACTGCTCGACGATATCTGCAACGACGTTCTCGGCTACGGGCCGCTCGAGCCGCTGCTGGCGCGTGACGACATCGCCGACATCATGGTCAACGGTGCCGGCCGGACCTTCATCGAGACCGGCGGCAAGATCCAGCTGACCAATGTCCGCTTCCGCGACAACGCCCAGCTGATGAACATCTGCCAGCGTATCGTCAGCCAGGTCGGCCGCCGCGTCGACGAAAGCTCGCCGATCTGCGACGCCCGCCTCGCCGATGGTTCGCGCGTCAACGTCATCGCCCCGCCGCTCGCTATTGACGGCCCGGCCCTCACCATCCGCAAGTTCAAGAAGGACAAGCTGACCCTGGATCAGCTCGTCCGGTTCGGCGCGATCGCGCCGCCCGGCGCTGAGATCCTCAAGATCATCGGCAAGGTCCGCTGCAATCTGGTCATCTCGGGCGGTACCGGCTCGGGCAAGACGACGCTGCTCAACTGCCTGACCAACTATATCGAGCACGATGAGCGCGTGATCACCTGCGAGGACGCGGCCGAGCTGCAATTGCAGCAGCCGCATGTCGTGCGCCTGGAAACCCGTCCACCCAATCTCGAGGGAACCGGCGCGGTTACGATGCGCGACCTCGTCAAGAACTGCCTGCGCATGCGGCCCGAGCGCATCATCGTCGGCGAGGTGCGCGGACCGGAGGCCTTCGATCTCCTGCAGGCGATGAACACCGGCCATGATGGCTCGATGGGCACGCTGCACGCCAACACCCCGCGCGAATGCCTGAGCCGCATCGAATCGATGATCACCATGGGCGGCTTCAGCCTGCCGTCGAAGACCCTGCGCGAGATGATCTGCTCCTCGATCGACGTGATCATCCAGGCGCAGCGCATGCGCGACGGCTCGCGCCGCATCACCCACATCACCGAGGTGATGGGGATGGAGGGCGACGTGATCATCACTCAGGACCTGATGGTCTATGACGTGCTCGGCGAGGATCCGAACGGCAAGCTGATCGGCCGCCACCGCTCGACCGGGATCGGCAGGCCGCGCTTCTGGGAACGGGCGCGCTATTTCGGCGAGGAGCAACGTCTGGCGTCCGCCCTCGACGAGCTCGAGAGCCAGAACGATGCGACTGCGGCGTAACCGGGGGGACGGGACAGCGCCATGGATTACGGGCTGATCGCTGCCGCCATTCTTGCTGCCATCTCGGCGGGCGGTGTCGCCTATGCGCTGCTCTACCCCTCGCTCAGCGGTCAGGCCCGGGCCGAGCGTCGGCGCAAGGAATTCGCGAGTCCCGTGGTCACCCGCGCCGCCGCCGATCGCGAGGCGCAGAATCGCGCAAAGCGCGGCCAGGTCGCGCAGAGCCTCAAGGATATCGAGAACCGTGAAAAGGCGCGCAACAAGGCGACGCTCGAAGTTCGGATCCAGCAGGCAGGTCTGAGCTGGTCGCGGCGACAATACTTCGTCTTCGCCGCGATCACCGCGGCCGTCGCCGGCCTCGCCATGCTCATCGCGTCGGGCAACGGCGTGCTCGGCCTCGCCGGGCTTGTCGTCGGTGCGCTGGGTCTGCCGTCCTTCTATTTGAGTTTTCGCCGCAAGAAGCGCCTGAAGCGCTTCTCCAACGAATTTCCCAACGCGATCGACATCATCGTGCGCGGTATCAAGTCCGGTCTGCCGCTGAACGATTGCCTGCGTATCATCGCCAGTGAGGCGCAGGAGCCGGTCAGGACCGAATTTCGCCTGATCGTCGAGTCGCAGACATTGGGTCTCTCCCTCACGGACGCTGCAACCAAGCTGTTCGAGCGCATGCCCTGCGCCGAGGCCAATTTCTTCGGTATCGTTCTGGCGATCCAACAGAAAACCGGCGGCAATCTCGCCGAGACTCTGGCCAATCTCTCCCGTGTCATCCGCGAGCGCCGCAAGATGCGCGACAAGATTGCGGCGGTCTCGATGGAGGCCAAAGCCTCGGCGGCGATCATCGGGTCACTGCCGGTCGTCGTTGCGCTCCTCGTTTATGTGACCAGCCCCCGCTACATCGAGTTGCTCTGGCTGACCTCCACCGGCCAGATTGCCTTGGCCGCCGGGCTCGTCTGGATGACGATCGGCGTCATCGTGATGAAGAACATGATCAATTTCGACATCTGAGGAGGGGAAGATGCTGGCGCTCCTCATCGAAAAGGCCATGAACCTCCAGTTCATGCTGGCCCTGTTCAGCGGGCTGGCCGTGGCTGCGACGATCGTCGCTGTCGGCACGCCGCTGCTCGAAGGCAACGCGCTGGGCAAGCGGATGAAGAGTGTCGCGACCGAGCGCGACAAGATCCGCGCCCGCGAGCGCGATCGCCTGGCACGCCAAAAGGACAAGGTGACCTTGCGGCAGGAGCCGAAGGCGTTCATGCGGCAGATCGTCGACCAGTTCAAGCTCGGCGACTGGCTTGGCACCGAAAACGCCAAGAAAAAGCTCGCTCTGGCCGGATTCCGTGGCCAGCAGGCCGAGATCGGCTTCCTGTTCTTCCGGGCTGTCACGCCGATCGGCCTGTTCCTGTTCGCGCTGTTTTACGTCACTTTCGTCAATGATTTCGGCCTGTCGCAGATCAACCGGATCGCGGTCGCCATCGCTGCCGCCTATCTCGGCATCAAGGCCCCGGAAATCTATCTTTCGAACGCCACCAAGAAGCGCCAGTTCTCGATGCGGCGTGCCTTTCCCGACGCGCTCGACCTGCTGCTGATCTGTGTCGAATCCGGCATGTCGATCGAGCTTGCCTTCCGCAAGGTCTCGACCGAGATCGGCAGCCAATCGGTGCCGCTGGCCGAGGAGTTCGCGCTCTGTACCGCGGAATTGTCCTATCTGGCGGAGCGCCGGCAGGCCTACGAGAACCTTGCGGCGCGAACCGGGCTGGAATCGGTGAAGTCGGTCTGCACGGCGCTGATCCAGGCCGAGCGCTACGGCACCCCGCTCGGCACGGCCTTGCGGACGCTCGCCCAGGAAAGCCGCGACCAGCGCATGAACGAGGCCGAGAAGAAGGCCGCAGCCCTGCCGCCGAAGCTGACCGTGCCGATGATCCTGTTCTTCCTGCCGGTGCTGTTCATCGTCATCATGACGCCGGCCTTCATCAAGCTGGTCGACATGCAATGATTATGGCGGTGCGCGCGCCGTCGCGCGTATCGAAATCAGCGATGCCTCGCCGCTCTGACCAGCACGGCATCGATTCCAGCGATTGCCGGCAGCTTTCCGACGCGCCAGTAGAGGCCTTCGCAGCACCTGCCACCGTCGACGGAAAGCTCGGCGCCGGTGAGGGAGGACGCTTCCGGGCTCAGCGGGAACATCGCCGCGGCAGCGATCACCCGCGATCTCAATGAGATCCTTGTGAGGCTCCCCCAAGCGATACGGAACGATGCCTCGAGGCTAATCGCAAAGGCGCCGGATTCTGCAGCCTGTCGCGAGCGCGGGCGCCGGCCAGCTCCGCCCTTGCGACGGATGCCCTACCTTTCGCGGAACATCCGCGAAGCGTGGTCGAGGAAGGGCTTTGCGAGATAGGAGAAGGCTGTCCGTTCCTCGGTCGAGATGAAAACCTCGACCGGCATGCCCGGAAGCAGCTTGCGTTCGCCGAGGGCTGCTGCGTCGCCATCGATCTGCACTTCGCCGACATAGAACGTCGCGCCGGTCGCGGGGTCCTTCGAGGTCGCCGGCGAGACATGCACGACCGTGCCGGGATATTCCGGCGTGCTGTTGCGGGCGAAGGCCGAGAAGCGCAACCGGGCAGATTGCCCCTGCCTGACCTGATCGATGTCGGCCGGCGAGATCCGGACCTCGACGGTGAGCCTCGCATGGCGGGGAACGATCGTCGCAAGGCGCGCAGCGGGCGTGATCACGCCGCCGACGGTGAAGACTGTGAGCTCGTTGACCACACCGGCGATCGGCGCCCGGATCTGGGTTCGCGATAGCCGGTCCTCCGTCGCCAGACGCCGCTCTGTGAGCTCGGAGACCTTGGCCTCGACCTGGCGGAGTTCGCGCTGCGCCTCGGTGCGCGCGGTCTCGTCGACGGCGATGATCTGCAGCCGGGCCTCGCTGATGCGCAGGGCTGCGCGGGCGAGGGCGGCCTCGATCTCGCCGCGCTCGCCCAGGAGCCGAGCCCATTCGCGGTTGATGTTGTAGACCTTGGTTCCGTCGATGAAGCCCTTCTCGAAGAGGCTGAGATATTTCTTGCGCTCTAGCTCGACGAGCCTCAGCTCCTCGACCTTGGCGACCTTGCGTGCATTGAGCCCCTTGATCTCCTCGCCGGACTGGACGATGGCGATCTCGAGCTGCTCCTTGCGGCTTTCCCGGTTGGTCTTGTTCCCGGCGAAGAGCCGGGTCTCGCCCTCGATGATGTGGGGCGCCTCTTCGGAGAGCTCCGCCAGGCCGGGCGGGAATACGATGTCGGGAAGGTTGTCGCGCTCGGCGATGAGGCGAATCTTGCGCCCGAGATTTTCACTGAGCTGCGAACGGACGATGCTCAGCTCGACGCGTGTCTGGACATCGTCGAGTTGGATCAGCATCTGGCCTTCGGCGACGCTGTCGCCCTGCTGGACGGCCAGCCGCTCGATGATGCCGCCATCGCGATGCTGCACTTCCTTCAGGTTCTGGTCGACCTTGACGGTGCCCTGGGCGATGATCGCGCCGCTGAGCTGGGCGGTCGCGGCCCAGCCCCCGCAGCCGACGATCAGCACGAGTGCCAGCGTCGAACCGATGATGACGTGACGCCTGAGCCGGAAGCTGCTCTGACGCTCCGGGACCTCGTTCACCTTGGGCGCCGTGTCGAACCGGCGTGCATCGAAGTTCTGCATGTTCACGGCGGCCACTCCATCCGCGCCCGAGCTGCAATACGCGCAGCCCTGCGCTGGCTAGAAGTAATAGAACTTGTGGTTTCCGAGGACCTGGATCGAGAAATCCCGCTCGTCGTCCTGCTCGAGATAGACGTCGACGATGGTATGTTCGTTGCCGTCGATCTTCTCGATGCGGAACCGGAACGGCTGCGCCGTCTCCTCTTCGCCATAGGTCGCATTGAAGCGGTCGTCCTCGCCTTCCGCCTCTGTCTGATCGTCGTCCGCTTCGTCGAAGTCGCTGCGGAGCTGGTACTGCTTGACGACGATGCGGTCGCCGGCATCGAGGTCCAGGATCTCGTGAATGAGATCGCGCTGCTCATCGCCTAGCGAAACCTCGAAGACGAAGGCATCGTCACCCTCGCCACCGGTGAGCGTCGTCGGCTTGTCGCCGACCACGAACTTGTCGTCGCCCTTGCCGCCGATGATGGCCTCGATGTTGACGGCGATGTCCTTGCCGATCTCTGCGCCCTTCGCCGTGCCGGCGATCGCATCGACTTCGACGCCCTGTGTCGTGCGGGAGAGGTCGAGCGTGTCGGTGTCGTCGCCGCCATCATAGCGATCGTCATCCTGGTCGAGGGTCACGACGAAGGTGTCGTCGCCTTCATCGCCCTTCACCTGGTCCGCGCCGGGACCTGCCTCGATCGTATCGTTTCCCTTGCCGCCGGAGACGATATCGTTGCCCGCGCCGGTGGAAATCTTGTCGTTGCCGTCCTCGCCGAAGACCCGGTCGTCGCCCGCGCCGGAGTCGACGACGTCATTGCCGCCACCCGCGCGCACCGTGTCGCGCCCGGCACCAAGCGTGACCGTATCCTCTCCGCTTCCTCCGATGACGATGTTGTCGCCATCGGCGGCCACAACACGGTTCCTGCCGCTCCCGGTCTGGATGATGTTGTTGCCCGGGCCACCGTCGATATCGTCATCGCCAGGGCCGCCGTCGATGAAATCGTCGCCATCTTCGCCGAAGATGACGTCGTCTCCCAGGCCGCCGGAGAGATAGTCGGGGGACGTCCCGCCCGAAAGCCGATCATTTCCGGAGCCGCCGCCGATCATGTCGGAGCCGGCACCACCAGAGATGATGTCGTCGCCCTCGTCGCCCGCCAAGGTATCGTCACCGTCTTCGCCATGGATCTCGTCATTGCCCGCCCCGCCCGAGATCTGGTCGTTGCCGGCGCCGCCGAAGATGCGGTCATTGCCCGCCTCGCCATGGATGATGTCGTCGCCGGCACCGCCGAACACGATGTCGTCGCCGGCGCCCGCATGGACGAGGTCATCGCCTGCGCCGGCTACGATATGGTCGTTGCCGAGGCCACCATGGATGATGTCGCTGCCGCCGCGGGCGTGGATGTTGTCTGCCCCGTCGCCGCCCGAGATGATGTCGGCGCATTCGGTACCGATCAGCATGTCGTCCGCCGCTGTGCCGTTGATCTCGTTGAACTCGACCACCTCGAAACCGGCCGTCTGCGCAACCGCGACCTTGCCGTCGCTCACCTCGTATTCCAGCGTTACCGGACCGTGAGACCCGGCGGCCGGCTTGAAGATCCAGCCGCCTTCGACCGGGGTCAGGGTTCCGCCGGAGACGCGCAGGTTGACGATGGAAAGCGTATCGCCGTCGGCATCGAAGGCGCCGGAGAGCAGCGCCGCGACGGAGACCAGCAGCGTCTCGCACATCCCGATGCTGGGCAGCGTGACGACGCCGCGCAGGACGGGCGCCTGGTTGCGCGGCGCGCGGTCTTCCGAACTGGCGCCGACGCTGCCGGACTTTCCATCGCCGCCGGTTTTCTCATTTCTGGCCTTGTCGGTCGGTTCGGCCTGTGGGGCGCTTTTGACCGGCTTCAGCGAGTCCTTCTCACCTGCTTCTCCTGACATCGAGCTGGCCGGGCGGGAGGAGCTCCCGCCCTCGCCCACAGGCGCAACGGCCTGGAAGTTGCGTGCCAGGCGGTTGTCGTTGCTCGGCAGGTCGAGGCCGAACGGGGCCCTTGGCGAATCCGAGCGCGGCAATGGCAGCTGCTCATAATCGATCGGCGGTGAATCGATCCCGAGAAAATCCGCGATCCCGCCCACCGGCGCGCTTGGGGCGCCGGAACCCAGCGCCGGCTCCCTCTCGCCCTCGCCGAGCGCTCCCGTCTCCTCTTCCGCCGCAGCGCCCAGCACGTCCGGCGCGTCGCCGCGCTTTGCCTCCGGCTGCTCGGCGCTGGGCTCCGGAGTGGACCTGGCGAGGCTGGGGAACAGGCTCGCGATGTAGGTCGCGATCGCCGCCATTGCGAGCAGGACCGCGCCGACCAAGCGCGCGGGCCGGCTTTCAGCCTCGGGCGTACGATAGATCTGCTCGGCCGTCGGCAGGTTGGGAGTTTGGGGTTTGAGAGCCTTGACCTCGATCATGCCGACACCCGTTCGTGTTTGGCATTGAAGTGACCGGTCATCGGAGTGACCGGAGCAGCGCTCGATGGCGCAGGGGGTGCCCCTGCGCCATGTCCCGCCGAGGGCACCAGGATCTCGCTTTTCGGGCCGAATGCGATGAGCTTGCCGCTCTGGATCAGGCAGACATAGTCGACGGCGACGAGCGCGCTCGGCCGATGCGCGACGATGATGGCGATGCCGCCGCGCTTCTTGATGGCTTCGACCGCGGCGTTGAGGGCCGCCTCGCCTTCGCCGTCGAGATTGGAGTTGGGCTCGTCCATCACGACGAGGAAAGGCCTGCCATAGAGCGCGCGGGCGAGCCCGATCCGCTGTCTCTGCCCGGCCGAGAGCGCGGTTCCTTGCGAGCCGAGCTGCGTCTGGTAGCCGTTCGGCAGCCGGACGATCATCTCATGGACGCCGGCCGCCGCGGCCGCCGCGACGATGTCGAAGGCGTCGGCACGCGGGCTCAAGCGCGAGATGTTCTCCTCGACCGTCGCATCCAGCAGGCTCACCTCCTGCGGGAGGTAGCCGATCGAGGCACCGAGGCTCTCCTCCGGCCATTGGCTGAGCTCGGCCCCATCGAGCCTGACCGAGCCGCGCAGCGTCGGCCAGATGCCGGTCAGGGCGCGTATCAGGGTCGTCTTGCCGCCACCGCTCGGGCCGATCACGCCGAGCGCCGTTCCGGCCGCCATCTCGAAGCCGACTTCGCTGAGCAGGATCTGCCCCGTGCCCGGCGCGGCCACCGTGATCTTTTCGACCTTGAGCGACTTGGCCGGAGCCGGAAGCTTCATGGGCTCGACCGCCTGGCTGAGTGCCACAACCGTGTCGCGCAGCCGGCCGAAGGCGAGACGTGCGGCGACGAAGCCCTTCCAGTTGGCGATGGCGAGGTCGACCGGGGCCAGGGCCCGCGCGGAGGCGACGGAGGCCGCTATGATGGCGCCGGCGGAAAGCTCGCCCTTGATCGTGAGATAGGCGCCCAGCCCGAGGATCGCCGATTGCAGGATCATGCGCAGCACGCGCGAGATCGCGCCGAAGGTGCCGCCCAGGTCGTTCGCCTGCGTCTGCAATTCCAGATGCTCGCGATTGGCGCTGTCGAAACGGGCGACGGCCTGATGGGCGAAACCCATCGCCTTCAGCACCTCGGCGTTGCGGGCATTGGAATCGGCGATCGCGTTGCGCACGATCCCGGCCTGGCGCGTGGTCCCGTTCAGCCGGCGCGTCAGCACCTCGCTGAGGATCGTCAGCAGCGTCAGGATGAAGGCGCCGCCGAGCGTCAGGGCGCCCAGCCAGGGATGCAGGAAGTAGACGAAGGCCAGGTAGAGCGGGATCCAGGGCAGGTCGAATAGGGCGCTCGGGCCCTGGCTGCCCAGGAAGGCGCGCACCGTATCGACATCGCGCCCGCGCTCCAGCGCCTCCGCGCTCGAGAAGCCGAAGCGGGGCATGTCTATCGCGACGCGATGGGCGATCGGCGCGATGTCCTCGTCGAGCCTCGCTCCGACGCGCACCAGAACCTGCGAGCGGATCACGTCGAAGCCGCCCTGGAACAGATAAAGCCCGATCGCCAGGGTGGAGAGTGCCACCAGGGTCTGCACGCTGCCGCTGGTCAGGGCGCGGTCGTAGACCTGGAGCATGTAGAGCGAGCCGGTCAGCGCCAGGATGTTGATGATGCCGGACATCACGAACAGGAAGATGAAGGCACTGCGGAAGCCCTGTGTGAGCTTCGCTGCATCGCGCCTTCTGGCGCTCGCCAGTTCTCGTGAAGAAGCCATGATCGCAATCCGTCAGCATTCACACGCGGGGGAATGTCGGAAAGGCAGGGAGCGGCCCGGGGCGCGGACCGCTCCCTGAAGTTGGACCTCAGAGATTGAAGTTGTCCGAGGTCAGCGTGTGGCTGCCCTTGAGCTCGATGCGGAAATCGGTGTCCGTCGCCGCATCGACGTTCCCCTTGACGATCGTGTAGTCGCCATCAGCCCGAGTCTCGTAGACCACCACAAGCTGGGCGGAGGCGGTGAAGTCGGCGCCGGGTACCAGCGTGAAGGCCTGGTTGCCGGCCACCGCCGCATTGGCGTCGATGCCGCTGAGGTCGAGCCGGTCGCCGGGCTCGAAACCAAGGATCGTATCGCCATCCGCCCCTTCCTTGCTCAGGAAGCGGAAGGTGTCGTTGCCGGTCCCGCCTTCCATCACGTTCACCGCATTGCTGGCCGTGATGGTGTCGTTGCCGGATCCGGTCGCGACATTCTCGATGTTCCAGAGCGAGTCGGTCCCGCTCTGGCTGCTGCTGGCACTGCCGCGTCCGAGGAGCCCGTTGCCGAGATCGACGGTGAGGTTCGCCGTGATCGCCGACAGGTCGAGCGTGTCGGTGCCGGCTCCGCCATCGGTGCCATCGCCGTAATAGGCGTCGTTGCCGTCGCCGACTTCGCCGACGATCACATCGTTGCCGGCGCCGCCGACCACGGTGTCGTTACCGGTTCCGCCGGAAAGCAGGTCATCGCCGCCGTCGCCGAACAGCTTGTCGTCGCCGGCCTCGCCATAGAGCATGTCGGCTCCGGCGCCGCCGAAGAGCTGGTCGTTTCCGGCCGCCCCGAAGACCACGTCGCGGCCTGCGCCGGCATCGGCGACATCGTCTCCCGCCCCCGCAGAGATAGCATCGTCGCCGCCTGCGCCGGTCAGGACGTCATCGCCCCCCAGCCCCACCAGCGTGTCCGCTGCTCCGGTGCCGCTCAGGACATCGTCCTGCGGCGTGCCGGTCCGCGGGCTTCCCGCGCTCGGCGCCGGATTGGTCGGGGTGTCGTCATCGTCATCATCGTCGTCACAGCCAGAGCCGTTGTGATGGTCGTCGTCATCTTCGTCGTCATCATCCTCATGGTTCGAGAATTGCGGCATGCCGCCCGTCGTCTTGAAGGCGAGGCTGTGCGTCGGGCTCGTCATCTTCGTGACGCCGTTCTCGGTCGTGACGTCATAGTCGTCCGGGGTCGCGCCGCCCGGCAGCTCGATCACGTCCTGCGGGCGCAGCGTCCCGACGATCGTGTCGTTGCCGCCATTCGACCTGAAGACGATGCGATGCGCCGAGGACAGCGAGGTGATGTCGATGGTGTCGTCACCGGCGTTGCCGTCGATGGTGATCGTGTTGAGTGCCAGGCTCGTCGTCGAGAAGTCGCCGAAGATCTGCACTGTGTCGCCCGGTGTTCCGCCGGCGCCGCCATTGACCGGATCGGTGGTCTGCGTGCCGATCCGGATCTCCTCGACATTGTCGAGTTCGGCGATGATCGAGGTGGTCCCTCCGGTGGTCCGGGTGATGACGATCTCGGTATCCGGCTGCAGGCCGCCGAGCAGGAGCGTGTCTTCCCAGTAGTCCCTGGCATAGACGCGATAGGTCTCCGCCTCGCCCGCCCGGGTCGTGACCCGGAAGGTATCGGTGCCGAAGTCGCCATTGACGATGTCGAAGCCGTCAGTGGCGCCGTTGGCGTTGGCGTTCCAGGTGATCGTCTCGTTACCGGTGCCGCCGAGGATCACGTCGTCGCCGAGTCCGCCGGTGATGAGGTCGTTGCCGTCGCCGCCGTCGATCCGGTCGTTGCCGCTGCCGGCATTGATGGTATCGATGCCGCCGCCGGCGAAGATGATGTCGTTGCCGCCGCTGGCGTTGACCGTATCGGCAGTGCCGGCGAGGACATAGATTTCCGCGTCGTTGTTGCCATTGACCGTCGTGCCGGTGACACGGGTCACGTTCACGGTCGCTCCGTCGGTCAACGTCCCGTCGCTGCCGGTATAGGTGAAGGAACCGCCGGCACCGCCGGTATCGGAAACCGTCACGGCGTCGGCGCCCAGGACCGGAGCGCTGAGACCGTTCTGCCCGCCGACCGCTGTGATCGTCACGGGCGAGCCCTCGGGATCGCTGTCGTTGGCGAGGAGGGCCGACCGCTGGATCGCGAAGCTGGTATTCGCGGCCACGTTGGTGATGACCGTATCGTTGGCGGCGATCGGAGCGTCGTTCGTCGCCACGACATTGACCGTCGTGGTGGCGACCGCGCTGTTCAGCAGGCCGTCATTGACGGTGACGTTGATCGTCCGGGCGACCGTGGACGGATTCTCCGAGGTGCTCGAATACCGGATCTGCGCAATCGCCGCCTGGTAGGCGGCCGGCGAGGCGTTGCCGGTCAGGTTCAGGACCAGCTGCCCGGCAGGCGCGTTGGGGTCGAGCGCCGAGCTGATCCCGGCCGGCAGGGTGCCTGTCACCGACAGGGCATCGCCGGCGCTGGCGTTGGTGATGACGATCCGTGCCGACGCGATGGTCGTGCCGTCATCGGTGACGACAGGCCCCAGTGCGATCGGGATGGGCGCGCCATTTTCGGTGTAGCTGGTGCTGTAGTTGTTGCCTGGTCCGCCGGGAACGGGCGTGACCGTATCGACCTCGGTCCGGATGTTCACGTTGTCGATGAAAAAGTTCTCGCCGGCTTCGTAGGTCCCCTGGGCGGCGAACCGCACTTGCGTGTTGGCGCCGACAAGAGCTGGAGCGAGTTGCTGCGAGAAGTTTGTCGTCACGTCGCCGCCCAGCGTGCCGATCGTCGTCCAAGCAGCGTTCGGGTTGGTGCTGTTGCGCACCTGGACGAGCACGGTCTCGCCTCCGTCGAGGTCGTCCGCCTGATAGTCGAAGGACAGGATTGCTCTAGTCACGCCCGTGAGATTGACCGCGCGGGTGATGGTTTCATTGCCGTCGGTGCCCTCGATGAACGCCAGGCGGCCCCCGGTGATCTGTATGTCACCATTGGCGGCATTGGCGTTGTCGTTACCTTCCGTCCAGTTGCCGCCCCAGTTCGATGTGCCGTTGTTGTTATTGTAAGCGACCAGGCCGAACGTATCGCGGTACGCCTGCAGAGCCGTCACGGTGCTCGTCGACGTCGTCGGACCATGCAGGTCCAGCGTCGGCGCGAGCAGCGAGATATCTTGGTCGGTGAAGCGCAGAATCTCGACATTGCGGACGGTGTCCGTGCCGTCGGTGGCGAGGCCGCCGGTATGGGAGACGGTCACGGTGCCGTCGGGGTTGAAGTCGATGTCGTATTCGGCCCGCGCGCCGGAGAACACCGCGACGTCGATATCGGCGACGCCGTCGCTGTCGGTGGTCTGGCCCAGCGCTTCCTGTGCGGTGCTGTCCCGGATCGTCCTGACGATCGAGAGCTGGCCGGGATTGATCGTGCCGTTGAACATCGCGTTCGCCAGCGTCGTCATGCTCTTGTGCAGGGCGAGCGGGGTGCCGGTGTGGTTGACGTCCCCGGGAGCGAAGACGCCGATCTGCACGTCGAGCCACTTGTCGCCGTCGATGATGTCGTCGCCGGCAAGGCCCGTCATGACGTCGCTGCCGTCGCCGCCGAGGATGATGTCGCCCGCCGAGAAGGACGTCACGCCCTGGCCGAGCAGTTCCTGCAGGCCGGCGATCAGGGCAATGCCTTCCGCGTCGAGCGCGCTGCCGGCAAAGCCTTCCGTGCCGCCCTGGGCGGCGGGCAGCCGGTCGGCCGCGGTCGCTTCGGAGCCGGTCAGGACGTCGTTGAAGCGGCTGCCCGAGAGGCCTTCCATCGACGCGAACTCGTCGAGCGCTGCGTTCTGGGGCAGGGTCGGAGCCTCGTCGAACACGATCGGGATCGACAGATTGGCGTTCACGCCAAGGGTGTTGTCCTTGTAGGTCGCCCAGTCGAAGCCCGACATGCCGGCCATTTTGCCGCGCCCGGCGCTGCCGACCATGATGTCGTCGCCGCCCTCGCCGATGAACTCGTCGAAGCCGCCATCGCCGAGGAACACGTCATGGCCGTCAATGCTGTCATGCGCGAAGACCTCGTCGAAATTGTCGCCCGGCGCGCCGTCGAAAGTACCGGTCTCGATCCAGTCATTGCCCTCGTTGCCGAGGATGCGTTCGGCGTTCTTGTTGCCGTAGATGAAGTCGTTGCCCGTGCCGGCGAAGACTTCCGAACCCATATCCGTGCCGAGGAAGATGAAGTCCTGGCCGTCATTGCCCATGACGAGGTCGAGGCCCGGGCCCGCATGGACGACGTCGTTGCCGGCGCCGGCCTTGATGTTGTCGTCGCCGCCGCTGTCCTTGATGATGTCGTCGCCGTCACCACCATTGATGATGTCGTTGCCGAAGCCGCCTTCGAGCTTGTCGTTGCCGGCGTCGCCGAACAGCGTGTCGTCGCCGATGCCGCCAATCAGCGTGTCGTTGCCATCGGTTCCGCCGAGGACCACATGGTCCGAGCCGGTATAGCGGAGATAGTTCGTGTCGGGGCCGGCAGTCGACGGGTCGTTGCGGATCACCAGCTGTGTCAGGATGCCCGTTCCGGTCGGATCGGTGCTCTCGAGCGTGCCGTTGCCGTCCAGATCGTTGAACTGCCTGGACTGGTTGACCTCGAGGATCAGGCCGGGGGTCGAGAACACGTCGGACGGCAGGTGCGTCGCATCGGTGTTGCGCATGATCATGCCGGCGAAGGAGTTGTTCTCCATCTCGCCGAACAGGTGCAGGCCGTCGAGCCGCTGCAGATAGTAGAAGCGGTCGCCGTTCTGCAGCTTCTCCATCTGCACTTCGAAGACGAAGTTGAAGGTCGAGCCGAGCATGCCGCCGAACGGCATGATCTCCTCGGCGAGGCCGCCGATCCAGAGATCGACATTGTTGAGGCCGCCGAGCGATCCGCCGGCATAGGTGCCGGTGGCATTGAGGAAGTCGACCGCATCGGTCGGCATGACGAACCCGGGCACCGCGAACTTGCCCACGCCGGAGCCCTGGATCAGCGTCAGGGCCGCGTCGCGCTTGCCTTCGATCGTGGTCTCGCCGGTGATCAGCGAATGCGTGCCGTAGGCCGCGATGAAGTTGATGATCGAGGCCTCGTGCTTGAGGTGCCCGGCGAAGTCGACCCAGCTCTCATAAGGCTTGAGCAGGACGTCCTGGTTGGTCGCTTCGTAGAACTGGGCGCGCGCCTGGTTGAGCGAGGGCACGCCGGTGTCGCGGCCGCGGGCGAGGTTGATGGTCGCAAGATCGAGCGGCAGGCCGAGCAGGTTGTTGCGCAGCGCGCTGGTCACGAACTCGTCGATCTCGTTGCCGACCTGCCGGGTCATGCCCCGGATGATCGAGCCCGCGGCGATCTCGTCGTCGATCACGCCGTTCAGGCCGTTGAAGGCCGTCGGGTTGAGGAAGCCTTCGATCAGGCTGATCGAGTTGGAGGCGTAGTTGGTGTCGAGCCGGTCGATCTGCTCGGTCAGCATCGAGTGGCCGAAGCGATAGACCACATGGGCGAACTCGGCGACGATCGAGGGATCGATCGTGGTGTCGAAGCCGTCAGGCACGAGGAAGACGTTGATGTTCGGCTGAACCTTGCGCGCGAACTCCTCGAAGACGAGATGCTGGTACTGCATCTCTGTGCCGAATTTGGCGGCCTGGAACAGGCGCTCGCCGTCCCAGATCAGGCCGGCGGCGCTGGCCGGAACGGCCGCGACATCGTTGACCAGCCATTCGTTGAGGAAGGCCACGGCCTCCGCCTGCGAAGCGCCTTCGGCGAGCATGGTGTTGGCGTCAGCGAGCACGACCTCCTTGGTATGCTCGACCAGCCGGTTGTGCTCGGAATGGAAGACATGGTGCACGGCGGTGAGGCCGATATTCTCGTTGGCGCGGCCGTCGCCGGCGATGAAGTGCGCGTCGAGCAGCTCATTGTCGTATTCGGTGTCGCCATTGCCGGGGTTGCCGAGGCCGATCGTGATGTCGCCGTCGGCGATCTTGCCGACCGGGACCGCCTCATGCGCGATGTCGGCTAAGAAGGCGTGGCTGGTGCGGAGCGCGCCGGTCGTCAGAACGCCGAGGCCGCCGTTGGCCGCGGGATTGCCCTCGACGACGATGTCGTCGGCGGTGTTGGGAATGCCGTCGAGGCCGATGCCTGTAATGATCTGCGGGAAGCCGTTGGTGCCCGGAATGAAGTTGCCATAGGCGTCGGTCCGCATCAGCGGCACGCTGCCGACGTCGTTGTCGGTCAGCTGGATGCCGAGCACCGTCCGGGCCTGGAACTTGACCTCGCCCCAGGTCGCCATGCCGCCATTGGCGCCTTCGATCAGCTTGCCGGTGGCGACGGGGTCGCCCGCAGCGTTCAGCACATACTGGCGCAGGAAGACCTGGTGCGAGGGATGCGAGGTATAGGTCTGGTTCTGGTCGACATAGGCGGTCGTGGTGTTGACGGGGCGCGTGTCGTCGGGTGTGCCCATGACGCCGTCGGCGCCGGGGCCAACCGTAGCGCGCGTCAGCACCATGAAATTGGTGTGGCTACCCTCGACATAGAGCGGATCATCCGGCTGCAGCGGGATGAACACGGTGCCGCTGCCGCCCTTGTTGACCAGGTCGAGCCCGTGATCGAAGAACTGGCCGAACAGCGTGAACCACGAATTGAATGGGGCGGAGAGGCCTTCGTCGGGTGCGACGGCCGGGAGATGGACGTTGTCGCCATCCATTGCGATGCCGAACGGCTCGAGCGCCGCATCGCGGACCACGCGCGCCGCTTCCAGCGCCGTGACTGTCGCAGCATGTGCGGTCGTTGCGGCTGCCAGCGCATCGAGCGCCGTCTGTTCTGCAGGCGACGGGGGCGTATTGGGATTGCCATCGCCCAGCGCATCGGCTGCCGTCTTGGCATTCTGCATCACGACGCGCGCCTGATACTCGGCGTCGGAAGCCGGCTTGAAGGTCTGGTAGATCGTCGTGATCGTCGCGAGGTCGGTCATCTGCGTCGTCGAGCCGGCGCGCTGCAGCGCCGTCAGGATCGCCGCCGGGTTGCCCAGCGTCTGGTCGACGAGCAGGTTGGAGATGGTCCGCAGGCTCGAATCGAAGACGAGCGAACCCGGATTGTTCGACGGGTTGTAGTTCGGTGCCGTCGGCATGGGCGGGACGCCCACGCCGGGGCCGTCCGGATCGAAGGGCGTGCCGTCAGCCGGTCGGTATTGCGGCGGCAGCAGCTCGGGGAACTCGTGATCGGCTGCGCCCCACTGTTCCTGGCCCGGAAGCAGATGGTTATAGGAACCGTCGACGGTGCGAAGTCCCCAGGCAATATTATAGGCCGGAATTTGCCCACCGGGACCGAACAGCGGCTGGCCGTTCGCATGGTTCTCGGCGATCTTGATCTGCGCGAGAATGAAATCGAGATCGCTTCTGATGTAGGATACCATCGTACCGTCTCCGATTTTTGTGACCGACCGCAAAGACGCTTCAGGTAACGAGCCAAATAAAATCAATATTGTTGTTATTGACGTCGAGCTGTGAGATCATAAAATTTAATACGAATAATATCGAATTCGTATCGTCGATCATTATTTCGGATTGGCTGATTTCATAGCGCGGAAGGTCCAGCCAAAAGTACCGACCTTAGTCGGCAGTCGGCGGCGGACTTTCGTACGCTTGAGATTGCGGTCGGAGCGGCTAGATTTCGCCGGGAGGAACCGCGCCTCGTGCATGCGGCGATGAGCGCCGCCCGGTGCGGACAGCCGCGAGGCGACCTCCAAGCAGAAGCTCAAGCACCGATTCCCGGGAGGGAGCGCAGGCTTTGGTGAACGCCCTTTATTATCTTGTTATTTCATACGAAATTGATCTTCACTGGCAGTGACCTGGCGCGCCCGGTCGGAGGGTACTCGGCCTGAATCCATGAGGATTGCGGATGAGCTCGCCTGCAGATGGAAAGCCCCGGCAAGGCCCCGACCTCGCCGCTTCGCCACCGGCTTCGAGCGCTCCGGCGCACTGGCCGGGGCTGGGCTTGCCCGCCGCCGTTTCGAGGCACTGGCGCGCGCTTAGCCTGGAACGGAAATTCCTGATTACCGCCGCGCTGGCGGTGGGCCTGTCGATGGCGACGCTTGGCTACTGGGTCGAGAAGCGCATCCGAGACGGCTGGGTCCAGGGGATGGCGGAGACAGGCGCGCTCTATTTGGAAGGCTTTCTCTCAAATCACGTGCAGCTTCTGGAGCACGCGAACCGGCTGACTCCGGAGAGCGAAGCGGAGATAGACGACCTGCTTTTCAAGACGAATCTTGGCAGTCGCGTCGCAATCATCAAGATCTGGGATACCAGCGGGAATCTCGTCTACAGCACGAACAAGTCGGACTCCCATCAAAAGATGCATCCGGACTACATTGCCAGAACTCTTTCCGGAAGTGTTGTGATAGACACCGATCCGGATGATGAGAAAGGTGAATTTAGATTATCTGACAATAGTAATAGACTTATAGAAATATATGCTCCGATCTACAAAAGAAAAACAAAAGATATCATTGCGATCGGAGAGTTTTATGAATTTGATACAAGAATTCAAAAAGAGCTCTATGAAATGGAGTTCACGACGTGGATGCTTATAGCGTTTGTTGCAATTGTTATTGTGTTTCTGCTTTATTTGATCGCGAGCCGTATCAGCCGAACGATCGGCATGCAGCAGGACCTGCTGGAGGCGAACCTTGCACGTGCGGCAGCGCTGGCCAAGCGCAACAACGCCTTGCGTCGCGCCGCAGATCGCGCCCGTCTCAATGCTTCCGCCTTGAATGAGACCTATCTGGCCAGCATCGGCGCGGATATCCATGACGGCCCGATCCAGATCCTGAGCCTGATGATGCTGAAGCTGCCTCGGGCCTCGGAGCAGGGGGAGCAGCCAGAGGAGCTCGCGAGAACGATCCGCCAGAACTTGGAGCCCTTGATCCAGAAAACCCTGGCCGAGTTGCGAAATCTGTCCGCCGGACTCGTGCTTCCGGAGGTCGAGCACCTGTCTCCCGCGGAGACCATCGACCTGGCGGTGACGAGACATGAGGAACACACCGGGACCCGAGTCGCGCGCGATCTCCTGAACCTGCCCAAGCACGCCCCGCGTGCCATCCGGGTCTGCGCCTACCGCGTCATCCAGGAGGCGCTGAACAATTCCTACAAGCATGCGGGAGGACGTGGGCAACGCGTAACGGCCCGGGGCGACGGAAAGATGCTGGAGATCGCCGTGGCCGACAGCGGCGTGCAATCGTCATCGCAGCTCCACCGTCCGATGGGCAGCACCAAGCTCGGGCTGCGTGGCATGGAGAGCCGCGTCAAGGCGCTGCGCGGCAGCCTGGCGATCATCAGATTGCAGAATGGCGGAACCGAGATTCGCGCGAGCCTGCCGCTGCGCTCCTAGAGCCTTTCCCCGCTTCGTTGAAACGCGGAAAAGGCTCTAATTCTCTATCATAGCATTATCTTCACGCGTCCCGGTGCTGGCTGCGCTCGAAAAGGCGCTGGCATTCAGGGCAGTGCTGGCTTGCTCAGTCTCGGTGAGGCGCCTGCAGCCTCGAGCGCCGCCGCGTTCAGCCGCTGGGCAGCGATAACGACTTCCAGCCGGTTGCGCGCGTTCAGCTTGTGCATGAGGTGGGTCATGTATCCTTTGACCGTCTTCTCGCTCAGCGAAAGCGCGCTGGCGATCTCCCTGTTCTGCTTGCCGCAGAGGAGCAGCTTCACGATCTGGTCCTCACGGACGCTGAGGCGGGTGGCCTGGGCGGACTTCTTTTCCAGCGCCTTGCACTGCAGGGCGCCGATCACTTTGGCGGAGAAGCATGGGGTGATGTAGATTTCGCCGCGGCAGGTCGCTTCGATGGCCTCGATCAGATCCTCCGCCGTGCTGCCCTTGAGTACATAGCCCTTGGCGCCTGCCTCCAGGGCCTGAATAGCGTGATCCGTGCTGGTCGAAGCCGTGAAGACCACGATCTTCATCTCTGGCACGGCTCGCGCAGCGTCCGCGATCGCCTGGAAGGCGTCACCGGGCATGTTCAGGTCGACGACCATTGCATCGGGGCGGTGTTTGACAGCAATCGCGCAGATGTCGCCCGCCTGTGATCCTGCCGATGCCAAGGAAAAGCCAGGCTTTCTTTGCATCAGCGCGACGATTCCTTCCATCAGGAGAGGGTGGTCGTCAACGACTGCGATCGTTATCCGTTCCATAGACCCTCTCGCTGTAAAGTATCGTCACATTCTTCTTGGGATCGTTCGGCTCAGGCTACTCCAAGGCAAGCGGCGAGGCGGCCTTTAACAGCGAATTGCCTCGCGTTTCTGTTCGCACTGCACCTTACACCGCGAGGGTTGAACCGCGATGCGTTCACTGTGATTACCTCGCCTTGGTATCTTGCCATCGGTCAGGAACGATGCGGCGGGCCGATGCGGCGAGCTGGATGCCGGGATCTCGCCCGGCAGCCGTCCTGCCGCAGAGCCAGAACGCCCTATCGAAACGCATCATGAGCGCGTGGTGGTTCTAAGCTGTGCGATGGGCGCAGCGGATAAGGCCACGCGCTCACGCTTGCGGTCCCGCGGAGACCTTCCCCTCGCCGTCACGCGATCAGGGGAGGGTGAGGCCGGAGGGCACGCGCTCCTCCGCCAACATCTCGAGCTGGCTCAGCGTCTCCTCGTCGCCGGGGAAACGCGAAACCCGCCTCCTCCAAGGTTGACCGGGCTCAGCTATTCGCCAGTCTGGGCCGCGGCCTGCGCCGTGCCTTCTGGAAGGATGTCATGAAGAAGCTGATCAACGATCCCCGCCAGGTCGTCCGTGAAATGCTGGAAGGGATCGTCGCCCTTCATCCCGGGCTCGCGCTGCTGGCGGAGTACGACGTCGTGCTGCGCAGCGACACGCCCGAACCGGCGCAGCGCAAGGTCGCGGTCATCTCCGGCGGTGGTGCCGGGCACGAGCCGGCCCATGCCGGCTATGTCGGCAGGGGCATGCTGCATGCGGCGGTGTCGGGCGATGTCTTCACCTCGCCGTCCGTCGATGCGGTGCTGGCCGCGATCCATGCCGTCGCAGGGCCTGCCGGTGCGGTTCTGATCGTCAAGAACTACACCGGCGATCGGCTGAACTTCGGCCTTGCGGCCGAGCTCGCTCGCGCCGGCGGGATTCCCACCGAGATCGTCGTCGTCGCCGACGATGTCGCCCTGCGCGACACGGTCCCGGAAGAGCGCCGTCGCGGCATTGCCGGCACCGTGCTGATCCACAAGATCGCCGGTGCGCTGGCCGAAGCCGGCGAGGACCTGCAAAGGGTGGCCGCGGCAGGCCGTGCGGCCGCGGCGGTGACCGGCACCATGGGCGTCGCGCTCGGCGCCTGCACGATCCCGGCCGCCGGCACGCCGGGTTTCAGCCTCGGCGCGGACGAGATCGAGCTCGGTCTCGGCATTCACGGCGAGGCCGGCATCGCCCGCGAGAAGATCGCACCGGCCGACGCCATCACCGACCGGATGCTGGACTCGATCATCGCCGATCGCGGTTATGCTGCAGGCACGCCCGTCGCCCTGCTGGTCAACAATCTCGGCGGCACCACGACGATGGAGCTCGCGGTCGTCGCGAGGCGCGCGCTCGCCCGGTTGCGCGAGCGCGGGCTGGTCGTGCGCCGTGCCTGGGCCGGAACCTTGCTGAGCGCGCTCGAAATGCCGGGCTGCTCGCTTTCCGTGATGGCGTTGGACGATGTCCGCCTTGCCCTGCTCGACGAACCGACACAGGCCCCGGCCTGGGCCGGGCCCGGCATCGTGCCGACGAGTGCAACCATCGTCTCGGCTGGTGAGCCACCCCCGGAAAGCGAGGCCGTGCTGTCGGCGGACGCTCTTGGCGCGACCGTCAGGCACGCCGCGCTTGCCGCAGCCGTTGCGCTGGAAGCCGCCGAACCGCTGCTCACCGAGCTCGACAGCCGCGCCGGCGACGGCGATCTCGGCATAAGCATGAGGCGGGCTGCGGATGCAATCCGGGCAAGCTGTGCCGCGAGCCATTCGGCCGATGCTGCATCGGTCCTGGCCTTGCTGGCCGGCGCCCTGCGACGCGCCATCGGTGGCAGTTCCGGCCCCTTCTATGCCGTGGGAATGCTGCGCGCCGCGCGGCAACTCACAAGGGAGGCGGAGAGCGATCTGAAGAGCTGGAGCGCGGCCTTCTCGGCCGGCGTCGCCGCCGTTTCGGAACTTGGCGGCGCCAAGGGCGGAGACCGGACCATGCTCGATGCCTTGCTTCCGGCTGCCGAGGCCTTGGCGGCTGCGGCACGGCGCGATCTCACTGCGAGTGCGGCCTGGGCTGAAGCCGCCGAAGCGGCGCGGATCGGTGCCGAGGCGACTGCCGGGATGAAGCCGAGGCTCGGCCGTGCGAGTTACCTTGGCGATCGTGCCCTTGGCGCGCCCGATGGCGGCGCCGTCGCGGTTTCAGTGTGGCTCGGCGCGATCGCCGGCCGGTCCGCGTCGAGAGTCGAGTGACCGCGTAGCGAAACGCCGTCCGCGGGCCGAGCCCGAGTTCTGGCAGCGCTGCGTGTATCCGGGCGGTCCCGGTCCCCGTTGCGGCGAGGGAACGGGACGACCGGGTTCATAGGCTGCCCTGTCGGGAGGGCGCCTTCGCGATCAGCCGGCCTGGCCGCTCTCCGCATCGGCCGGTGCTGGTGCGGGGGCGGCGGTACGCGGTGCCTGCGCCTTGCCCTTGCTGCCGCGCAGCATCTCCCAGCTATTAGGCTGGCTGACCGAGCGGCGCAGGTAGGCGACGGTCGCCGTGGCCTCGGCCGGGCTCATATCCTGGCGGGCGATCTGTTCGGCGTCCGCGAAGCGCCCCTGAAGGCCGAGCACCAGGACGAGGTTCTGGCGCACGCGGGCGTCGCTGCCGGGCGCGGCGGCAGCCTCGCGCAGCACGCGCTCGGCCTCGGGCAGGCGCTTCGACAAAGCGAGCGACAGGCCGAGATTGGACATCACCGTCGGCTCGTTCGGCGCCAGTCTGAGCGCCGTCTGGTAGATCTGCTGGGCGCGGTCGTGCTCGCCGAGCTGGTCGGCGACGGTGCCCTGCGCCGAGAGCACCCGCCAGTCCGGCTTCTCCGGTGTATGGGCCCGGCTCAGCACGTCGTCGGCTTCCTTCAGGCGGCCGTTATCGGCAAGCGAGCGGCCATAGGCGCCGAGCAGCTCGAGGTCGTTGGTATGGACCAGCACGGCGCCCTGCAGGATGGCGAGCGCCTGGGCGTTCTTGTCGAGCGCCCGCAGGGCCCTTGCGTAGAAAAAGGCGGCGTTGCGGTCCTTGGGATTGGCCTCGTAGCGCTTGGCCCATTGCGCCTCCTCGCCACGCCACTGCTCCGGCCCGCGCGGCTGGCTGGCGCTGCTGCCGATCGAGCCGGTGACGTCGCCGGGGCCGCCGCGCATCTGGCAGGCGCCGAGGGCGAGGCAGGCGAGCGAAACCGCGGCGAAACGGCGGATGCGGGAGGATATCATAGGCTTGGACATCGGCCGGACTGCCTCGCCGGTTACGGAAAACTGTTGCCTGCGGTGATAAAACGTTAACCCTAACGGACTGTTAACCAGCTGGATTCGCGTGGCTCACAAGGGCCGCCATGGTCCCCTTGCGAGAGGTTTTCTGCCCGTGCACGCTCTGCTCCAGCCCGCCGGCTCGCCTGCCATTCCCGTCCATTGCGTCGCCGCCGGCGGCTGGCCGGAGCTCAAGGCGGGGCTGGCGCCGCTGGCGCGTGCTTTCGCCCAGGCGCAGGGCTTCGAGGCCCGCCCCGGCCGGCACGTCCTGCTGCCGGATGCGAGCGGAGCCCTCGCGGCGGTGCTGCTCGGCGTCGAGCCCGCGACGGTCCGGCGGCGCGATCCCTTCGCGCCCGGCCGTCTCGCCGCGCTGCTTCCGGCCGGCGACTATGCGCTGTCGGGCGAGATCGGCGAGCCCGGCCTCGCCGCGCTCGGCTGGCTGCTGTCGGCCTATCGCTTCGAGCGCTACCGCAAGCCCAAGCCGGCGACGGCGCGGCTCGTCCTGCCGGCCGGCGTCGACGGCGAGGAATTGACCAACCTCGCCGAATCGACCGCGCTCGCCCGCGATCTCGTCAACACCCCGGCCAACGATCTCGGCCCGGCCGAGATCGAGGCGGCGGTGCGGGCGCTCGGCGCGGCTTTCGGCGCCGATGTCACCAGCATCGTCGGCGACGATCTGCTCGCCGCCAATTTTCCGATGATCCATGCGGTCGGCCGTGCCTCGCCGCGGGCGCCGCGGCTGATCGAACTGCGCTGGGGCGAAGAGGGCGATCCTCGCCTGACCCTGGTCGGCAAGGGCGTCGCCTTCGATACCGGGGGGCTCAATCTCAAGCCCGATGCCAGCATGCTCCTGATGAAGAAGGACATGGGCGGCGCGGCCGCCGCGATCGCCGCGGCGCGGATGATCATGCAGGCGAAGCTGCGTGTCCGGCTGCGTCTGCTGGTGCCGGCGGTGGAGAACGCGGTGTCCGGCTCGGCCTTCCGGCCGGGCGATGTCTTGCCGAGCCGCAAGGGGCTGAAGGTCGAGATCGGCAACACCGATGCCGAGGGACGCCTGATCCTCGCCGACGCGCTGGCGCTGGCCGATGAGGAAGCCCCGGAGTTGCTGATCGACTACGCCACGCTGACCGGCGCCGCCCGTGTCGCGCTCGGCCCCGATTTGCCGCCCTTCTACACCCATGACGAGGGTCTCGCGGCCGAGATCGCGCGGCTCGGCATGGCGGTGAACGACCCGGTCTGGCGGCTGCCGCTCTGGCCGGCCTATGACGCCCTGCTCGATTCCAAGGTGGCCGAGGTCAATCATATCTCGGGTGGCCCTTTCGCCGGCTCGGTCACGGCGGCGCTCTTCCTCAACCGCTTCGTCGAGAAGTCCGTCTCCTATGCCCATTTCGACATTTATGGCTGGAATCCCTCGGCCAAGCCCGGCCGGCCTGAGGGCGGCGAATGCCAGGGCGCCCGGCTGACCTATGCGCTCGCCCGGCAGCTCTACCCGGCGCGTTAAGCCTGTCTCGCGTCAGCTGTTGCGCCGCCCCGGCGCTGCGATAATGATACGGCCCCGTAACGATCGGGGGAACGGGCGCTCATGGCGCTGGAGATCAAACCGTCTCAGGCGCTCAAGCTCTGGCGCCAGGTCCATCTCGACCTGGTCCAGGACGCGCATTCCGATTTGTCGGTGCGCCAGACCGCGATCCTTCTGACGATCTATCTGGAGCTGCCACCGCATACGGTGCGCGGCCTCGCGAGCCGGCTCGGCGTCACCAAGCCGGTGATCACCCGCGCGCTGGATTCGATGGGCAAGCTCGGCCTGGTGACGCGCCGCCGCGACGAGACCGACAAGCGCAATGTCGTGATCCAGCGCACGGTCGCGGGCGCGCTCGCCGTCGAGCACCTCGCCGATCTCGTGACGGCGCGGGCCCGCGAGCTCGGCCCGGCTTAGAGCACACGCCGATCTGATTGCTTCGCAATCGGATCGGATCACGCGTTCTCTATCAATAAGTTAGAGACGGATTCACCGATTAGATTGATTCAATCTGATCGGATCCGGCTCTAGCGCTTTATCCGACCGGACCGAGCCGTCATTGCGAGCGAAAGCGAAGCAATCCAGGGGCGGCAGGGCTCTACGCCCTCCTGGATTGCTTCGTCGCTTCACTCCTCGCAATGACGGCCGTGCTTCGGCCGAAAATGCCCTGAACCAGCGCCTTCGCCTGTTAACCCGGCGGCGCTACACTGGCCCCATGACAGAGATTCTCGACCGCCGCCTCACGCCTGCCCGGCCCGATCTCGCCGCCCGCCATCTCGATGGCCAGGTCGAGGCCCTGGCCTTTGCCGATCCCGTGCCGATGCGCGTCGTTACGCCCTTCGCGCCCTTGCGGCGCGAGCCGCGCCCCGACGCCGCGCTGGATACCCAGGCGCTGGCCGGCGAGCAGGTCCGCGTCTACGAGCAGCATGAGGGCTGGGCCTGGTGCCAGCTCGTCGGCGATTCCTATGTCGGCTATCTCCCGGAGGACTCGCTCGCCGGCGATGCGGCGGTGCCGACCCATCGTGTCCGGGCGCTGCGGACCTTCGTCTACCCCGGCCCGTCGATCAAACTGCCGCCGCTGGCGGATCTCTCGCTCGGCGCCATGCTCGCCATCACCGGCGAAAGCGGCGAGTTCTTCGTCACCCAACGCGGCGGTCACGTCTTCAAGCAGCATCTCTGCACCCGTGACGTGCACGAGCCGGATTTCGTGGGGGTCGCCGAGCGCTTCCTCGAAGTGCCCTATCTCTGGGGCGGCAAGACCAGCCTCGGCCTCGACTGCTCGGCGCTGGTCCAGCTTGCGCTGGCGGCAGCCGGTATCGCCGCGCCGCGCGATTCCGACTTGCAGGAGAAGGGGCTCGGCCAGCCCGTTGCCTTCGACGAGGACCTAACCGGTCTGCAACGCGGCGATCTTGTCTTCTGGAAGGGCCATGTCGGGATCATGACCGATCCTGAGACCCTGCTGCACGCGACGGCGTTCTCGATGAGCGTGATCCGCGAGCCGCTGCGCCCGGCGCGCGATCGCATCCTCGCCCGCAATGGCGGACCGATCACCGCGATCAAGCGGCTGGGCTGACGCCGCCGGCGCGGCTCAGTAGCCGCGCGCGGGGTCGACGATGTGCTCGAGCGGCTCGCCCGCCTCGAGCCGCCTGATCTGCGCCGCGACCTGGGCCGCGACGGTTTCCGGCGCCGACATCGCCGCGTTGTGCGGGGTCACCGTCACCGCGGGATGGGTCCAGAGCGGCGAATCCTGCGGCAGCGGCTCGCTCTCGAACACATCGAGCACCGCCGCCTTGAGCTCGCCGGCGGCCAGCGAGGCGAGGATGTCGGCTTCGACCTGGAGCCCGCCGCGCCCGGCATTGATCAGCACCGGCCCGCCGAGGCGCCCGTCTCGCGCCAGCCCGGCGAAAAGGGCGCGGTTCAGCATGCCGCGCGTCTCCGGCGTCAGCGGCACGAGGCAGACCAGGATGTCGGTGCGCGCCAGGAATTCTGCCATACCGGCTTCGCCGGAATAGGTCGGCACGCCGTCGATCACCTTCGGCGAGCGGCTCCAGCCGGCAACGTCGAAGCCGATGACGCGCAACTTCGCGACCGCATCGAGCCCGAGCTCGCCCAGCCCCATCACGCCGACGCGGACCTCGCGCGCCGCCGGCTGGTTGCGGTCGTCCTCCCAGATTCCCGCGCGCTGCTGGGCCATGTAGCGCGGCAGCTGGCGCAGCTGCGACAGGCAGTGCAGCACGACATATTCGCTCATCCGCGTCGTCAGGTCGGGGTCGACGACCCGCGCGATCGGCACCTGCGGCAGCCGGGAATCGGCGAAGATGTGGTCGACGCCGGCGCCGAGCGAGAAGATCGCAGCGAGGTTGGGCAGCCCGGCGAGGCTACCCTCGGGATGTTTCCAGCTCGCGACATAATGGACGGCGCGCCGGTCGAAAGGCTCGCCGAGCGTCACGATGGGCAGCTCCGGCAGCAGCGCGGCGAAACGCGCGCGCCAGTCCTCGACATGCCAGACGGTCATTGCCACCAACAGGCTCATGGCTGGGATGCCTCCGTAACGGGAATGATCAGGGGGCCGCGCTCCACCGGGCCATCGCCGAGCCGGTAGGCGGCGCGCAGCCGCGTCTGCGCCGCCGAGAAGCCGGCCTCGTCGCGGGCATGAACGATGCCGAGCGGCTGGTCGGGGCCGACCGTATCGCCGATGCCGGCGAGCTCGACGATGCCGACGGCGTGGTCGATCGTGTCCTGCGGCCGTGTCCGCCCGCCGCCGAGCGCGACCACGGCGAGGCCGACGCCGCGCGTGTCGATCTTTGTGACGATGCCGGCGCGTTCCGGCAGCACCGGCCGGACCAGCGGCGCGGCGGCGAGATGCGCCTGCGGCCGCTCCAGCAGATCGGCCGGCCCTCCCAGCGCAACGACCATGCGGGCGAAGCGCTCGGCCGCCGCGCCACTGGCGAAGGCGGCCTCGATCTTCGCCGTCGCCTCCTCGATCGTCGCGGCGAGCTTGCCGAGCAGCAGCATCTGGGCGGCGAGCGCGACCGTGACCTCATGGAAGCGCGGCTCGCGCCGCCGGCCGGTCAGATGGTCGAGGGCATAGGCGACTTCGACCCCGTTGCCGGCGGCGGAGGCGAGCGGCTCGTCCATGTCGGTCAGCAGCGCCGTGGTCGGCAGCCCGGCGCCATTGGCGACGCTGACCAGCGCCGCGGCGAGCTCGCGCGCCTTGGCGAGCGGCGGCAGGAAGGCGCCGGAGCCGAACTTCACGTCCATTGCGAGGCCGTGCAGGCCGGCGGCGAGCTTCTTCGACAGGATCGAGGAGGTCAGCAACGGGATCGTCTCGACCGTGCCGGTGACGTCGCGGATGGCGTAGAGGCGCCGGTCGGCCGGGGCGAGATCGGCGGTCTGGCCGATGATGGCGCAGCCGGCCTCGCGCACCACCTTGCGGAAGAGTGCGAGCCCGGGCTGGGTGACATAGCCCGGCACGGCGTCGAGCTTGTCGAGCGTGCCGCCGGTATGGCCGAGGCCGCGTCCCGAGATCATCGGCACATGGCCGCCGCAGGCCGCGACCGCCGCCGCCAGCGGCAGGCTGACCGTATCGCCGACGCCGCCGGTCGAATGCTTGTCGAGCGCCGGGCCCGGCAGGTCGCTCCAGTCGAGCACCGTGCCGGAATCGCGCATCGCCAGCGTCATCGCGACCCGTTCATCGGCATCCATGCCGCTGAAGAAGATCGCCATGGCGAAAGCCGCCGCCTGGCCCTCGCTGATGCCGCCATTCGTAAGGCCGGCGACCATCTGCCGGATATCGGCGGCAGCGAGCTTTTCCCCGTCGCGCTTGGCGGTGATGATCTCCTGGGGCAGGCGCATCAATAGGCTCCGTCGGTGCGTTCGCCCGCGACGGTGCCGGCGATGATGTCGGCGAGGACGCCGTAAAGGCCGCTGGCGCCGAAGCGGAAGGTCTTCGGCGTCGCCCAGTCCGGCCCCATCATCTCGTCGGCGAGGTCGAGATAGGTCCGTGCATCGGCGAGCGTCCGCAGCCCACCGGACGGCTTCAGCCCGACCGGCCGGCCCGAGGCCTTGATCGCCTGCAGCATGGTGCGCGCCGCCTCCGGCGTCGCTGAAATCGTGGTCTTGCCGGTCGAGGTCTTGATGAAATCGGCCCCAGCGGCGATGGCAAGTTCGGAAGCCGCGCGCACGGCACCCTGGTCGGGATATTCGCCGGTTTCGAGGATCGCCTTCAGCGTCTTGTCGCCGCAGCGCGCCTTGGCCTCGACGACCATCTCGCGGCCGCTGGCGAGATCGCCGGCGAGGAAGGCGCGCCAGGGCAGGACGAGGTCGATCTCGTCGGCACCATCAGCGAGCGCCTCGGAAAGATCGTTCTCGATCAGGCTGCAATTGCTGCCGCCGGCGGGAAAATTGATCACGGTCGCGATCTGGACCGGCTGGTCGCGCAGCGCCCGGCGGGCCGTCTTGACGAATTGCGGCCAGAGGCAGATCGCCGCCACCGGGCCGGGCGGCGCGACGGCGCGGGCGCAGAGCTGCAGCGCGCCGGTTTCTGTCGCCCGTTCCGAGAGATCGGTCAGGTCGAGCAGCCTGAGGGCACGCAGCGCGAGTTCGACGTCGCTCGTCACGTCAGAGATCCGTCAGGAAGGCGCGGAAGACGCGGCGCAGCCCGGCGGTCGCGGTCGCGGCGACATCGCGGGTCTCGCCATGGCTCGGCGCGCCGCCGAGCATGCCGGCGGCCATATTGGTGATGATCGAGATGCCGGCGACGCGCAGGCCATGGCGCCGCGCCAGGATTACCTCCGGCACCGTCGACATGCCGACGAGGTCGGCACCGAGCAGCTTGGCCATCTTGATCTCGGCCGGGGTCTCGAAGCTCGGCCCACTGAACCACATGTAGACGCCTTCGCCCATATTGGCGCCGCTGGTCGCCGCCGCCTTCTTCAGCCGGGCGCGCAGATGCGGATCATAGGCGTCGATCATCGGCACGAAGCGGCCGTCGCCGATATCGCCGACCAGCGGGTTCGGGCCGTTGAAATTGATGTGGTCGGTGATCAGCGCGAGGCTGCCGGGCCGCAGATCCGGCCGCAGCGAGCCGGCGGCATTGGTCAGCACCAGAGGCGGTGAGCCGAAGGCCGTCAGCAGGCCGAGCGGCACGCGCATGATCGCCGGATCGCCGGTCTCGTAGAAATGTGCCCGGCCCTCGAAGATCAGCACCTTCTTGCCGTAGAGCAGGCCGTAGCTCACCTGCTTGGCATGGCCGGAGACCGACCCTTGCGGAAAGCCGGGAATCTCCGCGAACGGAATCGAGACCGTCTCGGTCATGTCGTCGACGATGCGCCCGAGCCCGGTGCCGAGCACGATTGCGCAGTCGATGCCGCCATCGATGCCACGGTCGATCAGGACCGATGCCGCTTGGTCGAAAAGCGGATCCGCCGCCATTTTGTACGCTCCATCGGCGCGTCGAAAGCACCGTCTCAGGCGGCTCTCGGGCGCCGCAAATCACTTCGGCAAATTGGCCGGTCCGAAGGAGGCTGGCAACAGCTCGGCGAGCGAAAAGCGCGCGCGCACCCCGTCCGGTCCGGCGATCAGCACCGGCGTCTCCGGCGCCGCGAATTCGCGGATGCGCTGGCGGCAGGCGCCGCAGGGCGTCACCAGCTCCTCGCCCGGCCCGATGACCAGGATGGCGCGGATCGCGCGGGCGCCGCCGGCGACCATCGCCGAGATCGCCCCGGCTTCGGCGCAGGCACCGACCGGATAGGCGGCGTTCTCGACATTGCAGCCGGCATGGATGCTTCCATCTGCGTCGAGGATCGCGGCACCGACCTGAAAGCGCGAATAGGGCGCATAGGCGCGTGCCTGGGCGGCCTTGGCGGCGGCGAAGAGGGCGTCGATTTCGGTCGTGGCAGGGCCCATGGCGGCTTCAGCGTTCCTTGACATAGGGCAGGCCCGAGGCCTTGGGTGGCACCGCCTTGCCGATGAAGCCGGCGAGCAGAACCACCGTCATCACATAGGGCAGGGCCTGGATCGCCTGCACCGGTACCTGGCCGATGCCCGGTAGCGCAACGCCCTGGAGGCGGATCGCGATCGCGTCGAGCAGGCCGAAGAGCAGGCAGGCGAAGAGAGCCGGCCAGGGCCTCCAATTGGCGAAGATCACCGCGGCCAGCGCGATGAAGCCTTTGCCCGCGGTCATCTGCGGCAGGAAGCCGGCCGATTGCGAGACCGCGAGATAGGTGCCGCCGAGGCCGCAGAGCGCGCCGCAGATGATCACGGCGGCATAGCGCAGGCCGGCGACCGAGACGCCGGCCGTGTCGACCGCCGCCGGGTTCTCGCCGACGGCGCGCAGGCGCAGGCCGAAGCGGGTGTGTTTCAGCACCAGCGCCGTCAGCACGACGCAGAACAGGGCGAGATAGACCGGGGCGGCATGGCCTGAGACGGCGATGTCGTAGAGCGGCCCGAGCACGGGAACGGATTTCAGCGTCTCGACCAGCGGCAGTTCGATCTCGCCGAAGCGGGCCGCGCCTTCGAGCGGCGGCGTGCGCCCGCCCTGGCCGTACCAGGCATTGCCGAGGATCACGGTCAGTCCCGCCGCCAGCATGTTGATGGCGACGCCGGAGACGATCTGGTTGCCGCGCCAAGTGATCGCGGCGAAGCCATGGACCAGCGAGAGTGCGACCGAGGCGGCAATGCCGGCGCCGAGCCCGGCCCAGGCCGAGCCGGCCTTGTAGGCGATCACTGCCGAGGCGAAGGCGGCGATCAGCATCTTGCCTTCCAGCCCGATATCGACGACGCCCGCCCGCTCCGACCAGAGCCCGGCCATGGCGGCGCAGAGCAGCGGCACCGAGAGCCTGATCGTCGAATCGAGGATGACGGCGAGCGTCTGGACGATCTCCATTCGCCTAGCCTCCGCGTCCGAGCCGCAGCGTGCCCGCGACCAGCCGCCGGAACAGCCCTTCCAGCGCCCCCGCGAAGAGGATCACCACGCCACCGATCACCACCACCATCTCGCGGGTGATGGTCGGCTTGTCGAAGGAGAGCTCGGCGCCGCCCTGGTAGAGCGCCCCGAAGAGCAGCGCCGCCAGCCCGATGCCGACCGGATGGCCCCGCCCCATCAGCGCCACCGCGATGCCGACGAAGCCGTAGCCGGCGGTGAAATCGAGCACCAGCCGGTGCTGCACCCCCATCACCTCGTTGACCGCGAGCCCGCCGGCGAGCGCACCCGAAAGCGCCATCGCCACCATGGTGATCCTGGCGGGGGAGATGCCGGCATAGGCGGCGGCTCGGGGATTGGCGCCGACGGTGCGGATCGCATAGCCGAGACGGGAGCGGTAGATCAGCAGCCAGACCGCGACGAGCGCGGCGAGCGCCAGCAGGAAGGCGCTGTTCAGCGGGGTCGTCGGCAGCTTCAGGCCGAGCGGCGCCAGCAGCTGGTGCATCGGCGTCAGCGTCGCATGCTTGGCGAAATCGGCGGTCTCGGGCTGCATCGAGCCCGGTTTTCCGATGACCTCGACCAGGAGGTAGACGATCAGCGTCGCGGCGATGAAGTTGAACATGATCGTGGTGATCACGACATGGCTGCCGCGCATCGCCTGCAGGTAGCCGGGAACGAAGGCCCAGGCCGCGCCGCCCGCAGCCGCGGCGAGAATGGCGAGCGGCACCAGCAGGATGCCGGGCAGCGGCGCGAGCCAGAGGCAGGCCAGCGCCGCGAAGATGCCGGCGACCGTCGCCTGGCCCTCGCCGCCGATATTGAACAGCCCGGCATGGAAGGCGACGGCGACTGCGAGTCCGGTGAAGACGAAATTGGTGGCGTAATAGAGCGTGAAGCCCAGCCCTTCGAGGCTGCCGAGCGAGCCCTTCAGCAGGAGCGCTGTCGCCTCCAGCGGGCTCTCGCCGATGCCGAGCACGACGAGCCCGGCGACCAGCAGCGCGGCCGCGACCGAGACCAGCGGCACGAGCGCCGTATCGGCCCAGCGCGGAAGCTCGATGGGCGCGGCGCTCATGCCGCCCGCTCGCTGACGCCGGCCATCAGCAGGCCGAGGTCGCGCTCGTCGGCCTCTTCGGCGACGCGTTCGCCGGTGATCCTTCCGCCGCACAGCGCCAGGATCCGGTCCGACAGCGCCATCACCTCCTCGAGCTCGACCGAGACGAGCAGGATCGCGACCCCGGCATCGCGGAGCGCGATCAGGCGGCGATGGATGAATTCGATGGCGCCGATATCGACGCCGCGCGTCGGCTGGCCGACCAGCAGCACTTTCGGCGCCCGTTCGATCTCGCGGGCTAGCACGATCTTCTGCTGGTTGCCGCCGGAGAATTTCGCCGTCTTCAGCGCGGGATCGGCGGGGCGGACGTCATAGGCCTGCATGCCGGAGAGCGCATGGCCGCGAACCGCCGAAGGCGAGAGCAGGGGCCCAGCGCCGAAGACCGGATCGTCATGATAGCCGAGGATCATGTTCTCGGCTGCGGCAAAGGCGGTGACGAGACCGGCCTTCTGCCGGTCCTCGGGGATATGCATCAGCCCGAGCCGGCGCAGATTGGCCGGGCTGCGATCGGCGGCGTTGAGGATCCTTCCATCGAGGCGGATCACCCCGCGCGCCGGCTGGACGAGCCCGGCGAGCACGTCGAGCAATTCGCTCTGGCCGTTGCCGGCGACGCCGGCGATGCCGACGATCTCGCCTTCATGCAGCGTCAGGCTGGCCTCGCGCAGCGTCTCGTGGCCGCGCGCGTCGACCACGGTGAGCCCGACCGCCTCCAGCACCGGCGCACCGCGCTGGCGCGGCGTCTTCTCGACCCGCAGCAGCACGCGCCGGCCGACCATCGCCTCGGCAAGTTCGGCCGGCGAGGTCTGCGCGGTTTCGACATGGGCGACCATCTCGCCGCGCCGCATCACCGAGACCCGGTCGGTCACCGCCATGATCTCGCGCAGCTTGTGGGTGATCAGGATCACCGTCTTGCCCTGAGCCTTGAGCGCCCGCAGCAATTCGAAGAGCTGGTCGGCCTCGGCCGGGGTCAGCACCGCAGTCGGCTCGTCGAGGATCAGCACCTCGGCGCCGCGATAGAGCGCCTTCAGGATCTCGACGCGCTGCTGCAGCCCGACCGAGAGCGAGCCGACGGTCGCGTCCGGGTCGATAGCGAGACCGTACTGCGCCGAGAGCCTGGCGAGCTCGGCGCGCGCTTTGGCGAGGCCGCGCTTCAGCCAGGGCCCGCCCTCGGCGCCGAGCACCACGTTTTCGACCACTGAAAGCGGCTCCACCAGCATGAAGTGCTGGTGGACCATGCCGATGCCGGCGGCGATCGCCTCGGCCGAGGAGCGGATGGTGCGCTTTTCGCCGCGCACCCGGATCTCGCCGGAATCGGCCTCGTAGAAACCGTAGAGGATAGACATCAAGGTCGATTTGCCGGCGCCGTTCTCGCCGACGATGCCATGGATCGAGCCGGCCGCGACCGTGAGCGAGACGTCGCGGTTGGCGGCAACCGGGCCGAAGGACTTCGAGACGCCGGAGAGTTCGATCGCGGCAGGCGGGGCGCCCGTCATAGGTGGAGGACCATGCCGTCATGGGCACGGGTCTCGGGGAGCGGCTCGCCATGCGCCAGCATGTCCGGTCCCATATGGGTCAGGATGATGCGCGGCGTGTCGAGCGCGTCGCGATGTGCCGCGAGCGAGCGGTAGTCGAGATGGTTGGCCAGCACCCGGTCGAATGTGTAGCACTCGACGAGCAGCGCATCGGCACCCGCAGCGAGCGGGATCAGCGCGTCGGTCCAGGCGGTGTCGCCGGAATAGGCGAAGGTCTTGCCGCCATGCCCCAGCCTGTAGCCCTGGCAGGGCCCGGCGCGCTCGTCATGCACCATCGCGAAGGCTTCGACCGCGATGCCGTCGAGTTCCGCCGGAGCCTCGGGCGTGACCTCCACATAAGTGATCGGGAAGCGCCAGCGATTGCTGGAGGCGCCGGGAAAGTCGGTTTCGAGCGCATGCCGGGCCCGGTGCTCGACGCCTTCCGGGCCGGCGATGGTCAAAGGCTCGCGCCGGCGCGAGAGGAACTGCGCTTCCAGCAGGAAGGCCGCCAGCCCGCCGAAATGGTCGCCGTGGAAATGCGTGAACAGCAGCGTCGAGAGCTGGTTGCGCACGACGCCGGCCCGGTTGAGCGCGACCATGCTGGAGGAGCCGCAATCGAGCAGCAACTTCGCTTCGCCCGCCTCGATCTGGAGGCAGGTGTTGAAGCGGCCGCCGGAGCCGAACGCGTCGCCCGAGCCGTGGATGGTGATCTTCATCGCGCCGATGCGGCGGTGCGAGCGGTCACATCGTGCACTTGGAGTCCGACATGTAGTCGTGGACCTTGACCGAGCCGGCGATGATGTCGGCCCGGGCCTTGTCGGCGGCGGCCTTCATCTCGGCGGTGATCAGCGCCTTGTTGTTGTCATCGAGCGCCCAGCCGACGCCGTCTTCCTTCAGCCCGAGCACGGACACGCCGGGCTTCCAGCTGCCCTCGCGTGCCGCCTTGAAGGAGTTGTAGGCGGCGACGTCGACGCGCTTGAGCATCGAGGTCAGCACCTTGCCGGGATGCAGCATGTTCTGGTTCGAATCGACGCCGATGCCGAGCTTGCCGGCGTCCGCGGCGGCACGCAGCACCCCGATCCCGGTGCCGCCGGCGGCATGGTAGACCACGTCGGCGCCGCGGTCGATTTGCGACTTGGCGAGCTCGCCGCCCTTGACCGGGTCGTTCCAGGCGGCCGGGGTCGAGCCGGTCATATTCTGGAAGATCTCGGCCTCCTTCTTCGCTGCCTTGACGCCCTGGACATAGCCGCAGGCGAATTTGCGGATCAGCGGAATGTCCATGCCGCCGACGAAGCCGACCTTGCCGGTCTTCGAGGCGAGGCCGGCGAGCAGCCCGACGAGGTAGGAGCCTTCATGCTCCTTGAACACCACCGACTGCACGTTCGGCAGCTCGACCACCATGTCGATGATGGTGAACTTCAGGTCCGGGAACTCGGCCGCGACCTTCTGCAGCGCGGTCGCCTGCGAGAAGCCGACGGCGATGATCGGCGAATGGCCGTCGCGCGCGAAGCGGCGCAGCGCCTGCTCGATCTGGGCATCGTTGGTCGGCTCGAAATCGCGGAACTCGACGCCTGTATCGGCCTTGAACTTCTCGGCGCCGATGAAGACGCCTTCGTTGAAGGATTTGTCGAACTTGCCGCCCTTGTCATAGACGACCGCCGGCTTGATTGCGGTCTGGGCGGTGGCCGCGAACGCCGAAAGGGCGACGCCGGCCAGGGCCAGGGCGAGGGATTTCAGGCGCATGGAACCGTTCCCCTGTCACGCATGGAGCAGTTCGGCTGCCCCCTTATGCGGTCACGATGGCACGGCTTTTCGAAAGGGCCAAGCGGCTGCGCGCGAAGCGCGCCGCCCGGCGTTTCGCAAGAGCGTCCAGGCTCCGTCAGCCGCGCTGGATCGAGACCCCGCCATCGGCGAGGAAGGCCGTGCCGGTGACGAAGCTCGACGCGTCCGAGGCCAGGAACAGCGCGGCCCTCGCGATCTCCTCGGGCCTCGCCATGCGCTTCAGGGCGTGGAGTCCCTCGACGAAGGCCAGCACCTCCGGCCCGGCATCGGGCGCGTTGGTGAAGCTCGCCGGCGTATCGGTGCCGCCCGGCAGCAGGGCGTTGACCCTTATGCCCTGGCCCCCGAGTTCGGCCGCGAGCGCCTTCACCAGCCCGATCTGCCCGGCCTTGCTCGCGGCATAAGCGGACATGCCGGAAAGCCCGGCTGTGTAGCCGACGAAGCTCGAGGTGAAGATCAGCGAACCACCGCCGCGCGCCTGCAGCGCCGGTACCTGGTATTTCGCGCCGAGGAAGGCGCTGGTCAGGTTGGTCTCGATCAGCTCGCGCCAGGCGGCCGGGGACATTTCCGCCACCGGTGCCAGCTCGCCGACCACGCCGGCATTGTTGAAGGCGATGTCGAACCCGCCGAAGCGTGCCGTCGCCGCCTCGACCAGGCGCTGCGCCAGCGCTTCGTCGCGGATATCGCCGGCAATGGCGAGCGCCTCGCCGCCGGTGGCTGCGATCTCGGCCGCGAGCCGGTCGAGCTCATCCTGGCGCCGTGCCGTAACCACCACCCTTGCCCCTTCGCTGGCGAACAGGCGGGCGGCGGCGCGCCCGATCCCGGAGCTCGCACCGGTGACGAGCGCGATCTTATCTTTGAGAACCGTCATGGCTTTGCCTTTCATGCCGCAGGAAACTGCGGCGCGGTGATCGCAGCCGGCGGGACGGGGCAGACACCCGCTTCCTGTCACGGCATGGCACCCGATTCCTGGCCACCGATTCCGCGCTCCGGATCGCGAGCACCCGATTGCTGCGCGGGCGCGATCGGCCTAATCCTGAGGGCATGATGCTGAGCGATGCCGAGATCGAGCGCTATGCCCGCCATCTGGTGCTGCCGGAGATCGGCGGCCCCGGACAGGCACGGCTGAAGCGCGCGCGGGTGCTGGTGATCGGCGCCGGCGGGCTCGGCGCGCCGTTGCTCGCCTATCTCGCCGCCGCCGGCGTCGGCACCATCGGCATCGTCGACGACGACCATGTCTCGCTGTCGAACCTGCAGCGGCAGATCATCTTCGGCACGGAGGATGTCGGCGCGCGCAAGGCGGTGGCGGCGGCGGGCTTCATCAAGCGGCTGAACCCGCATGTGCAGATCGAGGAATACGTAACGCGGATCGACCCGCACAACGCCCGCGCGCTCGTCGCCTTCTACGACGTCGTCGCCGAGGGTTCTGACAATTTCGCGACGCGCTATGCGGTCTCCGATGCCTGTTTCCACGAGGGCAAGCCGCTGGTCACGGCGGCGCTCGGCCGCTTCGACGGCTCGCTGACCACGATCAGGGCGCATGAGACCGGGCCGGATGGCGAGCCCAATCCGACCTATCGCTGCCTGTTCCCCAACGAGCCGCCGCCCGGCACGATCGCACCCTGCGCCGAGGCCGGCATTCTGGGGGCGTTGCCCGGCGTGATGGGCTCGCTGATGGCGCTGGAGGTGCTGCGGACGATCGCCGGATTCGGCGAGCCTCTGGTCGGCAGGCTCCTGCTGGTCGACGCGATGGCGATGCGCTTCGAGACGATGCGCTATCGCTGGGACCCGGAGAACCCGCTCAACGGAACGCCCGTCGCAGCGACGGGATGAGCCGGGGCGCTCAGAGCGCCGCCCGCTTCGCCTCGATCACGTCGAAGAGCTGCGCCGCGAGATCGGGGCCGCCGAGCTTCTTGATGGCGCGGACCCCGGTCGGGGCGGTGACGTTGATCTCGGTCAGCTTGCCGCCGATCACGTCGATGCCGACCAGCAAAAGGCCGCGTTCCCTGAGCGCTGGGCCGATACGCTCGCAGATCTCCAGCTCGCGCTTCGAGAGGTCGGTCGGCCGGGCCGCGCCGCCGCGCACCATGTTGGCGCGTAGGTCGCCCTCCGCTGGCACGCGGTTGACCGCGCCGGCCGCCTTGCCGTCGATCAGGATGATGCGCTTGTCGCCCGCGGTGACCTCCTTCAGGAAGGCCTGGACCACCCAGGGCTCGCGGAAGAGATTGGCGAAGAGGTCGCAGAGCGAACCGAAATTCGGGTCGCCCTTGCCGGTCTTGAACACGGTCGCGCCGCCATGGCCGTAGAGCGGCTTCATGACGATCTCGCCGAACTCCTCGCGGAAGGCCTCGATCTCGGCCTTGTCGCGGGTGATCAGCGTCGGCGGCATCAGCTCCGGGAAATGCGTGACGAACAGCTTTTCCGGCGCATTGCGGACCTCGGCGGGGTCGTTGACCACCAGCGTCTTCGGATGGATGCGCTCGAGCATATGCGTCGAGGAGACATAGGCCATGTCGAAGGGCGGATCCTGGCGCAGCAGCACCACGTCGAGCGTCGAGAGGTCGGTGCGCTCGGGCTCGCCCAGCGTGTAGTGGTCGCCCTCGACATCGCGGACCTCGACCGGGTTGATCACGGCGGTGACCTTGCCGTCGCGCAGGGTGAGCTTGTCGGGGGTGTAGGTGAAGAGCTTGTGGCCGCGCGCTTGCGCTTCCAGCATCAGCGAGAAGCCGGTGTCGCCGGCAATGCGGACCTTCTCGATCGGGTCCATCTGGATGGCGACGTTCAACGGCATGGGTGCGCTCCGGTTGTGAGCGCTTTATCGAGCCTGCCGCCGCGCCAGCGCAAGGGGCTCGTCCTGCGTCAGAGCGTGAGCTCGAAGACGGCGGGGACATGGCGCGGCAGGCGCCAGGGCGCGAGAAACACGGCATCGGCCCGCAAATGGCGCTGCATCGCCCAGGGATTGCGCGCCAGCCATTGCCGGATGCGCGCCTCGATCAGGCGCCTCTTGTCGGCAGTGATCGCGCCCGCCGCCTCGTCGAGCGCAGCGCGGCGCTTCACCTCGACGAAGGCGATGCTGTTGCCGCGCGTCATGATCAGGTCGATCTCGCCGCCCTTGCCGCCGAAGCGCCGTTCCAGCAGGCGATAGCCCTTGGCGCTGAGATAGAGCACGGCGAGCCATTCGCCGCGCCGCCCGGCGAGGCCGGAATGGCGGGCGCGACGGCTGCGGGCCGCCTCGCTCACGGCGTCCGCGTCAGCTCGAGCGCGCGGGCATAGACCAGGCGCCGAGGCTGGCCGCTGGCGGCCGTGACCTGCGCCACCGCCTCCTTCAGCGAGAGCGTTTCGAGCGCCGCCTGCAGCGCTTCGTCGAGCGCGGCGCCGCTCGGCGCCAGGGCGGCGGCGTCCGGCGGGCCGATGATCACCACGATCTCGCCGCGGGCTTCCTCGGCCTCGCCATAATGGGCGGCGAGCTCGGAAAGCCGCCCGCGCCGGACGTTCTCGTAATACTTGGTCAGCTCGCGCGCGACCGCGCCCGGCCGCTCTCCGAGCACCACCGCCGCGTCGCCCAGCATCTCGGCGAGCCTTCGCGGCGATTCGAAGAAGACGAGCGTGCCGGGGATGGCGGCAAGCTCGGTCAGCCGCGCCTTCCGGGCCGCGCTCTTCGGCGGCAGGAAGCCCTCGAAGAAGAAGCGGTCGGTCGGCAGGCCGGCGAGCACCAGCGCCGCCAGCACCGCAGACGGCCCCGGGATGCCGGTGACCGGCAGACCTTCCGCCACCAGCTCGGCGACCAGCTTGTAGCCGGGGTCGGAGACCAAAGGCGTGCCGGCATCCGAGATCAGCGCGAGCTTGCCGCCCTGGCGCAGCCTCTCGAGGATCTTCGGACGCATCTGCGCCGCATTGTGCTCGTGATACGGCAGGAGCGGCGTCGCGATGCCGTAATGCGCCAGCAGCGTCTTCGAGGTCCGGGTGTCCTCGGCGAGAACGGCGTCCGCGGCGGCGAGCGTCGCCAGCGCGCGAAAGGAAATGTCCTTGAGGTTGCCGATCGGTGTCGCGACGATGTGCAGGCCGGGCGCCAGCGGCTCGGCCTCGGCCCGCAGCCCGAAGGCGGTGTAGCTCGGTGGGGCATCTTTGGCGCGGCCCGGGAGCGGCGCGGCGGGGGAAGGCGCTGACATGGCGGCGAAACTGCCACAGGCGCTGCCGGGATGCCATCGCGCCGGCGGCAACTCATAGTTAACAGCTTGAAAATACCATCCCTGGCTGGCAGGTATTTTCCCGTGGTCCGGGGGGATATGCACCGCCGGGCGCGACCGTGAGGACGCGCCCTGCTCAGCAGTGGAGACGAAACCCGTGTCGCGCCCAGTTGGAATTCCAGATCAGGCGCCCCTCGCCGGCGTCTCGCGGCGGCTGATTCTGGCCAGCGGCGCCTCGCTCCTGCTCACCGCCTGCAGCGGCGGAACCTCCGGTTTGCCCGGCTTCGACAGCGGCGCTGGTGGCGCCGCCTCGGCTCCGACCGGCCCAACGATCGGGACCGGCTCGGTCAAGGTCGGGCTGATCCTGCCGCTGACCGCCGAAGGCGCCGGCGCGACGGTCGGCAACTCCCTGAAGAACGCCGCCGAGATGGCGCTCGCCGAATTCCCCGGGGCCGACCTGACCCTGCTGGTCAAGGATGATCGCGGCACGCCCGACGGCGCCCAGGCCGCCGCTCAGGCGGCATTGCGCGAAGGCGCCGAGCTGATCATCGGCCCGCTCTTCGCGCCCTCGGTCCAGGCCGTCGCTCAGGTTGCGCGTGGCGCCGGCAAGCCGGTGATCGCCTTCTCCAGCGACAGCAACGTCGCCTCCCGCGGCGTCTACCTGCTCTCCTTCCCGCCAGAGAACGACGTCAACCGGGTAATCGCCTACGCCGCCTCGCAGGGCCGCAAATCCTTCGCCGCGATGGTGCCGGACACTGCCTATGGCAAGGTCGTCGAGGCCGCCTTCCAGCAGGCGGTGGCCGATCGCGGTGCCCGCGCCGTGGTGATCGAGCGCTTCGGCGCCGACGCCAACAGCATGCGCGCCTCTGCCGGCCGGCTGACGCCTGCCCTGCAGCAGGCCGATGCGCTGTTCGTGCCGGGCGATGCCAACGCCATGCCGCAGCTCGGCCTGATCCTGCAGCAGGCCGGCTACGACCCGGCCAAGGTCAAGCCGCTCGGCACCGGCGTCTGGAACGATGCCGCCGTCGCCCGTATCCCCGCCATCCAGGGCGGCTGGTTCGCCTCGCCCGACACGGCCGGCTTCAATGCCTTCGCCGGCCGCTACCAGAAGCGCTTCAACAGCGCGCCGACCCGCACCGCGACGCTTTCCTACGACGCCGTCTCGCTCGCCGCCGCGCTCGCCAGGACACAAGGCAGCCAGCGCTTCTCCGAATCCGTGCTGACCAATCCCTCGGGCTTCGCCGGCGCCGATGGCGTCTTCCGCTTCAGGCCGGATGGGCTGAACGAGCGCGGTCTCGCCGTGCTCGAATTGCGCAACGGCCAGATCGTCACGGTCAACGCCGCCCCGCGCGATCTCGGACCCCGGACGAACTGACGTAACCCGGGCGCGTCGCTACCAGACGCAGCCCTCTGGCCCGGGCTTCGGCCGGCCAGGGATCAATTCCAGGAAGCTCCATGGAAAAAGGCGCCTCGACGGGCGCCTTTTTCGTCTCGAGATGCTCGGGCCTTCGCCCGAGCACGACATATGCGGTTCGATCACCCGCCGATATTGAACGCCGCCAGCGCCGCCATGTTGACGATGTCGGAATCCTTGGCGCCGAGCGGCACGATCTGCACCGGCTTGTCGAGGCCGACGATCAGCGGGCCGATCACGGTCGAGCCGCCGAGCTCCTGCAGCATCTTGGTCGAGATCGAGGCCGAGTGGAACGCGGGCATGACCAGGACGTTGGCCGGGCCGGTCAGGCGGCAGAACGGGTACTGCGCCATCAGATCGCGGTTCAACGCGACGTCGGCCGCCATCTCGCCGTCATACTCGAAATCGACGCGCTGGTTGTCGAGGATCGCGACCGCCTCGCGCACCTTCGCCGAGCGCTCGCCGGGTGGGTGTCCGAAGGAGGAGAAGGCGAGCATCGCGACCCTCGGCTCGTAGCCGAGGCGCCGCGCCACGCCGGCCGCCTCGATCGCGATCTCTGAGAGCTCGCGGGCCGTCGGCATCTCGTGGATCGCCGTGTCGGCGACGAGCACGGTGCGCCCGCGGGCGACCACCACGGAGACGCCGATGACGCGGTGGCCCGGCTTCTCGTCGATGACGCGGCGGACTTCCTCGAGCGCGATCGAGTAGTTGCGGGTGACGCCCGTCACCATCGCATCGGCATCGCCCAGCGCCACCATCGCCGCGGCGAAATGGTTGCGGTCCTGGTTGATCAGGCGCTGGCAGTCGCGGAACAGGTAACCCTGCCGCTGCAGCCGCTCGTAGAGATACTGCGCATAGGCGCTGTTGCGGTGCGACAGCCTGGCGTTCTGGATCTCGATGCCCTTGGCCTCGAGATCGACGCCGAGGAAGGTCGCGGCCTCGCTGATCCGCTCCTCGCGGCCGACCAGGATCGCCTTGCCGAGCCCCTGGTTGACGAAGGAGGCGGCGGCGCGGATCACCTGCTCCTCCTCGCCCTCGGCGAAGACGACGCGCTTCGGATAGCGGCGCACGCGCTCGATGATGCGGTTGAGCGTGCCGGCGACCGGGTCGCGCCGCGCCGAGAGCTGCGCCTTGTAGGCGGCGGTGTCGACGATCGGCTTGCCGGCGACGCCGGTATCCATCGCCGCCTTGGCGACGGCCATCGGCACGACATGGATCAGCCGCGGATCGAACGGCACGGGGATGATGTATTCCTTGCCGTAGCGCGGGCGCGCGCCCTGATAGGCGGCGGCGACCTCGTCCGGCACGTCCTCGCGTGCGAGGTATGCGAGCGCCTCGGCCGCCGCGATCTTCATCTCCATGTTGATCGTCGTGGCACGCACGTCGAGCGCGCCGCGGAAGATGAAGGGGAAGCCCAGCACATTGTTGACCTGGTTCGGATAATCCGAGCGCCCGGTCGCCATGATCGCGTCGTCGCGCACCGCCGCGACCTCTTCCGGGGTGATCTCCGGGTCGGGATTGGCCATCGCGAAGATGATCGGGTTCTCGGCCATGGAGGCGACCATTTCCGGGGTCACCGAGCCCTTCTGGGAGAGGCCGAAGAAGGCATCGGCGCCCTCCATGGCCTGCGCCAGCGTGCGCCGGTCGGTCACGGCCGCATGGGCCGATTTCCACTGGTTCATGCCCTCGGTGCGGCCCTGGTAGATCACGCCCTTGGTGTCGCAGAGGATGACGTTGTCGGGCTTGAAGCCCATCGCCTTCAAAAGCTCGATGCAGGCGATGGCGGCGGCGCCGGCGCCGTTGATCACGAGCTTCGTCGTCTTGACGTCGCGCCCCGTCAGGTCGAGCGCGTTGATCAGGCCGGCGGCGGCGATGATCGCGGTGCCGTGCTGGTCGTCATGGAAGACCGGGATGTCCATCAGCTCGCGCAGGCGCTGCTCGATGATGAAGCATTCCGGCGCCTTGATGTCCTCGAGATTGATGCCGCCGAAGGAGGGGCCGAGATAGCGCACCGCCTCGATGAACTTGTCGGCATCCTCGGTGTCGACCTCGAGGTCGATCGAATCGACGTCGGCGAAGCGCTTGAACAGGATCGACTTGCCTTCCATCACCGGCTTGGAGGCGAGCGCGCCGAGATTGCCCAGGCCGAGAATGGCGGTGCCGTTCGAGATCACCGCGACGAGGTTGGCGCGGGCGGTGTAGTCATAGGCGCGGCTGGGGTCCTCGGCGATGGCGAGGACGGGGACGGCGACGCCGGGCGAGTAGGCCAGCGAGAGGTCGCGTTGCGTCGCCATCGGCACGGTCGGAACGATCTCGAGCTTGCCCGGCCGGCCGTCCGAGTGGAACAGCAGAGCTTCCTGGTCGGTGAAGGTCGGGCGGGTGCGCTTGATCGGTGGTCGGTCGTTCATGCGTTTGTTCTTTTTCACAGACGTTTCCTCGGGGGGAAACGACCATAGGGCAGCGCCCGCCCGCTCCACAAGGCGCGATTGCCGACCATGGCTCTTGCCTGAACGGAGAAGGTCGCCGCCTCGCCGAAGCGTTCAGAGGCGGCCGCGCACCCGGGCGACGAAATCGCCGACATAGCGGTCGAGCTCGACCGATTGCTCGCTGACCCGCCGCGCCGCATCGACCACCCGCGAGGCGGTTTCGCCGGTCGAGCGCGCCTCGTCGCCGAGCGCCGCGACATTGCCGGTCACCGTCGTCGTCGAGCCGGCGACGGCCTGTGCGTCGGCCGCGATGCCGGAGGCGATCGTGCCTTGCGTGTTGACGACCCGTGCGATCGCCCCCGAGGTGGTTTCGATCGTGCCCATCGTCGCTTCGATCTGCCCGACGGCCTCGGCTGCCGTCGCCGCGGCGGCACGAATCTCCTGCAGCGTCGCCGCGATGTCGCGGGTCGCCTTCTGGGTCTGTTCGGCAAGGTTCTTGACCTCGCCGGCGACCACGGCGAAGCCGCGCCCGGCGGTGCCGGCCCGCGCCGCCTCGATGGTGGCGTTCAGCGCCAGCAGGTTGGTGCGCGCCGCGATGTCCTCGATGAAGTCGAGCACGGCGCCAACCTGGTCGGCGGCGAGGGCGAGGCCGTTGACGTCGCGCCGGGTCGAGCGGACATGGCTCGCCGCCTCCTGCGCCGTCTCGGCTGCCAGCCCGGTCTGCCGGGTGAGCTCGCGGATCGAGGCGTCGATCTCCTCCGCCGCCAGCGCGACGCTGCCGACACGGTGCGAGGCGAGCTGCGCCTGCTGGGTGACGTCGACCGCCCGCTGGGTGGTATGGTCGGCATTCGCTGCCATCTGCCTTGCCGCCTCGTGCATGTCGCGGGCCGATTCGCCGACCTGACGCAGGGCCTTGCCGACGGTGACTTCGAGATTGGCCGCCAGCTCCTCGAGCGCCGAGCGGCGGAGATTCTCGACTTCGTCGCGCCGGGTCTCCAGCGTCTTCTCGGGGGTGATATCGAGCAGGATGCCGTCCCAGATCACCGTGCCGTCTGGGAGGCGTCGGCAGGAGGCCTCGCTGCGCAGCCAGATGATCGCGCCGTCGACGCCGGCATAGCGCGCCTCGAACCGCCAGAGATCGCCATAGCCTTCCGGGTTCATGCGCGCCGTCTCGAAGCGCGCCCGGTCCTCGGGCAGCATCTTGCCGAGCCAGGTTTCCGGATCGCGCTCGACCTCCTCCTTGGTGATCCCGAGCAGCCGGTCGATGGCGAAGGAGGCGAAATGATAGCTCAGCGAGCCATCGGGGTGGACGATGCGCTGGTAGAGCGTGCCGGGCGCCCGCTGGATCAGGGAGCGCAGCCGGTAGGCGTTCTCGCGGCGCTCGCGGTCATTGTGCACGACGAGCCCGACCAGGATCGTGCCGATCGTGTTGACCAGGATGATCATCGGGACGGCCTTGCGCAGGAAGCGCTCGGCGATCGCCGGGTCCGGCATGAACAGCACAGAGAGCAGAAGGCATAGCGCTCCGATCCCGCTCAGCACCACGAAGTCGCCCAGCCCGAAGGAGCGGCGCTGCCGGTAAAGCCATGCCGCATAGGCGACGCCGGCGAGGGCGTTGAGGAAGATTCCGGCAAGGCCGGTCGCCATGCCGGCACCGCCCTGGCTGTAGCGCAGTGCCGCGAGTGGCAGGGCTGTCAGCACGGCGGAAATCGGCCCACCGATCGGCCCGGCGAGGATCGCGAGCGTGTTGCGGGAATCGACGACGACGCCGGCTTCCACCACGAAGGGGAAGGCCATGCTGCACAGCGCGGCGGCCGCGAACAGGGCGCCGATCGTGACCTGGCGCAGGATCGGCCGCTGGTCGAGCCAGGGCGCGACGACCGTCACCACCAGCGCGGCGAGCAGCAGGAAGGAAAGGCTCTCGACGAGGTTGATCAGGAGCGACATGGGGGCCTTTGGCCGAAAATGGCCCGGTCAGCCTGCTTTCAATTGTTGAAAGTCTCCCTAACGGATGGCCTTGGCGGCGTGATTTGATAGCGTGCCGGCGCGATGCACAGCACCTCTCCCCGCGACACCAAGAGTCCCCCTGCCGCCGCCGGCGCGAGCGCCGATCCCGGCCGCGTCACGCCGATGATGGCGCAGTACGTCGAGATCAAGACTGCCAATCCGGACAGCCTGCTGTTCTACCGGATGGGCGATTTCTACGAATTGTTCTTCGAGGACGCCGAGATCGCTTCGCGCACCCTCGGCATCGTCCTGACCAAGCGCGGCAAGCATCTCGGCGAGGACATCGCGATGTGCGGCGTCCCGGTCGACCGGGCCGACGACTATCTCCAGCGCCTGATCGCCGCCGGCCATCGCGTTGCCGTCTGCGAGCAGACCGAGGATCCGGCCGAGGCCAAGAAGCGCGGCGCCAAATCGGTGGTGAAGCGCGATGTCGTCCGCCTCGTCACGCCCGGCACCATCACCGAGGAGCGCCTGCTCGAGCCCGGCCGCGCCAGCCTGCTCGTCGCCGTGGCGCGGCGCCGCCTCAGCGATGTCAGCTATGCCTATGGCATCGCCGCCGTCGACATCTCGACCGGCCGTTTCAGCGTGCTGGAAACCGATGCGCGTGGGCTCTCGGTCGAGCTGGCGCGGCTGGAGCCGCGCGAGATCGTCTGCCCGGACGCGATCCATGAGGATCCGGAGCTCAAGGAGGTCTGGCGCGATACGCCCGCGGCGGTGACGCCGCTGGCCCGCGAGGGGCTCGATCCGGCTTCCGGCGAAAGGCGGCTCAAGGAGTTCTTCGGCGTCGCGACGCTCGATGCCTTCGGCGCCTTCAGCCGCGCCGAGATCGCCGCCGCCGCGGCGGCGCTCGCCTATGTCGAGCGCACGCAGTTCGGCGCCCGTCCGCCGCTCTCGCCGCCTCGCCGCGAGGGCGAGAGCGCGGCCATGCTGATCGACGCGGCGACGCGGACCAATCTCGAACTGACGCGCACCTTGTCCGGCGAGCGCGCCGGCAGCCTGCTCGCCACCATCGACCGGACGCAGACGCCAGGCGGCAGCCGGCTTCTGGCCGAGCGCCTGGCGGGGCCGCTGACCGACCCTGCCGAGATCGCCCGCCGGCACGATGCCGTCGCTGCCCTGGTCGAGGCTCCCGGGCTGCGCGAGGATCTGCGCCGCGATCTCGCCCGCGTTCCCGACATCGCCCGTGCCTTGTCGCGCCTCGCGCTCGACCGCGGCGGCCCGCGCGATCTCGCCGCGCTCGGTGCCGGGCTGGAGGCTGCGCGCGCCATCGCCGCCGCCCTGTTGCGCCATGCCGAGATTCCGCTGGAACTGCGCGAGGCGGCGCTGGCGCTCGGCCGCACCGATCCCGACCTCGGCGCGCGGTTGTCGGCGACGCTCGCAGACGAATTGCCGCTGCTGCGGCGCGATGGCCGCTTCGTGCGCGAGGGCTTCGATCCTGCCCTCGACGAGCTGCGCCTGCTGCAGGTCGATTCGCGGAAGGTGATAGCCCAGCTCCAGGCCCGTTATGCCGCCGAGACCGACTGCCGCACGCTGCGGATCAAGCACAATTCCATGCTCGGCTACTTCGTCGAGGTGCCGCAGGCGGTCGGTGAGAGCTTCCTGAGGGAGCCCTGGCGCGCCGTCTTCGTGCACCGCCAGACCATGTCGGATGCGATGCGCTTCTCCTCGGTCGAGCTCGGCGAGCTCGAGGCCAAGATCGCCTCGGCCGCCGACCGGGCGCTGAAGCTGGAACTGTCGATCTTCGCCGAGCTGACCGCGGCCGTGCTCGATCAGGCCGAGCCGATCAAGGCGGCGGCCCTGGCGCTGGCCGCGATCGACGTCGCCGCCGCGCTGGCCGAGCTCGCGGTCGATGGCGGCTGGACCCGCCCGCTCGTCGACGACGGCGCTGCCTTTTCTATCAAGGCAGGCCGCCACCCGGTCGTCGAAGCCGCGCTGAAGCGTGAGGGCCAGCCCTTCGTCGCCAATGACAGCGAGCTTTCGCCTGCCGGTAAGCGCCAGGATGGCCGCATCTGCCTGATCACCGGTCCGAACATGGCGGGTAAGTCGACCTTCCTGCGCCAGAACGCGCTGATCGCCGTGCTCGCGCAGATGGGCTCCTTCGTGCCGGCCGGCAGCGCCCATATCGGCGTGGTCGACCGCCTGTTCTCGCGCGTCGGCGCCGCCGACGATCTCGCGCGCGGCCGCTCGACCTTCATGGTCGAGATGGTCGAGACCGCGGCGATCCTGAACCAGGCCGGACCGCGCGCCCTCGTCATCCTCGACGAGATCGGCCGCGGCACTGCGACCTTCGACGGGCTCTCCATCGCCTGGGCGGCAATCGAGCATCTGCACGAGGCCAATCGCTGCCGGGCCCTGTTCGCGACGCATTACCACGAGCTGACCGCGCTGGCGGATCGGCTCGACCGGGTCGCGAACGCGACGGTGCGCGTCACCGAATGGAATGGCGAGGTCGTCTTCCTGCACGAGGTCGTGCCCGGCGCCGCCGATCGCTCCTACGGTATCCAGGTCGCCAAGCTCGCCGGCCTGCCCCCGGCCGTGGTCGAGCGTGCCCGCGCCATTCTTGGCGAACTCGAGAAGAGCGAGCGCGAGAAGCCGGTGGCGGCGCTGGTCGACGATCTCCCGCTCTTCGCCGCGCAATTGCGCAGCCCGTCGCCAGCGCCTGCGGTCGCGGCCGGCCCCGATCTGCTCAGGGAGGCGCTCGCCGGGCTCGACCTGGACGAGATGACGCCGCGCGAGGCGCTGGAAGCGCTCTATCGGTTGAAGGGGCTGAACTGAGAGCGACCTCATCCTGAGGAGGCCCGCAGGGCCGTCTCGAAGGATACTCCAGAATCTTCCGAGCCTCCTGAAACATCCTTCGAGACGCGGGCTGCAGCCCGCTCCTCAGGATGAGGGCTTGTTTAGGAGCCTCTCGATCCCCTCGGCTGCGGCGACGCCGGTCGCGAAGCAGGCCTGAAGCAGGTAGCCGCCGGTCGGCGCCTCCCAGTCGAGCATCTCGCCGGCGACGAAGACGCCGGGCAGGCGCTTCAGCATGAAACCTGCGTCGATCTCTTCGGCGAGGATGCCGCCGGCCGTCGAGATGGCGCGTGCGATCGGCGCCGTCCCGGTCAGCCGGAGCGATGCCGTTTTGATCAGTCGGGCGAGGTCCGCCGGTTCGGCCGGCAGCGGACCGTCCGAAGCCTCGCGCAGCACGGCGATCGCGACCGGCGACAGGCCGGCCGCCTTGCGCAGATGGTTGCTGAGCGTCTCGCCGGCGCGGCGCCTTTCGAGCCGGGCGGTCAGCGCGGCTTCGTCGAGATCGGGGCGCAGGTCGATGGCAAGCTCGGCATGGCCATCGCGTGCGATCGCCTCGCGCAGCGGTCCCGACAGCGCATAGATCGCTCCGCCCTCGATGCCATCGGCGTCGATCATCGCCTCGCCCATGGCGCGCCGCCCGGCAAAGGAGAGGGCGATCCGCTTCAGCGGCTGTCCGGCGAAGCGCTCGCGCATCACCGGCGACCAGTCGACCGAGAAACCGGCATTGGCCGGGCGTAGCGGAGCGATCGCGACGCCCTTCTCGGCCAGCGCCGTCTGCCAGCCGCCATCCGAGCCGAGCCTTGGCCAGCTCGCGCCGCCGAGCGCCAGCAGCGTGGCCGCCGGGCGAAGCGTTTCGACCGCCCCGTCGCGGTTGGCAAAGCGCAGGGCGCTGCTCTCGTCCCAGCCCGTCCAGAGCCGGCCGGCCTGCAGCCTGACGCCGAGCCCGTCGAGCCGCACCAGCCAGGCACGCAGCAGGGGCGAGGCCTTCATCGCCTTCGGGAAGACCCGGCCGCTCGAGCCGACAAAGCTCTGCGCGCCAAGTCCGTCGGCCCAGTCGCGCAGCGCGTCTGGCGGGAAGGCTCTGATCGCCGGCTCGAGCCAGAGGCGAGCCTCGCCATAGCGGCCGAGAAATCCGTCGAGGGGCTCGGAATGCGTCAGGTTGAGCCCGCCCCGACCGGCGAGCAGGAATTTGCGCGCCGGCGAGGGCATGCGTTCGTAGAGCGCCACCCGGTGCCCGGCCTGCGCCAGCCGTTCGGCCGCGATCAGCCCGGCCGGCCCGGCGCCGATGATGGCGACGTCCGGTTCGCTCAATTGCCGAACACGGTGTTGAGCTGGGCGCCGACCATGATGAAGGTGGTGCGCTTCGACATCTCCTTGAGGCGCACCGCACCGATATAGGTCATCGCCGAGCGGACCCCGCCCATGATCTCCTGCATCGTGCCCTCGACCGGGCCTCGATAGGGCACCTCGACGGTCTTGCCCTCGGAGGCCCGGTACTTGGCGACGCCGCCCGAGTACTTGTTCATCGCCGTGTCCGAGGACATGCCGTAGAACACCATCGCGACCGGCATCTTCTCGCCGTCGCGCTCCTCATAGCGGATCTCGCCCTCGCATTCGTCATGGCCGGCGAGCATGCCGCCCATCATCACGAAGTCGGAGCCGCCGCCATAAGCCTTGGCGACGTCGCCCGGCACGGTCAGCCCGCCATCGCCGCAGACCAGGCCCTTCAGGCCGTGGGCGGCGTCGGAGCATTCGATGATCGCCGAGAGCTGCGGATAGCCGACGCCGGTCATCTTGCGGGTGGTGCAGACCGAGCCCGGGCCGATGCCGACCTTGACGATGTCGGCGCCGGCCAGGATCAGCGCCTCGGTCATGTCGCCGGTGACGACGTTGCCGGCCATGATCGCGGCGTTCGGGAAGGCGTCGCGCGTCGCCTTGACCGTGTCGACGAACTTCTCGGTGTAGCCATTGGCGACGTCGAGGCAGATCTTGTCGATCGGCGCCTTCGCATGCACCGCCTTGAGCTTGTCATGGTCGGCTTCGGTCGTGCCGAGCGAATAGAAGGCGTTGGCCGAGCCCGGCTCCTTGAAGAAGGCGATCAACTCGTCCGCGCTGTAGTGCTTGTGCAGGGCGACCATGGCGCCGTGCTTCAGCAGCGCGCGCGCCATTGCCATGGTGCCGACCACGTCCATGTTCGCGGCGATCAGCGGGAAGCCGGACCATTCGCGGCCGGTATGGGCGAAATGGAAGCTGCGGTGGACGTCGACCTCGGAGCGGCTGCCGAGGGTCGAACGCTTGGGCCGGATCAGCACGTCGCGGAAATCCAGCTTCGGGTCGTTCTCGATACGCATGGCAAAAGCTCCGGCGGCTGTCGCAGACGGTTGAATGGCACACGCGGGATAAGAGAGCGTGCCGGGATTCATAGCCGCTCGGACCCGCCGGAGGCAATGCGCCGGATGTCGCGCTGCGTCTCGGAAAGAAACTTTAGAGAGCGCTAAAGTTTCTCTCGACAGGCTGCCAGCATCAGGATACTTAAGCGCATGCTTCACCAACCAGACCAGCTCGATCTGATGTTCCAGGCGCTGGCGGACCCGAACCGCCGGCAGATGGTGCAGCGGCTCAGCGAGGGGCCGGCCAGCGTCAGCGAGCTCGCCGCTCCCTTGCAGATGACGCTGTCGGCTGTGGTCCAGCACCTCGCCGTGCTCGAAGGCGCCGGGCTGGTGCGCTCGCAGAAGATCGGGCGCGTCCGCAACTGCCAGCTGGAGACGCAGGCGCTACGCGCAGCCGAGCGCTGGATCAGCGAGCGCCGGACCTTGTGGGAGCGGCGCTTCGACAGGCTCGGCGCCTTTCTCGCCGAACAGGCTGCGGAAACCGAAGAGGAGAACGGCGCATGACGGAACGATCGGTCGTCCATGCCAGCTTCGCGATCGAGCGTCGCTATGATGCGAGCCCTGCCCGCGTCTTCGCCGCCTTCGCCGATCCCGTTGCGAAAAGGCGCTGGTCGGCCTGCCATGACGAGGGCGGCCTCGGCCAGCACAGCCTCGATTTCCGCGAGGGCGGCAGCGAGACCATGCGCGGCGCGAGGGGGCCGGTACCCGCCTCCTCTTCACCGAGCAGGCGGCCTTTCTCGACGGCCACGACAAGCCCGATTGGCGCGAGCAGGGCACGGGCATCGGCTTCGACCGGCTGGCCGACTACCTCGCTCTGGAGCAGGCGCCCGCCTGAGCAGACGCCTTATCGACCGAAGTCCTTCAACCCGCTCCTACCAAGAAGCAGGAACGCGAAGCCATGTCCCTGACGCTCTACTTCCACCCGCTTTCCGGCTTCTGCCAGAAGGTGCTGGTCGCGCTCTACGAGAACGGGACGCCGTTCACGCCGCATCTCGTCAATCTCGGCGATCCCGACGAGCGGGCCGATTTCCTGAAGCTCTGGCCGCTCGGCAAGTTCCCGCTGCTGCGCGACGACCGACTCGGCAAGCTCGTGCCGGAGACCAGCCTGATCATCGAGCATCTCGCCTTGCATTATCCCGGCCCGGTTACACTGCTGCCGGAGAACCCGGTCACGGCGCTGGAGGTCCGCCGGCTCGACCGGCTCTTCGATCTCTACGTCGCCATTCCCATGCAGAAGGTGGTGCTCGACCGGCTCAGGCCGGAGGAGAGCCGCGACGCTGTCGGCGTCGCCGAGGCCAAGGCGACGCTCGCCTCCATCTATGACGTGCTGGAAGCCGAGATTGGCGAGCGGCAATGGGCCGCCGGCGACGACTTCAGCATGGCCGACTGCGCAGCCGCGCCCGCGCTCTTCTATGCCGAGCGGGCCCTGTCCTTTCGCGACAGCCATAAGCGGCTCCGGGCCTATTTCGACCGCCTGCGCACGCGTCCCTCCTATGCCCGCGCCCTCGCCGAGGCTGAGCCCTTCTTCCAGTTCTTCCCGCGTCGCGAGGGCGATGCCGGGCTCAGCCGCTGACCCCTGACGAACAACCGCTCAGTGAAAGGAAAACGCTCATGAGCAGGAGTCCCGTCACCCATGCGAGCTTCACCATCGAGCGCAGCTATGCCACGCCGCCCGCCAAGGTCTTCGCCGCCTTCGCCGACCCCGCGATCAAGCGCCGCTGGTTCGCCGAGGGCGAGGGCTGGACGGTCGAGCAGTTCGACGTCGATTTCCGCGTCGGCGGCTTCGAGCGCAGCCGTTTCCGCTATCAGGGCGGTCCGCCGATCACCAATGAATCGGTCTATCAGGTGATCCAGCCGAACGAGCGCATCATCCTCGCCTATGCGATGGCGATCGACGGCGTGCCGCTTTCCGGCTCGCTGCTGACCATGGAATATTTGCCCGAGGGCAGCGGCACCAAGCTCGTCTTCACCGAGCAGGGCGCCTATCTCGGCGGCAAGGATGACCCGGTCCATCGCGAGGAAGGCTCGCGCGAATTGCTGGAGAGCCTGGCCCGGATCCTCGGCGAGGAGGCGAAGGCGGCCTGAGGGCTCCCGCCTGGCGTCGCTGACGCTTTCATTCAGCCGCAGTTCATCCCGGCCTGACTAAGCGGCATCATGGGCTTGGCCCGGACCGGGAAGACCCGGCCGGCCACCGCCCGCGATGTTGCGATCCGGGGGGATCAGAAGGCTGTGCTGAAGGCGCTAGACCAGCATGCCAGGGATACCGGCCTGCCATCCGACTGGCAGGTCGCGAAGAGCTTCGCCCGCCTGACCGGCGGTTTCTGGCGTGGCGCCAGCGCCGGCAAGGCCTGGTTCTGGTCGATCTCGCTGGCGAGCGCGATCATCCTCGCCGTCTTCGCCAATGTCACCGTCAACCGCTGGAATGGCTGGTTCTTCGACGCGCTGGAGAAGAAGGACGGGGAGAGCGCGCTGATCGCCATGGCGGTCTTCCCGGTGCTGGTGCTGATCGCCGCCGGCCTCGGTGTCGTCATCCTGGTTTCACGGGAAACATTCCAGGTCCACTGGCGCGCCTGGGTCACGGCCAGGCTCGCCGATGGCTGGATCGGCGAGCGCAGGTTCTACCGGCTCGGCCTCTCCGGCTACGAGCCGGCCAACCCCGAATACCGCATCGCCGACGATGTCCGCTGGGCGACCGAGCCGGTGGTCGACTTCGCCATCGGCCTGCTCTCGGCGGTGATCACCGCGATCACCTTCATCGGCATCCTCTGGAGCATTGGCGGCTCGCTGACCGTCTCGGCCGGCGGCACGACCTTCGAGATCCCCGCCTATATGGTGCTGGCGGCCATCGTCTATGCCGTGCTCGTCTCCAGCCTGATCACCTGGGTCGGCCGGCCGCTGCCGCGCCTGATCGCCGCCCGCAACGAGGGCGAGGCGCGCCTGCGCTTCTCGCTGATGCGCATCCGCGACCATGGCGAGACCATCGCGCTCTCGCGCTCCGAGACCGGCGAGCGCCGCGCCGTCGCCGCGACCTATGACAATCTCGTCGGGCGCTGGCTCGCCATGATCCGCCAGCGCGGCCGGCTGACCTGGATCACCAATGGCAGCGGCGCGTTGGTTCCGGTGGTGCCGCTCCTGCTCGCCGCCCCGAAATACCTCTCCGGCGAGATGTCGCTCGGCGACGTCGTCCAGGTCGCCGCCGCCTTCGTCGCCGTGCAGAATGCCTTCAACTGGGTGCTCGACAACTTCATGCGCATAGCCGAATGGCTGGCGTCGGCACGGCGGGTCAACGAGCTCGCAGTCGCGCTCGGCACGCTCGATCATGGCCATTCCGGCGGCGAGATCGCGGTCGAGACCAGCGCCGATGGCTGCCTGCGGCTGGGGGATCTCACTCTCACCGACCGCGACGGGCGGACCCTGCTGGCCGATTTCGCCGTCGAGTTGCCGCCGGGCGCGACCCTGCATGTCGCGGGCGAGCTCGGCCATGGCAAGGCGGCGCTGATCCAGGCGGTCGCCGGGCTCTGGCCCTGGGGCAGGGGCAGCGTCGCGCTGCCGGCCGAGGCGCGGCTCGCGGTGCTGCCGCAAAAACTGCATCTCTCGGAAGGCAGCCTGCGCGCCGCGCTCGATCCTGCCGGCGACCACAGCGTCGAGGCGGCCAAGGAAGCGCTGCGCAGCTACGGGCTCGCCGGCCTCGTGCCGCAGATGGACCAGCCGCGCGACTGGGACAAGGCGCTGACCACCGGCGACCGGCAGCGCCTGGCGCTGGCGCGGGCCGAGCTCGCCAATCCCGACATCCTCGTGCTCGACGAGGCCACCAGCGGGCTCGAGACCGAGGCGGCACTGGAACTGCTGGCGCATATCAGGGCGACACGGCCGCAGGCGATCATGCTGCTGATCGGCCAGAGCCCGGGCTTCGCCGAGGTCTCCTGCCGCCACCTCACCATGCGCCGTGCCGGCGGCGTCGCCCGCATCGCCGGCGGCGAACCGGCGCGTCCCGTCGTCCTGGCCGAGGCCGGTGGGGGCTGAGAATCTACAGCCAACCTTGCATTCAGCCGGCGTTCAGCCGCGTCCGGCGCTTCTTTCCCGCAATTTTCACGGAGTTTCGCCATGCAGATGCACATCTGGGACGTCTATTGGGGCCTGCGGGTCGAGCAGTGCCCCTGCGACGTGCACTTCGTCGAATGGCTCGAGGAAGAAGGCATCACCGGCAAGCGCATCTATCATTTCGGCACCGGCGGCCATCATTACATCGGCATCCGCTGCGCCGAGCCGGAGCTGGACTGCACCGTGCTCGGGATCACCGCTTCGCCGAAGGAATATGACGCCTTCGTCAAGCTGGCGATCGACAACCCGACGATCACCAAGAGCTACAGCGCCTATTTCGGCGACATCTACACCAGCAATGCCAAGCTGCTGCCGCGCTTCGACATCGTCACCCTGTTCCATTCCTGCGAGTTCCGCAGCGAGAAGAACGACGCCTATGGCGCGCTGACCGATCTCGAGGTGATGCAGCTCTTCACCGACCAGACCGATGCCGGCGGGCATATCCTGTTTTACACTGGCTCCTTCGCCTATGAGACGGCCAAGCCGATCATCGAGGAATGGGCGAAGTCGCGCCCGGTCGAGGAAATCGGCGAGTTCAAGACGCTCCGGATCTTCCGCAAGACCGCCTGAGGCGATTGCGCCGTCCGAAAAACGGCGCTAATTCCCTTGCGTCGACCCACACGAGAAAGGAGGGCTGCGTGATCACGTTCTTTCGTCACCATCGTCAGCGCGGCCCCGTTCAGGCCCTGCAAGACTAGCTTGCAGGGCTGACCTCAGAGCCTCCCTTTCGGTTCTCTCTCCGGTCTGCCCTTCGTGGTGGCGCAGCATCTGGCCTCATCGCCCGGATGTCCTGCGCGCTGTTCCACTCAATCGAGCCGACGCCGTTCCGGCGTTTCGCATTCGAGGCATGGGGCGCCGGGCGCGCCCCGCCGAATGACGGCTCGGGCAGTCCAGAGACCTGAACCATGACCATGATCAATCTGAGGAAGCTCGGCGTCACGCTGGGCGCACCGCTGTTTTCCGACCTCACCCTCGCGATCGCCCCGGGCGACCGGCTCGGCCTCGTCGCCGCCAATGGCCGGGGCAAGTCGACCCTGCTCCGCTGCCTCGCCGGCACGGCTGAGCCCGGCAGCGGCGAAATCACCCGCTCGCGCGGCCTGCACATCGGGCATGTCGAGCAGGACATCGCGCCACGGCTCGGAGAATTGCCGTTCCGGGAGCTGGTGCTCGGTGCGCTACCGGCCGAGCAGGTGCAGAGCGAGCGCTGGCGTGTCGAGGTCGCGCTCGACGCGCTCGACGTGCCCGAAGCGTTGCGCGAGCGGCCGCTCGCAGAGCTGAGCGGTGGCTGGCAGCGGCTCGCCATGCTCGCCCGCGTCGCCGTGACCGAGCCTGATCTCCTGCTGCTCGACGAGCCGACCAACCATCTCGACCTCGGACGCATCGGCCAGCTCGAGAACTGGCTCGCTGCCCTGCCGCGCGACATGGCCGTGGTCGTCGCCAGCCACGACCGCGCCTTCCTCGACGCTGTCACCAACCGCACGCTGTTCCTGCGCCAGGAGCAGTCGCAGCTCTTCTCGCTGCCCTATTCGCGGGCTCGCATCGCCCTCGATGAGATCGACGCTGCCGATGCGCGCCGCCACCAGCGCGACATCAAGGCGGTCCAGCAATTGCGGCGGCAGGCGGCCAAGCTCAACAATATCGGCATCAATTCCGGCAGCGACCTCCTGCTCAGCAAGACGAGGCAGCTCCGGGCGCGGGCCGAGACGCTGGAGGAGGCGGCGCGGCCGGCGCATCGCGAACGCTCGGCCGGCGCGATCAGGCTCAGCCATGCCGGCACGCATGCGCGCGCCCTCCTGGCGCTGGAGGATCTGCCGGTCACGGCACCGGACGGGACCCTGCTGTTCAGGACGGGCAAGCGCTGGATCAGCCCCGGCGACCGCATCGTGCTGCTCGGCGACAACGGCGCCGGCAAGTCGCGGCTGGTCGGTCTGCTCCAGGCGGCGATCGCCGGCAGGGAGGTTCCCGGCGTCAGGGTGACACCCTCGCTGGTCCCCGGCTTCGCCAGCCAGGACCTCGCCGAATTCCCCGGCAGCGAGACGCCGCACCGGCTGATCAGCCGGCGCTTCGATGTCGGCGACCAGCCGGCGCGCAGCCTGCTCGCCGGGGCCGGCATCGCGATCGACCGGCAGGAGAGCCCCATCGGGACGCTGTCGGGCGGGCAGAAGGCACGCCTCGCCATGCTGGCGCTGCGCCTCGTCAGGCCGAACTTCTATCTGCTCGACGAGCCGACGAACCATCTCGACATCGAGGGCCAGGAGGCGCTCGAAGCCGAGCTGACGGCGCAGGAGGCGAGCTGCCTCCTGGTCTCGCATGATCGCAGCTTCGTCCGGGCGGTCGGCAACCGCTTCTGGCAGATCGAGCACCGGCGGCTGGTCGAGGTCGAGGGGCCGGAGGCCTTCTTCGCCCGGGCGGCGGCCGGCTAGGCCAGCTTGGCAGGCCGTACCGCTGTCGCCGGACTGTCGCAAATGGCGGTCCGGCACGCCTGCGCCGGCTTCATGGCGCGCATTCGCCGCGTGCCGCGCGCTTGTGGTTCGCAACCGAGGCGCTATCTCTCGGGTCCGGGCGGTCCCGCCGCCTGCCTGCAATCCGCCTTGCCCGCCGAGATCCGGGCATCAACACGACAAGAGCCCGCATGTCTTTCGGCCCGCACGAGCCAGGAATGCCGCTGCGCAAGCGCAGCCGCTGGTGGTGGCTCGGCCCGCTCGCCAGCGCGATCATCTTCCTGGCCTCGCTGGTCGTGCTCTATTTCATCGTCCGCGAGATCGAGCCCGGCGAGCTCGCCAAGGCCTTCGCCAATGCCAGCCTCCGGCAGCTCTCGCTCGCGCTCGCCTTCACCGCGCTGAGCTATCTCCTGCTCACCGGCTATGACGCGCTGGCCCTGCGGCGCCTCGGCCTCTCGATCCCGTACCGCACCACGGCGCTCGGCTCCTTCACCAGCTATTCGGTCTCCTTCACGCTCGGCTTCCCGATCGTCACCGGCGGCACGGTGCGCTACTGGGTCTATGCCGCCAAGGGCGTGCGCGCCTCGGAGGTCGCGAGCCTGACGGTGATCGCCGGCCTGACCTTCTGGCTCGGGCTCGGCATGATCTTCTGCGTCAGTCTGTTCTACGCGACGGAATCGGTCGCGCAGCTGGCCCGCACCTCGCCGCTGCTGATCCAGGCGGTCGGTGCCATCACGGCTCTCGGCATCCTCGGCTATCTCTTCTGGGTCGCCACCGGCGAACGGACCTTGCGGGTGCGCGGCTGGAACCTGCCTCTGCCGGGGCTCGGGGTGACGCTCGGCCAGATGCTGCTCGGCGCCTGCGAGGTCTCCGCCGCGGCGGCCGTGCTCTTCGTGCTGCTGCCGGGCGGGCACAACCTCTCCTATGAGAGCTTCCTCGCCGCCTATATCTTCGCCTGCCTGATCGGTATCGCCAGCCATGCGCCGGGCGGGCTCGGCGTCTTCGAGGCAACGATGCTGATCGCGCTCAGCCGCCTGCCCTTCGAGCAGGTGCTCGGCGCGCTGCTGTTGTTCCGGATCATCTACTACATCCTGCCCTTCATCCTGGCGCTGGTGCTGCTGGCGCTGAACGAGATGGGCCGGCGTATCCGGCGCCACGAAATCTAGCCGGCGCTGGCAGTACTGTCATACAGCCGTGCTTGGCCCGACGGTTCCGGCCGCGCCCCGTCGCCGGGAAGAGAATTGCGCGCCGTTGCGAGACCTGCCTATGAGGGCGGCGTCCGCAACGCCGCCGCGGAAGGCCGAGCAGCATGCACGATCTCGTCGATCCCAGAGCCCCTGTCACTGCCGCGCTGATCGAGGCGATCGGCGTCGCCGTGATCCTGCTCGACCAGCAGGGCACCATCCAGGCGCTGAGCCCGGCCGCCCGCTCGTTGATCGCCGGGCTGGAGAAGGGCAAGCAGCTCGCGCTGGTGATGCGCGACCCCGACATGATCGACGCGATCGATCAGGTTTCGCGTCAGGGCGGCCGCCGCGCCATCGAGCTGATCGAGCGCGTTCCGATCGAGCGCACCTTCCGCATCCACATCGCCGCGCTGGCCGGCCAGGGCGAGCGCCGCGCCGTCCTGCTGACCTTCGAGGATCTCAGCGAGCAGCGCTTGACCGAGCGCATGCGCGTCGACTTCGTCGCCAATGCCAGCCATGAACTGCGCACTCCGCTCGCCTCGGTGCTCGGCTTCATCGAGACGCTGCAGGGCCCGGCCCGCAACGACGAGAAGGCGCGCGAGCGCTTCCTGCAGATCATGCGCCAGCAGGCCCTGCGCATGGCGCGGCTGGTCGACGACCTGCTCTCGCTCTCGCGCATCGAACTCAAGGCGCATCTGGCGCCGCAGACCCCGGTCGATCTCGGCGAGATCGCCCGCACGATCCTCGACGCGCTGGTGCTGATGGCGCGCGAGCGCGACGTCACCCTGGTTCTCGACCTGCCGCCGCAGCCGGTGGTGGTCGCCGGGGACCGCGACGAATTGCTGCGGCTGATGGAGAACCTCGTCGAGAACGCGATCAAGTACGGCCGGCCCGGCGGCGAGGTCGCGATCCGGATCGAGGGCGGCGCCGAGGCCAGCTTCAGCGTCCGCGACGACGGGCCGGGCATCGCCTCCGAGCACCTGCCGCGCCTGACCGAGCGCTTCTACCGCGTCGACAACGCTGCCAGCCGCGAGGCCGGAGGCACCGGGCTCGGGCTCGCCATCGTCAAGCACATCGTGCTGCGCCATCGCGGCCGGCTGACGATCGAGAGCGTCGTCGGCGAGGGCGCGACCTTCAAGGCGGTCCTGCCATTGTTGGCCGAATCCGGCCGTTAACGAAACGTGACAGCTGCCGTTGCGGCTTGATGACGATCTGTCATCTGGCTGTCATATCCGGGGTGTTTTTGCGCGCCGCTAGACCTTGCGACCCAGAGAGGACATCTCATGCGCAAACTTCTCATTCTCGCGGCCGCGGCTGTCGGGATCTCCGGCGCCGCCCAGGCTGCCGACATCACCGGCGCCGGCGCGACCTTCCCCTTCCCGATCTACTCCAAATGGGCCGAGGCCTATAAGAAGGAGACCAATATCGGTCTCAACTACCAGTCGATCGGCTCGGGTGGCGGCATCCGCCAGATCAAGGCCAAGACCGTCGCCTTCGGCGCCACCGACGCCCCGCTCAAGGGCGAGGACCTGACCAAGGACGGCCTGATCCAGTTCCCGACCGTGATGGGCGGCGTCGTCCCGGCGATCAACGTCCCCGGCATCGAGGCCGGCAAGCTGAAGCTCACCGGCCCGGTCATCGCCGAGATCTATCTCGGCACGATCAAGAAGTGGAACGATCCCAAGATCGCCGCGCTGAACCCCGGCCTGACCCTGCCCGAGGCCAATATCAGCCCCGTCTACCGCTCCGACGGCTCGGGCACGACCTTCGTCTGGACCGATTATCTCTCGCGCGTCTCGCCGGAGTGGAAGTCGAAGATCGGCACCAACACCGCCGTGCAGTGGCCGGTCGGCATCGGCGGCAAGGGCAATGAGGGCGTCTCCGCCTCGGTCAAGCAGGTCGCCAACTCGATCGGCTATGTCGAATACGCCTACGCCAAGCAGAACAAGCTCGCCCATGCGCTCGTCCAGAACGCCGAAGGCAACTTCCCGGCGCCGGACGACAAGTCCTTCCAGGCTGCCGCCGCCAATGCCAACTGGAACGAGGCTCCCGGCTTCGGCATCTCGCTGAACAACCAGAAGGGCGCGCAGGCCTGGCCGATCACTTCCGCCACCTTCCTGCTGATCCATGCCAAGCCGGAGAAGCCGGAAGAGACCCAGGCGGCGCTGAAGTTCGTCGACTGGGCCTACAAGAGCGGCGACCAGCTGGCGCTCGACCTCGACTACGTGCCGCTGCCGGCGAACGTCAAGGACCAGGTCCGCAACGCCTGGAAGGGCGTCACCGATCCGGCCGGCAAGCCGATCTTCTGATCGCCCTGCGACCACGCTAAAGGAAGGGGCCGGTTCCGGCCCCTTCGACCCGCCTGAAACCGACTGGAGTTTCTTCGATGGCTGCCGTGACTGACCAGATGGCATCGGGATTGCCCGCCATCCGCAGGACCCCGAAAGGCACCTTCGACCTCGTCTTCCGCAATGCCAGCTTCCTGGCGGCGCTGTTCGTGCTGGTTCTGCTCGCCGGGATCATCGGCGCCATGGTGGCCGGCGGCTGGCCGGCCTTCCGCGAATTCGGCTTCAGCTTCCTCACCTCGAGCGTCTGGGACACCCAGAACGATCAGTACGGCGCCTTCCCGGCGATCGTCGGCACCTTGTCGACCGCGCTGATCGCCCTCGTCGTCGGCGTCCCGCTCTCGCTCGGCATCGCCGTCTTCCTGACGCAGCTCGCCCCGCCCTGGTTCAAGCGGCCGGTCTCGACCGCGATCGAGCTGCTCGCCGCCGTGCCCTCGATCATCTACGGCATGTGGGGGCTCTTCGTCTTCGTGCCGCTCTTTGCGGCCTATGTGCAGATCCCGCTCTCGAACATCGTCGAGGGCATGCCGATCGTCGGCACCATCCTGTACTCGCGCTCGCCCTCGGGCCTGGGCATCCTGACCGCCGGCATCATCCTGGCGTTCATGATCATCCCGTTCATCGCCTCGATCACCCGCGACATGCTCGAGCAGATCCCCTCGGTGCTGCGCGAGAGCGCCTACGGCATCGGCGCGACGACCTGGGAGGTCGTCCGCCACGTGCTGGTGCCGCAGGCCGGCGTCTCGATCATCGGCGCGATCATGCTCGGCCTCGGCCGCGCGCTCGGCGAGACCATGGCCGTGACCTTCGTCGTCGGCAACGCCAACCGGCTCTCGGCCTCGGTGATGGACCCCGGCTCGACCATCGCCTCGCGCATCGCCAACGAGTTCAACGAGGCGCTCGGCCTGCAGCTCCACGCGCTGATCGCGCTCGGCTGCATCCTGTTCTTCGTCACCTTCGTCGTCCTCGTCATCGCGCGCATCCTGGTCGCGCGCGTCAAGTCGTTCTGAGGAAGCGCAAGCCATGAACTCGACGCCTCCTTCCGCCTCCGCCGCGCCTGCGATGGTGATGACCCCTGAAGTCCCGTGGGGCCGCGTGCGCCCGGCGCGCCGCAATGCCGACCGGCTGATGAAGATCATCGCCACGGCGTTCACCCTCGTCGCCATCACCGTGCTGTTCTGGATCCTCGGCATGCTGGTGGTGAAGGGCATTGGCGGCCTCTCGGCCGGCACCTTCACGCAGATCACGCCCGGCCCCGGCTCCGAGGGCGGCGGCCTCGCCAACGCCATCGTGGGCTCTGCCGTGCTGACCTTCCTCGGCATCGCGCTGGCGACGCCGATCGGCGTGCTCGCCGGCACCTATCTCGCCGAATACGGCCGCGGCTCGAAGCTCGCCAACCTGATCCGCTTCATCAACGACATCCTGCTCTCGGCGCCCTCGATCCTGATCGGCCTGTTCGTCTACGTCATCCTGGTCGAGCCCTTCCGCGGCTATTCCGGCTGGGCTGGTGGCGTCGCGCTCGGCATCATCGCGATCCCGGTCATCGTGCGCACCACCGAGGATATGCTGCGCCTCGTCCCGGCGCCGCTGCGCGAGGCTGGCTCGGCCCTCGGCGCCCCGCCTTCGGTGGTGATCACCGCGATCACCTGGCGGGCGGCGAAGTCCGGCATGGTCACCGGCATCCTGCTGGCGCTGGCGCGCATTGCCGGCGAGACCGCGCCGCTGCTCTTCACCGCGCTGAACAACAATTTCTGGTTCTCGCCGACGCTGGTCGGCGGCGTCTCCAACCTGCCCGTGACGATCTATCAGTTCGCCTCGGCCCCTTACGAGAACTGGCAGCAGCTCGCCTGGGCCGGTTCGCTGATCATCACCGTCTCGATCCTTTTGCTCTCGCTTATCGCCCGGCGCATCGTGCGCGGCGGCAAGTGAGCACCACGCCCGATCGGAAGGAACATGTCGATGCTCTCGACCCTGGAACTCAGCCCGCAGGTCCTCGACGCCCAGGCGCCGATCCGGATCGCGGTGAAGAACCTCGATTTCTACTATGGCGAGCACAAGGCGCTGAAGAACGTCAATCTCAGCTTCCGTGACCGCCATGTCACCGCGCTGATCGGCCCCTCCGGCTGCGGCAAGTCGACCCTGCTGCGCATCTTCAACCGGATCTACTCGCTCTATCCGGAGCAGCGCGCCACCGGCGAGGTGCTGCTCGACGGCCGCAACGTCATCTCCAACGATGTCGACGTCAACGAGCTGCGCTCGCGCATCGGCATGGTCTTCCAGAAGCCGACGCCGTTCCCGATGTCGATCTACGACAATGTCGCCTTCGGCATCCGTCTCTACGAGAAGCCGCCGAAGTCGGAGCTCGACGACCGCGTCGAGGGTGCGCTGCGCCGCTCCGCTCTCTGGGACGAGGTCAAGGACAAGCTGAAGAGCTCCGGCATGGGCCTCTCCGGCGGCCAACAGCAGCGCCTCTGCATCGCCCGCACCATCGCCCAGAAGCCCGAGGTCATCCTGTTCGACGAACCGACCTCGGCGCTCGATCCGATCTCGACCGGCAAGATCGAGGACCTGCTGGAGCAGCTGAAGAGCGACTTCACCATCGTCATCGTCACCCACAACATGCAGCAGGCGGCGCGCGTCTCGCAGTACACCGCCTTCATGTATCTCGGCGAGGTCGTCGAGTTCGACGCGACCAACACCATCTTCATGAACCCCAACAAGAAGCAGACGCAGGACTACGTCACCGGCCGCTTCGGCTGACGCCCGCAAGTCCGCTCGCTCCCGCCACAGGATCCGCCCCGATGTCCGATCATATCGTCCGTTCCTATGATGCCGACCTCGAAGGGCTGCGCCGCAGCCTGGCCGAGATGGGCGGCATGTCCGAGCGCATGCTCGGCGATTCCACCGTGGCGCTGGTGCGCCGCGACACCGCGCTGGCGCAGAAGGTCATCACCGCCGACCAGCGGCTCGACAACCTCCAGCGCGATGTCGAGGAAAAAGCGGTGCTGACCATCGCCCGCCGCCAGCCGCTCGCCAACGATCTGCGCGAGCTGATCTCGGCGATCCGCATCGCTGCCGACATCGAGCGCGTCGGCGATCTCGCGAAGAACATCGCCAAGCGTGCGGTCGCGATCTCCGGCCAGTTCTCGCCGCCGCACCGCGCCGTGGTCGGGCTCGAGCATATGAGCCGCCTGGTGCAGGCTCAGCTCAAGGATGTGCTCGACGCCTATGCCGCCAGCAACGAGCAGAAGGCGATGGAGGTCTGGCGCCGCGACGACGAGATCGACGCGCTCTACACCTCGCTCTTCCGCGAGCTCCTGACCTATATGATGGAAGATCCGCGCAACATCACCTTCTGCACGCATCTCCTGTTCTGCGCCAAGAACGTCGAGCGCATCGGCGACCACACCACCAATATCGCCGAGACGATCCACTACCTGATCACCGGCCAGTCGGTGGAAGAGAGCCGTCCCAAGCTCGACACCACCAACATCCTGGTCGACCTGCCCGCAGCCAATGGCTGAGCGGACGGGCGCCTGAGCGGAGGCCGGACATGCCTGCACGCATCCTGATCGTCGAGGACGAGGAGCCGCTGACCCTGCTGCTCCGCTACAATCTCGAGGCCGAGGGCTTCGAGGTCGACAGCGTCGCGCGCGGCGACGATGCCGAGCTGCATCTGCGCGATCATACGCCCGATCTCGTCCTGCTCGACTGGATGCTGCCCGGCCTTTCCGGCATCGAGCTCTGCAGGCGGCTGCGCGCCCGGCGCGACACCGAGCGCGTGCCGATCATCATGCTGACGGCGCGCGGCGAGGAGACCGAGCGGGTGCGCGGCCTCGCCACCGGCGCCGACGATTATGTCGTCAAGCCGTTCTCGCTGCCGGAGCTGATCGCCCGCATCCAGGCGCTGCTGCGCCGGGTCAAGCCCGGCCATGTCGTCGGCATGCTGACGGCCGGCGATCTCGAGCTCGACCGGACGACACGGCGGGTGCGCCGCGGCGGCGCCGAGCTGCATCTCGGCCCGACCGAGTTCCGCCTGCTCGAATTCCTGATGCAGGCCCCAGGCCGGGTCTATTCGCGGGCCCAGCTGCTCGACGCCGTCTGGGGGCGCGACGTCTATATCGATGAGCGCACCGTCGACGTTCATGTCGGGCGCCTGCGCAAGGCGATCACCCCCGACGACGCCAAGGATCCGCTGCGCACCGTGCGCGGCGCCGGCTACGCCTTCGACGAGACCTTCGCCCGCGGCTGAGGCTTCAGCGCGGCGCGGCGACGATCACCGCCGCGCCCGCGAGACACAGCACCGCCCCAGCCAGATCGAAGCGATCCGGCGGGACCTTCTCGACCAGCCACATCCAGCCCAGCGACGCGACGATGTAGACCCCGCCATAGGCGGCAAAGGCGCGCCCGGCGGCGGCGCTGTCGATCAGCGTCAGGAGCCAGGCGAAGAGCGCCAGGGCGAGGAGCCCCGGCAGCAGCCACCAGGCCGATTTGCCGAGCTTGAGCCAGGCCCAGAAGGTGAAGCAGCCGGCGATTTCGGCCAGCGCGGCCCCCAGATAGATCGCGAAACCGGTCATGGCGCTTCGGCCAGCCGGGCAAAGACCGGGCGGTAGGCTTCCGAGGCCAGCGGCGACAGAGCGCTGGCATCGGCGAAGGCGAACCAGCGGATCTCGCTATGCTCGTCATTGGCGATAGTTGGATCGCCGCCATCCCAGCCTGTGACGCTGAACAGATGCCACAGGGCCGGCGAGACGCCGTCGCTCTCCGTCGTCTCGATCGTGGTGAAGTGCGCGAATGTGGTCGGCGTGATGCCGATCTCCTCCTGCAATTCGCGGATCAGGGCCTGATCGGCCGTTTCGCCGGGCTCGACATGCCCGCCGATCGTGTCCCAGCAGGATGGCCGGTTCCGGCGATGCGATGCCCTCAGCCCGAGCAGGACGCGTCCGCCCCGGATCGGCAGGGCGCAGGCATATTCGACAGGGCCCGCGGTTTCGTCGGCGCGCATCGGCGTCTCTCCCACCAATAGAAAAGCCGGCCCGAAGGCCGGCTTTGATGGCTCGATCGGCTCCTGCCGGATCAGGCGCGCACCTTGCGGTCGCGGCGCCGATCCGTTGCCGGCTGGTAGGCGATGCGGGCGTGATAGCCGCAATAGGGCATGCCGGTCAGCGAGCGGCCGCCGCAGAAGCGGAACTCAGGCGAGGTCGGGTCGCCCATCGGCCAGCGGCACATGTATTCGCGCAGGTCCATGATGGTGACGCGCTCGGAGAACGGGATCACCACCTCCTCGGCGGGAGCCGGGACGTGCTCGGCTTCCGGCTCCGCCTCGATCTCCGGGACGAATTGCGGGGCGAGCGCGGTGTTGCCGCGGGTCATGCCGCCACCGCCCGCAGCCGGGCTGGCCATCGGATGCGCCGGCGGACGGGTCGCGGGTTTGCGCGGGCGCGGCGCGGCCGAGCCGGGATTCTTGGCGCGGCCCGAAAGGCCGAGACGGTGGACCTTGCCGATGACAGCATTGCGGGTGACGTTGCCGAGTTCGCCGGCGATCTGGCTGGCGCTCAGGCCGTCATTCCAGAGCTTCTTGAGCAGTTCGACGCGTTCGTCGGTCCAGGCTCCAGCTTCGCTCATCGATTTCACCTGTCTTCGTCATGCCTTGCCGATAGCGGGCGAGGCATAGGGAAAGATCATGGCGGAATCCGATATCGGCAGCGTCCGTCGGAGAACGGAAACCGCTACGCTCGGAACTGACGATACTGGAGACGCCGCACGAGATGTCGTATCTGACAAAGGGGACCATACAAGATGGCTTGACTCGCCCACAAGAGTCGCCGAATCGGAAATCGGCTTTTCCCCAGACAAACCTTCGATCCCGCAGCCGGGTGAGTCTATTTGGCAACGCTGCGGGGCCGGGCCGGAATTGACAGTGCCGGACCGCTTTTGCATAGTCTTCTCAATGCGGCCGCCCTTGGGGCGGCGCTTATGTTTTGAGCGATCCGGACTTTCGAGCGATGCGGCTGACGGCGCGACGAGAAAACGGGAAAGGCCTGCGACGATAACGTCGCCGCGGGGTCGCATCGTGCTGGCAGATTGCCGCCGCGCCCCGAACTACCGCTTCACACCCCGGCGCCCAGCGCTTTCCGTTACGTTCCGTCGCGAGGACCTCGCTCCATGAGCTCCGCTTCCGTTTCCGCCAATTCCTCCGTTCTGCTGCCGACCTATGCGCGCGCACCCGTCGCCTTCGAGCGCGGCGAAGGCGCCTGGGCGATCACCGCCGACGGCCAGCGCTATCTCGATTTCGGCGCCGGCATCGCCGTCAATGCGCTCGGCCACGCCCATCCGCATCTGGTTAAGGCGCTGACCGAGCAGGCCCAGCGCATCTGGCACACCTCCAACCTGTACAGCATGCCGGATGGCGAGAAGCTCGCCCGCCGGCTCTGCGAGGCGACCTTCGCCGAGCGCGTCTTCTTCACCAATTCGGGCGCCGAGGCGAACGAGTGCGCGATCAAGATGGCGCGGAAATATCACGCCGCGCAGGGCCATCCCGAGCGCTACCGCATCGTCACCTTCGAAGGCGCCTTCCATGGCCGCACGCTGGCGACCATCGCCGCCGGCGGCCAGCAGAAGTACATTGACGGCTTCGGCCCCAAGGTCGACGGCTTCGACCAGGTGCCCTTCGATGACGAGAAGGCGCTGCGGGCTGCGATCACGCCCGAGACGGCGGCGCTGATGATCGAGCCGATCCAGGGCGAGGGCGGCCTGCGCTCGGTGCCGATGCGCTTCCTCAAGCTGCTGCGCGAGCTCTGCGACGAGCACGGCCTGCTCCTGATCTTCGACGAGATCCAGACCGGCGTCGGCCGCACCGGAAAATTCTTCGCCTATGAGCATAACGGCGTCGCGCCCGACATCATGGCGATCGCCAAGGGCATTGGCGGGGGCTTCCCGATGGGCGCCTGCCTCGCCACCGAGGCGGCCGCGGCCGGCATGGTTCTCGGCACGCATGGCACGACCTTCGGCGGCAATCCGCTGGCCATGGCGGTCGGCAATGCCGTGCTCGACGTCATCCTCGAGCCCGGCTTCATCGAGCGTGTCGCCCAGGTCAGCCTGCGGCTGAAGCAGTCGCTGGCCGAGCTCAAGGACAAGCATCCCGACGTGATCGAGGAGATTCGCGGCCAGGGCCTGATGCTCGGCCTGAAGCTGCGCACCCCGAACACTGATTTCGTCGCCGAGGCGCGCGCCGCCGGTCTGCTCGTCGTCGCCGCCGGCGACAATGTCGTGCGCCTGCTGCCGCCGCTGATTATCGGCGACGCGGAGGTCTCCGAGGCGCTCGCCCGGCTCGACAAGGCGGCCAGCGCCGTCGAGGCGACGCTGGCCCGGCCGGCGGCGGAATGAGCATGGGGACTCCAGTGCGTCACTTTCTCGATCTCTCGGATTTTTCCGCCGGGGAACTCCGGGCCATTCTCAAGGCGGGCGAGGAGATCAAGACCCGCCGGCGTACCCCCGCCGCTGCCGGCGACCGCCTGCTCGAGGGCAAGGTCATCGCGATGATCTTCGAGCAGCCCTCGCTGCGCACCCGCGTCTCCTTCGATGTCGGCATCCGTGAGCTCGGCGGTTCTCCGATGATGGTGACCGGTCAGGAGATCGAGCTCGGCGAACGCGAGACCATTGCCGACACCGCCCGCGTGCTGTCGCGCTATGTCGACGCCATCATGATCCGCATGCTCGACCATGATTCCGTGGTCGAGATGGCGAAATACGCCACCGTTCCGGTGATCAACGGCCTGACCAAGCGCCAGCATCCCTGCCAGGTCATGGCCGACGTCATGACCTTCGAGGAGCGCAAGGGGCCGATCAAGGGCAAGCGCATCGCCTGGACCGGCGACACCAACAACGTCCTGACCTCCTGGGTGCATGCCGCCGGCCGGCTCGATTTCGAGCTCGCCATCGCGACGCCGGAAGAGCTGGCGCCGCCGCCGGCGCTGATAGACTGGGCCCGCAAGCAGGGCGCCAAGCTCTCCCTGACGACGCGGCCGGAGGCCGCCGTCGAGGGCGCCGACTGCGTCATCACCGATTGCTGGGTCTCGATGGGCGACGAGGAAGGCACGCGCCACAACCTGCTGCGTCCCTTCCAGGTCGACGAGCGCCTGCTCGGCCGCGCCGAGAAGGACGCGATCTTCATGCACTGCCTGCCGGCATCGCGCGGCGAGGAAGTCACCGACGCGGTGATGGACGGGCCGCAATCGGCTGTCTTCGACGAGGCCGAGAACCGGCTGCATGCCCAGAAGGGCATTCTGGCCTGGTGCTTCGGCGCGGTGGCGGCCTGATGGCGGAGAACGATCCGATCGGCGCCCCGGCGCCCGACGACAGGGTCCTGCCCTTCGCGGTGCCGGCGCTCGACATTCGCGGCCGCGTCGTCAGGCTCGGCGCCTCGCTCGACCAGATCCTCGAGCGCCATCGCTATCCGGAGCCCGTCGCGCGCGTGCTCGGCGAGGCGGCGGCGCTCACCGTGATGCTCGGCACCACGCTGAAGTCCGAAGGCCGTTTCCAGCTCCAGACCAAGAGCGACGGGCCGATCTCGATGCTGGTCGTCGACTTCAACGCACCCGACAGCTACCGCGCCATGGCGCATTACGATGCCGACCGCCTGGCGCAGGCGATCGACGCCGATGCGCTCTCGACCGGCGAACTGCTCGGCCGCGGCCATCTCGCCATGACCGTTGACCAGGGCTCGGAGGCGACGCGCTATCAGGGCGTCGTCGCGCTCGACGGCCAGAGCCTTGAAGAGGCCGGCCACCAGTATTTCCGCCAGTCCGAGCAGATCCCGAGCCGCATCCGCCTCGGCGTCGGCACGGTGCTGACCGGCGGCGGCCTCGCCTGGCGCGCCGGCGGGCTGATCGTGCAGTTCATGCCGAACTCGCCGGACCGGATGCGTGCCGCCGACCTGCACCCCGGCGATGCGCCGGAAGGGCATGAGATCCTGGCGAGCGAGGACAATGACGGCATTGCCGACGATGCCTGGGCCGAGACCCGCTCGCTGGTCGGCACCATCGAGGACCATGAACTGCTCGACCCGACGCTGGAGAGCGAGCGTCTGCTCTACCGGCTGTTCCACGAGCGCGGCGCCCATGTCTTCGAGCCGGTTCTCGTGCATGACGCCTGCCGCTGCTCGCGCGAGCGCGTGCTCGGCATGCTCAGAGGCTTCCCGCCCGAGGATCGCAAGGCGATGATCGCCGATGACGGCTCGCTCGCCGTTACCTGCGAGTTCTGCTCGCGGCGCTACGGTTTCGACCCGGCCGAGGTCGAGGCGGAGATTTCGGCGGGAGAGTGAATCTGCGGAGAACCCCTCTCCTGGAAGGAGAGGGGCAGGGGTGAGGTGTTCGGACTGGAAACGTTCGCCTGAATCCAGCCGCGCGGTCAGGCCTCGCGGAACTGGTCATAGGGCCTACACCTCACCCTGCCCTCTCCTTACAGGAGAGGGTTCCCCGCGCTCTTTTCGTTGAAGGCCAGACCTACGCCCGGCACTGCTCCATCAGCCGCCGCATGAAGGCCTCGCCGGCGGAAAACTGCTCCAGCGTGATGTACTCGTCCGGCTGATGCGCCTGGTCGATCGAGCCCGGCCCGCAGACCACGGTCGGCAGGCCGGCGCGCTGGAAATGGCCGGCTTCGGTGGCATAGGCCACGGCGATGGTGCTGTTGCGGCCGGCGAGCCGCATCGCCAGCGTCTCGGCCTCCGAGCCGGGATCGGGGGCGAGGCCGGGAACGTCCGAGCTCATCACCGTCTCGATCGCGGCGCTCGGAGCGGTCTTCCGCATCCGGGCGAGTACCTCCTGCGACAGAGCGGCGAAGCGCGCGGGCACCGCCTCCGGATCGGAGCCCGGCAGGGTGCGGACCTCCCAGGACAGATCGCAGCGATCGGCCAGGATGTTGCGGGCGATGCCGCCCTGGAACTTGCCGACATGGATGGTGTCATAGGGCGGGTCGAACCGGCCGCTCTCGTCGATCTGCGTCTCGCGCTCATCGGCGAGGCGGACCAGATCGGCCGCCAGCCTTGTGCCGGCATGCACGGCGCTGGCGCCGAGATGCGGCTTCGAGGAATGCGCGGCGAAGCCGGTGACCTTGGTGAAGAAGGTGCGGATGCCCTTATGCGCATCGGCGATGTCGAGCGAGGTCGGCTCGCCGACGAGGACGGCGCGCGGCCGCGGCAGGCTCTTGCCCATCTCGGCGATGCCGTCGACGACGCCGAGGCAGGTGACCTCCTCGTCATAGGAGAAGAACAGGTGGATCGGCGTCTTCAGCCCGGCCGCCAGGAAGTCCGGCACGAGCGCAAGCGCCAGCGCGACGAACCCCTTCATGTCGACGGCGCCGCGGCCATAGGCCCGGCCGTCCTCGACATACAGCGTGAACGGATCGCGCGACCAGGCCTGCCCCTCGACCGGCACGACGTCGGTATGGCCGGAGAGCAGCACGCCGCCGCGATCCTGCGGGCCGATCGTCGCGAACAGCGCCGCCTTGTCGCCGGTGGCATTGGGGAAACGGGTCGAGGCAACGCCCCAGCCGGCAAGGTAATCGTCGACGAAGTCGATCAGCGGCAGGTTGGATTTGTGGCTGACCGTGTCGAAGGCGACGAGCCGGGCGAGCATGTCGAGCGGCTGGTAGCGCTGCCCGGTCGGACGTGCGGAGGCGTTCAATGCAGGACCTTCTTCACATAAGGTGAATCGAGTGGAAACAGCGGCACTTCGACCTCGAAGGCCGCGCCGTCTTCGCCGAGCATGGCGTAGGAGCCGCTCATGCTGCCATCGGGCGTCATCAACGGGCAGCCGGAGGTATAGCTGAAGCTCTCGCCGGGCTGCAGCACCGGCTGCTTGCCGACGACGCCTTCGCCGCGGACTTCGTGGACCTCGCCGCGGCCATCGGTGATCACCCAGTGCCGCGTCATCAGCTGCATGGTGCGATCGGAGAGGTTCACGATCTCGATCGTATAGGCCCAGAAGTACCGGCCCTGCTCCGGCGTCGACTCGGCCTCCATGAATTTCGGCGAGACGGTGACCCGCACGCCATGCGTTTCGGCCTGGTACATGATCTGAGGCTCCGTGCCCGCAGGCGCGGTCTTCTCCCGGCGGATGTCGTTCAGCCGTTATGCCCCGGAGCCGGCTTCGGGCTCAAGCGCGAAGCTTGGGTACGGGCGTGCGCCGGCGCGTTTCCGGCGTGGACAACTGGCGCGAAAACGGTCGCGCAGGCGCGAAGGTGGCGGGCTTGCTGTATGATCGCCGCCTGTTTAGAGGTTCTGACCCAATGGTGACATCCTCCGACCTGCCGACCGAGCTCGCGGAGCCGGCCTCCGCCTCGCTCAGCGGCAAGTCCGGCGTGCTGCCGCGCCAGGATATCCGCACCCTCGTCAGCCGCGGCATGGTGCGCTCGAGCTCGGGCGCGATCGACGAGAGCCAGTACCAGCCGGCGAGCCTCGATCTGCGCCTCGGCGACAAGGCCTACCGCGTTCGCGCCAGTTTCCTGCCCGGGCTGAACAAGAGCGTCGAGCAGGTGCTCGAGGATCTCGCCCAGGATGAGGTCTCGCTCGCGCACGGCGCCATTCTCGAGAAGAACTGCGTCTATGTCGTCGAGCTGATGGAGTCGCTGGCCGACCTGCCGGCGACGATCTCGGCCTTCGCCAATCCGAAGAGCTCGACCGGCCGACTAGACGTCTTCACGCGCCTGATCGCCGATCGCAGCGAGGTCTTCGACAGCGTCGCCGGCGGCTATTCCGGCAAGCTCTACGCCGAGATCTCGCCATCGAGCTTCTCGATCAAGGTGCGCAAGGGCAGCCGTCTCAACCAGCTCCGCTTCCGCCGCCGCGGCGGGAGCCAGGAGGAGGCTTCGGGCTTCCGGGTCTCGGACCGGGATCTGCGCCTCGTCCATGAGCGCACGCCGCTGGTCGACGGGCCGGCGACGATCCGCAACGGCCTCGTCTTCCGCATCCATCTCGCCGGCGCCAGCGACGACGAAATCATCGGCTATCAGGCGCAGCGCTTCACCGATGTCATCGATGTCGACCGCGTCGGCCAGTATGCCGTCGAGGATTTCTGGACGCCGCTCTACACTAGGGGCCGCAAGCGCCTGATCCTCGACCCCCACCAGTTCTACATCCTCGCCTCGAAGGAGCGCCTGCACATTCCGGCGGGCTTCGCTGCCGAGATGGCGCCGATCGATCCGAGCATGGGCGAGTTCCGGGTGCATTATGCCGGCTTCTTCGATCCCGGCTTCGGCGTCGGTGCCGATGGTGCGCCCGGCAGCCGCGGCGTGCTCGAGGTGCGCAGCCATGAGGTGCCCTTCGTCCTGGAGGACGGGCAAGTCGTTGGCCGCCTCGCCTTCGAGAAGATGGCGGCCGAGCCGGACGCGCTCTACGGCGAGATCGGCACCTCGAACTATCAGGGCCAGGCCCTGAAGCTCTCCAAGCACTTCCGCAGCTAGAGCATTTTCGAGCGAAGTGGGTACCGGTTCGCGTGAAGAAAATGCGATAAGGCAATAGCCCAGAGCCTCGGACCGAAAAGTGGAAACCACTTTTCGGAGGAATTCGATGCTTCGACAAAGAGATGGATCGCCAGTTTGTGTCCGGCGGGACGCGGCGATCTGGGCCGAAATCGGCTGCTTCGCTGCGTGACCCGCCAATCGTTTGTTAGCTGCGAATCCCGATCGCTTGCCTGATCGGCAAGCATCCTTGCGACAAAATGGCGATTTCGTGTCAAATGGCGCCAAGTACCGCCTGCGACGTCGGTCAGCGATCGGCGGCGCGTTCATGTTCGTGTCACCGGCGGGGGGCGTACTCGACGCCTGTCCGCTCCATGGCTTTCGTGGCCATCTATTTGCAGAGGAAGGATTTTTCATGCGCGCGCTCATCATCGCCGGCGTCCTCGCGGCCGGACTCGCCGGCTGCCAGACCGTCGAGCAATCGGCGGCGGAAGCCGACACCGTCTGCCTCGATGCCGGCCATCGTCCCGGCACGCGCGCCTTCGAGCGCTGCCGCAGCGACGTCTTCCAGAGCTTCCGCCGCTCCAACGCCCAGGCCAGCAACGCGGTCGCGGCCGGCGTCGTCGCAGGCGCGGTCGGCGGCGCGGTCATCGCCGCCTCGTCGCGCTCGCGTTACGGCTATTATGGCTGCGGCTATTACGGCTGCTGGTAAGCCCTCTACGGCGCCGCGCGGGGCAACCGCCGCGGCGCCGTTCGATTTCCTCGACAATCTTTCGCAGGCCGGCTTGCAGGGCCGGCCACCACCCGGCTATATCGACGGGCGCGCGGGCGTAGTTCAGTGGTAGAACGTCAGCTTCCCAAGCTGAATGTCGTCGGTTCGATCCCGATCGCCCGCTCCAAATTCCCTGTGAAGCTCAGTTTGTTATGGCGGTCTGCCGCTAAATTCGTGTTTCCCATCGCGTTCCCCAAGCGTGTTCAGGGCTATTGTCGCGGCCGCAGCGGGCGATGCGCGCTTTTTTGGCCACCGCCCGAATCTTTCCGATGGGCCCGCGCGAGTATCGGACGTCGCCGAAATCTGTGTATGCCCGACGGCGCCGCGGATCGTGTGGGGCTCGCCCTCGGCGTCTTTGGCCTCAGTGATAGCACCGGTCCGGGCATCGCTGTTCCAGACGTCGTCGGGAATGTCCGCCTGGCGATCTCGCGCCAATCTCGGGCATAGGCAAACTCGGCATAGGGCCGACCGGCCGTCTCGTCGGTGATCAACGCGCCGAGGCGCTGCTCTGCCGGGATTTGCATGGTGAGGGGAAAAGCTAGAGGTCGTGCGAGGTACCTCTGATGGCTAAAGCCGTTGCCAACGGCGTGCTCGCGGAACTCAGCGCGGCTGATAGTGACGCCTTGCGCGCTTCGGTCCCGCCTCCGCGGCCTCCGACGATCGGCGACTACAGTCGCGCCATTCAGGAGCATCTCGACCAGACAGCGAAGCTGCGCAGCTACGACAGCATCCATACGGCAGTCGGCTACCGTGACGACCCCAACCCGGTTTTCGTAGCCGAGGGGCAGGCTCTGTTCGTCTGGCGCTCCGCAGTCTGGACCTTGTCTATGTCAAGATGGGGAAGGTCGAGGTCGGCACGCGCCCGTAGCCGACCGTGGACGAGCTTATCGCAGAACTGCGACCGATAGTCTGGGCACCGAGTCGTGAGTGGCCGTTCCGGCTCAGCCGCGGCCGCCTCGTACCGTGACAACTTCCTTCAGATAGGGGTTCGGCCAGACGACGGTTGCTTCGCTGACACCGTCGTATCGGAAATCATGCTCGGCCACTTCGGGATGGAGCGGTCTGTTCCAGATGAGTTCAGGGCGCCCTGCGAGCGAAGGGTTTAAATTGAACGCCACGATCCCGCTGTAAAACTGGATCGAATAAACCTGAGAGAACTCGTCGACCACTTCTTGGTTATCGATGGGCGGGAACTCGCCTTCGAAGAAATGGTTCGCGTTGGAAACGAGCACGTCGGTCGCATCTTTCGCATATTCGAGGAACGACCTATCCCGGTGCCGTGAGAACTCCTTCATGAAGCTCGTGCAGGTATCCTCAATCGCTATCACGCAAGGCTTTTGCGCCACTGCCAGAGCGGATTTCAGCGTTACGATCTGTTGGAAAGACTGATGTCCGCCGTCGTCTAGCAACGCGTCGAAGCTGCCGATTTGCCGGAAGGCTTGCGCCCAGAATGCGGGGTCGCCTTGATCCCCATTGTAGATTTCAAAGCCGTGCTCGCGCCACTTCTGGGCGCCAGGGTTCAAATCTACGCCGATGATGCGAGCGTGAGGGCCTAGCCAGTCGCGCCACATGAACAGCGACCCACCGTTGAGAATTCCGGTCTCGACGAAGGTGCAATCCTTGCCTCGCAGGTGCGCGAACATTTCTACGTAGGCTGTGAAGTAGTTCGAGACCTTATAGGACGGCTCTGGCGAGCGCTCATAGCTGCTCTTCAGGTCGGCAAGGTCTTGAGAAAAGTTGGCGTTCATTTGCAGCTCGTGCTCCTTTCAGGACGACATAGACCAACCTCCTTCCTATCAGAGCGCACCCACCTACCTATAGCCCGCCAATCGCCTCGCACGGGTCTTTTAAATGTCCGAAGCCGTTCACATTGTTCGAATTGAAGTTCAGCCGTCGGGTGCGCGACCTTTGCCGCTCGATAGCCCGCAAGCCATTGCGGAACTGCTAGGCGTCGGCCGCGACTATTTCTGCGCGCCTTTCATAGCCCTCACGATTTCGCGGATCGGGGCAGTGATCTTCCAGGAAGTTGAGTTGAGAAGCGCCCGATTATGCTCCTCAAGTTCCGTCACTCGCTGGCGCAGATGCGCGTGGATATCCATCGGGCGCCAGTTATCCGGCTTCCTGAACGCCCCGACCGTATCACCCCAATCTGAGGCTGGGTCAGCGAGGTCCGACTTCGCTTCCAGAGTTTCCAGGCCGGCCCATCTCCCGATCGCGGCGTAGCCGTCGGGATAGTAGCGCCAACAATCCATCGGATAGCGATGTTCGTGACCTTTGGAAGGGGCGATCAGAAAGAACAGGCCGCCAGGCTTCATCACACGTGCAACCTCGGTCGCGACGAGCCAGAAGAATTCCATGTGCTCGAAGGCTTGGCCCGAGATAATTACGTCATAGGAGGAGCTTGAAAACGGGAGCGTATGGGGGTCGCTCAGGACGAAATCGACGTTTGGCCCCGCGGCTTGGTCGACTCCGTGATAGGTCCAGTTGAGATTGCCAAACAGGGGCTTGTAGCTGCCGTTGACATCGTAGCTGCCAATATCGGCAATCATCAGGTTCTGATCGGGCCGCAGGTATTTTTCAGTCAACGCACGCATATGCTCGTATGATGATGGGTGCATGTTCGCCTCGGCTGTCGTAAACTCGCTTTCCCTTAGCAGACAGCGCAAGCGCCCTCTAGGCCGTCGCTGTTCTACGCGCCCGCAGCCGAGCGTTGCCGAGATTGGTGGCCTGCTGCCGGTTCTGTGGACAGTCGGTTGGGCTAATCCCACCTTCTTTTCGAACTCGACCGGGCTGATGTAGCCGATGGTCGAGTGCCTGCGAACGGCGTTGTAGAACCGCTCGATGTAATCGAACACGTCGGCACGAGCATCGTCGCGTGTCCGGTAAACCCTGCCTCTGATCCGCTCGGTCTTCAGCGATGAGAAGAAGCTCTCCATCGCGGCATTGTCCCAGACATTGCCCGAGCGGCTCATCGAGCAGGTAACGCCGTTGTCGGCCATGAGCTTCTGGAACTGCTCGCTGGCGTACTGGCTGCCCTGATCCGAATGGTGCAGCAGGGCATCCGGCCTTCCCCGACGCCAGATCGCCATCATCAGTGCATCGGTCACGAGCCCGGCGGTCATGTCGGCCTTCATCGACCAGCCCACCACCCGGCGGGAGAAGAGATCGATGACGGCTGCAACGTAAAGCCAACCCTCTGCGATCCAGATATAAGTGAAATCGGCGATCCAGCGCTAGTTCGGACGCTCGGCATGAAACTTCCGGCCGAGCGTATTCGGCGCGATGGCCGATCGCTGGCCCTCATCCCTGGGCAGGCTGCGCCGACCCGGCCTGGCACGCAAAGCCTGGGCACGCATCAGCCGCTCGATGCGATGCAGGCCGCAATCGATGCCTTCCGCCAGCACGTCCCGCCAGACACGCCTGGCACCATAGATCCGATCCGAACCAAGGAAGCTTGCCCGGACCCTGTTGCCGATCTCCTCGTCGTCGCGTGCACGCCTGCTCGGCGATCGGTTGAGCCAGGCATGGAAGCCCGAGCGCGACACATCCAGCGCTTCGCAAAGCCATGCCACCGGCCAGATCCCCCGGTGCTTCGCAATGGACGTGAACCTCATGTCACGTCCTTCGCGAAGTAGGCCGCGGCCTTTTTTAGGATGTCGCGCTCCGCCTTGAGCTTGGCCACCTCTCGCCGCAGCTTCTCGATTTCAAGCTGCTCCGGCTTCATCTGACCGTGGCCGGGAAAAGCCTGAGCAGGATCGGCCGAGAGGAGCTTCACCCATTTGCGCAACTGGTTCTCATGGACATCCAAATCCCGAGACGCCTGCGCCACACTCACTCCGCGATCCTTGATCAGGCGGACCGCCTCGATCTTGAACTCACGCCCAAACTGTCTTCGCCGCGTACGCTACCTCCGGTTTCATGAAACACCCAATCTCGGTGTCCACGAAACCGGCAGCAGGCCAGCGAGCGAGGTTGCCGGCGATGGTCGACCGGCGTCCTAGAGTAAGAGCAGCGAAAGTGCGATCGCGCCGATCAGATTGATCGAGGTCGCAATCCAGATCAGCGTCGCTTCTGCGATGATACGGCTACCTGCTCGCTATGATCTACCATTGACGCACAAAACGCGGACCCCTGCCGCAGCGTCATGCAACAACGACTAGTTCATAACTCGCATCGCCTGGGGCATGACCCGCCGCGCGCGGGCTTCTCTATTGGGCTATGGGTGTCAAGCCGCCCGAAGCGTTGAATGTCGCAGCTGGGTCGGAAGCGGAGCTATCGTAAAGGCTCCGGCTAGAGGCCGGAGACCAGCATTTGAAGGAACTTAGACCTCGCAGCGATTGCGCCCCCGACGATCGCTGCAATGACCGCAAATAACAAGGCCCTGAGCAAAGACCGGCGTGCCCTAAATAAGCCCGATTGCTGCGGGGTTGCGCCTTCCATTAGTCGGCCGATTATGAATATTGCCTCGGATTAAGAGCGCTGCAGATAATACGAATCGTAGAAATATTAGATATGAAACTTGATGTATCACAAGCGTAGAATATATTATTAATATAAAATTTATTAAAATAACGCAGAATAAAAACTGGGTGATAATATAATTAAAATGAAATTTTGTGTTTTCTTGATTATCCGTATTGTAACTACTATTGTTGAGCGCTCCTCCATATCCGATTGTTTTCAAAATGAGATATGCGAACGCGAGTACATCAAAAAATGGATAGCTTTGGATCAGCACGATAAATCTCGACAAGGCCCGCAGCAAGGATTCTAGCAGCACCAGCTACCGGTCGCGAGCTTCCTGTCCCGCCAGGTCTCTGGCTTCTCTCCGAAGTCGGCGCTGTGGCCGCTTCATGGTTGGGGCCGACGAGTGGTGGATCAAGCTTTTCGCGAAGTGACCCTTGGCCCTTCAAACCCGCGCTCGATCTTACCGCCCTTCGGTCCCTGGGGGACATCGCTCCGCTCTGCGACGGATCGCGAAAAGGCAGCTGCGGGTCAGGTTTGGGCCGGCTCGGCCGTCCAGCGGAACAGCACCCGGTCGACCCACATGCGATGAAGAATGACCGTTAGTCGGCGAGCCACGGTGATCATCGCTCTGACCATTCCCCTGCGCTTCGCTACGCGAAGCCCCCAAGCTTTGAGTGCAGAGGGCTTGGTCCGCGGTCGCAAGAGGACCAATGCCGCCTCGAACAAGGCTGATCGTAGTGTCTCGTCGCCATTCTTGGTGATCCGACCGCGCCGGTCGACCTCGCCGGACTGGTGCGTTCGCGGGGCCAGCCCGAAATGGGTGCCGACAGAGCGTGAACGCTGGAAGCGGGTGGGTTCGTCAATGGCGGCATGATAGATTAGCGCAATGAGTGGTCTGACACCGGGCGCGCTCATCAGCAGGAGGCAGCCGTCATCGGCGCGCGCCAGCGCCAATATCTTCTTTTGCAAGCGGGTATATTGTTCGCGGATAACGCGGCGCACCGCCAGTATCGGCTCGATAATGGCTTGCAATGTGGGAGAGTCCTCAGTCAGCATCCATGATGCGCGCTTCGTAGCCGACCCTCGTCACCATGCCGACCTTGAGGCCGAAGTTGCGGAGCAGGCCGCGAATGCTGTTCTCGACGTCAAGCTGCTTGGCTTGGAGGAGGCGCCGGCCACTCAGCAATGCCCGGATCTTCTGACTGGCCAGCGTCTTGACGTGGACCGGGCGACAGAGCCCGACCCGCATCATCTGGGCAATGCCGCGCGCATCGTTGCGGTCGGTCTTGTTGGGGCGGGCGCTGAGCACCGCCTGGGCATGGCGGGTCTCGATGCAGATCACCGGGAAACCTGCCTTGGCCAGACCGGCATAGAGCCATTGGCAAAGCGTTCCGGCTTCCAGGCCGACGCGGGAATAGCGGTCGCTGCACGCTGAAAAGAATGCGGAAATCGCCCCCGGTGAGCTGTCCGCCTTGCCTTCCCGGATGATTGTTCCGTCCGCTTCCATCACGCAGACGCTTGTCGTCTTCACCGAAACGTCCAAGCCAACAAAGCATTCCATCGCTCTTCTCCCTGACCCGCTGGGCTGGATCGGTGGAGTCTAGAGCGCATCCGCCACCGCCGCATCGCATCCGCGACGCGAGCGCAATGGCCCAACCTTTTCATGCACGGATCCGTTCAAATAGGCCGACTCGCAGTTCAGTCGTCGGGTGCGCGACGCTCACCGGTCGACGGCCTGCAACAGCTTGTGGAAGCGCTAGCCGTCGGCCATCCGAAAGACGTCCAGAACGACCTGGCCAGTGCGGGCGAGAGTTTCATCAGGGAAGCTGCCGCCGGAATGGCCCGTCTCGGCCACCCCTTCATAGCTTGAGCCTCTGCCCTGACAAAGGCGTCGGACCCGCTCGCGAGCAATAGTTCGCGAGCCAGTGCCGCGATGCACATACGCGTCGCCATCATCTCTGTAACGAGCAAATTGACTGGGCTTTCGCCGCTCATGGCCGCTTCCCCCTGAAGCCCCCGAGACTGTCGCAAAGCCTTCGATTTTCCAAGAACCCCGCGGCACCACCGTGACGAAAGCTGAGATTCAGCTGGGGCTGATCGCGCTCAGCATCAACGCCGGGGCGGCCGGCGCCTACGGGAAGACGGCGAAGGATACGCGCACGCCAGCGCAACGCTCATCGCTGCTCTGGCTGAGTGCCCAGCTCGATAAGCACATAATCAAGCACGTGCGCGGCCACAACGAGGTCAGCAACAAGGCTTGTCCCAGCTTCGACGCCCGCAAGGACGAACTCGGAAGGCTGGTCTGAGCGGTCGTTCAGGTCAGGGGCAGGGCGATCAAGGTTCCCAAGCCCACCACGATAACCGCCCTGATCCAGGCGCCCCTGACGTCAGATGAAATTATTCGCCGCAACATGCCGCATACCTCCCTCCCCTCTCAAGGCTGGGCGGCCTGTGGCGCTGCGTCAACCCTCGCGTCCATTTAACATCTAGAGATCACCATGAAGCTGTTCGCCAATCTGGGCGCGCTGGCCCTTGCCTTCGTCGTCGTCATGCTCGCCGCCGTGTCTGCCGAGGCGCAGACCCTCGGCGATCTGCTCGGCGTGTTCCGCCCCCACCTGATCGAGCTCGCCAGCATCTTCGTCGCGGCGCTCGCCGCCTGGCTGTTCAAGCAATCCGCGAGAAGCTCGGGCTCGATCCGGATGCGATCGCCGAGAAGCTCACCACGAAGATCGGTATGGTCGCCGCGGCCGCCGCGGCGCTAATCATCCTGCTGGCTGGAGCCGGTGCCTATGACAGATCCGCGCGATTATGATCGGCGTCTCGCCAAGGTCGAGACCGATCTCAAGCTGCTCGGCGCTGGTGTCGCAAACCTAGGCGACGACCTGCGGGGCTTCCGGCGCGAGTGGTCGGAGAAGGCGGAGGAGGACCGCGCACAAGGCGGCCCGGCTTTCGCTGCCGCAGATCGTTGGCATGCTGGAGGCCACCGCCGGCGTCACCGCCATCCTGCTCGGCGGCATGATGTTCCTGCTCAATTCGCAGGTCGCTACCGTACAGCTCGATCTTGCGTCTCAGGTCGCACAGGTCAGCCTCTCGGTGCGCGGCCAGGGCGACGCGATCACCGCGCTCAACACGGCGCAGCAGCAGCTGCTGCAGCGCGACATCGCCGTCGACCGGCTGAAATCCGTGGAGCTGTTCATGCGCGATCTCGCTGCACGGCGCTCGCCCTAACCGAATTGCCGAGCTTAACCCCACTCTTCAGCGAACGCCTCCCCGCTCCCACGGCTGTGTTATTTGTCGACGCGGCAGATCACATACCTTGCCAGCATGCCGTTCTTCATGTCCCACTGCTCTAGGCTAGGTTCTTGGACGATCGTCAGCTGAGGGATCGAACCTATTCGACCCAGCCACCATTCGCGGCTCGCATTGCAGAGATGAGCGTCGAGTTGGTACGGCTCCACGGTTTCGTAAAAGGGAATGAAGTGAACCAGATGAGCGCCATTGGCGCATACGCGGATCTGCTCCGAGAACACGCGCTCATGGTCGTCGGGGTGGATATGCTCCATATAATCCTGACTGATCAGAACCGAAAAACGATCATCCTCGAATGCTAGATCACGTCCATCCATTTGATGGATGCCACTTACCACGGCGTTCTGAACGGCCCAGCTGGAGACGTCAGCGCCGGAGGCTTCTCGTCCGCGTGCTTTTAGTTCCCGCACGAGCAGGCCGGTCGCGCAGCCACAATCGAGAACCTCTCCCGCCGCAAATCTGACGTTGAGCTCTCTGGCCAACATCGTGAATTCGGATTTGAGTGCATCATTTCCCGAGTAGCCGAGATAAGGACCTCCACCACCACGCTTTCGATAGTAGTCCTCGTCGTACAGTGAGCCGTCACGCGCGCGGCCAATGACCCCCTCCGGCGTGTTGAAGTGCCTAACTTTCAGGTATGCGACGGTCTCCCATGTTGCCTGGTCTGGGGTTGCCGTTACCAAGAAATTCTTGAGCCAAGCGGAATCCGGCGCTGTCAGAACGAACAATTTTCCGTCACGAGCCTCAAATTCTGCATCGCCTACCTCGATTCGATCTCCGCAAAATCTAATCAAATCAAGCTGCGCGCGAGTAAAATATTTCATTGCGATCGCCCGAATGTCACCGGGGTCCAGTGTTGATGTCAGATTTCGCTTGTCAGGCAATGGCGATCTCCGCTGAGGCGGGAATTCCACGTCGCGAAAAGGCACCTAAACTTACAGAAGGTGGGAAGGCAGCAGAAGCCGCCTGCCTTGGTACATGTGATGCCGATCCGTTACTCGGGGCGCGTGTCAGCTAGCCCCATTGATGCCTCCCATTGCGGAGATTTTTGGGCGCTCGCGAAATCATAAAAACTGGCCGCAGATGGAGCACTAGCTTGATCGCGCGGGACGAAATCGTGGCAGGGGCGAGAAAAGCGGTCACTACAACGCCATCACTAGCGCTCTAACGATCGTCCTTCCGTTGACGCTGCTGCTCTCGGCTTTGACTTACAAGGCGATCAAAAAGCCGTTTCTCGATATGCGGCTGCGCTATCGTGCTGACCGAGCCACGCCGACGACTGGGTCGTGCGCAATCCCACGCGGCTGTCGGCTGCCTTGTCACGTCATCCAGTGCTTGTCGCCCGTCTGGCCCGCCAACTGGCAACGCTAGGCCGGGGGTCCAGCGGTCTGAGCTAACTGACGATTTCCCGCGATAACATTGGCCCGGTCTCGCTCGCGCGGGGCCGGGCCCGTGATCGCATCAATTACCGGATACCGCGCAGGCTCTGGACTGTTGGGCAGGAGCGGCCGAGCGTGCGCGCGCCACGGTTGCCTTCCGGTTCGTTTCGACGTCAGCGACTAGGGCGGCGGCAGACCCATGCCTTCGACCCGCCTCACAGTCTGGAGACGGGTCTCGCTTTTTTGTTCTGGGTACCGGCAGACGGCACGCCCGGAACTGGCATATTGCTCGGCGCAAGGATCACGCCATCTATTGGTTGACGTAGGCGCCTTCCACAATTGGGAGTTACGCCGCCACGGCGCGGATCGCTCAGCCGGTGCCCTCAGCAATAGCGGTTCCGGCCGCCCAGCCCGACGACCACGCCCATTGGAAATTGTAGCCGCCGAGCCAGCCGGTCACGTCGACGACTTCGCCAATGAAATAGAGGCCGTCGACGGCCCTTGCCTCCATCGTCCGTGAGTTCAGCCCGGTCGTATCGACGCCGCCGAGCGTCACCTCCGCGGTCCGGTATCCTTCCGACCCGATCGGCAGGATCTCCCAGCCTTGCAAGGTGGATGCGATCGCCGTGAGCTTCTTGTCGCTCGCGTCGCCGATCGGTCCCGTCCAGCCATGAACATCAGCGAGATGAGCCGCCAGGCGCTTCGGGAGGATCTCGCCCAGCGTATTCGGGATGCTCCTGCGGCCGTTTTCCTGCCGCGCGGCGCGCAAGGAAGCGAACAGGTCCAGTGTCGGCAGGAACGCGATCCGGATCGGCTGGCTCTCCCGCCAATAGGAAGATATCTGCAGGATCGCGGGGCCGGAAAGCCCGCGATGCGTGAACAGCAACGCCTCGTCGAACGAGGTCTTGCTGCAGGAGACCCGCGCATAGGCGGCGACTCCGGCGATCTCGCGAAACCCGGCAAGAACATCCTCGCCGAAGGTCAACGGCACCAGGGCCGGGCGCGTTTCCGTCACCGACAGGCCGAACTGGCCGGCGATCTGATAGCCCAGGCCGGAAGCGCCCATTTTCGGGATGGATTTGCCGCCGCATGCCACGACGAAGTGCCGGCATCGGATCTCTGCAGCGCCGTTCCCCCCGAGCCTGACCGCAAATCCGTCGTCAATCCGCTCCACGCCTTCCAGCGTGGTCCCCAGGCGCAGTTCGCAGCCCGCCTGCGCCATCTCTTCCAGCAGCATCGTGATGATCTGCCTAGCGGAATCGTCGCAGAACAGCTGGCCGAGCGTCTTCTCGTGATAGGCGATGCGATGCTTCTCGACCAAGGCGACGAAATCGTGCTGCGTGTAGCGGCCGAGCGCGGATTTGGCGAAATGCGGGTTGTTCGACAGGAAATTGCGGGCGCCGGTGCCGATATTGGTGAAGTTGCAGCGGCCGCCGCCGGAAATCCGGATCTTCTCGCCGGGGGCCTTGGCATGATCGACGACGAGTACACGTCCGCCGCGCGCGGCGGCATGGATCGCGCACATCATCCCGGCCGCACCGGCGCCGAGGACGACAGTGTCGAAATGCGTGGTCGACATCGGATGCTGCTAACCTCAGAACGGCCCGGACGGGCATTGCGTGGCGCTTCGAAGGCGGCGCGTTGAACTCGGCTTCGGGTAGATCATCCGCGATCGTCCAGCAACCGATGAGGTGCAGTCGACGCGCAATGCGTCCGGCTAGGACGAGGTTGAATTCGCCCGGCTTAAGAGGATATGGCGTAGCGCGTTCGACAGGGATGGCAGCACGATGACAGCGCAGCAGGCGCAGATGCAAGGCGCGCGCGCCTGTGCCGGCGTGGTGCTCTACCGTCCGGATGCCGCATTGCTCGCGCGCCAGGCCGAGGGTTTGCGTGGGCAGGCCCTCTTCGTCTTCGCCAACGGACCGGTCGAGGACGATGCCCTGGCAGCACTGGCCCCGACGCAGTTGCGCCTGATCTCCAGTGCTGAGAATGTCGGCCTGGGGCAAGGCCTCAATGCCGTGATGCGGGCGGCTGCGGCGGAGGGATTCAGCCACATCATGCTGCTCGACCAGGACAGCGAGCCGCCTGTAGGCTTGCTCGACAGCCTGACCGCGCGCTGTCTCGCCCTGGAGGAGCAAGGCGAGAAAATTGCCGTTCTGGCCCCGCGCCTCGTGCCGCCGCAGGAGGGCTTCTACAAGCCGATCCGCTATGAGTGGCGCGGGCCGCAGCGTGCGGATGGCCTGACCCCCCTCGAATTCGCGCCGACCTCGGGTTCGCTCATAAGCGTAGCGGCGTTTGCGTCCGCCGGCCCGTTCCGCGAGGATTTCTTCATCGCCGGGCTCGATGTCGAATGGGGTTTTCGGGCCTGGGCGCGTGGCTGGGGATCTTATCTCGCGAGCGATCTCGCCATGCCGCACCGCTGGGGCGAAGCGGTGAGCGAGGAGGAGCTGGGCAAGGCGCAGATCCTGCGCCATGCGCCGCTCCGCAACTATTACTATGTGCGCAATGTCATCGCGACGGCGCGCCTCGCCCACGTACCGCTGCGCTGGCGGCTCCGGTCATGCGCCGGGCTCGCCGCCCAGATCGGCCTTTTGGCGCTGAAGGGGCCGCCGGGCTCGCTGAGGCCGGTGCGCGCGGGGCTGGTCGATGGCGTCAGGAGCCGGCTTGGACCAGCTCCCGCCGACATGGTTTGAGCGCCCTGGTCGCGCTTGCCCGTCGCGTTGCGCAAGTTTGGCCACATCTTCCATGCAAACGTTTGGTTGAATGAGCGATGATGCGTCACGCTCGAGCAGAAAAGCAGGGCTGCGGATACAAATTGCAGCGGTCTCATATGCTTGACAGATTATAGGAGTGCTGCTTCTTCCCTGCGTCGCATAGCGGCCTTCATCAACAGTCGACTCTCCGGAGCGAAGCGGCGTGTCATTGAAATTCCTCGTCACCGGCGGTGCCGGCTTCATCGGCTCTGCCGTCGTCCGTAAGCTGATCACTGAGACGCAACATGATGTCTGCGTCGTCGACAAGCTGACCTATGCCGGCAATCTTGCTTCGCTCGCCCCCGTCTCCGGCAGCAACCGCTACCGTTTCGAGCAGGCCGACATCGGCGACGTCGAGCGCATGCGCGCGATCTTTGCCGAGTTCAATCCCGATATCGTCATGCATCTGGCTGCCGAAAGCCATGTCGACCGCTCCATCGACGGTCCCGGAGACTTCATCCAGACCAATATCGTCGGCACCTTCGCGCTGCTGCAGGAGGCTCTGCGTCACTGGCGTGGGCTCGACGGTGCGCGCAAGGCGGCTTTCCGCTTCCATCACATCTCGACGGACGAGGTCTTCGGCTCGCTGGGCGATGAGGGCTTCTTCCGCGAAGATACCGCCTATCAGCCGAATTCGCCCTATTCCGCCTCCAAGGCGGCGTCCGACCATCTCGTCCGCGCCTGGCACCACACCTACGGCCTGCCGACGCTGATGACCAATTGCTCGAACAATTACGGACCCTATCACTTCCCCGAGAAGCTGATCCCGCTGATGATCATCAATGCGCTCGAGGGCAAGAAGCTCCCGGTCTACGGGAACGGCACGAACGTGCGCGACTGGCTTTATGTCGACGACCATGCCGATGCGCTTTTGACCGTGGCGCAGACTGGGGTCATCGGTGAGACCTACAACATCGGCGGCCACAACGAGAAGGCCAATATCGAGGTCGTGAAGGGCATCTGCGCCATTCTCGACGAGTTGCGGCCCGATCCGGCTGGCCCCCACGAGCGGCTGATCTCCTATGTCACCGATCGTCCGGGCCATGATGCGCGCTATGCCATCGATGCCGGCAAGATCGGCCGCGATCTCGGCTGGACTCCGAAGGAAACCTTCGAGACGGGCCTGCGCCGCACCGTCGAATGGTACCTCGCCAATGCCGGCTGGTGGGGTGACATTCGTTCGGGCGTCTATCGCGGCGAGCGGCTTGGTGCCGCCTGAACGGAACTGGACGAGACCATGCTGAACGTCGAAGCGACAGCCATCCCGGCGGTCAAGCTCATCACACCGAAGAAGCACGGCGATCATCGCGGCTTCTTCTCCGAGGTCTACAGCCAGTCCGGCATGGCGGAGGCAGGCCTCGATCTCGTCTTCGTGCAGGACAACCACTCTCTGTCGGCCCAGGTCGGCACGTTGCGCGGCCTGCATTTTCAGTCGGCTCCCTTTGCGCAGGACAAGCTCGTGCGGGTCACGAAGGGACGAATCCTCGATGTCGCCGTCGATCTGCGTGTTTCGTCCTCGACCTTCGGGCAGCATGTCGCCGTGGAGCTGTCGGCGGCGAACTGGCGCCAGCTCCTGGTTCCGATCGGCTTCGCGCACGGCTTCGTCACGCTCGAGCCCGACACCGAGGTGCTCTACAAGGTGACGGCGCCCTACGGTCCCGCAAACGACCATGGCCTCGCCTTCGACGATCCGGCGCTAGGCATCGACTGGCGGCTGCCGCATGACGAACTCGTGCTGTCGGACAAGGATCGCAAGCACCCGCGCCTTGCCGATCTGCCACGTTATTTCGACTGAGCCGCCATGCGCATCTCCGTCACGGGCCAGTCGGGGCAGGTCGTGCTCTCCATGCTCGAGCGCGCGCCGGAAGGCGTGAGTGTCACTGCGCTCGGCCGCCCCGAACTCGATCTCGAGCAGCTCGGCACGATCGCACCAGCTATCGTGGCCAGCCGACCTGACGTCGTCGTCAACGCCGCGGCGTTCACGGCCGTCGACCTCGCCGAGAGTGAGGAGGAGACGGCGCGGCTGGTCAATGCCGCGGCGGCCGGCGAAGTCGCCAAGGCCGCGGCGGCCCTTGGCGTCCCGGTCATCCAGATCTCGACCGATTACGTCTTCGACGGCAGTCTCGACCGACCCTATCGCGAGGATGATCAGGTCAGCCCGATCTCGGCCTATGGTCGCAGCAAGCTCGAAGGCGAACGCGCCGTCGCCGCCGCGACGGCCAATCACGCGATCCTGCGTACGGCCTGGGTCTACAGCCCGTTCGGGAAGAATTTCGTCAAGACCATGCTGCGGCTCGCCGAAACCCGCGATGAGGTTGGTGTCGTCGCGGACCAGGCAGGCTCGCCGACCAGTGCGCTCGACATTGCCGATGCGGTCTTCGCGATCGCGCGCAACCTCGTTGCCCGCCCGCGGGACGAGAGCCTGCGCGGTGTCTTCAACATGGGTGCGCAAGGGAACGCGGTCTGGGCCGAAGTCGCCGAAGCGATCTTCGCCGAGCGCGCGACGTTGGGTGGCGCACCGGTGACGGTCAAGCGCATCGCCACCTCCGATTATCCGACGCCGGCACGCAGACCTGCGAATTCGCGCCTAGACTCCTCCAGGCTGGCACAGATCCATCAAGTCAGACTGCCGGAATGGCAGAGGTCGCTTGCAGCCTGCGTCCGCCGGCTTCTGAACAGCAAACAGACGGGGTAGACGACGATGAAGGGCATCATCCTTGCCGGCGGTTCCGGCACGCGGCTCCATCCGATGACACTGGCGATGTCGAAGCAGCTTCTGCCGGTCTACGACAAGCCGATGATCTACTACCCGCTCTCGACGCTGATGCTCGCCGGCATCCGCGAGGTGTTGATCATCTCGACGCCGCATGATCTGCCGCATTTCAAGCGCCTTCTAGGCGATGGTTCCGATTGGGGCATGAGCCTGTCCTATGCCGAGCAGCCGCATCCGGGCGGCCTCGCGCAGGCCTATATAATCGGTGCCGACTTCGTCGCCGGAGAGCCTTCCGTGCTCATTCTGGGCGACAATCTCTATTACGGTCACACCCTGCCGGAGATGATGATGCGGGCAAAAGCGCGGACGAAGGGCGCAACCGTCTTCGCCTATCACGTGCGCGATCCCGAGCGTTACGGCGTTGTCGACTTCGACAGTGCCGGCAAGGCGATCTCGATCGAGGAAAAGCCCAAGGCGCCGAAATCGAACTGGGCCGTGACGGGCCTCTATTTCTACGATGCCCAGGTCGTGGACATCGCTCGGAGCCTCAAACCCTCGCCGCGCGGCGAGTTCGAGATCACCGATGTCAATCGCGTCTATCTCGAGCGCGGCGAGCTCTCGGTCGAATCCATGGGCCGCGGCTTCGCCTGGCTCGACACCGGCACGCCCGACAGCCTGCTCGAGGCGGGAGAATTCGTTCGCACGCTGGAAAGCCGACAGGGCCTGCGAGTCGCGTGTCCGGAGGAGATAGCGGCCAGGAGAAAATGGATATCGCCAACGGAGCTATCCGCCTTGGGCAACAAGCTCTCTAAGAGCGATTACGGGCAGTATCTTTTGCGCGTCGCTGCCGATTTGGATGCCGTGCCGATATCTTGAGTGGATTGGATTTAAAACTTGTGGGTCGTGGATTTTATCTTTCGCTCTGTGTGTATAATCAAGGGCGCGGTCGTCTAAGCTGTCTAGATAGAAGGTTTATCTGGAGTGCTTGACACCGAATGTGCATTCAAATATCCGACGGCCTAACGTAAGAAAATTGCACGTAGACTGACCGAAAGACGACGACATGAAAGCGGTATTGCTGGCTGGCGGTTTGGGGACTCGGTTTGCGGAAGAGACGCATATAAAGCCAAAGCCAATGATCGAGATCGGCGGAAAGCCGATTCTTTGGCATATTATGAAAATTTATTACACGCATGGCATATCGGAATTCATCATTTGTCTTGGCTACAAAGGGTATGTGATTAAAGAGTACTTTCAGAATTATCTGCTTCATAGTGCGGATGTTACTTTCGATTTCAGCAGGAACGAAAGACAAATTCATCACGCTCATGCTGAGCCGTGGAAGGTTACCCTCGTCGAAACAGGCGAGGAAACGATGATCGGTGGTCGGATCAAGCGCATCTTGCCGTATGTCGGCGATGATGAAGCTTTTTGCCTTACATATGGCGACGGCGTCGGCGATATCGACGTCAGGGCTGTTATTGATCTGCATAAGAAATCCGGGCGCCTTGCGACTGTTACAGCCACCCAGCCGCCGGGCCGGTTTGGCGCGTTAAGATACGAAGGCGATCGAGTCACAGGCTTCCAAGAAAAGCCGGTCGGAGATGGTGGCTGGATCAACGGAGGCTTCTTTGTCCTCAGCCCGAAGGTCGGCTCGTACATCGCGGGTGACGAAACCGTATGGGAGCGGGAGCCCATGGAACGCTTGGCCGCCGAAGGGCAGATGAGTGTCCATTTTCACAAGGGTTTCTGGCAGCCGATGGATACCTTGAGGGATAAGCGTCATCTTGAGGATCTGTGGGCCTCCGGAGCCGCCCCGTGGAAAACTTGGCGGTGAGCTTTCGCCTGTGCAACCGTTGGAAGAGAAAAAGTGATGCGCGTTCTAGTTACCGGTAACATGGGCTATGTCGGCCCGGTTCTCGTTCGCTTTTTGCGATCGCATCGTCCGGATGCAGAGATTCGTGGCTACGACGCAGGCTTCTTCGGCCATTCGTTGACGGGGCCGGGTTTCCTACCGGAAGCCCTGATCGATCGGCAATTCTACGGTGATATCCGCGATCTGCCCGCTGAGCTGTTGGAGGGCGTTGACGCGGTCGTGCACCTTGCCGCCGTATCCAACGACCCTATGGGAAATAAGTTCGAGCAGGTAACAGAGGATGTTAACCAATCCGCCAGTGTTCGCCTTGCGGAATTGGCGGCGGCAGCCGGTGTCAAGAACTTCGTTTTCGCCTCTTCCTGTAGCATGTACGGCTATGCGGAAGGCGGAGCCAGGAAGGAGGACGATCCGACTAATCCCCTGACCGCGTATGCGCGCTCGAAGATCGGCACCGAGAAAGCCCTTCAGACGAGCGATCTGGGGCAGATGGTCGTCACGAGCCTGCGTTTTGCGACAGCTTGCGGGATGTCCGATCGGCTTCGTCTCGATCTGGTGCTGAATGACTTCGTCGCCTGCGCGGTTACGTCGGGCGAGATCACAGTTCTCAGCGACGGCTCGCCTTGGCGTCCCTTGATCGATGTCGAGGATATGGCCCGAGCGATCAATTGGGCGATCGTTCGCTCAAGCGATAACGGCGGCGCTTTCCTCGCTGTCAATGCCGGACGGGACGAGGGCAACTATCAGGTCAAGCAACTGGCTGAGACGGTTGCCGCGCTCGTGCCAGGTACCAAGGTTGCGATCAACACCAGCGCCCCCCCGGACAAGCGCTCCTATAAGGTCGACTTTGCGCTATTCAAGCAGCTGGCACCGAAGGCAATTCCCCAAGTCTCGCTATCGACCTCGATCGAGCGCTTGCGAGATGGCCTCGTCGGGATGGGCTTTGCCGATCCGGACTTCAGGAACTCACCCTATATGCGGCTGCGTACCCTCGAAGCGCACATCGCATCGGGCAGGCTCGGAATGAACCTGCGCTGGCTGCGCAAGTTTAGCTCGTAAGGCGGTTCTCTTTATGAAGTTTCATCGACTCCCTCTAGATGGTGCGCGCCTGATCGAGCTTGAGAAGCGAGGGGATGAGCGGGGCTTTTTTGCTCGTTTCTTCTGCGAGAAAGAGTTTGCAGCGGACGGGCTAGAAACCCGCTTCGTTCAAGTCAACACTTCGCTCAGTGCTAAGAAGGGTACGTTGAGGGGCATGCATTACCAGCTCCCCCCCTCGGCCGAAGTGAAGGTTATCCGGTGCATCCGAGGCTCGCTCTTCGACGTCATCGTCGATCTGCGTGCGGGATCGCCTACGTTCGGAAAGTGGTACGGGGCGGAACTGAACGCTGAAAACCGGCTCATGATGTATGTGCCGCGCGGATTTGCCCATGGCTTCATTACACTGCAGGACGATACAGAGGCTCTATATCTCGTCAGCGCCTTTTATGGCCCTAATGAGGAACGTGGGTTGCGGTTTAACGACCCGGCTATCGGCGTTGAGTGGCCGCTTGCAGCTGTGGAAGTGTCGGAGAAGGACCGCAACTGGCCGGATCTCGCGACAGAGTTTCACGGTACGGAACTGATGCGGGGTCTGTGATGCGCATCCTGTTCACAGGGGTCAGCTCCTTTACAGGGAGCTGGTTTGCCCGGGCTTTGGCGGATGCGGGGCACGAAGTCGTCGCTCCACTCCGCGGACCGCTCGCGAGCTACAGCGACGGGTTGAAAGCCGCACGCCTCGAAAAATTGGGCGCCTCCGTCGAGCTCGTTCCGGGCTGTGTGTTCGGAGAGGACGGCTTCATGGCGTTGGTCCGCGAACGCCGCTTCGATGTCTTCTGCCATCACGCCGCGCAGGTGACCAACTACCGTAGCCCGGATTTCGACATCGTTGGCGCACTCGCTAACAACACTCTCAACCTGCGAGCAATACTCGATGCGCTCAAGAGCAATGGAACGAGCGGCGTAGTCCTGACGGGAAGCGTGTTCGAGCAGACAGAAGGGGCCGGAGAAAAGCCTCTGAGGGCGTTCTCGCCGTATGGCCTGTCGAAAGGTCTGACTGCTGAGGTTTTCAGCTATCGTTGCCAGGAACTCGGTCTGCCCCTGTCGAAATTTGTGATACCCAATCCTTTCGGGCCTTTGGAAGAGCCTCGATTCTGCGCCTACCTCATCCGGGCGTGGAAGGCCGGCCAGGTTGCCAAGGTCAATACCCCTGCCTATGTGCGCGACAACATTCACATCGACCTCCTCGCCAAAAGCTACGTCAAGTACGTTGGCGAACTAGGCGCAGGGCAAGCTTTGACGAAACTGAGCCCAAGCGGCTACGTCGAGACACAGGGTGCGTTTACAGAACGATTTGCTCGCGAGATGAGATCACGTCTTGGAATGGCTTGCGACGTCGATTTGGCCGAGCAATCCGATTTCAGTGAACCGCTCATGCGCGTCAATACCGACTCGGCCACGCTCTACGTTTCCGACTGGAAAGAGGCAGAAGCCTGGGACGGCGTGGCGTCTTACTATCGATAGTGTTCCGAAGAGCGTCAACTTGCTTCAGTACGCTTCTCCAGTAGCGATGCTTTAGCCCTGGCTTCGATAGGTTGTACGCCTTCATCTGCACGCTCAGACGTAGCATCCGGAGTAGGCCGCGCCGGGCCCTTTTTTGTCGTGCCGCGGCGAATCTTGACCTGAGACCCTTTTCTCCTCCGGTCTGAGGGAGAGTCCTGGGTTTCGTTTCTGGTCTCAGGCGGCCTGTTTTTCCAGCGCGGATTTGAGTGCGAACTCGGCGGGCGTCATGTTGCCAAGGGCCGAGTGGGGGCTGTGGCGGTTGTAGTCCTCCTTCCATGAGATGATGGCGCTGCGGGCTCGACGAGCGTCGAGAACAGGGTGTCTGTCGTTGAGGCACTCGTCCCGGAAGCGTCCGTTGAAGCTCTCGACGAAGGCATTCTGCGTCGGCTTGCCGGGGGCGATGTAGTGCCACTCGACGCCGGTCTCCTGGCACCAGCGCAGGATCGCCATCGAGGTGAACTCGGTGCCGTTGTCGGACACGATCGTCCCCGGCCGACCGCGCAGGCGAATGACATTATCCAGTTCGCGAGCCACGCGCAGGCCCGAGAGCGAGGTGTCGGCGACGAGTGCCAGGCACTCGCGCGTGTAGTCGTCGACGATGGCGAGCACCCTGAAGCGGCGACCGTCCGAGATCGTGTCGGAGAGAAAATCGAGGCTCCAGCGCGCATTGGCCCGATCAGGCACGAGCATGGGTCTGCGCGTGCCCAGTGCCCGTTTGCGGCCGCCGCGCCGGCGCACCTGCAACTTCTCCTCGCGATAGAGCCGCCGCAGCTTCTTCTGGTTCATCACGATGCCCTGGCGGTCCAGCGTGGATCCTGCGGTAGCCGAACCGCCGGCACTCTCCCGCCATGGCCTTCATCGCCTCGCGCAACAGGGCATCGTCCGGCCGGGTGCTCGTGTAGCGCACCGTCGAGCGGTCGATCGTCAAGGCCAGGCACGCCCGACGCTGGCTCACTGCATGCACCGTGCAGGCATGAGCCACCGCCTTCCGCTTCGCATCGGGCGTCACCATTTTTTTGCGGCGACATCCTTCAGGATCGCGTTGTCGAGCATCTGTTCGGCCAGCAGCTTCTTGAGACGGGCGTTCTCGTCCTCGAGGGTCTTCAGCCGGCGAGCGTCCGACACGTCCATACCGCCAGACTTCGCCTTGAATTTGTAGAAGGTCGCCGAGGAGATGCCGTGCTTGCGGCAGACATCCGCCGTCGCAGCTCCAGCCTCCTGCTCCCTTAGCACCCCGATAATGTGCTCTTCCGTGAATCGCGAGGGGCGCATCGTCCGTCTCCGTGAGTGACGGACTCTACTCAGATCTGGAGGAAGATCAGGGTTCCAGGTCAGTCTCGGGTCAGTCTCAGGTCAATCGCGCCTGCGCCGACGCGGCTGAGGACCATGCTCGCGCATCACGCGTCGATCTTATGATTGACGCGAATGCCGCGGTGCCGCAGCGCACGTGCATCCGGCGGTAGCCATAGGCCTCGAAACTGTCGAAGACCGCCGCCATTGTGTCGACAAGCGCCGTGTCGTCGATGCTGGTGGCCGGCTTGCGGTAATAGGTTGAGCGCGCGCTCCCCATCAGCCGACATCCTTCTGCGATGGAGGTGTTGCGGGCCGGTGACGACCGATGTACTCGCGCTTTCTCGGCCGCGGTCCGTGCTTCAGAGCCCCCTTTAGGAACTCGATCTTCAGGACCGGCCGGCCGCCTAGGCGCTCCAACGCCCCAATGCGCGGTTCGTAGGCCTCGACCCTATCGGCGGCGGCTGCCTCGTCATCGAAGGCACCCGCCTCGAGCTTTTGGACTCAGAGGCGGATCAGGTTACGCGACAGATTGTGTCGGCGTGGCCTGCTGCCGGTTCTGTGGACAGTCGGTTAGGCTAATCCCACCTTCTTTTCGAACTCGACCGGGCTGATGTAGCCGATGGTCGAGTGCCTGCGAACGGCGTTGTAGAACCGCTCGATGTAATCGAACACGTCGGCACGAGCATCGTCGCGTGTCCGGTAAACCCTGCCTCTGATCCGCTCGGTCTTCAGCGATGAGAAGAAGCTCTCCATCGCGGCATTGTCCCAGACATTGCCCGAGCGGCTCATCGATCGGGTAACGCCGTTGTCGGCCATGAGCTTCTGGAACTGCTCGCTGGCGTACTGGCTGCCCTGATCCGAATGGTGCAGCAGGGCATCCGGCCTTCCCCGACGCCAGATCGCCATCATCAGTGCATCGGTCACGAGCCCGGCGGTCATGTCGGCCTTCATCGACCAGCCCACCACCCGGCGGGAGAAGAGATCGATGACGGCTGCAACGTAAAGCCAACCCTCTGCGATCCAGATATAAGTGAAATCGGCGATCCAGCGCTGGTTCGGACGCTCGGCATGAAACTCCCGGCCGAGCGTATTCGGCGCGATGGCCGATCGCTGGCCCTCATCCCTGGGCAGGCTGCGCCGACCCGGCCTGGCACGCAAAGCCTGGGCACGCATCAGCCGCTCGATGCGATGCAGGCCGCAATCGATGCCTTCCGCCAGCACGTCCCGCCAGACACGCCTGGCACCATAGATCCGATCCGAACCAAGGAAGCTTGCCCGGACCCTGTTGCCGATCTCCTCGTCGTCGCGTGCACGCCTGCTCGGCGATCGGTTAAGCCAGGCATGGAAGCCCGAGCGCGACACATCCAGCGCTTCGCAAAGCCATGCCACCGGCCAGATCCCCCGGTGCTTCGCAATGGACGTGAACCTCATGTCACGTCCTTCGCGAAGTAGGCCGCGGCCTTTTTTAGGATGTCGCGCTCCGCCTTGAGCTTGGCCACCTCTCGCCGCAGCTTCTCGATTTCAAGCTGCTCCGGCTTCATCTGACCGTGGCCGGGAAAAGCCTGAGCAGGATCGGCCGAGAGGAGCTTCACCCATTTGCGCAACTGGTTCTCATGGACATCCAAATCCCGAGACGCCTGCGCCACACTCACTCCGCGATCCTTGATCAGGCGGACCGCCTCGATCTTGAACTCACGCCCAAACTGTCTTCGCCGCATACGCTACCTCCGGTTTCATGAAACACCCAATCTCGGTGTCCACGAAACCGGCAGCAGGCCAGCGAGCGAGGCTGCCGGCGATGGTCGACCGGCGGCTAATCCTGCGCCACCTGGCGCTTGAACTCGATGCTGTGGGATCGATGTCGAACTATGGGCTTTCATCCTTTCGAAAGCCCGGCCTTCCGGCCAATTGCTCACCGTAACGCTGTCCGCCTCAAGGGGCGGTGACTTGGCTCGGTTCACTCTTGGCTATGAGCTTCGGTGGAGCCGAGATAGCTGCTCGATCTGCGACACGCGTGCATCTCAATTTACTTGATAAACCATGCTCGGCGGCGCAGGACATTGGAGACGCTCCGTGCGATATGACCATATGGCGGAATCGCTCCGTTTCTAAGACTGCCGCATGGCGCACGGTTTTCTAAGGGATCTTCATGGCTGTTCTTGTTACAGGCGGCGCCGGCTACATCGGCTCCCACATGGTTCTGGCCCTTCTCGACAGTGGCCAGGAGCCAATCGTGCTCGACAACCTTTCGACAGGTTTCCGCGGCGCGGTGCCGGATCGCGTCGACTTTTATGAGGGAGACATATGCGACGAAGGGCTGATCGATGATATCTGCGCAAAGCACTCGATCGATGCAATCATTCATTTTGCTGCAAAGACAGTAGTACCTGAGTCTATTCTGGATCCACTCGAATATTATCTCAATAACACCGTTAAGGCGCGCGCGCTGATCGATGCGGCCGCGCGAAACAGGATCTGCTATTTCATTTTTTCGTCGACAGCAGCGGTCTATGGCGATGTTCAGACGAACCCGGTCACCGAGACAGATACACCTGCCCCAGTGTCACCATATGGCCGCTCGAAGTTGATGACGGAATGGATTCTTGAAGATGTCTCGAAGGCTCATAATCTGAATTACGTCATCTTGCGCTATTTCAATGTCGCGGGGGCCGATCCGCATGGGCGCACAGGCCAGTCGACCGCTAATGCGACGCATCTGATCAAAGTCGCCTGCCAGGCTGCACTCGGTATGCGCGCGGGCATAGATGTATATGGCACGGACTATCCGACGCAAGACGGAACATGTGTCCGCGATTACATCCATGTCACCGACCTCGTTCACGCTCATCTAGACGCGCTTGCCCATCTTCGAGCAGGTGGTGCGAACTTAAAGGCGAACTGCGGCTATGGTCGTGGCTTTTCCGTGAGGCAGGTTGTTGACATCGTAAAATTGGTCTCGGGAGTCGATTTCGACGTCCGAATCGTCGAGCGCCGCCCGGGGGACCCGCCAGCTATCATTGCGTCAAACGAGCGTGTAACTAGCGAGCTTGGCTGGAAGCCCCGGCATGATGATCTTCAGTTTGTCGTGCAAAGCGCACTCAGCTGGGAGAAACGTTTGCAAGAGCACGAGGTATGAGCATCGAGCTCGAGATATCGACGCAGCCGCCCACCATTTTCGCCGTCGCGAGCACAGGACGCGATTCTGGTTTCATGATATTTGTCGGGGTAGCTTCTTCGCCCAGACTGCCTCGAATGTCTTCGAATAGACGAACCGCCGGAGCAAGGGGTTAACATGTCCGACCAAGCTACCTATCGTCTCACAAAGCATGCGTCGTTATCTGACCTTGTTTCCGAGTATCGCCGTGAAGATGGCCTAATAGATATCGATTTAGGGTGCGGATACTATAAACCAGACGGTTTTATTGGGCTTGACAACCTATCTGCAACCGAAACTCAGATAGATACAGGAAGATTGCCCGATATAATGATGGATCTAAATGTTTATGATCTCCCATTTGACGATGGGGTCTGTAACGAAGTTAGATCTTCCCATTTCCTCGAGCATTCGAACTTGTCTCATATTTTTGCCCAGTCTCATCGCGTATTAAAGTCAGGGGGTACATTCAGATTCACTGTTCCTTATGCAAATTCAGCAGAGGGAATGTATCCTGGTCACGCTATATTTCTAACAGAGAAGTGGTTTCAGGAAAATATTCAGTTCAATGATCTTTTTAAGATAGTTAATATTGTATACACTCCATCGAGGGAGTACGAATGCCTGCCAATTTATATGAAGAAACTGTTTCCATTCGAGATGGCGAGAGTGCATTTGTTTAATGCTTGTCGAGAAATGACTATCATAACAGTTCGCAAAGAGTAAGGAGGCGCCGTTTGCCTCTCTTTCGTTTGGTCACCGCATGATTTTATGCGTGAGGTGTCGCAGAAGCGGTCTCGATTAGTAGAGCCGTCGACTCAAGAAGAAGCGCTCGCCTCGGTTGGTCTACGCGCTGCCGGAACGCTGCGTTCCGCCGGGGGGGCTGAAATCTGGCTTCAGCGTGCCATTCGCTCCTTCGCTTGACATCGTAGCGACGGTCTGATTCGGGTCGTATCCAGCGGCATTGAAGTAGCTGGCCCGTTCGGGCGGCAAGAAGGGCTGGACGAGGGTGCCGACTACGTCCCAAAGAGCGTTGATCGGGCCCTCGATTTTGGCGCGGAGGCAATCCGCCAATGGCGGTGCGATACGCCCGAGCGGAGTCCCTCGCCGCGAGGGCTGCGGCCGTAGCGCCTTGCCATCTTGGTCGGGGCCCAGGCCTTGCTGATGAAGATGAGGCGTTGCGGATCGAGATTGAGCAGGCTCTCGTACCAGTCCGGCCGCTCATTCAGGATGTCGGGGCGTTCCCGCTCCACCGCGTGCGGGGTCCTTTTTCCCAGGTGATTCCATGGCGGGCGCAGAGGCGCCACGGGGCTCCGATGCCGAAGCAATGGTCCCGCTCGACCAAATGCGCCTGCAATTCGGCCAGCGTGATGTCATTGCGCTCATCGATCAGCGCGAGGATCTGAACCTTCTGCACTTCGATCCGCGGCCCAGAGCGTTTCCGCCGAACGTTGAATCTATTGTGATGTGACGAGCTCGGCTCGGGCTGCTTTAACCTTCCTGTTAAAGGGAGTGAAGGATGGCGCGGGCTTTGAGTGACGATCTTCGCATGCGTGCTCTGAAGGCTTCGACGGACAGCCTGTTGGCGCGGCAGGCAGCGGCCAGGTTCGGCGTCGGGGTTCGACCGCGATCCGATGGGTTGCGCGGGCCAGGACAGGCGAGCGGACCGCCCGTCCGCAAGGTTGGCGGCGCGGCTCGAGTCTCGATACGCATGAAGCCTTCATCGTCGGAGTGATCGAGCAGCGGCGGGACATCACGCTGCACGAGATGGCGGCACGGCTCCTTGCGGAGCACAGCGTCGCCATCCGTCGCAGTGCGCTGAGCGCTTGGCTTCGCGGGCGAGGCTGGACGTTCAAAAAAAGTCCACCCATGCACTGGAGCAAGAGCGCTCCGACGTCCTAAAGCGAGGCCGGGACTGGTTCGAGGTCCAGCCTGATCTCGATCCCCAGCCGGCGCGCCTTCATCGACGAGACAGGCCTGTCCACCAAGATGGCTCGCCTGCGCGGCCGCGCCCCGCGCGGAGAACGCTGTCGGGCTGGCATTCCTCACGGACATTGGAAGACGACGACCTTCGCAGGAGCCCTGCGCCTCGGCGGCATGACCGCCGCGTTCGTCTATGACGGAGCCATGAACGGCACAGTCTTCCTCGCCTATGTCGAGCAGGTGCTGGTCCCGACGCTGTGGCCGGGTGATATGGTCGTGATGGATAACCTGCCTGCCCACAAGCCTGCTGGCGTCCGCGAAGCCATCGAGAAAGCCGGCGCCACGCTTGCGTTCCTGCCGCCCTACAGCCCTGACTTCAATCCGATCGAGAATGCCTTCGCCAAGCTGAAGGCCATCCTCTGAGCGCGGGCCGAACGCAGCATCTCCGCTCTTTGGGATGCCGTCGGCGCCATCGTCGGACTCTGCTCACCCGACGAGTGCGCCAACTACTTCAAAGCCGCCGGATATGACCCAGATTGAACCGGAAACGCTCCAGCGGCGGCTTGGGGCTGCCAGTTCAAGACTCTTGGAATGAGCAGTGAATTGGCAAAGCAAGCTCAATAGCTAATCGATGATCTGTATAGCTGCTCGCTCATCTGAAAACGGACTCAGGACTGCTTATGCCGCCGGGGTGATGGCTGCGGCAGTTTGAAGTCGATCTACCTTGGCTTCTGCTGTCGCTTGCCCTGAACAGATCGACCGCTGTTGTAGAGATCAAGATACCGGCTGATCGCCGCCGTGGCCCTGGATCGCGGCCTCGATGCGATAGCTGTCCTCTCCGTGGCTCGACAGTGATCAGCCTGTGCGCCCGGTTACCTTGTAGATGTTACGCATAATGGCGCGAAGTGGCGATGTCATGCGCCAACTGTTGCTCCTGTAGACAGCATCAAGGATCTCCGCCTCAATATTGCGGGCCGAATGAGCTGCGACCTCAAGACTGTGAGAAGTGCAAGCGGCGGCTTGGAATTTTTCACGGTCTTCAGCACGCAGTCGCCGCCCGGTTTGAAATAGGGCCCACAACCTCCAGCAAATATTCCTAAGTTCAATCTGTGTAATAGTCGCGCGTCCTCGTGCATCCTGTATCGAGTCCATAAAGCAAGCGGAGCTTTGTTGCCAATTTGGCCATTCGGAAGCGGTTTCAAGGGCATTCGTTTGAAGTCGCTGTAAGATGTCAGGCCTACTCCTTAACATCCTTAAGGCATCGGAGACGCGCGAATAATTTCCAGTTTCCACAACGATACCGTTAACGCCATCCGTTATGTATTCATCATGTCCCGTAACATCGAATACAACCGCTGTCCCGCCACAATGAAACATTTCCAGAGGAGGGCCAAACATTCCTTCGACTAAACTGAGTTTCACCAAGACGTCGCAAGATCCATAAATCTCGTTCATCTGGGCCATCGGAACGTGTTGGAAGACACGACCCACCCCCCCGACTGTTGGGTCAATGCGGTCGTTCGTAACGAGCCAGACGTCTTGGAAGCCCGCATCCCGGCACGCGGCCAGAGTATTGGGAACATTCTTAAAGGCGACATCGAACGGGCCCTCGACCAATAAGCGCGGCCCGTGCTGTGGGCGAACCTGAGTGGGGCGGACCCCGGCGTGAAATATGTCCTTACGGATCCCATTTAGCGCTAGCGATGCTGTCTGCCCATGTACTTGCTGCAGGTATCGAGTCATCCAACTCGCAACAGTAATGAGGCCGAGGCCCATCTCGTAAGTCGAATCTATAAGAAGCTTCAGGTCGACTTCATCTTCGCTCGGGAAACGAGATTCTATCGACTGAACGTAATAGAGGTAGGATTTGGAGTTTAGCTTCCACATGTGAAACACGGTCGCCCAGAACGTTGCTATAGCGACGTCAAAGCTTTGCTTTCCTACCTCGTCGACATGGATGACGCGCACCCCAAGCGTCGCGAGATGCTGCGCATTAGGATGCCATGCCAAGGCAGATGGCGAGCACTTGTTCAAGGTCACAAGGGTGACGCGATTTCCTAACTGGGCGATATTCGCCGCATGTTCGAGAATGGTGTTGGTCCCACCCGAAATGCCGACGCCTGCGACAAGGAAAGCGATATCAAGCATTGCGTGAGGCCATATATGTACTGAGGTGGGAGAAGCCATTGAACTCCAGCATGACATCGAGCCCCGAGATGGACAGCATGCTTGAATTCAAAGCAAAACGGTCAGCACCAATCTGCTGCAGGTTCTGAAAGAACCGAGGAAACCATGACGAGGAGGACAGGGTCTGCAGGACACGCTGCCGCCCAGCGCGCGCCACGCCCGCGAATTCTGATGGGTTCTCCATCACACGTCGTACCAGGTCATAGAAGGCAGGCCCGCCAGAGGCCTGCAGGTAATGCACATCGGGGGTTAAGTACGTATTGTCTGATATGGGCTCAGAAATAACTAGCGCGCCGCAGGATAGGCATTGTTGCAGCCTCGGCTCCCACGAAATTTCGTCTTCGGCGTGAATGTTGAGGACTACGCGCGATCGCGCAACGAAAGTGTTGAACTCGCTAATTTCGTGCGCGGTCCCTCCCGGCCAGCCATGGGCAAGATGGAGAACATCGAAGTCACGCTTCAATGGTCCAAGAATGCCTTCGCGGTGTTCCGTCGAGCGGCCAAAGAACAAAATCCCTCTGCTGCGCTCGATCGGTAGCGGCACATAGGTTTCGGTAGCGATCGGCAGAGGAGCGTAACCGCTGAAAAATAGCCCCTGACTCTCAAAGAACGAGCGCGAAGCCTCGTCATAATGAAAGATATAGTCGTATGATTTATCAAAAATTCCAAGAACCGTCTTGAATCGGCCAAGGCTATCCCGCGTATACTCAAGTTTGCCCTTCATTATCTTGGGGCATGGCTCCGTTGAATATCCTATTTTTGTCCCCTTCAAATCAGAAAGTGTTTCTGAATCCATTAATTCACCTCTAAATACTATCGTTATGTCCGGATTAAAGTCAATCAATTCTTTATAATATTGTTTTGTTGCCCCAAATCGAAGTTGAAAAAACTTTGTATTATACAAATTATCGAGATCTCTCTCGACGTGACATCCGAAATACTCTTCCTGCCCTACAAATGCTAGCCGCATTATGCAAACTCCGAATTCACTTCGTCGACGATTTCATGATGGATTTGATCGCGCTTCCGATGGACCTGTATGACGATGTCATACGCCAGCTCGTGGACGACCGCATGGCTTCGAGCTCGGCTGTGGCCTCATGGAGCTTGGCGCGCAGGTCAGCCGTATTATTGACAAGCGCACTTTGGTAAGTGCCTTCCATCGCGGCCAGCTTGGCAGTATTTTTGGAAAGCGCGTTTTGATGGGCGTTTTCCAGGGCGGTCAGCTTATCAGAGCCTTCGGCAAGCGCACTTTGATAGTCACCTTCTATGGCAGTCAGCTTATCAGCAAATATCGCCCGCGCCTCATCGGTCAGCGCGCCGCGCTGGGCCTCCAAATCGCGAGCAAACTCTTGGCGCGCCTGCTGGATTTCAATCTCGGCGCTTCGCTGAACATCTCGAATTTGCAGCTGCAGCGACAGGCCTCGCCCCAGCCGAGCGTAAAGCTGCAATAGGCCGTTCCAATCGCCGGCGCCTAGGTGCGCAAATTCTTCTTTCCAGCGCTGTGACGCGGTCTCGCCGTAGAGCAAAACGCCTAGGCCATAGCCGTGCGGGAAGGTCAACGAGGGGTAATCTGAAGACAAGCTATTCCACAATTTATAAACGCCGAAATCTCGATCATAAACATTGGTGTCGTGAAACAATACAACAGAGTTTTTTGACAGCTTGGATCTCCATTCGTTCCAATCTTCCGAGACGCTCTCGAATGAATGGTGGCCGTCAAAATGAATCAGATCAATCGTTCCGTCCTGAAAATTCTGAACTGCATCAGAGAATTTTGATTTAATCAACGACCCGAACGAAGGGTAATTCTCGTTTACGTAACTCCTCAGCGTATCATAGATAGCCGAATCATAAAATCCGGCATGCTCGTCACCTTCCCATGTGTCTACGCCAAATACACTACATTTGCCTTCGAGAGAAGAGGCTGCCTGACAGAATGTCAAATAGGAGTATCCTGTGTGAACGCCTAGTTCAACAATACTTCTCGGGCGCAGCCACGACACGAGCCAGAAGCTAAATGGGCTGTGTTCTACCCACGCTGAGTGTTCGAGCCAGCGCGGAGTTCGTAGGGCTGCCGAGCTGAAAGGAAAGTATGTTCTGGACATTAATGTCATAAACCCTTATTTCGGCTGCGTATAGCAGTTGATCCGGCTTAATATCAATCCGTACGCGCACTTGCGAGCGGCGGATGCCGCCTTAGTGATAAGGCGAGTGAAACGTGGTCCGCAACCTTTGTCGAGCAATCGCTGTCAGAGATCACCAAGGGCAGTGGCCCGAGCTTGATCCTGCCTTTCCCTGGATCGCCGGAAGCTCAAGTGTCCCGCCAATGTCATGGCTTTGAGCTGGATGTTCCGAAGGTATTTCGAGTAAGGCCCCTCGCTCCGCGCAACCTTAGCCATGCCTCTATTTTTTGGTGGCATGCGCAAGCAAAAGTAGCAGGTGTGCCCTGCTGAATGGTCTATCAAATACTTCATAAGGCGTCCTCGATAGGCCTTCTAGGGTGAGAAAAAGTCGAATGTGAGTTACTCCGTGACCTTATGTTTCCGCGCCGTCATGACGCCGATGGGAGCGTACTAGGCCATCGAAAATGGCGCGCACAATGCCTGCAATCACCTTGGCCCAATGCGGGAACCTGGATCGCGTCATTCGTTTCCGTTTCCCTAGGCTGGACGCAAGAATCGCCTACACCGGCAATTCGATTGAGGCCTTGAGCGCCGAACCGAGCTAAGCCAGAAGCTAGGGCGATCTCCGTCGCCGACCAGACCGTCACCCAGCTCGCCTGGCAGGCCGCGGCATTAGCGGAAGCGCTCGTCTGTCGTGATTCGGCCTTGGCCGCCACAGTGGATTTGACCCCATTCTTGTCGACACTGGAAGGATTTTCTGGAGTGCCCATGCTGCGCTTTCGATCTGCCTATCGGCCGGAGTTCCGACGGCGGATGCTACAGTTAGTTTGAGTCGGGCGAACGCCTAAAAAGCGGTCGAGGGAGTTCGAGTCGACCGCACAATCCATCGCGAACTGGCCTCGTCATGCTGATCGCGATGCTGGGGCGCGCAGGGACGGCGCGACCATAGCCGAGCGCGGAGAACTGATCTGCCTTCGCCGTGAGAACCAGCGCCTGGGACAGGAGCGCGATATCCTGTCAAAGGAGCCGCCCGATTCGCGCTGGAGGGCAAGGCGAGCCCGAATGGGGTTTCCGGTTCATGATCGCGCACCAGTCGCGTTCCGGATCAAGATCGTGGGCCGCGTCTTCAAGGTCTCCGCGTCAGGCTATTGCGCTTGGCGTGGCTGCATCGTCTCGGGTGACAGCCGACCTCAAGCTCACCCGGAAGATGCGCACGATCCATGCGGCCTTGCGCGCGACCTATGGCGCGCTCCGAATCCATGCCCAGCACAAGGCCGAGGGCGTGGGCATCGGCAAGAGGCGTATGGCCAGCCTGATAGGCGGCCTGGCTGGTCGGCCCCAGCCGACGTCGAGGGATCACGACAACGAGCCTCGCCCGCGCGCATCGGCCGCCGAACGATATGGTCCAGAGTAGCTTCTTTGTTGATCACCTTCGTACCGTCGCTCGCCGGCTCCCTGTCCCTGGCCGTCGTCATGGACGCATGCTCGCGCCGGGTGAGCCTTCTCTGCCGATTTGAAGACGCGGGTGCCCTTCGATGCGCTCGACGTAGCGGTTGCCGCACGCAAGTCGGAGAACGTCATCCATCATAGATCATGGCTCGCAGTACAGCTCGCTGGCCTTCGGCAACTGCCGCAAGGATGTGGGCGTCACAAGACGCGTCCGCCGGGTAAGCCGCCCTTCGCCGAGAAGCTGCAGGACGTCGGCTCTACGTCAGTCTGTCGGCCCATCCATGGTTCTGAATATCGACGAGAACTCGCACATCCAAGCCCTCAACCGCACGCAGTCGGCGCTGCCGTCGATGAAGGGGCGCGGCGCAACCATGACCCGACTACAAGCGCAACGGCACGGTTACCCTGTTCGCCGCGTCCGGCGCCCTGATCGGCGAGGTGTTCGGACGGAGTATGCAGCGCCATCGGCATGAGCAGTTCATTCGCTTCCTCAACGCCATTGAGCGCGACATCCCGGCTGACAGGCGGTCCACGTGGGCCTCCACAATTATGCCGCCCACAAGCACGAGAAAGTGCGCACCTGGCTCGAGCGTCGTGCACGTTGGACTTTTCTGCTTCAACTCGCTCCCAGCTCGTGGCTGTTCGCGCTCGAGAACTTCTTCGCCGTTCTGACGCGCCGACGGCTGCGGAGCGGCGATTTTCGCTCCATCGTCGATCTGCAGGCCGCTATCAACCGTCTTGCTGTCTGGGGGGCCGCCCGGGAGGCCACTATCGCCGCCCGAAACCGGGCGTTCTGTATCCTCCGCCGAGGGCCGTCTTGTTCGAAGGTGAGTGTCTGTCCAGCCTGCCGTCACGCTGATTTGGCATCGATGCCAGCAGTGGTGCTGGAGAACGGCTTTGGGCGACGAGACCTATGTGCGGCGTAGGCATTGTAACTGGGACGAGAAGCGCACCGTCGTCGAGGAGGCGGCAACCAGCAGTAACGTCATTACCACAGCGAGGCGCCATGGCATCCAGGCTCAACAAATCTATCCCTGGCGAGACCGGCTGCTTGGACGGCGGGCGCCGACGGGGTTTGCGGCCGTATCGATCATTCCTGATCCGCCGGCGGCGCTTCCGGCACCAGTGCCGGATATCGATCGTCGGGATGGCTGTCCAGCTTTGGCCGCCGTGCCGGAGGATCGGATCGAGATCGCGATCGACGGGGGCGTGACAGTCCGACTGCCCGGCGACACACCGGCAGGCCGCGTCATCGCGATTGCCGGCGGGCTGTCGAGGCGTCGACGATGATCCCGGTCCCGAGCGGGGTTCGGGTGTGGTTGGCGACGGGCCATACGGATATGCGCAAGGGCTTCGTCGGCCTGGCTCTTCAGGTCCAGGAGGTGCTGCGTCGCGATCCGCATGGCGGCCACCTCTTCGTCTTCCGCGGCCGGCGCGGCGACCTGCTCAAGGTGATCTGGCACGACGGTCAGGGTGCGTGTCTGTTCTCGAAGAGGCTGGAGCGTGGTCGGTTCCTGTGGCCGTCGCCGGCGGATGGCATCGTGACGATCACGCCGGCCCACCTCGGCTATCTGCTCGAAGGCATCGATTGGCGGATGCCGCAGCGGAGTTGGCGCCCCACCGCGACGGGATGAACATTTGCGCTTGGCTCGCGGCCGATGGAGTGATTCCATCGCCCTGTGACGAACGCCTCCGATGCCCTTCCGAGCGACCTCGCCGCCGCCCATGCGATGATCCTGGCGGAGCGCGCGGCGCGTCTGGAGGCCGAAGCGGCTGCCGCCCGGGAGCGTGCTGCAAACAGCAGCACCGACGCGCTGATCGGGCGGTTGAAGTTGGAGGTCGAGAAGCTCAGGCGCCAGCTCTACGGCACGCACTCGGAGCGCAAGGCCCGGCTCCTCGACCAGTTGGAGATGCAGCTCGAGGATCTCGAAGCCGACGCGGCCGAAGACGAACTGGCGGCGGAGATTGCAGCACGGGCGACAAGCGTTGTGGCGTTCCAGCGCAAGCCCCCCGCGCGCCAGCCGTTCCCGGACCACTTGCCGCGCGAACGCGTTGTCGTCGTCGCACCGGAGAGCTGCCCGTGCTGCGGCTCGCGGAAGTTGGTAAAGCTCGGCGAGGACATTACCGAGACGCTGGAGGTGATCCCGCGCCGGTGGAAGGTGATCCAGACGGTGCGCGAGCGCTTCTCCTGCCGCGGTGTGAGACGATCGCCCAGCCGCCGGCGCCATTCCATGTCACCCCACGTGGTCATGCCGGACCGAACCTGCTGGCGATGGTGCTGTTCGAGAAGTATGGCCAGCACCAGCCGCTGAACCGGCAGAGCGAGCGCTATGCCCGCGAAGGCATCGATCTGCCGCTCTCGACGCTGGCCGACCATGTCGGCGCCTGCGCTGCGGCCTTGCGGCCGCCCCATAGCCTGATCGAGCAGCATGTCATGGCGGCCGAACGGCTTCATGGCGACGACACGCGGGTGCCGATCCTGGCGAAGGGCAAGACCGACACCGGCAGGGCCTGGGTCTATGTCCGTGACGACCCGCCGTTCGGCGGCGTCGATCCGCCGGCCGTGCTGTTCCAGGCCTCGCGAGATCGCTCGGGCGATCACCCCGATGAGCACCTGCGCGGTTTCACCGGCGTCCTGCAGGCCGACGCCTATGCCGACTATAACCGGCTGCTCGCGCCCGATCGCCAGCCCGGGCCGGTCGTCGAAGCCCTGTGCTGGGCCCATGCTCGCCGGAAGTTCTTCGAGCTTGCCGATATCGCCACGAGTCGCTGGCGCGGGCGTAACGCCGCCCCGATCTCGCCGATCGCCTTCGAAGCCGTCACTCGCATCGACAAGCTCTTCGACATCGAGCGCGAGATCAACGGCATCGCGGCCGAGCAGCGCCTCGCCGTCCGCCGGGATCGCAGCGCTCCGCTTGTCGCCGATCTCGAAGCCTGGATGCGCGAGCATCGCGCCAAGCTCTCGCGGCATGCGCCCGTCGCCCAGGCCATGGACTATATGCTTCGGCGCTGGGATGGCTTCACCCGCTTCCTCAGCGAGGGCCGCATCTGCCTCACGAACAATGCTGCGGAACGAAGCCTGAGAGGGCTGGCTCTCGGCCGCAAAGCTTGGCTCTTCGCCGGATCAGACCGTGGTGCCGAGCGAGCCGCCGTTATCTACAGCCTCATCGGCACCGCCAAGCTCAACGATATCGACCCGCAGGCTTGGCTCGCCGACGTCCTCGCCCACATCGCCGACACGCCGCAGAGCCGGCTCGGCGAGTTGCTCCCCTGGAACTGGCGGCTCCAGCACGACGCCCATCTCAAAGCTGCCTGATCGTGGCCCTCGGCGGAGGGTTACGGCGTTCTAAGCGTTCGAGCCAATTCACTAGGCTCCAGCGCCGACGGCGAACTCAGGCCGAGGCGGCGCAGGATCGCTCCGACGGTCGAGCGCGGCACTCAAAGCCTTGATCTCGGCGAACCGCGATGTGGTCGTCGCACGGGACAGCGTCGTGGCGCCGAACTGCGGTGGCGATGCCAGTGCGCGTCGCCCTGCCGGGCCAAGCCAAGCATGCGCCACCCATGCCGAAATAATCGCGGCTTGTGCCGCCTTCGACCCATCCGGCCAGAGGCGCTCAACTTGTCAGCGCCAGCCGGGCATTCTTATCCACGTTCGTCCGAGGCCCCCGCTCCTCATGTCGGAGCTTAGCAGCCCCAGCCTCTCGCCCCAGCCTCGGATGAATAACCCTCATAGCTTCAACAGCTAGCGCACGATGCTCTTCAGCGCCCTGCGAGCGGTGGCGACCACGCCCTCACGGCCTAAGTGAGCCGCTGCTCGCGCCAGTAGTGTGACGGAGGATCTTCGTGCCGCGCAAGACGCAGAACTGACCCGACTTGAGATCAGCCCTGCAGCTTCCGCTGCGGTCATCTGACCTGTTCCGTGCAGGCCGGCGGCGGCACGCACCGCGGTTGCAACCTCGGGGGTCAGCACGATTCTCTCCTTGCGGCGGGCAATCTCCTCCCGGACGCGCTGCTGGTCCTTCTGTCGCGAAAAGGCCGCGGCCGCTGTGGTCGGGATGCTATTCGATCCATCGGTCTTGAAGTTGTACCAGCCGATGAAAGTGCCGATCCCCGAAAAGTCGGAATCGACTCGTGCGCAAAATCGCAGCAAGAACTCGTAATCCTCCTCCCATGTCAGCGCCTCGTCAAAACGAAATTCTTCAGGGGGCGCGCGTCGGCGGTCAATCAGATAGGAGTGGATAGGCGCAAGATTTTGGTGGAACAGGTCAAGGATTGAAGAGCCCGCGAACGGCGTGGCGGCCCGCTTCCGAGTTAGTGCAAAAGAGCTGAAAATATCGATCCACATCGTTTGAACGCTCGCGAAAGCGATCGTGGCGCCGCTCTTTGCCAACTGCTTGCGTAGAATCTGATGCGCTTCCGGGAACAGGATATCGTCGTAGTCGAGAAACGAGAGGTAACGTCCTCGTACGTGACGGAGGCCCTCGTTGATAAGGCAACTGCGCCCATCGGCCGGCGAGGCCTCGCGCCAGTTGTGGATTTCAAGTTCTGCTCCGCGAGCGGCGGAAAACAGGTGAGATAGGCGTGCGCGCGTCGCGGCAAGCGCAGCATCGTCAAATCGTTGAGTGACCACGTGAGCGGTCACGGGCTGCGCCGTTTGCGCAACCACGGAGAATACGGCGCGCTCCAGTTCATTTAACCGGTCGGGCGCGTGGCATCGAATAATGACATCTGCCCGATTATCGTCTTGGATATCGCTCACGACCAGCGGGTCTCCGAAAAGCTAAACCCATGATCAAAATCCGCTACGTCGGACCAGGCTTCCGGTATGCGCGTGACCTCGCCTTGCGGAGGCTTCGCGCCTGGCCCTTCGCCGAGCGCCCAGCGCTCGAAAGGAGGCGATCGCCATTTGCGCGCCAGCCGCGCGCCTGACTCTGCGATCATGCGCAATGTATGGGCGCTAGGCTTCCGATTGGTTACCTCGTGGACAAAGTATGCGCTGGGACAGAGGACAACCTCGAAGCCTTGAGCGCGCGCGCGCCAAGATAAGTCGACGTCCTCGCAGTACATGAAGAAGCCATCGTCGAAACCACCGATCTCGTCGTGGACCCGCTTGGGGATCGCCAGCGAGGCACCCGATGCCCAAGGCGTGCGCAGAGATGTAGGATCGACCGATTTGGGATGATCGACGGGAAACTGTACGCACTCGACCAATGCAGCTCCGTCTCGCGCGGCGATCATACGCGCGACGCGCGTAATGGCTTCTGGATGTAGGAAGCCATCCGGATTGAGGCATATATAGACGTCAGCTCCGGCAACGAAAGCTTGCTGCATGAGCCGATTGTGAGCCGCGCCGAAGCCAATATTCTCTTTGCTGTGGTGATGGGTGAGCGGCAGAGAGGAAACGATGGCCGGCGCGCTGGAGTCGCCGTTGTCCCAGACAAACAACTGCTCGGCGCCGCGCACCGAACCCAGGCAGCGCGCAAGTTGTTCGGCGTCATTGTTGTAGGTTACCACCCCTGCCATGATCCGGAGGTTCGGGCGCGGTTCGTCGGTACCGAGCGCGCGGCTCTGAGCGTCGGCGATCAAGGCGGCGGGCGGGAAGTCTACGTCGTCGGCAGGCGTTTCGGAAGGCTTGCGATGCCCGTCGCTGATGCGCCAGGCGTTCTGCGTCAGAAAGCTATCGATCGCCGTGGCACCAGCTGCGCTTTCGAAGGGAGCGTTCTCTCCGAAGTAAGTTGGGCGCCCGATCTTCAGCCACTTCATCTGCGCAACTTCTGCCGAGACGAAGTAGAGGCGCTCGATCGCATGGGCAAGCGTCCCATCGATCTGGCCCGTTTCGGGTTCGAAATCAGCCAATTGAAGTTTGAGGTCTAGAAGGGGGCGCAATGCGGAGCAGCGTGCCCAGAACATCGAGCCGGAGGGGAAGTCGAGCGCCGCGCCTTCCACAAGATCAACGCCCATGCGGCGGGCGAGTTTTTGCGCCATCGGGAAATTCCCGCCCCAGTTCACCCACCGTCGCACAGGCTCGTAATGTTGCGGTGCAATGATACCGAGGTCGGATGCCGCCGTGAAGGCCCCGAAGATCGTGCGCACGATGTCCGGCGAACCCACAAGCGTCAGGAAGAGATAATCCCGCCAATTCTTCAATGCCGAATGGTGTGACGATTCCTTGGTATGGAGATGTAGGCAGTAGTCGTAGCTGGCATAAACCCGTTGCCATGTTAGCAGCTTGGGGGCGATATCGCGGCCGCGGTTGCGCGTCACGCTCACTTCGACCGCGCCGCCGTGCCACCCCGCAAAGACGATCTCCAGGCGACGCTTCTTTTCTGCGTCGTCCGTCGTGAGGAAGATATCGCAAGCGTAGGGTACGTTGCGCAGGATCGAGCGAATCTCAACCGCATGGTCGATATGGAAGATGTGAGCAATGATTGCAATGCGACCGGGTTGCTCCCAAGCCAGTTCTGCCAGTCCACTCGGTACAGCAAGAGCAGGGTCGTCAGCCGCCGCGACGAGCGCAGGCTTTGGGACCGCCGACTCTGCCGCAGGCTTTTCCCCCGCGGCGATGATCGCCAGCGATTTGTCTACAATCGCTGGATCGTAGCCGCCCCTCGCGATCGTTGCTCGCCAATCCTCCGCGCCTTCGGCGCGAAGAGCCGAGGTCTTCACAAACGGGCAGCCGCGCTCAATCAGCCCGCGCCAGTCCGTCGTCGTCTGGTTCCTTTCGTCGGGCGCGGGAAACAGTACTGCCGTTTTGAGGCCGCGCTGCTTCATCGCGGCAGTCAGTGGCACTTCATAGGCACGAATGACCTCTTGTTTGGTACTGATGGAAACCACCTGCGCCAGAAAATCCTCGAGCGCCGGCACCCCCTCGCCTTTGGCGGCCAGGAAATAGCTTTGAAGGTGCGGCTGTAGCTCGTGATTGTCGGTCAGGCCAATGATCTGTTCCCGTGCTGCGCGGATGCGTCCCATAATCTGTGAAAAGGCCGCAGAATCTAGCGGGCCGACGACGCTATCATTCGCCAGAACCAACAGCCGGGTGGGTGACAGATCGACGATTCGAGCAGCGTGTGCCCAGGCAGCGAAGTCGAAGCCCTCATTGGAACGCACCAACAAGCCTTCAACAAGAGGCTCAAGTGTCGAAACTTCTACATCTTCGACAAAATCTGTGGCGACAATGACCGTGACGGCGATCTTCTCCCGACGCAATGCTGCGACATAGAATGGAACATGGGGCTTGATCTTCCCGCCTGGAGCATGCGTGACGAAGAGTGCAACAGCCTCGTCCGGCGGAGGCCGCTTAAGGATGCGCAATCGCGCTGCCACTACCCGCCGCGGGGAGGCCGTTGCACGCGTCAGCCGGCCTTCGGCGGCGCCGTAACGCACATAGTGCTCTAGCGGCTCGATATTGGCGAAGCCGACATCCGGATAAGTCGCCCGATACCATGCGGGGTCGAACCCAGGGCATGGGCGCGCACCCTCCTGTGAGCCATGCCTGATGTAGTGGAGGAGGGGATTCACGCCTGACTGCTCGACGTCAGGTCGGTTGGCCAGATACCATTGTGTTGCAAAATAGGGATTGGGGTCTCGCCCTTCGGCTGCTCCATGCCGGTAGTAGTGAGCTGCGACGCCGCCATCGAGATCCGCGAGGTCGGGATATGACGCGAGATACCAGGCTTCGTCGACAAGGGGCGCTATCGATCTGATAGCGTCGGTTTCCTGACGCCATGCCTTCAGGCCTTGAATGCCTTGACCTGACGTCAGCATATGAAACGGGCGTTTCAAACGACTAGCAACCCGATGTATACGGGAAAGCAGAGCACGGGTGCGCATCGACGGACTCCTCATATGCTCGGCTGGAAATTTCTCGGTCGCTGGATGGTCGCCAATCGGACCAGGCATCGTTTCAGCGACGTGTAATAGGCGTGCAATTTCGCACTATGCCTCTCGATGAGCCTTCGACAGGTCTCACTTTGGGACATAATGAGCCGAAGCGCATTGGATACAACGATGGAGTGCATAACCTCCGCGCGGCTGCCGCGTAGGCGGCAATCAATTTCACGCATAGGTCGAGCAAGCTGCCGCTCGCCTAACATCTTTTGAGATGACCTTTCATTGTCAAACGATCTGCTGCAGCAAGTGGGCCAGCTCAGGTGGTCGAATGCTGAAATGAATTGGTCTCATGAGCACTCACCGAGCGGGCGACTTACAAGCGCTGCGCCTCTTACAGCAGATGCCCACGAAGGTCACGAACAGTGTAGCCCCGCGCCCAGGCAGCGATGCTGAAGCAGCGCTCAATTGCGTGATGCAGCGTGCCGTCAAGCTGCCCAGCTTCCGCCTCGAACGCATCGGACTTCAAGTGGAGCTCACGCAAGGCGTCGAGCGCCTTGGGCCTGAACCAGAACATCGAGCCTTCGAAGAATCCGAGTTTGACGAAGTCCTCAGCATTCATCCGCTCGGCAATCTCATGCACCCGGGCCTTGTTGGCCATCCAGAAAACCGGGTCGGACCGATAGCTGTCGCGCCAGCCGACAAGCCCGGTGTCCGGCTCCTCGAATGCCTTCAATGTCCGGTAAGCTGCGGACCTTTCGCCGCAAAGCATGGCAAAGAGCAGCTTTCGGCGAAGGTCGCCATCGATAAGGTGGGGGCTGCGCTTGGTATGCAGCTTAAGAACGGCGTCGAAGCTGTCCAGCTCTCCGGATTCCAGCAGCGAAAAGAAGGGCGCGATATCGCGACCGCGGTTCTCGCTGGGAAATAGCACGACGTCAGGAATCCCCGCGACGATCAGCGACAATTCTTCGGCTCGATCGAGGGGAACGGTCAGGAAAACCGGCACGGGATCAGGGAAGATGTCGCGCAGCGCGATGATCTCCTTCGCGAGATCCAGATAGAAGACGTGGGCGGTGATCGCGACCCGGATCTTGGGGCACGGCGGCTGATGCCGGATCGCCGCGACCTGGCTGCGAAGCTTGCGGCCTGCATCTGAGATAAAGAGCCGCCCGAGCGTGTTCGCCTTCAGCTTCTGCCAGTAATGGCGCGCGATGGCGCGCAGGCGCATGGCCGTGGGAACGTCGGAGCTAAACGCTGATCTGAATTTCTTGAGCATGAAGCAAGCGACGCCACAGGTTGATTGCTGTCCTGAAGGATAGAGCAGAAAGCTTACGACAAATATGCGGAATGGACTGACGCGCGCGAGGCAGCTCGCCGCGCCTTCCTACGTCCCACGGCCGGTACCCGCGCTAGGCGTGCCGAGCCGCTACGGTGGTCAGCGCGAAATGTCCTCACCATAGGCGCTCAGGACCTCGTCCGGCGTTCCGTCCATGACAAGGCGCCCGCCCTTCATCCAGAGCGTGCGGGTGCAGAAGCGACGAATCGTGCTGTTGTCATGCGAGGCTAGGAACATGATGCTCGCCTTCTCGATCATGGAGTGCAGCCGCTTCTCCGCCTTCTCCGCAAAGGCAGCGTCTCCGACGCCGATGATCTCGTCGAGGATGAGGATGTCGGGATGGACGGCGGTGGAGACCGCGAAGGCGAGGCGCAGCATCATGCCGCTCGAATAGGTCCGGATCGGCAGCGAGAGGAACTCGCCAAGCTCGCTGAATTCCTCGATGTCGGGGATGATCGCCTGCGCCTGCTTGCGGTCGAGCCCGAGCATGATGCCGCGCATCTCGATGTTGTCATAGCCGGTCGCGTCGGTGTCCATGCCCATCGAAAGGTCGATCAGCGACGAGACGCGGCCCTCCACCGTGACACGGCCCGCGGTCGGGGGATAGACGCGGCTGAGCACCCGCAGCAGCGTGGTCTTGCCTGCACCATTGCCGCCGATGACGCCGATCCGATCGCCATCCCGCGCCTCGAAGCTGACCTCGTTCAGCGCCTTGACCACCTGGATGCTGCTGTCGCGGTCGTTCTGCAGGCCCCCGCCGACAGTGCGTCGCAGGATCTCGCTCTTGAGTGCCCGGCCGCGCGAGTTGTAGACGGCGAGCTCGACGCTGGCCTGATCCAAGACGATATGAGCCATTGTGCCCTCAGAGCCAATAAACGACGCGGTGCGAATATTTTCCCGCGAAGGCCAGGGTGAAGAGCCAGCCGAAGACCAGCAGGCCGAGCAGGATGAGATAGGCCGTCACGCTCGGCAGATTGCCCAGCAGCGGCTCGCGCATCACTTCCAGCATGCTGGCGAATGGGTTCAGGATCAGCACGGGGTGATCTACGCGCAACTGCGAGGGCTTGAAGACGACCGGAGAGATGAAGAAGGCGACCTGGACGATGCTCGCTACGATCTGGGGGATGTCGCGGAACCGCGCGGACAGAATCGCGAGCAGATAGCCGACCCAGGCCAGATTGGCGAGAACGAGCAGCAGCCCGGGAATGAACAGTAGGATATGCCAGTTCACGGGAGAGCCGGTCACGAGATACAGGATCGGCAGAATGATGAGGTTGTGAGCGAAAACGAAGAGGTTTCTCGAGATCGTCCGCAGCAGATAGGTGAAGCGCGGCAGCGCGATCTGCCGGATGATGCTCTCGTTTTCCGTGAAACCGGAGCAGCTTTCGTTGATCGTCGACGAAATCAGGCCCCAGAGGACGAGGCCCGTGCCGAGATGCGGCAGATAATCGGCCATGGAGGTGCCGAACAGTGACGAGTAGACCGCACCCATTCCGAAGATCAGCACTGCCATGCTGAGGGTCAGCCAGAGCTGGCCGACGCGTGAGCGGCGGTAGCGCCGGACCACATCGTTTTTGGCGAGCATCCACCACATGCGCCAGGCACCAAACCCGCCCAGTACGTCAGCTGCGCCGCGTACGACCAATACCATTTCGATGCGACTCCTGAATCCCTGCACCGGCACCCGCTGCTGTGTGCGTCAAAGCATAGACGGGTGCAGATTGGCAATATTGCGGCTCGTTCAGCCATTTGGCCCTGGCTCACTGCCGCGCCATCCTACGCGCCAGTATAGCTCGAGGCACGCGGCGTCTATGGCTTCGTGACAGGGACGGCTTCCGCCTCGCCGGCCTTGCGGGCGCGTGTTAGCGCTTCTCCCGACGCGCTAATCGGCGACGACGGCTTGCTTGAGATCAAGACCAAGCTGCCGCACCTGATGATAGAGACGATCCTACGCGGCGAGTTCCCGCCTGAGCACAAGGCGCAATGCTAAGGCCACTCTGGATCGCCAGTCGCGCATGAATTGAGATCGCCGTCTACTGGCCCGGGCTGCCAATTTTCATCGCGCGAGCCCATCGGGATGAGAGCTATATTCGTGAGCTGGCGGCGGCCGTCGGTGTTTTCAACACTGAACTCGATCTCATCGTCGACAGGGCAGGTCCTATGGCTTGGCCAAGGCAGCATGATATCAAGTGGCTTGGGACCGCCTATGCCCTTCGGCACGGGGGGCAAGCCGAAACTTTCCGCCTCCCGACGCGAGTTCTCGCGCGCTCAGAAGGTTGCGATGATCATGCGTGCGCTGACCCGCGCAGGTCGTATCCTCTGCGAAGGGCGCGGACTCAACATCACCGGCAAGGCGCTCGAGTTCGATCACATCATCCCGGGCCGCGTTCTCGGGCGTGACTGTTGCTACCGCGGTCCCGGCGGAAAGACCGCGACCGATCTCGCCGACATCGCCGAAGCCAAACGGAGGGAAGCAAAGCACTCCGGCATCCACTCCAGACCGCGACTAACAGGGCGAGGCTTTGCCCTGTCTGAACCCCAGCGATCCGCCTCCCGGCCGCTCAGTACGCCGGCCGCCTGGCGACGCGGAGATTGAAGCCACCCAAAAAGGACAGATCACGATCCCGACGCCGACCTTGCTATGCTTGCCGCCTTGTCCATGTCACATTGGCGGCTGGCTCCGGGCATTCTCCTGCTCTCCCTCGTTATCCCGGCTGCGCTACGCGGCGAATGCAACTTTGCATCGTAGAACTCGGTCACGCGACGGCGCTCCGCCTTCGAGAGGACGGCGTCGAGGCCATTGATCGGATCGCAGATGACGATCCGATCAGCGCCGCGTCCCAGCACGGAATCGCCGACCGAGCCCGCAAAGCGCGTGCCGTGCTAGCTGGTCACGATCTCATTCTTCCGACTGGTTTTGATCGCGAACTGGGGAAAGAGTCCGCGAACCCACCTGCTCGTCACCACGCTGCGAAAATCCGCAGCATGTTTGAGCGAGAGTTCATTGGCATAGCTGATCGCCATGATCTGAACGGCGCCGGGTTGGTCGGAGGCTCCAACTCCTGAGAGGATGGGGCTATGACGAGCAAGACGACGAACAAGTTCTCGCTTGAGGTACGCGCCCGCTCAGTGCGGATGGTGCTGGATCATGAGCCCGAGCGTCCGTCGCGCTGGGCGGCGATCACGTCGATCGCCGACAAAATCGGCTGCACGGCGCAGACGCTGAACGAGTGGGTGAAGAAGGCTTAAGGTCGACAGCGGCCGCAAGCCCGGGCTGACGACGGACATGGCGGCCAAGCTCAAGGCTCTGGAACGCGAGAACCGGGAGCTGCGGCAGGCGAACGAGATCTTGCGCAAGGCGTCGGCGCATTTTGCTCAGGCCCTTTCGGCGAATGCAGGCATTCGCCTGCCGGGTGAGAGGAGCTCGACCGCCGACACAGGTCATGATCGGCTTCATCGACGATCACCGCGGGGCCGACGGGTTCGAGTCGATCTGCAAGGTGCTGGTGATCGCCCCGTCAGCCTGCCATGAGCATGTCTCCAAGCGGATCAAGTCGGGGAAGCAGTCGGCTCTGGCGAAGCGGGATCTGGCGCAGAAGCCGCAGATCGAGCGCACGCTCGGTGAGAACTTCGAAGGATATGGCGCGCGCAAGGTCTGGCGACAGATGTTACGCGAGGGGGGGCGACGTCGCCCGCTGCACGGTCGAACGGCTGATGGCCGAGCTCGGCCTTCAAGGGGGCATTCGCGGCAAGCCCCTCCGCACTACCGTCCAGGACAAGGCCGCGCCATGCCCGCTCGACCATGTCAACCGGGTGTTCCACCCGCCGGCGTCGAACCGGCTCTGGCTCTCGGGCTTCACCGTTTCGACCTGGTCGGGTTTCCTCTATGTCGCCTTCGTCATCGACGCCTCTGCTCGGTGGATGGTTGGCTGGAGGGTGTCGCGGACGGCCCATGCCGGCTTCGTCCTCGACGCGCTGGAGCAGGCCCTGCATGAGCGACGGCCCGTCTATCGCGGCGGCCTCGTGCATCATTCCGACAGAGGTTCGCAATACGTCAGCATTCGATACACCGAGCGCCTGGCCGAGGCCGGTATCGAGCCCTCCGTCGGCAGCGTCGGCGACGTTTATGACAACGCTCTCGCCGAGATGATCGCCGGACTCTACAAGGCCGAACTGATCCATCGGCGCGGACCTTGGCGAAGCTTCGAGACCGTCGAGTTCGCCACGCTGACCTGGGTCGGCTGGTTCAACCATCGCCGGTTGCTGGAGCCTATCGGTACATCCCGCCGGCTGAAGCAGAGAAGCCCAATTACGCGATGCTGGACCAGCCAGCCATCGCTGCCTGAATCAAACGGCCTTCGGCCAACCCGGGGCGGTTCAGGACCCTTAAGCCCTTGGACGCGGCTCGATCTGTGTCCAAGGCGTGCTGGAGCTTCTACAGAATGGCGGCAATGCCGCAAACTTCGGCGGGCAAGATCGCATCAGTCGACATAGGATTCTGGCTACAAGGCTAGGCAATGACGCTGCTTTGGGGCGGTCCCAGATAGTATTCTCGCAGTCGTCTCGAACACTCCATCCCGCTTGCCTGCGAGCGCCAGCCGAGCTGGCACGATTCCTGATTGAGTGATGCCGGGTCATTCAGCTGGGACGATCGAAAGGCATGGTGTGCAATCTGCGGATCCTCATCGTTGACGCGAACCAGGTCCGGGCCGCGATCATCGAGGAAGGCCTGCGGGAAGCGGGCTACCACGAGCTCATTCGCGTTTCCGGGACGACCGGCCTCGTCGCCGCCATCGAGCGGCACGACCCCGATGTGGTGGTGGTCGACCTCGAGAATCCGAGCCGCGACGCGCTCGCCGACATGTTCCTGGTCAGCCGCCATGTGAAGCGCCCGATCACCATGTTCGTCGACCAGTCCGATGCCGCCTCGATCGAGGAGGCGGTCGAGGCCGGGGTCTCCGCCTATATCGTCGACGGGCTGAAGAAGGAGCGGCTGAAGCCGATCCTGCAGACCTGTATCAGCCGCTTCAACGCCTTTAGCCGCCTCCAGCAGGAACTCGACGAGGCCCGTTCGCAGCTCGACGACCGCAAGACGATCGACCGCGCCAAGGGCATCGTCATGCGGCTGAAGGGCCTGTCCGAGGAGGAGGCCTACGCCCTCCTGCGCAAGACCGCGATGAACGAGAAGCGCAAGCTCGTCGACATCGCCCGTTCAATCATCACGGCCGCCGAGGTGCTGAAATGACGCTGCATCTGCGGGTCGGCTTCATGCCGCTGATCGATTCCGCGCTGATTGTCGCCGCGAAGGATGAGGGCTTCGCCGAGGCCGAGGGGCTCGATCTCGAGCTGGTGCGCGAGGTGTCCTGGTCGAACCTGCGCGACAAGCTCAATGTCCGCCTGCTCGATGCCGCCCATATGCTCGGTCCGGCCGCGGTCGCTGCGACGCTGGGGATTGGCGGCGTCAGGGCGCCGATGGCGGTACCGATCGCCCTCAACCTCGACGGCAGCGCCATCACCCTCTCGTTGCGGCGCTTCGAGGAGCTGGCGAGGCTGGCGCAGGGCGACATGGCCAACCCCACGATCTCCGCGGCGGCGCTCGCCGCGCTGGTCGCGCGCCGCAAGAGGTCCGGCCTGCCGCAGCTGACCTTCGCTGCCGTCTTCGGCTTCTCGAGCCACACCTATCTGCTCTGCGAATGGCTGGCGAAGGGCGGTCTGAAGCTCGGCGACGATATCCGTTTCGAGGTGGTGCCGCCGCCGCAGACGGTGGAGGCCTTGAGCAGCGGGCGCGTCGACGGCTTCTGCGCCGGGGCGCCCTGGAACGCCGCCGCGGTCGCTGCCGGCATCGGGGCCATGCTTCATTGCGGCGTCGATCTGCGCCGCGACTGCCCCGACAAGGTGCTGGCCTGGCGCGCCGACGATGCAGACCGACGCTCGAACGCGGTGGCGCGGCTCAATGCCGCGATCCTGCGGGCCGGCGACTGGGTCCAGGAACCCGCGAATGGCGAACGTCTCGCCCTGCATCTGTCGCGGCCGGACCGGCTGGCGCTGCCGGCGGAGCTGATCGCGCCGGTGCTGCGTTTCAGCCTGATCCAGGGGGGAGGCCGGCCGCCGCGCCGGGTCGAGCGCTTCATTCGTTTCGACCGGGAGGCGTTGAAACCCAATCGTGCCCATGCCGACTGGATATTGGCGAGCATGGAGGCAGCAGGGCAGGTTGTGCGAACGGCTGACATGCTCGCGCAAGCGCGGGCGATGTTCCTGCCTGCCCTATTCCTGGACAGCTCTTTCTGATCGGCGGTTCTGCATAGTTTTTGTGCTGTCGCAGATAAATTGTGCGCCGCAACATCGTCGAGCGAAATGCCGACTTTCAGGGCAATCGCCGGCTAACGCCTTGAGAGTCCAGGATTTTCGTCGCGATCCGGCAGTTGGCACGCTCCTTGTAAGAGTTCCAGTGACGCGGCCAAGGCTGCCCGCGCCGATTTCCTGACCGAACGCACAGCAACGCCGCTGTCGAATGTGCCTGACGGGGCGCTTTCGCGCGGCGTTTTCGTTCTGGATGCTTCCCGACTTCGATCCGGCATTCCCAAGCGAGGCGATTGATGAGCGAGATGATCGAGACAAGAGCAAGACCCAGCCGCCGCAGGCTGCTGCGGCTCTCGGGCGCCGCGGCGCTGCTGGGCGCGGCGCGGATCGCGCTGCCGGCCGGCGCGTTTGCGCAAGGCGCCGGCCCGGAGGTCAAGGGCACGCGCCTCGGCTACATCGCCCTGACCGACGCCTCGCCGCTGATCATCGCCAAGGAGAAGGGGCTCTTCGCCAAATACGGCCTGCCCGACATGGACATCGCCAAGCAGGCCTCCTGGGGCGCGACACGCGACAACATGGCACTCGGCTTCAAGAACAACGGCATCGATGGCGGCCACATCCTGCGCCCGAAGACGCATCTCTACGCCACCGGCAAGGTGATGCAGAACGGCCAGCCCCTGCCGATGTACACGCTGCTGAACCTCAACGAGGACGGCCAGGCGATCTCGGTCTCGAACGAATACAAGGACCTCAACGTCAAGAAGGACGCCGCGCCGCTGAAGCAGGCCTTCGAGCGCAAGAAGGCGGCGGGCAAGGAACTCACCGCCGCCATGACCTTCCCGGGCGGCACTCATGATCTCTGGATCCGCTACTGGCTCGCTGCCGGCGGCATCGACCCCGACACCGACATCAAGGTCATCGTCGTGCCGCCGCCGCAGATGGTGGCGAACATGAAGGTCGGCACCATGGACTGCTTCTGCGTCGGCGAGCCGTGGAACGAGCAGCTGGTCAACCAGAACATCGGCTACACCGCGCTGACCACCGGCGAGCTCTGGGCCCGGCACCCCGAGAAGATCCTCGGCATGCGCGCCGATTTCGTCGAAGCCAATCCGAAGGCGACGCAGGCCATCCTGATGGCGGTAATGGAAGCCCAGCAATGGGCCGACAGGATGGAGAACCGCCAGGAGCTCTCCGAAATCGTCGGCAAGCGGCAATGGTTCAACGTCCCCGTTGGCGACATCAACAAGCGGCTGCAGGGCGACATCAATTACGGCAATGGCCGCGACGCCAAGGGCACCAAGCTCTACATGAAGTTCTGGGGCGAGGGCGGCTCCTCTTCCTACCCCTGGAAGAGCCTCGACACCTGGTTCGTCGCCGAGAACATCCGCTGGGGCAAGTTCGAGCCGACCATCGACATCAAGGCGCTGGTCGACAAGACCAACCGCGCCGATCTCTGGCGCGAGGCCGCCAAGGCGCTCGGCGTCTCCGGGGCCCCCACGGGCGATAGCCGCGGCGTCGAGACCTTCTTCGACGGCGTGAAGTTCGATCCGGCCGCGCCGCTCGACTATCTCAAGGCCCTTAAGATCAAGCGGGTCGCCTGAGCCATGGCCGAGCCGCTGATCATCGTGGGAAAGGGCATGGCGGCGACCAGACTGGTCGACGAACTCAGCCAGCGCGCGCTCGGCCGCTATTCCGTCGCGGTGATCGGGGCCGAGCCGCGGCTCGCCTACAACCGGGTGCTGCTCTCGCCGCTGCTGGCCGGCGAGATCGCGGAGCCGGAGATCGAATTGAAGCCCGCCGCCTGGTGGCGCGACCGCGGCGTTTCGATGCTCTACGGCAAGCCGGTCACCGGCATCGACCGGGCGGCAAAATGCGTGACGCTGGCCGATGGCCTCACCCTGCCCTATGGCAAGCTCGTCCTCGCTACCGGCTCGAAGCCGCTGAAGCCGCCTTTCCCCGGCGGTGACCTCCCGGGCGTCGCGACCTTTCGCGACACGGCCGATGTCCAGGCGATGCGGGCTTATGCAGCGCGTGGCGCCCGCATCGTCGTCATCGGCGGCGGCCTGCTCGGGCTCGAAGCCGCCTATGGGCTGGCACGCGCCGGCGGTCAGGTTACGCTGCTGCATCTCGTCGACCGGCTGATGGAGCGCCAGCTCGATGCCGAGGGCGCGGCGCTGCTTGCCTCCGCCATGGCCATGCGCGGCGTCGAGATCCGGTTGAACAGCGCGACCAAGGGCTTCGTCGGGACGGACAAGGTCGAAGGCGTCGCATTGCAGGACGGCACGGTGATCCCGGCCGAGCTCGTCGTGATCGCCATCGGCGTGCGGCCGAACACCGATCTTGCCGCAGCGGCCGGGCTCGAGATCGCGCGCGGCATCGTCGTCGACGATGCGCTGGCGACCAGCGATCCAGCGATCTTTGCGATCGGCGAATGCGCCGAGCATCGTGGTCAGGTCTATGGGTTGGTCGAGCCCGCCTATGAGCAGGCGCGCACGCTCGCCACTCGCCTCACCGGCCGCGAGGCAGGCTATGCCGGCTCGCTGCTCGCGACCAACCTCAAGGTCTCCGGCGTCGGCGTCTTCTCGGCCGGCGAGTTCGAGGCCGGCGAAGGCGCCGAGACCGTGGTGCTGCGCGACCGGGGCGCCGGCATCTACCGCAAATTCGTGCTGCGCGAGGGCAGGCTCGCCGGCTGCGTGCTGGTGGGCGATACGCAGGGAGCCCTGTTCTATCTCGGCCTGATCCGCTCGCAGCAGGACATCACGCCGTTCCGCGCCGAGCTGCCCTTCGGCGAGGACTATTGCATCGGGGAGGCCGCATGATGCGGCATGACGCCCCGCTCTCCGGCCGTTCCGACCAGCCGGTCCGCACCACCTGCCCCTATTGCGGGGTCGGCTGCGGCATCCTGGCGACGCCGGACGGCAAGGGCGGAGCGGTGATCGCCGGCGATCCGGCCCATCCCGCCAATCGCGGCCGGCTCTGTTCCAAGGGCTCGGCGCTGGGCGAGACGCTCGGTCTGGGTACGCGCGTGCTGCATCCGCTGAAGCGCAATGCCCGCGGCGCCTATGACCGGGTCTCCTGGGACGAGGCGCTGGATGGGGTCGCGGCCAGGCTGAGGGCGATCGTCGAACGCGACGGTCCCGAGGCGGTCGCCTTCTATCTCTCCGGCCAGCTCCTGACCGAGGATTATTACGTCGCCAACAAGCTCGCCAAGGGCTTCATCGGCACGCCGCATGTCGACACCAATTCGCGGCTTTGCATGTCCTCGACGGTTGCGGGCCATCGCCGCGTCCTCGGCTCGGATACGGTGCCGGGCTGCTATGAGGACCTCGACTGCGCCGATCTCGTCGTACTCGTCGGCTCCAACGCGGCCTGGTGCCATCCGGTGCTGTTCCGCCGGATCCAGCAGAACCGGGCGGAGCGCGGCGCCAGGGTCGTGGTCATCGATCCCAGGGTCACGGCGAGCGCCGAGGAGGCCGATCTCGTCCTACCGCTGAAGCCCGGCTCCGACAGCCTGTTGTTCGCGGGGCTCCTGGTCCATCTCGCCGATGGCGGCTTGCTCGATGCGAGCTATCTGGAGCACCACACCAGCGGCGTCGACGAGACGCTCGCCAATGCGCGGGCGCTTGCGCCGAACCTCGCCACGATCGCCGAAGGAACAGGGCTCCCGGCCGCCGACATCGCCGCCTTCTACAGGCTCTGGGCCGAAACTCCCGCCGTCGTCACTGCCTGGAGCCAGGGCGTAAACCAGTCGGCACAAGGGACCGACAAGGTCGCCGCCATCCTGCATTGCCATCTCGCCACCGGCCGGATCGGCCGGCCCGGAAGCGGCCCGTTCTCGCTGACCGGCCAGCCCAACGCCATGGGTGGGCGCGAGGTCGGCGGTCTCGCCAACATGCTCGCCGCCCATATGGGTTATTCGGCTGGCGAGATCGACCGCGTCCGGCGCTTCTGGGGCGCACCGCGGATGGCGGACAGGGAGGGATTTAAAGCCGTCGCCATGATGGACGCCGTCGCCGACTGCCGTCTCAGGGCGTTGTGGGTGATGGCGACCAACCCGGTCGTCTCACTGCCGCGCGCCGACGCGGTCCAGGCGGCGCTCGGCGGGCTCGAACTCTTCATCGTCTCCGAGAACGTCCTCTCCAACGACACGCTGGCCGCCGGTCCGCACTACATCCTGCCGGCCGCCGCCTGGGGCGAGAAGGACGGCACCGTCAGCAATTCCGAGCGCCGGATCTCGCGCCAGCGCGCCTTCCTGTCCCTGCCGGGCGAGGCGCGGCCGGATTGGTGGATCATCTGCGAGGTCGCGCGCCGCCTCGGCTTCGGCGAGGCCTTCGCCTATGCCGGCCCGGCCGAAATCTATGCCGAGCACGCCGCGCTCACGGCCTTCGAGAACGAGGGCAGCCGCGATCTCGACCTCGGCGCCCATGCCGGCCTCGGGCGCGGCGACTACGATGCGCTCGAGCCGGTGCAATGGCCGCTGCCGGTCGGGCGCCCCGGCGGCACCGCCCGCCTGTTCGCGGATGGCGGCTTCTTCGCGCCTGGTGGCCGCGCCACCATGCGACCTCTGGCGGTTCCAGCGCTCGCCAGCCAGCCGGATGCCGAGCGGCCCCTGCTGCTGAACACCGGTCGCATCCGCGATCACTGGCACAGCATGACGCGCACGGGCCTGAGCGCCCGGCTCTCGGCCCACATCGCCGAGCCCGTGATCTTCCTGCATCCGCGCGATGCCGAGCGCTACGGCGTCAGCGAAGGCGGCTTCGCCCGCGTCGCGACCGAACATGGCGCCGCCGTGCTCAAGGTGGTGCTCGACGAGGGCGCACGGCCAGGCGCCCCCTTCGCGCCGATCCACTGGTCCGGCGAGACGGCCTCCGATGCCCGTATCGGCGCCCTCGCGCAGGCCGCCTGCGATCCATTCTCAGGACAGCCCGAGCTGAAGGCGACGCCGGCCGCGATCGCTCCGGTCGCCTATGCCTCGCAGGGCTTCGTCCTGTCGCGGGATGGTTTTGCACTGCCGCCAGGCAGCTGGTGGGCGAGGCTCGCCGTCGAAGGCGGAGAGGGACGGCTCTTCGCCACCGATAGCGGCCTCGAGGCGCTGATGGCGCATACGAATGCCACCTTCAGCGGCTGCGAACTCACTGAAATGATCGACCGGACCGGTGGGGTCTATCGCTGCATCGCGACAAGGAACGGCCGCCTGATCGGGGCGCTCTTCCTCGCTCCCGCCGGGCAGGCGCCGCTCTGGGACACGGTGAAGGCGGCCTTCGCCGCCGGCAGGGAGCCGGAGAACCGGCTGGCATTGCTCGCCGGCCGCAGCCCAGGCGGCATCGCCGAGGCAGGGCCGATCGTCTGCGCCTGTTTCGGCGTCGGCCTCAACGCCATCCGCGCCGCCTTCGCCGGCGGCCAGGCGCTGAGTGCCGAGGATATCGGGCGTCAGCTCAAGGCGGGCACGAATTGCGGTTCCTGCCTCCCAGAGATCCGCCGCATCGGGGCGCAGTCGCGCGCGACGGAGGCGGCATGACGGACGCGGCGCAGCAGCAGCACGGACAAGGGAGTATCGCGATGGGACAGGCTGTCTCGAAGAGAGCGGCGGCGGAGGCGGTGATCGTCGCGCTGCCCGGCGCCAAGGCTGCGGTCGTGGCCCTGCCGCCTCTGGCTGCAAGGCCGTTGACCGGGCGCGTGGCGTCCTGGTTCAGGGCGATCGCCGTCAATTTGCTGCCACCGCTGCTGACCGTCGCGCTGCTGCTGCTGTTCTGGCAGATCGCCGCGTCCGGCCCGCAATCCTCGCTGCCGCCGCCGAGCAAGATCTGGAGCGAGGCGCGCGACCTGATCGTCGAGCCCTTCTTCTGGAACGGCTCGCAGGATATCGGCCTCGGCTGGCGCATCCTGGTCTCGCTGCAGCGCGTCGCGATCGGCTTCAGCCTGGCGGCGGTGATCGGCGTGCTGCTCGGCGCCCTCGTCGGTCAGTCGGTCTGGGCGATGCGTGGTCTCGACCCGGTCTTCCAGGTGCTGCGCACCGTGCCGCCGCTCGCCTGGTTGCCGCTCTCGCTCGCCGCCTTCCGCGACAGCCAGCCCTCGGCGATCTTCGTGATCTTCATCACCGCGATCTGGCCGGTGATCATCAACACCGCCGTCGGCATCCGCAACATCCCGCAGGACTATCGCAACGTCGCGCAGGTGCTGCGGCTGAACCAGCTCGAGTTCTTCTTCAAGATCATGGTGCCCTCGGCGGCGCCCTACATCTTCACCGGGCTTCGGATCGGCGTCGGCCTGTCCTGGCTCGCCATCGTCGCCGCCGAGATGCTGACCGGCGGCGTGGGCATCGGCTTCTTCATCTGGGACGCGTGGAACTCCTCGCGCCTCTCCGACATCATCGTGGCGCTGGTCTATATCGGCGTGGTCGGCTTCATCCTCGACCGCTTCGTCGCCTTCATCGGCCATGTCGTCACCCGCGGCACACAGGCCAATTGAGGGACAGGCGATGAGCTATCTCAAGATCGATCATGTCGACAAACGCTTCGCCCGCGGCGCCACCACGACCGAGGTCCTGAAGGACATCAGCCTGGTCATCGACAAGGGCGAGTTCGTTTCGATCATCGGCCATTCCGGCTGCGGGAAATCGACCCTTCTCAACATCGTCGCCGGGTTGACGCCGGTGAGCGCCGGGGCGGTGCTGCTCGAAGGCAAGGAGGTCAACGCGCCTGGCCCCGAGCGAGCCGTGGTCTTCCAGAACCATTCGCTGCTGCCTTGGCTCTCCGTCTACGACAATGTCGCGCTCGCCGTGAACAAGGTCTTCGGCGGCGTGAAGGGCAAGGCCGAGCGGCATGACTGGATCATGCACAATCTCGACCTCGTCCAGATGGCCCATGCCAGGGACAAGCGCCCGTCTGAGATTTCCGGCGGCATGAAGCAGCGCGTCGGCATCGCCCGCGGCCTCGCCATGGAGCCGAAGATCTTGCTGCTCGACGAGCCCTTCGGCGCGCTCGACGCGCTGACCCGCGCCCATCTGCAGGACTCCATCATGCAGATCCACGCCACGCTCGGCAACACGATGATCATGATCACCCATGACGTCGACGAGGCCGTGCTGCTCTCCGACCGGATCGTGATGATGACCAATGGCCCGTCGGCCCGGATCGGCGAGGTGCTCGACGTCCGGCTCGAACGCCCGCGCAAGCGGCTCGAACTGGTCTCGGACCGCACCTACATCGCTGCGCGCGAGGCGGTGCTGAAGTTCCTCTACGAGCGCCACCGCTTCGTCGAGGCGGCGTGACGGAAACGCCCATGAGCAACGACTTCTCCCCCGAGCAGAAGCGCTATCTCGAAGGCTTCATGAGCGGCCTGCAATCGGCCCGCGCCGCGCGTGGCCTCGGGCCGCTCGGTGGTGCCGGCGGCTCCGGCAATGCCGCGCCATCCGGCCCCGACAAGGAACATGCCGAGGCGCAGGCGAAGACGCTCGCTGCCGGCGGCAAGCTGGTCGATCAGGAGAAGTGGAAGGCGGCCGAGCACCCCTTCGACGCCTATGCGCGCTTCAAGTCGCAGGCCTCGTCGGGAACTTATCCCAAGCCCGAGGACAATTTCCGCTGGCGCTATCACGGCCTGTTCTATGTCGCCCCGGCGCAGGACAGCTATATGTGCCGCCTGCGCATCCCGAACGGCATCCTGAAGGCCTGGCAGTTCGAGGGCGTCGCCGACCTCGCCGAGCGTCTCGGCGGCGGCTATAGCCACGTCACCACCCGCGCCAATCTCCAGGTCCGCGAGATCAGGGCCGAGAACGCGCCGCTTCTGCTCGAAGGCCTTGCCGATCTCGGCCTTACCGCCAAGGGCTCGGGCGCCGACAACATCCGCAACGTCACAGGATCGGCGACTGCCGGCATCGACCCGCTCGAGCTGCTCGACACCCGCCCGCACGCCCGCGCCTGGCATCACCACATCCTCAACGACCGCTCGCTCTACGGCCTGCCGCGCAAGTTCAACGTCGCCTTCGACGGGGCCGGCTCGATCGCGACGCTGGAGGACACCAACGATATCGGCTTCCAGGCGATCGAGATCGGCGAAGGCGCTTCGTTTGAAGGGCAGCCGGTCGAGCCCGGCATCTGGTACCGGCTCGCGCTCGGCGGCATCACCGGCCATCACGACCTCGCCCGCGACACCGGTATCGTCGTCGCGCCATCCGATGCCGTCGCAGTGGCCGATGCGATCGTGCGCGTCTTCATCGCCAATGGCGACCGCACCAACCGCGCCAAGGCCCGGCTGAAATACGTGCTGGACGCCTGGGGCTTCGACAAATTTCTCGCCGCGGTCGAGGAGATGCTCGGCCGCCGGCTGATCCGCGTCGATGGCCCCTTCGTCAAGCCGCGCCCGGTTTATGATCGCCTCGCCCATATCGGCGTGCACCCCCAGCTTCAGCCGGGCCTCAACTGGGTCGGCGTTGCGCTACCGGTCGGCAAGCTCACTGCGCAGCAGATGCGGACGATCGCGGCGATCGCGCAGGCCTGTGGCGACGGCGATATCCGCCTGACGGTCTGGCAGAACCTGCTGATCTCAGGCGTGCCGGACGCCAAGGTCGACGATGTCCTCGCCAACCTCAAGGCGATCGGTCTTTCGGCCGAGACCTCCGTGCTGCGCGCCGGCCTGATCGCCTGCACCGGGGCGACCGGCTGCAAGTTCGCCGCCGCCCACACCAAGGAGGATGCGCTCGCCATCGCCAACCATTGCGAACCACGCATCATGCTGGATCAACCGGTCAACATCCACCTGACCGGCTGCCACCATTCCTGCGCCCAGCACTATATCGGCGATCTCGGCCTGATCGGCGCCAAGGTGCCGGTCAACGAGGAGGGCGACACCGTGCCGGGCTACGACCTGCTTGTCGGCGGCGGCTATGGCGTCGATGGCGGCATGGCCCGGCCCTTCCGCGAGAAGGTCAAGGCCGAGGAAGCGCCGGCTCTGGTCGAGGCGATCCTGCGCACCTGGCAAATCCATCGCGCCGCGCCCGACGAGAGCTTCGTCGCCTTCGCCCGCCGCCACGAGATCGCGGCGCTGCAGGCACTGGTCGCTGAGACGGGAGAAGCGGCATGACCGTGCAGACGCCGAACCCGCTCGTCCAGGTCCTGCCGGAGACCGCGCCCTTCAGCGAGGAACAGCGCTCCTGGCTCAACGGCTTCTTCGCCGGCCTGCTCTCGCTCGACAATGCCGGGGTCACCGCGCTGTCGCCTGCCGAGAATGCCGCGGTGATGGGGGAGGCCGATGACGGCGCGCCCTGGCACGATCCGGCCATGGCGATCGCCGACCGCATGCAGCTCGCCGAAGGCAAGTCGCTGCCGCGCAGGCTTTTCGCCGCCATGGCTCAGCAGGATTGCGGCCAGTGCGGCTATGTCTGCGAGACCTATTCGGCCGCGATCGCCGAGGGCAAGGAAGGCCGGCTCAATCTCTGCGCACCCGGCGGCAAGGAGACGCTGCGCCAGCTCAAGGCGCTGATGGAGGAAGGCGGCGCCGCTCCTGCTGCCGCGCCCACCAAGCCCGCGCCAGCCGCGCCCACGGGTTCGATAGGCCGCTGCCGCGAGAACCCGGCGCTCGCCACCTTTCTCTCGCGCCGCAAGCTCAATGGCGAAGGCTCCGAGAAGGAGACCTGGCATGTCGAGTTCGATCTCTCCGCGAGCGGGCTCGACTATGTCGTCGGCGACGCCTTCGGCATCGTGGCGCAGAACGATCCGCGCCTGGTCGATGCGGTGATCGCGCTGCTCGGCGCCCGCCCCGATGCCGATCTTGGCGGTAAGACCCTGCGCGAAAAGCTGCTGGCCGATTGCGCGCTTGGGCCGGCGCCGGACGCGCTGTTCCAGCTGATCTCCTATGTCACCGGCGGCGAGACCCGCCAGAAGGCCAAGCGGCTGGCGGCCGGCGAGGATCCGGACGGCGATCTCGACCGGCTCGACGTGCTCGGAACGCTGCACAAATTCTCCGCGGCGCGGCTCTCGCCCGAGGCCTTCGTCGAGGCGCTCGATCCGTTGCAGCCGCGGCTCTATTCGATCTCCTCATCCTTCAACGCCACGCCCGGCCGCATTTCGCTGACCGTCGATATGGTGCGCTACAAGATCGGTTCGCGCCCGCGCTGGGGCGTCGCCTCGACCTTCTTGGGCGAGCGCGTCCAGCCCGGCGACAAAGTGCCGGTCTATGTCCAGCGCGCCCATGGCTTCGGCCTGCCGGAGAACCCGGAGACGCCGGTGATCATGTGCGGTCCCGGCACCGGCGTCGCCCCGTTCCGCGCCTTCCTGCACGACCGCAAGGCGAGCGGCGCCAAGGGCAGGAACTGGCTGTTCTTCGGCCATCAGCGCCGGGCAAGCGATTTTTTCTATGAGGATGAGCTCAACGCGATGAAGCAGGAGGGCGTGCTCACCGGCCTGACCCTTGCCTGGTCCCGCGACGGCAAGGACAAAATCTACGTCCAGGATCGGATGCGGGAGCGCGGCGCCGAGCTCTTCGCCTGGCTGGAACAGGGTGCGCATTTCTATGTCTGCGGTGATGCCAAGCGCATGGCCAAGGATGTCGAGCGCGCCATGGTCGATGTCGTCGCCGAGCACGGCAAGCGCTCGGTCGACGAAGCCGTCGCCTATGTCGCGGCACTGAAAAAGGCAGGCCGCTATCAGGCCGACGTCTATTGATCTTGCTCCGGCGCGGATGAGGCGCCGGAGCGGCCGCTGAGCGGATTACTGGGCCTGCAGCGTCACATTCGCCTTGCCGGCCACGTCCTTCCAGCGCGCGATGTCGGCCGCGAGGAAGCTCTTGAACTCGGCCGGCGAGTTGCAGACCGTCTCGCCGCCGAGCACGGCGAGCTTCTCCTGGATCTGCGTGTCGGCGCAGGCCTTGACGATCTCGGCATTCAGGCGCTCGACGATCGCCGGCGGCACGCCCTGCGGACCGAGCAGGCCGAACCAGGCGACGGTCTCGTAGCCGGCAAAGCCCGACTCGGCGACGGTCGGCACGTTCGGCAAGGCCGGCGCGCGCTTGGCCGTGGTGACGGCGAGCGGCGTGACCTGGCCGCTGGTGACGAGGCCGATGGCCGGCGGCAGGTTTACCGCCATGAACTCGACCTGGCCGGAGACGATGTCGTTCAGCGCCGGGCCGGCGCCGCGATAGGGCACATGCGTCGCCTCGATCCCGGTCAGGACCTTGAGATATTCCGAGTTCATATGCGCGGAGGAGCCGCTGCCGCCCGAGGCATAGCTGAGCTTGCCCGGATTGGCCTTCGCATAGCTGATCAGCTCGGCCATCGACTTCACCGGCAGCTTGGTGCTGGCGATGAAGATGTTCGGCGCCTTGTAGACCAGCGAGACCGGCGTGAAGTCGCGCATCACGTCATAGGGGATGTTGGCATAGGTCGCGGCGTTGATGCCGTGCGAGCCGGCATTGCCCATGATGAAGGTGTAGCCGTCGGCAGCCGCGCGGGCCGCCGCCGCCGAGCCGACGACGCCGCCGGCGCCCAGCCGGTTCTCGACCACGAAGGGCTGGCCGAGCGCGTTGCGCAGCTTTTCGGCGATCAGGCGGGCGGCGATGTCGGAGCCGTCGCCCGGTGCGCTCGGCACGATGATCGTCACCTGGCGTTCCGGCCATTGCTGGGCCGAGGCGGAGCTTGCCATGGCGGCGCAGCCGAGGGCCGCGACGAGCCCGAACGCCATCCCGATGCCGATCATTCTCATCGCATTTCTCCAAAGATGATCAAAAACTGTGCTTCGTATTGGGTTGACAGGATGCGTAACTCACTCTTTTGATCAAATCAATGCAGACCACCCAAAGCCGCGCCGACTCGGTCAAGGACTGGATCCGGGACGATATCGTCGCCGGCGGCCTCGCCTTTGGTGCCCGCCTGCGGATCGACGAGCTCGCCAGCCGCTACGGGGCGAGCCATATGCCGGTGCGCGAGGCGCTGCGCAGCCTGGCTGGCGAAGGGCTTGTGGTTTCCGAGACGAACAAGGGTGCGCGCGTCGTCACGGTCGACCGGCGCCATGTCGAGCATCTCTTCACCGTGCGCATCGCGGTCGAGGTCGCGCTCGCGCGCCAGGCGGCTCCGGCGATGACCCGGGACCGGCTCGCCGAGGTCACGGCACTGGAGGCGGAACGCCTCGCCGCCGTGGAGCGCGGCGACTATGCGCAGGGCGTCGTCATCAACCAGCGTTTTCATCGCCGGATCTACGAGGCGGCGGGCAATGGCGAGGGCCTGGCGGTGCTCGATCGCCATTGGCTGCTGCTGGCTGCGCTCTGGTCGCGGCTCGGCTATCGCCCGGAGCGGCTCGGCGGCGTCGCCAGCGACCACGACCACATTCTGCGGGCCCTGCGCGACGGCGATGCCGAAGCCTGCGGGATCATGACCGCGGCCCATGTCACCAAGACGCGGCAGGACCTGATGGACCTGATGGCGCAGCGCGGAGAAAGCCTGGCGTGATGCGAGTTCTCGACGATCCGATCAGTCAGGTGCGGCTCAGCATCGTCCGGATCACCGACAAGACGCTCTGGTCCTTCCTGGAGATCCGTTGCACCTCCGGGGCCGAGGGCGTCGGCGAGGCGAGCCTTGCCGGGCGCGAGCGGGCGCTGCTCGACGCCGCCGTCGAAAACCTGCCGCGCTGGCTCGCCGGCGAGCCGCTGCCAGGCCTCGACACGCCGCCGCCGCTCCCTGTCGCGGCCCTGCGCACCGCGCTCGACGTCGCGCGCTGCGATGCCGCCGCACGGGCTGAGGGCGTCGGCCTCGCGAGCCGGCTCGGCGGCGATGCGGCCGCCCGCATCCCGCTCTATGCCAACATCAACCGCCGCACCCGCGACCGCTCGCCTGCCGGCTTCGGGGCGAGCGCCGCGCATGCCATCGCCCGTGGCTTTCAGGCGGTGAAGATCGCGCCCTTCGACGAGGTCGGTCCCGCTTTGCGCGACGATGCCGAAGGTCGGAAGGCACTGGATGCGGGCATCGCCCGGATCGCTGCCGTTCGGGAGGCGCTCGGCCCGGACCGGCGTCTGATGGTCGATTGCCATTGGCGGTTCGGCGAGGCCCTGTCGGCGCGGCTCGTCGAGGCCATCCGCCCCTTCGGGCTCTACTGGCTCGAATGCCCGGTGGTCGAGGAACCCCGGCAGATTCCGGCCCTCGCGACGATGCGCAAGACCCTCAATGCCCGCGGCACGCTGCTCGCCGGGCTCGAGGAGTTCACCGGCGCCCCGGCCTTCCTCGCCTATGCGGAGGCCTATGACGTGATGATGCCCGACATGAAATATGTCGGCGGCGTCGACGAGATGCTGCGCACCGCCGAGCAACTGGCCGAGCGCGGCATCGCCGTCTCCCCGCATAATCCGACCGGGCCGATCTGCCATGCCGCGAGCCTCCAGCTCTGCGCCGCCCTGCCGGGCTTCAGCATGCTGGAAATGCAGCTCGACGAGACGCCGCTGTTCTGGTCGCTGGCGCAGCCCGGCCTGCCGCCGGTCGATGGCGGGCTTTCCGCCTTGCCCGCCGGCGCCGGGCTCGGCGTCACCCTCGACCAGCAGGCGATCAATACGCTCTCGACGGTCGATCTGCGCTTCTCGGCCTGAGGCAGGCAGGCCGCGACTAGCAGAAGTCGAAATCGACACCCTCGTCGGCCTGTAGGACATGCTCGTCATAGAGCCGGTCGTAGCCGCGGCGCCTCACCGTAGGCGGCTCCGGCAGGGCTTTGCGGCGCGCCTCCAACTCGGCCTCGTCGACCAGCAGGTCGAGCCGGCGCTCTGCCACGCTGAGCCTGATCCTGTCGCCATTGCGCACCAGCGCGAGCGGGCCGCCGATTGCCGCCTCCGGCGCGACATGCAGCACGATCGCACCATAGGCGGTGCCCGACATGCGCGCATCCGAGATCCGCACCATGTCCTTGACGCCCTTCGCCGCGAGCTTGCGCGGGATCGGCAGATAGCCGGCTTCCGGCATCGCCGCGGCGCTCTTCGGCCCGGCATTCTGCAGGACGAGGACATCATCCGGGCCGACATCGAGATCGGGATCGTCGATCCGGGCGGCGAGGTCGTCGAGCGAGGAGAAGACCACGGCGCGGCCCTCATGCTCGAGCAGCCGCTTCTCGGCCGCAGCGCGCTTGACGATGGCGCCGCGCGGCGCGAGCGAGCCGAAGACGGCGACGAGGCCGCCATCGGGATCGACCGGCTCCTGGCGCGGGCGCACGATCGAACGGTCGACCTGGTCGATCAGCGGTTCGTCGATCAGCTCGCCCAGCGTCTTTCCCGTTACGGTCAGGCAGTCGAGATGCAGGAGGTCGCGGAGCTCCTTCAGCACCGCCGGAACGCCGCCGCCGGCGAATAAATCCTCCATGTAGTTCGCGCCGACCGGCTTCAGATTGACCAGCACCGGCGTCTCGTCGGAGAGCCGATTGAGGCGATGGAGGTCGACCTTGATGCCGGCGCGGCGGGCGATGGCGGTGAGGTGCACGACGGCATTGGTCGAGCCGGAGATCGCCAGCAGCATCCGCCAGGCATTCTCGATCGCCTTCTCGGTGACGATCTGCCGGGGCAGCAGGGTTTGCGTGCCGATCAGCGCGACGGCGCGCTTGCCGCTCTCCTCGGCGCAGCGCAGGCGGTCGGCATGGACGGCGGGGATCGCGGCGGAACGTGGCAAAGCGAGGCCGAGCGTCTCGGCGATGCAGGCCATGGTCGAGGCGGTGCCCATCACGGCGCAGGTGCCGGCCGTGGTCGCGAGCCGCCCTTCGACGGCCTCGATCTCGTCCTGGTCGATCTCCCCGGCGCGGAAGCGGGCCCAGAAGCGCCGGCAATCGGTGCAGGCGCCGAGGCGCTCGCCCTTGTGGCGCCCGGTCGACATCGGCCCGGCGACCAGCTGCACAGCCGGGACATTGGCGGAGAGCGCCGCCATCAATTGCGCCGGCACGGTCTTGTCGCAGCCGCCCATCAGCACGACGGCGTCGATCGGCTGAGCCCGGATCATCTCCTCGGTGCCCATCGCCATCAGATTGCGGAACTTCAGGCTGGTCGGGTTGAGGAAGACCTCGCCGAGCGAGATCGTCGGGAACTCGACCGGCAGCCCGCCGGCCATCAGCACGCCGCGCTTCACCGCTTCGAGCAGTTCCGGAAAGTGCCGGTGGCAGTTGTTGAAGCCGCTATAGGTGTTGGCGATGCCGACGATCGGCCGCGCCAGCGCTTCGTCGGAATAGCCCATCGAGCGGGCGAAGGAGCGGCGGAGATAAGCGGCGAATTCCGGGTCGCCATAATTGGTCAGACCGCCGGCGATGCCGCGTCCCTTGCGTTCAGTCTCGCTCATGGCGCCGTACCATCTTCCTTCGAGGCTCTTGTCGAGGCACCACCGCAGGAGCCGCGGCGGTGCGGTATTGTGCATGAATGACAGGCCGGGGCACGCCATTCGCTGCGCGGCGGGCGAGCCTTATTGAATCCTGACCGGCCCGGTCGAAACGGTGCGCAGCTTCCAGCCCTCGGAGCGCGAGCCGGCGAGGTTGAGGCGGCTGGTCATGAAATGCAGCCGCTGCGTGTCCGCGCTCTTCGAGGTGCAGAAGCGATCCTGGAGATAGAAGGGCGGCGTCGCCTGGTAATACAGGGTGGCCTCGACCGAGGCCGGCCTGCCGTCGATCTCGGGCAGGGCGATGCGATAGAGCGTCGTGTCGCCGCCTCCCTCCCGGTAATCGGGATCGTCACCGACATTGACCGGCCCGGCTTCGTCCGCCAGCTCCGGCCCGGCGCCGAGGGACGCCGCGAGCTTCACCCTCTCGTCGCGCTTGAGATAGCCTTTCGGCAGCAGGCGGTTGTCCTTCACATTCGCGCAGATCGACAGGAAGCTCGTCGTCAGCTGCCCGGCCGGTTGGGAGCCGGTGCCGCATTGCGCCGGGCCCGAAAGCGGCGGGCTCGAAACCAGCTCCTGATAGATCTGGACCTGGTCCTGCCGCGTGATCACTTCGCGATGCGGCTGATGGGCAAGCGGGTCGAGCCTCGCCGAGCAGTCGGAATTCCACCAGACCTCGCCGGCTACGGGCGCGCCCGCTGCGTCGGTGATGACGCCGAGCGCATCGGTACGCCCCGAGGCCCAGATCGTCCTGCCGCCTTCGTCGAGCACCTTGAATTCGATGAAGGCGCGCCGAAAGCCGACGCCGCTCGGAAACTTGTGGCCGACCTTGTTGGTGACGCGCACCGACGCTTCCAGCGTTGACCCGGTCAGCCGGATCTTCTCGACCGCGATGGCGGCGGTGCGCTCGGCCGCCTGGTGGTCGATCGCCTTCTCGGTGAAGAGCAGCGGATCGATGCCCTTCTTCGTCAGCATCGGATCCTGCGTCCGGATTCCCATCAGCTCGGGGAATTGCTGCGCCATCTTGATCAGGAAGGAGTTCAGCCCGACCAGCGCATGGCTGGCGAAGCCGGAGCGCACCGGCAGGTCGATCTCCTCCGGCGGCAGGGTGTGCTCCGCCTGCGGGAAGTTGGAGTATTCCTGGATGCTGGCGATCTTGCTGCGATAGGGCTGCCCGTCCGCATCGCGGCTCGGCATATGGCAGCTCTGGCAGGTCTCCGGACTCTTGCCGGCGCCGAAGGGCAGCGCCCCGTCCGGGGACTGGCCGGTGCGGAAATCGCTGAACGCCCATTCGGCGTAGGTCGTCTGCTCGTAGGTGTGGCCGATGACCTTGCCCTTGTCGAGCACCGGCAGATGCACCGTGTGGCAGCTGCCGCAGAGCTCCGAGCTCTTCATGGCGGGGTTCTGCACCGGCGTCATGCCGAGCGCATGCTCCATCGGCTTCACCTTGGGATCCTCGAACGGGCCCTTCATCTCGGTCATCTCGCCCATCAGGAAGCTGCCGGTGAAGGTCCTGGCGAAGCCGGTATTCTCGGGGTTGAGAAAGGCCTGCCGCTCCTCGACGCAGCTGTTCTGCGGCTCGGCCTTGACCCGGCTCCGTTCGGCCTCGCTCAGCGCCATGGCGTGACAGGTCGCGCAGGAGACACCGTCTCGGGCGAGCGCCCCATGCTTCGCGGCGAGCCCGGAATGGCCGGCGGGCCAGGGCACCGCTGCGACGGCGGCACGCGAAAAGGGCGTGCAGCCCTTGCCCGCGGCGCGCTGGTCGATCTTGAACTGTCTTTGCCCCATCACGCCATGGCAGCCGAGGCAGGTGTCCTGCACCAGCTCCGCCGCCTGCGGATGAAAGGTCTCGGTCTCGCTGGCGAGCTGGGCGAAGAAGACCGGGTCGCGCCCGGCCAGGCCCATGGGCGAGGTGCTCCAGGTGCCATAGGGCGAGAGATTGAGGAAACGGCCGCCCGGCCCCGGCAGCGTCATGTCGAAATGCAGCCCCGTCGATCCCGCGTCGTGGCAGCCGAGGCACTGGTCGGAAGTCAGGAATTGCTGCTTCGCCTCGCGCCGGTCCGCGCTGGCCCAGACGTTGTCATAGGTCTGGGACGGCATCCGCATCACCTTGTCCGCGCTCGGATGCGGGAAGGGGATGCCGTAGAAGGCAGCGAATTCGGGTGCCGGGCGTTGGCGTGCGGGAGCGCCGAGCAGCGTGACGTCGTCGGATTCCTGCACGATCCGCAGATGGTTCAGCATGGCGGAAAGGTCGTTATGCGCGTGGGCCGAACGATCGGTGAAGCTGTTCTGGCTCAGGAAGACCAGCGGGCGGCCCGGCTCGCCCTTGATGTTCTTCAGGTCGGCGAAGGTGGCGTTGGCCTTGGCGCTGGCATGGCAATTCACGCAATACTGCCCGAAGCCCATATTGGGATAGCCGTTGCCGGGCCCGGCCGGCCAGTCCGGCTTCCAGTCGCTCCAGCCGAACCAGCCCCAGAACCAGCCATCATGCGAGGCCTTGGCGTCGCGCACCATCACGGCCGCGCCGCTGGTCGGCAGCAGGCGCAGCGGGTCGACATCGCGGCAAAGCGCGGCGGGGGCGGGGAACATCTCCTTGACCATCAGCGCGCCGTCGGGCACCGGCGCCTCGGTGGTCGTCGTCTCATGCGCTCCGCCGCGATTGGCCTTCAGCCAGCCGAACATTTCCGGCGAGTACCAGATCACGACCGGCGCATGGGTGCCGTGATAGTTTCCCGTCGCCTTGTCGTTCCGGAGCGTCGCGGTGAACGGCCCGGTATCGCGCGCCGACTTGTCGACGCGCCAGCCTGCGGCCGGATTGCGGTGGCAGAACGCGCCGAGATAGCGGCCGAGCTTCTCCTGGTAGACGTCGAGGGGGAAGGCGCCCGGCCGGCGGATATCGCCATCGAGCGCGGCACAGAGCGCAGGGTCGCTGGGAACCATCGGCGTCGGGCGTTCGGCCGGGCATTGGGAGGCGGCAGCGAGTCCCGGAACCAGGGAAAGCAGGCCAAGGAGCGCGATCTGGCGAAGCATGGGCAATCCGGGAGGAGCAGCGCCGGCAGGCTGCTTGCTGGGCGAAAGCAGCGCAAGCCCAATTATCGCGCCAGACCGGATCCGATCAGGTTGGATCAATCTGATCGGTGAATCCGTCTCTGATCGTGAGATAGAGACCTGCGCGTATCGCTGCGGCGTGATGGCCGCTTCCTGCCGCGGCGCTGGAGCGCTAGATTGCGCATGATGGATATGTCGCCGCAGACCGAGATCCATGACGAGCCGTCGGCCTCGAAGGCTGTGCTCTGGCTGCTCGCCGGGGGTGTCGGGTTGTTGCTGCTCGCCGGGCTCCTGCTCTGGTGGCGCGAGGGCGATCGCCTGTTCACCGACGGGCTGATCGCCGCGATCCTGGCCTGCTTCTGACCGGTCCGGCCGGTCGACCGAGGATTCCTGCCTTGAACCGCCGCCTGATCCTTCCCCTTATCGTCTTCCTGCTCGGTGCCGTCGCGCTCGCTGCCGCCGCCTTCATCACCTTCGCGCCCGCCGGAAGGCAGGCCGGGCAAAGCCTGGCCTCGAGCGTCGGCGGGCCGTTTTCGCTGACCACGGCCGAGGGCAAGACGCTGACCGACAAGGATCTGCGCGGCGCGCCCTTCCTGGTCTTCTTCGGCTTCACCCATTGCCCCGACATCTGCCCGACCAAGCTCTTCGAGATCTCGGAGGTGCTGCGCGCTGCCGGGACGAAGGGCGAGAAGCTGCGGGCGCTGTTCATCAGCGTCGATCCCGAGCGTGACACGGTCGAGACGCTGAAGAGCTATCTCGGCTCCTTCGATCCGCGCATCATCGGCCTCACCGGGGACCGCGCCGCGATCGACGCCGCCATCAAGGCCTATCGCGGCTACTCCAAGAAGGTGCCGCTCAAGGATGGCGACTACACCATGGACCACACCGCGCTGGTCTATCTGATGGACAAGAATGGCGGCTTCGTCGGCGCCTTCAACATCGAGCGCCCGCCGGCGGAAGCGGCGCAGGAATGGCTGCGGCATCTTTGACGCCGGCGCGCTGCCAGTTCTGATCTAGGCTGGCGGCTTGCGATAGCGCGAGGAGCGGGCGCGGCCATGCTCCGTCTTGTTCCAGGCGAAGGGACGGTTGCTGTACTCGATCAGCGCGAGCCAGGCCGCCAGCGAGACCAGCATGTAATAGAGCGGCAGGCCCGGTAGGCAGCGCCAGAGGTCGACGGCGCCGCGTCGCCAGGCCCCGAGCGCCGGCACCAGGAAAACGACGCAGACCCCGGCACCGGTCAGCGTCAGTGCGGTGGCCGAGAGCAGCAGCTCAAGAGGGCTGTCGGGGTTCAGCAGCGAGCCGTTCAGAACGGCGAGCGTGAAACCGAGCAGGAAGAACGGGTAGCCGAGCGTGCCCAGCAGGGTGCCGAGTGCCAGCACCAGGAAGGTCAGCGTCGCCACCGGCCCGGCTTCGAGCAGCAGCCGATGCGGCGCCAGAAGGTGGCTGATCAGCGTCTGCAGATAGCCCTTCAGCCATCGCGTGCGCTGCTTCATCCAGACGCGCAGATTGGGCGGAGCCTCCTCCAGGGTCGCCGAGGGCAGGTCGGCGATGCGGCCGCCGGCCCGCACCAGGCGAAAGCCGATATCGGCATCCTCGGTGACGTTCCAGGCATCCCAGCCGCCGACCTCGCGCAGCGCCTCGGTGCGGAAATGGTTCGAGGTCCCACCGAGCATGATCGGCAGGCCGCAGCGCAGCAGGCCCGGATTGAAGACGTCGAAGAGCCCGGCATATTCGAGCGCGAAGAAGCTGGCGAGCCAGCCATCCCCGGTGTTGTCGATGACAAGCCGGGCCTGCAGGCAGACCAGATCCGCGTCGTCGCGCAGGAAGCGCGCGGCGGCGAGGCGCAATTGCTGCGGCTCCGGGACGTCCTCGGCGTCGAAGATCGTGAACAGCTCGCCCTGTGCTTCCGCCAGCGCGACATTGAGGGCGCGCGGCTTGGTCTGCGGCGCGCCGCGCGGCACGATCACGATCTGCATGAAAGGCGGCAGCTGGCGCGCCGCCAGCAACCGCTGCATGCCCAGGTCGATTTCCTCGACGAGGATGCGGATGTCGAGCTTGGCGGGCGGGTAGTCGAGCGCCGACAGCGCGCCGATGAGCTGGTTCAGGACCTTTTCTTCGCCGAGGAGCGGCACGGCGACGGTGTAGACCGGCAGGCGGCTGTCATCGACGCGCCAGCGATGCTCGCGCCAGAGGTCGGCCGGGGGCTTCTCCATCAGGCTCGCGAGGCGCAGCACGACGGCGCCGAAGAAGACCGGTCCCAGGGCCAGCGCGACACCGATCAGCGTGCCGACCGGCGCGAGGGTCGTCAGCGCGGCGAGCAGGCCGACCATGAGAAGCGCAAGCCCCTTCTGCGAGATGCTGCTGCCGGTGCGGGCGCTGAAGCGGGTAAGGCCGGCTTCGTCGAGACCGGCCGCCCGGCGGGCGAGCATGCGGGCATTGCTGGCGCGCAGCCCTCTGGCCAGAGCCGAAGGCGTCACGATCACGAGGTCGTCGCGGCCCTGCGGTTTGCCCGCCATGAAGCGCCGCAGCGGTGCGCCTGCTGGCGGTGCGCAGGCGAAGCGGACGGGACTCCTTGGCCCGTTCGCGGCCCGCGACACGCCCTCGCGCATGATCGCCGCGAGGTCTCCGCCCGGCAGCAGTGGCGGAGCCTCGGCGAGGAAGTGTAGGCCGAGCTCGGCGGCGAGGGCCCGGTAGAATGCAACCTCACCGACGAGGCCGGAGGCGATGACCTGCCTGGCAGGCGAGACGCCGAGCCGGACGGCGGCGAGCGCTGCCCGTTGAAGTTCAGCTGGAGGAACGCCATGGCTCGCAAGGAAAGCGATCTCGACCGGCAGGCCCGCTTCGGCCACGCCGCTCACGCAACGACACGGTCATAAGACCGCGCTCCCATCGTCGCCCCCCGTGTCGGCGGGCCATTTCACCTTCGCCGACAACCTATGGTTGCTTCTTTAGGATTGAGAGTCGAGTGGAATTCCGCATCCTTAGCGCGATTCCGGCCATTTGGGCTGGAATCGGCCGGGTTCAGCGCCAGGCGTCGGCGACACCGCTTTGGTGATGAGCGCATTGCGAGTGGTCGGCGAGCGCCTCGATGATCGCGCAATCGCAGGCGTTGACCCCGCCGGAGCAGGTTGCGGCGATGCGCTCCAGCTCCTTCTCGAGCGAGCGCAGCCGCGCGATCTTGTGGCGGACTTCGCCGAGATGGGCGACGGAGATCGCATGCGCCTGGTCGCAGGGCAGCTCCGGGTTGTCCGAAAGCTTCAGCAGGGTGCGGATGCTGTCGACCGAGAAGCCGAGATCGCGCGCATGCTTGATGAAGGCGAGCCGCTCGACATGGCGCCTGCCATAGCGGCGCTGGTTGCCTTCGGTCCGCTCCGGCGGCGGCAGCAGTTCGACCTGCTCGTAATAGCGGATGGTCTCGACCTTGACGCCGGTCTGCTCGGCCAGCACGCCGATCGGAACGACGCGCTCGAGATTCTTTCGGTCGGACATCGATTTTCCTCTTGAACCTCTAGTCACTTCAGATTGTATCTGGGGTGTCTCTAGGCGCCGTCAAGCGGAGACAATCATGCGCGAACCCGATTCCGATGCCGCAAGCCCGCTGTCCTGGCAGGTCACGGGCATGGATTGCGCGAGCTGCGCGGCGAAGATTCGCAGTGCCGTCGAGCGCCTGCCCGGCGTCAGCGATGTCCGGCTCTCGGTGATGTCGGAGACTTTGTCGCTCTCGCTCGCCTCCGGCGGGACGACGGCGGCGGAGGTCGAGCGCCGCGTCGCCGGCCTCGGCTATGCCCTGGCACCGGCCAAGCCCGCGGCTGCGCCGAAGGCGGCCGATTCGTGCGGCTGTGGCCATGATCACGGGCACGCCAGGCCCGGCCACGAGGCCGGTCACCAGCATGCGTCGCACGATGGGCACGAGCACGCGCATGATCATGAGCACTCTCATGAAGGCCACGCGCATTCGCATGGCGACACGGGCAAGGAGGCCAATGCTAAGGCCGATGCCGGGCACGGCCTGCCCGGCCATGTCCATGAGGTGACGCCGGACGGCATGAGCTGGTACCAGACCGGCAAGGGCCGGCTGGTGTTGCTCACCGGAACCCTGCTTGCCGGCGCCTGGCTGGCGAGCCTCGCCTGGCCGGCGGCTTCCTACTGGCTCTTCGTCGCCGCCTGTCTGATCGGCGTCGTGCCGGTGGCGCGGCGCGCCTTCGCTGCTGCTGCGGCCGGCGTGCCCTTCACCATCGAGATGCTGATGACGATCGCCGCCGCCGGCGCGCTCGTGATCGGTGCGGCCGAGGAGGCGGCGCTGGTCGTCTTCCTGTTCGCCGTTGGCGAGGTGCTGGAGGGTGTCGCCGCCGACCGCGCCCGCGCCTCGATCCGGGCGCTCGGCGACCTCGTGCCCAAGACCGCGCTGGTCGAGGAGAACGGCGTGACCCGTCAGGTCGATGCCGCCGCGCTGGCGATCGGCCAGATCGTGCTGATCCGCCCGGGCGACCGGGTCCCGGCCGATGGCGAGATCGTCTCCGGCATTTCCGGCATCGACGAGAGCCCGGTGACCGGCGAATCGGTGCCGAAGACCAAAGGCGTCGGCGATCCCGTCTTCGCCGGCTCGGTCAACCGCGAGGCGGCCTTGCGCGCCCGCGTCACCAAGGCGGCGCAGGACAACACCATTGCCCGCATCATCCGCCTGGTCGAGGAGGCGCAGGAGGCCCGCGCGCCGACCGAGCGCTTCATCGACCGGTTCTCGCGCATCTACATGCCGGCGATCGTGGCGCTCGCCATCGCGGTCGCCCTGGTGCCGCCGCTGTTCTTCGGCGGCGAATGGGCGGTCTGGATCTATCGCGCGCTGGCGCTGCTGCTGATCGGCTGCCCCTGCGCCCTCGTCATCTCGGTGCCCGCTGCGATCGCCGCTTCGCTCTCGGCCGGCGCCCGGCAGGGCCTGCTGCTGAAGGGTGGCGTCGTCATCGAAGCCGCCGCCAAGACCGGCACGGTCGCCTTCGACAAGACGGGGACGCTGACCGAGGGCACGCCGCGCGTCACCGAGGTAGTGGCGCTGGGCCGGAGCGAGCGCGAGGTCGTCGAACTCGCCGCCGCGGTCGAGACCGGCTCGAGCCATCCGCTGGCGCAGGCGATCATCGCCCGGGCCGAGGCGCATCTCATCCCGGTACGGCCGGCAACCGAAGCCGCGGCCATTGCCGGGCAGGGCGTCACCGGCAAGCTCGACGGAGTCGCGATCTTCGTCGGCGCCCCCCGTCATGCCACGAGCCGCGCGACCTTCGACGCGACCGCGAAGGCTGCGGTCGAGCAGCTCGAATCCGACGGCAAGACGGTCGCTGCCGTCATCGCCGATGGCGTGCTCGCCGGGCTGATCGCGCTGCGCGACGAGCCGCGTGCCGATGCTGCGGCGGCGGTCGCCGAGCTCAAGGCGCTCGGCGTGCGCTCGGTGATGCTGACCGGCGACAATGCCCGCACCGGCGCGGCGATCGCCGGCGCGCTCGGCATGGACCACAGGGCCGAACTGATGCCCGACGACAAGGTCGCGGCGATCCGCGAGCTTTCGGAGCAGGCTCCGGTGATGATGGTCGGCGACGGCATCAACGACGCGCCGGCATTGGCTGCGGCCGGGATCGGCGTCGCAATGGGCTCCGGCACCGATGTCGCGCTCGAGACGGCGGATGGCGCCGTCCTGAAGAGCCGCGTCCGGGACATCGCGGCGATGATCCGGCTGGCGCGCGCCACCATGGCGAACATCCGCGTCAACATCGGGCTCGCGCTCGGGTTGAAGGCGGTGTTCCTGGTCACCAGCGTGCTCGGCTACACCGGGCTTTGGGTCGCGATCCTCGCCGATACCGGCGCGACCGTGCTGGTCACCGCGAATGCGCTGCGGCTGCTGCGCTTCGACGCCGGCAAGACGAGCTGAGGGGACTTGCGATGAGCGGCATGGAGATCGCCAGCTATCTTATGGTCGTGGTCTATGTGATCAGCTTCCTCGCCATGAGCGCGATCCTGGCGAAGGAGGCCGGCCGCCCGGTCTGGCTGTTCGGCAGAGGCGGCGAGAAGCAGGCCCTGCCGGCGCTCCTGTTCAAGCTCGCCTTTGCCGGGGCGGTGATCTGGCCACTGCTCCTCGCCGCCTTCGGCAATCCGGTCGCGAATGACCCGCTGCATGCCGCGCTGGACGGGCCCTGGTTCGATGTGCTCGGCCATCTCCTCGTCGTCATCGGCGCCTGCGTCGCGCTTTTGTCGCAGCGCTATATGGGCACCTCCTGGCGCATCGGCGCGGCCGAGGGCGAGCAGGGCGCGATCGTCGACAGCGGCCCCTTCGCGATCTCGCGCAACCCGGTCTTCCTCGGTCAGGCGCTGCTGTTCATCGGCCTGTTCATCGTTCTGCCGAGCCTGATCCAGGCCGGCCTCACCCTCGCTCTGCTGATCGCGATCCGCCTGCAGGTCGCGATCGAGGAACGCGTGCTCGCCGCTTCGCTCGGCCAGCCCTATCTCGCCTATCGCGCCCGGGTGCGGCGCTGGCTCGGCGTCACCAGGCAGTTGCCGGCATGACGACCTCCAGCAACGTCGTCGGCATCCTCGCCGTCAGCGCACTCGCCGCCGGCCTCGATCAGGCCAGCAAATGGCTGATGCTGGCCGTCGTCATGGACCCGCCGCGGGTGATCGAACTGGCGCCCTTCCTCAACCTGCGGCTCGGCTTCAACACCGGCATCAGCTTCGGCATGTTCCGCGACACGCTGGAGCGCTGGCCTGAAGTGCTCGGGCTGTTCAAGCTCGCGGTCGGCCTCGGACTCATCGTCTGGGCAGCGCTGTCGCGGCACCGGTTCGAGCGCATCGGCCTAGCCCTGATTGCCGGCGGCGCCTTCGGCAATGCGCTCGACCGCTGGCGGCAGGGCGCCGTCACCGATTTCCTCGACCTGCATTGGGGCGACTGGCACTGGCCGACCTTCAACGGCGCCGACATCGCGATCACGCTCGGCGTCATGCTGATGCTATTCGCCAGCCTGCCGCTCGCCGACCGCTTTGCCGGCCCGGGCGCCGCACCGCAGAAGACCGAGCCGGAGGCATCGCGGTGATCGCGAACTGGCTGTCCCGGCTCGGCAGCGCCCTCGGCGATGGCAGGGTACGCCCGCATCTGCTCTCGCGAGGGACGGTGCTCCGCGCCATCGCAATCGCGGCCATCGGCCTCGGCCCCTTCATCTATCTCGGCACTGTCCATCGGGAGCCGGTCGCCCAGCGCGCCGATATCGGCATCGTGCATCCCTGGTCGCGCGGCGCCGCCCGTGCCGGCGAGCAGTACCCGATCTATGCCAGCTTCGAGAACGGTGGCCGCGTGCTCGACCGGCTGATCGCGGTCGAGACGCCCTTGGCGCGCCTGGCCGTGATGAAGGAGCTCGACCGCAGCAGCGGTGTGGTCAGGCCGATCGAGCTCGACGAGCTCGCCATCCCCGGCAACAGCAGGCTCTCGCTCCGACCCGGCGTCCAACAGATCACGCTCGTCGGGCTGAAGCAGGCGATCGAGCCCGGGGCGACGATCCCCGTCACCTTCGTCTTTTCCCGGGCCGGGCGTGTGACGACGCAGGTGCAGGTCGAGAATCTCGGGCAGTCGGAGCACGCCGACCATTCCTGAGGTCGGTGCGGCGCGCAGGGAGCATGGAGCAGGGCATGGCGGCAGGGCATTCCCATGGCGGCAGCGCGAAGGGCGGAACCGCGGCAGGCCGCCACAAGTCGCGCCTGGCGGCGGCGCTGGCGCTGACCGCGAGCTTCATGGTGGCCGAAGTGGTCGGCGCTCTCTGGACGGGCAGCCTCGCGCTGCTTGCCGACGCCGCACATATGCTGACCGATGCCGGCGGCCTCGCTCTGGCGCTGATCGCGATCCGCTTCGCCGAGAAGCCGGCGACGCCGCAGCGCAGCTATGGCTATGTCCGCATGGAGATACTCTCGGCGCTGGCCAACGCCGTCGTCCTGCTCCTGCTGACCGTCTACATCCTCTACGAGGCCTATCAGCGCTTCCTGAACCCGCCGCCCATTCTCGGCGGCCCGATGCTGGCGGTCGCGGCCCTTGGGCTGATCGTCAACCTGATCAGCATGAAGCTGCTCGCCGGCGGCTCCTCCGAGAGCCTGAACGTCAAGGGCGCCTATTTCGAGGTGCTGAGCGACATGCTCGGCTCGCTCGGCGTCATCGTCGCCGCGGTGGTGGTGATGGCGACCGGCTGGACCCTGGCCGACCCGATCGTCGGCGCCGGCATCGGCCTCTTCATCGTACCGCGGACCTGGAACCTGCTCCGGCAGGCCGTCCACATCCTGATGGAAGGCACGCCGCCGGAGATCGACATGGCCCTGCTCGAGAAATCGCTGCTCGGCCTGCCCGGCGTCACGGCCGTCCACGACCTCCATGTCTGGACGCTGACCTCGGGGCTGGATGCGATGAGCGGTCATGTCGTCGTCGCCGACATGACCGATGCGCGCCCCGTCCTCGTCGCGGCCGGGACGCTGCTCGCCGACGAGTTCGGGCTGAAGCACACGACGATCCAGATCGAGGACGAGGCGATCCGCCGGACCGAGGGTCACGAGCAGCGCCTCTAGAGCCGGCTCCGAGCTACCGCAATTCCGACACAGGCAGAGCCGAAAGCCGAACCATGGAATCGTTCATCGCCGCCCTGGTCTCGCTCCTGATCCTCAATCCGATCCAGAGCGCGATCACCAGCCAGCTTTCGGCGCTCGGCATTCCCCGCGACAGTGCCGAGAAGGTCGCGGCCTGCGCGCGCGCCGCCACACCCGCCATCGTGACGCGCGTCGGCGATAACCCGGGCTGGGCGATCGGTCAGGTCGTCCGCTTCTGGACCGGAGCGGCGAGCCCGGTGATCGTGCTCGTCGAGATCGCGCCGCAATGCGCCGGCGCCGTCGAGACGGCCAAGCGCGCGATCGCGCGCCCGGTCTGACGCCTCAAGGCGTTGCTGCGGCTTGCGCTCACGGCCGGTCCGGGCGCGGCGGAAGCTTTCCTTAGGGTTGATGGCAAGGAAAGAAATATCAATGGAATCTGAATCTTAGATGTAGAATCGCGCCCTCCGGTTTTGCGCCATCGCAAGCCGGGCCTGCCAGAAACGCTCCCGACAAGGAGAGCGTGATGACAAGCAGGCGGAACTGGATCGGAGCGGCGTTCCTCGCCGTCGCGGCGATGGGCCTGGCCTCGACGGCCAAGGCTGCGGGCACGACCGATCTCGCCCATCTCCATGCCGGCGAGCCGTCGCGCGCGCCGATCGGCTGGGCGCAGTTCTGCGCCGACAACCCCAGCGATTGCCGGGTCTCGCACTCGCCGGCCAGTGCGGCGCGTCTCGACGACCGGTCGTGGAGCGAGCTGCTCGCGGTCAATCTGAAATACAACAAGGCGATCGAGCCGATCACCGACCAGGACCAGTTCGGCGTCATCGAGAACTGGGGCTATGCCACGAGCGGCAAGGGCGATTGCGAGGACTACGTCCTCGAGAAGCGCCGCGAGCTGATCCGCAGGGGCTGGCCGATGTCGGCGCTGCTGATCACGGTGGTGATCGACAAGGAAGGCGGCGGCCATGCCGTCCTCACCGTGGTCACCGACCGCGGCGAGTTCATCCTCGACAACCAGACCGACAAGGTTCTGCCCTGGTCGAAATCCGGGCTGACCTTCATCCGGCGCCAGTCGCCCGAGGATCAGAATGTCTGGCTCGATCTCGGCCGCTTCCTCGGGCGTCCCGATGTCGTGACTGCGGCGATCGCGGGCGCGCATTAGCACCCGCGACGGCCCCGCTCGATTCAGCGCCCGGCCAGGAGTGGCGCCAGGATCGCGTCGAACTGTTCGATCGTCAGCGCGCCGACATGCTTCTCGCCATTGACGAAGAAGGTCGGCGTGGCGTCGACGCCAAAACCCTTGCCGCGTTCGGAAACCTGCCTGATGCCCTGGTAGAGGTCCTCGCGCTTCAGGCAGGCCTCGACGCCATCCTTGCCCATGCCGGCCTGGCGCATCGCCTGGGTCAGCCCGTCCAGCGGCTTGTCGGAATGGGCCCAGCCTTCCTGCGTCTTGTAGAACATGTCGACCACCGCATACCATTTGTCCTCGCCGGCACAGCGCGCGAGCAGGAAGCCGGCCATGGCCAGCGGATCGAGCGGGAATTCGCGGATGATGAAGCGGACCTTGCCGCTGTCGACATACTTCGCCTTGAAGTCCGGCCAGGTCTTTGTGTGGAAGTTCATGCAGTGATGGCAGGTGAGCGAGGCATATTCGATCACCGTCACCGGCGCATCGGCCGCTCCGAAGATCTTCTCCGGCAGCGGGCCGGGTTCGAGCAGTCCGGAAGGGCCTTGTGCGAGCGCTGTCGCTGACAACGAGCCGGCGAGGCCGAAGGCGATGGACTGGAGGGCGAGGCGGCGGTCGAGCATGGCGTTGATTCCCGGTGGCTCGGGCCGGTCTGCGACCTCTAGTGATGTCAGGGTCAAGAGGGGAAAGGTTGCGCCCGGGCTGCCGCCGCTTCACGAAATTGTCAGTGGAACCTCGACCGGCATGAGCTTGCAGGGTCGCGGGGCGCCCGTTCACCAGCCGTTAGCGATACGCCCCGACAATCCCGCAATGTCCATCCGCTCCCTCGCCCGGAACCTTCGCCGTCATGCGCTGCTCCTCGCCGGAGCGGTGCTTCTGTCATCTTGCGTGGCGATGGAGGGCGACGACCGCCATCTCCAGCCGCTCCCGGTCGCGTTGGTCTCGCAGATGTCGGCCAAGGGGATGACGCAGGCCGACCCGATCCTGATCCGCATCTTCAAGAAGGAGAGCGAGCTCGAGGTCTGGAAGCGCGACCGCTCGGGCCGCTATGCGCTGCTGAAGACCTATCCGATGTGCCGCTGGTCGGGCCAGCTCGGCCCGAAGAAGCGTGAGGGCGATCGCCAGGCGCCGGAAGGGTTCTATACGGTCACCGCCGAGCTGATGAACCCGAAGTCGCAGTTCTATCTTTCCTTCAACCTCGGCTATCCCAATGCGCTGGAGCAGGCTCAGGGCTTCACCGGCTCGGCGCTGATGGTCCATGGCGCCTGCACCTCGGCCGGCTGCTATGCGATGACCGATGACGGCGTCACCGAGATCTACGGCCTCGCCCGCGAGGCCTTCGTCGGCGGCCAGCGCAGCTTCCAGGTCCAGGCCATGCCCTTCCGCATGACGCCGGAGAACATGGCGGCGCATCGCAACAATCCGAACATCGCCTTCTGGCGCAATCTCAAGGAAGGCTACGATCACTTCGAGGCGACCCGTCGCCCGCCCCGCCTCGGCTATTGCGAGCGCCGTTACGTCTTCGATCCGGCCGAGGGCGCCGGCCCCTTCGTGCCGGGCGCTGCCTGCCCAATCTACGAGGTCGAGCAGGAGAGCCGCGATCTCGTCGCCCAGAAGCGTACGCGCGACGAGGAGCGCACCGCCGGGCTGATCGCCTCCGGCACGCCGGCGATGAGCTATGCGCTGCGCGATGGCGGCATGCATGAGAGCTTCCGCAGCCTGCTCAGGAAGATGGGGCCGGAGCGGATGCAGACCATGGTCGCCGGCAAGGTCGAGATCAGCAATCCCGACGCCGCGCTGGCCGACCCCTTCGTCGCCGATCCCGGGGATCGCGCACAGTTCACCGGCTCCCTGCCGGCCCGGTAAGGCGCGCACTGGCCGCGTTTCACGCCGGCCATCGCACCGGGTGCGACGCTAGGCCGGTTTGATTTCGCCGCGGAGCTTGCCAAGAAGCGGGCAACGGCCGCGCGCCGATCTTGCAGGAATCCCCGATGCCGATCCTTCGCTGGATACGTTACACCGCCTGGACGGCACTCGCCGTCGTCGTCTTCGTCGCCGCTGCGATCCTGCTCGGCTGGTGGCGGGTCGACGGGCCGGGCGCACCGGGCCGGCCGGTTCAGACCGCCGGCGCGCCGATCGATGTCGGCGGGCCGTTCAGCCTCGTCGACCATAACGGCCGCAGGGTCACCGACGCCGATTTCCGCGGTAAGCCGATGCTGGTCTTCTTCGGCTTCACCCATTGCCCGGAGGTCTGCCCGACGACGCTGCTGGACCTCACCAACCAGCTCAAGGCGCTCGGTCCCGAGGCCGAGCGGCTGCAGGTGCTCTTCATCACCGTCGATCCCGAGCGCGATACCCCGGCTCAGCTCGCACTCTATCTCCAGTCCTTCGATCCGCGGATCGTCGGTCTCTCCGGCACGGTCGAGGAGGTCGAGGCGGCGGTGAAGGCCTACAAGGCCTATGCCCGGAAGATTCCGACCGAGGACAGCTACACCATGGACCACACCGCCTCGGTCTATGTGATGGACGCCGCGGGCCGCTTCCGCACCCTGATCGACTATCATGAGGAAGCGCAGGCGGCTCAGGCCAAGATCCGGCTGGTCCTGAAGTGAGGCGAGCCGGCTTTGTCTGGGCGCGCCGGGCAGGGTAGACTTCGCTTCATGCCTTCGCTCAGCCTGCGCATCGACGTCGCCCCGGAGACCCGCATCGGGCCGGGCAAGATCGAACTGCTCGAGAAGATCGCCGCCTTCGGCTCGATCTCCGCGGCGGGGCGCGAAATGGGCATGTCCTATCGGCGTGCCTGGGATCTCGTCGAGGATCTCAACCGCGTCTTCGGCAAGCCGATGGTCGAGCGCCAGGTCGGCGGCAAGAGCGGCGGCGGCGCCCATCTGACGGCGCTCGGCCTCGCCCTGGTCTCGCAGTACCGCGCCATCGAGCAGGCGGCGGCCGAGGCGGCCCGTCCGCATCTCGCGGCGCTGCAGGCCGAGGTCGAGAAGCCGGCCGGCCCAGCGGCGGCCGAGGATGCGCTGGAGCGCCCAGCGCGGGCCGTCCGCGAGTAGAGCCGGGCAACATGGCAGCCGCCGCTGCCGGCACCCGGTGCAGCTCCGATCCCGCCCGGCTCAATGCGTCGCGAAGCGCCAGATGAGATTGCCGGTGATCGCATGGTTCTGGGCGCGCGAGCCGACCTGGCCGCGATAGGCGATGCCGAGGTTGAGATCGGCCGAGGCCTGCCAGTCCAGCTTCGCCTCGGCGACGAGCGCATTGCGGTCGATCGGCAGCCCCGCCACGGCGAAGGCCGAAGTGCCGCCGGCGAACGCCATCAACCGCTCCGGCCGGACATCGCCATAGGCGTGCTGCCAGCCGATCATGCCCTTGAGCGTGAGCGGCAGGTCGGCGAACAGCTGCATCTCGGCGCGCAGGCCGAGCGTCGTCGTCGCCAGGTCCTGGTCCTGGCCGGCGCCGCCCAGCGCCGCGATGCCGCCGCGCTCGCGGAAGGTATTGCTGTGCAGGCGCATGATCGAAGCCCCGATGAACGGCTCCAGCGCCGTCCGGCCGAGGCCGAAGCGATAGCCGAGCTCGCCGAAGGCCTGCAGCGTCGAGCCGTCATAGGAGGCGGTGAGCCTGTCGCTCAGGCCGGGCAGGAGGACGGTGCGGCTGGTGTCGATATCGTGCCAGGCATAGGCGGCGCCGAGCCGCAGCGAGACCGGCCCCCATTGCCCGGAGCCGTAGATCGCGCCGAAGATGCTCTCGTTCGTGCCGGAGGAGAGCCGGCCCGTCACGTCGAAGCTGCTGCGCGCGAAGCCGCCGGCGAGGCCGATGCGGAAGGCGTCGCCGACCGGCGTGTCGGCGCCGAGAACGAAGCCGCCGGTCGAGGTCTTGAGCCCGGCGGCGTTGCCGTCCGTGCCGATGCGGCCCCAGGAGCCGAAACCTTCGCCCCAGAGTGCGTGGTTGCGCACGGTTGGCGCCACCGCGACCTCGGCCGGCCGTGGCGAACGGCCGGGCAGGTCCGCTGCGTAAGCGGCGCCGTAGTCGCCTTGGGCGAGCGCCGGCAGGGTCGACAGGCCCGGGGTCGGCTCGCGCAGGCGGCTAAGAATGCTGGTCTGCACCTGCCGCGCCTGGTCGTAGCTCACCGTCCCGCTCGAGGCGTGCACCTCGCCCGACAGCGCCGCGAAGGCCTGGCCGCCCTGGGCGACCGGGACGTTGGCGACCGGGGTGACGAGGCCGCCGAGATTGCCGCTGGCGGCGATGGCATCGAGCTCCGCCGCCACGGCCTTCTGGTTGTAGGTCCAGGCGGCCGGGCTGAAGGCGTTCGCCGGGAGGATCAGCGAGACATGGAGGTTGTGGCGGTCGATCGAGAGCGCGGGCTTCAGGAAGCCCGGCCCGCCGGTGACCGCGTCGAAACGGACCTCGCCGCCATCCTCGTTGGTGATCAGCGTGTAGCGGGTGCCGGGCGTGTAGACGCCGGCCTCGGGCACGATGGCGAGCGTGCCGGCATTGATCTGGAGCCGGTTGCCGGCGCCGACCACGCTGATCCGGTCGCTCCGGCCGTCCGGGTTGATCTCCATCTCGAGCGTGCCGGCGGTCAGGGTGAGGTTGCCGTTGACGGTGATCTGGCCGATCGAGTTGCCCGGCGCGATCGTGCCGCCCTGATTGTCGATATTGCCGACGACGTTGCCGGCGCCGGCAAGGGTGCCCTTGCTTTCGATGATGACATTGCTGGTCAGCGGGCCGTTCACGGCGAGCGTGCCGCCCTTGATCGTCGTGCCGCCGCCGACGCTGTTGCTCCCGGTCAGGCTGACCCTGCCGGTGCCGTCCTTGACCAGCCTGCCCGGCCCGAACATCGTCCCGGCAAAGGTGCCGTCGAAATCCTGGGCGAAGACCAGATTGTCCTCGTTCTGGATCGTGCCCTGCAGGCTTCGGGTATTGCCGCGCAAGGTGCCGTTATAGATTTTGGTGCCGCCGGTGTAGGTGTTGGTACCTCCGAAAGTGATCGTGCCGGGTTTGCCAGGCATGTCGATGATCACCGCCCCCGTCCCAGATATGTCGCCGCGGGCGCTCCAGAAGGTCATCCCGTTCAGGTCGGGATTCTCAAAGTAGAGGCGCCCGTTGTTGACGATGTTGCCGTCAAGGAAGGATTTGACGCGCACGATGCCGTCTTCGATGATCGTGCCGCCGCTATGGGCGCCGCCGAAATAGACGGGGATGATCCCGAAAACCGCGGTGCCGGTTCCGGCTATGACGAGCGTGCCGGGGCCCTTCTTGACCAGGGTCCAACTGCCCGCGAGACGATCCCCCTCGGCAAAGCCGTTCTGGGGTCCGCCTTCGTCCAGAATGCCGCCGACGGTCTGCGTCTCGCCTGCTCCGGGCATGAAGGTCAGGGTGCCGCTGCCATGCAGGAACAGCGACTCGCCGAAACCGTCAAAGGCTCGGGTCGAGTCGACATTGTTGCCGCTGATGTTGCTGTTCCCCGCGACGGTCAGCTTTCCGCCGCTCTGGACGAAGATGGCACCGCCCATGCTCGCCCCGTAGCCACCCTGGTAGTCCGGAAAACCGCCGCCGAGCCCGCCCCAGGGGTTGCCCTTGCCGCCTCCCCAGCCCGGCTGTCCCGCGGAGGAGCCGTCGCGACCGGCGCCCGCACCGCCGCCATAGCCGCCATTGCCGCCGGTGTTGCGGTACGACCCGCCGCCGCCGCCGCCGAAGCTGCCATTGCCGCCCCGGAGCGTGACGTAGCCGTCGCCGCCGCCGGCCCGGCCGTAGCCACTATAGCTGCCGCTGCCATCCTCGCCGTTCGCATTCGCCGGGAGATAGCCTCCGCCGCCGCCGGCGCTGCCGAGACCGGACGCGGAATAGGGAATTCCGCCTTCGCCTCCGAAGGCACGGTTGGCTGTCATATAGACATTGGTTGCGAGCACCTGCGCATCCGAGGCGATGAAAAGCGCGCCGCCCATCCCCGCGCCGCCGCCACCACCGCCGCCGCCATTGCCGGCCCCGCCATGGCCGCCCTGAGCCAGGGCATGCTCGATTCTCAGATCCTTGAGGCCGATCGAGGCGGACTCGACGAACAGGCCGCGATACTGGTGGTTGCCGGACAGGGTGTTGCCCTGGCCGTTGATGAGCACGTCCTGCCGGATGATCGGCAGGTTGCTCTCGAGCGTGATTCCCTCCGTGAAGGTGATGGTGTCCCCGTGCGTGGCGCTGCTGATCGCGCTTCTCAGCGAGGCATCGTTGCGGACGAAGTACTCGGTGGCGACGGCCGGGCCGGCCAGCAGCGCCAGGAGGGCGCTGGAGGAGAGCAGCGCCTGGCGAAGCCGGGCGCAGGCTGGCCCGACACAGGCCGCGCTGCTTTCGCCATCGGGCGCCGAAGCGGGACCGGTCGACGCAGAGGCGTTCTGAAGCGAGCAGCGCATTGCGTGACCCCTGGTCGTGGTTCTCCGCCATCGGCCAAGCGGCAACGGAATGTCGCCACATCATAACCGGCATACGCCCCGAAGCTCCGGAAACCATTGGAAATGATTTGCTCGGGGTGGAATTTTGAAGATTAAATTCTCGTAATATCTCATTTGAGAAAGTTTATATTAGTAATTATTTCGCGCTGAAAGGCAATCATCTATATAATAGCTTGATTGATTATCTGCTTAAAGGTGCGGAATTTTGCGAAATTTGTATAATTTGTTCAATAAAGACCATGCCGATGGCGAGTCGGTGATTATTGCAGGACCTTCCCGCTGGTCGGGATCGAGGATCTCGGGTTCCGACGTTGCTCAAGCATGAGTTCGGTCAGGTCCGGGACATCCTGCTGAAGCTGGCTCTGCCGTTGCCGCGCGTGCGCGACTGCCCGGTCGCAACCAGGCCCTCGGTCAACGAAGCGTCAGGCCCGAAGGGATGCTCCCGAGCGATTCGCTCGTGGGCTTGCGATCTTCTGCGCTGCGATGCGTGCAGTTCTGACTGCCGTGTCGCCTGCGAGCCGTCCGCCTTGCAGCGCCGTCTGGAAAAGCGCTGCTTCGGCGCTGAGCCTGCGCAGCGCGAATCGAAAGGCCTGCGATGTCAGGAGAAGGATGAGCAGCGCCGCAGCGCTGGCCCGAAACCGTAGAAAAGCTGACGATCTTCGGGAGGAGGATGGTGGAGCCAGGCGGAATCGAACCGCCGACCTCTTGAATGCCATTCAAGCGCTCTCCCAACTGAGCTATGGCCCCACTGTCGCAGCCACCTTGGGGAGTGACTGGAATTCCTTTTGCACCGGCTCCGGGGAGCCCTGCGCTTCGTCGCGGCAGCGACGAAGCGCTCTATAGGCAGGCTTTCGCCGGGACACAAGCACGAATGTGAAGCGCGTCCCGCTTTTTCATTCGCGCCTGTGAAAAGGCGCCTCAGGCGTCCTCGTCGCCCTCGAGATCGCCGTCGATCAGGTCGGAGACGTCGTCGTCGCCTTCCTCGTCCTCTTCCAGGAAGGTGTCGTCGTCGTCGGCGCTGCTGCCGTCGTCCTCGATCTCGATGTCGTCCTCGCTGGTGACGACGGCTTCCTTCTCGGACGCTTCCGCATCGGCTTCGTCGAGCGAGACGAGCTCGACCGCGCCGTCGGCGGCCTCGGCCTCGTCCTCGTCATCGGCGGGTTTGGCGGCGACGGCCGCGGCGGCCTTCGCCTGCGGCTCGAACACCGAGCGCGGATAGGACTGCCCGGTATAGGGGGAAACGATCGGATCCTTGTCGAGATCGTAGAATTTACGGCCTGTCACGGGACAAACGCGCTTGGTGCCAAGTTCCGGTTTCGCCACGGCGTCGGACCTTCGAGTTACATGCGGAAGGGGTTCTGAAAAGCAGGGGCGTCCGTTAGTCGGGCCGGGCGCGCCTGTCAAATGCTGATTTCTCCTGCGCTGGCGGGCGGCCGGCGTGCCGCAGAACCGCCCGGCGGCCGGGCGCCGGCCCGGGGATGAAAAACGGCTCCCGCTTCCCCGCGTCATGCACTACAGCAGGAGGCGAAAAGCGGAACCGGCGCTGCCGAAGCCGGCTCCCCGAACCCCCGCCTGCCGAGAGCCCAGAGACGCCCGTGGTCCTGTCGCAACAGCCCTTTCCATCGCCGGCAATCGTCGGCCGCAACCTCGTGATCGCTGTCGATGGGCCGGCCGCTTCCGGCAAGGGCACGCTGGCGCGCCGGCTCGCTGCCCATTACGGCCTGCCTTATCTCGATACCGGCCTGCTCTACCGCATGGTGGCACGCGCCATGCTCGATGCCGGGCAGAGGCTGGAGGATGCGCAGGCCGCGGAGGCGACCGCTGCCGGCTTCGACGAGACGGGCTTCGACGAAGCCGCCCTGCGCGGCCGCGAGATCGGCGAGGCGGCTTCCGTCGTCGCCGCGATTCCCGGGGTGCGGCGGGCGCTGATCGACCGGCAGCGCCAATTCGCCGCGGCTCCGGGCGGGGCGGTGCTGGACGGGCGCGACATCGGCACGGTGATCTGTCCGCAGGCGACGGTGAAGCTCTTCGTCACGGCGACGCCTGAGGTCCGGGCCGCGCGCCGGCACAAGGAACTGGCTGGCCGCGGCGATACGGCTTCCTTCGAGGGCATCCTCGCCGATATCCGTCGGCGCGATGCCAGGGACAGCGGCCGTGGCGATGCGCCGCTGAAGGCGGCCGAGGACGCGATCCTGCTCGATACCTCGGCGCTCGGCGTCGACGAAGCCTTCGCCGCGGCCCTGTCGATCGTGGAGAAGCGTCGCGCAGCCTGACGACCAGAACCTGCTCCGGAGCAGTATCCGGAGCAGCCTCCGGGCGGGAAGCTGGATCACGTTTGCGGGAACCAGCGCCGGATTGCCCAGCTTTCATGCTTGGCGTCTCCGAAAACTCGGAGCAGACTTCCATCGCATTCGTTTGAAGCCGGCCTTCGCCCGAATCATCTTAGCGTTTCGGCGTTACGCTTCGACGACAGATGATGGAGGTGGCGATGCGGCGCTGGCTGTTCGGTCTCTTGAGTCTTTCGGCCGCGGCCTTTTGGCCCGCCACCGCACCGGATGCCCAGCCAGCGACAGCGCCGCCCGAGGAGGTCGATGTCGCGCTGGTCCTGGCGGTCGACGTCTCCTACTCGATGGATCTCGACGAGCTCGCTTTGCAGCGCAACGGCTATATCGAGGCCTTCCGCTCACGCCAGTTGCACGAGGCCATCGCCAAGGGCTCGATCGGCAAGATCGCGGTGACCTATTTCGAATGGGCCGGCGGCGACTTCCAGCACATCGTCAAGCCCTGGACGGTGATCGAGACGCCGCAATCGGCGATCGCCTTTGCCGAGGAGCTCGGCGAGGCTCCGACCCGGCGCGGCCGGCGGACCTCGATCTCCGGCGCTATCGATCTCAGCATGGCCCTGCTCGAGCAGAGCAATGTCGTCGCCCTGCGCCGCGTCATCGACATCTCCGGCGACGGCGCCAACAATGATGGCCGGCCGGTGACACAGGCGCGCGACGCCGCCCGCGACAAGGGCATCTCGATCAACGGGCTGCCGGTGATGCTGAAGGCGGCGAGCTATTTCGACATCGACAATCTCGACGTCTATTACGAGGACTGCGTCATCACCGGCGTCGGCGCCTTCGTCATCCCGATCCGCGAGCGCCACCAGTTCGTCGACGCGACCCGCATCAAGCTGGTCCGCGAGATCGCCGAGGTCCCCGCCGGCGAGGCGCTGATCCAGAAGACGCAGTCCCGCCCGCCGCGGGTCGGCTGCATGGCCGGCGAACGGCAATGGCGCGACCGCATGGGCAATTGAAGGGCTGAACGGCAGGCGCGGGCCCGGCTTCTTTCCGCTCAGGCCTTGCCGGCGGCGCGCGTTGCAGCGCTGGCGCGGAACAGCACCAGGGTGGCCACGCCGATCGCCGACAGCACCAGTGGCAGCGGCAGCGCGGACGCCTTGAGCAGATAGCCTACCAGGAGCCCGACGCAGCCCGAGAGCAGCATCTGGCAGAGCCCGGTGAGGGAAGAGGCGGCCCCCGCGCGGTCCGGGAAGGGCATCATCGCCGCCGCCTGCGATTGCGGCATGGTCAGCCCGACGCCGCAGGCATAGAGCGCCATCGGCAGGATCACGCCGAACGGCCCGCCGAAGCCGCTGGCGACGCAGACCAGCATCGCGAGCCCGCCGGCGGCGAGGCAGATGACGCCGAGCGCGATCACGCCGTCGAGCCCGCGCGAGCCGACCAGGCGCTGGGCTAGGATGGTGCCGAGAATGTAGCCGAGCACCATGCAGCCGAAGGACAGGCCATAGACCGGCGGCGTGAGCCCGTAGATGCCGATCAGGACGAAGGAAGAGCCGGAGATGAAGGCGAACAGCCCGGCATAGGCGAGCGAGGTCAGGCTGACATAGACCCGGTAGGCCGGGTTCTGCAGGAGCACGCGAAAGCCGCGGAAGATCGCGAGGAAGGAGAGCTTTTCCGGGGAGCGCTTGCGGATCGTCTCGGGCAGGATCGTCACCACCACGGCCATGATGGCGAGGGCGACGATCAGCGTCGCGACGAAGGTCGAGCGCCAGCCGAAGGCGTTCTGCAGCACGCCGCCGAGCGCCGGCGCCACCGCCGGGACCAGCCCCATGATCATGCCCATCCGGGCGAGCTCGCGGCCGGCGCGCGGCCCGTCATAGAGATCGCGGACCATGGCGCGGCCGAGCACGATCGGCCCGGAGGCACCGAGCGCCTGGGCGAAGCGCGCGCCGATCAGCGCCTCGATCGAGGGCGCGAGCGCGCAGATCAGCGTGGTCACGAGGAACAGGCCAAGGCCGATCAGCAGCACCGGCCGCCGGCCGAGCCGGTCGGACAGCGGGCCCCAGATGATCTGCCCGGCGGCGAAGCCGAACAGGAAGGCCGAGAGCGTCGCCTGGGCGCCGGCAACGTCGGTGTTCAGGACACGGACGATCTCGGGCAGCGAGGGCAGGTAGAAATCGGTCGAGAGCGGGCCGAGCGCCGTCAGCATGGCGAGGACGGCGGTCATCGCCAGCGTGTCGGGGCGCAAGGTCATGGGCGGCGTCTCTTTGGTCGAACGCCGCCCGTTTAGGCCCGCCGCGTCACGCTGTCGAGGCGCGGCGGGTGTTCGGCTAGCGGAAGAAGATCAGCGTCTGCAGCAGGAAGATCGGGATCAGGATGCCGCCCGACCAGGCCATGTAGCCGAAGAAGCTCGGCATCGCGACCTTCCGGTCCTTGGCGATGGCGTAGACCATGAAGTTCGGGGCGTTGCCGATATAGGTGTTGGCGCCCATGAAGACGGCGCCGGCCGATATCGCGGTCAGCGTCAGCGCGCCCGTGGTCATCAGCGCCTTCGCATCGCCGCCCGCGAGCTCGAAGAAGACGAGATAGGTCGGCGCATTGTCGAGGAAGGAGGACAGGATGCCGGTTAGCCAGAAATAGGCGACGTTGTTGGCCGTTCCGTCGGCATTGCTGACCATGGCGACCAGTGAGGAGAAGGCGCCGTCCTTGCCGGCCTGCAGCATCGCCAGCACCGGGATGATGCAGGTGAAGATGCCGGCGAACAGCTTGGCAACCTCCAGGATCGGGCCCCAGCTGAACTCGTTGCCGGCGCGTACCGGCTTCGGCGTCAGTTTGAGCGAGAGCAGGGCGAGGCCGAGCAGGATCGCGTCGCGCACGATGTTCTGCAGCTCGAGATGGACGCCCTGAATCGTGAAGGTCACGCCCGGCTTCCAGTTCGCCGACATCAGGATGGCGAGGATCACGCCGCCCAGCAGCAGGATGTTGACCTTGCCGTAGAGCTTGATGGCGCGGTCCGGCGTCGGGTCCTTCAGCGCCGGCAGCCCCTCCTCCTTGCGGAACAGGTAGCTGTCGAGCGCGAAGAACAGGACGAGCAGCACCGCCACCGCGAAGGCGGTCTCCGGCAGGAGGTGCGTCGTCGTCCAGAAGAAGCTGACGCCGCGCAGGAAGCCGAGGAACAGCGGCGGGTCGCCGAGCGGGGTCAGCGAGCCCCCGATATTCGAGACCAGGAAGATGAAGAACACCACGACATGGACGTTGTGGCGCCGGTTGTCGTTGGCGCGCAGCAGCGGCCTGATCATGATGATCGAGGCGCCGGTCGTGCCGACGAAGCTCGCCATCACCGTGCCGATGGCGAGCAGCGTCGTGTTGGTCGCCGGCGTGCCGTGCAGATTGCCCATCACCAGGATGCCGCCGGCGATGGTGAACAGCGCGAACAGCAGGATGATGAAGGGGACGTATTCGAGCAGCGCGGTGTGCAGCAGCGCGCCGAGCGCAGGTTCGAAACCGCGCAGCAGCATCAGCGGCAGCAGCACCAGCACCGCCCAGAAGGCGGCGAACTTGCCGTAGTTGTGCTCCCAGAAATGCGGGAACAGGATCGGCCCGAGCGCGATCGAGAGCAGCATGCCGGCGAAGGGCAGGGCCCAGGCGACGCCCATGGTCGCGCCGCCGATGTCGCCGGCGGCCAGCGCGCTCTGCGGGAAGAGGGCGAAGGCGAGCGCTGCGCCCGCTGCCGTCAGGATCGATTTCAAGGCTTCCCCCCGCCCGCTTGGGCGCGGGACTGCTACTTCCAACCCTGTGCTGGTTATACGATGGCTATGGGGGTCGCAACCGCCGCCGCCCTGCCGGGCGGACTGCCGGCGTCCCGATTTCGCCTGCTCCAAAAAAGCCGTTATGGCAGCATTCATGCTTGTCGCGCAGATTGACCTTGCGGCGTCCTGCCGCGCGTGATTCGGGGCCGACCATGTGCCGTTTCCTCGCCTATGCCGGCGCTCCGGTGTTCCTGGAGGATCTCGTCGCCTCACCGTGCCATTCGCTGATCCACCAGTCGCTGCACGCCGAGGAGGCCAAGACCGGCACCAATGGCGACGGTTTCGGCGTCGGCTGGTATGGCGAACGGCCCGAGCCCGGCCAGTATCGCGAGATCCGCCCGGCCTGGTCGGACGAGAACCTGCTCTCGATCGCCCGCCTCGTCCGCTCGCATCTGTTCTTTGCGCATGTCCGCGCCGCGACCGGCACGGCGAGCACGCGGGCCAACTGCCATCCGTTCGTCCATGGCCGGCATCTCTTCATGCATAACGGCCAGATCGGCGGCTACGGCCTGATCCGGCGCCGGCTCGAGAGCCTGATTCCCGATCCGCTTTATGGCTCGCGCGTCGGCACCACCGATTCGGAAGTGCTGTTCCTGCTGGCGCTGGCGCGGATGAGCGAGGGCGAGCAGCCGGGCGAAGCCCTTGCCGGCGCGCTCGGCGACGCGCTTGCCCTGATGCAGGAGGCCGGCGTCCGCGAGCCCCTGCGCTGCGCCGCCGCGCTCGCCGATGGCGAGACCATCCATGCCGTCCGCTGGTCCTCCGACGAGAAGCCGCCGACGCTCTATCTCTGCGATCGCGGCGATGCGGTGGTGATCGCCTCCGAGCCGATCGACGCGGCGCGCGAATGCTGGCAGGCGCTGCCGCGCAACACGCTGGTCTCGGCCCGCGTGGGCGCGGTCAGCCTGCATCCCTTCGAGGTCGGTCTGCGCCGCGCGGCCTGAGGCGGGACGCCGGCCTGCCGCCGAAACGCTTGCGCAGGCGCTTGCCTCCGGGGCACATGCCGGCATGCGCAGCTTCGACACAGCCCTGCCGATCGACGCGGTCCTCGACGATCTGTCCGCCGCCCTGCGTGCACGGCCGAACGCGGTGCTCGTCGCCCCGCCCGGCGCCGGCAAGACGACGCGCGTGCCGCTCGCCTTGCTGGACGAGCCCTGGGCGCAAGATGGCGGCAAGGGCGGCAAGCTGATCGTGCTGGAGCCGCGCCGGCTGGCCGCGCGCGGCGCTGCCGCCCGGATGGCGCAGACGCTCGGCGAGCGCGTCGGCGAGACGGTTGGCCTGCGTGTCCGGCTCGGCTCGAAGATCGGCCCGAGGACGCGCATCGAGGTCGTCACCGAAGGCGTCTTCGCGCGGATGATCCTAGACGATCCCGCTTTGGAAGGCGTCGCGGCGCTGCTCTTCGACGAGTTCCACGAGCGCTCGCTCGATGCCGATTTCGGGCTGGCGTTGGCGCTCGATGCCCAGGCCGGCCTGCGCGAGGATCTGCGCATCCTCGTGATGTCGGCGACGCTCGACGGCGCCCGCGTCGCGCGGCTGCTCGGCGAGGCCCCGATGGTCGAAAGCCAGGGCCGGGCCTATCCCGTCGAGACGCGCTATCTCGGCCGCGACCCGCTGAAGCGCATCGAGGACCAGGTCACCGAGGCCGTCCTGCTGGCGCTGAACGAGCAGCGCGGCTCGCTCCTCGTCTTCCTGCCTGGCCAGGGCGAGATCCGCCGGGTCGAGGAGCGCCTGCGCGAAAAGATCCGCGATGCCAGCGTCGAGATCGCGCCGCTCTATGGCGCGCTCGAACAGGCCGAGCAGGACCGGGCCGTGCTGCCGGCGCCGCCCGGCCGGCGCAAGATCGTGCTGGCGACCGCGATCGCCGAGACCTCGCTGACCATCGAGGGCGTGCGCGTCGTCATCGATTCCGGCCTGGCGCGGGTACCGCTCTACGAGCCCGATATCGGCATCACCCGCTTGGTCACCCAGCGCGCGAGCCGCGCTGCCAGCGACCAGCGCCGCGGCCGCGCCGGCCGCACCGAGCCCGGCATCTGCTACCGGCTCTGGGAGGAGGCCGGCAATGGTGCGCTCGAGGCTTTCGCCCGGCCGGAGATCCTCTCGGCCGATCTTGCCCCGCTGCTGCTCGACTGCGCCGCCTGGGGCGTCGCGGACCCGACGACGCTCGCCTTTCTCGACCCGCCGCCCGCCCCGGCGCTGAAGGAAGCGCGCCTGCTGCTGAACGATCTCGAAGCGCTCGACGAAGGTGGCCGGATCACCGCCTCCGGCAAGGCCTTGCAGGCGCTGCCCTTGCCGCCGCGCCTGGCCCATATGGTCACCGGCGCCGCCGGCTTCGGCGAGGCCGGGCAGGCCGCGCTGCTGGCGGCCCTTCTGGTCGAGCGCGGGCTCGGCGGCGAGGCGATCGATCTCGCCGAGCGGCTCGAACGCTTCGGGCGCGAGCGCGGCGGCCGCGCTGCCGACATGCGCCGCCTCGCCGAGGGCTGGGCCCGGCAGGCGGGAGCGAAGGCGCCGAAAGGCGATGAGCGCACCCATTCGCCCGGCTTCCTGCTGGCGCTCGCCTTCCCTGACCGGGTCGCCAAGGCGCGCCAGCCCGGCTCCGGTCAGTATCTGCTGGCCAATAGCCGCGGCGCCGCGCTGGAGCCCGGCCAGCGCCTGGCGCGCGAGCCCTATCTGGTCGTCGGCGAGATGACCGGCAGCGCCGCCCAAGCCCGCATCCTCAGTGCCGCGGCGATCGACGAGGCGGGGATCGCCGAACTCGCCGCCTCCGGCCTGATCCGCACCCCCCTGTCGGAACAGGCCGAGACCTCGTTCGACCGCGCCGCCAAGGCCTTGCGCGCCCGCGCCAGCCGGCGCTTCGGAGCGCTGGTCCTGGCCGAGCGTCCTTTGCCGGTCGAGGCGAGCGAGGAGAACGCCGTCGTCCTGGCGAAGGGCGTCGCCGCCCTCGGCATCGACGCCCTGCCCTGGAGCAAGGCGCAGGCGCAATTGCGCGAGCGTGTCGCCTTCCTGCGCACGGCCGAAGGGCCGGGCAGCGGCTGGCCCGATCTTTCCGATGCCGGGCTGGCCGAGGGCGCGGCGGACTGGCTCGCGCCGCACATCGTCGGCCGCAATTCGCTCGCCGCGATCACGCCGGGCGATCTCGACGGCGCGCTGACGGAGCTTCTGCCCTGGGACCTGAAGCGCCGGCTCGATGCCGAGGCACCGACGCATTTTGCCGCGCCGACCGGTTCGCAGCTCGCGGTCGACTATGGCGCCGAAGCAGGCCCGACCATCTCGGTTCGGGTGCAGGAGCTGTTCGGGCTGGCCAAGCACCCGGCGCTGGTCGGCGGGCGCGTGCCGCTGGTGCTGGAGCTGCTTTCGCCGGCGCATCGGCCGATCCAGGTGACGCGCGACCTGCCGGGCTTCTGGCGCGGCTCATGGGCCGCGGTGAAGGCCGAGATGAAGGGCCGCTATCCGCGCCATCCCTGGCCGGACGATCCCGCCGCCGCGCCGCCGACGACGCGGGCCAAGCCGCGCGGGACGTGAGGCGCGCTACCCGCCGAACAGGCGCTCCAGGAAGTTCTTCTCCTGCGGCGGCGGCGGGGTCCAGGCGCGGTCGCCCTCGACCGTGCCCTGCGGCCGCGGCGCGATGCCGGCGACGGGCTCGCCCGGCTCGAAGATCGACTTCGGCCCGCTGTGCCAGAGCCCGCCCGGCAGCGGCGCCGGCTGCTGGCCGGCATGGGCGGCCTTCATGAACTTGCTCCAGATCTCCGCCGGGAGGCCGCTGCCATAGACCCGCTTCATCGTGCTGTTGTCGTCGTTTCCGAGCCAGACCGCGGTCACCAGCCGGGAGCTGAAGCCGACGAACCAGGCATCGCGGAAATCCTGGGTCGTGCCCGACTTGCCGCCCATCTCCCAGCCCGGGATATTGGCCTTGCTGCCGGTGCCGCGCACCATGGTCTCGTTGAACATGGCGTTCATCATCGACAGGATTTGCGGCTTGACGACCTCACCGAAGCCGCTGCCCTTGCGGGCATAGAGCACCTTGCCGGAGAGCGACTTCACTTCGCGGATGACATAGGGCAGCACGCCCTTGCCGCCATTGGCGAAGCTCGCATAGGCGCTGGTCAGCTCGATCGGCGTGACCTCGGAGGTGCCGAGCGCGAGCGAGGGATTGGCCTGCAGCGCCGAATTGATGCCGAGGCGCTGCGCCACACGGACCGCTTCCTTCGGGCCGATCTCCTGGTTGAGTTTGACCACCACGGTGTTGAGCGAGAGCGCGAAGGCGGTCTGCAGCGTCACCGGGCCGCGATAGGTGCGGCTGTTGTTCTCTGGCTGCCAGCCCCGGATCGAGACCGGCGAGTCGTCGCGGATCGCATCGGGCGTGAGCCCGTTTTCCAGCGCCGCGAGATAGACGAAGGGCTTGAAGGCCGAGCCCGGCTGCCGCCGGGCGGCCGTGGCCCGGTTGAACTGGCTCTTGGTGTAGTCGCGCCCGCCGATCAGGGCGCGCAATGCCCCGTCCGGTGCCATCGAGACGATGGCACCCTGGCCGACGCCCTGCTTGGCGCCCTGGGCGTTCAGGGCCTCGACCAGCATGGTCTCGGCGCTGGCCTGCAGCTTGGTGTCGATCGTGGTCAGGACGGTGACGTCGCCCTCGATCGCGCCGATGAAATCGTCGAGCACGTCCATGACGTAGTCGGCGGCGTAGTTGACCGAGCCGGCGCCGGTGCGCTCGGCGGCTTCCGCCGGCGCGACCAGCGCGCTCTTGGCCGAGGCCGGCGAGATCAGGCCCTGATCGGCCATTGCGGCGATGACGAGCTGCGCCCGCTTCTCCGCCGCTTCCGGATTGCGGTTCGGCGCCAGCCGCGACGGCGCCTGGACGAGGCCGGCGAGCATCGCCGCCTCGGCGATCGTCACCGAGCGGGCGGATTTGTTGAAATAGCGCTGGGCCGCGGCCTCGACGCCATAGGCGCCCGAGCCGAAATAGACCCGGTTGAGATAGAGCTCGAGGATCTGGTCCTTGGTGTAGGTCCGCTCCAGCCAGAGCGAGAGGATCGCCTCCTGGATCTTGCGGGCGGCGGTGCGTTCCTGTGTCAGGAACAGGTTCTTGGCGAGCTGCTGCGTCAGGGTCGAGCCGCCCTGGACGCCGCCACGCTTCGTGACGTTGTTGACGACGGCGCGGGTGAGACCGATCGGGTCGATGCCGAAATGCTCGTAGAAGCGCCGGTCCTCGATGGCGACGAAGGCTTTCGGCAGATAGGGCGGAACCTCGCCGAGCGTGATCGTGCGCCCGCCGGTCTCGCCGCGATTGGCGAGCAGCGAGCCGTCCGCGGCGAGGATCGCGATGTTCGGCGGCCGCTTCGGCACGGTGAGCTGGTCGATCGGCGGCAATTGCGCGGCGTGATAGGCGACGACCCCGCCGACCCCGAGCACGGCCCAGAGTCCGAGGACGAGGCCCCAGTAGAAGATCCGGCCGAAGAAAGAGCGACCCTTGCGGCGCTGCTTGCGGCCACCGCGTCCTTCAGTCTTCTGACGGCGCGGTTGCTGGCGCGGTGCCACGGGGTTCCTTCCTCCACGATAGGGGCGGTCCTCGGCCGACAGGCGCAGATCGTCGTCGTCGCGCTCGTAATCCTCGCGCGCACGTTCGAATGAGGGCTCGCGCCGCTCTCCGTTCCGTCTCGACCGGTCGTTCATTCCGCCCCGTTCAGGCCCCAATGCCGGCTTTGTGTCAGGCGAGCCGGCCAACTTCCACACAGGATTCAAACATGGCGCTTTTAAGGGGTGGTTAAGCTCGCCGCGCGGCGGATTGCCGCCAAACCGGCAAGTTTCCCACACTGTGGCGAATCTGCCGCCGGTTCCCTTTGCTGCACTGCAAACGAAAATGTGAGTTGATCGCTGCCAGCCGGTCCCTGACAACCGCCCGGAGTGGTGAATCAATTATTTGCCAGCAAAGGCCGCCATTCGAATGGAATTTCTCTAATCTAGTCTCGAATAGGAAAGAATTTCTGCATGCCACGCCTGGATTCGCTCGGCCGCTTTGCTCCGCATTCGCTTGCCCTGCTGCGCATCGTGACCGCGCTGACCTTCTTCACCCATGGCACCCAGAAGCTCTTCGCCTTTCCGGTTGCGCCGTCCTGGGGCATGCCGGCCGCCTTCAGCCTGAGCTGGACCGCGGCGGTGCTCGAAGTCGTCGGCGGCCTCCTCATCGCGGTCGGCTTCCTCACCCGGCCGACCGCTTTCGTCCTGTCGGGGCTGATGGCCGTCGCATACTGGATGGCGCACGCGCCCAAGAGCTTCTACCCGCTGCTCAATGGCGGCGAGCCGGCCCTGCTGTTCTGCTTCATCTTCTTCTACATCTTCTTCGCCGGCCCGGGTTCCTTCGCGCTCGACAACCGCAAGGGCTGAGGCCTCGCGCTTCGCTCCAGCCGGAGTGACGGCGCCGCAAGACCATAAAAAGGCCCGCCTTCCCCGGGGAAGGCGGGCCTTTTGGTTTCAGCCGAAAGCCTTCAGACCGCGGCCGAGATCCAGCGCGAAAGGTCGCTCTTCGGGGCAGCGCCGACCTTCTGCGAAGCCAGCTTGCCGTCCTTGAACAGCATCAGGGTCGGGATCGAGCGGATGCCGAACTGAGCCGGGATCTGCTGGTTCTCGTCGACATTCATCTTCACGATCTTGACCTTGCCGTCGAGCTCGCCGGCGATCTCCTCGAGCGCCGGGCCGATCATCCGGCAGGGGCCGCACCACTCGGCCCAGAAGTCCACAACCACCGGCTGGCTCGACTTGAGGACATCGGCCTCGAAGCTCGCATCGGTCACTTTCGTCGTCGCCATGGCTGTCGCCTTTTCGATTTGCGGACGGCTTCGCGCCGTCGTTCGGAGTGGAAGCTATGAACCGAGCCCGCCAGGGTCAAGGCTGGCTCGCCTCACGATGAAGCAGGTCTACCCTGCCAAATTCGCCAGAACGGCATCGAGTTCCGCCGCGCTCGGCTCGAGCACGGTGAGGCTCGCCGTATAGATCGCCAGCGCCCTCACCGGCCGGCCGGGATAGATCTCGCCGACCAGCCGGCGATAGACCGCGAGCTGCGCCAGCGTCGCCGCCGGCAGGGAGGCGGCGTCCTTCGGCGCCCGGGCGGCCGTCTTGAAATCGGCGATCAGCACCTCGTCATCGGTCGCGGCCAGCCGGTCGATCCGCCCGATCACCGGGCGCTTCTGGCCGCCGGGCAAGGTGACCTCGCCGGCGAGTGGCGCTTCGGCAAGGCTGCCCGGCGCGAACAGCGCCGCGAGCTCCGGCCGTTCGATCAGTGCCAGCGCGTCGGCGCAGATGCGCTGGCGGCGCTCGGCCGAGAGATTGGCCCCGCGCGCTTCCGCCAAAGCGCGGGCGGTCTCGCCGCGTCTTTCGTGCGGAACCTCCGGCAGGATCTGGAGCAGGAGATGCGCCAGGCGCCCGGCCGCGGCCGCCTCGGCGAGGAAAGGGCCATCGGCCGGGCGGGCGGTCGCATCGGCGGCGCCGAGCGCGTTGGAGGGCCGCAGCGGCGGCAGGGCTTCCTGCTCCGGCGGTGCGGAGCGGGCGAGCCATGCCGGGGCAACGGCGCCGACCGGCGCGGTCTGCGTCTCGGCCTTAGCCTGCGCCTGCGGCTGCGAGACCATGAAGCGCCGGACCGTGCCGTCGCCATCGGGCGCCGCGACCTCGCCGAGCCCGCTCGTCGAGGCGGTGAGCCCGAGCTCGGCCATGGCGTACCAGGAGCCCTCCGGCGCCTCGCCCTTGGCCTGCACGCCGCACAGTATCAGCCGCTCCTCGGCCCGCGTCATCGCGACATAGAGCAGGCGGTGATGCTCCTCGATCATCTGGGCGACGATCTCGTCCTTGGCGCCGCGGGTCGCGCTGGAATCGCCGGCCCTGGCCGGCGCCCAGATCGGCACCGGCACGCCGCCCGGCGTCTCGACGCCGATCAGTTTCGGCAGGCGCCGCTCGCCCGGCGCGACGCCGAGATCGGCGAGGATGACGATCGGCGCCTCCAGCCCCTTTGAACCGTGCACCGTCATCACCCGGACCTCGCCGGCGCTGGCCGAGAGATCGCGCTTCACCTGCGTCGCGACCGCCCCGACATGGTGCAGGAAGCCGGCGAGCGAGGGCCCGTAGCGCCGCTCATGGTCGAGCGCGGCGCTGAGGAAGGCGTCGAGCGCGTCGCCCGCCTCCGGCCCTAGCCGTGCCAGCGCCAGATTGCGCCCGCCGCCGGGGCCGAGCAGCCCGGCGAAGAAGCGGAACGGGCCGTTGCGCCCGGCATCCTCGGCGAGTTCGGTCAGCCTTGCGTGGGCAGCGGCATAGCGCGGCTCGCTCTCGGCCGCCTGGTGCAGCGCCTCGCGCAGCGAGCCTGTCCGCTCCGGCGCAAAGCGCAAGAGGTCGTCGTCGTCGAGCCCGAACAGCGGCGTCTTCAGCGTGATCGCCAGCGAAAGGTCGTCCTGTGGCAGCAGGATGGCGCGGCCGAGCGCGACCAGGTCCTCGATGGCGGGGTGCTCGGCGAGCGTCAGCCGGTCGCGCCCGGCGACGGGCACGCCGGCATCCTTCAGCGCCTTGACGATCGCCTCGAACAGCGCCCCGCGCTGGCGCAGCAGGATCATCACGTCGCCCGGCTTGAACGGCCGGCCGAGATCGTCATGGCCGGCCTGTTTCCAGCGCTTCAGCACCTCGGCGATGCGCGCGGCGAGCTTGACCAGCCCGGAGCGGCGCTCGGGCGCATCGACCGGTGTCGTCCAGGCGTCGGGCTTGTCGCCGGCATCGTCGGCGGAGATCGGCCAGAGATCGACCGCGCCGATCGCCGCCTGCCTGACCGTGTCGTGCCGTTCCGGCCCGGCGCCGCCGTCGAAGACGAGTCCGCGCCAATGCGCCTGCGGCGCGAAGACGGCGTCGACCGCTTGCATGATGTCCGGCGCCGAGCGGAAGGAGGTGTTGAGGCTGATCGGCGCGAAGCGCTGGCCGGCAGCGTCCAGGCGCTTGCCCAGCCTGGCGCGCTCCTCGCCGAAATGCCGCGGCGCCGCGCCCTGGAAGCCGTAGATCGACTGCTTCTCGTCGCCGACGACGAACACGGTGCGCGGCCGCGCCTGATCGCGTGCGCCCTCGCCGGCGGAGAATTCCTCGGCGAGGCGGCGCAGGATCGCCCATTGCGCCTCGCTGGTGTCCTGCGCCTCGTCGAGCAGGATATGGTCGATCCCGGCATCGAGCTTGTAGAGCGCCCAGGCCGGATCGACCCGGTCGAGCAGCGAGCGCGTCTTGCCGATCAGGTCGTCATAGTCGAGCAGCGAGCGCTGCGCCTTCAGCCGCTGATAGGCGGCGAGGATATGGGTCACCAGCACGGCCAGCGCATTGCTGCGCTCGCGCACGGCGATGGCGTTGAGCTGTTCGATCGCGCGGAGCAGGCAGCCGGCGACGGTATCGAGCGCCTCGTCGAGATGAGCCGGCAGGGCGCTGTTGCCCTTGCCGCGGACATGCTGGCTGACCGTGCCTTCGAGGGTCAGGATGCCGGCTCGGCAGGCGGCGACCGGGTCGATGCCGGCTTCCGTCGAGAGCGCGAGACGCAGCGCCGCCGCCGCCTTCTGCCGCGTTGCGCTGCCGGCATCGAAGCTGTCGATCAGTGCCGAGATGCCGCCGATGCTGGCGAGCTCCGCCCCGAAGCGCTGCTGAACTATCTCCGGCGTCAGCGCCGTCGCGATGCCGAGGAAGGCGGCGATGCCGGCTTCCATCTCCTCCGGGCTGCGCGCCCGGCCGAGGCTGTCATTGAACAGCGCGCGCTGGTGCAGCGCCTCGCGCATGATCTGGTCGAAACTGTCCTGCGCCGCCTCGCGCGCCATGAAACGCAGCGCCCGCGCCTGCGGTCCGTCGGGGTCGGCGGCGGCGGTCGCGAGCAGGTCGCGCCTGGCATCGCGCATCAGCTCGTCCTGGGCGAGATCGTCGGCGACCTCGAAGCGCGCCGGCACGTTCGCCTCGAAGGGCGCGCTCTGCAGAACGCGGGTGCAGAAGGCGTGGATGGTCTCGATCTTGAGCCCGCCCGGCGTCTCCAGCGCCTGTGCGAACAGCCGCCGCGCCCTGGCGAGGCCGGCGGCACCGGGCGCCTGCCCGGTCAGCTTCGCCAGCTCGTCCCGCAGGCCGTCATCGGAGGCGACGGCCCAGGCCGAGAGCGCCCGGAACAGCCGGTTCGACATGTTGGCGGCGGCGGCCTTGGTATAGGTGATGCAGAGCATCCGCCCGGGCGCGACCCCGTCGAGCAAGAGCCGCAGCACCCGGTTGACCAGCACATGGGTCTTGCCCGAGCCGGCATTGGCGGCGACCCAGGCGCTGAGATCGGGCTCGGCCGCCAGCGCCTGGTTGGCCTTCGTCAACTCAGGGATGACCCAACCGGCCGGGGTCGCGTGGGCGCTCATGCCTCCTCTCCCGCCTCGGAGCCGAGGCCGGGCGCGGCCGACCATTCCTTGACCCGCGCGAGCTGGTCATAGGGGCTGGCATATTTGATGTAGGCCGGCGCCCGCCGCGAGACATAGGGCTCCTTGCCGGCCCGCAGCGCCGCAAGATGGGCGAGCAGATGCGCAAGATGGCGGGCGGTGACGTCGGCCTGGCTCTCGTCCTTGAAGGCGAGCTTCTTGTCCTTCTGCCAGCTTTTCGGGTCGTGGCCGAGCTTCAGGTACATGAGCGCCTCGACAGGCGCGGCCCTGACGGTGGGCGGAAAGCCGTGGCGCAGCGCAAGCTCGGCTTCGAGCGTCAGTTGCGGCGCGAAGCCGAGCCTGACCTGCTCGTCGCTCGGCGGCGCGCCGGTCTTGAAGTCGATGATCCTGAGCTTGCCTTCGCGCGTCACCTCGATCCGGTCGGCGCGGCCGGTGAGCAGGATGCCGCCGCCGCCCGGCAGGGGAAACTCGCCTTGGGTGTCGTGCTCGACCGCGACCCTGGCGAGTTCCGGCCGGCGCCTCTCCTCCCAGCCGACGAAGTTCTGCACGATCATCAGGAAGCGCGGCCACCAGAAGGCGCGCACCTCCGGCGTCTCGTCGAAGGCGCGGAACATCCGCTCGCCGATCTCGATCAGGCTCGCGGCGGCGCCGGCCGGCATCTGCTCGGGATAGGTCTGCGCGAACTCGGCGACGATGTCGTGCAGCAGCGAGCCGCGATCGGAAGCGCCGGGATCCTCCGCCATCTCGGGCAGGGCGTCGAGCTTCAGGATCTTGCGGGCGAACAGCGCATAGGGGTCGCGATAGAGCGTCTCGACCTCGGTGACGCTGAGCCGCTTCGGATGCAGATGCGGCGCCGGAACCGGCTTCGGCCGGCTCGCCGGCCTCGCCCGTGCCGGGGCGCTGAGCAGGCCGGCCCAGCCGATCAGCTCGCGGCCGCGCGCCTCGGCCGCCTGCCAGGTATCGGCCGGCGTCACCGCCTTCAGGCGCTGCCAGAAGCGCGAGGGGATGGTCTCCGCCTCGCCGGCCTTGCGGGCGCGGGTCAGCGTCACATTGCCCGCCAGCGCCGCCTGGACGAAGTCATGCCCGGTCTGGCCGATGCGCCGTTCCGGCGAGGTGAGGCCGAGCTCGGCCCGCATCGGCCGGTTGAGGAAGGAATCGGTCTGCGTCGCCGGCGGCCAGACGCCCTCGATCAGGCCGCCGAGCACGACATGCTCCGCTTCGAGCAGGCGGGCTTCGAGCAGGCCCCAGATCTTCAGGCGGGGATGACCGGGCTCGCGCCTGACCACCGCGCGCTCGTCGATCAGCCCGGAGAGGATAGCGATCCAGTCGCGCGCCCGCCCTTCCGTCGGGGCCTCCGCCAGCGCGGCCTCGATCTCGTCGAACAATGCGGCCAGCGCCTCGCCATCGGGCCCTCGAAAGACCAGCGAGCTGCCGCTCTCGTCGCTGCCGAGTGCCGCGACGGCGGCGCGGGCGGCTCCCGCGATCTCTGCGAGTACCGGCTCGCGCCGGGCGGGCGCCACCGCCAGCGGCGACAGGGCCGCGTCGAGGCGGGCGAGAACCTGCTCGGCGGCGGCGCGATCCTCCGCTGTCAGCTTGCGGCGCGGGCGCGGAGCATGCTTGGCATCGATCAGGTCCTCGATCCCGGCAAAGGCCCGGTGCAGCCCGGCAAGGCCGCGGCCGACCGTCTCGCCGCGCCAACAGCCGATCTCCAGCGTCGCCGCACCCTGGCGCAGCATGGCTTCGCTGAGGCCGAGCCGGCAGAGCGGGTGCGCCAGCAGCGCGACCAGGCTGGCCGGCGCGAATTCCGTCGCGACAGCGTCGAGCACGAGGCGCAGCAGCGCCCCGGCCGGCCAGCGCCCGAGCGCCAAGCCGGCGGAATCGTCGGCCACGATGCCCCAGCGCCGAAGCTCGATCGCGACGCGCTCGGCGAGACCGCGATCCGGCGTGATCAGCGCGGCCCGTTCGCCCGGCCGTTCCAGCGCCTCGCGCAAAGCAAGCGCGGCGACCAGCGCCTCCTCGCGCTCATCGGCCGCTTCGACCACGCGCAGGCCGGCGAGCGCCGTGTCCGCGCCGGGCGCGGCGGCGATGCCGGCCCAGCCATCGGTCACCGTCGCCGGCAGCATCGCCTGCCGCAGCAGGTCGCGCCGGGCGGCCAAGGTCTCGGTGGGCTTCGCCAGGCTCTCGACCTCGTCGCGGTCGGCCCCGATCACCTCGAGGAGATGATGCAGGGCGGCCTGCGGGTGCGAAGGCGCCGGCTCGCCGGAGATCGCGCGCCAGGCTTGTTCCGGCAAGGCTTCGTCTAGATCGGGCAGGACCACCGCGCCGTTCGGCAGGCGCGCGATCGTGGCGAGCAGCCGCGCTGTCGCCGGCACCGTGCCGGTCGAGCCGGCGGCGATCACCGGGCCGGAAAGTCCGCCGGCCTCGAGGCGCCGGCGCTCGGCCTCCAGCATGCGGTTGCGGAAGTCGGCCGGGTCGCATTCGCAGCGCTCGGCAAGGATCGCCGGCCAGGTCTCGGCGACGATATCGAGGAAACGGGCGTTGAACTGCCAGATCTCGTCGAAGCGGGCGGCGTCGAGCCCGCGTAGCCGCTCCGGCGCCACGCCCTCGGTCTGCATCTGGTCGAGCAGGCCCGCGAGGTCGCCGGCGAGACCCCAGGCCTCGGCGAGCGTCGAGGGCACCAGAGCCGGCTCTGCCGGATCGAGCCGCAGATGCTGGCGGTTGGCGGCCTTGCCCCATTGCGCGATCAGCCGGGTCAGGATCAGCCGGCGCTGCAGCGGCTCGATCGGCGCGACGCGCGCCAGCATCTCGCCGGAGCCGGCGATCAGCGCCGTCTCGGCTTCGTCGACATCGCCGAGCGGCACGATGCGCGGCAGGAGCAGCGGCCGGCCGCCGAGCTTTTCCGACAGGATCGCCGCCAGCGCGCGGGCGGCGCGCTGGGTCGGCAGATAGAGCGTCGTGCGCGACAGCGCCGTCGGGTCGCCGGGATCATGGGCCTTGCCGAAGCGCCCGGCCAGCAATGTCTCCGCCAGCACCGCGAGAAACGGCGCGCCGGCCGGGATGCTGAACAGGTTGAGCCCGGCCATGCCGTTCAGGCCCGATGGGCGGCGTAGGCGGCCTCCGCCAGCGGGATCGCCTCCGGCGTGCCGACATGCAGCCAGCGCCCGTCGAGCTCATGGCCGAAGAGTCGCCCGGCCGCGATCGCCCGGTCGAAGAGCAGGTTGAACGAGAACGAGCCCTCGGGCGTGTCGGCGAACAGCTCCGGCTTGAGGATCGCGACGCCGGCATAGACGAAGGGGGCGCTGGTGGCCTTGCCGCGCCTGGTCAGCCGGCCCTCCGCATCGCGGAAGAAGTCTCCGGCGCCGTCGAAGCCGACGCTGCCCTCGCGTTCCGAAAGCAGCAGCAAAAGGTCCATCCGGGCCGGGTCCCAGGCCGCAGCCATGGCGGAAAGATTGGAGACGCCATTCTCGCTCCATAGCGAATCGGCGTTGACGCTGAAGAACGGCTCGCTTCCGAGCTCGGGCAGCGCCTTCTTGGCGCCGCCGCCGGTTTCCAGCAAAAGGCCGCGCTCGTCCGAAATGATGATCCGCGGCCGATGGCGCGCCGCGACATGCTGCTCGATGCGCTCCGGCAGATGGTGGACATTGACCACCGCCCGCTCGACGCCGGCTTCCGCCAGCCGGTCGAGGGCATGGTCGAGCATGGTCTTGCCGCCGATCGCGACCAGCGGCTTCGGCAAGGTGTCGGTGATCGGGCGCATGCGCTTGCCGAGCCCGGCCGCCAGCACGATCGCGCGGCGGATCGGCGGCGTTGTCGTCTGCGTCAAGCGAATCTCCTGGCCGTTCGGCATGTCCAGCCTATCAGCCACGGCGACGGGATTCGCTCAAGTCCCGCGCCCGCCGACGCGTCATCCCAACGCTCGGCTTCGCTGCGGGCGGGATGACGCAGATATGGGGTGCTCAGCTGGGCTGGCCGCCGTCGTCGGCATCCGGCCCGGCTTCTGCCGCTGCCTCCGGCTCGGCCTCGGCCGGCGCTTCGGTGGGCGTCTCCGGCACGGCGAACAGCTTCGGCAGATGCGCCTGGTACCAGGCCTTGAGCTCGGCCAGGGCCGGGTGCTCGAGGTCGCGACGCAGATAGGTTTCGATGCGCGGCAGGTGCTTCAGATAGCCCGGCTTGCCGTCGCGCTTGTCGAGACGGGCGAAGATGCCGGCGATCTTGGTGTTGCGCTGCGCGCCGAGGATCGCATAGGCGCGGGCGAAGCCGGCGAGGTCGAACGCCGGGTCGTTGCCGCGCCGCGCCCCGGCATAGGCGGCGAGCAGCTTCAGCTCCAGGGCCGCCGGCACGTCGATGCGTGCGTCCTGGCCGAGCGAGACAAGGTCATAGGCGGGGTGGCCGAGCACCGCGTCCTGGAAGTCGATCAGCCCGAGCCGGGCGTGGCCGACCCGGTCGGGCAGCCAGATCAGATTGGGCGAGTGATAGTCGCGCAGCGTCCAGGTCGCCGGCGTCTCGAAGACCTCGTCGAACAGCCTGTCCCAGATCCGGCCGAACTCGGCCCGCGTCACCGCCGGCAGGGTCACCCCGGCGATGTGCGGGGCATACCAGTCGAGCACCAGTTCGGTCTCGATGGTCAGCGCCTCGCGGTCATAGTCGGGGATGACGTGGTCGCGCGCCTCGGCCACCGGCAGGATGGTTGGCAGCGCATGGCGATGCATCTCGGCAAGCAGACGCGCAGCCGCCTCGTAGCGCTCCGGAATCGGCCCGTTCTCGTCGATCACCAGGCCGGGGCCGAGATCCTCGATCAGCAGCAGTCCGGTCGAGAGGTCCTGGGCGAGAATCTGCGGTGCCGAGAGCCCGAGCGAGCGCAGCCCCTTGTCCATCGCGACGAAGGCGTCGACCGTCTCGGCGAGATGGGCGATGGCGCTGTAGGGCTTGCCCTGCCGGATCGCCGGGCCGTCGGGCCGCGGCGGCGAGATCATCAGGATCGCGGTCTCGCCATTCTCCCGCGCCAGCCGCTCATAGGCCCGGCTCGAGGCATCGCCCAGCATGAACTGGCGGTCGGCATCGCTCCAGCCGGCGGCGTCGATCATCCGCCGTGCCCCGATGGCGATGGCAAGGCGGGCGCGCCAGAGCACGCCGCCCGAAAGGGTCGCGATCCGCCCGGTCTCGGGATTTTCCGGGTCGACCTCGATGACGATGTCGAGCCGGCGCCCGGCCGGCAGCCGCGCCCCGGCGCGGTCGGGCCACTCGACCAGCGTGATCGCCCGCTCCAGATCCTCGATCAGCCCGAGATCGTCGAGCTCGTCGGGGCTGCGCACGCGGTAGAGGTCGGCGTGCAGCAGCAGCCCCTTCGGGGCGTCGTAGCTCTGCACCAGGGTAAAGGTTGGGCTCGGCGCCTCCAAATCCGGGTCTTCGGCCAGCCGCCGCAGCATCGCCCGGGCGATCAGGGATTTGCCGGCGCCGAGATGGCCGGAAAGCGCGACGATGTCGCCGGTCCTGAGAATGTCGGCGATGTCGCGCGCCAGCCGGATGGTCGCGGCCTCGTCGGTCAGGAGGACTGTATGCGTGCCCGCCCTGGCGGCTTCCTCGCTCATTCCGCGGCGTCCGAGATGCGCATGCCCTCGGGCGGGAAGACGGCGGTGACGCGAGTGCCGGCGCCCGGTGCCGATTCCAGCTCGATCCGCCCGCCATGCAGCTCGACGATCGAGCGGACGATCGAGAGGCCGAGGCCGACGCCGCGATGGCGCGACCCCAGCGAATGGCTCTCGAACCGGTCGAACACCTTCTCCTTGACCTCGTCGGGGATGCCGCGGCCGTCATCGGCGACGGTGATGCGGATTTCGCCGCCGATGCGTCCGGCGCTGACCCGGATGGTCTGGCCGGGCTGCGAGAAGCCGATGGCGTTCGAGATCAGGTTGAACAGGATCTGGCGCAGGCGTTTGCCGTCCGCCCGCAGCGGGCCGGTATGCGGCGCGATCTCGACCTTGAGTTCGAGCTTGCTGTCGGCGAGCCGGTCCTGCAGGCCGGTTGCCGCCTGGGCGATGGTCTGGGCGACGTCGACCTCTTCAAGATCGAGTGAGAGCGCGCCATTGTCGATCGAGGCGAGGTCGAGAATGTCGTTGATGATGGCGAGCAGCGCGCCGGAGGAACGCACGATATGGCCGGCATAGTCGCGCTGCTTCTCGTTGAGTGCGCCGATCGTCTCCTCGCCGAGCAATTGCGCGAAGCCGATGATGTTGGTCAGCGGCGAGCGCAGCTCGTAGGAGACGTGATGGACGAATTCCTCGCGCAGACGCGAGGCCTTCTCCAGCGCCTCGTTGCGCTCGGTCAGCGCCCGCTCGACATTCACGCCGGCCGTGACGTCGGCGAAGGTGATCAGGGTCGCACCGTCCGGCAGCGGCGCGGCGCTGCAGTCCAGCACCGTGCCGTCGCGCCGGGCCATATGGCAGCGGTAATCCTCGCGCGCATCGCGCACGCCGGCGACGGCGCTGCGGATCTCCGTCCAGACCGCATCCTCCGGGAAGAGCGGGCGGCACAGGCTGACGACCTCGTCGATATGCGGGGTTCCGGCGGTGCGTTCCGGCGTCAGCTTCCAGAGCTGTGCAAAGGCCGGGTTGGAGAGCTTGAGGCGACCGTCGGAACCGAACACCGCGACGCCTTCGCGCAGCGAGTCGAGCGTCTCGCGCTGCGTGCGCGACAAGGCGTTGAAGCGCGATTCCAGGGTGAAGCGTTCGGTCTCGTCGTCGAAGAGATAGGTCACGCCGCCCTGCGGATGTGGGCTCGCGACGACATGGATGGTGCGCCCGTCGGGCAGGTACCACCAGTCCTCGCTGGCGCGGGTCGCGGTGTAGGCGGCCTGCACCCCGGCCTTCCAGCTCCGGTAGTCGCCGAGCTCGGGCAGGCGGCGCTCGGTGCGCAGCCGGTCGAGAATCTCGCCGTCGCTGGGCCGGCTCTCCAGGAAATTCGGGTCGAGCGACCACAGGGTCTCGTAGCCGCTATTGTTGTAGACCAGCCTTTGCGAGGCGTCGAAGACCGCGACCGCGGTCTTCAGCCGGTCGAGCGTGCTGACATGCGCATCCATCTGGCGCTGCAGATCGGCGCGCACCGCCTCGAGCTCGCTCATATCGGTGGCGATGCCGGCGGAGCCCGTCGGCGTCGGCGTTTCCAGGATGTCGACGATGCGGCGCTGGCCGGCCATCACCACCGGCGCGCGCATCGTGAAGGCGCGGCCCTCCTGGCGTGCCCTGCCGGCGGCCTCCCGTTCGGAGCGGTCGAACAGCTCGAGGCCGTTCTTGACCGCCTCGGCGCCGTCGGCCGCCTCGACCGCCCTTGCATAGGCGCCATTGACCCAGCTCAGGCGGCCATTGGCGTCGCGCGTCCAGACCGGCTGAGGCAGGCCGGCGAGCAGCGCGGCGAGAGTCGCCTGGTCGGCGCTGACCCGGACGAGATCGTCCTGCAGCGTGAGGGCCCGGGCCCTTTCGCCGCTGGCCTCACGCAGCCGGATCACGGCGCGGCCGGCGACCGGGCGGCCCTCGGCATCGACATATTGCCCGCCCTTGGCCCGGAAGGTGAAGGCGAAGGCCTCGCCCCGCTCCTTCAGCGCCTCGGTCGCGACTTCCAGCCGCTTGGCGTCGGCGGGCGGCGCCCAGGAGCCATAGGCGAGCGCCATGGCCGAGCCGCTGACACCGAGGAAACCGCTATCGCCCTCGAAGACCGGCTTGGCGTCGGGACCGTCCCAGCTCAGCACCACCTGCGGGTCGGCGGCGAGCAGCGCGGCGAGGCGTTCCTGGTGTCCGCGCGCCGCCTCCAGCCCGGCTGCGAGCTCGCCCTCGCGGCGCTGCCAGCGCGAGCGCTCGCGCACATAGAGGACCGAGGTGGTGGTGGCGAAGACCACGAGGCCGGTGAACATCAGCGAGAGCCCGCCGGCGCTGAGCGTGTCGCCGTGCAGCGAGAGGAGGGACTCGGCCTGCGCCAGGACAGGACTCGGGCACAGGCCGCCGGCCAGGCCGGGAAGGACGAGGCGGGTCGCCGCTCCGTCCAATCTGCGCCCCAACTGCCTTGCACGTCTCATCATCGCTTCCGTCATCTCGTCCGGCCAGCCTTGGATGGCCGGAATCGGAAAGGGCCGCCGTCATAGCGCGCAAGCGCCACGGCTCCGGGAAATGTCCACGCCGCAACGCCGCAAAGCCACTTGTGAACGAAATCCGGCCGCAACCCGCGTGGGCGGTCGATGGTCCGAATCACTGCCACTCTAATCATCGGGAGAGTCCGGCAGGAAGAGCTTAATCGTCCGTAAAGCATGATGATGCGCCGCAGCCCCGGGACGGCCCCGAAAAGGCCTGTCTATTCAGCGCGTCCGCTTCGGGGATGCCGGACGGCATTCGCCGTGAAGCGGGCAAGACCGCCCGGATTCGGTCATTCGCCGCCCGCCCGGCGTTTGCGGCCTTCGCGATCCGGATCATTCTCGGCCGTGCCGCGTTGTCGGCTCGAATGGACCGGGGGGTGCGATGGCTATCGGGCAAGAGAACGGGCAGGCGCGCCTGCCGGATTCAAGCAAGGCGGGGTCCCTCGCCGGCACGGCGATCATGCCGGAGGCGTTGCCGCCGCTGCTGGTCCTGGTCGGCGCGATCGCGGTCCTCTATTTCGCGCGGGAGGTCTTCATGCCTCTCGCTATCGCGGTGCTCCTGACCTTCGCCCTGGCGCCGGTGGTCTCGCTGATCCGCAAGACCGGGCTGCCGCGCATGCCGGCAGTCATCGCCGCCGTCACGGCGGCCTTCATCGCCATATCCGCCTTCAGCTTCGTCGTGATGACGCAGGTCGGCGAGCTCGCACAGCAATTGCCGACCTATCAGTCGAACATCCTGACCAAGATCAGGTCGGCCAAGGATACCGGTGCCGGCAGCGGCATCGTCAAGCGGATCACCGACGCCGTCGAACGCGTCGGCAAGGAGATCAGCCAGCCCGAGGATGCCGGAAAGACCCTCGAGAGCCCGCGCCCGGCGAACCCGATCCTGGTCGAGATCTACTCGCCCGAGCGGCCGATCCAGCTGCTGACGAGCATGATCCTGCCTCTGGTCGGGCCGCTCGCGACGGCGGGACTGGTCATTGTGGTGGTGATCTTCATGCTGCTCGAACGGGAGGATCTTCGCGACCGCTTCATCCGCCTGGTCGGCTACAGCGACCTGCACCGGACCACCGAAGCCCTGCAGGATGCCGGCAGCCGGGTCGGCCGCTATCTCCTGATGCAGCTCGTCGTGAACGTCACCTATGGCATTCCGATAGCCATCGGCCTGTGGCTGATCGGCATCCCCAATGCGATGCTATGGGGCGCGCTCGCCATCATTCTGCGCTTCGTGCCCTATATCGGCCCGGCCATCTCGATGGTGCTGCCGCTCTTCCTGGCCGTCGCTGTCTCGCCGGACTGGTCGCTCGTGCTCTGGGTCGCGGCGCTCTTCCTCGTCATGGAGCTGATCAGCAACAATGTCGTCGAGCCTTGGCTCTACGGCTCGGGGACCGGGCTTTCACCGCTCGCCATCATCGTCGCCGCGATCTTCTGGACCTGGCTCTGGGGGCCGGTCGGGCTGGTGCTGTCGACGCCGCTGACCGTCTGCCTCGTCGTGCTCGGCAAGCACGTCCCGCAGTTCCGCTTCTTCGAGGTCTTGTTCGGCAGCGAGCCGGTGCTCGATCCCGAGGCCAGGCTCTATCAGCGCCTGCTCGCCAATGACCCGGACGAGGCGACCGACCAGCTCGACGAACTGCTCGAGGAGCAGACCCTGCCCGAGGTCTATGGCCGGGTCGCAATCCCGGCCCTGATCCTCGCCGAGCGCGACCGCGCCCGCGGCGTGATGAGCGCCGAGCAACGCGAGGGCGTCGCGGCGACGGCGCGCACGCTGGTCGCCAATCTCAGCGAGCTGGCCGAGCCCAGAGGCGATCCGGATCAGGCCGAGGAGCACGAAGCCTCGCAGAACGGCGACGCGGCCGGCAGGAATGGGCAGCTGCCGTCCCTGGCTGGCCGGAGCATCCTCTGTCTCGGCGGCAGGAACGCGCTCGACGATGCGAGCGCCGCCATGCTCGCGCAGGTCCTCGTTCATCAGGGCGCGGACGCATCGAGCGCCGGCTTCGCCGATCTGGAGGCCGCGCGGCTGCGGGAGCGGCTGGCCGAGGGGCCGGATGCCGTCCTGCTCTGCCTGCTGAGCCGCGATTCCCTGCGCCATGGCCGCTTCCTGGTGCGGCGGCTGAAGCGGGCCAGGCCCGACCTGCGGATCGGCCTGGTGTTCTGGCGCGACGCCGACGAGCCCCGTGGTGCCGATGAAAGCGCCGCCGCGCTCGACGCCGATTTCATCGCCCACGATATCGAGGAAGCGGTTGCCGGGCTCAGCCCCGCGGCAAGCGAGCCCGCAGCGGCGGCTGCGGCCGGTCGAGGGGCCGCATAGAACGAGCGGCATGAAAAAAGCCCGGCGCGAGGCCGGGCTTTCGTCGTCTCAGCAGTTCATGCCGCTCAGTAGCGGTAGAGTTCCGGCTTGAACGGGCCGGCCTGCGCCACGCCGAGATACTTCGACTGCGCGTCGGTCAGCACGGTGAGCTTCGCGCCGACCTTGGCGAGATGCAGCGCCGCGACCTTCTCGTCGAGGTGCTTGGGCAGGGTGTAGACCTTGTTCTCGTACTTGGCGTGGTGGTTCCACAGCTCGATCTGGGCGAGCGTCTGGTTCGAGAACGAGCAGGACATCACGAAGGACGGGTGGCCGGTCGCGTTGCCGAGGTTCACCAGGCGGCCTTCCGAGAGCAGGATGATCCGCTTGCCGTCGGGGAACTCGACCTCGTCGACCTGCGGCTTGACGTTGTCCCACTTGAAGTTCTTCAGGCCGGCGACCTGAATCTCCGAGTCGAAATGGCCGATATTGCAGACGATGGCGCGGTGCTTCATCGCGCGCATATGGTCGACGGTGATGACGTCGCAATTGCCGGTGGCGGTCACGAAGATGTCGCCGCGCGAGGTGGCTTCCTCCATGGTGACGACCTCGTAGCCCTCCATCGCCGCCTGCAGTGCGCAGATCGGGTCGATTTCGGTGACGAGCACGCGGCAGCCGGCCTGGCGCAGCGAGGCGGCCGAGCCCTTGCCGACGTCGCCATAGCCGGCGACGACCGCGACCTTGCCCGACATCATCACGTCGGTGCCGCGGCGGATGGCGTCGACCAGCGACTCGCGGCAGCCATAGAGGTTGTCGAACTTCGACTTGGTGACGCTGTCGTTGACGTTGATCGCCGGGAAGGGCAGGCGGCCGGCCTTGGCGAGCTCGTAGAGGCGGTGCACGCCGGTGGTCGTCTCCTCGGAGACGCCCTTGATCGCGGCGCGGGTCTTGGTGAACCAGCCCGGATTGGCGGCCAGCTCGCGCTTGATCAGCTTGAAGAAGATCGTCTCTTCCTCATTGCCCGGCTTGTCGAGGAAGGCGGCGTTGCCGGCCTCGGCCTCGGCGCCGAGGATGATCAGCATGGTCAGGTCGCCGCCATCGTCGAGGATCATGTTCGGCGTGCCGCCATCGCCCCAGGTCGCGGTGCGCAGCACGTACTCCCAGTACTCCTCCAGCGTCTCGCCCTTGATGGCGAAGACCGGCACGCCCGTCGCGGCGATCGCGGCGGCGGCGTGGTCCTGGGTCGAGAAGATGTTGCAGGACGACCAGCGGACATCGGCGCCGAGCTCGGTCAGCGTCTCGATCAGAACGGCGGTCTGGATGGTCATGTGCAGGCAGCCGGCGATGCGGGCGCCCTTCAGCGGGGCCTTGCCCTTGTGCTCGGCGCGGATCGCCATCAGGCCCGGCATCTCGTCCTGGGCCATGTTGATTTCCTTGCGGCCGTAATCCGCAAGGGTGATGTCCTTGACGACGTAGTCCTGCTTCGACACGGGAGCGCTCCAATCGATGGTTCTGCGATGATGGCGCGTTCTCTAGCAGGGCCGTCGGCCGAGCGCAATCAAAGATATAAAGATGTCTTTATGTGCTCTGTGTCGGCTGCCGAAATGCTCGGCAAGGCCATTCGGGCGTCCCGCGATCCTGAAAGTGGTCAGCCGGCCTATGCCGCGGCGAGCTTGCTCAAATCGGTGCCACTCGCAAGCTGCTCGGTGGCGTCGAGGATCTCCACTGCGACGATCTTGCCCTCGGCATCGAAGTCGAAGACGATGCCCGGGCGCACTTCCTCGCTCTCGCTTACCGGGGTGTCGGCGAAGCGGAGATAGAGAGCGTCGGCCTCGGCATCGTAATGGGTCTTCATCGCTTACGGCCCCGGTCGAGGAAGAGCGTGATCACGCGAAAAGCCTGATCCGATCGAACATATACCACACGCAGAACTCTTCCGTCGCGCTCGGGCAAAGCCTTGTATGCCCTTGTCCGGTCGGCGTGCTTGGGGTCGGTTTCGATCGCATCGGGATCGAGCACCGTCCTTTCGACCAATTCGCGCGAAATTCCGCGCTCTTTCAGCATCTCGGCTGCGTGGTCGGAATAGTCGAAACGACCTCTCCGCTCGATCATCTGTTGTCCCTTCGCGAGAAGCCTGCCGACTTGCACAGCGATACAACGTGAATGGTTGCGCGGATGAGCTCCGGGGCGCGACCGGAGTTAGTCGAGTTCGTGCTACTCGCCTTCGCCGAACTTGTCGGCGACGAGCGCTTCCAGCGCCTTCAGCGCCTGCTGGGCCTCGGCGCCCTGGGCGACCACGGTGATGGTCGAGCCGATGCCGGCGCCGAGCGTCAGGATGCCCATGATCGAGGTCGCGCCCACCGTCTCGCCGCAGCGGGTCACGGTGATGTCGGCATCGAAATTCGAGGCGCATTGCACGAATTTTGCCGTGGCGCGGGCGTGCAGGCCCTTCTTGTTGACGATCTCGAACTCGCCGTGGACGGCGCCGGCCGGGATCTCGACCTCGGGGCAGTCGCAATCCTCTTCGCGCATCTCGTCCAATTCGGGCCTCATTTGCCAGCCAGTACGCGGCTGGCGACCGTTATGTATTTGCGGCCGGCATCCTGCGCGCTGGTGACGGCCTCGTCGAGGGTCTTCTCCTCGCGCACGCTGGCGAGCTTGATCAGCATCGGCAGGTTGATGCCGGCGACGACGTCGATGCGACCCGGCTCCATCACCGAGATGGCGAGGTTGGAGGGCGTGCCGCCGAACATGTCGGTCAGCACGATGACGCCGCTGCCGGTCTCGACCTGCTCGACGGCCGCGATGATGTCGCGGCGGCGCCCTTCCATGTCGTCATCGGGAGCGATGGCGATGGTAGCGAGATTCGTTTGGGGGCCGACGACGTGTTCAAGGGCGGCGCGGAATTCCGTCGCCAGGTGCCCATGCGTCACAAGCACTAGTCCGATCATTCAACACCACCGGAGAGCGCCTGCGCGCCCGGACAAGGTCGCGGTTTATGCGGCAGGTGCGAAGGATAGGCAAGCCATTGTCTCGAACTCGTCGAATCCGACTTAGCCGGCATCGTGGAAAAGTCCGAGCGCGGCCAGCACCAGACGCTCGTCTCCGGCCCGCCCCAGCACCTGCAGGCGCGGCAGGGCGACGCCGGCGAGGGTTTCGACCAGCTCTTCCGGCTCCGGCATGCGCTGCGGCTCGGTGCCGCAGTCGACGACGAGGCGGATGACCACCGCGGCGAGATGCGGCTCGGGCGTCAGCCCGAGGCCGCGCCGCTCGACGAGCCCCTCCAGAGGCGCGACGGGCCGGGCGATCAGCCGCCCGGCATGCGCCGTGATCCGGGTCCGGTCATCTGAGACAAGCCGGGCGAAGCGGCCCTGCGCCTTCGCGAGGCTGATCAGGGCGAGGGCGAGGCTCGACTTGCCGGAGCCGGCGGGGCCGCGGATCAGGATGCCATCTTCGCCGATCGCGACGGCGCCGGCATGGAGATTTTCAGAGCGGATTGAGGTCATGCCGGTTGCGCGACCGCCGGCAGGCGCACGACGAAGCGTGCGCCGAGGCGCTTGTCCTCGCCCTCGGACTGCTCGGATTCGTAGCGGTTCTCGGCCCGGATCGAGCCGCGATGCGCCTCGACGATCTGGCGAGAGATCGACAGGCCGAGGCCCGAGTTCTGGCCGAAGCCATGTTCCGGGCGGTCGGTGTAGAAGCGCTCGAAGATCCGTTCCAGCGCGTGCGGCGGAATGCCGGGCCCGTCATCCTCGACGGTGATCAGCACGTCGCCGGCGACGCGCGAGAGCTTGACCCTGACCGGCTTGTCCGCCGGCGAGAAGGAGCGGGCATTCTCGATCAGATTGACGATCACCTGGCCGAGGCGGGAATCATGGCCGAGCACGCGGAAGGCGCTGCTGCCGGCGGGCGCTGCCGGCCTTTGCCCGCGCCGCTCGACCGAAAGCTCGACCTCCGGCTGGCCTTCGCGGCGGGTCTGGTTCTGCACCGAGACCACCGCCTCGAGCAGCTGCGCGACATCGAGCGGCACCGCGTCGTCGCGGGCGAGCTCGGCGTCGAGGCGCGAGGCGTCGGAAATGTCGGAGATCAGCCGGTCGAGCCGCTTCACATCGTGCTGGATCACCGCGAGCAGCCGGCCGCGCGCCTCGTCGGTCTTGGCGAGCGGCAAGGTCTCGACGGCGCTGCGCATCGAGGTCAGCGGGTTCTTGAGCTCGTGGGCGACGTCGGCTGCGAAGCTCTCGATCGCCTCGATGCGGTCGTAGAGCGCCCGCGTCATCTCGCGGAAGGAGGTCGAGAGATGGCCGATCTCGTCATGGCGGCTGGAGAAGTCCGGCACCTCCTCACGTGACTTGACCCCGCGGCGGACGCGCTGGGCGGCGTCCGCGAGCTTGCGGATCGGTTCGGCGATGGTGCCGGCCAGCAGCACCGACAGCACGATCATCACGCCGGCGGCGACGGCGAAGACCTGGAAGATGGCGTAGCGCTCGGAGGCGATGACGGCATCGATGTCGCCGCCTTGCGTCGAGAGCAGCAGGGCGCCGCGCACGGCACGGAAGCGCTGCACCGGAACCGCCACCGAGACGATGGTCTCGCCGCGGGTGTTGACGCGCACGACGCTCGCCGGCGAGCCGGCCAGCGCCCTGGCGACCTCGGCATAGGATTTGCCGTTGGCATTGGCGAAATCATCATAGACCGGCAGGTCGGCGCGTCCGAGCCGGTTGCGGAACAGGTTCCAGGTCCGCTCCAGCAGCGGTGGCTCGTCGGATTCGCCGACGCGCGGCAGGTCGAGCCGCATGATGTCGCCGCGCGTATAGAGATTGCGCGAATCGAGCGTCAGCATCCCGTCCTTGTCGTAGATCCGGGCGCGGGTCTTGGTCGGGGTGACCAGCCGGCGCAGCAGCGGCGCGACCTTTTCCGGATTGATCGAGAAATCGAGCGGATCCTCGGCGATCGAGCCGCTCTCGCCGGCCTGCATCTGCAGGAGCTTGTCGGGGTCGATCGCGATCGTGTCGGTCTCGACCGTGGCCGAGGCCGCGATCGCGCCGGCGATGATCTCGCCCTGGGTCAGAAGGCTCTGGACCCGGGCCTCGATCAGCCCCTCGCGGAACTGGTTGAGATAGAGAAAGCCGACGAGCAGCGCGACGAGCCCGGCGAGGTTGAGCACGACGATGCGCCGCGTCAGGCTCGAAGCGGCGCGGGCCGAGACGGCGCGCAACGCCCGCCGGCCGATCAGCGCCAGCCGGCGGCGCAGCGTCGAACTCCAGCCTGGTGCGGCGGGGCGGGGCCCATCCTGTTCGATCGTCGCCATAACCGGCTCATACCCTCGCCATGCGAGCCTGTGAATCCGTTATCGGCGGCACCGATGCCGGGCTCAGCTCTCCTTGAAGCGATAGCCGACGCCGTAGAGGGTCTCGATCATGTCGAATTCGGCATCGACCTGGTTGAACTTCTTGCGCAGCCGCTTGATGTGACTGTCGATGGTGCGGTCGTCGACATAGACCTCGTCGTCATAGGCCGCGTCCATCAGGGCGTTGCGGCTCTTCACCACGCCCGGTCGCTGCGCCAGCGACTGCAGGATCAGGAATTCGGTGACCGTCAGCGTCACCGGCTCGCCCTTCCAGGTGCAGGTGTGGCGCTCCGGGTCCATGCGCAGCAGGCCGCGCTCGAGCGCCTTGGCGTCTTCGGTGCGGGCGGGGGTGGCGGCGTCCTTGGCGCCGGCCCGGCGCAGGATCGCCTTGACGCGCTCGACCAGCAGGCGCTGCGAGAACGGCTTCCGGATGAAGTCGTCGGCGCCCATCTTCAGGCCGAACAGCTCGTCGATCTCCTCGTCCTTCGAGGTCAGGAAGATCACCGGCAGGTCAGATTTCTGGCGCAGGCGGCGCAGCAGCTCCATCCCGTCCATGCGCGGCATCTTGATGTCGAAGATCGCCAGATCCGGCGGATTCTGCTTCAGCCCGTCCAGTGCCGAGGCGCCGTCGGTGTAGGTCAGAATCCGGTATCCTTCGGCCTCGAGTGCAATGGAGACCGACGTCAGGATGTTGCGGTCGTCGTCGACCAGCGCAATGGTTGGCATAAGGCTTTCATCTTTCGACGTTGCAATCAAAGGGTCCACTCTCGCGCGAGAACGGCCAAAGCATGGCTGCAATCTAGCCAAGCCAAGGCGGTTTCGCTACGTCTTCATCGAAAAACCCGGCAACAACGGAAAAGTGCCATGGCGATCGATCCGATCCGCCCGACCGACGCGACTGCGCGCGGCCTGGCGAAGACCCTCCTGCGCAGTGCGCGCTCGGCCGCCCTGGCGACGCTGACCCCTGACGGGCACCCCTTCGCCAGCCTGACCAGCCTCGCCACGGACGTCGACGGCACGCCGCTGATCCTGATCTCCGCGCTCTCGGGCCATACCGGCAACCTCGAGGCCGATCCGCGCGCCTCCCTGCTGATCGCGCCGGGCGGCAAGGGCGATCCGCTCGCCCATCCGCGCATCACGCTGCTGGCGCGCGCCGAGAAGGTAGAGCGCGACAGCGAGGACGGGCGGCGCATCCGCCGGCGCTTCCTCGCAAGGCAGCCGAAAGCCTCGCTCTACGCGGATTTCCCTGATTTCTCCTTCTTCGCCCTCAAGCTTGAGCGCGCCAGCCTGAATGGCGGCTTCGGCAAGGCCTATGAGCTCGAGGCGTCGGACATCATGAGCGACTGCGCACAGGCGGCGGCGCTGATCCAGGCGGAGGAAGGCGCGGTCGAGCACATGAACTCCGACCATGCCGATGCAATCGGCCTCTATGCGACGGCGCTGCTTGGCGCCAAGGACGGGGCATGGCGGATCAGCGGCCTCGACCCGGACGGTTGCGATCTCGCCCTCGGCGATCAGGCGCTGCGCCTCAACTTCGACGAGCCGGTGACCAGCCCCGACGCGCTGCGCAAGACATTGGTCGCGCTGGCGGGGAAAGCGCGCGCCGCAGCATGACCGCGACCATTCACCACGCCTGAATTTTTTAAACGATTTAGTTGGAGATCCCCCTATTGCGCGCTTTCCAGGTGACTTGAGCCGGCCTCATCATGCGCCTAAAGAGCCGTCGCATTCATCGCCCTTCGGCGCGGGTCGGCATGGTCTGACCCCGCTACATCCCCAAGCGCCGGCGTCCAAAGCAGGCGGCTACATGGCAGGAGGAATTGCCAGTGGAGACCATCGGTCACGTCAACGCCGCTTACGGCGCCGACAAATTCGGGCTGCAGCGACTCAAGGCGGTCTACTGGAATCTCGAGGCGGCGCGGCTCTATGAGGAGTCGCTGAAGCGCGGCGAGTCGCAGATCGCCCGCGGCGGCGCGCTCTGCGCCGATACCGGCACCCATACCGGCCGCTCGCCCAAGGACAAGTTCGTCGTCAAGGACGCGACCACCGAGAATACCGTCTGGTGGGAGAACAACGGCGCGATCTCGTCCGAGCAGTTCGATGTCCTGCTCGGCGACTTCCTGAAGCATGCCGAGGGCCGCGAGCTCTTCGCGCAGGACCTCTATGGCGGCGCCGATCCGGCCCATCGGGTCAAGGCGCGCGTCTTCACCGAGCTCGCCTGGCACTCGCTCTTCATCCGCAATCTCCTGATCCGCCCCGAGGCGGCCGAGATCGCCTCCTACGTACCCGAGCTCACCATTGTCGACCTGCCGAGCTTTCGCGCCGACCCGAAGCGCCATGGCTGCCGCAGCGAGACGGTGATCGCCATCGACTTCACCCGCAAGATCGTGCTGATCGGCGGCTCCGCCTATGCCGGCGAGATGAAGAAGTCGGTCTTCACCTATCTGAACTACACCCTGCCGACCAAGGGCGTGGTGCCGATGCACTGCTCCGCCAATGTCGGCTCCAAGGACGATCCGGCCGTCTTCTTCGGCCTCTCCGGCACCGGCAAGACCACGCTCTCGGCCGATCCCGACCGCACCCTGATCGGCGATGACGAACATGGCTGGTCGAAGGATGGCATCTTTAATTTCGAGGGTGGCTGCTACGCCAAGACGATCAAGCTCTCGGCCGAGGCCGAGCCGCAGATCTACGCGGCCTCGCAGCGCTTCGGCACGGTGCTCGAAAACATCGTCATGGATCCGATCTCGCGCGAGGTCGATTTCGACGATCAGACCAAGACCGAGAACACCCGCTCGGCCTATCCGCTCGATTTCATCCCGAACGCTTCGCGCACCGGCCGCGCCGGCACGCCGAAGAACATCGTGATGCTGACCGCCGACGCCTTCGGCGTGATGCCGCCGATCGCCAAGCTGACTCCGGCCGAGGCGATGTACCACTTCCTCTCCGGCTACACCGCCAAGGTCGCCGGCACCGAGCGTGGCCTGGTCGGCGTCCAGCCGGAATTCTCGACCTGCTTCGGCTCGCCCTTCCTGCCGCGCCACCCGTCGGAATACGCCAACCTGCTGCGCGACTTCATCGCCAAGCACCATGTCGACTGCTGGCTGGTGAACACCGGCTGGACCGGCGGCGGCTATGGCGTCGGCCGGCGCATGCCGATCCGCGTCACGCGGCGCCTGCTGACGGCGGCGCTCGACGGCTCGCTCAACCGCGCCGATTTCCGCCGGGATCCTTATTTCGGTTTCGCCGTTCCCACTTCGGTGCCCGGCGTCGAGCCGCACATCCTCTATCCCGTCAAGACCTGGGCCGACAAAGCCGCCTTCGCCGAGACCGCGAAGAACCTGATCGGCATGTTCGCCAAGAACTTCGAGAAGTTCGAGGAGCATGTCGACGATGCGGTGAAGGCGGCGGCGCCGACCAACTCGCTCGCGGCTTGAGCGTCTGCCGACATGGCGTGCTATGAGAGGCGGCGATGAGCCGCCTCTTTCTTTTTCTCCTGCAAGCTCTGCTGACGCTCGTGGTTCTCGGAACCACGCTGTGGGGCGTCGGGCTTCTGGTCTTTCGCCTGCCCGGCGCGATCGGCATTGCCGGCGCGGTCGGCTTCGGGCTCGCGGGCCTCGCCGGCGCAGTCGGCCTGTGGACCGGTGCACCGCGGCTGCCCTTGTCCTTCGCCGTGCTCTTCATCGGCCTGCTCGGCTGGTGGCACGGTATGCAGCCCTCGCATCAGCGCGACTGGATTCCCGAGCTTGCCCGGCTGCCCGAGATCGCCCGCGAGGGTGACAAGCTCACCGTCAGCAATCTCCGCAATTTCCGCTGGCGCACCGAGACCGATTACGACCAGCGCTGGGAGACGCGCAGCTTTGACCTGACCAAGGTCGAGGGCGTCGATCTTTTCCTCTCCTACTGGTCGGGCGAGGCGATCGCCCATCTCCTGGTCAGCTTCAACTTCCGCGATTCCCTGCCGCTGACCTTCTCGATCGAGGTCCGGCGCGAGAAGGGCGAGGAATGGTCGTCGCTCGCCGGCTTCTTCCGGGTCTACGAGATGGCCTATGTCGCGGCCGACGAGCGCGACGTCGTCGGCCTGCGCACCCATGCGCGCGGCGAGGATGTCCGGATGTTCCGCCTGCGCGCCTCGCCCGAGCAGGCCCGCGAGGTGCTGCTCGCCTATGTCGCGGATGTGAACCGGCTGGCGGCGCAGCCGCGCTGGTACAACACCATCACCACCAACTGCACCACGGTGGTCTACCGGCTCGTCCGCTCGGTCGCGCCCGAGTCGAGCTTCACGCCGCGGCTCGATCCGCGCGTCCTGCTCTCCGGCTATCTGCCGGGCTATCTCAAGGATATCGGCGCGGTCAGGCAGGACATGCCGCTCGACGAACTCGTGCGGCTCGGCAGGATCAGCGAGCGGGCGAAGGCGATCTCCCTCGATGACCCGGATTTCTCGCGCCTGATCCGCGAGGGCGTACCCAAGCCCTGAGACCGGCGCTCAGCCATAGCCGTGCAGCGAGGCGCCATGGCGCTTCAGCCAGGCCTCGGCCTCTTCCGTGCGCGGGCAGAGCTTGTGCGTCAGCGCCCAGAAGCGGTGCGAGTGGTTCATCTCCTTGAGATGCGCGACCTCATGGGCGGCGAGGTAGTCGAGCACCAAAGGCGGCGCCAGGATCAGCCGCCAGGAGAAGTTGAGATGGCCCTTCGACGAGCACGAGCCCCAGCGGCTGGTGGTGTCGCGGATGGTGATCTTGCGGGCGGGGATGCCGAGCGTCGCCGTATGGACCCGCACCGCCCGCTCGATATCGGCGAGCGCCTCGCGGCGCAGGAAATCCTTGACCCGCCTTGCGACATGGGCCGCCTCGCCGCAGACCGTGATGATCGGCTCGCCCTCGCTTGAAAGCGCGGCGCGGGTGATGCCGCGGACCTTCGTCCAGTGCACGATGCGGTGCGGCGTGCCGCGCAGCGGCACCAGCGCGCCGGGCTCGAAGGGCACCCCGGCCGGCCGCTTGGCCAGCCTTGCCGCGATCCAGCCGCCATGGTTCTGGGCAAAGCTGCGGCCCAGGGCGAAATCGGCGCGCTCGGGCAGGGTCAGGGTGATCTCGCCGGTCGCCTGCGAGACCCGCAGCGTCATGCGCCGCGCCGTGGCGCGCCGCTTCACGGCCACCGGGTAGACGGCGCCGGCATGCGCGACCTCGATCCGGTCCGGATCGGGCTGACGCTTGAACAGGGAGAACCGCATCGCCGCGATTGTGCGGGATTCGCGCCGGGAGAGGAAGGGGCGGGCTCGCGGCCCGCCGTCTCAGCCGGCGACCTTCAGCGCCTTGCGGGCGGTGGCGGCGCTGTCGTTGCGGCGCTCGCTGGCTGCCTTCATGTCGAGCGTCAGCATGAAGTCGGAGATTCGCGGCGCGATCTCGGAGCGGAAGCGCGAGCCGTTGAAGACGCCGTAATGGCCGACGCCCATCTGCAGATACTCGGCCCGCAGATCGTCCGGGATGTTGACGCACAGATCATGCGCCGCCTTGGTCTGGCCGACGCCTGAGATGTCGTCCTTCTCGCCCTCGACCGTCATCAGCGCGACGCGGCGGATCGCGGTCAGGTCGACCGGCTTGTCGCGATGCATCAGCTCGCCCTTGGGCAGCGCATGCTGGACGAAGACCTTGTCGACGGTCTGCAGATAGAACTCGGCCGTCAGGTCCATCACGGCGAGGTACTCGTCGTAGAAGTCGCGGTGCTTCTCGGCCGAATCGCCGTCGCCGGCGACGAGATGCTTGTACATGTCGTAATGCGCGGTCAGGTGGCGGTCGAAATTCATCGCCATGAAGCCCGAGAGCTGCAGGAAGCCGGGATAGACCTCGCGGAAGGCGCCAAGATGCGGGAACGGCACCCTTGTGATGCAGTTGCGGCGGAACCAGTCGGTGCCGCGCTCCATGGCGAGCTGGTTGACCGCGGTCGGCGAGCGGCGGGTGTCGATCGGCCCGCCCATCAGCGTCATCGAGCGCGGCGCGTTCGGGTCGCCCTCGGCCTCCATGCGCGCGACCGCCGCCAGCACCGGCACGGAAGGCTGGCAGACGGCCATCACATGGGTGTCCGGGCCGAGCTTCTGCAGCATGGCGATGACGTAGTCGATATAGTCGTCGAGATCGAAGCTGCCGGCCGCCATCGGCACCAGCCGGGCATCGATCCAGTCGGTGATGTAGACCTCGTGATCGGGCAGGAAGGCCTCGACCGTGCCGCGCAACAGGGTGGCATAGTGGCCCGACATCGGCGCGACCATCAGCACCTTGGGCTGCGGCTTGCGGCGCTGGCCGATCTGGCGGTCGAAATAGATCAGGTTGCAGAATGGGCGCTGCCAGACGATGCGCTCCTCGACCGCGACCTTGACGCCGTTCATCGTGGTGGTGTCGAGGCCGAAGGCCGGCTTGCCGTAGCGGCGCGTCGTGCGCTCGAACAATTCGCAGGAGGCGGCGACCGAGCGGCCGAACGGGGTGTAGGTCAGCGGATTCGCCGGGTTCTTGAAGGCCAGGTGCATGGCGTCGGACACGGCCCGCGCCGGGCTGACCATCATATGAACCGCTTCATAGGCGTGATAGGCGAACGACATGGCAGCCCTTTCGTCCCGGCAGTTACCTTTTCGCAGTGCCAAATTCTGTATGCACTGCAACAGGGGAACGCAGCGTAGATGGAATTTGTTCTCATTCAATCGTTCAAAGGGCTAAGATTTCCTTGTGATGCCGGTTAGACACAGTTTTGCACTGCCGAAGAGCCTCGCCCGTTCCAGAAATTGCGCGACCTGACCATGTCCGACCTCTTCCCCGAAGCGCCGGTCCGCGCGCTCCGCCATCTGCGCCTCGACACGCTGGTGCGCCTGCGCTGGCTCGCCATCGCCGGTCAGAGCCTCGCGGTCGCCGGCGTGCATTTCGGCCTCGGTTTCAGCCTGCCCTTCGGCTGGTGCTTCGTGGTGATCGCCGTCTCGGCCTGGCTGAACATCGCGCTGCGCATCCGCTTCCCGCTCAACCACCGCCTGCGCGAGGGGGCGGCGACGGCGCTGCTCGCCTTCGACATCCTGCAGCTCGCGGCGCTGCTCTATCTCACCGGCGGTCTGCAGAATCCGTTCTCGATCCTGTTCCTGGCGCCGGTGATGATCTCGGCGACGGCGCTGCCGCCGCGCCACACGCTGGCGCTCGGCCTGCTGGCGGCCGGGCTTGCGACCCTGCTCACCTTCCTGCACTGGCCGCTGCCCTGGTCCGGTAGCGACCGCCCGGTGCTGCCCCCCTATTACCAGGCCGGCAACTGGATCTCCTTGCTGCTCGGGCTCGGCTTCACCGGCATCTATGCCTGGCGGGTCAGCAAGGAGGCGCATGATCTCTCGGCTGCGCTCGCCGCGACGGAGCTGGTTCTGGCGCGCGAGCAGCATCTCTCGCAGCTCGACGGGCTCGCCGCCGCCGCCGCGCACGAGCTCGGCACGCCGCTGGCGACGATCACGCTGGTCGCGCGCGAGCTCTCCCGCCTCGCGCCGCCGGAAGGCGAGATGGCCGACGACATCAACCTGCTGCGCGAGCAGGTCGACCGCTGCCGCGGCATCCTCGGCAAGCTCGCCTCGCTGCAGGATGACGATGCCGGCCCGCTCGACCAGCTCTCGCTCAGCCTCCTGATCGAGGAGGCGGCCGGGCCGCAGCGGCCCTTCGGCGTGCCCTTCGAGATCTCGCTGGTCGGCGACAAGCCGGAGCCGGTCTGCCGCCGCAATCCCGGCATGATCTACGGGCTCGGCAACATCGTCGACAACGCCGTCGACTTCGCGCGCTCGAAGGTGACGATCTCGGCGCAGTGGACGCAAGGGGCCGTCGTCCTGACCATCGCCGATGACGGGCCGGGCTTCACCTCGGAGGTGCTGATGCGCGCGGGCGATCCCTATCTCTCGCGCTCGCACAACAAGGAAACGCGCGCCGGCGGCGGCCTCGGCCTTGGTCTCTTCATCGCCAAGACGCTGCTCGAGCGCAGCGGCGCGGTGCTGGAATTCTCGAACCTGCCGCTGCCGGCGACGGGCGCCTCGATCCGCATCACCTGGCTGCGCGAGGTGTTCGAACGCGATGATCGGCCGCTCGGGGCTTCAAATTTCGAGCTTTCGGCCCCACATGCGACAGCATGATGCCTTGCGGCGCGTCGCCGCGCCGGACAATCGATGCCGGATTGGTGTCGATGCGAGACTCGCAAACGGGTGCTTCGCATCGGGTCCGTTCCGGCTCTAGAGTAAGGAGCCGGGCCGGGGCCCGGAGGAGATGAAGGCGATGGAAGCGGCTCTCAACGCAGGCCAGGCTCACGACGGCGCGGGCAGGGACATGTCCCTCTTGATCGTCGATGACGACAAGCCCTTCCTCAACCGTCTCGCCCGGGCCATGGAAGGCCGCGGCTATCTCGTCCGCATCGCCGAGTCGGTCCAGGCCGGCATCGCGGCCGTCGAGGAATCCGCGCCTGCCTTCGCGGTGATCGACCTGCGCCTCGGCGACGGCAACGGCCTGGATGTCATCGCCCGCCTCAAGGAGAAGCGGCCGGATGCGCGCGGCGTCGTCCTCACCGGCTATGGCAATATCGCGACTGCGGTCAGCGCGGTGAAGCTCGGTGCCTATGATTTCCTGGCGAAGCCCGCCGATGCCGACGAGATCCATTCGGCGCTGGCGGCCTCGCCCGATTCGCGTCCGGTCCCGCCGGAGAACCCGATGTCGGCCGACCGGGTGCGCTGGGAGCACATCCAGCGCGTCTACGAGCTCTGCAGCCGCAATGTCTCCGAGACGGCGCGCCGCCTTGGCATGCATCGGCGTACCCTGCAGCGCATCCTGGCCAAGCGCGCCCCGCGCTGAGCGCGGCCCGTCGCCTGGCCTGCGGTTCTGCGAAGATGAAAGAGACGGGCGCGCCTATCGCGCGCCTGAATCGCCCTTGTGGTCGTGCAGGAACCGGGCGATCCGGGTTTTCAGTTCCATCGCGTCATAGGCCTCGCCGCTGACAGCGCGCTGGAAAATGACGCGCTGGACCGGCGTCGGGAGCTGATGCCATTCGCTGACCACCCCGGCACCGAGGCATTCCAGGACGCGGCGTTCCGCATCCCCGAGTTCGCCCTGCTCATATCGAACTGCCGAAGGCAAAACCGGGGCGCCGCCTTCCCCCTCCCAGCGCGCGAGAGAAGAGACGAGGTCTTCGGGTGCGGTCGGAGGCTTGGGAGCTTTTTCCGCCATGCCTCATGATTGCACATTTCTGCAGCGGCGGCCATTGCGGGCTTCCGGAGGCAGGCACGTCGCCTCGCCTCAGCCGCCCTTGCAACGGCCCTTGTCGCGACGCAGGTCGATGGCGACATCGGCGAGTTCGGCGCGCATGCCGCAATAGGTCGCCCTGCAGGAGCCGCCGGGATCACGCGTCGTCAGCCTTCCGGCCGGCGACACGACGAGCGTGAGTCGGCACGGACCCTTGACCCCCTCGAGCTCGAGCTGCCAGCCGGTGCCCGCCGGCCGGCCGATGCCTTCGAGCCCGCAGGTGTGTCCGGCCTGGCCGAGATGATCGAGGCTGATCTGGGCGTTGCCCGAGGGCTCGACCTCGATCCTCAACTGCGACGCGCGACTGGCGAAGCAGTAGCGGCCGGGCCGGCGCAGGCCCTCCGGCCCGGATGCAGCGTTCGTTGGGGCGGCGGAGGCGGCTCGCACACCGCGGCATGGCGTGGCGGACAGTCGCCAGCGATGGTCCCGGGTCAGCGAGGCGATATCGGCAATCTTCCAGCCCTCGCCCGCCCGCACGAAATCGAAGCGGAAATGGTTGGCTATGCCCAGGCTGCGGAAACGGGCCTCGACCACCGCGCGCTCGCCCTCCTGCCGGGTTTCCAGCCGCAAGCTGCGGGCGATCTCCCGCTCATCGTAATCCTGGCCGATGATGTGCAGGCCGAAATCGATGCATTCGTCGCGGTCATTGGCATCGAAGAGGCGCACCAGCGCCGGCTGAAAATAGCGGTTGCGCGCGTCGGGTGCCCGCATGCGGTCGATCGAGCTTCTCGTCCCACCGCCCTCATAGATGCCGCGGACGATCTCCTCGGGCATCTGCGCGGTGGCGCTGCCCGCAGCCGCAATGAGGCCGAGCATGGCGGCCGCAACCCAGTTCAAGAGCTTCATCCCGACACCTCCCCAAGGCCGGTCGAGCCCAACCGGTTAGCGCAAGCGCCGCCAGGGGTCATGCACTCTAAGGCGGTAATCCGATCAGGCCCGCCGGGCGTCAGCGCGCATCGGGGTCCTCCAGCGCCGCGAGCCGCCCGGCCGCGAGCTTGGCGAAGGCGATGGTCAGCATCTTGCGCCGGGCCGGGGCGAGCGGGTGGCGCGGCGCCTCGCGCAGCATCTCGCCCCCCCAGGCATCGGCGACGATCAGGCCGACATCCTCGGGAATGATCTCGTGCGGGAACTCGGGCGCGACGGCGAACAGGAAGGCGTCGCAATAGTCGCGGTAGTCCGGCCACTTCCCGTCGACGCGGTAATCCTCCAGGCTCGACTTGACCTCGATCACCAGCAATTCGCCGCTCGACGACAGCGCGACGATGTCGCCGCGCCTGCCATTGGCGAAGGTCATCTCCTTGACGATGGCATAGCCGCGGTCGCGCAGATGCCGGGCCGCGCCGCGGCAGACCGCGCGGGTGACCTCCGGCCGGGTCGGGGCCGGGTTGAGGGCGGATTCGGTCGTGCTCATGTTTGCATGTTCTGCTTTTGTGCCTGTCGGTGCAAGCGTAGATGCCGCTTTGCAGCGATGCCACTGCAACAAGCCCTTGCGGCCGGCCGAAGGCTGGCTATGGTCCGCCCGCCTTGGAAACCTTAGCCCCAGCCCTGTCGACCATCCTCGCTGCCGCAGGCCTCGCCTGGTGGTTCTGCCGGCTGCTGCGCCCGCTGATGATGCGCTATGCCCTGGCGCGGCCCAATGCCCGCTCGAGCCATCGCGTCCCGACGCCGCAGGGCGGCGGCATCGCCGTGCTCGCCGGCGCCTTCCTGGCACTGGGGCTGGTGCCCTTGCTGTGGCCGCTACCGGCGGGAGCCGGTGCCGGTCTGCTCGTGGTGGTCGGAGCCGCGGTCCTCGTCGCCTTCGTCGGCGCCTGGGACGACATCCGTCCGCTGCCGGCAGGCCTGCGTCTCGTCCTGCAGGTCGTCTGCGTCGCGCTGGTCGTGCTGCAGGGGGCGCCGGACATCCGCCTGCTGCCGGAGGTGCTGCCGCTCTGGGCCGAGCGTGGCCTCGCCATCCTGGCCGGCGTCTGGTTCGTCAACCTCGTCAATTTCATGGACGGCATCGACTGGATCACGGTGGCCGGCATCGTGCCGCTCTGCGCCGCGCTGGTGCTGGCGAGCCTTCATGGCGGGCTCGACCCCGCCGCCGGCCTGCTCGCCGCCGCGCTGCTCGGCGGGCTCCTCGGCTTTGCCCCGTTCAATCGCCCGGTGGCGCAGATCTTCCTCGGCGATGTCGGCTCGCTGCCGCTCGGCCTGCTCACCGCCTATCTGCTCTATCGCCTCGCCGGGACCGGCGCGCTGGCCGCGGCGCTGATCCTGCCGCTCTACCATGTGATGGATTCGACCATCACGCTGTTCCGTCGCCTCGCGCGCGGCGAGAAGGTCTGGCAGGCGCATCGCTCGCATTTCTACCAGCAGGCCACCGATAACGGCTTCTCGGTCAGCGAGATCGTGGCGCAGGTGGCGCTGCTCAACCTCGCCCTGGTCGTCCTCGCCGGCTTCACCATGGTTTTCCCGGGCCTCTGGGCCCAGCTTGCAGGCCTCCTGGGCGCGCTCCTGCTCGTCGGGCTGCTGCTGCGCCGCTTTGCCCGCCGGCGCCCCGCATGAGCGGCGAGCGCGTCCTCGTCACGGGAGCCAGCGGCTTCGTCGGCCGTCATCTCCTGCGCGAGCTTTCGGCCGCGGGCTACAAGGTACGGGCGGCGGCCCGGCGTCCGGGGCCGGAGATCGCGGGGGTCGAGCAGGTCGTCATCGGCGATCTTTCGGGCGTCGTTGACTGGGGTGCGGCACTGGCCGGTGTCCGTCATGTCGTCCATGGCGCCGGTCTCGCCCATGCCGATTCCGAGCTGCCGGAGGAGGCCTATCGGCGCGTCAACACGGACGCGACCCTGGCGCTCGCCGATGCCGCACGGGCGGCCGGTGTCGCCCGCTTCGTCTTCCTCTCCTCGATCCGGGCCCAGAGCGGCCCGGCCAGCGACCGGCCGCTGAGTGAAGGAGATGCACCCGCGCCGACCGACGCCTATGGTCGCTCCAAGCTTGCGGCCGAGCGGGGGCTGGCGGAGCGCGACCTCGACTGGGTCGCCCTGCGGCCGGTGCTGGTCTACGGGCCGGGCGTCAAGGCCAACATGGCCGGGCTGGTCAGGCTGGCGCGCCTGCCCTTTCCGCTGCCGCTCGGCGGGCTCAAGGCGCCGCGCTCGCTGCTCGCGGTCGAGAATCTCTGCGATGCCGTTATCTTCGCGCTCGGCGAAGCCTGTCCGGCCCGCCGCAGCTACATCGTCTCCGATCCCGGTGCGCTCGGCGTGGCGGACATGCTCGCGGCGATGCGCGCCGGGCTCGGGCGACGGCCGGGGCTGATCGCGGTGCCGCCGGCCCTGCTCGGGTTCGCGGCGCGCCTCCTCGGTCGTCCGGGGGTCTATGAGCGGCTCACGGGCGGGCTTGTGGCGCCGCCCTATGCCCTGCTCAGCGCTGGCTGGCAGCCGCGGCTGGCGACGAAAGCTGCGCTGGCGCGTCTGGCGGAGTCGCCGGCTGGCGAAGTCTGAAGTCCGGGATCGCTTCGTCCAGCACAGCCTCGGCTCCGCGCCGGTCGTGGGCGGCGACGGCGCGCTCCAGCTCCTCCAGCCAGGCGAGCATGCGCTCGCGCCCGGCGAAGATCGGCTTGGCCGCCATCACCCCGTCGAGCCCGGTCTCGGCCATCGGCTCGTCCTTGGCGAACAGGATCTCGTTCAGGCGCTCGCCGGGGCGCACGCCGGTGACGGCGATCTCGATATCGCTGCCGGGCTCGTAGCCGGCGAGGCGGATCATGCGCTCGGCGAGATCGATGATCTTCAGCGGCTGGCCCATCTTCAGCACGTAGACCGCGGCGCGGTCGTCGGCCGCGTCGTGCTCGGGCGCATGCGAGGCGGCGCTCAGCACGAGGTCGCAGGCCTCGCGGATGGTCATGAAATAGCGGATCATGTCCGGGCTGGTCACGGTGACCGGCCCGCCGCGCTCGATCTGCGCCTTGAATTTCGGCACCACCGAGCCGACCGAGCCGAGCACGTTGCCGAACCGCACGGCGACGAGGCGCATGCCGCGATTTCCGGCAGCGAATTCGGCGTCGCGGGTCTGCGCATACATCTCGGCGAAGCGCTTGGTCGCGCCGAGCATCGAGACCGGCTCGATCGCCTTGTCGGTCGAGATCATCACGAAGATGCCGGCGCCGGCAGCGATCGCCGCCTCGGTGACGGTGACCGAGCCGAAGATGTTGGTCTTGATGCCCTCGCCCCAGTCGGCCTCGAGATAGGGCACGTGCTTCAGGGCGGCGGCATGGATGACGATATCGGGCGCGAAGGCCTTGAACAGCGGGCCGATGCGGGCCTCGTCGCGGACATCGGCGAGCGCGCCGGTGACGCGCATCGGCAGGTCCTGCGCGGCGAGCGCCTCGGTGACATGGAACAGGGCGGGCTCGGAGCTTTCGACGACCAGCAGCTCGGCGGCGCCGAAGGCGGCGCAACGCAGGCAGATCTCTGATCCGATCGAGCCGCCGCCGCCGGTGACGATGACGCGCTTGCCCTTGAGGAAGCCTTCCAGCCGCTCGCGGTCGATCTTGACCGAGGGACGCACCAACAGGTCCTCGATCTCGAGCGGCGCCAGTTCGCTGCCGCGCATGCCTTCGCCGAGCGTATCGAGCCGTGAGATCGGGATGGCGAGCTTGCGGGTGCGGGCGAGCCATTTGTCCGGCTCCGCCTCGGGCAGGAGCGCGCTCGGCGCCGCGACGATGCGGCGGAAGGGCTCGCCGCGTTCGGAGGCGTCGGTCGCGATCTGCTCGATCTGCGAGAGCAGGCCCAGCACCGGCACGCCGCGGATCGACTGGCCGAGATCGTCCCTGCGCGGCGACAGGATGCCGTCAGGGCGCATCTTGCCCATCGTGCCGGCTTCCATGGCGCGAATCACGATCTCGACATCGGCGCTGCGGCCGAGCAGCAGCGCCGGCAGCGTCGCCTCGCGGGCGGCATGGTGCTTCGAGCGCGAGTATTTGAAGTAGCGATAGGCCAGACGCGGGCCGCCGAGCAGGGCGGCCTGGACCAGCCAGTACAGGACGATCGCGATCTTGCCGAAGTAGAAATAGCCGTAGAGGTTCGGCGCGACGAGCACATAGTCGACGACCAGGAGGGTCAGCGCCAGGATGCTGACCGCCCTCACGATGTTGGACAGGTCCGGCAGCGAGGCGAAGCGCCATTTCGAGCGGTAGAGCTGGAAGAACCAGTAGACGACGCCGGCATAGGCCACGAAAAACGGTAGGAAGCTCGGCAGGTCGCGCATGCGCTCGTCGAATTGCGCGCCCTCGAAGCGGACGGCGAAGACGAACAGAATCGCCAGCGCCGTCATCGCCAGGTCGTGGACGATCACGGCGAGCTTCTTGGCGCCTTGTTTGGTGATTTTCAGCATGCGCGGCGGGGTATCCCGCTCTCGTGAAGCCTTGTCAACGCAAGGCAGGCGGCAGGGTCGCTTTCCCGTCGATAAGCCGGCGGTTCAGCCGGCCGCCGCCCGGTAGCCGAGACCGGCGAGAACGAAGTCGATCATCTCGTCGACGCCGGGGCCGGGCAGAGCGCCGCATTGGGTGAGCAGCAGCGGATTGCAGAAGCGGATCATTGCGGCGCGCACGCAATAGGTGGCGGTGCGCGCATCGCCGGCGGTGAATTCGCCCTTGGCCATGCCGTCGGCGACGACGCCGCGCAGGATCGCGTCATAGCGCTCGACATGGGCGCGGATGACGTCCCAGCTCTCCTCCATCGCGCAGGCGACCATTTCGTGCAGCCGCTGATTGTCGAGATAGCGGGCCGAGTTGAGCCGGCAGGTCGTCGTCAGGATCTCGCGCAGCCGTTCGGCCGCCGGGCGCTTTTCGGCGGCGATCGCCGTCACCAGCGCCTCGAGCTCGCCCATCGAGCGCTCCGCGACGGCTTCGTTGATCGCCTTCTTGGAGTCGAAGAAGCGATAGACGTTGGCGGGGCTCATCCGCAGCGACTTGGCGATGTCTGCGACGGTTGTCTTCTGATAGCCGATCTGGCGGAAGAACCGCTCGGCGACATCAACGATGTCCTGCCTGGTATCGCGCTCTAAACTGGTCATGCCAAGCGGCTTCCCGCTCCGGTTGCTCTCGTGTCGAAAGGACGCCATCAGTCATTATGACGTTTTTCGTCAATCGTCAACAATTTGACTTGGCTCGCTTTATTCAGGTGCTCCTGACAATTTCTTGACGCAACGTCACGAAATCACGCCGGTGCGAGAGCGGGCCAGGGCGAGCAACGCTGCGATGTCGAGATGGCATTCGAGATGCCGGGCCAGCGCATCGAGCGCCGCCTCGACGCTGGCCTCGTACCCCGGTCCGGCTACGAGGCCGCGTCCCGCGATGCCGCCGAGCCAGGCGGCGCGGAGCGGGTCGGAAGCGAGCACGCCATGCAGATAGGTGCCGCTGACGCGCCCGTCGCGGCTCTGGGCGCCCTCCGGCAGGCCCGCGACCTCGAAGGGCGCGCGGTTCGTGTCCGGCCCGGAGCTGGCGCCGAGATGGATCTCATAGGCCTGTCCGGTTGCGCCGCTTTCCGCATGCACCGCAGAAACCTCGCGCACCGTCTTGTCGGATGTCAGCTCGGTTTCGATGTCGAGCAGCCCGAGGCCCGGCGCTTCGCCGGGCGGACCTTCGAGGCCGAGCGGATCGCGCACCACGCGGCCGAGCATCTGGTAGCCGCCGCACAGGCCGAGCACATGGCCGCCGCGCCGGTGATGGGCGAGGATGTCGGTGTCCCACCCCTCGCTGCGCAGCCGGGCGAGATCGCGCAGCGTCGTCTTCGAGCCTGGCAGGATGACGAGGCTGGCGTCGCCCGGCAGCGGCTGGCCGGGGCCGACAAGCACGAGGTCGATCTCGGGCTCCTGCTTCAGCGGGTCGAGATCGTCGAAGTTCGAGATGCCCGGCAGCACCGGCACCACGACCTTGAGCGCCGCGCCCGGGCGGCGGGCATCGCGCTCGAGATCGAGCCCATCCTCGGCCGGCAGTCGCGCGGCCTCTGGGAACCAGGGCACGATGCCGAGCGAGGGCCAGCCGGTCGCCGTCTCGATCGTCGTGATGCCCTCGCGGAACAGGCCGACATCGCCGCGGAACCGGTTGATCGCGAAGGCGCGGATCATCGCCCGGTCGGCCTCGTCGAGCACCGCATGGGTGCCGACGAGGCTCGCAATGACGCCTCCACGGTCGATGTCGCCGACCAGGACTGCCGGCACCCCGGCGGCACGGGCGAAGCCGAGATTGGCGATGTCGCGGGCGCGTAAGTTTGTCTCGGCGGGCGAGCCCGCACCCTCGACGATGACGAGGTCGGCGCCGTCGCAGAGCCGCTCGAAGCTCTCCAGCACCTTGGGCAGGAAATCGCCGCGCCGCGAGAAGTCGCCGGAGGAGAGGCGCCCGGCGACGCGGCCCTGCAGCACGATCTGGCTGCCGGTATTGCTCTCCGGCTTGAGCAGCACCGGGTTCATGTCGACATGCGGGGCGACGCGCGCGGCGCGCGCCTGCAGCGCCTGGGCCCGGCCGATCTCGCCGAGCGGCGTCGCGGCCGCGTTGTTCGACATGTTCTGCGGCTTGAACGGGCGCACCTTCAGCCCGCGATCGGCGAAGAGCCGGCACAGCCCCGCGACCAGCAGCGACTTGCCGACGTTCGAGCCGGTGCCGAGCACCATCAGCGCGGGAGCGGGGCGTAAGGGAGCCATGGCGCCTGATAGGCCGCTGCCATCGGGGCGGCAAGCAGACGGCCTGCCTTAAAAAAGCTCACCGACCCACGTCAGCATCCTGCAGCTCCAAAGGGGCGAAGAAACCGCAGGCCGCTGTCGTGAATCGGCTGGCCGTAAAAAGACACTGACCGCTGACGAATGTCAACATTCTTCATTTCGTAGTCTTCAACGCGCTTTCCGGCGCGTGCGAACCGCTGCGGCGCGTGCTATGGCCGCCTGCCGCCAGGAGCGGATCGAGGCGGGACTGAGGTTCTCGGCTCGTGACGCTCCCATTTCTCCGACGAGGGACGGATTTTGGGTCGCATCGAAGCGCAGGGCGCTTCGGCCGCGCCGGATCAGCCTCTCCCAGACGACTGCATGACGCCGCGATGAATCCGATCTTCTCCGCTCTCCAGACCAGCGTCTTCGAGGTGATGTCGCGGCTCGCGAACGAACACCGGGCCGTCAATCTCGGTCAGGGCTTCCCCGACGATCCCGGTCCTGAGGATGTCCGGCGCAAGGCTGCCGATGCGGTCATGGGCGGCTGGAACCAGTATCCGCCGATGATGGGCCTGCCCGAATTGCGCAAGGCGACGGCGACGCATTTCAAGCACTGGCAGGGGCTCGATCTCGATCCCGACGCCGAGGTGATGGTGACCTCCGGCGCGACCGAGGCGATCGCCGGCGCGCTGATGGCCCTGGTCTCGCCCGGCGACGAGGTCGTGCTGTTCGAGCCGATGTACGACGCCTATGTGCCGCTGGTTCGCCGCGCCGGTGGCATCCCGAAATTCGTGACGTTGAAGCCGCCGCATTTCGGCCTCTCGGAGGAGGCGCTGGCGCAGGCCTTCTCGCCCAAGACCAGGGTCGTGCTGTTCAACAACCCGCTGAACCCGACCGCGACGATCTTCAGCGACGCCGATCTCGACCTGCTCGCCGACTTCTGTGTCCGCCATGACGCGGTCGCGATCTGCGACGAGGTCTGGGAGCATGTCGTCTTCGACGGCCACCGCCACCGGCCGCTGATGAGCCGGCCCGGCATGCGCGAGCGCACGGTCAAGATCTCCTCGGCCGGCAAGATCTTCTCGCTGACCGGCTGGAAGGTCGGCATGGTCATGGCGGCGCCGGAGCTGATGCGCGTGCTCGCCAAGGCGCACCAGTACATCACCTTCACCACCCCGCCGAACCTGCAGGCCGCGGTCGCCTACGGTCTGGGCAAGGAGGACGGCTATTTCGAGGGGATGCGCGCCGATTTCCAGCGCTCGCGCGACCGCTTCGCCAAAGGGCTGACGGAACTCGGCTACAGCGTGCTGCCGAGCAAGGGCACCTATTTCCTCAATGTCGACATCGCCCCGCTCGGCGAGAGCGACGACGTCGCCTGGTGCCAGCGCCTGGTGACCGGCAACGGCGTCGCCGCGATCCCGGTCAGCGCCTTCTATGCCGAGGGCGCGGTGCGCAATGTCGTGCGCTTCTGCTTCGCCAAGCACGATGCCACGCTCGATTCGGCGCTGGAGCGGCTGGAAGCTGCCCGCAAGGGCTGATCTCGCTCAGGGCTGGCGCAGCTTGCTGACCAGGGTTCCGGCGCGGATCAGCGCCGGCTCGAAGCGCTTGGCCTCGGCGGCGAGCCCGAGGCCGCGTAGGGTCTCGATCGCCCCCATCAGCTCGGCTGTGGCGGTTTCGGCCATCTGGCGCTCGCTGAGCTGCTCGGCGAGCCGGAGCCGGGCATCGGCGCGGTTGCCGGCGCTCTCGGCCCAGAGCGCGGGCACGATCTCGCGGCGCCGTTCCAGCAGGGCGGCGTCGAAGGCGGCGATCGCCTCCTCCAGCACCACCGGCTCGCGGTAATAGGCGGCAAGGCCACAAAGGGCGGCGCCGATCCGGTCCTGCACCTCGGCCCATTCGAGCGGCCGGCTGGTCTGCTGCCAGTCGTCGAGCACGCGCTTGAAGGCGTTGATCGCGGATTCGAGTGCTGCCGCGCCGCTGGCCCGCAGGCCGAGCGCGACATAGGCTCGGCCGAGTTCGAAGTTCAGCCGCGTCCACTCCGCCGGCATGGCGCTGCGCTCCATCGCCGAGAGCGAGGCGCGCAAGGCGGTGATGCCTTCCTCCAGCAGCGCGGCATCGTCCTCGGCCTCGCCGAGCGAGGTCAGGGCTTCGCCGAAGCGGCTCTGGATCGCGGCCCAGAGCGCCGGTGCCTGCTTCGGGGTGAGGTCGTCGAGGACGGTGCGATAGATCTCGATCGCCTGGCGGGTCAGTCTCCGGTCGCCCTGCTGACGCGCCAGCCCGTTGATCGCCCGGGCCAGCCGCTGCTGGGTCGCGGCCCAGGGCACGGTCTGGTCGAAATTGTCGAGCTTGCTCAGCATCGCCCGGAAATGTGCGATCGAGGCCTCGAAGCCGGCCTTGTCGCGGAAATCGGCGCCGATCCGGGCGAGCGCGTCGCCCTGGAGCCAGGCATAGACACGAGCCTGGTCCGGATCGGCCGAAGCCGCGATCAGCGCCGCTTCGGCGAAACGTTGCGCGGCGTCGTGATAGGCTTGGGCATTGAGGCGCAGCATCGCGACCGCGCCGCGATCGGCGCGCCCCGCCGCGGCCGCGAGAAGCTTATCCTTCGACATCTTGTCGAGCGCGACGGTGCCGTCGAGATTGCGCAGCTCGGCCTGGGCGAGCGCCCGGTCGGCCTCGGCGAAGCGGCCTTCCGTCAGCGAACGCGCAGCGTCGGCGCGCAATCGGTCGAGTTCGGTGTCGGCGGCGGAGGATTGCAGCAGGCGCTTGCTTAGGCTGCGAAATTCGCCGGCCTTGCGCCGCAGGTCATGCTCGATCCGGCTGAAATCGGGCTTGCCCGAAGCTTCGCCCATGGCCGCGAGCACGGCCAGCAGCAGCGCGGGGGGCACGCCCTCGCGCTGCGAGACCCGCGCCAGGATGGCAGTGATTTCCTGGTTCATGCGCGCGGGCCTTATGTGGGTCTGCCTCAGCGGGCGGCGATGACCGCGATCTCGACCGTGAACTGCGGGCCGGCGAGCTTGGCTTCGACGGTGGCGCGGCCGGGGGTGTTGCCCTGCGAGACCCAGGAATCCCAGACGCCGTTCATCTCGGCGAAGGTCGACATGTCGGAGAGCCAGATGTTGACCATCAGCAGCTTGCTCTTGTCCGAGCCGGCCTCGGCCAGAAGCCCGTCGATGATGCCGAGAATTTCCTTGGTCTGCTCGGCGACGCTCTTGCCCGCCGCCTTGTCGGCGACCTGACCGGCCAGATAGACGGTGTCGCCGTGCACGACGGCCTTGGACATGCGGGGGCCGGGGGCGATGCGCTTGATGCTCATGACCTATCTCTCCAGTAGGATGGGGTTTGCTGGTAGCCCGAGACCTCGGGCTGTGCAATCGCTGCAAGCACCGGGCGGGGAAGCTGACGCTGTTTTTCCGGCTATTATGACGCTTTCGCAAAGAGATAGGCCACAGCTTCGCGCCAGGTGACGCCCCGATCTAGGAGGCGGCGACCCAGCCGGCCCAGAGCAGGGCGTAGCGCGCCGCCTTGCCGATGAAGACCAGCAGGACGAAGCGGCCGAGCGGGTAGTTGAGCGAGCCCGCGACGAAGGTCAGCGGATCGCCGCCGATCGGCAGCCAGGCGAAGAGCAGGGACGGCCAGCCGAAGCGCGCGAACCAGCCCTGCGCCTCGGCGAAGCGCACCGGATCGGGCCGCAGCCGCGCCGGCAGGCGCTCGATCCCGCCTTTGGCGATCAACCGGCCGAGCCACCAGTTGACGACCGAGCCGGCAGTGTTGGCGATGCTAGCGACGGCAAAGAGCAGCAGCGGGTCGACTGTCTTCGCGACGAGCAGGCCGACGAACACGGCCTCGGATTGGGCCGGCAGCAGCGTCGCGGCGACGAAGGCCGCCCCTGCCATAAGGCCCAGGGAGGAGAGGGTTTCCATTCAACGGTCCGAAGGCAGGCCGAAAGCTGAGCCCTCATCCTGAGGAGCCGCGCAGCGGCGTCTCGAAGGATGTTCCAGAGCGCGCTGGAGCATCCTTCGAGACGCAAGGCTTGCGCCTTGCTGCTCGGGATGAGGGATCGGAAACGCGGGTCGTTCCGGACTCAAAGCCGTCGCAGCGCGACCTGCTGGATGCGGTGGCTGGCGCCCTTGGTCAGGATCAGGCTGGCGCGCTGCCGTGTCGGCAGGATGTTCTCGCGCAGGTTCGGCAGGTTGATTCCGGTCCAGAGCTTCTCGGCGATCGAGAGCGCCTCCTCCTCGCCGATCTCCGCATATTTCCGGAAGAAGGAGCGCGGGTCGCGGAAGGCGGTCTGGCGCAGCGTCATGAAGCGGTTGACGTACCAGCGGTGCAGGTCGTTCTCGTCGGCGTCGAGATAGACCGAGAAGTCGAAGAAGTCCGAGACGAAGGGGATGATCGAGCCGTCCCGCGGCAGGCGGCTTGCCTGCAGCACGTTGAGCCCCTCGAGGATCAGGATGTCCGGCCGCTCGACCGTGACCTGCTCGCCGGGCACGACGTCGTAGACCAGGTGCGAATAGACCGGCGCGGCGACGGCGCGCTTGCCGGCCTTCACATCCGAGACGAAGCGCAGCAGCGCTGCCCCGTCATAGCTCTCCGGGAAACCCTTGCGCTGCATCAGCCCGCGCCGTTCCAGCTCGGCATTGGGCAGGAGGAAGCCGTCGGTGGTGACGAGCTCGACCTTCGGCGTGTTCGGCCAGCGCGAGAGCAGCGCCTGGAGCACGCGCGCCGTGGTCGACTTGCCGACCGCGACCGAGCCGGCGACGCCGATGATATAGGGAACCTTGACCTCGGCCTCGGCCATCAGGAAGCGCTGGGTCGCCTTGAACAGCCCTTGCGTCGCGGCGACGTAGAGCGAGAGCAGGCGCGACAGCGGCAAGTAGATCGCGACGATCTCGTCGAGCGAGATCGGATCGTTGATCGATTGCAGCCTGGTGAGGTCCTCGACCGCGAGCGTCAGCGGCGTGTCGGCACGCAGATGGGCCCATTCGTCGCGCGTGAAGGCGCGATAGGGCGAGACCAGCTCGGGGTCCTTGGACGAGAGGGCGAGACGCTGGTCCATGGTGAAGCGACCCGCATTCCAGGCTTCGAGGTTCAACGCGTGACTCGCCTCGTGTTCAACGCGGGCGCGAGGCCTTTTCTGCCAGGCCGGAGCGCCCCGTTCGAGCCTCAAGCTGGCTCAACACGTCCCGCAATGCAACATCACGGGCCTTGAGCACAACCAAAAGATGATAGAGCAGGTCGGCGCTTTCGGCGATCAGCTCATCGCGATCCCCCTTCACGGCTGCGATCACGGCCTCGACCGCCTCCTCGCCGAGCTTTTTCGCAGCCCGCTCCGGGCCGGCGGCCAAGAGCTTCGCCGTCCAGGATTCCTCCGGGGAGGCGGCGCCGCGTTCGGCGACGATGCGTTCGAGATCGGCGAGGGTGAAGCTCGTCATCGCCGTCAGTCCAGCCGCATGGCCAGGCCGGCCGCTGCCATGTGGGCCTTGGCCTGCGGGATGGTGAAGGTGCCGAAATGGAAGATCGAGGCGGCGAGCACGGCCGAGGCATGGCCGTCGCGCACGCCCTCGACGAGATGGTCGAGCGTGCCGACGCCGCCCGACGCGATCACCGGAACGGCGACCGCATCGGCGACCCGCCGCGTCAGCTCGATGTCGAAGCCGGTCTTGGCGCCGTCGCGATCCATCGAGGTCAGGAGGATCTCTCCCGCGCCCAGCGAGGCGACCTCGCGGGCATAGGCGACGGCGTCGAGCCCGGTCGGGTTGCGCCCGCCATGGGTGAAGATCTCCCAGCGTTCGGGTGAAACCTGCTTGGCGTCGATCGCGACGACGATGCATTGCGCGCCGTATTTCTGCGCGGCCTCGCGCACGAATTCGCGCCGCTTCACCGCTTCGGTCATGATCGAGACCTTGTCGGCCCCGGCGAGCAGCAACTGCCTGATGTCCTCGAGCGAGCGCACGCCGCCGCCGACCGTCAGCGGCATGAAGCAGGCCTCGGCGGTCCGCGTCACCACGTCGAACAGAATGCCGCGATCCTCGCTGCTCGCCGTTATGTCGAGGAAGCAGAGTTCGTCTGCGCCGGCCGCATCATAGGCCTTGGCCGCCTCGACCGGATCGCCGGCATCGACGAGGTCGAGGAACTGCACGCCCTTGACGACGCGGCCGTCCTTGACGTCGAGGCAGGGGATAATGCGGGTTTTCAGGGTCATGTCTGCTTGCCGGCGAAAAGGCGGAAGGTAATGGCGCGCGACCCTAGAGCAAGCGCCGCCCGGTTGGAATGCTCCCGGCCGCAGGGCCGCCCGCGATTGAAGCGGCCGCGGGCTCCTGCTTTCCTGACGCAAGGGCCGTCCGAGCCCGCAAAGGGGAAGCCGTTCGTGAAGATCACCGCACTCATCGCCGGCGCCGTCAGAGGCGCCGCGTTCCTGACCGCCACGGGCCTCGCATGCGCCGGTGCGGCTCGCGCCGAGACACCTGCCAGCCAGCTCGACACCATCCTGAGCGCCGGCACGCTGCGCATCTGCACGGCGGGCGACTACAAGCCGTTCACCGTCGCGGTCGGCGAGGGCTATGAGGGCGTCGACATCGAGATGGCGCAGTCGCTCGCCAAGGCGCTCGGCGTCGAGCCGCGTTTCGTGCGCACCAAATGGGCCGATCTGATGCCGGATTTCCTCGCCGGCAAATGCGATATCGCCATGGGCGGCATCGGCGTCACGCTCGAGCGCCAGAAGCGCGCCTTCTATTCCGCGCCGACGCTAGCCACCGGCAAGGTCCCGCTGGTGCGCTGCGCCGACAAGGACAGGCTCCAGACCGTCGCCGACATCGACAAGCCCGGCACCACCGTGATCTTCAATCCCGGCGGCACCAATGAGCGCTTCGCCCGCACCAGCTTCAAGCAGGCCAAGCTGCAACTGCACACCGACAATGTCTCGATCTTCGACGAGATCCTCGCCGGCCGTGCCGACGTCATGATCACCGAGGCGCGCGAGGCGGCGATCCAGGAGAAGCTCAAGCCGGGGCTTTGCGCGGTCAACACCGACAAGCCGCTGACCTTCTCGGAGATCGCCTATCTGCTGCCGCGCGGCGACGTCGTCTTCAAGGCCTTCGTCGACCAGTGGCTGCACATCGCCAAATCGACCGGCGAGTACCAGCGCATCTTCGACAAGCATTTCCGCTGAGGAAAGGATCGGCAATTCCGCTCGGATTTGCCGAAGCGCCTTAACCGGAGCCCAACGCTCCCTTGTGCACTCTGCGTTCCCTGCCGTAAGGGCAGCGCAAGGATCGGGCCCGGCGCTCCGCCGGGCCGCTTCGGGGGAAGATCATGTGTGACCAATGCGCTGATGGCCTGTCCGTCTCGGGCTCGCGTCGTGGCTTTCTCAGGGCGGGCGGGCTCCTGGCGCTCGGCGCCTGCTTGCCGGGCGTCGCGGGCCTAAGCTCGCCCGCGCATGCCCAGAGCCCGGCCGTCAATGGCGACGAGGCCCTGAAGCGGCTGGTCGAGGGCAATGCCCGCTATGTCGCGGGCCAGCTCAGCGAGCGTGACTTCTCCGCCGGCCGTGCCGCACGCGCCGCCTCGCAATCGCCCTTCGCCTCGATCGTCAGCTGCGCCGATTCCCGCGTCGCGCCCGAACTCGCCTTCGATCAGGGGCCGGGCCAGCTCTTCGTCACCCGCGTCGCCGGCAACTTCGTCAACAAGGATACGCTGGCGAGCCTCGAATTCGGGGCGCAGGTTCTGGGCTCGCAGCTCATCCTGGTGCTCGGCCATACCAGTTGCGGCGCGATCTCGGCGACGATCGACGTGGTCAAGAACAAGACCAGGCTTCCCGGCCATCTGCCGGCGCTGGTCGAGGCGATCCGCCCCGCCGTTCTTACGGCCCAGAAGGAGAAGCCGCAGGACATGCTGGACGCCGCGACCATCGCCAATGTCAGGCTCAACGTCGAGAGACTGAAGAAGGCGACGCCGATCCTCTCGAAGCGCTTCGCCGAGAAGAAGCTGGTCGTGGTCGGCGGCGTCTACGATCTCGCCACCGGCAAGGTGAACCTGGTCTGAGCGGCGGCGGGCGTCATCGCAGCGCGATCTCGCGCGTGGCGATCGCCCTGAGGTCGTAGGGACAGGCCTCGGGAAAGACGGACGCATCCAGCCCCGTCTCGCTGGATGCCTCCAGGCGTGCACGCCGATAGGCCCGCGCCAGTGCCTCGTCGAAACGCGGTTTGAGACCCGGGCTGTCCTTGAGGATGTCAGCCAGTTCCAGTCGCTGGCTGGCGATGGTCAGCTCCCAGCTCCGGCTGCGCTTTTCGGGCTGATGGTCCCATTTCAGCAGGTGCATGGTCAGGACGCGCAAGGCGCTGACAAGCGAGTTGAATTCCGCGCGGCCCAAATCTCCGAGCTCCTCGGCAAGATTCGCGGCGTCCAATTCGGAGAGCCTGCCCTGGCGGAGCAGCGCGGCCTGTTCAAGCGCCCAGCCATAGAAATCCTGCTCGTACCGAATGGTACGCGCCGGACGCTTGCTCAGGATGTTCTGGCTCGCCATGGCGGCAGCATAGCACGGCGTCGTGCGATTGGTCAGCGGCGAGCTTCCGCGAGCCTCGCCAGCGCGGAGGCGGGGTCGATCCGGCCGTCATAGAGGGCGCGGCCGGTGATGGCGCCTTCGAGGATCGCCGCATCGGGCGCGCAGAGCCGCTCGATATCGGCCATCGAGGCGAGGCCGCCCGAGGCGATCACCGGGATCGAGAGCGCATGGGCGAGGCCGATCGTGCCGTCCCAGTTGATGCCCTGGAGCATCCCGTCGCGGGCGATGTCGGTGTAGATGATCGCGGCGACGCCGGCATCCTCGAAGCGCCTGCCGAGATCGTCGGCGGCGAGCGCCGAGGTCTCCGCCCAACCTTCCACGGCGACATAGCCGTCACGCGCATCGATGCCGACCGCGACCTTGCCCGGGAAGGCTTTTGCCGCCTCGCGCACGAAGGCGGGATCGCGCACCGCCGCCGTGCCGATGATGACGCGGGCGATGCCCTTCTCGAGCCAGCCCTCGACCGTCTTCATGTCGCGGATGCCGCCGCCGAGTTGGACCGGGAAGGCGACGCGCTTCAGGATCGCCTCGACCGCAGCCGCGTTCATCGGCTTGCCGGCGAAGGCGCCGTCGAGATCGACGACATGCAGCCATTGGAAGCCCTGGGCCTCGAAGGTCGCGGCCTGGGCGGCGGGATCGTCGTTGAAGATCGTCGCCTGCTCCATGTCGCCCTGTTTCAGGCGAACGCAGCGGCCTTCCTTGAGGTCGATGGCGGGGAAAAGGATCAAGGCTTCCACCTCAGGAAATTGGCGATCAGCGCGAGGCCGAGCCTCTGGCTCTTCTCGGGATGGAACTGCGTGCCCGCCATATTGCCCTGCGCGACCATGGCGGTGACCGGGCCGCCGTAATCGGTCAGGGCGAGCACGTCCTGCGCCCGTTCGGCGACGAGCGCATAGGAGTGCACGAAATAGGCGTGCCAGCCGGCGGGTCCGGTCTCGATCCCGTCGAGCAGGGCGTGCTCGTCCTGCTTGTGCAGGGTGTTCCAGCCCATATGCGGGATCTTCAGGCTCTCATCCTGCGGGCGGATCAGGCTGACATCGCCGGGAATCCAGCCGAGCCCTTGCGTGGTGACGTACTCCAGCCCGCGGCTCGCCATCAATTGCATGCCGACGCAGATGCCGAGGAAGGGCCGGCCCTTGCCGCGCACGGTGTCCTCGAGTGCTTCGACCATGCCGGCGACCGCGTCGAGCCCGGCCCGGCAATCCGCGAAGGCGCCGACGCCCGGCAGCACGATACGGTCGGCGGCGCGGACCGCGTCGGGATCGCTGGTGACGCGGATGCTGGCGGCGATGCCCGCTTCATCGGCCGCGCGCTCGAAGGCTTTTGCGGCCGAGTGCAGATTGCCAGAGCCGTAGTCGACGATCGTGACGGTCTGGCTCATCGTCCGCTCGCTTCCGGGAAGAGGCCGATCACCGGCGTCGGGCCGCTGGCGAATCGAGGAGGAGCGCTCGTCGGAGCGACGGGGCGCGGCGGCTCGCCGGCCGGCAATGCGCGCTCGAAAAAGCGGCGCTCGGCGCTCGAAAGGTCCGCTGCCTCGACGACGTCGACCAGCCGCCAGCCCTTTCGCATCAGCTTGCGCGCGATCAGGTTCTGGCCCTCGAGGCCGAGGAAGATGCCGAGCGCCAGATGCGACAGCGAGACCGCGGCGAAGGAGAAGCCGAACTGCCGCTGCAGATAGACGATGCCGGCCCAGACCAGCGCATAGACGAAGAAGACGAGCCAGAGCCGCTTCAGCAGCAGCCAGACCCCGCCGAACAGGAAGGCTGGCCAGGTGAAGCTCTCCGGCAGGACGCGGGCCTGCTCGATTTCCTCGCGCAGCCCGCCGGCGCCGGGCGGCGGAATCAGGACCTGATAGAACGCCATGACATCGGCCTCTTAAAGCGCGCCCTTGGTCGAGGGCACGCGGCCGCCCTCGCGCGGATCGACTTCCAGCGCCTGGCGCAGCGCCCGCGCCAGCCCCTTGAAGCAGCTCTCGGCGATATGGTGGGCATTGTCGCCATAGAGCGTCTCGACATGCAGGGTGATGCCGGCATTCGTCGCAAAAGCCTGGAAGAATTCGCGCACCAGCTCGGTGTCGAAGCTGCCGATCTTCTGCGCCTTGAATTCGGTGCGGAAGACCAGGAACGGCCGGCCGGAGACGTCGACCGCGACGCGTGTCAGCGTCTCGTCCATCGGCAGGTGGACGTCGGCATAGCGGCGGATGCCCTTCTTGTCGCCGAGCGCTGCCTTGAGCGCCTCGCCGAGCGCGATGCCGGCATCCTCGACGGAGTGATGGTCGTCGATATGCGTGTCGCCCTTCACCATGACCGTGGTGTCGATCAGCGAATGCCGCGCGAACAAATCGAGCATATGGTCGAAGAAGCCGACGCCGCTCGAAATCTCGGCCTTGCCGGTGCCGTCGAGCACGAGCTTCACCGAGATGTCGGTTTCGTTTGTGCGGCGCTTGACCTCGCCCGAACGCATGCTGACCTCTGTCTCTTGCGGATTTGGCGTCGCTTTAGCAGGCGCGGAGCGCCATGGCCAATGCCCTGCGCTCGATGCCGGCCTCCTTTGTCATGCTGGGCGGCCGCGGGCCGTCCCGGGATCCATCGTAAGGCTCGGTGTTCTCCAATGGATCCCGGCGCTCCGCGGAGTTTATCCTCGGGCCGGCCGAAGGCCGGACCCAGGGGCTACGGCCAGGATGACGCGGAGCTTGTCGCGGCCTGTCCGGCATAGCCGCCCCGACCTCGATTCCTGCCCTTGCCCTTGATACCGGGCCTTCGCCTGAACATGTTGGCGGCACCCGTTCCGACCGAGACTGAATCGCGATGTCAGAGACCTCCAGCATTCCCAGCATGCACGCCACCACCATCCTGATGGTGCGCAAGGGCGGGCGCGTCGTGATCGGCGGCGACGGTCAGGTCTCGCTCGGCCCGACGATCATGAAGGGCAATGCGAAGAAGGTGCGCCGCCTTGCCAAGGGCGCGGTGATCGCCGGGTTCGCCGGCGCCACCGCCGACGCCTTCACCCTGTTCGAGCGGCTCGAGGCCAAGCTCGAGCAATATCCGACGCAGCTGCTGCGCGCCTGCGTCGAGCTCGCCAAGGACTGGCGCACCGACCGTTATCTGCGCCGGCTGGAAGCGATGCTGCTTGTCGCCGACAAGGAGGTCTCCCTCCTGATCTCCGGCACCGGCGACGTGCTCGAGCCGGAAGCGAGCGAGCACGGCTCGGTGATGGCGATCGGCTCCGGCGGCAATTATGCCCTGGCCGCGGCCCGCGCGTTGGTCGATGTCGAGCCCGATGCCGAGACGATCGTGCGCAAGGCGATGAAGATCGCCGGCGACATCTGCGTCTACACCAACCACTCGCTCGTCATCGAGAGTCTGGAGCTGGCATGAGCGGCGCGCCGGCGCGGTCGATCGCGTTCCGTCCCGTCGTGGCGGCGGACTATTCGATGCTGGCCGACTGGCTCGCCCGCCCGCACTGGCGGCAATGGTGGGGCGAGCCACAGAGGGAGCTCGGCTATATCGGCGACATGGTCGAGGGTCGCGACGACACTTGCGAGCCCTACATCTTCGAGCTGGACGGCGCGCCTGCCGGCTATATTCAGGTCTGGCAGGTTGCGCCCCACCAGACGCCGGATTGGGCGACCGACAATCCCTGGCTGATGGAACTGCCGGCGGAGGCGGTCGGCGTCGATCTCTCGCTGGCGGACGGCGAAAGGCTCGGGCAGGGGCTCGGCTCTGCCGTGTTGCGGCGCTTCTGCCAGACGCTGCGGGATCGTGGCCACGCGACCATCATCATCGACCCCGACCCGGAGAATGCCCGGGCGATCGCGGCCTATCGCAAGGCCGGCTTCCGGCCGATGCCGGCGGTCCGTTCGGGCGCCGACAAAGCCCTCATCATGCAGTTCATGCCGAACACGGAAACGCAATGACCACCTTTTCCCCCCGCGAGATCGTCTCCGAGCTCGATCGCTTCATCGTCGGCCAGAACGACGCCAAGCGCGCCGTCGCCATCGCGCTGCGCAATCGCTGGCGCCGGCAGCAGCTCGAAGGGCCGCTGCGCGAGGAGGTCGCGCCCAAGAACATCCTGATGATCGGGCCGACCGGCTGCGGCAAGACCGAGATCGCGCGGCGCCTCGCCAAGCTGGCGAATGCGCCCTTCCTCAAGGTCGAGGCCACCAAGTTCACCGAGGTCGGCTATGTCGGCCGCGACGTCGAATCGATCGTGCGCGACCTCGTCGAGGTCGCGATTGGGCTGGTGCGCGACAGCCGCCGCAAGGACGTTCAGGCCAAGGCCCATATCGCCGCAGAGGAGCGCGTGCTCGATGCGCTGGTCGGGGCGACGGCGAGCGCGACGACGCGCGACGCCTTCCGCCGCAAGCTGCGCGCCAACGAGCTCGACGACAAGGAGATCGAGATCGAGGTCGCCTCAGCGGGCAGCGGCCAGCCGATGTTCGAGGTGCCCGGCATGCCCGGCGCCTCGATCGGCGCGATCAATCTCTCCGACATGTTCGGCAAGGCCTTCGGCCAGAAGGGCAAGCCGCGCCGCGTCCAGGTCAAGGACGCCTATGGCCCGCTGCTCGCCGAGGAGAGCGACAAGCTGATCGACCAGGATGCGATCGTCCAGCAGGCGATCCGCGAGGTCGAGAACAACGGCATCGTCTTCCTCGACGAGATCGACAAGATCTGCGCCCGCGAGGGCCGCTCCGGCGCCGATGTGTCGCGCGAGGGCGTGCAGCGCGACCTGCTGCCGCTGATCGAAGGCACGACGGTCGCGACCAAGCACGGGCCGGTGAAGAGCGACCACATTCTGTTCATCGCGTCCGGCGCCTTCCACGTCTCGAAGCCTTCCGACCTCCTGCCGGAGCTGCAGGGCCGCCTGCCGATCCGCGTCGAGCTCTCGCCGCTCGATGTCGAGGACTTCAAGCGCATCCTGACCGAGACCGAGGCCAGCCTGATCAAGCAGTCGGTGGCCATGCTCGCGACCGAGCAGGTCGAGATCTCCTTCGCGCCCGATGCGATCGACGCGATCGCCCGCATCGCGGTCGAGGTGAACTCCACAGTCGAGAACATCGGCGCGCGCCGGCTCCAGACCGTGATCGAGCGCATCCTCGACGAGATCTCCTTCACCGCGACCGATCGCGGCGGCGAGAGCGTGACGATCGACGCCGCCTATGTCGAGGCGCGCATCGGCGATCTCGCCAGGAATGCCGATCTGAGCCGGTTCATTCTGTAGGCGCCGACCGCGGAGTGGCGCTTGTCTTCAATTTTGTGCATATTGAAGACAAGGAGCGAGCCGATGCCGCGCACGACCACCATGACCGTCCGGATCAGCGGCCCATTGAGCGATTTCGTCGCTGAGAACGTGGGTCCGGACGGGGACTACGAGAATGTCAGCGAATACGTGCGCGATCTGATTCGCCGCGATAAGGAGCGCGCTGAGCAGGCGGCGTTCGGCCGCCTGAAAGCGGAGCTGCAGCAGGCTTTTGCCGCCCCCGATTCTTCCTATCGGCCGCTCACCGCCGCCGAGGTGATCGCGCGCAACGAAGCCTGACCGCGCATGGCCGCGATCCGGATACAGGAAGCGGCCTCGCACCGCCTCGACGAGATCTATCGCTATACGCGTGAGCGCTGGGGCAAGGACCAGGCGCAGCGCTATATCGAGGGGCTGTTCGAGACATTCGGCCGCATCGAAACGCGTGCGGTGACGTCGCGGCCCGTGCCAGCCGAGTTCGGCGTCGACGGCTTCGCGGTGCGTTACGAGCGCCATGTCATCTACTGGCGCCGGTTGGCGAATGGCGACATCGGCATCGTCACGATCCTGCATCAGCGCATGCACCAGATCGATCGCCTGCGTGAGGACCTCGGATTATGACCAGGGATGCGCGCTCGTGAGCGATACGCCGGCGCAGCCTCCTTCCCGCCTCGCCCGCGATTCCCTCGTCGTCGGCGCGGCGACGATCCTGTCGCGGCTGCTCGGCTTCGCGCGCGACGTGCTGATCGCCCGCCTGCTCGGTACCGGGCCGGTGGCGGATGCCTTCCTCGCGGCGCTGCGCCTGCCCAATCTGGTCCGCCGCGTGCTCGGCGAGGGCGGGCTGAACGCGCCCTTCGTGCCGCTCTACCTCTCGATCAAGACTGAGAACGGCGAGGCGGCGGCGCGGCGCTTCGCCGGCGAGGCCGCGAGCCATCTCGGCCTGCTGCTGCTTCTCTTCGTCGTGCTGGCCGAGCTGTTCGCGCCCTGGGTGGTGCTCGGCCTTGCCGGCGGCTTCGCCGGCGAGCCCGATACGCTCGCACTCGCCGCCTTCTACACCCGGTTGATGCTGCCCTTCGTGCTGCTGACGACGCTCGCGGCCCTGCTCGCGGCCCTGCTCAACGCCGAAGGCCGCTTCACGATCGCGGCGCTGGCGCCGGCGCTGATGAACGCGATCCTGCTCGCGGTTCTCCTCGTCGAGCTCTTCCGCGGCGGGCCGAGCGAGCAGAGCGCCACACTCCTCGCCGCCTGCCTCAGCCTGAGCGGGCTCGCCCATCTCGCCTTGATCCTCGCTCCGCTGCGTCGGATCGGCGTGCTGCGCCCGAGCCTGCGCTGGTCGCCGGAAATGAAGCGGCTTGTCCGCACCGGCGGCGCGACCCTGCTCGCCGCATCCGCCGCGCAGCTCGTCCTCCTGGTCTCGACGCAGATCGCCTCGGCGGAGGCCGGCTCGGTCGCGGCGCTCTACTATGCCGATCGTGTCTTCCAGCTGCCGCTCTCCTTCTTCGGCGTGGCGATGGGCACGGTGGTGCTCTCGGCGATGGCGGGCGAGCAATCTCAGGTCGAGCATGACGCGCTGCTCGGCCGCGCTTTGGCGCTTGGCCTCGCGCTCGCCGTTCCCGCCGCGACGGCCCTGTTCCTGCTGGCGGAGCCGATCGTCTCGGTGCTGTTCGAGAACGGCCAGTTCGGTGCGGCCGATCGCGTGCGCACGGCTGCCGCGCTTTCGGCCTTCGCCCTCGGCCTGCCCTTCGCGCTGGCGGCCAAGGTCTTCGGGCAGGTCTATTTCGTTCGGCGCCGGCCGCGCCTGCCCCTGCTTGCGGGCTTTGCCGCTGTGTTCGTCGCCGCCTGTGCCGGCTACGCTCTGCTCGGCTGGCGCGAGGCCGCCATGATCGGCGCGCTCGCCGCGAGCCTCGCCTTCCTCGTCCAGGCGCTGCTACTCGCGGGCTTCCTGCTCCGGGACGGGCTGTGGCGGCCCGACCGTGAGACGATTCGCACCATCGTCGCCATCCTGCTCGCGGCGGCGCTGATGGCGGCGGCGCTCGCTGTCCTGTTGCCGCAGCTGCTGCCCTCGCTCGCGCCCGGCCAGCACACGCTGATGCGCGCCGCGGCGCTGGCGGCGCTCTGCCTCGGCGGGGCCCTGGTCTATGGCCTCGCGGGCTGGATCCTCGGTGCTTTCGGGCCGCTGCTCTTGCGCCTTCGCGGCGCTTCCGTCAGAACGCCGCGTTCCTGAGCCGAAAATCCTCGGCTCGGGCCCGATAACGCCCCTGACGACGGAGCGCCCGATGGCTGCTTTCCTTCCCCGCGTCTTCTCCGGCATGCAGCCGACCTCGACGCTCCATCTCGGCAATTATCTCGGCGCCCTCGTGAACTGGGTGGCGATGCAGGAGACGCATGACTGCATCTATTGCGTCGTCGACATGCACGCGATCACGCCGTCCATGGACGTCTGGGGCGGTCCGGTCGAGCTGACCCGCGCCACCCGCGAGGTCGCCGCGGCCTATATCGCCGCCGGCGTCGATCCCAAGCGCAGCATCATCTTCAACCAGAGCCAGGTCTCGGGCCATGCCGAGCTCGCCTGGGTCTTCAACACGGTCGCCCGCCTCGGCTGGCTGAACCGCATGACGCAGTTCAAGGAAAAGGCCGGCAAGGACCGCGAGAACGTCTCTGTCGGGCTCTACGACTATCCCGTGCTGATGGCCGCCGACATCCTGCTCTACAAGGCGACTCATGTCCCCGTCGGCGAGGACCAGAAGCAGCATCTCGAGCTGACCCGCGACATCGCCCAGAAGTTCAACAACGACTTCGCCGAGCAGATCGAAAAGCTTGGCACCGGCACCGGCGATCTCGGCTTCTTCCCGCTGGCGGAACCGATGATCCAGGGCCCGGCGACCCGGGTGATGAGCTTGCGCGACGGCACCAAGAAGATGTCGAAATCCGACGCCTCGGATTTTTCGCGCATCAACCTGACCGACGATGCCGACACCATCGCCCAGAAGATCCGCAAGGCGAAGACCGATCCCGAGGCCCTGCCTTCCGAGGAAAAGGGGCTGGAGGGCCGGCCCGAGGCCGAGAACCTCGTCGGCATCTATGCCGGCCTCTCCGGCGCCACCCGGGCTCAGGTTCTTAGCCAGTTCGGCGGCGGCCAGTTCTCCGGTTTCAAGGCCGCCCTGGTCGATCTTTCCGTGGCGAAGCTCGCGCCGATCGCCGCCGAGATGCGCCGGCTGCTCGCCGACCCCGGCCATGTCGACGCCATCCTGAGCGACGGTGCCGACCGTGCCGACGCGATCGCCGCGCCGATCATGCGCGACGTCAAGGATATCGTCGGCTTCGTCCGGCGCCGCTAGGCGATCTAGTCTTTGATTTGAAACGACTATTCTGCCCGGTCTCGACTGGCCGGGCAGAATGCGGCTCGGGCGGCGCGCCCGGCCGGGGCTTGCGCTGACCTTGCGGCGCCTGCCACGATATCAGGCTCTGGAAGCGGCGACAGGCGGCGGCAATGGTCAAGAGACGGCGGTCCTATGAGACGGGCCATCGCCCGAAATTCCTCGCGGTGGTGGACGACAGCCCGGAATGTGCCAAGGCGGTGCGCTTCGCGGCCCGGCGCTGCGCCCGCGTCGGCGCGACCATCGTGCTGCTCGGCGTGGTGACGCCGCCGGCCGAGGAGAACTGGCTCGGCGTCGGCGAGGTGATGCGGGCCGAGGCCGAGGCGGAAGCCGAGGCGCTGATCACCGCGGCCGCCGCTTCGGTGCGTTCGCTCGCCGGGCTCGAGCCCGAGAAGGTCGTGCGCACCGGCATCAAGGCCGACGAGATGGTCAAGCTGATCGAGGCCGACGAGGACATCTCGCTGCTGGTCCTCGCCGCCGGCACGGGCAGCGCCGGGCCGGGCCCGCTGGTCAGCGCGCTCGCCGGCAAGAGCGCCGGCACCTTCCCGATTCCGGTCGCCATCGTGCCCGGCCATCTCGCCGATGAGGAAATCGACGCCCTCGCCTGATCCGGCATGCCGGCGCGGCTGGAATGATTCCAGCGATGGGCCTATATCGGGAACAGGAACGGCGGCCTTGACCCGCCGGTGCCGGAGGTAAGATCGATGTTCATCCAGACTGAAGCCACGCCGAATCCCGCTACCCTGAAATTCCTGCCCGGCCGCAGCGTCTCGCCCGGAGGGCCGGTTGAACTGCGCGACCCCGCACAGGCCGACCGCTCGCCGCTCGCCTCGCGCCTGTTCGGTGTCAAGGGCGTCTCGGCCGTGTTCTTCGGCTCCGACTTCATTACCGTGACCAAGGCGGAGGGCGAATGGCCGCATCTCAAGCCCGCCATCCTCGGCGCGATCATGGAGCACTACATGTCGGGCGCGCCGCTGATGGCGGACGGCGCCGCGGATGCCGGCCCGGAGGAGAGCGAGGAAGAGTTCTTCGCCGACGAGGACGCGCAGACCGTCGAGACGATCAAGGAGCTGCTCGAGACCCGCATCCGCCCGGCCGTCGCCGGCGACGGTGGCGACATCACCTTCCGCGGCTTCAAGGACGGCACCGTCTATCTCGCCATGAAGGGCTCCTGCTCGGGCTGCCCCTCCTCGACCGCGACGCTGAAGCACGGCATCCAGAACCTGCTCCGGCACTTCCTGCCGCAGGTTCGCGAGGTCGAGGCGGTCTGAGGGCTGCTTCGCTTCGGTTTCTTCCACACCTCCGGCGGTCATCCCGGCCGGAGCGCAGCGCAGAGCCGGGATCCATGCCTGAGCCTTCATCGGTGATGTCAGGGCATAGGTCCCGGGTCTTCCTTCGGTCGCCCGGGACGACCGGCCACGTTTCATGCCCGGTAGGCAACTAATGCGCATCCTCGCCATCGACACCGCGCTCGGCGCCTGCTCCGCCTGCGTGCTCGAGGCCGGCTCGGCGCAGCCCATCGCCATCGAGCAGGTGGCGATGGAGCGCGGCCATGCCGAAGCGCTCATGCCGATGATCGAGCGCGTTATGGGCAAGGTCGAGGGTGGCTTCTCCTCGCTCGACCGGGTCGCAGTCACCATCGGCCCCGGCAGCTATACCGGCTTGCGCGTCGGTATCAGCGCGGCCCGCGCCATCGCCTTCGCCGCCGGCATTCCGGCCGTCGGCGTCTCGACGCTGGCGGCTACAGCCGCCCCTCTGGTCGGACGCGAGGGCGGTCGGGTGATCGCCGCCGCGCTCGATGCCAAGCACGGCCAGGTCTGGTTCCAGGCGCTGAATGCGCAAGGCAAGCAGTTGGTCTCGATCCGCCAGGTCAATCATCGCGATGCGGCCCGCGCCATCGGCGCCGGTCCGGTCTCGCTCGTCGGCTCGGCAGCGCTCGCCGTCGCCAACGAGGCCTGGGCGATCGGGCTCGATGCCGTGGTCGTCGACGATGCCAAGGCTCCCGACGTGATCTGGGTGGCGCGGCTCGGCATGATCGCCGATCCGCAGAGCGCCCCGCCGCGCCCGCTCTATCTGAAGGAGCCGGAGACGACGCCGCAGGATCGCGCCCGCCTGCCGCGGCGCTGAGCATGGACTGGCTCGACCGCCTGCGCCGCCGCCGTGCGGCCCCGGCCCGGACGGGCCGGCTCGACACGGCCCAGGCGCGCCACGTCGCTGCCCTGCATCATCAGGGCGGCTTTGCCCGGCTCTGGGATCCCGGCGAATGCGCGGCGCTCCTGGCCGATCCCTCAGTTCTCGCCGATGGCGTCTTCTCCGGCAGCGCCGCCGAGCCCTCCGGCTTCGTGATGTCGCGGATCGCCGCCGACGAGGCCGAGATTCTCAGCATCGTCGTCGCAAGGGGCAGCCGCCGCGGCGGCCTCGCCCAGGCGCTGCTGGCGGGGCATCTGGCAAGGCTCGCGGCGCAGGGCGTCGCCCGGCTCTTCCTCGAGGTCGAGGAAGCCAATGCGGCGGCCGTCGGGCTCTACCGCCAGTTCGGCTTCGCCGAGGTCGGCCGGCGCGAGGGCTATTACCCGAAGCCCGACGGCAGCCGCGCCGCCGCGCTGGTGATGCGGCTCGACCTTGGCTGAGCTGCCCTGCCCGGTGCCTGCCATGGACGAGCGAACGGGCGGGGACTATAGCCGGAACCCTGTGAGCGGAGCTTTGCGCAGAGAATGAACGGCCTGGGTCCCGGTGCGATGCTGCGCATGGCGCTGATCAGTCTCGGCACGCTCGTCCTGATCCCGCCGCAACTGGTCTCGATGCGGCTCGGACCCAGTCATGGCTTCCTGTTCACGCGACTGTTCCATCGGCTGGTCTGCCGCGGCCTTGGTGTCCGCGCCGTGATTCGCGGCAAGCCGCCCGGCCCCGGCGAGGGCGGGCTGATCGTCGCCAACCATGTCTCCTGGCTCGACATACCGGTGGTCGGGTCGCTGCGGCCGCTCTCCTTCGTCGCCAAGGCCGAGGTCGCGACCTGGCCGGTGATCGGCTGGCTCTCGACCTTGCAGCGCACCGTCTTCATCGATCGCAAGCGCCGTGGCGCCACGGCCGGCGTCGCCGCCGAGATGGGCCAGCGGCTCTCGGACGGGCAGGCGGTGGTGCTTTTCGCCGAGGGTACGACCGGTGACGGCACCCGTGTCCTGCCCTTGCGGTCCTCGCTGCTCGGCGCCGCGCACGAGGCGGTGCGCGGCGAGGGCGAGGCGGATGGCGAGGTGACGGTCTATCCGCTCTGCATCACCTATCTCGGCTATCACGGCCTGCCCGGCGGGCGGGCGGTGCGCTCGGGCCTCGCCTGGCACGGCGACACCGAGCTCGCGCCACATCTGAAGTCGATCCTTGCGTCCGGGGCGGTCGATGTCGAGCTCGCCTGGGGCGAGCCGATCCGGATGGGCCGCAAGCTCTCGCGCAAGGAGGCGACTCGGCTCGCCGAGATCGCCATCCGCCGGGCCCGGCAGGAGGCCGTCACCGGCCGGTCACGCGCTTGAGCAACTCTCCTCGGGGTTCTGTCGGCGCGGCCCGGATATTGCCTGCCTGCCTCTGGCGGCAGTATGATTCCCAAACTGTGACCGACTGGGGTAAGGAGACGGGATTGAGGTCGGATCCGCGTTGATGAAGAAAGTCCACATCAAGTCCTATGGCTGCCAGATGAACGTCTATGACGGGCAGCGCATGGCGGATGTCCTGGGCGCCGAGGGCTTTGAGGAAACCGCGACGCCCGACGATGCCGACCTGATCCTGCTCAACACCTGCCATATCCGCGAGCGCGCGGCGCACAAGGTCTATACCGAGCTCGGCAAGCTGCGTGAGCTGAAGCAGGCTCGCAAGGCCGATGGCCACGAGACCACTTTGGTGGTCGCCGGCTGCGTCGCCCAGGCCGAGGGTGCCGAGATCCAGCGCCGCCAGCCGGCGGTCGACCTCGTCGTCGGCCCGCAGGCCTATCACCGCCTGCCTGCCTTGCTGGCCGAGGCGCGCGCCAGCCGTGTCGTCGACACGGATCTGCCGCCGGACGACAAGTTCGGCCATCTGCCGGCGCCCAAGCCCGCGGCGATCCTCGCCCGTGGCATCTCGGCCTTCGTCACCGTGCAGGAAGGCTGCGACAAGTTCTGCGCCTTCTGCGTCGTGCCCTATACGCGCGGCGCCGAATTCTCGCGCCCGGTCGCGCAGGTGGTCGCCGAGGTCGAGCGTCTGGCCGAGGCCGGCGTGCAGGACGTCACCCTGCTCGGCCAGAACGTCAACGCCTATCATGGCGAAGGGCAGGGCGGGCGGATCTGGGGGCTGGCGCGGCTGATGCACCGTCTCGCCGAGGTGCCGGGCATCGCCCGCATCCGCTACACCACCAGCCATCCGCGCGACATGGACGACGATCTGATCGCCGCCCATCGCGATCTGCCTCAGGTGATGCCCTTCCTGCATCTGCCGGTGCAGGCCGGCTCCGACCGCATCCTCGCGGCGATGAACCGCAAGCACACGGGCGACGAATACCGGCGGCTGATCGACAAGGTGCGTGCGGCCAGGCCCGACATCGCCCTGTCCTCGGATTTCATCGTCGGCTTCCCCGGCGAGAGCGATCACGATTTCGAGGAGACGCTGCGTCTCGTCGAGGATGTCCGCTTCGCCTCGGCCTATACGTTCAAGTACTCGCCGCGTCCGGGTACTCCCGCGGCGGAGCTCGAGACGCAAGTTGAGCCCGCGGTGATGGATGAGCGCCTGCAGCGCCTGCAGGCGCTGGTCGAGCGCCATCGCCAGGAGTTCAACCACGCCATGGTCGGCCGGACAGTCGAGGTGCTGCTCGAGCGGGCCGGGCGCCATCCCGGCCAGCTAGCGGGCAAGACCCCCTATCTCCAGGCGGTCCAGATCGAAACCGCGACGCATCGCATCGGCGAGCGCGTCATGGTGACGATCGAACGCGCCGGCTCGAACTCGCTGTTCGGCCGTGCCGTGCCGCGGGAGCTGGCTGCCTGAGTGCGTATGCCTAGAAGTCGAGTCGGGTTTCGTCGCGTGCCTCTGCCTGCCCACGACCCCCGCTCCAGGAGAAGACACCTTTGGCCCAGGCCGATCCGATGAACCCGAGACCCGAACGCGGCCTTCGCCGCGACCCGCTGGCGCTCCGCGAGGAGGTGCCGGCGCGCGCCGGCCTGTCCGGCACGGAAGTGGTGCTGTCATTCGACGACAACCAGCTCGCGAGCCTGGTCTTCGGGCAATACGACCAGAATCTGGCGCATCTCGAGCGCCGGCTCGGTGTCGTCGTCAGCCCCAATGGCAACCACATCACCATCAAGGGGCCGCCGGATACCGCCGAGCAGGCGAGCCGCGTGCTGCGTACCCTCTATGCCCGCGCCAAGATCGGCGCTGCCGTCAATCTCGGCGAGGTCGACGGTGCGATCGAGGAGAGCAATGTGCAGCGCTCGCTCTTTCCGGCCGACAATGCCGGCAAGTCCGCCTTCGATGCCATCGTCACCCGCAAGCGTGGGCCGGTGCGGGCCCGCAATGCGGCGCAGGACGCCTATCTGCGCCAGCTCAAGCGTCATGAGCTCGTCCTCGCCGAAGGCCCGGCCGGCACCGGCAAGACCTGGCTCGCGGTCGGTCATGCGGTCTCGCTGATCGAGCAGGGCGTGGTCGAGCGCATGGTGCTCTCACGGCCGGCGGTCGAGGCCGGCGAGCGCCTTGGCTTCCTGCCGGGCGACATGCGCGAGAAGGTCGACCCGTACCTCAGGCCGATCTACGACGCGCTCAACGATTTCATGGAGGCGCGCCATGTCGAGCGGGCCCTCCAGACCGGGATGATCGAGATCGCGCCGCTCGCCTTCATGCGCGGCCGCACCCTGACCAATGCGGTCGTGCTGCTCGACGAGGCCCAGAACGCGACCTCCGTGCAGATGAAGATGTTCCTGACCCGCCTCGGCGAGGGCTCGCGCATGATCATCACCGGCGACCCCTCGCAGATCGACCTGCCGCCGGGCCAGCGCTCCGGCCTGGTCGAGGCGGTCAGGCTGCTCTCGGGCGTCGAGGGCGTCGGCCATGCCCGCTTCGAGGAGGGCGACGTCGTCCGCCATGAACTCGTGCGCCGCATCGTCATGGCCTATGAGGATGCCGCCAGGAAGGAACGCGACGAGCGCGAGGCCCGGCTCGCCAACCTGCCGCCGGCCGATGCCGGCCCGGTGGAAGGCGATGCCGACGGCCTAAAGCGCATGCTGTCGCGGGAGAGACCGCGATGAACGATCGACCTCGATCGCGGCGCGCCGCGCCGCGATCCGAGTTGCCGGCCTGTGGGCTGACGCTCGAACTGCGCCTGCAGTCGCGGCGCTGGCGCGAGCTTGGCGATCTGCGGCCGCGTATCGAGGCGGCGATCGCCGCCGGTCTCGCGGAAGCGCGCCTGCGGCCGCTCGAAGGGGCCGAACTCAGCCTGCTCCTGACCGACGACAAGCGCATCCGCGCCGTCAACCGCGAATGGCGTGGCTTCGACAAGGCGACCAATGTGCTCTCTTTCCCGGCCGTGCCGCCGGAGCGCGTCGCCTCAAGCCCGGTGCTCGGCGACATCGTGCTCGCCCTCGAGACGCTGACGCGCGAAGCCGAGGCCGAAGGCAAGAGCCTCGGCGATCATCTCAGCCATCTCGTCATCCACGGCCTGCTGCATTTGCTCGGCGAGGATCACGAGACCGAGGCCGAAGCGCAGCGCATGGAGGCGATGGAGACCGCGGCACTCGCCCGCCTCGGCATCGCCGATCCTTATGCCGGAACCGACCCCCACCCCACCGAGCCCGCTCCCGCGGCGGCTCCTCGCAAGAAGCAGTCTTCACCCGCGCCATGAGCGACGACCCTCGATCTAGCACCGCCTCCGAATCCGCCGGCCGCGGCCTCACCCATTGGCTCGGCCAGTTCCTCGACCGCCTCGGCCTGCGCCATGGCGGTTCGGTCCGCGAGGAGATCACCGAAGCCCTGGCGCAGGGGAGCGGCGAGATCGCCGATATCAGCCCGCAGGAGCGGGCCATGCTCTCCAATGTGCTCAGCCTGCGCGAGCGCCGCGTCGACGACGTCATGATCCCGCGCGCCGACATCATCGCGGTCTCGCTGGAGGCGACACTGGCGAGCCTGCTCGCCTTGTTCCGCAGTGCCGGCCATTCCCGCCTGCCGGTCTATGGCGAGACCCTCGACGACCCCCGCGGCATGATCCACATCCGCGATTTCCTCGACTTCCTGGCCGCGCGCGCCAAGCCGGGTCGGGGCGGCGAGGGCGAGGCGGTGCCCGATCTCGGCGCCGTCGATCTCTCGGTGACCCTGGCGCAGGCGGCGATCCTGCGGCCGGTGCTCTACGTCCCGCCCTCCATGCCGGCCGTCGACCTCCTGGTACGGATGCAGGCGACGCGGACCCATATCGCGCTCGTGATCGACGAATATGGCGGCACCGACGGTCTGGTCTCGATCGAGGACTTGATCGAGATCGTCGTCGGCGACATCGAGGACGAGCACGACCATGACGAGGCGCCGACCATCGCGCCCGCCGGCGAGAACCGCTTCATCGCCGATGCGCGGGCGACGCTGGAGGATCTGAACGAGGCGACCGGCATCGATCTTTCGAGCGCCGAGGTCGCCGAGGAGGTCGACACGCTCGGCGGCCTGATCGTCACCCTGGCCGGCCGCGTGCCGGCACGGGGCGAATTGATCAAGGGGCCGGAAGGCCTCGAATTCGAGGTGCTCGACGCCGACCCCCGCCGCGTCAAGCGCCTGCGTATCCATCGCCGCGACGAGGTCGCGGCCGGTGAGGCCGCCGCTCCGGAAGCCCCATGACGGCATTGGCGGCTCTGGCCGATCGCGTCATCCTCGCCTGGGGCTGGCCGAAGCGCCTGATCGCGCTGGCGGCGGGCGCGAGCGGCGCGCTGGCCCTGGCGCCGCTCGATCTCTGGCCGCTCGTCGTCGTGCCGATGACCATTGCCGTCTGGCTGATCGACGGGGCGGTCGCGGACAGCCGCTCCGGGCGCTTCCGCGCCGCGGCGCTCGCCGGCTGGTGGTGGGGTTTCGGCTTCCATCTCGCCGGCCTGTGGTGGCTGGGTGCCGCCTTTCTGGTCGAGGCCGACAAGTTCGCCTGGGCGATGCCGCTCGGCGTCGTCGCGCTGCCGGCTTTCCTGGCGCTCTTCCCGGCGCTCGGCTTCGGCTTAGCCCGGTTGCTCTGGCCGTCGGGAGCGGGACGCATCCTTGTGCTCGCGGCGATGCTGGCGCTGAGCGAGTGGCTGCGCGGCCATGTCCTCACCGGCTTTCCCTGGAACGTCTACGGCATGATGCTGGCGGGGCCGGAATGGCTGGCGCAGAGCGCCTCGCTGATCGGGCTCTACGGCTTGACGCTGCTCGCCGTGGCGATCGGCGCAGCGCCGGCGACGCTCGGAACGGGCGAGACCGCGCGGGCGCGCTGGCAGCCATTGGGGCTCGCCGTCGCCGCGCTCGCCGCCATGGCCGCCTTCGGCGCTTGGCGCGTGCCTTCCGAGCCTGTTGCAGCGGTCAATGGCGTGAAGCTGCGCCTGATGCAGCCCAATCTCCCACAGGATGCCAAGTTCAGCCCGAGCAACAGCGAGATGATTCTGGCGCGTTATCTCGCGCTCAGCGACCGGGCGACCGGCCCTCGCACGCTCGGCGTGCAGGACGTCACGCATCTGATCTGGCCGGAATCGGCTTTTCCCTTCCTATTAGGGCGTACCCCGCAGGCGCTGGCGCGGATCGCCGCGCTCCTGCCGCCGGGCGCGACCCTGATCACCGGGGCGGCGCGCGCCGGTGAGACCCTGCCGGGCGAAAGCCGCCCGCCGATCTATAATTCGATCCAGATCGTCGATGACGAAGGTGTGATCACCGGCAGTTACGACAAGGTGCACCTCGTGCCCTTCGGCGAATACCTGCCGCCCTTTCTCGAGCGCTTGATCCGCGCCGTCGGCCTGTCCGAGTTCGTTTCCGTGCCCGGAGGCTTCGCTTCCGGCACGCGGCGCACCCCGCTGCAGGTCCGCGGCCTGCCGCCGGCCGCTGCGCTGATCTGCTACGAGGTGGTCTTCCCGGGCGAGGCCATGCCGAGCGGCCCACGCCCCGGATACATCCTGAATCTGACCAATGATGGCTGGTTTGGCCATACGAGCGGACCTTATCAGCATCTGGCGCAGGCGCGGCTGCGGGCTGTCGAGGAAGGCCTGCCCCTGATCCGCGTCGCCAATACCGGCATCTCGGCCGTCGTCGACGGCTATGGCCGCATCCGCGCTTCGCTGGCCCTGGGCGAGACCGGAGTGCTCGATGCGACCCTGCCCAAGGCTGGTCCGGCTACGCTCTATTCGCGGTTCGGGGATGTTTTTTTTGCATGCCTGATTGTAACATCGCTCTTGCTTGGGCTATGGCCACGTCGGAAGTGATCCCATCTGGAACTTTCCCGCGGATCGAACCGTGCTAAAGAGGTATCGTTGCGGGAGCTAAGCGTCGTTCCATCCGGACGGTGCGAGGAATGACGGAACGCGAGGCCGACGGCACCGATGCTGAAGAAAGTCCCCAACCCGATCGATCGCCATGTCGGCGCCCGCGTGCGCATGCGCCGCATGCTCGCCGGCGTCAGCCAGGAAAAGCTCGGCGAGGCGCTTGGACTGACCTTCCAGCAGGTGCAGAAATACGAGAAGGGCGCCAACCGGATCAGCGCCAGCCGCCTCCAGCAGATCGCCAAGATGCTCGAGGTGCCGGTTTCCTTCTTCTTCGAAGGTGCACCGAGCGGCGACACACCTGAAGGCGGTTTCTCGGACATGGCCGCGACGACCTATGTCTCGGACTTCCTCGCCACCAGCGAAGGCGTCCAGCTGACCAAGGCCTTCGTCAAGATCAAGAGCAGCCGGGTTCGCCGCCGCATTGTCGACCTCGTCGAGGCATTGGCGGAAGAAGCCGAAGAAAAGGCCTGATCGCGCGTTCCAGCGTTCGCCTCGTCGAACGATCGACCTCTCAAAACAATTTCTGGCCTTGACGGCGAACGTTTCCGCTGCAAAGACGCTGCGCGTTTTTGCAAGCCTGCCGGCCTATGCCTGCGGTCGCCTTCCCGCCACAAAGGATTTCTGTCCGTGTCACGCCAGAACTACCTCTTCACCAGCGAGTCCGTCGGCGAAGGCCATCCGGACAAGGTTTGCGACCGGATTTCCGACGAGGTCGTCGATCTGTTCTTCAAGGAAGCCGCCAAGGCCGGCATGGATGCGGCGCAGGTCCGCGTCGCCTGCGAGACGCTGGCGACCACCAACCGCGTCGTGATCGCCGGCGAGGTTCGCACCTCGCTCGACGAGAAGGCGATGAAGAGCAAGGTCAAGTCGGCCGCCCGCAAGGCGATCCGCGCGATCGGCTACGAGCAGGACGGCTTCCACTGGAAGAAGTGCAAGATCGACGTGCTGCTGCATGCCCAGTCCGCCGACATCGCCCAGGGCGTCGACGCCTCCGGCAACAAGGACGAGGGCGCGGGCGACCAGGGCATCATGTTCGGCTATGCCTGCCGCGAGACCCCGGAGCTGATGCCGGCGCCGATCTACTACGCCCACAAGATCCTCGAGGTCCTGGCCAAGGCCCGCCATTCCGGCGAAGGCGCCGCCGCCAAGCTCGGCCCCGACGCCAAGAGCCAGGTCACCGTCAAGTACGAGAACGGCAAGCCGGTCGGCGTCACCCAGATCGTGCTCTCGACCCAGCATCTCGACGAGAAGCTGTCCTCTGCCGATGTCCGCAAGATCGTCGAGCCCTATATCCGTCAGACTCTGCCCGATGGCTGGATCTCGAAGGACACCGTCTGGCACGTAAACCCGACCGGCAAGTTCGTGATCGGCGGCCCTGACGGCGACGCCGGCCTGACCGGCCGCAAGATCATCGTCGACACCTATGGCGGCGCGGCGCCCCATGGCGGCGGCGCCTTCTCGGGCAAGGACCCGACCAAGGTCGACCGTTCGGCCGCCTACGCGGCGCGCTATCTCGCCAAGAACGTCGTCGCGGCCAAGCTCGCCGATCGCTGCACGATCCAGCTCTCCTACGCCATCGGTGTCGCCAAGCCGCTGTCGATCTATGTCGACCTGCACGGCACCGGCAAGGTCGACGAGGCCAAGCTCGAGGCGGTCCTCGGCGAGGTCATGGACCTGACCCCGCGCGGCATCCGCACCCATCTCAACCTGAACAAGCCGATCTACGCCAAGTCGGCGGCCTATGGCCATTTCGGCCGAAAGGCTGGCCGCGACGGCAGCTTCTCCTGGGAGAAGACCGATCTGGTCGACACGCTGAAGAAGGCCGTCGCCTGATATCGGCCTCGGGATACCCGATCACGATGGCCGGGGCGTTGCGCCCCGGCCATTTTCTTTAGACCGGAGAGCGGATGGGGCGGGGTGCGACAGCTGCAGCCGGCGCTTCGCGTGAACCCAGCTCCGATACCGAGGCGATGGCGATGACAGATCAGCACGATCCCGACCGGGCCTTCTTCGGCCGGCGCAAGGGCAAGGGGCTGCGCGAAGGTCAGGCCGGGCGCATCGCGGAAGTGCTGCCGCGGCTGCGTCTGCCGGAAGGCGAGATTGGCGACCTCGCCGCCCTGTTCCCGGTTCCCGTCGAGGCGGTTCGCCTCGAGATCGGCTTCGGCGGCGGCGAGCATCTGCTGCACCGGATGCGCGAGAGCCCGCAGATCGGCTTCATCGGCTGCGAACCCTTCATCAACGGCATGGCGAAATTCCTCGCCGTCATCGAGCGCGAGGGGCTGCGCAATATCCGACTCTGGGATGGCGACGCCGCCCTGATGCTGCCGCGCCTGCCCGCCGGCAGCCTCGATGCCGCCGACCTGCTCTACCCCGACCCGTGGCCGAAGCGGCGCCAGCGCAAGCGGCGCTTCGTCTCCGAGCGGACGCTCGCCCTGCTGGCGCGGGCGCTGCGACCGGGCGGACGCTTCCGCTTCGCCAGCGATATCGACGACTATGTCGGCTGGACGCTGGCGCGGCTTATGGCCTCGCCCGATTTCGACTGGGCCGACGAGAATGCCGACGACTGGCGCCAGCCCTATCCGGGCTGGATCCGCACCCGCTACGAGGCCAAGGCGGTGAGGGAGGGGCGCGTCCCCAGCTATCTCACGGCGTTCCGTCGCGCATCCTGAGGAAGCCGAGCACGCGCTGGGCGGTGGTCGGGGTCAGGTTGCGGAAGCTGAGCCTTGCCCGCTCCAGCACCGGCGCCGACTTGCCGTCGCCCTTGCGCAGGCCGATCAGCGCCTTGGCGGTCTCCCAGGACCAGCCCATACCGAGCGCGACCAGGAGGACGGCCTCGCGATCCGGCCCGAACACGATGTGCTCGGTCGCGGGCAGCGAGAGTCCGGCGAGCACCGCGACGCCGCAGATCGCGTGCTCGCCCGCGCCTGAGGTCGCGTATTGCGCGATGACGGTCTCGTCGAGTTTTCCGGCCTCGTTCAGGCCCTTGATATCGGCAAGCGCCACGCCGAACTTGCCGAGATCGCCGTTGATCTCGGCCTCTGTCGACACGGTCTCGGCACTGCGCTCGATCGCGCCGGCGACCGCGCCCGCCATGGCCGGCTCGAGCGAGGCCTCGAGGCGGCGCCGCGCCGAGTTCTTGGCGGCGGCCAGCAACTGCTCGGCGAGGTCGGCCGGCAGGTCGTCCCGCGTGCCCAGCGTCGCCTGCAGGGCGTCGTCCTGGGCCGCCCGCATCACGAGAACGCCCATGCCATGGCGCGAGAAGCGGGCGCTAGGGTTCGCCGCGACCGCATGGGTGACGACGCGGCCACCGCGCAGGATCAGAAAATCGGTGACCGGCTCGCCCAGTTCCGGGCGCTCGGTGATGGCGAGCATGTGGTCGCGGCCCTTGGCGGCCGAGATCGCGACGAGGTCGTTGTCGCTGAGGCGCGGCGAGGCGACGAGCACCGGCCGTGCGACCGCGATCTCGTCGAGCGCGAGCTGGCGCACGACGCCGCTCGGCGCGTTCGGCACCTCCGAGAGCCGCTCCGACAATTCGATGCGGGCGCGCAGCTCGATCGCCCGGGCGAGGCGGCCGATGACGACGTCGAAGACGCTGATCTGGTCCTCGGCCATACCGGTGGCCGTGCTCAGGAAGAGGTCGGTCAGCCTCGCCAGGATCGTGGCACGCTCCTCGCTCGAGCCGCGTGCCATCGTGGTTTCGAGGTCGCGCAGCAGCGCTCCGACGGGACTCATCAACGCAACCTCTTCACCAGAACGGGCGAGAGGCTAGCAGGCAAGAATGACCAGCCGGTTAGCGGAAACCGAGAAACGGCCATCGACCGCCTCGCAACTTGCAAGATCGCCCGAACAGGACTAGATAGGGCGCCAACAGCTCTGGTTTCGGTGTAAGCCGGCGATCAAGAGCGGGCCCACCGGCCCGCTCTTTTTTGTTGGCCGAAGCCGTCCGGGCGTAGCGGTCGCCATCGGCGCCGCAGGCGAGATGATGGCGAGCCGGGCAATGGGCGAGCAGGACATGCAGGATCAGGAACAGCGGATCGTCGTCGAGACGGGTGTCGCCGCGCGCGTCGCGACGATCGTCGAGCCGGCGATCGCCGATATCGGCTATCGCCTCGTCCGCGTCCGCATCACCGCCCAGAACGGCTGCACCTTGCAGATCATGGCCGAGCGTCCGGACGGCACGATGACCGTCGAGGGCTGCGAGGCCGTCAGCCAGGCGGTTTCGCCGGCGCTCGATGTCGACGATCCGATCCAGGCGGCGTATCATCTCGAGGTTTCTTCGCCCGGCATTGACAGGCCGCTGGTCCGCCCCGGCGATTTCGAGCGCTGGGCCGGCCATCTCGCCAAGATCGACACCGGCGAGCCGGTTGCCGGCCGCAAGCGCTTCCGCGGCATCCTGCGCGGCGTCAGCGGCGGCGACGCCCTGCTGACCCGTGACGACGCGAAGTCCGAGGAAGAGCGCGATGTCGCGATCCCGATGCGGCTGATCGCCGAGGCGCGGCTGGTTTTGACCGACGCCCTCGTCACAGAGTCGCTTCGCCGCGGAAAGTCCGGCCTGCCGCCGGAAATGCCGCCGGCCGATGAGATCGCGATGCCGGCGCCCGGGCGCGGCAAATCGCTGGGACCGCGCGACCCGAAGGCCCGCAAGCCGGCCAAGGGCGCCAAGGGTGGCAAGCCGTCTCCCGAGCAGAACCGAGAAGAAGAGGAGTGAGTGCAATGGCTGTCAGCGCCAACAGGCTCGAACTGCTGCAGATCGCGGACGCCGTCGCTCGCGAGAAGTCGATCGACCGCCAGATCGTGATCGACGCGATGCAGGACGCCATCGCCAAGGCGGCGCGCTCGCGCTACGGCGCCGAGACCGACGTCCATGCCGAGATCAACACCAAGTCCGGCGAGTTGCGCCTGGCCCGCCATCTCCAGGTCGTCGACCTCGTCGAGAACGGCGCCACCGAGATCACCGTCGACGAGGCCAAGCGCCACAACCCGGCCGCCCAGGTCGGCGACGTCATCGCCGATCCGCTGCCGCCCTTCGATTTCGGCCGCATCGCGGCCCAGTCGGCCAAGCAGGTCATTGTCCAGAAGGTGCGCGAGGCCGAGCGCGACCGTCAGTATGACGAGTACAAGGACCGCATCGGCGAGATCGTCAACGGCGCGGTGAAGCGCGTCGAATACGGCAACGTCTTCGTCGATCTCGGCCGCGGCGAGGCGATCATCCGTCGCGACGAGATGATCCCGCGCGAGACCTTCAAGGTCGGCGATCGCGCCCGCGCCTATGTCTACGACGTGCGCCGCGAGCCGCGCGGCCCGCAGATCTTCCTGTCGCGTACCCATCCGCAGTTCATGGCCAAGCTCTTCGGCCAGGAAGTGCCGGAAATCTATGACGGGATTGTCGAAGTCAAAGCCGTTGCCCGCGACCCGGGTTCGCGCGCAAAGATCGCCGTGATCTCGCGCGATTCCTCGATCGACCCGGTCGGCGCCTGCGTCGGCATGCGCGGCTCGCGCGTGCAGGCCGTGGTCGGCGAGCTCCAGGGCGAGAAGATCGACATCATCCCGTGGTCGCCGGACGTCGCGACCTTCGTCGTCAACGCGCTGCAGCCGGCGGAAGTCGCCAAGGTCGTGCTCGACGAGGAAGCCGACAAGATCGAGGTCGTGGTGCCGGACGAGCAGCTCTCGCTCGCCATCGGCCGCCGTGGCCAGAACGTCCGCCTCGCCTCGCAGCTCACCGGCTGGGACATCGACATCCTGACCGAGGCCGAGGAATCCGAGCGTCGCCAGAAGGAATTCGTGCAGCGCACGGAGATCTTCATGAACGCGCTCAATGTCGACGAAACGGTCGGCCAGCTCCTCGCCTCGGAAGGTTTCCGCTCGGTCGAGGAAGTCGCCTATGTCGAGCCGTCCGAGCTTTCCTCGATCGAGGGCTTCGACGAGGACACCGCCGCCGAGATCCAGACGCGCGCCCAGGACTATCTCGCCGCGGTCGAGGCCGAGTTCGACGAGAAGCGTCGCGCGCTCGGCGTCGAGGACGAGCTGCGCGAGGTCGAGGGCGTCACCACCGCGATGATGGTCGCGCTCGGCGAGAACGACGTGAAGAGCGTCGAGGACCTCGCCGGCTGCGCCACCGACGATCTCGTCGGCTGGACCGAGCGCAAGGATGGCGAGACCACCCGCCATTCCGGCTATCTCGACGGCTTCGACCTGTCGCGTCAGGACGCCGAGGCGATGGTGATGGCCGCGCGCATCAAGGCCGGCTGGGTCGAGGCGCCGGAGCCGGCTCCCGAGACCGACGCCGAGGAAGAGGCGCAGGCCTGAGGACGAGAGCCTGAGCACGAAGGCCGCAGACCGCGCCATGGCGCCGCGGGCCGGACGCGAGGGCCGGGCGGACAAGGCCCAGGAGCGGACCTGCGTGGTGACGCGCCAGGCCCGCGCGCCCGAGGACCTGATCCGTTTCGTCGTCGGGCCGGGCGACATATTGGTGCCCGATCTTCGGCGTAAGTTGCCGGGACGTGGCGTCTGGGTCGGCCTCAGCGCCGCTGCGGTCGGCCTGGCGGTCAAGCGCAAGGCGTTCGAGCGCTCGCTGAAGCAGAAGGTCGTGGTTTCGGCGACGCTGGCCGAGGAGATCGACGCGCTGATGGTGCGCGACGCGATCCAGGCACTCGCCATGGCCAACAAGGCCGGCCTCGTCTCGACCGGCTTTGGCAAGGTCGAGACGCTTGCCGGCTCGGGCCAGGCCGCGGCGATCGTCGCCGCGAGCGACGGCGCGGAGGACGGCAAGCGCAAGATCGGGCAGGCCCTGCACCGGGCCGCCACGGCCCGCGCCGAGGCCGGGCTGAAGCCGCGCAATATCCCGGTTGTCGCGATTTTCGCGGCGGCCGAACTGGAACTGGCGTTAGGGCGTGAGCATGTGATACATGCAGCCCTTGTTCCGGGACCGGCGACCGAGGGCTTCCTCTCGCGCTGGCGTCGGCTCGTCCGCTTTCGGACGGACGATGCTGGCGGGGCGCCGTCTATCGACCCGGCGGAATCCGACGCTGCAGATCAAACGAAGACCGAACCGGCAGGACCGAAAGCGGAATGACTGACACCAAGAACCCGGGCGACAAGACCTTGAGCGTGACGCCTCCCAAGACGTTGTCGCTGAAGCGGCCTGTCGAACAGAGCACGGTTCGGCAGAGCTTCTCGCATGGGCGTTCGAAGCAGGTCGTCGTCGAGGTCAAGCGCCGCGTCGGCGGCCATGAGCCTGCCGCTCCGGCGCCGGTCACGCGCGCTCCGCAGCCGCCGTCGGCTCCTGTCCCGCCGCGCCCGCAGCCGGCCCCTGCTCGGCCGGCCGGCGGCATGCTCCTGCGCACGCTTTCGGACGACGAGAAGGATGCGCGTCTGCGCGCCCTGACCGATGCCCGCGCCAGCGAGGCCGAAGCCCGCGCCCGCGCCGAGGAAGAGGCGCGCCAGCGCGCCGCCCGCGAGGAGCGCGAGCGTGCCGAGCGCGAGGCCGCCCTGGCGCGCCAGCGCGAGGAAGAGGAGCGCAAGCGCCAGGAGGAGGAGCGCAAGCGCCGGGCCGATACCGCCATGCGCCAGCGCGAGGAAACCGCCGCGCCGCGTCCGGCTGCGCCGCCTGCTGCCCCGGCCCCTTCGGCGCCGGCCGCGCCTCCGGCTTCGCCTGCACCTGCCGCTGCCGCCCCCTATGCTTCGTCGCCGCGCCCGGCACCGTCCGGCCCGCGCGACTACGGCTCGCCGCGTCCGCCGATGCGCGATGTCGGCGCCCGTCCGCCGAGCCTCGACTTCCGCCGGCCGCGCCCCGACACGCCGCGTCCGCCGCGTCCCGACGCCAATGCCACGGCCGAGCCGCTCGTCGCCCGGCCGGCGCGCCAGGCGCCCGCTTCCGCTGGCGCCCCGCGCAGCCGCCCCGATGACGGCGAGGCGCGTCCCGCCTTCCGCCGCCCGGGTGGCAGCCCCGGCGGAGCGCCGCGTGGCGCGCCGGTCCCGGCACCCAAGACCCCGAAGGCCGGCGAGAAGCCGCGCGGCCGCCTGACGCTCTCCAACGCCACGGGCGGAGACGACGAGCGGACGCGTTCGGTCGCGGCCTTCCGCCGCCGCGTCCAGCGCATGACCGGTCACCGCGCTTCGGATGTCGCCAAGGAGCGCGTGATGCGCGAGGTGGTCATCCCGGAGACGATCACCATCCAGGAACTCGCCAACCGCATGACGGAGCGGGGCGTCGACGTCATCCGCCTGCTGATGAAGCAGGGTGCGATGCACAAGATCACCGACGTGATCGATGCCGACACCGCCCAGCTCGTCGCCGAGGAAATGGGCCACACCGTCAAGCGCGTCGCCGAATCCGACGTCGAAGAGGGCCTTTTCGACACGCCCGACACCGACGAGGCGCTGGTTTCGCGCCCGCCGGTCGTCACGATCATGGGCCATGTCGACCACGGCAAGACCTCGCTGCTCGACGCGATCCGCAAGACGCATGTCGTCACCGGCGAGGCCGGTGGCATCACCCAGCATATCGGCGCCTATCAGGTGACGACGCCTTCGGGCTCGAAGGTGACCTTCATCGACACCCCCGGCCACGCCGCCTTCACGGCGATGCGTGCCCGCGGCGCCAAGGTGACTGACGTGGTCGTGCTCGTGGTCGCCGCCGATGACGGCGTGATGCCGCAGACGGTCGAGGCCATCAACCACGCCAAGGCGGCCAAGGTGCCGCTGATCGTGGCGATCAACAAGATCGACAAGTCCGACGCCAACCCGGACCGCGTCCGGTCCGAGTTGCTGCAGTACGAGATCCAGGTCGAGTCGCTCGGCGGCGAGACGCTCGAGATCGAGGTCTCGGCCAAGACCGGTCAGGGTCTCGACACGCTGCTCGACGCGATCGCGCTGCAGGCCGAGGTGCTCGACCTCAAGGCCAATCCCGATCGCGCCGCCGAAGGCACGGTCATCGAGGCCAAGCTCGATCGTGGTCGCGGTCCGGTCGCGACCGTGCTCGTCCAGCGCGGCACGCTGCGCACCGGCGACATCGTCGTCGCCGGCTCCGAATGGGGCCGCGTCCGCGCGCTGATCGCCGACACCGGCGCCCAGATCAAGGAGGCTCCGCCCTCGCTGCCGGTCGAGGTTCTCGGCTTCAACGGCACGCCCGAGGCCGGCGATCGCGTTGCGGTCGTCGAGTCGGAAGCGCGTGCCCGCGAGATCACCGATTACCGCGAGCGCCAGAAGCGCGATCGCCTCGCCGCGCGCGGCGCCGGCTCGGGCGCCGGCCGCTCGCTCGCCGAGATGATGCGCGAGCTCAAGGAAGGCGCCGGCCGCAAGGAGTTCCCGCTCGTCGTCAAGGGCGACGTGCAGGGCTCGGTCGAAGCCATCGTCGGTTCGCTCGAGAAGGTCGGCAATGACGAGGTGCGCGCCCGCGTGCTGCAGTCGGGCGTCGGTGCCATCACCGAGTCGGACGTGACGCTGGCGCAGGCCTCCGGCGCGGTCGTGGTCGGCTTCAACGTGCGCGCCCACAAGGAAGCGCGCGAGGCGGCCGAGCGGGCCGGCGTCGAGATTCGCTACTACAACATCATCTACAACCTGATGGATGACGTTAAGGACGCGATGTCCGGCCTGCTGGCGCCGACCCTGCGCGAGACCATGCTCGGCAATGCCCAGATCCTCGAGATCTTCAACGTCTCGAAGGTAGGCAAGATCGCCGGCTGCCGCGTCACCGACGGCACGATCGAGCGCGGCGCCAATGTCCGCCTGATCCGCGACGGCGTCGTGGTCCACGAGGGCAAGCTCGCCCAGCTCAAGCGCTTCAAGGACGACGCCAAGGAAGTGGTGGCCGGCCAGGAGTGCGGCATGTCCTTCGAGAACTACCAGGACATGCGTGCCGGCGACGTCATCGAGTGCTATCGCGTCGAGGCGATCAAGCGCACGCTCTGAGGCTTTCGCTTCCGATGGTCGGGTCTGGGGCCCGACCATCTTCACCGAGAGATCGCGCCTCTGGCGCGCGTGAACGTCACCAGGTGGCCGGGCCAAGCCCGGCCACGGCGCTTTGACAATCCACGCTCATCCGGTCCGATCCCGGAGAACGAGAACCATGGCAAAACCTGTAAAAACCTCCGGTCCCTCGCAGCGTCAACTCCGCGTCGGCGAACTGATCCGCCACGCCCTCGCCGAGATGCTGGCGCGGGGCGAAATCCACGATGACGTGCTGGCGAAGCATGTCATCACCGTGCCCGAGGTCCGGCTCTCGCCCGATCTCAAGCTCGCGACCTGCTACATCATGCCGCTCGGCGGCGAGGATGTCGGGACCGTGCTGAAGGCGCTCGATGCGCATAAGCGCTATATCCGCGGCGAGATCGCCCATCGGGTGAACCTGAAATACGCCCCGGACGTCCGCTTCCGCCAGGATGAGAGCTTCGACGAGGCGGCGCGCATCGATGCGCTGCTCGATTCCGACGCCGTGCGCCGCGACACCGATCGCAAGCCGCTGCGCATCGACCAGACCGATCAAGACAAGCCCCATGACGATGACTGACGAGAACGGAGCCCCGGCCGAGGGCGCCAGGGAAGCGGGCGGCAGGGAATTTGCGCCGCGCCCGAAGAAGCGCGATGTCCATGGCTGGGTCGTGCTCGACAAGCCGGTCGGCATGACCTCGACCCATGCGGTCAGCGTGGTGAAGCGCGCCTTCTCGGCCAAGAAGGCCGGGCATGCCGGCACGCTCGATCCGCTCGCCTCCGGCCTTTTGCCGATCGCGCTCGGCGAAGCGACCAAGACCGTGCCCTTCGTCATGGATGGCCGCAAGGCCTATCAGTTCACCGTCGCCTGGGGCTCGCAGACCGACACGGACGACACCGAGGGCAAGGTCGTCGCGACCTCCGAGGCACGGCCGCAGGAGGACGCGATCCTGGCGCTGTTGCCGCGCTTCACCGGCACGATCCAGCAGGTGCCGCCGAAATTCTCGGCGATCAAGATCGCCGGCGAGCGTGCCTATGACCTCGCCCGCGATGGCGAGGAGGTGACGCTTGAGGCGCGCCCGGTCGAGATCACCTCGCTGCGCATCGTCTCGCATTCGCCGGAGACGACGACATTCGAGGCCGAATGCGGCAAGGGCACCTATGTCCGCGCCATCGCGCGCGACCTTGGCCTGGCCCTCGGCTGCCTCGGCCATGTCGCCCATCTCAGGCGCACCCGTGTCGGCCCTTTCGGGGTCGATGATGCGGTCTCGGTCGAAACCCTGCGCGAGGGAGCGGAAGCTGCGGCCACGGCCCTGCGGCCGGTCGCAACCGCCCTGTCGCTGATCCCGGAGATCGTGATCCATCGCGATGCGGCGCTCAGGCTCAAGCGCGGCCAGAGCATCCTGCTGCGCGGGCGCGATGCGCCGGTCGAGGCCCAGGCGGTCTACACCACCTGCGGCGGCGTGCTGATCGCCACCGGCTCGATCGAGCAGGGCGAGTTCGTCCCCCACCGGGTCTTCAATCTCTGAGGCTTGAGGCGCCGCTGCGGCTCTGGCGGCGGCGCATGATCCGGCTAGGCTGGGCAGCGATGGCGGAGCCGCCATCGGGAGCCCAGCCATGCGCCTTGCCTATATCGACTACCATACCTGTGGCGAGCCGGTCCGGATCGTCACCTCGGGCTATCCCGAGCTGACCGGCGCGACCATTCTGGAGAAACGCCGGCAGGCCCGCGAGCTCCACGATCATCTGCGCCGGGCGATGATGCTGGAGCCGCGCGGCCATGACGGCATGTACGGCGTCATCCCGGTGGCCGCGACCGCTCCCGAGGCGGCCTTCGGCGTGCTCTTCACCCATAATGAGGGCTATTCGACGATGTGTGGCCACGCCACCATCGCGCTCGGCCGTTATGCGATCGATCATGGGCTGGTGCCGGCGGTCGAGCCGGTGACCCGCTTCGCCATCGAGGCGCCCTGCGGCCTGCTGCGCCTCGCCTGCGAGTTCGAAGGTGGCAAGGTCGGCAAGGTCAGTTTCGAGAGCGTGCCAGCCTTCGTCGAGGCTCGCGATCTTGCGGTCGCGCTGCCCGGCTTCGGCACGGTCGTCACCGACATCGCCTATGGCGGCGCGTATTACTGCATCCTGCCGGCCTCGCGCTTCGGGCTCGACCTGTTCGCAACGCCGGTCGAGGAGATCGCAGCCGCGGCAGGGGCGCTGACGGACAGGGTCCGGGCGACACGCGCGATCACCCATCCGACCGAGCCCGACCTCGGCTTTCTCTACGGCACCATCGTCACCGACGAGGCCGGGCCGGAGGCCGAGAGCTTCAATCTCTGCGTCTTCGCCGAACGCCAGATCGACCGCTCGCCGACCGGCTCCGGCGTGACCGCGCGCATGGCGCTGGACCATGCCAGGGGCCTGATCCCGACGGGCAGGAGCCGCAGCTTCCGCAGCATTACCGGCGGAGCCTTTACCGGCACGGTGGTCGGCCCGGTCGAATACCCTGCTGCCGGTGCCGTCACCGTCACGGTCGCCGGCACGAGCCATCTTGCCGGGGAAGGCAGCTTCGTCATCGAGCCGGACGATCCGCTGCGCCATGGCTTTGCCCTGCCGCGACGCTTCGCAGACATACCGGGCGCCCCGGCGCAGGGTTAGAAAAGGCCGGTTCCGCCATCATTCGCCGGTCGTCGCAGGCTCCCGGTAAGGTTTTGCTGCCAGTCTCCCGCGCGACCAGGAAGGCGAGCATGGCGATGGGCACTGTAAAGACGCAGCGAGCACTCGCGGCGGAAGGCGACGCTGCCTGGAGCCTGCGTCGGCTCGCGTCCAGTCCCGCCTTCTGGCTGGCGCTCTTTCTCGCCTTTGTCCTGGCCGGGCTGCTCCTGCCGCTGCGCCTGCCGCTGGGTTCCAACTATTGGGACACCGCGGTCTATTTCGACGCGGCCCAGCGCATTCATGAAGGTCAGGTCCCGAGCATCGATTTCTTCGCGCCGGTCGGCCCGCTCGGCTATTACCTCGTCGCCGGCCTCGACCTCGCCTTTCCAAAGGCGCATCCGATCCTGCTCGCGAACTGGGGCGTGCTGCCCGTCGCCCTGCCGCTGCTCGCCATCGTGGCCTTCCATGTCGCGCAGCGCTCGCGCGGGCAGGCGCTGGCCCTGCTGCTGCCCTTCCTGCTCTTCGCCTCGTTGCCGATCAACCTGCACGAGCTCTACCCGCTGCCGGGCCTCGACGGCTTCGGCCATTACAACCGGCATATCTGCCTGCTGCTCTATGTGCTGGTAGCGACGCTGTTCTTCGTACGCGGCCCGCTGCTCCTGACCTTACTGGTCGCGGCGCTGATGCTGGCGCTGTTCCTGGTCAAGGTCACCGGCGCCGTCAGCGGCGCCATGCTGGTCGGCTATGCCGTATTGACCGGCCGGATGCGCTTCCGAGATGCCGCTCTCGCCGCCGCCGCCGTCCTCGCGATCCTCGCCCTTCTCGATCTCGGCACCGGCCTGGTCCGGGCCTATGTCGAGGACATCCTGACCCTGCTCTCACTCAATACCGGGGCGTTGCTGCCGCGCTTCCTGACCGTGGCCTCGGTCAAGTTCAACGTCATCGGCTCGGTGCTCGTCCTCCTTGGCGTGCTGGTCTGGTTGGCCTGGCGCGACCGCCCGGCGGCTTTCGGCTCCTTCCTGCGCGGGCTTGCGGTCTCGACCACCGGCTGGCTCGCGGTCACCCTGTTCGCCCTGATCTTCTTCGAGACGCAGAACACCGGCAGCCTCGAATTCATCGCGCTCTGGCCATTGCTGCTGGCGATCCTGCTGGAATGGCAGGGGCGGACGGATCGGCTTCGCCCGGTCGTGCTGGTGCTGCTCCTCGCCGCGTCCCTGCCTTCGGCCCTGATCTTCATCGAGCGTGGCGCCCGCGCCATGCTCGGCGCGCCGACCTACGAAGCCTTGCGCGTCGACGATCTCGGCCGGATCGGCCGGGTCAGCGTCAAGCGCGAGATCGCCGAGCGCGCGCCGCTGATGCTGGAGCATTACGCGCGGAACCAGAGCGCCTATGCCGAGCTCTCCGCCAAGGGCCAGCTGCCCTCGTTCATTCTCTACTCGGCGATCGATTATCAGGCGACCTGGCTGCTCGAGGCCGAGCAGGGCATCGAGGCGATCCGCGCCTGGGAGAACGCCAACAAGCGCGAGCTCAACGGCTTCTTCACGCTCGATTTCGTCGACCTGTTCAACCGCCAGCTCGACCGCAGACCGCCGCGCCATGTCCCGATCGGCATCGACCCGTTCCGCAGCAACCCGAAGGTCGCAGCTCAGGCCCTGGAGGATCTGCGCGAGCTCGATGCGATCATGGCCCCGAAATGCCCGCAGACCACGGCCCGCGGCATGATCCTCGAGCACTTCGGCAAGGCGTTGGAAGGGCGGACCAGGATCGCGCTCTCGCCCTGCTGGGACATGTATCTGAGGGGCTGAGCGGCTGCCCCCTGGCGATCAGACCGGGGCCGCCAGCCGCCGCGCCAGCGCAGCGTCCACCGCCTCCCGCAGCGCGTGAGCGGCCGCCGTGATGTCCTGCCCGCCGAACAGCGCCCCGATCACCGCGACGCCGTCGGCGCCGGCGGCGATCACCGAGCCGGCATTGCCGGCGTCGATCCCGGCGATGGCGCCGACCGGAAGATCGCCGAGCGCCTGCGCCGCCGCGCGCCGCAGCGCAGAATACCCCTCGATGCCGAGCGGCGCCTTGGCATCGTCCTTGTGCTGCGTGGAGAAGACCGCGCCGGCGCAGGCATAGTCGATCTTCGCGGCCGCCAGCTCGGGCAGGTCCTCGACCTTGTTCAGCGTCGCCCCGATGATGGCGCGCGGGCCGAGCAGCCGGCGGGCATCGCTGAGCTTCATGTCGTCGGCGCCGAGATGGACGCCGTCGGCGCCGGCGGCGAGCGCGACGTCGACCCGGTCGTTGATCAGCAGCGGAACATTGGTGCCGTGCAGCGCCGAGCGGATGGCGCGGGCCTCGCGCACCATCTCGCGCGTCGTCTCGTTCTTGGCACGCAGCTGGATCAGCGTCGCGCCGCCCTCGACCGCCTCACGCGCCATGTCGGCCAGCGAGCGGCCACGGGCGATCTGCGGGTCGACGATGCCGTAGAGGCTGATGTCGACGGTCATGGCGGTCTTCCTGTTCTCATCGTGCCGGGTGCCTTGCGGGCGCAGGGAGGCGAAATTGCCGCCCTGCGCTCTCGGCTCCCGCGGCGGGTATCACCCCGCCATGCGTTGCGCCAGTGTCGCCTCGTCGATGCCGGCGAGGGCGTCGACGAGCTCGACTGCGAAACTGCCGGGTCCGCGCGAGCGTTCCGCGGCGATTTCGCCGGCGATGCCATAGGCCGTCAAGGCCGCCGCTGCTGCGATGGCCGGGTCCTTTTCGACGGCGCAACAGGCGGCGATCAGCGCCCCCGCCGCGCAGCCGACGCCGGTGACCTTGGTCATCAGCGGGTGGCCATGCGCGACCGAGAAGCTCGCCGCGCCGCTCTCGATCCGGTCGACCTTGCCGGTGGTGACCCGGGTGACCCCTTCGGCCGAGGCAAGATCGAAGGCGAGTGCCGTCATTTCCGTGGCGTTGCCGCGCACGACGAGGTTCGGCAGGCGCAGCACCTCGCGGGCGATGTGTTGGCGCAGCGGCGAGAGCTCGACGAAGACCGGGTCGAAGACCAGGGGCTTGCCCCGCTCGCGCGCCACCTCGAGCAGTTTCGGGATGGCGAGCTCGCTCTCGGCATTGATCGTGCCGATATTGATCAGGATCGCGCCGGCGCCTTCCGCCATCGCCGCGACCTCGTCGACATGGATGGCCATGGACGGGATCGCTCCGAAGGCGAGCAGCATGTTCGCCGTGATGTTCTGCGCCACCGTATTGGTCAGGCACTGCACCCGCGGACGGTTCTCCACCACGCGGGCGAGGACCGAGGCGACGCGCGCAGCGTCGAGCCGGTCCATCGCCATCACCGCGCTCATTCGGCCGCCGGCAGGTAGAGCTGCGCGCCCTTGTTGAGGAACTCCTCCGACTTCGCCGCCATGCCCTCGCTCGCCATGGCTTCGAGAGCCGCCCGCTCGTTCTCGCCCATCGCCAGCACCTCGGCGCGCAGGTCCTGGGTGATCTTCATCGAGCAGAACTTCGGCCCGCACATCGAGCAGAAATGCGCGACCTTGTGGGCGTCCTTCGGCAGCGTCTCGTCATGGAACGACCGCGCCGTGTCCGGATCGAGCGCCAGGTTGAACTGGTCCTCCCAGCGGAAGTCGAAGCGGGCACGCGACAAGGCATCGTCGCGCAGCTTCGCGGCCGGATGGCCCTTGGCGAGGTCGGCGGCATGGGCGGCGATCCGGTAGGTGATCACGCCGGTCTTGACGTCGTCACGGTCAGGCAGGCCGAGATGCTCCTTCGGCGTGACGTAGCAGAGCATGGCGCAGCCGAACCAGCCGATCATCGCCGCGCCGATGCCGGAGGTGATGTGGTCGTAGCCCGGCGCGATGTCGGTGGTCAGCGGTCCGAGCGTGTAGAACGGTGCCTCGCCGCATTCGCGCAGCTGCTTGTCCATGTTCTCCTTGATCTTGTGCATCGGCACATGGCCGGGGCCCTCGATCATCACCTGGCAGCCCTTGTCCCAGGCGACCTTGGTGAGCTCGCCCAGCGTCTCCAGCTCGGCGAACTGGGCACGGTCATTGGCGTCGGCGATCGAGCCCGGACGCAGGCCGTCGCCGAGCGAGAACGAGACGTCGTATTTGCGCATGATCTCGCAGATCTCGTCGAAGCGCTCGTAGAGGAAGCTCTCCTTGTGATGCGCCAGGCACCAGCGCGCCATGATCGAGCCGCCGCGGGAGACGATGCCGGTGACGCGGCTGGCGGTCAGCGGCACATAGGGAAGCCGCACGCCGGCATGGATGGTGAAATAGTCGACGCCCTGCTCGGCCTGCTCGATCAGCGTGTCCTTGAACACCTCCCAGTCGAGCTTGATCGGATCGCCCCCGACCTTCTCCAGGGCCTGGTAGATTGGCACCGTGCCGATCGGGACCGGTGAGTTGCGCAGGATCCAGGAGCGGATGTTGTGGATGTTGCGGCCGGTGGAGAGGTCCATCACCGTGTCGGCGCCCCAGCGGATCGCCCAGACCAGCTTCTCGACCTCCTCGGCGGCGCCGGAGGTCACGGCCGAGTTGCCGATATTGGCGTTGATCTTGACCAGGAAATTCCGGCCGATCGCCATCGGCTCCAGTTCGGGATGGTTGACGTTGGCGGGGATGATGGCGCGTCCGCGGGCGATCTCCTCGCGGACGAATTCCGGGGTGACGAATTCGGGCACCGAGGCGCCGAAGCTCTCGCCATCGGCATGGCGCTCCTTGGCGCCGTCCAGCATCGCGGCGCGGCCGAGATTCTCGCGATGCGCGACGTAGATCATCTCGGGCGTGATGATGCCGGCCTTCGCGAATTCGTACTGCGTCGCCATCTGGCCGGGCTTGGCCTCGAGGATCGGGCGCTGCGCCGGACAGGCCGGGACCAGATGCTCCTCCGAGATGTTGCCGTTGTCGGCTGCGGTGACGGCGCGGCCGGGCACGGTCGTAAAGCCGCGCGCATCGAGCCAGGCCCGGCGCGGCTGCGTCAGGCCGGCATTGAGGTCGATCTGCACATCGGTCTCGGTATAGGGCCCGGACGGATCGTAGATGCGCACCGGCGGCTCGGCATCGGTGGTCAGCACCACCTCGCGGAAGGGCACGCGCATCTCGGGATGCTCGGGAGCCGCGACATAGATCTTGCGCGAGCCGATGATCGGCCCGGTCGTCACGCTTTGCGGCGCGGCCTTGACGGAATTCTTCTGGGGCTTGGTATGGGCGTTCATGGGATCTCCTCCTTGGTCCAAGGTTCAGGAGATCCGGGTGTCTGGACGGTCCAGTCGCTGTTATGCGGCTACAAATAGGGCGTAGGCCGCGTTCCAGTCCCTCCGCCGGTATGACCCGGATCAGGTTCGACGGGTTCGGCGTCGGACGCCATCTCAGCTCTTGCGAGCACCCCTCGGAACAAGGCGGAGGTTAGAGGCGGTCGAGAGAGGAAGCAAGCCGGCTTCGGCCCGGCGGCCATGTGATGGGGACATGCGGAAAGGCCGGCGCTGCCGCTCGCCGTCGCCGTGGCTCAGACGGTGACGTCGAGATGCTCGCCCTGGCCGAAGGGAAGCGCCGCCTTCTGTTCCGCGATGCTGCGTTCCAGCATCTCGACGAGGCCGCGCTGGGCATCGTCCAGCTCTTTCTGCATGTCGCTCTGCTGCGCCGGCTGGGGCCGCTCAGTGCGCCGGGCGACGAAGCTCTCGCCGATCAGAAAAGACGAGTCGCTCATGCTCTCCTCCCTCGCCTCGAGGATAGAGCGCACGCCTTACCCGAATCTGAATCGGAAACCGCGAGTTGTGGCGGCGCCAAAGCGCTTTCGAGCGAAGTGGGTACCGGTTCGCGTGAAGAAAATGCGGTAATCAATGGACTGGAGCTATTCCGCGAAACGCGGATTAGCTCCAGGCGATCAGGCGGTGACGTCGAGATTGCCGCCCTGGCCGGCCGGCAGCGTGGCCTTCTGCTGCTCGGCCGATTGCTGCAGCATCGTGACCAGGGCCTGGTCGGCCTTTGCGTTCTGCTTGACCATTTCGAGCTGCATGGTCTGCTGCGTCGCGGCCGAGCGCATGCTGACCAGACTCTGGGCGATCGCGGTCGACATTTCGCTCATGGCAAACTCCTCGCCGCGACCATAGGCGGCGAGCCCTTACGCAAATCTGAATCCTCCCCCGCGCTCTCGAATGATCAGGGCGCGATGATCGAGGGCACGCCCCGCGGCATCGGCAGGTCGCGGTTCGGCTGGGCCGGGCCGCGCCGGTCGCGCGCCACTCGCTCGCGTTCGCGCCGGACCTCGGCGCGCTCGGCGGCCGGTTCGTCCCTCTGAACATCGCCTACATTGGGCGTCATCGGCACGCCGGGCGCGCGCTCGCGCTGGATGGTCGTCATGTCCGGGCCGGACGATTCCTGTCCGGCAGCCGCTTCCGCAGCGACAAGCCCGATGAGCACCAGGCTCATCAGGAACCAGAATGATCTGCGCATCGGGCCCTCCTGCGCTCGTCGGGCCGGCAGCAGGCGAACTCCGGCCTGACCACACAACGCGCGAGGGCGCCGAAGTTCCATCGCAATTTGCGAGCGGCCCGGGCGCCCGTGAAGGGATCGCCCGGGCCTCGTCTCACTGCGCGTTCTGGCCGGTGAGCAGCGGCGTGATCCGGCGCAAGGTCACGCGGCGGTTCTCGCGGGCGTCACCTTGGGTCTGGACCTTGAGATATTGCTCGCCATAGCCCTGGGTCGTCAGGTTCTCGGCCGGGACGCCGAAGTCGCGGGTCAGGATCTCGGCGACCGACTGCGCCCGCCGGTCCGAGAGCGACAGGTTGTCGATATCGGCGCCGACCGCGTCGGTATGGCCCTCGACCAGGAAGACCTCGTTCGGCGTGCGCTCGACCGCCTGCATCACGGCCTGCGCCAGCACCCGCAGGCGCTGCCCCTGGTCGGCGCCGACCGTCCAGGAGCCGGAATCGAAGTTGATCGTGTCGACATCGACGCTGCGCATATGGGCGCGCAAATCCGGCGAGTAGCGCACCTCGTCCAGCGTGTAGCGACGCGGCACGGGAGCGACCGGCGGGGCGGTGATCGTCTCGTAGATCAGCCGCTCATCGGCGTGCCCGGCATCGACGATATAGCGCTCGCGCGGGATGCGCAGCGGCGGCGGCGGCAGTTCGACCACCTCCTCGGCGAAGCGCGGGCGCGGCCCGTCGCGGCGCATATTGTCGATGATGATGATCTCGGCGCCGTCGCGCTCGCGCCGCGAGCGCCGCAGAAGCCGGCCATCGGCATCCGTCACCGTGACGATCTGCGTGCCGTCGCGCCGGTCATAGACCGTCACCGTTTCCTCGCCGCGGCGCTCGCTGCGGGTGTCGAGGCCGAGATCGCGGAAGCGCTGGTTCTCGTCGCGGCGGATGATGACGCGGTCATCGTCGCCGCGAATGAGCGTCCGGCCGGGCTCGCGGATGATGGTGACGTCGCCCTCGCGGGTCTCCTGCCGCCGGCTGCGGACATCGTCGAGCCGGTCGGCGCCCTGCGTCGCCATGATGCCGCCGATCGCGGCCGCGCCGAGCCCGATCGCGGCCGCGCCGCCGAGGCCGATGCCGCCACGCCGGCCCTGACGCTCTGGAGGCGGCAGCTGGCCGGACTGTCCCGGCATACCGGGTGGAGTGGGCTGGAGCTGGCCGGGTGCGACTCCGGGTTGCGCTGGCGCGCCAGGCGATTGTCCGGGTGCAGGTGCAGCTTGCGATGGCGCGGCTCCCGGTTGCGGCGGGGCACCCGGCGTGCGGCCGGCATTCGGAGCGGGGGCAGGCTGAGCCGGGCTGGGCTGGGCGGCGCCGCCGACTGCGCCCTGGCCGGTTCCGGGCTGCGCGGGGGCCACGGGCACCGGCGCGGGCGCCGGCTGGCGGTTGAGACCTGAGGGCGGCTGGGCCGGCGCCGTCGGGGCGGGCGCCGTGCCGGGCTGCGGCTGGACCGCCCGCGGCGCCGTGCCCGGTGTGGGAGCTGCCTGCCCGGGCGCGGGCTGGCGGTTCAAGCCCGGCGCTTGCTGCGACGGCGCCATGCCGGGTTGCGGTGGGGCAGCGGGCGCCCTGCCGGCCGGCGGCACGACGGTCGGTTGGTTGCCGCCCGGAGCCGTCTGGCCCGGCGCGGGGCGATTGGGCGTGGCCGGCATCGCTGGCGCTGCGGGCGGTTGGCCTGGCGCGGTTTGCGCAGGACCGGGCCGGCGCTGGCCGTCGCCCGACGGTGTTCCCGGGCCCCCGGGCCGGGGCGCCGGCGCATCCGGCCGCCCCGGCGCAGGTTGCGGCGCGATCTGGCCCGGGGCCGGCCGTTGCGGCGCGGAGGGCACGGTGGAGGGCGCACGGGGTGCCCCCTGCGGAGCCGAGGGTGCGATCTGGCCAGGGGCGGGGCCCGCCGGCGGTGACGGGCGGCGCGGCTGCTCGGGCATTGCGGGCGCGGCTCGGCCGGCCGGGGGCGCTGCCTGCGGCGCGGTTGGCGGACGCGGCACGTTCGGGTTCACGCCGGCCGGACGCTCCGGCGCACCGGGCCGAGCCGCCGGCGGCTGACCAGGCGCCGGACGGGCACCGGGGCGCTCCTGCCCACCTTGTGGAGGACGTTCCTGCCCGCCCGGCCGTTGGCGGCGCGGATCGGGCCGGTCGTCATCGCCCGACTGGGCCTGGGCAAGCTGGAGCGATGGCGCGGCGAAACTGCCCTGCGAAAGAGCGATGGCGGGGATCAGGGTGCCGAGCAGGAGCATATTCTTGAGGCGCATGGTGACGTCCGTTTCCAGTTGTTCTTCCGGACATCAGCGCCCTCGCGCCCTGAATTCCGGATGAACCGAAAACGGCCGAAATCGGGCACGGTTCCGCTTCCCAAGCGGCAACCGGCCCGGTTTTGCGCGGGTTTCAGAGTCCGGCCTGCGCCTTCACATAGGCCGCGATCTCGGCATGGGTCGCGAACCAGACATCGCCCTTGCCCTTGGCGTGCCGCACCAGTTCCTCGACGATCCAGAAGCGGGAGCGATAGGTGATGACGTGCGGATGCATGGTGAGGAGGAACAACCCGCCATCCTCGTAGGCGCCGTCGAATTCGCGGCGGAAGATGTCGAACACGGCCTCCGGCGGCGTATAGGGCCGCAGCGCCTGGAAGCGGTTCATGTTGAAATAGACCGCGTCGTCCCGGATCCACTCGACCGGAAGCTCGACCATGCCGGTCGGCTCGCCGTTCTCGATCAGCTCATAGGGGTCGTCATCGGCGAACAGCGAGGAATCGTAGAGCAGGCCGAGCTCGCGCTCGACCGCGAGCGTCACCTGGGAAAAATCCCAGGACGGGGTGCGCATGCCGACCGGCCTGACCCCGGTGATCCTCTCCAGCGTATCGGCCGAGCGAAGATGCAGCTCGCGCTCCTTGTCGGGCGGCACCGCCGTGTTGACCTCGTGGATCCAGCCGTGCAGGCCGATCTCGTGGCCTTCCGCGACGACCCGGCGCTGTTCGTCGGGATAGAGCAGGGCGGTCACCGCCGGCACGAAGAAGCTCGCCTTGATCTCTTCCTTCGCCAGCATCGACAGGATGCGCGGCATGCCGGCGCGGTTGCCGTATTGCCCCCAGGAGAGCCGCCCGACCGACTTGCCGCCGTCGCGCAGTTCGTTGGTCTCGTGATCGACGTCGAAGGAGAGCGCGACGGCGCAGCGCGCTCCGCCCGGCCAGCTTTTCGGCTTGAGATTGCGGCCGGCGCGCACGCGCTCGACCTTGCCGCGCCAGGTTTCTTCCGACCACTGCCAGGGTTCGAGATCGTCCATCGTCATCCTCCAGTCACGAGGCCGCCGCCGGCAGCACCGGCACGGCGGCGAGCAGTCGCTTGGTGTAGTCGTGCTGCGGCCGGTCATAGACCTCGGCCGCCGGGCCTTCCTCGACGATGCTGCCGCGATACATCACCGCGACCCGCTCGCAGAGATGGCGCACCACCGAGAGGTCGTGGGAGATGAAGATCAGCGTCAGGCCGAGTTCGCTGCGCAGCCGCATCAGCAGGTTGAGGATCTGCGCCTGGATCGAGACGTCGAGCGAGGCGACCGGCTCGTCGCAGATCACGAGGTCCGGCTGCATGGCGAGCGCACGGGCAATCGCGACGCGCTGGCGCTGGCCGCCCGAGAACTGGTGCGGATAGCGGCCGGCGAAAGCGGGATCGAGCCCGACGGCTCCGAGCCAGTCGCGGACGTAAGCCTCGGCCTCGGCCTTGCCGACCAGCCCATGGGCGCGCGGCCCCTCGCTGATGCTGTCGCCGATGCGCATGCGCGGATCGAGCGAGGCGAACGGGTCCTGGAAGATCGTCTGGACGCGGGTGGTGAGCTTGCGCGGCGTCTCGCCGGCGCTCATCACCGGCCGGCCGGAGAGGCGCACCGTGCCGGTGCTCGGCGCGTAGATGCCAGCTGCCATCCGCCCCAGCGTGGATTTGCCGGAGCCGGATTCGCCGACGAGGCCGAGCGCCTCGCCGCGCCGCACGGTCAGGCTGACGGAATCGACGGCCAGCACCGATACCGGTGGCTTTGCGAGGCCGAGCCTCTCGGCCATTGCCCGCAGTGCCCCGGTGCGGGCCTCGAAGCGCTTGCTGACGCCGTCGAGCACGAAATAGGGCGCGGCTTCGTCGCCGGCCGGCTCGGCCTCCGCCGCCGGCAGGCGTGGCGGCGGAGCGGCGTCGGGAACTCCGCCACCGCGCAGCAGGTACTGACCCGGTGTGCCGCGTGAGGGCAGGGCATCGAGCAAAGCGCGGGTATAGGGATGCTGCGGCCTCGTCAGCACGTCGAGCATCGGGCCGGCCTCGACGATCTTGCCGAGCCGCATCACCGCGACGTGCTGGGCGATCGAGGCGACGGTGGCGAGGTCGTGGCTGATCCAGATCAGGGCGGTGCCGAGTTCGGCGACAAGCTCCTTCATCTCGGCCAGGATCTCGGCCTGGATCGAAACGTCGAGCGCCGTCGTGGGCTCGTCGCAGATGATCAGCTTCGGCCCATGCAGCAAGGCGATCGCGATGGCGACGCGCTGGCGCATGCCGCCGGAAAGCTGGTGCGGATAGAAATCGACCGTCGCCTGCGGGTTGGGGATGCGCACCTGCGCGAGGCCCTCGATCGCGCGCCGGCGCGCCTCCGCCGTCGAGACCTTGCGATGCGCCTCCAGCGCCAGCCGGATCTGCTCGCCGATGGTCAGGACCGGGTTCAGCGTCATCAGCGGGTCCTGGAAGACCATCGAAACGGTCTTGCCGCGCAGGGCCCGGAGCTCGTCCTGCGGCAGGCCGGTGAGCTCGCGCCCTTCGAGCTTCACCGAGCCGCCGGCGACGCGGCCGGGTGGGTCGATCAGGCCGATGATCGAGAAGCCGGTGACGCTCTTGCCCGAGCCGGATTCGCCGACGAGCCCCATCACCTCGCCGCGCCGCAGCGAGAAGGAGACGCCGTCGACGGCTTTCACCACCCCGGCGCGGGTGAAGAAATGCGTGCTGAGGTCGTGGACGTCGAGGAGAGGCGCGTCGGTCATGGCTTGTTCCCTTCTCCCCTTGCGGGAGAAGGTGCCGGCAGGCGGATGAGGGGTCGCACGACCTCGTCAAACGCCGTTGCACCTTCGAAGCGCCAACCGGTTGGCGTCGCGCGACCCCTCACCCCGACCCTCTCCCGCAAGGGGAGAGGGGGCTGGGCCGCGCCGAGTCCGTGCGAGGCCGCCCTCATCGCTTCAGCCTCGGATTGACCTGGTCGCGGACCTGGTCGCCGACGAGGTTGATCGCGACGATCAGCAGGATCAGGGCAAGGCCCGGATAGATCGAGATCCAGTAGCGGCCGGACAGCATGTACTGGAAGCCGTTGGCGATCAGCGACCCCAGCGAGGGTTCCGTCACGGGCAGGCCGACGCCGAGGAAGGACAGCGTCGCCTCGAGCGCGATCGCATTCGCCACCTGCACGGTCGCGACGACGATCAGCGGCGGCAGGCAGTTCGGCAGGATATGGCGCCAGACCACCTGTCGCGCCGGCAGCGGCGTCGAGAGCGCCGCCTCGACATAGTCCTTGCCGCGCTCGGCCGAGGCCGCGCCATGGGCGGTGCGGGCGAAATAGGCGTATTGCGCGGCGGCGAGCGCGGCGATCAGTTGCGCCTTGCCCTGGCCGAGCAGCGCCGAGATCACCAGCGCCAGCAGGATCGCCGGGAAGGCGAGCTGCAGGTCGATCACCCGCATGATGAAGGCTTCGCGCCTTCCGCCGAGATAGGCGGCGGAGATGCCGAGCGTGACGCCCACCGCGAAGGCGATGGCGCCGGCGACCAGCCCCATCTGCAGGGAGATGCGCAGGCCGTAGAGGATGGCCGAGAACAGGTCTCGCCCCTGCGCGTCGGTGCCGAGCCAGTGCGTGTAGCCGCCGGAGCCGACATAGCCCGGCGGCCGGCGGGCATCCATCAGCGCGAGCTTGGCGAGGTCGTACGGGTCCTGCGGGGCGATCAGCGGGGCGAGCAGGGCGACGCCGACCAGCGCCACGACGACGGCGAGCGCCGCGACTGCGATCCTGCTCTCGCGGAACTCGGCCCAGAAGCGGGCGGCGGGCGAATCCTTCCGCATCATGCCCGCCCCTTCCGCAGGCGCGGATCGAGCGCGAAATAGGTCAGGTCGACCACGAAATTGATCATGATGAAGACGAAGGCGACCAGCATCAGATAGGCGACCATCACCGGCCGGTCGAGCGACTGGATGGAGTCGATGATCAGCTTGCCGATGCCCGGCCAGGAGAAGATCGTCTCGGTCACCACGGCGAAGGCGAGCGTCGAGGCGAATTCGAGCCCGAAAACCGTGACGAGCGGGATCGAGATCAGCCGCAGCACATGCCGGCGCAGCACCGTCCATTCCGACAGGCCGGCGGCGCGGGCGAACTTCACGGTGTCGCTCAGCATGACCTCGCGGGTGCCGGCGCGCGCGAGGCGCGTCATCAAAGCGAGCTTGAAGAAGGCGAGATTGGCCGCCGGCAGGAGCATGTGGCTGAGCCCGTTCGCGGTCAGGAAGCTCCATTCGATGCCGAACAGCGCGGCGGTGTCGCCTCGCCCGCCGGCCGGCAGGATCTGCAACTCGACGGCGAAGGTCATGATCAGCACGAGGCCAATCCAGAAGGTCGGCACCGAGAAGCCGAGGATCGAGAGCGCCATGATCGCCTTGGCGAGGGCGCTGTCCGGCCGGTAGCCGGCATAGATGCCGGCGGGAATGCCGATCAGTGCCGCGCCGACCACGGCCGCGACCGTCAGTTCCAGCGTCGCCGGCAGGCGCGACAGGATCAGCTCCAGCACGGGCATGCCGAAGACGAAGGAGCGGCCGAAATCGCCGTGCAGCACGCGGCCAAGAAAGGTGAAGTACTGCTCCCAGAGCGGCCGGTCGAGGCCGTAGCGGGCGATCGTCTCGAGCCTGATGTCCTGGCTGACATCGGGGCCGATCAGCACGTCGATCGGATTGCCGATGGCGTAGACGCCGACGAAGACCAGCGCCGACATGACGAGCATGACGACGAGCGCCTGCAGGATGCGCTCGATGACGTGCGTCAGCATAGGCTGGACATCGCCCGGGTGGTCCTCGCAGCCCCTGTCCCGGGCGACCGCGAGGCGGTCGGATGGGACCCGGAGGTTGCGGGACCATAGTCCATTACGGCCAGCTCTCCACCATCGCCGCGCGCGTCTCCTCGACGCCGACGGCCCAGAGCCGGAGCATCTCCTCGTCGGGCTTCTGGTAGCAGCCGTGGAAATTGCCGTCGCCGAGGATCTCGCGCTTCCGGGCCGGATTGGCGGCCTGGTAGAGGGCACTGTCGAAGGGCGGCTTGACCGCATCCGGCAGCGCGACGCCGGCCAGGCGGTTCCAGGGAAAATTCTCCATCCAGGAGGCATGTGAGGCGGCCGGGTCGACCTGCCGGACCGCCGCCTGGAAGCGCGGGCCGGCCCACCAGTTGTGCATCCTGACGCTGGCGTCGGGGCGCTTGCCCATCCACTCCGTCGCGAAGGTCATCGCCGGCGAATTGCCGCCATGGCCGTTGACCAGCACGATGCGCCGGAAGCCGGAGCGGTAGAACCCCTCGAGCAGATCCTCAAGCAGCGCGATATAGGTGCTCATCCGCAGCGAGACCGTGCCGGGATAGGCGGTGAAGCCCGGCGTCATGCCATAGGCCTGCACCGGAAAGACCGGGATGCCGAGCGGCTCGGCGGCTTCATTCGCGACCCGCTCGGCCAGGATCGCATCGGTGGCGAGGCTCAGATAGGCGTGCTGCTCGATGCAGCCGAGCGGCAGAACGCAGCGGTCGTCGCGCCTCGCCTGCTCCTCGATCTGCATCCAGTTCATCTCAGCGACGAGCACGGCCAAATCCTTGCGTTTCGGCAAAAGCACGTCATCCTTGACAGTGGCATAGGGGGTCGTCAAGTTCCACATGGAACTAAGTCAGGAAGTGCCGAGATGCGCCATGCACCGACTGCCTTGTCGAAGTTGGACAGCGAGCGCGAGGCCGCTCTGCGCAATCTCGATCCGCTGATCGTCACCAAGCTCTGGGACAATCCCTGCTGGCTTTCCTTCCGGCTGAACTTCATCGCCTTCCGCTTCAACGATCCGGTCTATCGCTGGATCGAGGCCCGCTACGGGCTGGTCCGGCCGGAATTCGTCGCGCTCTACGCGGTTGGGCTGAAGGGCGGCGTCGCCGCCAAGAACATCGTCGCTTCCGCGGGTCTGCCGAAGAACACGCTGTCGCGTGCGATCCAGAAGCTGCTCCAGCGCCGCCTGCTCAAGCGCGAGACCGACCCTGAGGATCTGCGCAGCTATGTTCTGGCGCTGACGCCGACAGGCCGCGCCATCTTCGACGAGACCATGCCGCGGATGGTGCAGCAGCAGGCCGCGATGCTCGGCACACTGACCGAGGCCGAGCAGAAGCAGCTCTGCGAGCTCCTGGACAAGATGGTGATCGCCTCTCCGATCTGGCCTGCCGACCTCGAACCCGAAAGCAACCCGTCATGACGCAGACCTTGCCGCGCATCTTTCCGCTCTGGCGCCGTGCCGCGCTCGCTGCCCTGTTCGGGGTCGCGCTCGCCGGCCCGGCGCTGGCCCAGAACCTGACCATCGGCGTGCGCGCCGGCCCGGAATCGATCGACCCGCATTTCACCGCGACCGGTACCCATGCGGAGGCTCTGAAGCATGTCTTCGACACGCTGACCTGGTCGGGCGACAAGCTGCAGATCGAGCCGCGCCTGGCGACGAGCTGGAAGGCGATCGAGCCCTCCGTCTGGGAGTTCAAGCTGCGGCCCGGCGTGAAGTTCCATGACGGGTCCGACTTCACCGCCGAGGACGTCAAGTTCTCGATCGAGCGCATTCCGGTCGTCGCCGGCCCGAACCCGACGACGATCTATGTCCGCCGCGTCAAGGAGGTGAAGATCGTCGATCCGCTCACCGTCCACATCGTCACCGACGGGCCGGCGCCGAATCTGCCGAACGATTTTATCCGGCTCTTCATCGTCTCGCACAAGGCGGCGGCCGGCCTGACCAAGGACAATGCCAACGACGCCTTCAACAGCGGCAAGGCGGCGATCGGCACCGGCCCCTACAAATTCGTCTCCTGGACGCCGAAGGACCAGCTCGTGCTCGACCGTTTCGACGGCTACTGGGGCGAGAAGGAGCCCTGGGCCCGAGTGCTGCGCAAGGAGCTGCCGAACGACGCCGCCCGCGTCGCCCAACTGAAGGCCGGCCAGGTCGACATCATCGTGCGCGCGCCTGCTTCCGACGTGCCGACGCTGAAGCGCGATGCCAAGCTCTCGGTCGCGACCATCGACACCGTCTACGTCTTCAACATGGAGCTCGACATGCGGGACAAGTCCCCGCAGGTCAGCGCCAAGGACGGCTCGCCCCTCCCGAAGAACCCGCTGCAGGACGCCAAGGTCCGCGAGGCGATCGACCTTGCCATCGACCGGCCGGCGCTGGCCGAGATCGCGATGGAAGGGCTCGGCGCGCCGGTCAACCAGCTCGTGACGCCGGACATCGCCGGCTACAACAAGAGCCTGCCGCCGCTGAAGCCCGATCTCGCCAAGGCGAAGAAGCTGATGGAGGAGGCCGGTTATCCCAATGGCTTCAAGGTCGGCTTCTCCTTCACCAGCGACCGCCTGCCCGGCGACCGGCAGGTCGGCACCTCGATCGCCCAGATGCTGGCCCGCATCGGCATCGACGTGAACGCCAACGCCCAACCCGGCGCGGTCTTCTTCCCGGCCCGCCTGCGCGGCGAGTTCTCGCTCTCCATGTCCGGCTGGGGCACGCTGACCGGCGAGGCGAACTACACGCTCTCTTCGGTGGTGCATTCCAATGATCCCGCCAAGAAGCTCGGGGCCTTCAACGTGCTCGGCTACAAGAATGCCGAGCTCGACAAGCTGATCGAGGATGCAGCGGTCGAGATGGACGAGGCCAAGCGCAACGACCTCTTGGCGCAGGCCAACGCCATCGTCGCCAAGGACCGGCCGCGCCTGCCGATCGTCGCCGTCGGCTCGGCCTGGGCGATGCAGAAGGCCAAGGTCACGATCCGCCCGCGCGTCGACGAGGACACGCTGGCCATGGACATCAAGCCTGTGAAGTGAAAAGAGCTGGTGGCTATCCCCTTCCCCCTGGCGGGGAGGGACCAGGGGTGGCGGCGCAAAGGCGCATCGCCACCCTCCGGCCTACTGCCTGACCCGATCTAGCGCCCACGAGCGCTCACCCACTCATTCGCCCCCTGTTCCTGCCCGACCCGTAAGGGGGAGGGGGCTCGTCGAGGTTCACGATCACCATGACCATCGCTCTCGCCATCCATGGCGGCTGCGGCACCTTGCCCAAATCCGAAATGACCGACGCCGAATGGGCCGAGGCCAAGGCCCATCTCGCCAAGTCGCTGCGTGCCGGCTGGGCCGTCCTGACCAAGGGCGGCAGCGCCGTCGACGCGGTCGAGGCCGCCGTCGTGGTGATGGAGGATTCCGCGCATTTCAATGCCGGCCACGGCGCCGCCCTCAATGCCGATGGCGAGCATGAACTCGACGCCTCGATCATGGATGGGGCGACGCTGGCAGCCGGGGCGCTCTGCGCCGTCAAGCGGATCCGTAATCCCATCACCGCCGCCAGGGCGTTGATGCAACGGGGTGACCCGCTGCTGCTGACCGGGCCGGCCGGCGACGCATTCGCCCAGGCCGAAGGGCTAGACATCGTCGCCAACGACTATTTCTCGACCGAGCGCCGGCGCAAGAACCTCGCCTCGATGAAGATCCGCGAGCTCGTCGGCACCATGGCCGGCGCGAGCGAGGCAGAGAAGCACGGCACGGTCGGCGCCGTCGCCCGCGACCGGGCCGGCCACCTCGCCGCCGCGACCTCGACCGGCGGCTACACCAACAAGCCGCCCGGGCGCGTCGGCGACTCGCCGATCATCGGCGCCGGCACCTATGCCCGCGACGGGCGCTGCGCCGTTTCCGGCACCGGCAAGGGCGAGTACTTCATCCGCTATTGCGTCGGCCACGAGATCGCGTCGCTGATCGGCTATGCCGGGCTCTCGCTGCAGGACGCGGCGGACCGCGCCATCGCCGAGCTCAGCGCCCACAGGATCGGGGCCGGCCTCGTCGCCATCGGCGCCGACGGCACGATCGTCGCGCCCTACAATTCCGAGGGCATGTATCGCGGCTGGGTCACGCCGGACGGGCTCGTCCATGTCGCGACCCATGCCGATGTCGACATGGTGGGGCAGGCGTGAGCGGCGGTCATCTGCTCTCGACCCTCATCCTGAGAAGGCCGCGGAAGCGGCCGTCTCGAAGGATGCTCCAGCTGGTCAGGGAGTCTTCTGGAGCCTCCTTCGAGACGCGATCTGCGATCGTTCCTCAGGATAAGGGCTTTGGGTGGGAGAAGGCGGGCTCATGACGACCGAACCGATCCTGATCTGGGGCGCCGGCGCGATCGGCGGCACGCTCGGCGCCTATTGGGCGCGCGCCGGCGTGCCCGTGCTGCTGGTCGATATCGTGCCGGAGCATGTCGAGGCCTGCCGGACGACCGGTCTTGTGATCACCGGCCCGGTCGAGGAATTCCGGCAAATGGTGCCGGCAGTGACGCCGCAGGAGCTGACCGGCACCTATTCCCGCATCGTGCTCGCCGTGAAGGCCGGCGCGACGGAGGCTTCTCTCGCGGCACTGACACCGCATCTCGCCGAGGACGGCTTCGTGCTCTCGGCCCAGAACGGGCTCAACGAGATCGTCATCTCAAAAGCCGTCGGCGAGGCCCGGACGATGGGCTGCTTCGTCAATTTCGGGGCCGACTGGCACGGGCCGGGCGAGATTCTCTACGGCAATCGCGGCGCCGTGGTCGTCGGCGAGCTCGACGGGCGGATCACCGAGCGGGCCCGCGAAATGCACCGGCTGCTCAGCCTGTTCGATGCCGATTCCATCCTGACCGACAACATCTACGGCTATCTCTGGGGCAAGCTCGCCTATGGCGCGATGCTGTTCGGCACCGCCCTCACCAACGATTCGATGTCGGCGAACTTCGCCGATCCGGAGCGGCTGCCGGTCTGGCTGGCGCTCGGGCGCGAGGTGGGCGCGGTCGCGGCGGCACGTGGCGTCACCTCCCTTGGCTTCGGCGACTTCGATCCGAAGGTCTTCGCACCCGGCGCGCCCGAGGGCCCGCAGGTGGAGACCATTGCCTGGCTCGCCGACTACACCGCGAAGACCGCCAAGACCCATTCCGGCATCTGGCGCGACCTTGCCGTCCGCAAGCGCAAGACCGAAGCCCGGCCGCAGATCGGCATCATCTCGGCGCTCGGCCGCGAGGTCGGCGTCGCGACGCCGGCGCTGGAGACACTGGTCGCTCTCATCGAGGACATCGAGGAAGGCCGCCGGCCGATGGCGTTCGAAACCCTGAAGGTGCTGATCGAGCAATGCAGATCCGCTTCGACGACCGTGTAGCCCTGGTCACCGGCGCCGCGCAGGGCATTGGCCGCGCCATCGCCCAGGCGTTGGCCGAGGCCGGCGCGAAAGTTCATCTCGCCGATCTCGACGCCGTGGGCGTCGCCGCCAGCGCGGAAGCACTCGGCGCGAAGGCGCATGCCGCCGATCTCGGCAGTCCGGAGGCGCCCAAGGAGCTGGTCGACGCGATCCTCGCGACCGAGGGCCGGCTCGACCTCCTGGTCAACGCGGCCGGCGGCGTGCGCGGCCAGGTCGGCCGGCCGATCGAGGAGATCTCCGAAAGCGACTGGCGCGCCATCTTGGCCGCCAATGTCGACGCCGCCTTCTTTCTGTCGCAGGCCGTTGCACCGGCGATGAAGCAGGCTGCTTACGGCCGTATCGTCAACATCTCCTCCGGCGCCGGCCTGCGGCCGAGCCTGACCGGCATCCAGGCCTATGCCAGCGCCAAGCACGCGCTGGTCGGGCTCACCCGGCAGCTCGCCTGGGAGCTCGGGCCGCATGGCGTCACCGTCAACTCCGTCGCGCCCGGCTTCGTCCGATCGAATCCCGCGACCGAGCGGCAATGGCAGTCCTACGGAGCCGAGGGACAGAAGCGACTGATCGAGGGCATCCATACCCGCCGCCTCGGCACGCCCGCCGACATCGCCCATGCCAGCCTGTTCTTCCTATCGGAGCAGGCCGGCTGGATCACGGGGCAGGTCCTGTCGGTCGATGGCGGCCGCTCATGAACCCTCTCCCCGAAAGGGATGATCGGGCTCGTTGCTGAGCCGGATTGCCACATGCGCAAGGATCGCCCTAGAGTGCGCGCCGGGCGGCACTCGCCGCCCGCCGAAAGTGAAGGGAGAGCACGTGGCAACGGGCACCGTGAAGTGGTTCAATGAGACCAAGGGCTATGGCTTCATCACGCCGGACGCCGGCGGCAGCGACGTCTTCGTGCATATCAGCGCAGTCGAGCGCTCGGGCCTGCGCGGCCTGAACGAAGGTCAGAAGATCTCCTTCGACCTCGAAGCCGATCGCAAGACCGGCAAGTCGGCGGCTGTCAATCTGAAGACTGCCTGAAGACCATCGCCTAACGAGGGTAGCGGACAAGCGGCGTCCGCTTCCCCGCCATATCGAACTCGTCAAGAACTGATGATTCCGGGCATTTCCGTCGCCGATCGGCGGCGGTTAGGAGCGCTGGCAGGGCCAGGCTCCCTCCGCGGCGCAGGCCGCTCGCAACCGCATCACTGTCATCGATCTGCATTAAAGCTACTCTAGCTGGGCCAGCTTGCCTTGGCGCGCGGGTACGCCAGCGGAGGAAAGCCAGTGGAGCGCAGTTTCGATCTCGCCATCGTCGGCGCCGGCATCGTCGGTCTCGCGCACGCGCTGGCGGCCGCGCGGCGCGGGCTGAAGGTGGTGGTGGTCGACCGCGATGCGCAGGCCAATGGCGCTTCGGTCCGCAATTTCGGCTTCGTCACGGTCACCGGTCAGCAAGCCGGCGCCACCTGGCAGCGGGCACGGCGTTCGCGCGAGATCTGGGCCGAGGTCGCGCCGAAGGCGGGGATTTCTCTGGTTCATGCGGGGCTCTGTGTCGCCTCGCGCCGGCCCGAGGCGACGGCGGTGCTCGAGGCCTTTCTCGCCACCGAAATGGGCGAAGGCTGCGAACTCCTGCGCGGCGAGGCCCTGGCGAAGCGCTTTCCGTTCCTTGCGCCCGGTCAGGAAGCGGCCCTCTGGAGCCCGCATGACCTGCGTGTCGAATCGCGCGAGGCGATCCCGCTGCTCGCCGCGCATCTCGCGCGCGACTGGGGTGTTTCCTTCCTGCGGCAGGCGACGGTGCGCGGCATCGCCCTGCCGACGATCGTGACCTCGGCCGGAGCCTTGCGGGCGGACGCCGCGATCATCTGCCCGGGTGACGACTTTACCGGGCTTTACGCCGACGAGCTGAAGCGCGCCTATCCCGCGCTCACCCGCTGCAAGCTGCAGATGCTGCGGGTCCGCACGGCGGCGTCCGGGCCGGATCTGCCCTGCGCTGTGATGTCGGACCTCTCGCTGGTGCGCTATCTCGGCTACGCCGAATTGCCGGAGGCCGCCGCTTTGCGCGCCAGGCTCGAGCGTGAGCAGCCGGCCCAGCTCGCTAACGGCATCCATCTGATCGCCGTCGCCTCCGCCGATGGCAGCCGTGTCGTCGGCGATTCCCATCATTATGCAGCGACGCCGGACCCGTTCGGTCAGGATGCCGTCGACGCGCTGATCCTCGACGAATACGAGGCCGTCTTTGGCGCCCGCCCGCCGATAGAGGCGCGCTGGCTCGGCACCTATGCCAGCTTGCCGGATCGTCCGATGCTGCGCGAGACGATCGCCGAGCGCATCCGCCTGGTGATCGTCACCTCGGGCACCGGGGCTTCCACGTCCTTCGCGATCGGCGAAGAGACCATTGCGGAGATGTTCGGATGAGCGCCGTCGCCATGCTTCCATTCAAGGCCGTCAGGGCGGTGGTGCTGGATTGGGCCGGCACGGTCGTCGATTTCGGCTCGCGTGCGCCGATGGGCGCCTTCGTCGAGGTTTTCGCCCGCTTCGGCGTCGCCATCAGCATCGCCCAGGCGCGCGGCCCGATGGGCTTGCCGAAGCGCGCCCATATCGCCGCGCTGCTTGCCGAACCTGAGATCGCCGAGGCCTGGCGCCTGGCACAGGGCTCGCCGCCTGACGAGCGGGCGATCGACGCCGTTTATGCCGAATTCGTGCCGCTGAACGCCGCCGTCGTCACCGATTACGCGGACGTGATCCCGGGAGCCGCCGAGACCATCGTGCAGCTGCGCCGGCGCGGGCTCAAAATCGGCTCGACCACGGGCTATACTCGCGAGATCATGGAGCGCCTTCTGCCGGCTGCGGCGGCGCAGGGCTATCAGCCCGACAATCTCGTCTGCGCCGGCGACCTGGCGGAGGGACGGCCGAGCCCGCTGATGATGTATCGCTGCTTCGCCGATCTCGGCGTCTATCCGCCATCGTCGGTTGTGAAGGTCGACGATACCGAGCCCGGCATCGCCGAGGGCGTCGCCGCCGGCTGCTGGACGGTCGGCCTCGCGGTATCCGGCAACTGCGTCGGCCTCTCGCTCGAGGAGTGGAATGAGCTGCCGCTGCTCGAGCAGCAGGCTCTGCGCGGCAAGGCTGCGGCGCGCCTGCGGGCCGCCGGCGCCGACTATGTCGTCGACAGCATCGCCGAGCTCGTCGGTGTCGTCGAGGCGATTGATTCGACCCTGCTCGCGCGTGCCGCGGCGAAGCAGCCGGCCTGAGCCCGCAAAAGCGAAAACAGGAACACAAACGGACCGGCGGCTGTCCCCCGCCGGTGAGCCCCCCGCTTTGCCTGCGAATTTGGCAGCCGCGCCCAATTTAGAACGATTGACAAACAAAACGGCAGCGCTGAGAATTCGTAGGTATACAAACGAATTTCTCCGCCGGCTTGGCGCCATCGATGCGCCCGGCTTAGGGTGGGGATCCGCGGCGAGGGGCCGCAAGCAAGAAGACTGACCGAGCCAGTTGGGGGACAGCCATGAAGATTGACCGTCGCCAATTCGTCAGCGGAGCCGCGATCGGTGCGGCGGCGCTGGCAACGCCCTCGCTGCTGCGCGCCCAGGGCGCGCCGATCAAGATCGGCGAGATCAACAGCTACACCTCCCAGCCGGCCTTCCTGAAGCCCTATCGCCAGGGCTGGGAACTGGCGCAGGAGCAGATCAACGCCGCCGGCGGCGTGCTCGGCCGTAAGATCGAGACGCTGTTCCGCGACGATGCCGGCAAGCCCGAGGATTCCGTCCGTCTCGCCGGCGAGCTGATCAACGCCGAGAAGGTCGACCTGCTCTCGGGCGGCTTCCTCTCCAATGTCGGCCTCGCCATCGCCGACTACGCGCTCCAGAACAAGCGGCTCTACGTCGCCTCCGAGCCGCTCTCGGACGCGATCGTCTGGGCCAAGGGCAACCGCTACACCTTCCGCCTGCGCCCCTCGACCTACATGCAGGCGGCGATGCTGGTCGAGGAAGCGGCCAAGCTCCCGGCCAAGAAATGGGCGATCGTGGCGCCGAACTACGAGTACGGCCAGTCGGCCGCCAAATGGTTCAAGGAGCTGCTGAAGAAGGCGCGGCCCGATGTCGAGTTCGTCGCCGAGCAGTTCCCGGCACTCGGCCGCATCGATGCGGGCGCGACCGTGCAGGCGATCGAGGCCGCCAAGCCCGACGCGATCTTCAACGTCACCTTCGCCGCCGATCTCGCCAATTTCGTTCGCCAGGGCAATACCCGCGGGCTGTTCGAGGGCCGCGCCGTCGCCTCGATGCTGACCGGCGAGCCGGAATATCTCGATCCGCTCGGCGCTGAGGCTCCCGTCGGCTGGATCGTCACCGGCTATCCGCAGGCCGACATCCAGACGCCGGACCACGTCAAGTTCCGCGAGGCCTACCGCGCCAAGTACAACGACTATCCGCGCCTCGGCTCGGTCGTCGGCTTCGACACGATGAACGCCATCGCCGCGGGCATCGCCAAGGCCGGCACGACCGAGAACGAAAAGCTCGTCGACGCGCTGAAGGGGCTGAAGTTCACCTCGGCCTTCGGCCCGGTCGAGTTCCGGGCTTCCGACCATCAGGCGACGCTCGGCGCCTATGTCGGCAAGACCGCGGTCAAGAACGGCAAGGGCGTGATGGTCGACTGGCGCTATGCCGACGGTGCCAAATACCTGCCTTCGGATGCCGAGGTGAAGGCGCTGCGCCCGGCGGGCTGAAACCCGCTTCAATCTGATATTGACTAGATCCCGGCCGCGACCTTGCGTTGCGGCCGTTGGAAGAGTGCGCCCTTTTCGCCCGGTTCGATGGATCTGACATGATCGACCTGATTTTCGCGCAGACGCTGAACGGCCTGGCCTCGGCCTCGTCGCTGTTCCTCGTCGCCTGCGGGCTCTCGATCATCTTCGGCGTGACGCGGATCGTGAACTTCGCGCACGGCTCCTTCTACATGCTGGGCGCCTATCTCGCCTTCACGCTGGTCTCCTATTTCGGCGGCTCCGAAGCGCTCGGCTTCTGGGGCGGTGTGGTGCTCGCGGCGCTGATCATCGCGGTGATCGGCGCCCTGGTCGAGATCACCATCCTGCGCCGGATCTATCAGGCGCCGGAGCTCTTCCAGCTGCTCGCCACCTTCGGCCTGGTGCTGATGGTGCAGGACATCGCGCTGGCGATCTGGGGGGCGGAAGACAAGCTCGGCCCGCGCGCACCCGGCTTCAAGAGCTTCGTCGTGCTGATGGGCAGCCGTTTCCCGACCTATGAGCTCTTCCTGATCGTGGTCGGGCCGATCATGCTCGGCCTGCTCTGGTTCCTGTTCCAGAAGACGCGCTGGGGCACCCTGGTGCGCGCCGCGACGCAGGACCGCGAGATGGTGGGCGCGCTCGGCGTCAACCAGCGCCTGCTCTTCACCTCGGTCTTCGCCTTCGGCGCCGGGCTCGCCGGCCTTGGCGGCGCGCTGCAGCTCCCGCGCGAGGCGGTCAACCTGCACATGGACCTGTCGATGATCGCCGAGGCCTTCGTCGTGGTCGTCGTCGGCGGCCTGGGCAGCGTTACCGGCGCCTATCTCGCCGCCGTGCTGATCGGCGTGATCCACGCCTTCGGCATCCTGATCTTCCCGAAGATCACGCTCGTCCTCGTCTTCCTGGTCATGGCGGTGGTGCTGATGGTCAAGCCCTACGGGCTGATGGGCAAGCGGCCGGTCGGCAGCGCCCATGCCCATGGTCCGGTCGAGCCTTTGCTGCTGCCGGCGAGCTCTGCCGCCAAGGGCCTCGGCCTGCTGGCGCTGGCGCTCCTCATGGTCGCGCCCTTCATCGTCGCCGATCACTGGCTGCTGACCCTGACCGAACTCTCGATCTTCGCGCTCTTCGCCGCCTCGCTGCACCTGATGATGGGTCCCGGCGGCATGGCCTCCTTCGGCCACGCCGCCTATTTCGGCCTCGGCGCCTATGGTGCGGCGCTCGCCGTGAAATGGCTCGCTCTGCCGATGCTGCCGGCGCTTGCCTTCGCGCCCTTCCTGGCGGGCATCGCCGGCTTCGTCTTCGGCTGGTTCTGCGTCCGGCTCTCGGGCGTCTATCTGGCGATGCTGACGCTCGCCTTCGCCCAGATCGCCTGGGCGACCGCCTTCCAATGGGTCGATCTCACCGGCGGCGACAACGGCATCCTCGGCGTCTGGCCCGCCGCCTGGGCGAGCTCGAAGCTGGTCTTCTATTATCTGACGCTGGTGATCTGCGTCGCCTTCGTGCTGCTGCTGCGGGTCTTCGTCTTCGCGCCCTTCGGCTATGCCCTGCGCGCCGGCCGCGACAGCCCGCTCAGGGCCGAGGCGATCGGCCTGCCGGTGATGCGCATCCAGTGGCTCGCCTTCATCATCGCCGCCTTCGCGGCGGGCATCGCCGGCGCGCTCTTCGCCTTCTTCAAGGGTTCGGTCTTCCCGACCTATATGGCGATCCCGCGTTCGGTCGACGCGCTGCTGATGGTGCTGCTCGGCGGCGTCCAGACGGTTTCGGGCCCGATCGTCGGCGCCTTCGCCTTCATGGGCCTGCAGGAGCAGCTCGCCAAGGCGACGATGTACTGGCGCTTCGTGCTCGGCGCCTCGATCGTGCTCCTCGTCATCCTGTTCCCGCGCGGGCTGGTCGGAACCACGCTCGCCCTCGCCGAGCGCCGCCGCGAGGATGGCGGCGCCGCGCCTGCCGCCACGCCGGAGCCCGCCCGATGACGCCGGTTCTCGAAGTCCGCAATCTCGGAAAATCCTTCGGCGGCGTCCGCGCCGTCGACGATGTCAGCTTTGAGGTCCAGGCCGGCAAGCTGCTCGCTCTGATCGGCCCGAACGGCGCCGGCAAGACGACCTGCTTCAACATGCTGAACGGCCAGCTGCCTTCCGATCGCGGCGAGGTCATCCTCGCCGGCCGCCGCATCAGCGGGCTGAAGCCGCGCGAGGTCTGGCGGCTCGGCGTCGGCCGCACCTTCCAGATCACCGCCACCTTCGCCTCGATGAGCGTGCGCGAGAACGTCCAGATGGCACTGATCTCGCATGCCGGCGAGATCTGGAAACTGTTCGGCCGTGCCAAGGATCGCCATGTCGAGGCTGCCGACGCGCTGCTCCAACAGGTCGGCATGCTCGACCAGGCCGAGCGCGCTTGCGGCGTGCTCGCCTATGGTGATCTGAAGCGCGTCGAGCTCGCTGTCGCCATCGCCAACCAGCCAAAACTCCTCCTGATGGACGAGCCGACGGCCGGCATGGCGCCGCGCGAACGCATCGCCCTGATGGCACTGACCGCCGAGATCGCCCGGCAGCGCGGCATCGCCGTGCTCTTCACCGAACACGACATGGACGTCGTCTTCGCCCATTCCGACGCCGTGCTGGTGCTCGAGCGCGGCCGGCTGATCGCCCAGGGCAAGGCCGAGGAGGTCCGCAACGACCCGGCGGTGCGCGCCGTCTATCTCGGCTCCGGCGCGACTTCGGGAGGCCATTGATGAGCGCCACCATGCTCGAGATCGAAGGGCTGAACGCCTATTACGGCCGCGCCCACATCCTGCAGGGCGTCGGCTTCTCGATGGGCCGCGGCGAGGTGCTGGCGCTGATGGGCCGCAATGGCGCCGGCAAGTCGACGACGATGAAGGCGGTGATGGGGCTCGTTGCGCCGCAATCGGGCCGTGTCGTCTTCGATGGGCAGCCGATCGCCGGGCGCGAACCCTTCGAGATCGCAAGGCTCGGCCTCGGCTACGTTCCGGAGGACCGGCGCGTCTTCTCCGAGCTCAGCGTCATGGAGAACCTCGCCGTCGGGCGCCGGCCGCGCCGCGAGAACGTGCCCTACTGGACGCCGGAGCGCCTGTTCGAGCTCTTCCCCAATCTCGGCCGCATGCGCGACCGGCCGGGCGGGGCGATGTCGGGCGGCGAGCAGCAGATGCTGACCATCGCCCGCACCCTGATGGGCAATCCGAGCCTCGTCCTGCTCGACGAGCCTTCCGAAGGGCTCGCCCCGGTCATCGTCGAGGAGATGGCCAAGACCATCCTGGCGCTGAAGAGCGAGGGGCTCTCGGTGCTGATCTCCGAACAGAACCTGCATTTCGCCGGCTCGGTCGCCGACCGCGCCACCATCATCGAGAAGGGCCTGATCCGCTTTACCGGCACGATGGCCGAGCTCAAGGCCAACGAGGCCGTGCGGGCGCAGTATCTGTCGGTTTGAGGCTGCGTCTTTCCGGTGCGCTGCGCGGCAGCGCCTGGAATCATGCACGCCACACGTCCCGTCATGGTCGGGCTTGTCCCGACCATCCACGTCTTTGCTGCTCGAGACCTGAGTTCAAGACGTGGATGCTCGCCACAAGGGCGAGCATGACGAACTGGCAGCGTTGCGTCCGACCTGGCCCGCACAAACGAAAAACCCCGGAAGCTTGCGCTTCCGGGGCAGGTGCCCGGCAGTGACCATGCCAGGTGGGAGGGAGCTTACCAGCCGGCCAGGACCTGGCCCTTGAAGCGCTCGGCGACGAAGGCCTTCACCTCGGGCGTGTGATAGGTCTCGAGCAGCGTCTTGACCCAGGGCTTGTCCTTGTCGGCGGTCCGGACCGCGATGACGTTGACATAGGGACCCTTGGCGTCCTCGCGCAGGATCGCGGAGGTCGGATCGATCTTGGCGTCGACGGCGTAGTTGGTGTTGATCGCGGCGGCGGCAACGTCGGCGAGCGAGCGCGGCGTCTGGGCGGCCTCGATCTCGATGATCTTCAGCTTCTTCGGGTTGCTGGTGATGTCGGCGACCGTCGGCTTGAAGCCGGTGCCGTCCTTCAGCTTGATCACGCCCTTGTCCTGAAGCAGCAGCAGGGCGCGGCCGCCATTGGTCGGGTCGTTCTGGATCGCGACCGTGGCCCCGTCCGGAATCTCGGCCCAGCTCTTGTACTTCGACGAGTAGATGCCGAGCGGGAAGTTCACGGTCAGGCCGACGCTGGTCAGCTTGAAATTCCGGTCCTTCACCTGGTTGTCGAGATAGGGCTGGTGCTGGAAGGAGTTCGCCTCGAGCTCGCCGGCGTCGAGCGCCTGGTTCGGCACGACATAGTCGGAGAACTCGATGATCTTGATGTCGAGTCCCTTCTGGGCGGCGAGCGGCTTCACCTTCTCGAGGATCTCGGCATGCGGGCCGGGCGAGACGCCGATGCGGAGCACCTGGTTCTGCTGGGCGAATGCCGGGCCGGCGACGGCAACTGCGAAGGCGGCGGCGAGAATGGTCCTGCGGGTGGTCATGGAACGGACTCCGTTCTTGGAGATTGCGGGAGGCGACGGCTTCACCAGGTAGGCAGGATCGAGCCCTTGAAGCGCTCGGCGACGAAGGCCTTGATCTCGGGCGAGCGGTAGCTGTCGACCAGCGCCTGCACCCAGGGCTTGTCCTTGTCGACGCTGCGCACCGCGATCAGGTTGGTGTAGGGGCCCTTGGGCGCCTCGCGCAGGATCGCCGAGTTCGGGTCGAGCTTGGCGTCGACAGCATAGCTCGTATTGATCGCGGCGGCAGCGACGTCGGCGAGCGAGCGCACCGTCTGCCCGGCCTCGATCTCGACGATCTTCAGCTTCTTCGGGTTGTCGGTGATGTCGAGCACGGTCGGCTTGAAGCCGGTGCCGTCCTTCAGCTTGATCACGCCCTTATCCTGCAGGAGCAGGAGGGCACGCCCGCCATTGGTCGGGTCGTTCTGGATTGAAACCGTGGCACCGTCCGGCACCTCGGCCCAGCTCTTGTACTTCGCCGAGTAGATCCCCATCGGGAAGTTCACGGTCGGCGCGACGCTGACGATCTTGAAGCCGCGATCCTTCACCTGGTTGTCGAGATAGGGCTGGTGCTGGAAGGCATTGGCTTCGAGATCGCCGGTATCGAGCGCCTGGTTCGGGATGACGAAGTCTGAGAACTCGAAGATTTTGAGCTCATAGCCCTTCTTGGCGATGATCGGCTTGATCTGCTCGACGATCTCGGCATGCGGGCCGGGGGTGACGCCGATGCGGATCACCTGGTTCTGCTGGGCGAGGGCGCCCGAAGCGGACAAGGAGAGGGCGGCGGCGGCAGCCAGCAGGCTGCGCCGGGAAAGCAAGGTCGACATGGTAGGCTCCGGCTGAAGAAGAAGGTTCGCGTGGCGCTCAGGCGTGGCGCAGGCGCTTGTTGAGATGGCGGGCGAGGCGGTCGCCGAGGCTCTGCACGGCCTGGACCAGGACGATCAGCACCGCGACGACGGCTGCCATCACTTCCGGCATGAAGCGCTGATAGCCATAGCGGATGCCGAGATCGCCGAGGCCACCACCGCCGACGGCGCCGACCATGGCCGAGAAGCCGATCAGGCTGACCAAAGCGAGCGTCAGGCCGAGCGTGATCGCCGGCAGCGCCTCGGGCACCAGCACCTTGCGCACGATCTGCACCGGCGTCGCGCCCATCGAGCGCGCCGCCTCGACCAGTCCCTGGTCGACCTCGCGGATCGCGCCCTCGATCAGGCGGGCGATGAACGGCGTCGCCGCCACCGTCAGCGGCACCGTCGCCGCCGTGGTGCCGATCGAGGTGCCGGCGATCAGCCGGGTGAACGGGATGATCGCGACGACGAGGATGATGAAGGGCGTCGAGCGCGTGGCGTTGACCAGCGTGCCGAGGATGGCGTTGACGGCCGGGGCGGCGAAGAGCTCGCCGCGCTTGCTCGTCGCCAGGAAGACGCCGAGCGGCAGGCCGAGCAAGGTGCCGAGCCCGGCGGCGATCGCGACCATCAGCAGCGTGTCGCCGGTGGCCTGGATGATCAGGCGGATGAGTTCAGGCGACATGACCGATAACCTCTGCCTTGAGTTCGAGGCCCTTCAGCGCGCCGAGCACGGCGCTGACACCGGGCTCACCGGCCGGGATCGCGACCAGCAGGCTGCCGAAGGGCTTGCCGGCGATGGCGTCGATCCGCCCCGCCAGGATGTTGATGTCGATGCCGACCGTGGCGCTGAGCCGGCTGATCACCGGCGCAGTGGCGTTGGCACCGGAGAAGGTGATGCGCAGCACCGTGCTGCCGCCAGGCTGCGGCGTCTCGCGCAGCTGCCCTTCGAGATGGGCCGGCAATTCAACGCCGGTGACCGCCTCGACGAAGCGCGCCGTGGTCGGATGCTGCGGCCGGGTGAAGACCTCGAAGGTCTCGCCCTCCTCGACGATGCGCCCGCCCTCGATCACCGCGACCCGGTCGCAGATCTCCTTGATCACCGGGATCTCGTGGGTGATCAGAAGGATGGTGACGCCGAGCTCGCGGTTGACCTGCTTGAGCAGGGCGAGGATCGATTGCGTCGTCTCGGGGTCGAGCGCCGAGGTCGCCTCGTCGCAGAGCAGCACCTTCGGGTCGGTCGCCAGCGCCCGGGCGATGCCGACGCGCTGCTTCTGCCCGCCCGAGAGCTCGGCCGGGTAGCGCTCGCGCTTGTCGGCGAGGCCGACGAGGTCGAGCAGCTTCTCGACCCGTCCGGCGATCTCGGCCTTCGGCGTGCCGCCGATCTCGAGCGGCAGCGCGACATTGTCGAACACCGTGCGCGAGGACAGGAGGTTGAAGTGCTGGAAGATCATGCCGGTGGCACGGCGGCGCGTCCGCCAGCCGGCCTCGGTTAGGCCGGTGACGTCCTCGTCCTCGATCAGGATGCGGCCGGAGCTGGCGCGCTCCAGCCCGTTGACCAGGCGGATCAGGGTCGACTTGCCGGCGCCGGAGCGGCCGATCACGCCGACGATCGCACCGCGCGGCACGTCGAGGTCGATGCCCTCCAGCGCCGTGACGGGCTTTTGCCCGCGCCGGCCGGCAAAGACCTTGCCGACCTTCTCGAAGCGGATGATCGGCTCGGCCGCTTGCGCGATCTCGGCCGCGACGCTGAACGCGTCGGGTTTCAGGGGGGCGTTCATCATGTCCTCAGTATAGCGTGTGGCAGGACCAGTGGGTGATGCCGATCTGCTCGATCGTCACCTGCCGGACCGATCGGCGCTGCGCCTCGGCGTCGACCGAAAAAGCGGGCTGGTCGTGCCAGCGCGGCGCGCCGGGCACGGCGGGCAGGGCCTCGCCGAGCCAGTGCGCGAGGCGCCGGCGCAGGGTTTCGAGCACGGACATCACCCGCCTCAGGCCGCCAGCCGCGTCTGGCCCTGGCGGCGCGGTGCCGCCAGCAGCCGGGCGGCCCGTTCGGCCGCGCCCGGCGTCGCGAAGCGCTCGCCCTCGAGCCGGTCGAAAGCCGAGGCCGCCGAGATGAAGGTGAAGAAGCGCTCGCCGGCGCGGCGCGCCACCAGCCCGGCCTGGGTCTCGCCGACCTCGATGACATAGGCAAGTGTCGGCTGGGCGAGCGTCGGCTGGGCGGTTACGGGCTGATCGGATGCAAGGGAAGTGAACTGCGACATGACATGACCTCCGCCGCGATGCGGCGTCTCGAAGGATGAATCTGTTCGGAAGAAAATCCGCCGCGCGGGCGGCCTCAGCGCTGGCTCAGCGCCGACAACAGAACATCATCGAACGGAGGGTCGGTCCGATCGGAGGAAGGGAATGCTTGGTCATGTTGCTCTCCGCTTTAGCGTTTGGTGACGCGGCGCAAGCTGCTCGCTCAAATCTCCGCGGCCGCAGGGCGAAGCCCGACGACAGGGGTCAATCTAGGCGGTGTCGTTCTTCGTGTCAATCCAAACGTTCTTTTAAAGAGACTTTCTAATCTGGAAGGCTGTTCTGCCGAGGGGCGCCGTAGCAAAAAATTCTTGCGTGGCGGGGCGACCGGCGCATGGCGGCCCGCGTTCTGGCGCGCGGCGGCCCCAACCTGCTATCGTCCCGCCATGGCTATTCGAGATTCGGACCTCGCATGAACCAGGCGGTGCGCGGCGTCAGCATCGCCGACGGGCGGATGACGGTCGACGGGGTCACCGGCGCCTTCATCCAGGCCGTCGGCCGTCCGCTCGCTCTGGAGGCGGACGGGCTCGCCCTGGTGCGCGGCCATGTCTGGCGCGAGGGCGTGCGGCACGAGGCCAACCGCATCGAGGCCCGCGCCCGGCCGCGTGAGGCGAGCCTGCACCGCGCCGGCTATCCCGGCGAGGCCCATGACATTGCCTTGACGATCCGGCCCTTCCCGACCGAAGGCGCGCAGGCGCCGCTGCTGCGCCTCGGCCTTTCCGGCGATACCCAGGAGGCCGGGCTCGACCAGAGCTACCGCGCCGATCTCTTCCTGCCGCAGCCGCTCTTCGCCGAACTCGGCCGCGACCTCGCCGCGAGCGCGCCCGACCCCCTGCACCTGTCGCTCAGCGCCGCCACCGATCTCTGGCTGCGCGAGGCCGAGCCCGAGGCGCTGCCGGGCCGGCCGCTAGCCTTCCATCTCGGGCTCGAGGCCGCCAGTGGCCGCAGCGCCAGCGGCCATGGCCGGGTCGAGTCGATCGAATGGAGCAGGGCCGGCCCCGGCAGCGCAGCTTCACCGGCTAATCCCGATGCGGCCGCTGCCGAAGCCGACCCTGAAGAGGAGCCGGATGATCCGGTTTCCGATCAGCTCAGGCGGATCAACTGGAGCCTGAAGCAGGTCCTGATCGTCCTCGCCTTCCTTATGCTGATCGTCGCGCTGAAATAGGGCTCATTCGCCCTGCGAGCGCTGGTTGCCTTGCGTCTCGTAGACCTGCTCGTTCTCGATCCATTTGCCGTCCAGGCCGCGGCCGCGATTGAGCTGCGTCTTGTCGCGATTGGAGAGCACCTTGTGGTCGGGCAGCGAGACCGGCCGCGTGCTCGTCGCGCCGGTTCCGTCTCCCTTGCCCTTGACGCTCGGGCCGAGCTTCCCGCCGGCATTGGCCATCATCATCTCCTTTGCGTGCAGTGACCCCCTGCTGAGCCAACGCCTCGCCGCGCCGAAGGTTCGCCGCGAACTTCTGCCACGGCTTTGCGTTGTTCAGGGGCAGGCCATGAGCCTGCAAGGCAGGAGCCCGCAATGCTCGACATCCTCCAAGCGGCCGATCATGTCGCGGCTTTCCGCATCACCGGCACGCTGACCGAGCCGGATTTCGACCGGCTGATCGCCGAGATCGAGGCCAGGCTCGAACGGCATGAGAAGCTCGGCATCCTCGCCGATCTCACCGGCTTCGAGGACATGACCTTCCGCGCCGGCCTCAAGGATGCCCGCTACGGTTTTGGCAAGATCCTGCAATGGCACCGTTTCCCGCGCGAGGCGGTGGTCACCGACAAGGGCTGGATCGAGACCCTGGTCGCGATCGCGAGCCCGCTCGTGCCCTTCGTCGAGGTCCGCAGCTTCAAGCCCGGCGCCTTCGACGCGGCGCTCGCCTGGGCGAGCGAGATCGAGGGCGGGCCCGCCGCCTGATTCCCTGATTCCATCCCGGGCCGGCGGAAGCGCGCCGGTCCCAAGATGAACGGCAGCCGACTGGCCCGTTCAGGCGGGGTTCCGCGCCCCGCTGGTCAAATCCCCTCAACAGACGAAGGAGACAAAGCCATGCGTCACATTCTCATCGCCGCGGCCATCGCACTGGGCGCCGCCGTCACGCCCGCAGCTGCCGGCGAGGCCTTTGGCGGCGCGGCCGGTCTCGACAAGCTCGAGGCGACTTATGTCCGCCACAACCGCGAGCACCGGATGTGGGAGATCCAGCGCAATATGGAGCGCCAGCACCGCTATGAGCGCCGCCATCGCTATCGCGACGGCTACGGCTATGGCTATGGCCGCCGCCATGGCGGCCCGCCGCCCTGGGCTCCGGCCCATGGCCGCCGCCATCGCGACGCCTACGACCGCTGGTAAGGCGGTCCGTCCCCCGCGCCCTTCGTGCCCCTGTTCCCCACAAGCGAAGGGCGCGGGAGTTCTTCAGGCAAGCACCGGGAACCACAACAGAGAACCCTCTCCTGAAAGGAGAGGGCAGGGTGAGGTGTAGGCGGCCGAACCAGCTCCGCGAGCGCTCACCGCGCGGTCGGGTTCAAGCCAACGTTTTCAGTCCGAACACCTCACCCCTGCCCCTCTCCTTCCAGGAGAGGGGTTCCGCGCGCCCAAGCTTTATCCCCGCCCGCAGGCGCCTGCGGGCGTTGTCGCATCTGAGGGGCAGCGGAGCGCCGCGAGGCGCGTTTGGTATCCGCTTCCATTGAGCCAGGAAGCGGCGCGGATGGGTTGAGCCACCACCCGCACGCCCCGTGGCGCTCCGCCGGCGGCGATTTGAAAACTCCGGGCCGCGCTTCATTCGGACTTTGCCCCGATCCCGCCCGCTGCCTTCGCCAGTTCCCCTCATCGGGTCGTCGCGTCGGCGCTCGGACGGCTTACGATCGGCGGCAGGTCCAGCTAGCGAGCTCCTCGCGCAGGGGCCGTAGTACCCCCAGGTCGGTTCCCGAAGCCTCCCGGGACCGGGTTGCAAGCCCGGCCGCAGGCGCCGCGCCCACCCCGCCAAACGACATGCCTCCGGTCGGCCGCCCCTCGGGGATGGGATGCGGGGGATCATACGGGAGGTTGGGAGGGCGGGGATAAACTGCCCCGTACTTCCCGGCACCTCCCCGTCATGGTCGGGCTTGTCCCGACCATCCACGTCTTTGCACCCGAGCGAACGGGCACTGAATTGGCGAGCATGTCATCAGCGCCGCAAAGACGTGGATGGTCGCCACAAGGGCGACCATGACGGGAGAAGCGTCGGCGGCCTTGCCGCATAGGGAACCGCCCGCCATCCTGCCGGCATGAAGCGCAAGGGTGGCTGGGTCTACATCATGACCAACCGACCGAACGGCACGCTCTATCTCGGCGTGACGAGCGATCTGCCGCGACGCGTCCACGAGCATCGCGAGGGGCTGCTCGCCGGCTTCACCAGGACACACGGCCTCAAGCGGCTCGTCTGGTACGAATGGCATGACGAGATCGAGGCCGCGATCCAGCGCGAGACCTCGATGAAGCGCTGGTACCGCGCCTGGAAGACCCGGACGTTCATGGCGCGCAATCCGGACTGGAACGACCTCTACGACGAGCTGGCGTGACCGCGCCGGGCGCTATTCCGCGCTCACCCCGTCATGGTCGCCCTGGTGCCTTGCGGCAGCGGGACACGGCGAAACGGCTTCACGCTGGGGTTCGTCATGGTCGGGCTTGTCCCGACCATCCACGTCTTTCGGGGAACGACTGGCCGCGGCCTTCATCGCGGAGAGCACGCCATCAGCGTCGCAAGACGTGGATGCTCGGCACAAGGCCGAGCATGACGCTGGGAGGCTTTGGAACCTCGACCCTGCCTTCTCCCGGATGGGAGAAGGTGGCGCGGAGCGCCGGACGAGGGCCTGCCCTTGCCGCGGAGGGCCGCGGCGGATCCGTCGCGTCCAGAAGATCAGCGAAGCTTCGATGAAACGCTGGTACAGAGCCGGAAGGGCCGCATCACTATGGCGCACCATCTGGGCTGGAACGAGCCGCGCGACGAGGTGAGGTGAATGCGCCCTAAAAATACTTCGGATTCCGCTTGGTACGGTCAATCACCTCAGCTGCGGCAGCGGGCTCTATTGAGATACGCTTATTTTAAAGCCTTTAGCATGTCCGATAAGGCGCTATTATAATCTGTCCTAAAATCAGCATACTTTCTATTGGTAAGGAATGATGGTACTTCGCAGTCTTCAATTAGTGCAGGAAGTATAAATTTTTTCCTTTGAGTAACTTCTTGCCAGAATTTTGACACCCACTCAACCTCCACCCATTTTGAGATAGTTGCATTTGGCGATAGAAAAACTATAATGAAGTCCGCTTCATCCAGCGCCAGCTGCAACGAAACCGGGATCGAATCACCGATTTCAATCTCGTTCTCGTCAAGCCAGGGGCTGTGCCCTAAGCGCTTAAGATCATCATGAACCTGTCTTACAAGCGGCTTGTCTAATGAGCTGTGCGCAAGATAAATTTTCTTTCCTGAATTTGTTTTCATGAATCGACCTTCAAACATCCTATCGGATAGAATTCCATCTATATAATTCAATTCTGCACAAAAACTATACATATCGTCATAATCGATATTCATATCCCTTTTTATTCCATTTATTCTCCCAAACAGTCTTGATCTAATTGCCTCTCGGCGGCTAAGCAAATCTCTCACCGTTGGGTACTTGAAATATCTTCTCTGTATCAAATAGCATTCGTTTGATATAAAATAATCCCCAAAATAAACATATCCGCTTTTCAATTCGTCGTCGTCATAATAACCTATCCTACCTTTATGACGCCCAGCTGATATATATACCGGGCCGTACTCTCCATTATTCACAAAATCGATGGAAATTTCGTCAATTAGAACGTCGTTTTCGCTTTTCTCGAATTTTCGCATGGCGCTGATCGCTAAATTAACTCCGCCCTAAATTGTGCGCATTAAAACGATCCAAGGCACTCCTATCAAGGCGCGCAATCGACGAGCTAGCCGGCTACCTCCGCCCGCGTCTCTCTCCCGCCCCCTTAGGCCGCGACTCCGGCACCGGGCCCATCTCGTCGAGCCCGGGCTTGCGCGGACGCGCCACGCGCGCGAGCGGCTTGGCTTCACCCCCGCCCCAGTTGTGCGGCCCCATATCCGCATCCGTCGGCTTGCGGGCGCGGGTCGGGAGATTGGCCGAGGCGCCATAGCTGCGCTCGCCCTGGTATTTGCCGGCGCTGCCCTCGACATCGCTCTGGCGGGCGAGCGGGTCGTCGGCGATGGCGAGCTCGGTCGCCTGGAGGCGCTTGATCTCGTCGCGCAGGCGCGCGGCGGTCTCGAATTCGAGGTCGGCGGCGGCCTCGCGCATGCGCTTTTCGAGATCGGCGATCGCGGCTTTCAGGTTGTGGCCGGCCACCGGCGCCTCGACCAGCCCGCGATCGACGGTGACATGGTCGCGCTCATAGACCGAGCCCAGAATGTCGCCGATGTTCTTCTTCACCGTCTGCGGCGTGATGCCGTGCTCTTCATTGTAGGCGAGCTGCTTCTCGCGGCGGCGATTGGTCTCGGCCATCGCCCGCTCCATCGAGCCGGTGATGTGGTCGGCATAGAGCACGACCTTGCCGTCGACGTTTCGGGCGGCGCGGCCGATGGTCTGGATCAGCGAGGTCTCCGAGCGCAGGAAGCCTTCCTTATCGGCGTCGAGAATGGCGACGAAGCCGCATTCGGGAATGTCGAGGCCCTCGCGCAGCAGGTTGATGCCGACGAGCACGTCGAACGTGCCGAGGCGCAGATCACGCAGGATCTCGATGCGCTCGATCGTGTCGATGTCGGAGTGCATGTAGCGCACGCGCACGCCGTTCTCGTGCAGGTATTCGGTGAGGTCCTCGGCCATGCGCTTGGTCAGCACGGTGACGAGGGTGCGGTAGCCCTTTTCGGTGACCTCCTTGACCTCGTCGAGCAGGTCGGCGACCTGGTGCTTGGCGGGCCTGATCTCGACCGGCGGATCGATCAGCCCGGTCGGGCGGATGACCTGCTCGGTGAAGACGCCGCCGGTCTGCTCCATCTCCCATGAGCCGGGCGTCGCCGAGACATGCACCGAGGCGGGGCGCATCGCGTCCCATTCCTCGAAGCGCAGCGGCCGGTTGTCCATGCAGGAGGGCAGGCGGAAGCCGTATTCGGCGAGCGTCGCCTTGCGGCGGAAGTCGCCCTTGTACATCGCGCCGATCTGCGGGACCGTGACATGGCTTTCGTCGGTGAAGACGAGGGCGTTGTCGGGCAGGTACTCGAACAGGGTCGGCGGCGGCTCACCCGGCTTGCGGCCGGTGAGATAGCGCGAATAGTTCTCGATGCCGTTGCAGGAACCGGTGGCCTCGATCATCTCGATGTCGAAGGTGCAACGCTGGTCGAGCCGCTGCGCCTCGAGATAGCGCCCCATGCGGTTGAGCTCGTCGAGGCGGCCCTTGAGCTCCTCCTTGATCGACTTCACCGCCTGGTTCAGCGTCGGCCGCGGCGTGGTGTAGTGCGAATTGCCGTAGACCTTGATGAATTCGAGCTCGCCGGTCTTCTGCCCGGTGAGCGGATCGAATTCCGAGATGCTCTCGATCTCGTCGCCGAACAGGCCGATACGCCAGGCGCGGTCCTCATAGTGGGCCGGGTAGAGCTCCACGGTGTCGCCCCGCACGCGAAAAGTGCCGCGCGCAAAATCATGCTGGACGCGCTTGTACTGCAGCGCCACGAGGTCGGCGATCAGTTGACGCTGCTCGATGCGCTCGCCGAGCTTCAGCGAGAAGGTCATCGCCGTATAGGTCTCGACCGAGCCGATACCGTAGATGCAGGAGACCGAGGCGACGATGATCACGTCGTCGCGTTCGAGCAGCGAGCGCGTCGCGGAATGGCGCATCCGGTCGATCTGCTCGTTGATCGAGGATTCCTTCTCGATATAGGTGTCCGAGCGCGGCACATAGGCCTCGGGCTGGTAGTAGTCGTAATAGGAGACGAAGTACTCGACCGCGTTGTCGGGGAAGAAGCTCTTGAACTCGCCGTAGAGCTGGGCCGCCAGCGTCTTGTTCGGCGCGAGGATCAGCGCCGGGCGCTGCGTCTCCTCGATCACCTTGGCCATGGTGAAGGTCTTTCCGGAGCCGGTAACGCCGAGCAGCACCTGGTCGCGCTCCTGCCGGCTGATACCGTCGACGAGATCGGCGATCGCGGTCGGCTGGTCGCCCGACGGAGAGAAATCGCTCTTCATCTGAAAACGCACGCCGCCTTCCGATTTCTCGGGGCGCTCCGGCCGGTGCGGCGTCCAGGGCTTGCCTGGTTCGATGAACGGGCTGCCGGTCTCCAGCAGTGTCTGCAGCGACTGCGCCGTCAGCGAGGCCGCGGTCTCGCCATCCGAGCCGGCGAAGGCGGCGTCGGCCTTCTTGGAGAGCTTGCGCTTCTTGGTCTCGCCGGCATCGCCCGGCCGCGCCTCGTAGCCGGCCTGCGGCGTGTCCTTGAAGCCGGAGGCGCCGCCCGGCACCGCCGTGCCGCGGTTGATCGCCGGGTTGAGCAGATCGGCGAGATAGCCCTCCAGCGGCTTCAGATCAGGCTTGGTCGCCTTGGAATTCGGCGTGCGGGCGCTCGCCGGCTTTTTGGCGGGCTTGGCCTTGGCGGCGGGGCGTTCCGCCTCGGGCGAGACGGTGTCGGAGCTGGCATCGGGGCGCTTTGGCATGGCCGCAATATGGGCGCAGATCGCCGCCGATGCGAGAGGGCAGGGACGCGCTCCCTCTCGATTGATGACAGGAGTTGACAGGAGACGATCTACTCGCATTAGTTGTAATAATAGGTGATGCAATCAATGGGAGCGGCCATGCCGGGGGGCGGGGCTGGGACCGATGTGGCGGCCGTCGACGCCTTCATCGCGAAATGGCGTGTCTCGGAGGGCGCGGAGCGCGCCGCCTACGCGCAGTTCCTGACCGAGTTCTGCCGATTGATCGGCGCCGAGACGCCGCTTCCGCCGACCAGCGATGCCGAGGCGGTGACCTATCGCTTCGAATATCCGGTGGCGTTCCACGATGACGCCGGTACGGCCGGCACCGGCCGCATCGACCTCTACAAGAAGTCCTGCTTCGTGCTCGAAGCCAAGCAGAGCCGCCTGAAGGGCCAGCGCAAGGAGATCCTGCTGGCCGGGGACGGGGCGGACGAGCCTTCGGTCGCGCCGCGCGGTCGCCGCGGCGCCGACCGCTCGCTCGACGTCATGATGTTGCACGCCAAGCGCCAGGCCGAGCATTATGCCCGGGCTCTGCCGGCCTCGCATGGCTGGCCGCCCTTCGTCATCCTCTGCGATGTCGGGCACTGCTTCGAGTTCTATGCCGACTTTTCCGGCCAGGGGAAGAACTACGCCCAGTTCCCCGACCGGCACCGTTTCCGCGTCTATCTCGACGATCTCCGCGACCCGGCGATCCGGGCCCGGATCGCAGGGATCTGGTCCGATCCCGCATCGCTCGACCCCGCCCGCCATGCGGCGCTCGCGACGCGCCAGATCGCACTGCGGCTTGCCGCCGTCTCGAAGGCGCTGGAGCGTCGCTACGATGCCGAGGATGTCGCGCTCTTCCTGATGCGCTGCCTTTTCACCATGTTCGCCGAGGATGTTCGCCTGATCCCGGCCGACAGCTTCAAGCAGCTGCTGCGGGAGTGTCTGGATTCGCCGCGGAGCTTCAAGCCGCTGGTCGAGGACCTCTGGCGGGCGATGGATGGCGGCGGCTATTCCTCCGCCATCCGCGCCGACCTCAAGCATTTCAACGGCCGGATGTTCGCCGAGCCGCAGGTCTTCGCGCTCGGCCGGGACGGCATCGCTGAATTGCTTGCGGCGGCCGAGCACGACTGGAGCCTGGTCGAGCCGGCGATCTTCGGCGCCTTGCTCGAACAGGCGCTGGAGCCGGCCGAGCGGGCAAGGCTCGGCGCGCATTACACGCCGCGTGCCTATGTCGAGCGTCTGGTCGTCGAGACCGTGATCGCGCCGCTGCGCGACGACTGGCGAGCCGTGCTCGGCGCGGCCCAGCAGGCGCGCGATGGCGGCAGCGCGCGGGCGGCGCTGGCGCTGGTCGAGGCCTTTCACACGCGGCTCTGCAAGACGCGCGTGCTCGACCCCGCCTGCGGCACCGGCAATTTCCTGCATGTCGCGCAGGATCTGATGAAGCGGCTCGAGGGCGAGGTACTCGAGACCGCCGCCGAGCTCGGCGCCGTCGAGCATCTCGGCGGCTTCGCCGAACGCGGCGTCGGGCCGGGGCAGTTCTTCGGCATCGACGCCAATCGCCGGGCGGTGGCGATCGCCGATCTGATGCTCTGGATCGGCTATCTGCAATGGCATCTGCGGACCCGGGCCTACGCGCCGCGCGAGCCGATCCTGCGGAAGCTGGCGCAGATCGCGCCGGGCGATGCGCTGCTGACCTGGGACGACTGGCCGGTGCCTTCCGTGGAAGCCGGTCGCGAGGTCGCCCCGGCCAATCCGCGTCCGCCACCCTGGCCGGAGGCGGAGTTCATCGTCGGCAACCCGCCTTTCATCGGCGGCAAGGACCTGCGCGGCCGGCTCGGTGACGGCTATGTCGCGGCGCTGCGGCTCGCCTGGCCCCAGATGAACGAGAGCGCCGACCTCGTCATGTACTGGTGGGACCGCGCCGCAGCGCTGCTCACAGAGCCGGGCACGGTCCTCCGACGCTTCGGCTTCGTCACCACCAATTCGATCACGCAGCTCTTCCAGCGCCGCACCGTCGAGCGGCATCTGGATACGCAAAACCCGGTTTCGTTGCTGCTGGCGGTCGCCGACCATCCCTGGACCAAGGCCGGCAAGGACGCCGCCGCGGTGCGCATCGCCATGACGGTGGCCGCTGCCGGCCCACATGAGGGGCGCCTGCTCGAAGTCATCTCGGAAACGGGCCTCGACAGCGATCAGCCGCAGATCGGCTTTGCGGAGCGAACGGGCCGGATCAATGCCGACCTCACCATCGGCGCCGACGCTTCGCGTGCCCAGCCATTGCGCGGCAATGAGGCGATGTGCTCGCCCGGCGTCAAGTTGCACGGGGCGGGCTTCATCGTCTCGCCGGCAGAGGCGGCGGGGCTCGGCCTCGGCCGGCGTCCCGGGCTCGAAGCCCATATCCGATCTTATCGGAACGGGCGCGATCTCGCCGCCCGCCCGCGCGGCGCCCTCGTCATCGACCTGTTCGGGCTCGACGCCGGAGAGGTCCGCGAGCGCTTCCCGGAGGTCTACCAGCACATCAAGCTGACGGTGAAGGAGGTGAAGGACGCGACCGGTAGGCTGATCGGGCGCGACGCCAACAACCGGCAGTCCTATCGCGATCTCTGGTGGGTTTTTGGCGAGCCGCGTCGCGAATTACGACCGGCGCTCGCGGGCCTGCAGCGCTACATCGCTACGGTGGAAACGGCCAAGCATCGCGTCTTCCAGTTTCTCGACCAGTCGATCTTGCCGGACAACATGGTGATCGCTGTCGCGCTCTCGGACGCCTTCCATCTCGGCGTGCTGTCCTCACGCATCCATCAGCTCTGGGCGTTGCGCGCCGGTGGCTGGCTCGGCATCGGCAATGATCCCCGCTATTCCAAATCGCGGTGCTTCGATCCTTTTCCCTTCCCCGAGGCCACGGAGAGTCAGAAAGAGGCGATCCGCGAGCCGGCCGAGGCGCTCGACGCCTTGCGCAAGCAGGTGCTCGCGGCGCATCCCGGGTTGACGCTGACCGGGCTCTACAATGTCCATGAGAAGATCCGGGCGGGCCTGCCGCTGACGCCCGGCGACGAGGATGTCCGTGATCGCGGCCTCGTCCTGATCCTCGGCGAGCATCACGACGCCATCGATGCCGCGGTGGCCGCGGCCTATGGCTGGCCGGTCGATGCCGGTGTGGAGGAGGTGCTTTCCCGTCTGATCGCCCTCAACCGCGAGCGGCGCGGCGAGGAGGCGCGCGGCGCGGTGCGCTGGCTCCGGCCGGACTATCAGCGCCCGCGCTTCGGGGAGGGCGGGGGCATGGGCGAGCAGGTCGAGGCCGCAGAACTCCTGTCGCTTCCTTCGGCCGCGGCCGGCAGGCCGGTCTTCCCCACCCAGCCGGTCGAACGGGTTGCCGCCGTGCTCGCCATCCTGGCCAAGGGCGGTGCGCCGCTCGATGCCGAGGCGATCGCCTTGCAGTTCCGGCAGGGGCTCAAGGTCCGCCCGGCCATTCGCGCCGTCCTCGTTTCGCTGGCGCGGGTCGGCGAAGTCTCGACGGCCGATGGCGGCAGGCGCTTCGGCCGCCGGTTCGCCGCGCTCGGCTGAGGACTGTCGCGCAAGCGTCACGTGGCTGTCGCGCGGCTGCAAACTCCGGGCGCGAAGCGGGGCCTTCCGCCCTTCCCAAACCCGGAGTCCTCCATGCGTCTGCGCCTCGCTGCCGCCCTGCTTCTCTCGTCCACCATGCTCGCCGGCGCGCAGGATGCGCAAAAGGAGTTCCCGGCCAAGCTGGTCGGTCACGCCTTGCTGCCGGCCAACACCATCATCCCGGCTCCGGCCGATGCGCCGGCCGATCTCAAGGTCTCCGGCAAGTTCATCACGCCCGGCAAGCGCGTCGAGCAGGTCGGCACGGTGATGGGCACCTCGGTCGGGCGCCCGACCGGGCTTTCGACCCCCTTCGCCGGCCAGCCCGTGCAGGGCTTCTCCGGCATCCGCTCGCTGGGCAATGGCGAGTTCCTGGTGCTGACCGACAACGGCTTCGGCGCCAAGGCGAACTCGCCGGACGCGATGCTGTTCTTCCACCGCCTCAAGGCCGATTTCGAGGGCGGCAAGATCGAGCGGCTGGCGACCACCTTCCTGCACGATTCCGACAAGAAGGTGCCGTTCCGCATCGCCAATGAGGGCACCGAGAAGCGCTACCTGACCGGCGCCGATTTCGACCCGGAATCGATCCAGCCGATCGGCGGCAAGATCTGGATCGCCGAGGAGTTCGGTCCCTACCTCATCCGTGTAGACGCCAACGGCAAGGTCGAGGCGGTGTTCGAGACCCTGGTCGACGGCAAGCCGGCCCGCTCGCCCGACCATTATGCCGTGACCACGCCGGGCGCGCCCAACCTGCCGGTCGAGTTCAATGTCCGCCGCTCCAAGGGCTATGAGGGCATGGCGCAGTCGCCGGACGGCCGCTTCCTTTACCCGCTGCTCGAAGGCCCGCTCTGGAATGCCGAGACCAAGGGCAATGAGGAGGTCGACGGCAAGGAAGTGCTGCGCATCCTCGAATTCGACGTCCAGAACGAGAAGTGGACCGGCCGCTCCTGGTTCTTCCCGCTCGCGCAGAAGGGCCTCGCCATCGGCGACTTCAACATGATCGACGCCACCACGGCGCTGATCATCGAGCGCGATAATGGCGAAGGCACCGCCGACAAGGCCTGCGCTGTCGGCCAGAAGGGTCCGGACTGCTTCCACGACCTCGCCAAGCACAAGCGCATCATCAAGATCGAGATGAACGACGCCAATGTCGGCAAACTGGTGCGCCGCATCGGCCATGTCGACCTGATGAAGATCGCCGATCCCGACAAGAAGGCGAAGCAGGGCGCGATCGACGGCGTGCTGCCCTTCCCCTTCTTCACCATCGAGAACGTCGACGTCGTCGATCTCGCCAACGGCATCATCGTCGTCGGCAACGACAACAACCTGCCGTTCTCTTCGTCGCGCGACCCGAAGAAGGCCGACGACAACGAGTTGGTGCTGCTTCAGGTCAAGGAGCTGCTCGCCGCCAAATGAGGCGCTGAGCGAACTTTAGCGTCGTCGCCGGGCTGCTCAGCCGATCAGCCCGGCCATGGCGACCACGACCGGCCCCATCAGGGGCAGCAGCACGTTCGAGATCGCATAGGTCACGGTGTAGCCGATCACCGGGATCGAATTGCCGGCAAGCGAGACCAGGGCGCTGATCGAGGGCGTGCTGCAATGCTGGCCGGCGATCGCGCCGAGCAGGATCGGCCCCTCGATCTTGAGCAGATAGCGGCCGATATAGAGCGAAGCCAGCGCCGGCAGGGCCGAGACCAGGACCGAAAGCACCGGCAGGACGAGGCCGTACTGCTTGAGCAGCGCGAAGGCATCCGGCCCGACCGAAAGCCCAACCGCGGCGATGAAGGTCGCCAGCCCGAAATCCTTCATGAAGGCCGCGGCCTCGGACGGGATCGCGCCGCCCTGCGGCCGGTGCATGTGTAGCCAGCCGAAGACCAGGCCGGAGACCAGCGCCCCGCCGCCCGTGCCGAGTGTGAGGTTGAGCGCCCCGATCTTCAGGCTGAGCTCGCCGAGCAGCAGGCCGGCGACGATGCCGAGGCCAAGCATGACGAAATCGGTCGCCGCGTTCGGTGAGAGCAGATGGCCGAGTTCCGGGCCGGCGCGGGTGATCGCGTCATCCGTGCCGTAGAGGGTCAGGATGTCGCCCTGCTCCAGGATGGTGCCGGGCAAGGCGGGAATGCTCTGGCCGAGCCGGCGTATCCGGGAGATGAAGACGCCGCGCCGCTGCTCGGCACTGGCGAGCCGGCGCAGGTCGCGGATCCTGCGGCCGCGGACCTCGCGCCGGGTCAGCACCACCTCGCGCTCGACCAGTGGGACATTGGCGCCGACCGGCAGCGGTACCTCGGCGCCGAGCCGCTCACTGATCGCGATGACGGCACGCCGGCGGCCGATCACCAGCACGATGTCGTCGGCCTCGAGCATCGTTTCGGTTGTCGCCTTCTCGAAATTGCCGCCGCGCCCGACCAGCGTGACGGTCACGGCGCCGCTGACGCTGTTCTCGAAGGCGCCGACGCTGCTGCCGCCGATCGCGCCGGCGCGGAAGCCGCGCGAGACGATCTGCGGTACGCCGTTCTCCTTGGCCGTGTCGTCCTCGGCCCCGAGCTCGCGGGCGAGCGCTGCCGAGGCCTCGCGGACGTCGATGCCGAGCAGGAGCGGGCCGATCTGCGTGGTGAAGACGACGATTGCGACGAGGCCGAATAGATAGGTGATGCTGTAGGCGGTCGCCATGTTGCCTTGCAGGCGGGTGATCTCGGCTGCGGGCAAGGCGAGGCGCGTCATCGCCTCGGAGGCGGTGCCGAGCACCGCGGATTCGGTGGCCGAGCCGGCAAAGAGCCCGGACGCCGTGCCGGCATCGAGCCCGAACAGGATGATCGCCGCGGCGAGCAGCAGCAGCACCGTGATGACCTCGACGAAGGACAGGATGCCGTAGCGCCAGCCGCCGCGGATGTTGTTGAAGAATTGCGGTCCCGCGGTGAAGCCGAGTGCGTAGATGAACAGCGCGAAGGCGACGTTCTTCAGGTCCGGGCTGATGGTGACGCCGAGCTGGCCGATCGCCAATGCCACGAACAGCGTGCCGCAGACACCGCCGACCGCGACCGAGCCGATCCTGATCCTGCCGATCAGATGGCCGAGCGCCAGAGAAACGAACAGGGCGACAACCGGTTGCGCGATGAACGACACGATGAAGCCCCGCCATGCTGCCAGCAGCGAGGCTGACTATCGGCGGCGTTCCGCGCGCAGGCAAGATGGCCGGGAGAACAATGATCGCAGGCCGGGGGCCGGCGGTGTCGTCCCTCGCAGCCGCTCAGCAGACCGCGGCGCGCAGCGCCGGCGCCAGCAGCAGCTCCGAGGCGGAGCCGGTCTGGATCCAGCTCTTGGCCGAGGCGTCGTCCTCGCGCGGGTCGATCCGCAGGACGATCTGCTCGAGGTCGCCGAGGCGGCAGAGCTGCTCGCGCGCGATCTCGGTGGTCATCGGCCCTTCCGGCTGCGAACTGTCCTCGTTGCTGGCGACGATCGGCGCGGCGCCCGGCAGGCCGATCGTGACCGTGCGCAGCCGCGTCGCGATCGGGGCATTGCCGGAGAGCAGCCGCATCCGCAGGCCGACCTCGCCGGGCTGGCTGCCCTCGCGGACGGCGAGCTCGAGCCGGATCTCGCGGCCGCGATGCTGGCCGAAGCCGATATTGCCGAGGATCGCCGGGGCGATGCGGCGGTCGGCCGGGGCGGGCGCGGCCTCCGAGCGCTGTTCGGAGAAGATCGCGGCTGCCGGCGAAAGCTGCGTCGCGATCGTCGTTGCACGCATCTCCTCGGGCCGCAGATAGCGCATCGTGTCGGCCGGGGTCGACACGGTCAGCTTCAGGAAGGAGCGGTCGAGCCCCATCGCGTCGAGATGGCGGGCGATCTTGGCGTCGATCTCGCCCGTCGCCTGCTCCTGCTTGACGGTGCGGGTTTCCTTGCGCTCGTTGACCAGCTCGCGCCGCTCGACCATGCGGTCGCCCTCGCGCCGGCGCACGATCTGGTAGTCGCGCACCGTCGTCGTCTCGGTCTCCAGGATGGTCTGCTGGTGCACGCCGATGCGTGATTGCGGCGGGATGATGCGCCTGACGCCGCCGGCGAGCACGAAGGTGCAGGCCGAGGAGCAGAGCGGGCTGCGCTCGTCGATGGTGCCGAGATTGGGGTCGCGCTGGGTCAGCACGGTGCGCGCCACCGCGATGTCGAGCCCCTGCTGGCGGATCAACTCGCCCATCGCGATCGCGACCTCGACCGTGCCACCGGTCGAATAGATCAGGATCGGCAGCTTGCGCCCGCCAAGCCCGGCAAGGGCGCGGCGCAGCTCCTCCAGCGTGTCGTTGGTGATCGCGCCCTGGGCCGAGAGCCACTCCCGGCAATGCGGCTCGCATCCGGGCTCGGCGCTGCGCACCGTGGCGATCCGCATCGGCTCCGGAGTCGGCGCAGGCTTGTCCTGCGCCGCTGCCGGCAAGGCGAGCAGCGAGAGGGCGAGCGCCAGGCGGGAGGCGATGCGCGACACGATACCGGGAAACTCCATGAAGAGGGCGCGCAAGGGAACCTCAGGCGCGCCGATTTGACAACCGTTTCCGGCGCCCGAGCGTTCGCGGCGCCGTTGCGGCTTCGGCGACAGGGCCGATGCTTCACACCGCCGGTTGGGCGGCTTTGAGGCGTTCTCGCGACCGACTAATGGCCTGCGCTCAGGCCGTTATCTTGTCGATCTCCGCCAGTTCCTCGGCGCTCAGGGCCCATTCCGCCGCCTTCACATTGGCGGCGACCTGCTCCGGCCGGGTCGCGCCGGCGATGACGCTCGAGACGACGGGCTGTGCTGCGAGCCAGGAGAAGGCGAGCTCGACCAGCGTCTTGCCGCGGGCTTCGGCGAAGGCGGTGAGCTTCTCGATCCGCGTCCAGTTGGCGTCGCTGAAGATCTCGCCGGCGCGCTGCGGCAGTTTGGTCAGCCTCGCGCCCTCGGGCATCGGCGCATTGCGCTTGTACTTGCCGGTCAGCGCGCCGTTGGCGAGCGGGAAATAGGGCAGGAGCCCCATGCCGTAATGCCGGGCGGCCGGGATCAGCTCGCGCTCGGCGCCGCGCACCAGCAGGCTGTACTCGTCCTGGCAGGAGGCGAAGCCGGCGACGTTGAGGTCGCGCGCCGCCCAGGCCGCGTCGGCCATCTGCCAGGGCGCGAAATTGGAGCAGCCGATATAGCGGACCTTGCCCTGGCGGGTCAGGTCCTCGAGGGCGCGCAGCGTCTCGTCGATCGGCGTCAGCGGGTCGAAGCGGTGGATCTGGTAGAGGTCGAGCCAGTCGGTCCTGAGCCGGCGCAGCGAGTCCTCGACGGCGTTCATGATATAGGCGCGCGAGCCGCCCTTCTTGATGCCCTCATCGTCCATGTTCATGCCGAACTTGCTCGCCAGCACGATCTGCTTGCGGCGCGCGCCCAAGACCTCGCCGAGAGCCGTCTCGGAGCCGCCGCGCTCGCCATAGATGTCGGCGGTGTCGAACAGGGTGATGCCGTGCTCTATCGCGGCGTCGACGACCTTGCGGGTCGCGTCCAGGTCGATCCGGCCGCCGAAATTATTGCAGCCGAGGCCGACGAGCGAGACGCGCAGGCCCGAGCGGCCGAGATTGCGGGTGAGCATGGTTTTCTCCTCCTCCGAGAGCCGCACACAGGACCAGAGCCGCGGCGGGCCGGCAAGCGCGCTCTTCGCGACCCGCGGGCTGCGCCGGGCGCAGGGCGGCCGCGTTCACCATGCTCGCGGGGCGGATGGCGCACGACGCGGCGACGATTGACCGAACGCAAAGCAGCGGCAGAATGATCGGGTAGAGTTGCTCCAGGAACCCATGAAACAGCCGGAGAACCCATGGCCCCGATGATCAAGAGCGTCTTCACCGCTTACACGGAAGAAGGCGAGGGCGAGCGCGACTCGGCGCTCGGCTATGCCCTTTCGCTCGCGCAGCAGGCCGGCGCGCATCTGACCGTGCAGGCCGCCGCGATGCGCTACAACATCCCGGGCACGCTGATCGGCGATTTCGGTGTCGCCTTCGTCGCGACCGAGAACCGCCGCATCACCTCGCTGGCGAAGCGCTTCGGCGAGCTGGCGCGGACGAGCGCCGCGCTCGCCGGCGTCAATGCCACGGTCGAGACGCCGGAGCTGATCTATGCCGAGCTCGGCGGCTGGCTGGTCAGCCAAGCCCGCGTGCACGATCTCAGCGTGCTCGATCTCGAGAAGGACGCCGCCCAGCGCGATCGCGGCCTGATCGAGGCCGCCCTGTTCGACTCGGGCCGGCCGGTGATCATCGTGCCGCCGGGCGTCGAGACCTTTGCCGCCAAGCGCATCCTGATCGCCTGGGACGGCAGCGCGACCGCCGCCCGCGCCGTGGCCGAGGTGCGGCCCTTCCTGGCGGGCGCCGAGGTCGAGATCCTCTCCGTCACCGGCGAGAAGGACCTGTCGAAATTCGTCGCAGGCGCCGAGCTCGCGCCGCATTTGTCGCGGCATGGCGCCGCGGTCAGCGTGCGCAATGTCGCCCTCTCGACCGGTCAGGACGTGGCGGAGGCGATCCGGATGGCGGCGGCCGAATTCGGCGCCGACCTCGTCGTCTGCGGCGCCTACAAGCATTCGCGCCTGCGCGAATGGATTCTCGGCGGCGTCACCCAATCGCTGCTGAAGGCGAGCCCGCGGCCGCTGCTGATGAGCCGCTGACCCGGCAGGGCGGGTGGCCGCTCAGCCGGCTCTCGCCCAGCCGATTCGATCGAGGATCTCGCGCGCCAGCTCCTGCGGCGCGCGGCCATCGGTCTCGACGACGAGGACGTCCGCAATGTCCTCGTCGACCAGACGCTTCGCCTGTTTCAGGCTGCGCTCGATCTGGGCGTCGCGGCCTGCTCCGGCTTCGCGCCGGTCGAGGCGCTGCCGCAGGCTGTCGTCGCCGGCACGCAGCCGCACCACCGTGATCCGCGCATCCGGTATCGCGGCGAGGATCCAGCGTTTGTCGAAAGCGACGTGGATCATCACGCCCGACATGATCAGTCTGCTGTGGCCGAGCGCGCGATAGGTCGTCCAGAGCGCGGCGAGGTTGAGCTGGCTGACATCGCGGGCGCCCGGTGCCAGGGCCGATAGGGCGGCGGCGTCGGGCTTGGGAAAGACCCGGTCGAGTTCGTCGCTCTCGATCGCGGCATGAGCGACCCCGGCCTCGGCGAGCAGGCCGCCCAGCTCCCAGCACAAGGTCGACTTGCCGACCCCGGCCGGGCCGGTGATCAGCAGGATCTCGACGCGGGATACGGACATGGCTGCACCGGTCATAGTGCGCCGGCCGGAGCCTGCTCCTGCTGTGCCAGCTGGCGCGCGGCATCGGCCGACAGCAATGGCGAGGCGCTCTGGCCTTCCCGGATGCCGGAGGCGAGCAGCGCGGCATCGCCCGCCGAGCCCGCGATGCCGTCCGCGCTGACCGCCACGCCGAGCCCTTGCCCCAGGCCCGCGAGCGCCCGCACCATGCTGGCTGCCTCCGCGTCCTGCATGTTGGAGATCAGGCGGCGATCGATCTTGACCTTGTCGAAGCCGAATTCCCGGATGTGGTAGAGGTTCGAGTAGCCCGTCCCGAAATTGTCGAGCGCGACACGCACGCCCGCCTGCCGCAGGGCGCCGAGGGCTGTCTTCGCGGCATGCAGATCATGCACGATCGCGCTTTCCGAGATGTCGACCTCCAGCCGCGACGGCGGCAGACCCGCCGTGCGGATGGTCGCAAGGACGCCGTCGCTCAGCGCGCGGTTCTTGAGCTGGGCCGGCAGGATGTCGACCGACAGGACGATCTCGTCGGGCCATTCGCGCGCCGCCTGGCAGGCGATGGCGAGGACACGCCCGGCCAGCTGGTGGATCAGCCCGGTCTCTTCGGCGACGGGCAGGAAGCGTTCAGGCGGAAAGCGCTCGCTCCCCTCGACGACCCAGCTCGGCACCGCTTCGAACCCGGTCACCCTACCGCTGGCGAGATCGATCGACGGGCGGAAGCGTGGGCGGATCTGATCCTGCTGCAGCGCCTCGCGCAGTTCGCGTTCGATCTGCTGACGCTGGCGGACCAGGCGGTCCATGTCTTCCTCGAAGAAGCGGAAGGCGGAGCGGCGCTCGGCCTTGGCCCGATACAGGGCGAGATCGGCCTTGCGCAGCACCTCGGGCGCCGTCTGCGCGTCATCGGGCAGGAAAGCGATGCCGATGCCGGTCGCGACGCGGTGCTCGACCCTGCCGATCACGATCGGCTCGGCCAGGCTGTCGATGACGCGCATCGCGATGTTGGCGCTGGCCTCCAGCCCCATCAGGTGCTGGGCCAGCAGCACGAACTCGTCGCCACCGAGACGCGCCACCAGGTCTCCCTCCCGGACGGAACGCAGCAGGCGCTCCGCCACGATCAGCAGCACCTCGTCCCCGGTGCCGTGGCCGTAGGTGTCGTTGATCTGCTTGAAGCCGTTGAGGTCGAGCAGGTAGACCGCGTGTACCTGCCCTTGCGCCGGCGGCGAGGCGGCTGCCATCGCCAGGGCCTCCTCGAACTGACGACGGTTGGCGAGGCCGGTGAGCGGATCCTGATAGGCGAGCTCGCGGGCCCGGCCTTCGGCCGCGATGCGCCGGGCCATTTCACGCTTCTGCTCGATATAGCGGCGCGCCGCGAAGATCAGCAGGCCGACGGCCAGCACCGCGCCGATGAGCAGCGCCTCGTCGAGCTCGATCGCCTTCTGCGCCGCCGGTACGCTGCCTTGCGTCACGAAGATGTCGACCGCGTAGGCGACGTAGGTGACGACGAGCACCACGGCCAGGACCATGCTGAGATCCTGGAGGCTGGTACGGTGCTTAGCGATGACGTTCCAGACTCTCGACAAGCAAGCCTCCCGACCCCGCGAGACGACGCTCACCTCGCTCCGGTCGGCCGCCTAGTACCCTTGCCGGATGCTCGTTACCAGCAATCCGGAGATGATCGCGGCAATTCGCTAGGAGAGCAACTCTGTCTCGGCCGGCCCCGTGCCGGTGGCGCTCCGGTGCGACCGGCTCGGGTGGAGGCCGGAGCGGCAGATAAAAAAACGGCCCGGGCGATTGCCCGGGCCGTGCATGGATTGAGTTAGGCCAGAGCCTCTCAGGCCACTTCGGCCTTCTGCTTCTGCGAGCGCTTGCGCTCGTTCGGGTCGAGGATCGACTTGCGCAGGCGGATCGACTTCGGCGTGACCTCGACGAGCTCGTCATCGTCGATCCAGGCCAGCGAGCGCTCCAGCGTCATCCGGATCGGCGGCGTCAGGCGCACCGCCTCGTCCTTCGAGGTCGTGCGGATGTTGGTGAGCTTCTTGCCCTTGAGCACGTTCACTTCGAGATCGTTCTCGCGGGTGTGCTCGCCGACGATCATGCCCTGGTAGACCTTCCAGCCGGGCTCGATCATCATCGGGCCGCGATCCTCGAGGTTCCACAGCGCGTAGGCAACGGCCTCGCCGGTCTCCATCGCGATCAGCACGCCGTTGCGGCGCCCGCCGATCTCGCCCTTATAGGGCAGATAATCGTGGAACAGCCGGTTCATGATCGCGGTGCCGCGGGTGTCGGTCAGCAGCTCGCCCTGATAGCCGATCAGGCCGCGGGTCGGAGCGTGGAAGACGAGGCGCAGGCGATTGCCGCCGGAGGGGCGCATCTCCAGCATGTCGGCCTTACGCTCGGACATCTTCTGCACGACGACGCCGGAATGCTCCTCGTCGACGTCGATCACGACCTCTTCGATCGGCTCGAGCAGCTGGCCGCTCTCGTCGCGCTTCAGCACGACGCGCGGGCGCGAGACGCCGAGCTCGAAGCCCTCGCGGCGCATGGTCTCGATCAGGATCGCGAGCTGGAGTTCGCCGCGGCCGGAGACGATGTAGCTGTCCTTGTCGGTCGCTTCCTCGACCTTCAGCGCAACATTGCCCTCGGCCTCCTTCAGCAGGCGGTCGCGGATGACGCGCGTCGTGACCTTGTCGCCCTCGGTGCCGGCGAGCGGGGAATCGTTGACCATGAAGGTCATCGACACGGTCGGCGGGTCGATCGGCTGGGCGGCGATCGGGGTCTCGACCGACGGGTCGCAGAAGGTGTCGGCGACCGAGCCCTTGACCAGACCCGCGATCGAAACGATGTCGCCGGCGATGGCCTCCTCGATCGGCTGGCGCTCGAGCCCGCGGAAAGCGAGGATCTTCGAGATGCGCCCGGTCTCGACGACCGTGCCGTCGCCGGAGAGCACCTTGATGGTCTGGTTCGGCTTGGCCGTGCCCGAGGTAACGCGGCCGGTGATGATGCGGCCGAGATAGGGGTTGGCCTCGAGCAGCGTGCCGATCATCCGGAACGGGCCTTCCTCGACGGTCGGCTCCGGGACGTGGCTGAGGATGAGGTCGTACATCGGGGCGAGGCCCTGATCCTGCGGGCCGGCGGGGTCATGCGCCATCCAGCCCTGCTTGCCCGAGCCGTAGAGGATCGGGAAGTCGAGCTGCTCGTCATTGGCGTCGAGCGCCGCGAACAGGTCGAAGACCTCGTTGATGACTTCCTGGACGCGGGCGTCGGGCTTGTCGACCTTGTTGATCGCGACGATGGGCTTCAGGCCGAGCTTCAGCGCCTTCGAGACCACGAACTTGGTCTGCGGCATCGGGCCTTCCGCGGCGTCGACCAGCACGATGGCCGAGTCGACCATGTTCAGGATGCGCTCGACCTCGCCGCCGAAATCGGCGTGGCCGGGGGTGTCGACGATGTTGATGCGGGTATCCTTCCAGACGACCGAGGTCGCCTTGGCCAGGATCGTGATGCCGCGTTCCTTCTCCAGGTCGTTGGAGTCCATCACGCGCTCGACGATGCGCTGGTTCTCGCGATAGGTGCCGGACTGCTGGAGCAGCTTGTCGACGAGCGTGGTCTTGCCGTGGTCGACGTGGGCGATGATGGCGATGTTGCGCATGGACATGCGGAAAGCGGCCTCGGTTGACGACCGCGAGCCGGCGGGGACATCCCGGCCGGCGCAGCCTGAGCGTGAATGGACAATGAGGTTAGTTGCGCTGCACATAAACGCTGGAGGGCGTTAGGGCAACCTGCAAGGCTGCTTCAGCTGCGCGCGACCCGTCGCGAGAGCCAATAGGAATAGCCGGTGCTGCCGGCGAAGAGCAGCGCGAGCCCGCCGAGACAGGCGCTCGCCAGCACGAGCGGCGGCGCCCCGGCGAGTGCGAGCGCGACGAGGCCGACGCCGAGCCCGACGGAGGCCCGGCCGTAGAAGCGCTGCGTCTTTTCCCAGACAGTCCGGTGGGCGAGGGTCCAGGGCGTGCGGACACCGAGCAGCAGCATCGGCCGCGCCTTGCCCGCGACATTGCCGGTGGCGATCAGGAAGAGCCCGAGCAGCGCGCTCGTCAGGCGCGGCACGTCGGGGGCAAGACCGAGCGCGTTGCCGACCAGCAGGGCATGGCAGGCGGCGAGCACCAGGATCAGCGCCTGCCAGGTGGTCACATAGGCCTTGCCCGAGCGGGCGAGATTGGCGGCGCGGGGCTCCAGTCTCGGCAGGAAGGCAAAGAGCATGGTCGCCGCCAGGGCAATGCCGGGCATGAGCAGGAAGGCGATCCAGGCGTCGGCGAACCCGTCCGGGCGGCCGTTCAGGTCGAAATGCACCGCGATGCGCGCATCCGCCGGCATCTGGCCGAGTGCGAAGGCCGAGGCGGCGAGCATGACCCCGATCAGGCCGAGACTTGCGAGGAGCGGATGGCGGATCATGGCTTATCCTTCTGGAGCCTAGACGGAAGGGGCCGGGATTCCAGGACGAGCCCGAAATGGTCGAGGAACAGGCACATCGCTTCTTCGAGGACGGAGAGGTTCAGATGGTAGGTGACGGTGGTGCCGCTTTTTTCGCTCTGGATCAGGTCGGCCTCGCGCAGCACCGCGAAATGGCCGGACAGGGTCGGCTTGGCGAGGTCGAAGCGGGCTGCGATCTCGCCGGCCGTCAGATCCTTCTCCCGCAGCAGGCGCAGAATCTCGCGCCGTGTCGGGTCGGAAAGGGCTTTGAATACCAGGCTCATGTTTGTTATTTAGGAAAATACCGAAATAAGCGCAAGCGCTTTTCGGCACCTGTCCGGGAATGTCGGTCCTCCTGCCGAGGGCGCGCCGCCTATTTCCGGCAGGCGAAGGGCATGAAGGTGCTCGACAGGCCGGCATTCATCCCGGCCATCACCATGATGTTGGCGAGGTTGAGCTCTTCGGTGCTGCGGGGGCAGACATCCGGCGGCGTCTGGCAGCCGGAGGCCATGAAGGCGTCGTGCCGGGCGAGGAACTCCGGGCCGAGCCCCTTGGTGCCGAAGCGGCGGGTCGCCTCCTCATAGGCCGTGCGATAGCGCTCGCATTTCACCGCCGGCCAGTTCTCGCCGCCGCGCGGCTGCGGCTGCGGCTGCGCCAGCGCGGCGGGGCCGGCGAGCAAGAGGTCGAGGGCAAGGGCGGCTGCAAGGGCGGCTGCAAGCAGTATGACGAGGCGCGCGAGCGGCTTGGATCCGGGCATGTTTTTTGTTTCCGTGCTGGTGCCGGCTCAGCTGGCCGGGCCTTGCTCGCTCAGGGCGAACCTTCGCTCGACGATGGCGCGGCCGAGTTGATCCATGGCGAGGCGATAGGCGCTGACGCCGCCGGAATCGATGTCGCCCCGCGAATAGCTCGCCACCACTTCGGCGAGAACGGCGTCGGCCCGCCGCTCCAGTCCGGCGAGCGCCGTCTCGTCGGGCGCGGCGCGGACCGCGCCGAGCAGCTCGACCATTTGTCCGAGCCCCGCCATCGCCCGCTTGCGCCGGGATGCGCTTTCGATGCCGAGCAGGCCGGCGGCGCCGGAGCCGAGCAGCGAGAGCGCCATGACGCCGAGATAGAACCAGTCGCCATAGAGCTCGAAGAAGGTCTCCTGCTCGCCATCGATGAAGGCGGCGGCACCGCTATGGACCGCGAGCGGCGCGTCCTTGTCGGTCGCAGGCGTCTCCAGCCCCTGGATCGCCGGCAGTTCGGTGGCGAGCGCGACGCGCAGCGACAGGACCGCGCTGACCAGATCGGCGACGCGGCTGTCGTCGAGCGACTGCGCCGCCATCAGCCGCGAGGTGATCGAGATCGTCGGCAGGTTCTCGGCCGGCAAGGGCGGGTCGCCGCCGAGCGCGCCGCGCACGATCTCGCCGGCTTCGACCGCCCGGTTGCGGGCTGCGAGCGCGTCGGCTTCGCGGATCGGGATGATGCCGGGCTCGTCGCCGAAGGCGGCGCGCAGGCGCTGGGCGGCGTCATTGGCGGTGCGGGCGCTGATCGCGCCGACGGCGAAGAAAGCGTCGATCCGCCCCTCGCGGGCGGCGGCGATCACCATGTCGCGCGTCAGCCCGACGATCTCGACCTCCTCGGGCTGGACGCCATATTGCGACAGCACCAGCTTCAACAGGTCGATATTCTCGGCGGGATTGCGGATCACGCCGATGCGCTTGCCGCGCAGCCCGGAGACGCGGTCGATCGGCAAGGTCTTCGCCGTGATGAAGAACGGAAAGGAGCGGCGCGTGATCAGGGCGGTGTCGGCTTTGGCCGGCAGTGCGATATCGGGCCGGACGATGGCAAGGTCGACCTCGCCGGCATCGATCTTCCGGGCACTCTCGGCCGACCCTTCGGTCAGGATGAGGCGCAGGCGGATCGGCTTCTTCTCGCGGCTGAGGCCCTGGACGAAGGCGGCGGCCATGCGCGCATCGTCGGAGCCGAGCGGTCCTACGGCGAGCTTCAGCGTCTTCGGCTGGCTCCAGAGATAGACCCCGAGCGCGACGAGACCGGCCGTCAGCAGCAGGCCCGCCAGAACCGAAAATCCGCGCCGCCCCATGCCTCGCCCGCTCTCGCCCCGTTCGCCGATCGCTCTCGGCAGTCATCATGTCACAAGTGCGGCGGCGAGGGAGCAGCGACGAGGGTGGCCGAGAGTTCGCGAGCAGAGGTCGCAAGAAATGGGCGGCGGCCGCAGCGGCAAGGGTGGGGGTGCGTGCGCGTTTATGCTACAGCGCGACGATGACGCGCGCCGAAGCCAGCTTCCCGATCAAGATCTGCGGCCTCTCCACCCCGGAGACGCTCGAAGCGGCGCTTGCCGCCGGCGCCGACATGATCGGCCTCGTCTTTCACCCGAAGAGCCCGCGCTTCGTCATGCCGGACCTGGCCTCTCGGCTTGCGGCGCAAGCACGCGGCAAGGCCGAGATCGTGGCACTGACGGTCGATATCGAGCCTGCCAAGGCGGCCGAGCTCGCGCAGCTCCTGCAACCCGACTGGCTGCAGCTCCATGGCAGCGAGACGCCCGACGCCGTCAGGGCGATCAAGGCTGCGACCGGACTGCCGGCTTTGAAGGCGCTGGGTATCGCGGCCGCTGCCGATCTTCAGCGCATCGAGCCCTATGCCGGCAGCGCCGACATGATCCTGCTCGATGCCAAGCCGCCCAAGGACGCCGCCTATCCCGGCGGCCATGGCCGGCCCTTCGACTGGGCGCTGCTTGCCGGCCTCGACCCGGCTTTCGGCTTCATGCTATCGGGCGGGCTCGATCCGGCGAATGTCGCAGAGGCGATCCGCATCGCGAGGCCGGCCGGCGTCGACGTCTCCTCCGGGGTCGAGAGCGCGCCGGGCGTCAAGGATGTCGACCGGATCGCGGAATTCGTGAAGGCCGCCCGCGCGGCGGCCCAAGCACTGAACGACGACAGGCTGAACGACGACATGTTGAAGAAGGCAGGCAAGGCATGAACGCGCCGCACGCACCGAACAGCTTCCGCAACGGCCCGGACGAGAACGGCCGGTTCGGCCAGTTCGGCGGCCGCTTCGTCGCCGAGACGCTGATGCCGCTGATCCTCGAGCTGGAGGCGGCCTACACCGCCGCCAAGGCCGATCCGGCCTATCACGCCGAGATGACGAACGGCCTGAAGCACTATGTCGGCCGGCCCTCGCCGCTCTATCTCGCCGAGCGCCTCACCGAGCATTTCGGCGGCGCCAAGATCTACCTGAAGCGCGAGGAGCTGAACCACACCGGCTCCCACAAGGTGAACAACGTGCTCGGCCAGATCCTGCTGGCGCGGCGCATGGGCAAGAAGCGCATCATCGCCGAGACCGGCGCCGGGCAGCACGGCGTCGCGACGGCGACGCTCTGCGCCCGCTACGGCCTCGAATGCATCGTCTATATGGGCGCGGTCGACGTCGCCCGGCAGGCGCCGAACGTCTTCCGCATGCAGATGCTGGGCGCCACCGTCGTGCCGGTCGAGTCCGGCACCAAGACGCTGAAGGACGCGATGAACGAGGCGCTGCGCGACTGGGTGACCAATGTCGCGTCGACCTTCTACTGCATCGGCACCGTCGCCGGCCCGCACCCCTATCCGGCCATGGTGCGCGACTTCCAGTCGATCATCGGCAAGGAGACGCGCGAGCAGATGCTGGAACTGGAGGGCCGCCTGCCGGATTCGCTGATCGCCTGCATCGGCGGCGGCTCGAATGCGATGGGCCTGTTCCACCCCTTCCTCGACGACAAGAGCGTCGAGATCTACGGCGTCGAGGCGGCCGGCCACGGCATCCCGTCCGGCCTGCATGCGGCCTCGCTCACCGGCGGGCGCCCCGGCGTGCTGCACGGCAACCGCACCTACCTGCTGATGAACGAGGACGGGCAGATCAACGACGCCCATTCGATCTCGGCCGGGCTCGACTATCCCGGCATCGGCCCGGAGCATTCCTGGCTGCACGAGACCGGCCGCGCCACCTATCTCTCGGCGACGGACGAGGAGGCGCTCGAGGCCTTCCAGCTGATCTCCAAGCTCGAGGGTATCATCCCGGCGCTGGAATCGGCGCATGCGCTGGCGCGCGTCGCCGAGCTCGCCCCGAGGAAGCCGAAGGACCATCTGATGGTCGTCAACCTCTCCGGCCGTGGCGACAAGGATATCCCGCAGGTGGCGGAGATTCTGGCGGCGCGGTGAGCTGAGCATTTTCGAGCGAAGTGGACACCGGTTCGCGTGAAGAAAATGCGATAAAACAAAGAGCTAGAGCATTTCGCGATTCGGAGAAGCGCGGAAATGCCTTGCATCGTCCTGATGCTGCCCCATTAGGTTGCGCATGGTCTGGGCGCAGAAGCGGTGCCGCTTCTGCGGACCATGCCAGCGAAGGACGATCATGTCGAAGACCAAGAAGGCCCTGCTCATCGCCGCGCTCGCGGCGCTTTCCGCCCCCGTTCAGGCCCAGACTGCCGGCCCGCTGGCTCCGGCCGAAGGCATCGTCATCCGCACCGAGGGCGAAGTCAGGGTGAAGCCGGATCTCGCGACGATCCAGGCCGGGATCGTCAGCGAGGGCAAGACCGCTGCCGAGGCGCTGGCGAAGAACACCCCCGCGCTGGCGAAGCTCGTCGAGGCCGTGAAGGCGGCCGGCATCGCCGCGGGCGACGTCAGGACCTCGCAGGTGGCGCTGGTGCCGCGCATGACGCAGCCCTCCGCCTCCTCCTCGCCGCAGCCGCGCGCGCCGAAGATCGACGGCTACGAGGCCCGCACCGGGCTGACCGTCATCGTGCGCGACATCGCCAAGGCCGGGCCGCTGATCGACGCGCTCGCCACAGCCGGCGCCAACGAGATGTCGGGGATCATGTTCGGCCTCGCCAACGAGGACACCGCCAAGGACGCGGCGCGCCAGAAGGCGGCCGAGGCGGCGCGGGCCCGTGCCTCGCTCTATGCCGACAAGCTTGGCGTCAAGGTCGGCGAGCTTGTCTCGATCGTCGAGGCCGAGGCCGAGCCGCCCGCCCGCCCGATGGGCGATGTCCGGGCCTATCGCATGGCGGCCGCCGGGGCGCCGATGGCGGTCGAGCCCGGCGAGATCACGGTCAGCGCGGCGCTGCGCACGGTCTGGCGCATCGAGAAGTAGCCGAGCGGAGGCGCGCCGGCGCTCCTGCCATGCGATGAGACGGTGGCCGCGCTACGCAACCCGTACCGCGGCCATCCTTGCTTCGTGCCAGGCATGCCGCCATGACGGGTCATGAGCAATTCTGCCCGGCTGATTGAAAGGACGAGCCCGTGAGTGTCCGTATCGTTCGGCTGGGAACGGCGCGCGAAGCCGGCGAAGGCACGCGCATCGGCACGGTTCGGCGCGTGCCGCGCGGCGTGCCGAAGGAACGCTATGCCAGCGAGAACTGGTTCGATGTCTGGTTCCCGGTGCTGTCGCCGACGCCGGAGCTGATGGCGCAGGCCAAGGCGGCCGAGACGGAGAAGGACTGGGCCGGCTTCACCCGCGCCTTCAAGGCCGAGATGGCCGAGCCGGCGCCGCGCCATGCGCTCGACCTGCTGGCGACCCTGTCGCATGACAGCGACTTTTCGGTCGGCTGCTATTGCGAGGTCGAGGCGCATTGCCACCGCTCGGTGCTGCGGGCCCTGCTGGCGGAGCGCGGCGCCAAGTTCGCCTGACGCCGGCCGGCGTGAGGAGCGACGCCAAGCGCTCGGCCGGGATCGCGTCGCCCCTGCAGGGCGGGGCTGAGCCCGCGCCCTCTCGCCAGCCGGGCCCGGCCATGCTAACCGCAGCGCCATGACACAGACCGGCCAGACCCGTATCGAGAACCGCTTTGCCGCCTGCGCCACGGAAGGCCGGGCCGCGCTCGTGACGTTCGTCACGGCCGGCGATCCGGATTTCGACACGGCGAGCGCGATCCTGCATGCCCTTCCGGCAGCGGGCGCCGACATCATCGAGCTCGGTGTGCCCTTCACCGACCCGATGGCGGACGGCATTCCGGTCCAGCTCGCCGGCCAGCGCGCTCTCAAGGGCGGGCAGACCCTGAAGAAGACGCTCGCCATGGTCGAGGGCTTCCGCAAGGCCGGCCACGACACGCCGATCGTGCTGATGGGCTACTACAATCCGATCTGGGCCTATGGCGTCGAGCGCTTCCTCACCGATGCGCGCGCCGCCGGCGTCGACGGGCTGATCGTCGTCGACCTGCCGCCGGAAGAAGATGCCGAGCTCTGCCTGCCGGCGCTGGCCGCCGGCCTCAGCTTCATCCGCCTGGCAACGCCGACCACCGATGACAAGCGCCTGCCGCGCGTGCTGCAGAACACCTCGGGCTTCGTCTATTACGTCTCGATGACCGGCGTTACCGGCGGCACCATCGCCAATTACGACGCGGTCGGCGAGGCGGTGGCGCGGATCAAGCAGCACACCGCCCTGCCGGTTGCGGTCGGCTTCGGCGTCAAGACCGCGGCCGATGCGGCGGCGATCGCACGCGGTGCCGATGGCGTCGTCGTCGGCTCGTCGCTGGTCGAGCGCGTCCGCCTCTCGCTCGATGGCGAGGGCAAGGCCACGGAAAAGACGGTTTCGGCTGTCACCTCGCTGGTCGCCGAGCTCGCTGCCGGCGTCCGTTCGGTCGCAAAAGCTGCGGCCTGAGCCGCTAGCTGCTCCCGCTGAATTCGAGGATGGTCCAATGAACTGGATTTCCGAAGTCGTTCGCCCGCGTATCAAGACGCTGTTCAAGCGCGAGAGCCCGGAGAATCTCTGGATCAAGTGCCCCGATTCCGGGCAGATGGTCTTCCACAAGGATGTCGAGGCCAATGGCTTCGTCATTCCCGGCTCGGACCATCATCTCCGCGTCAAGGCACCGGACCGCCTGCGCCTGACCTTCGACGAGGGCAAATGGCTCGACGTGGCGCTGCCTGAGGCTGCCGTCGACCCGCTGAAGTTCCGGGACGAGAAGCGCTATGTCGACCGGCTGAAGGATGCCCGCGCCAAGACCGGCGCTGCGGACGCCTTCAAGGTCGGCTATGGCCGGGTCCAGGGCCTGCCGATGACCGTCGCGGTACAGGACTTCCACTTCATGGGCGGCTCGCTCGGCATGGCGGCGGGCGAGGCTTTCATCAAGGGCGCCGAGACCGCGCTCGAGAAGAAGACCCCCTATGTCGTCTTCGCCGCCTCGGGCGGCGCGCGCATGCAGGAGGGCATCCTCTCGCTGATGCAGCTGCCGCGCACCACGGTCGCGATCCGGCGTCTGCAGAAGGCCGGCCTGCCCTATTTCGTCGTCCTGACCAATCCGACCACCGGCGGCGTCACCGCCTCCTATGCGATGCTCGGTGACATCCACATCGCCGAGCCCGGCGCGCTGATCGGCTTCGCCGGCCCGCGCGTCATCGAGCAGACCATCCGCGAGAAGCTGCCGGAGGGTTTCCAGCGCTCGGAATATCTTAGGGATCACGGCATGGTCGACATGGTCGTCCACCGCCACGACATCCCGGCGACGCTGGCAAGGCTCGCCCGCTTCCTGACCAAGCAGCCGGCCCCGGGAGCGAATGCGACCGCGGAAGCCGAGCCGCTTCACGAGGCCAACTGAACTTTCCCACGACGCATCGGGGATCGCCGGCAGCCGCTCAGCACCGGCGCGATGCTTTCGCCGGCCGGGGGGCCGGAGCCGCATGAGCACATCCGACCTGCTGCTGGCGCGCTTCCTGGCGCTGCATCCCAAGCTGATCGACCTCTCGCTCGGCCGCATATTGCGCCTGCTCGAGCGCCTCGGCGATCCGCAGAAGCGCCTGCCGCCGGTGATCCATGTCGCCGGCACCAATGGCAAGGGCTCGACCATCGCCTTCATGCGGGCGATCCTCGAGGCCGCTGGCCTCAGCGTCCACGTCTATACCTCGCCGCATCTGGTGCGCTTCCATGAGCGGATCCGGCTCGGCCGGCCGGGCGGCGGGCGCTTCGTCGACGAGGACGTGCTGGTCGAGGCATTGGAGCGCTGCGAGCGCGCCAATGCCGGCGATTCCATCACCTTCTTCGAAATCACCACCTCGGCGGCGCTGCTGCTGTTTTCCGAGCACAAGGCCGATGTCGTGTTGCTCGAGGTCGGGCTCGGCGGGCGCTACGACACCACAAATGTCATCGACCATCCGGCCTGCACGGTGGTCACCCCGGTCTCGCTCGACCATTCCGAATATCTCGGCGACACCGTGACCAAGATCGCCGGCGAGAAGGCCGGCATCTTCAAGCGCGGCGCACCCGCCGTGATCGCGCCGCAGGAGCCGGAGCCGACCGCCGTGCTCGAAGCCGCCGCCGAGCGTGCCGGCGCTGCGAAGATCCTGATCGGAGCGCAAGACTTCAACGTCCATGAGGATGGCGGAAGGCTGGTCTACGAGGATGGCGATGGCCTGCTCGATCTGCCGCTGCCGCGTCTCGCCGGGCGCCACCAGCACATCAATGCCGGCACCGCGATCGCGGCGCTGCGCGCCGCCGGCTATGGCGGCCTGCCGGCGGCGGCCTTCGAGCGCGGCATGACCGAGGCCGAATGGCCGGCACGGCTGCAGCGGCTGGCGCGCGGCCACCTTGCCGAGTTGGTGCCCGCCGGCGCCGAGCTCTGGCTCGATGGCGGCCATAATCCCGATGGCGGGCGCGTGCTCGCCCAGGCCATGGCCGATCTCGAGGAGAAGAACCCGGCGCCGCTGGTGATGATCACCGGGCTGCTCTCGACCAAGGACGGCCGCGCCACGCTCGGCCATTTCAAGGGCCTGGCGCATGCGCTCTTCGCCGTGCCGATGCAGAACCAGCTCGCGGCCCGCCCGGCCGAGGAGGTGGCGGAGCTCGCCCGCGCCGCTGGGCTCAGGGCGGAAGCCACGGGCTCCGTCGAGCAGGCGCTGCGCGAGATCGCCGCGCGCCATTGGCCCGTGCCGCCGCGTATTCTGATCTGCGGCTCGCTCTATCTCGCCGGCGAGGTGCTCCAGGCCAACGGCACCCCGCCGGTTTGAGGTCGGCCCGAGCCTCTCTATTGTCCGAACCCGCCTGTCGCCGCGCCGAGGAGAACCATGCCAGTTGCCGGATTGACCACCCTCGGCATCGTCCTCCTGTGCGGCATGCTCGGCGGCTGCGTGACCTCCGGCGATGCGCCTAGCCAGGCCACCGACGGCATCGACCGCGTCCGCGCCGGCGAGCCGACCTTCCTGCAGCAGACCTACATGACCATGGACAAGCGCTGCCGGCAGGTGAAGCGGCCGACCGCCGTGCTGACCCGCGACCCCGAGCACGGCAAGGTCAGGATGGCGACGCGCAAGGCCGAAGCGGTCTACGGCCCCGGTCCCTATGCCCATTGCGATGGGCGGGTCGGCAACTCGCTCGCCTTCGAATACACCTCGCGGCCGGATTATCGCGGGCGCGATAGCTTCGAGGTCAAGGTACGCTACGCCGATGGCGAGGTCCGCGACGGCCGCTTCGAGATCGAGGTCCGCTGAACCCAGAGCCTCGGACCGAAAAGTGGAATCCACTTTTCGGACGAATCCGATGCTCCAACAGGGAATGAGATCGCCAGAGCGTATCCGATAGGATGCCCGGCGATCGAAGGGAGCTGAGTCTATGGAGAGAGCTTTCGGACAGGGCGGCCAGCGGGTTTCCGTGATCGGCCAGGGTAGCTGGAACATCGAGCTCTCCGAGCGCAAGGCGGCGGTCGCGGCGCTGCGGCGTGGGATCGACCTCGGCCTGACCCATATCGATACCGCCGAGATGTATGGCGACGGCCGTTCCGAGGAGATCGTCGGCGAGGCGATCTCGGGCCGGCGCGACGCGGTATTCCTGGTTTCCAAGGTCCTGCCGCACAATGCCTCGCGTGCCGGCACGCGCGCCGCCTGCGAGCGCTCGCTGCAGCGGCTTGGCACCGACCGGCTCGACTGCTACCTGCTGCACTGGCGCGGCTCCTACCCGCTGGAAGAGACCTTCGCCGCCTTCGAGGCGTTGCGGGAAGAGGGCAAGATCCGCTCCTGGGGCGTCAGCAATTTCGACGTCGACGACCTCGACGAGGCGCTGGAGCTGGTCGGGCCGGGCAGGATCGCCTGCAATCAGGTGCTCTACCATCTGCGCGAGCGCGCGATCGAGCATGCCGTCATCCCCTGGTGCGAGAAGAACGGCGTCGCGGTCACCGCCTATAGCCCGTTCGGGCAGGACGATTTTCCCGAGCCCGGCTCGGCGCAGGGGCGGGTGCTGGCGCAGATCGCGGCGAAGCATGGCGCGAGCCCGCGCCAGGTCGCGCTCGTCTTCCTGACCCGGCGCCATCAGGTGTTCGCGATCCCGAAGGCGGCGAGGGCTGCTCATGCCGAGGACAATGCCGGGGCGCTGGCGCTGCGCCTCGACGAAGCCGATATCGCCGCTATCGACGCCGCTTTCCCGCTCGGGCGCAGGCCGCGCTCGCTGCCGATGCTGTAGCAACCCCTTGGATAATCGCGCTGTCGTCCCGGGCGACCGGAGGGAGACCCGGGACCCATGCCGGAACCCTTATCGGCAAGGCTCAGGAATGGATCCCGGCTCTCCGCTGCGCTCCGGCCGGGATGACCCGCGTCAATTGAACTACGCCACCAGCGTCTTGGGCAGCATGCAGTGGATGCCCTTGTTGCCGTTGACCGTCTGGGTGACGCGCAGATCGGCGGCGAGGCTGCACAGCATATAGGCCTCCTCGCGGGTGAGCTTCGTTCGCTCGGTGATGAGCCCGATCATCTCGCGCAGCGCGTTCTTGGCGCAGATGTCGAGATCGGGATCGATCCCCATGGTGATGTGGTGGGTCCGGGTCTCGGCGCGCGGCATGGCGAAGGAGAGGTCCTCGCGCAGGTGGAATTCGAAGGTGCCCTCCAGCGCCGTCTCGATCGCGGTGATGCAGACCTCGCCGTCGCCCTGCGCGCCATGGCCATCGCCGCAGGAGAACAGCGCGCCCTCGACGAAGACGGGCAGATAGAGCGTCGCGCCGGCGACGAGCTCCTTGTTGTCGATATTGCCGCCGAAGGCGCGCGGGATCAGCGAGCTCACCCGCCCCCAATGCGCCGGCGGCGCGGTGCCCATCACCCCGAAGAAGGGCGCGAGCGGCAGTTCCATGCCCCAGGGCAGGTTCGCGATGTTCCGCTCGCGGTCGAGATGGATGTAGCGCAGGGCGTGGCAGTCGAATTCCTCCGGCAGCGTGCCGCCGAGCGGGCGGATCATCGTGTAGCCGAAATCGGTGCGCGGCTTCACGCTCCGGATCTGGACCTCGAGCACCTGTCCGGGCCTGGCGCCTTTCACCGCGATCGGGCCGGTAAGGATGTGGCCGGGCACCATGCGCTCGGCCTTCTCGTGGATCTCGTGGATCTCCGGCGGGATCGTCTGATTGCCGTCCGGTAGATGGGCAGGCCCGCCGGTCACCGTGCGGATGGTGACGCGGTCGCCGCTCTCGATCTCCAGCACCGGCTTCAGCTGCGCGTCGAAATAGCCCCAATGGCAGGTGGCGAGGCTGGAATCGAGCTGGTGATGGGTCATGGCATGGCCTCGTTGGGCGGTACGCGCGATCGTCAGGCTGGGGGCGCGAGTCCGGCTTCGGCCCGGCTGCGGGCATTGCGGCGGATCGTATACAGCGTCGCGCCGATGACGATGGCCGAGCCGATGAAGGTCGAGAGCGACGGGATCTCGGCGAAGAAGACGAAGCCGGTGAAGCTCGCCAGCAGCAACCTGCTGAAATCGAGCGGCGCGAGCGCAGCCGCCTCGCCGACCTGGTAGGCCTTGGTGATCAGCCACTGTCCGGCGGTGCCGAACAGGCTGAGCAGCACGAGCGCGAGCCATTGTTCGGCTGTGGGCCAGACCCAGTAGGCCCAGGCCGGCCAGGCGAGAACGACGATCAGCACGAGGCCCTGATAGATCAGGATCGTCTCGGTGCGCTCCGACGTGCCGAGCATGCGCACGCTGACGGTGATGCAGGCGCCGAACACCGCGCCGCCGACCGACATCAGCGCCCAGAAATTCAACCCCTCGGTCGAGGGGTTCAGCATGATCAGGATGCCGACAAAGCCGATGACCGTCGCGGCCCAGCGCCGGCCGTCGACCTTCTCCTTGAGCACCAGCACCGCCGCGATGGTGACGAACAGGACCTGGCTGAAGCTGATCGAGGTCGCCTGCGCCAGCGGGATGTGGATCAGCGCACTGAAGCCGCAGAGCATCGAGGCCAGCGTCACCACCCCGCGGAAGATCTGCAGGCCGGGATGGCGGGTGCGCAGCATCGAGGGCAGCGCTCGGCCGACGACGAGCACGATGACGAGGCTCATGATCAGCTGGCGGATCATGAGCGTCTCGACCAGCGGGATCGAGCTGCCGAGATGCTTGAACAGCCCGACCATCACCGCATAGACCAGCAGCGCCGACAGCATGTAGACCGAGCCGCGCAGGTTCGGGCTGGCGCCGCGCCACCACAGGCCGGCGCGCGAGCGCCGCCTGGCGAGCCAGCTGCCGCCAGCGGGGGCGATGGCGGGGGCAAGCAGAACTTCGGGGAGCGCGGCACTGCCGCCCGGACAGTGGTCCTCGTCGGATGCCGAGGGGGCGGGCTCGCCGATCCCAGCGCTCTCGCTGCCGCGGGCCTCCTGATCCGAAAGACGGTCGTCGCTCATGGCAGCCCGGAGCCGGGCTCAGCGCCAGCGGCCTATTATTGGTCTCGTTCGAGAACTCTCGCCGATTTGCCGGTTTCGGAGCAGAGGGCCTGCGCACATGGCAGGGTTGTTCTGGCGTCCGGCCGCCCCGCCTTCAGGGCAGGGGCGTCATTCGACTGGGCGGCTGCCTGCGCCGCCATTGTGGCGTATAGCAGCGCGGATCGCGCATTCGGGCGGCGATCGGACAAGGTGACGCGGGACGATGCGGGATCTGCTGGCCGACATGGCGAACGGCGTGCGCGAATTGTCGCCGCGGCGCTTTCCCTGGCGGCGCTTCCTGCTCGCGCTTTCGCTCGGCATCCTCGGCGGCTGGCTGTTCGCCTATCTGCGCCTGCCCTTGCCCTGGATGCTCGGCTCGATGGTGTTCTGCACCGCCGCCGCGATCTCGCGTGCGCCGGTCGCGGCCCCGCCGGTGATCCGCCCGCCCATGTCGGCGGTGATCGGCGTCATGCTCGGCTCCGGCTTTCGGCCCGACCTGATCGCGCAATTGCCGAACTGGCTGCCGACGCTCGCCGGGCTCGTGCTCTTCATGGCCGCCTGCGCCTTCTTCTGCGTCGGCTATTTTCGCCGCGTCGCCGGTTATGACCCGGTTACCGCCTTCTTCGCCGGCATGCCCGGCGGTCTCGTCGAGATGGTGATCACCGGCGAGGAGAAGGGCGGCGATGCGCGCACCATCGCACTGATCCACTCCGCCCGCATCCTGCTCGTGGTGATGACGCTGCCCTTCATCGTGCAATGGCTCGAGGGCGTCTCGCTCGGCATCAACCGCACTTCCGGCCCCTCGATGATGCAGACCTCGGCACTCGGCTGGTTCTGGCTGGTCGCCTGCGGCGTGCTCGGCGTCATGCTCGCCCATGCCTTGCGCCTGCCGGCCAAGCAGCTGCTCGGGCCGATGCTGGTCTCCGCCGCGGTGCATGTCGCCGGCCTCAGCGACTCCGTCCCGCCCTTCGAGATCGTCAACCTCGCCCAGCTGATCCTCGGCGTCACCATCGGCTGCCGCTTCGTCGGGACGCCGCCGCAGGCGATCCTGCGCATCCTGGTGATCTCGGCCGGGTCGACGCTGATCCTGCTCGCGCTGACGCTGGCCTTCGCCTTCGCGGTGGCGCAGGTCTCGCGCTACCAGCCGGTGCCCTTGATCTTGGCCTATTCGCCGGGCGGGCTCGCCGAGATGAGCCTGATCGCGCTCGCTCTGCACACCGAGGTCGCCTTCGTCGCCGCCCACCACATCATCCGGGTCTTTCTGGTGATGATCGGCGCCGGGCCCCTCTTCGGTGTGCTCGGCGGCAAGCCCAAAAGCGCGGGCAAGCCGAAATAGTCAGCGCCCGACCGCGGCCGCGAGGCCGCGCGCCAGGGCCGAGGCCAGCGCCGCCCGCTGGCGTGCCATGAAGGCAGCACCGTCGAGCCGCAGGTTCGCGCCGGCCCGCGCCGCCGTGACCAGCTCGATCAGCGCCGCGGCGAAGGCGCGCGGTTCGTCCGCAACCCGGAAGTTCGCGGGTATTTCGGTGAAGCCGCGGCAGGAGAGCGGCGTCGCCGCGGCGGGGGCGCCGAGCTGCATCGCCTCGATCGTCTTCAGTTGCACGCCGGTGCCGGCCCGGCTCGCCAGGGCCAGGGCCCGGCAGGAGAGCAGGAATTCGCGCGCATCCGGCACACGCCCGACCAGCTTCACCTGCTCCGGCGCGGGCGGCATGTCGGGCGGCAGGCGCCCTGCGACCGCGATCTCGAAATCGGCCGGCAGAAGCGGGCAGACCTCGCGCAGGAACCAGTCGAGCCCGGTGAAGTTCGGCACCCAGGTCCAGGTGCCGATCAGGCCGACATCATGGGCCGCCGCGACCGGCTGGATGCTCGAGGGCTCGATCTCTGCGCCCGAAACCAGCGGCAGCACCGCCGATTTTCCGGCCAGCTCCGGGCCGAGCGCGGCGCGATCCTCCTCGGCCAGCGTCCAGACGAAGCGGGCCTCCTGCCAGAGCCGGCGCTCGACCTTTTCGAGCAGATGCGCCTCGCGCGCGAACAGCGCCCGCATCAGCGGGCTGCGGGCGTGGTCGGCATTCTGCTGTGCCGAGACATGCTCGATATTGTGCTCGACGAGCACGCAGGGGCCGAGCCCGGTCAGCTCCGGAAAGGCTCCCGGCAGCATCACGGAATTGAGCACGATGGCGTCGAACGGGCCGCGCGCCTTGACCGCCTCGACGAAGCGTCCGCGCCCCGCCAGCCTGAGCTTGGCGCAGGCGACCGGCAGCGAGGCGGCGATCGCGCTGCCCAGCCATTGCAGCTTGCGCCCCTTCGAGACGACGGCGTTCTCGACATCGACCGCATCGATCACCACGGCGCCGTCAGGATCGGCCGGCACTTCGCCCGGCCGCACGAAGCCGAAGGCGGTGACCTCATGGCCGGCGGCGCGCAGCGCATCGAGAATGGCGGCATTGGCGATCTCGAAGCCGGTATCGGGCCGTGCGACGGGGATCAGCGTGGTGAGGAAGGCAAGGCGCACGGGTTTCCGCATCCTGGGGTCGTGGCCGAGAAGAGGGGCAGGCCGGCGGCCGGGTCAAGTCCGCCAGAGCCGGATCCGATCAGATTGAATCAATCTGATCGGTGAATCCGTCTCTCACTTTGCTCCAGCCGGTAACCTCAACGGCATGTGATCGACGAGGCGAGGCTGATCGGTGCCGCGCATACGGAACCTTAAAGCGAATCGGCTGCGATGCCCTGACGACAATGGAAGTCCCGGGAGCCGTTCGTCGGTTCTTGCCGGGGCGAGGAAGATCGCATGATGCAGCAGGCACTGGCGGAGCGGCCGGGTTTAGGCCCGCCCGAAACCTTCGAGATCGTGGCGCAGTCGGCGCCCGAGATCCTGGCCCATGTCGAGACCGTGGTCTGCGTTCCGACGTTTCGGCGGCCCGACATGCTGGAGCGCACCTTGCGCTCGCTGGCGGCGCAGCGCGGCGCCGGCCCGTTCGCAGTGATCGTCGTCGAGAACGAGGGCGGAGAGCGCGCCGGCGCCGAGCGGGCCTGTGAGCTGTTCGCCGAGGGGCTGTTCGAGGGGCTGGTCATCGTCGAGCCGCGCCAGGGCAACTGCAAGGCCTACAACGCCGCCTGGCGCTGCGCGCTGACGCGGCTGCCGGCGCTGCGCCATATCGCCGGCATCGACGACGACGAAGAGGCCGAGCCCGGCTGGCTCGCCGCCTTCCTGCAGGCCGCAGCGAGTGCGCCGGCGGAACTTTTCGGAGGGTCGGTGACGCCGCGCTTCGAGGATCCGACCCGCGCCTGGCTGGGGGCCCACCCGGTCTTCCGCTCGCACTACACCGCATCGGGGCCGGTCCCGATGCTCTATTCGAGCGCCAACTACCTGATCCGGCGCGAGGTGCTCGACACCCTCGGCTTCCCCTATCTCGACGAGAGCTTCGACTTTACCGGCGGCGGCGACAGCGACTTCTTCAGGAGGGCGATGGCTGCCGGCTTCCGCTTCTGGTGGGTGCAGGAGGCGGCGCAGCGCGAGACCATGCCGGCACGGCGCACCGAAGCCGACTGGATCAGGGCGCGTGGCTATCGCAACGGCGCGATCTCGGCGCGGATCGAGCGGCGCAGCCAGCCCGGCAGGGCGGGGCGCGTGCGGGTGCTCGCCAAGAGCCTGATGCTGCTCGCCGCCTCGCCGCTGCGCGGGCTGATGCTCGGGCTCGACACCCGCTCGCTGACCATCGGCCTCTATCACGCCCAGGTCGCGCTCGGCCGGCTCGGCACCGAATTCGGCGTCCAGGACGAGCAGTACCGCGTGCCTGACAAGAACTGAGGGCTGTCGACCGGCCGCTCCTCAGGCCTGATTGACGACGAAGCCGCGGATCTTGCCGGCCTGGGCCCCGAGCGCCTCTGCCGCACGCTCGATGTCGCCGCGGCCGACCTCGCCCTCGCGCAGCACCAGCACGATGTCGTCGACGGCCTCGGCGAAGTGCAGGGTCAGCTCGTCGCTGCCGAGAGCGGCCCCGTCGACGATGATCGGCCCGAAGCGCCGCGCGGCGCCGAAGAACTCCCGGCTGATCTTCGCCCCGGTGATCGCGGTGGTCGGGCCGCGGCGCGGCAGGAAGAACAGGCCTGTCCCTTCATCCTGCAGGGCGGCGCGCACCACGCCGGCGGTGCCCGAGACGATGTCGGCGAGGCCCGTCTGCGCATCCCTCGCAAAGGTCGTGGTCAGATTGGCGGCGCCGACTCCGGCATCGACCAGGATCGCCGCCTTGCCGGTGAGCGCCGCATCGAGGGCGAGATTCAGCGCCAGCGTCGAGGCGCCGGCGCCGGGGCGCATGCCGACGATCAGGATGCGGCGGCCGTCATTGCCGCCGGCGGAAGCCTGAAGGGCTTCGCGTACCTGGCCTACAGCCCGCGCGAAGCTCGCCTGCGGCTTGTCGAGCACGTCGACGAGCGGACCCTTGCCCTGGAACACCGAGCGGGTCTCGTTCGGCTCGCGTCGCCAACGCCGATGACGCACGGCCGGCAGGGTCGCGAGCAACGGGGCGGCCGTCGTCGCCAGCACTTCGGGCAGGCGCTTGCCGCCCGGCAGCGACGTCAGGCGGCGCCAGCCGGCCTTGGCGGGGCTCGCGGCGGCCTGACTATCCTTGGCGGGCGTATCCTTGGCGGGCGCATCGCCGGTCGGCTCGGGATCGACCGGCCTCACGACGGGCACCTGGGCAGCGGGCACTTGGGTAGCACGCATCTGCGCAGCAGCCGTCCGGGCGGCCGGAGTGGCGGCTGCCGGTGTCGCGGCCTGCGGCCGGTCGCCTTGCGCTGGCGGCTCGGCTTGTGCTGGGGCGGGCGCAGGGGCCGCGCCTGACTGTGCCGGCCGTATCGTGCCGAGGAAGGCGAGCGCCAAGGCCAGCAGTGCGCCGACGCCCGAACCGCCGATACCGCCAAGCAGGGCGATGGTCCGGCGCGACATGCCGGATTTCTGCAGCGGCGGCATGGCCTGCGAGATGATGCGGGCATTGGTGGTGTCGATGCCCGAAAGCTCGCCGGTCTCGCGGGCACGCTTCAGGAAGCCCTCATAGATGACGCGCGAGGATTCGACCTCGCGCTCGAGCTCGCGCAGTTCGACGCCGGCGCGCCCGGCGGCGAACTGGCCGGATTTCAGCTCGTCGACGCGGGCCGCGGTCTGGCGCTCGGCGGCAAGCGCGCGATCGTACTCGCTCCTGGCGGCGCGGGCGATCCGTCCGAGCTCCTCGGCGATCTGGCGGCGGGCGTCGCGCACCTGCGACTGCGCCGCGAACAGCGAGGGGTGCCTGGCGCCGAGCGAGGCGGTGAGGTCGGCCTCGCGACTCAGCGCCGCGCCGAGCTGGGCCCGCAGCGCCGTCATCGTGTTCGAGGCGAGCGCCTCGGGAATGGCGCCGGCCTCGAGCGACGAGGCGCGGGTCCGCGCGATCTCGTCGTACTTCGCCTTGGCCTCTGTCACCCGGGTCCGTGCCGCGACGAGCTGGGCGTTGCTGAGCGCGAGCTGCTCCTCGCTGATCGACCGGCCGCCGGCGGCGACGAGGTTGTTGGCTTCCTTGAAGCGCTCGGCCTTGTTCTCGGCATCGCGCAGCCGCGAGCGCAACTCCTCGAGACGGCCGGTCAGCGACTCGGTTGCGCGCTTGGCGGCCGCGTCGCGCACCGCCGCCTGGTTTTCGAGATAGGCGTTGGCGAGGGCATTGGCGAGGCGGGCGGCCTTTTCGGGGTCACGCGAGGTCACCGAGATGTCGATCACGAAGGTGCGCTCGCCGCGTCGCACGGAGACCCGGCGGTCGAGCTCGGCAAGCGCGTAGAGCATGCCGTCGCGCTTGCTGGGCGCGCCGCCGAACAGGCGCGAGAGCAGGCCGGGGCTGGCTGAGCCGCCGAATTCCGGATCGCTGTCGAGATGCTCGCTCTCGACGACGCGCGCCTTGATGCTGTCGGAGGCGATGATCCGCGCCTGGCTTTCGAGATAGGCGGTGATCGAGGTCGGGTCGCTGCCGACCATGGTCGGCGAGACCTCGTTCTGGAGCACGCGCAGATCGCGCGGATCGATGAAAAGCTGGGCGGTCGAGACGTATTTCGGCGTGATCAGCAGGCTCGCCAGCGAGGCCAGCACGAGGCCCGCCAGCCCGCAGAGCAGGATCAGGCCCTTGCGGCGCCAGAGCGTGCCGAGCACCCAGAGCGGATTGGCGAGCACCGAAAGCGACGGCCGACCGGCATCGGCCGGAGCCGCGCTCGCCGCCTGAGGCGGCGGCGTCGCGGCCCGGTCGCTGTCGCCCGGTGCGTTCTCGGTGGTGAACATTGCGCTCTGCTTCACTCGCTCTGCATCGTCCTCTACGTCCCGTCCGGCCTGGCCGGGACGTCTCGTCATTCGGTCAGGCCCGGCCGCTTCGGTAGCGTTCGAGCACCTGCATCATCGGTTTGGGGCGGTAGTCCTCGTCGAGCGGCAAGGGCCTCGCCTTGGCCGAATCCTTGCGCGGGAAGGTCTCGTGCACCCAGCTGTAGCGGTCGGTCAGCCCCCAGGTGACGATCGCCTTGGGCTGCCCGCCCGCCACCACCGCCTCGAGATAGGTCGCGACCAGCTTGGCGGCGGCCCGGTCGCGCACGCCGGTATCGGGCGGCAGCTTCCAGTCGATCACGTCGAGCTCGGTGACCTCGACCCCGACGCCGAGCTTGCCGAGATCGGCGACGAAGCCCTGCACGCCCGCGCTGTCGATCGCATTCTCGGCATAGAGATGCGCCTGCATGCCGACGCCGTGGATCGGGATGCCCTTGTCCTGGAGGCGGCGCACGGTATCGAGCGCGATCCTGCGGCGGGCCACTATGCCCGCTCCCGCTTCCTCGAAATTGAAGTCGTTGAGCACCAGGCGCGCCTTCGGATCGACCCGCGCTGCCGTGCGGAAGGCGATCTCGATATGGCCGGGTCCGAGCAGGCGTTGCCAGATCGTGTCGCGATAGGGCTCGCCGGGCTTGGGATCGAAAGCGATCACCTCGTTGACCACGTCCCAGGTCGCGATCCTGCCCTTGTAGCGATCGACCACGACCTCGATATGCCGCGTCAGCTCGCGCTCCGCCTCGGCCCGGCTCGACATCTCCTTGGCCCAGGGCGGCAGCGCCATGCCCCAGAGCAGCGCGTGGCCGCGCAGCGCCTTGCCGTTCTTCAGCGCGAAATCGACCAGCTCGTCCGCCCCGGAAAAGTCGAAGCGGGCGCGGTCATGGCGCAGCGCTTCCCATTTCAGGTCGTTCATCGGCACGATCACGTCGCAATACCGCTTCAGCGCCTCGCGGTAGCGCGCATCGGCGCGAAAGGTCTCGATCTGTGCCGCCGAGCCATAGGGGATCGGCGCCCGGCCTGGGGCCGCGGCGGCGCCGTCGCCGGCGAGGGCAGCCGCGGCGAAGCCGGCAGCCCCGCCCAGCGCATCCCTGCGCGAAATGGCTTTCATGTCGCGATCCCCGGCAGTTGCGTTTCGCGGCCGGACATGGCCCCGTTTCGTTTAGGGTCGCTCAACGCGTATGCGCTAGACACGAGGCGATCTCCGCCCTGCCTGAGGCACGGAACGGGCCAGCCGATCTGTCGAAACGGACTTCATGTCGCCCGACCGCGCCTCCATCGCCGCCTACCTCACCATCCTGAGCGGCTCCGCCGGCCGGCTCGTCATCTCCCTTGTCTACTTCCTCATCGTTGCGAATACGTTGACCCTGGGCGAGTTCGGCATTTTCGCCACCGCCTCGGCGACGGGCGTCATTCTCTCGCGCCTGCTCGCCTTCGGCTTCGTCTCGCCGGTCTACCGCGTCGCCACCGTCAAGCCGCGCCTGCTCGGCGCCTATCTCGCCGGCTTCGCCGGGCTCGGCCTCGCTTCGCTGCCGCTGATCCTGCTCGCCGGCTGGGTGGCCTACGCGCTGCTCTTCGCCGGCAAGGTCGCGCTCCTGCCCTTTGCGCTGATCATCCTCGCCGAGGTGCTGGGCTGGCGCCTGGTCGAGCTCGTCGCGATCATCAACAACGGCATGCGCCGCTTTCGCGAGGCGGCCCTTCTCGTCATCATCGGCTCGGCCTTGCGGACCCTCGCGGCGCTGTTGTTCTACGCCCAGGGACAGACGACGCTGACCGTCTGGGCCTTCGCCTATCTCGGCGCGACCCTGCTCTCGGCGCTGCTCGCCTTCCTCGTCTTCATGCCGAAAGTGCGCCTTGCCTTCGTGCCGGCGCTCTATCCGCGCCGCATGGCCGATGCGATCTCGGCCGGCGCCGCCGATATCCTGTTCTATCTGCAGGCCGAGCTCGACAAGCTCCTGATGCTGGCCTTCGCCGGGGACCGCGTCGCCGGGCTCTACGCCATCGCGATGCGCGTCATCGACCTCACCGCCATGCCGGTGCGCAGCTTCAACCAGATGCTGGTGCAGAAGATCATGCAGGATCGCGGCCTGCGCGGTGGCGCCGGGCGCCAGGTCCTGGTCGAACTTTCCATCGCGGCGGTCTCGATCGCCGGGCTCGTCGCGATCATCCTGCTGCTGGCGTTGTTCCCGCGGGCGCTCGGCAAGAATGTCGCCCTCGCCTCCTATCTCTTCCTGCCGATGCTGTTGGTGCCGGCCTTCCGCAATCTCGTCGAGTATCAGGCCGAGCTGCTCTATGCCCGCGAGCGCACCGGCTCGCGCGTGCTGCTGCTCTGCGGGATCGCGGCGCTCAAGGCGGCGCTGATCTCCTGGGTGATGACGCAGCACGGCGCCGATGGCAGCTGGCCGCTCTGGCTCAACGGCGTCTTCGGGGCGCTCTATCTGCTTTCGACGGCCTTCACCTATCGGCTGCTGGGCAAGGCAGGCTGACCGGAACCGTACCGCGCTACTGCGCCTCGAACAGGGCCCAGAGCCGGTCGAGCGGGACCTGGGTGAAGGACTGCACGCCGACCGCGATCTGGCCCGGCCCGAGCACCTCCTCGAAGGAGCGCAGGCCGGCAAGTCCGGTCACGTCCTCGTCGAACCAGTAGACCTTGCAGAGTTCATGTGCATCGGCCCAGTGCCCGGCATCGGCGAGGCTGCGCAGACGTTCGACGAAATAGCCGTAGAACATGTACTCCGAGAACTGCCGGTTGGCGGCGATGGCCGAGACCCAGTCGCGCCCGGCGATCTGCTCGATCCGGGCGATCATCGCGACGACATTGTCGCGGCGCCAGCTCACCAGATTGTTGATGTAGTCGGCGCTCGGGAAGGCCGGTTCCGGCAGGCCGAGCAGCCGGCTCGCAACCTCGCACCAGCCACGATGGCGCTCCATCTCCTGGGTGATGCCGCCGGGCTTGCGATAGAGCCGCACCCCGTCTGCCCTGGACAGGCTGGCGACGTCGAAGGGCCGCAGGAAGATCATGTCGGAATCGGCGAAGAGCATGATCTCCTCGCTGGCCTTCAGCGGCAAGGCGAGCTTGCGCAGTTGCTGGGCATGCCAGCCGCGCAGCGGCGGGATGCCGCGCAGGAGCGCGCCGGGGCCGGTCCAGACCCGCCGGCGCCCGAGGCTGAGCGGGTCGGGCCAGGAAGAGAGCCAGCGCGGCAGCAGCGCCGATTCCGGGATCACCTGTCGGCGCGGCCCGGCCAGGGGCGCGAACAGCTCGAGGTCGCGGTCCTCGACCAGCAGGTAATGCATGGCGTGACCGCTGACGAAGCGGTCGATGCTGGCGCAGAGCAGGCGGCAACGTTCGAAATCGCCGGAATAGCTCGGGGTCGCGATCGCGACGCTGAGGCTGCTCACGTCGGGTTGCGTCCCGCGAGACGTTGCCGCAGCACGCGCATCAGGAAGACCGGATTGCCGACGACATAGCGCCGCCACAGCCGGGCGGGCTCGAGCCAGAGCCGGTAGAGCCACTCCATCCGCAGGCGACGGATCCACAGTGGGGCCCGCGCGACCTCGCCGGCCAGGAAATCGAAGAAGGCGCCGATCCCGGCGGCGACGCTGCAATGGCGCGCATTCAGCTTCTCGGCGATCCAGCGCTCCTGGCGCGGGTTACCGAAGGCGACGAGCAGGAGATCGGGGCGCTCGCGCTCGAGGCGGGCCAGCAGCGCCGGCTCCTCCTCCGGCGAGAAATAGCCGTGCCCGAGGACCTCGAAATCGTGCCGGGGATGCTCGGCCTGCAGCCGCGCGGCTGCGCGTTCGGCGACGCCCGGCTTGCCGCCCAGCAGCATCACCCGCAGCGGCGTGCGCCGGGCCGCCAGCAGAGCCGGCGTGAAATCGGTGCCGTTGAGATTGGCCGGGAAATGGCTGCCGTGGAGCAGCTGCGAGGCGACGTCGACGCCGATCCCGTCGGGCAGAACGAGGAAGCCGCCGAGAGCGGCGCGCAGGGCCGGATCGTTAGCCGCGACATTGGCGAGATGGGCATTGCAATAGGCCAGCCGCAGATGACGCTTCTGGTCGAAGGCGCGCTCGATCAGCGCCAGGGCCTGATCGCGCGTCAGGGCCGCGACGGCCACGCCGACAATGTCTCGCCGCGGCGCCTCGATGGCGGGCATGCGCCCGACCAGGGGCTGCGCATAGGGAGCGGAGAAGGCGTTCATCGCGGTTTCGGCTCGGGCAAGCATGCGTCGCCATGGTGACGGCAGCGCCGCATGTCTTGGGGCATTTGCAAGGTCGGTCAAGGCGAACCCGTTCCCAAAGTAAATCGAATCTTCAATCGACCGGGGACCTGCCCCGTTCCGGTTCGGGGCTGGGGTGTTCAAAAATGACACGCCGCTCCCCGGCTTCCTGATCGGTCATGCCGGATTCGTGCCGTAACGGCAGGTTTTCGGGGCCTCTTTGACGTCAGGAGGTCGGCATCGCGCTTGCCACCCTTGCCGGCAGAGCAGCGCTGGTCGGGAGACTTGTCCCGATCCGGGCCGCTCGGGAGCGAGCTGCCGGATGATGACTGTCAACGACCTGAACTATGCCGCCACGTCTGCCGCGGATGAACGCGCCAACTCACTGCGCCACTGGATCGGCCTGATCACGGCGGTCGTCGACCTCGTCATGGTGGTCGGGATCGTCGTCGGCACCTCCTTCGCCTATCACCTCTATGCCTATGGCGATTTCGGCAACGACAAGATCACGCTCAAGCTCGCCTCTATGATCGCCGCGATCTTCGTCTTCATCAACGCGCTGCGCGGCCGCTACCAGCTCGCCAATTACCTCTCGACCAAGGGCCAGATCGCTTCGGCCTTCACCGTCTGGAACATGGCGATGGTCGCCTTCATCGCCTTCGTCTTCCTCGCCAAGATCGTCGACCAGTATTCGCGCGCTGTGGTGATCGCGACCTATTTCGCCGGCATCCCCCTCGTCGCCCTCGCCCGCTCGGCGATCGTGCGGGCGGTGTCGATGGCGAGCAAGACCGGCCGGATCACCTCGGAAAGGGTGTTCCTGATCGGCCGCGAGAGCGAGGTGATGTCCTTCGTCTCGCGCCATCAGCCCTGGAATATCGGCTTCTCCATCGTCGACGTCGCCTTCCTGCGCAGCAACGATGCACGCCGCATCAACGATCCCGCGGCGGCTCTGGCGGCCGACCTCGCCACCGCCTCGGCACGGGCGCGCGACCTCAAGCCGGATGCGGTCTTCATCGCGCTGCCCTGGTCCGATCAGGAGACGATCGATGCCTGCGTCGACGCCTTCATGAACCTGCCGGTCGCCATCCACATGACGCCCGAGCGCATCATGGACCGCTTCGAGAACCCGCACATCGTGCGCGTCGGCTCGCTCGCCTCGCTGCGCCTGACGCGGCCGGCGCTGACCTTCGCCCAGGTCACGTTCAAGCGCATCTTCGATATCTGCGCCGCCAGCGCCATCCTGGTCGCGAGCCTGCCGCTGCTGCTCCTGATCGCGCTGGCCGTCAGGCTCGATTCGAAGGGGCCGGTGCTGTTCCTGCAGCGGCGCTTCGGCTTCAACCAGGAGCCGTTCCGGATCTTCAAGTTCCGGACGATGACCACCACCGACGACGGCGCCGTGATCCGCCAGGCGACGCGCGGCGATCCGCGCATCACCCGGGTCGGCCGCTTCCTGCGCCGCTACAATCTCGACGAGCTGCCGCAGCTGATCAACGTCATCGCCGGGCAGATGTCGCTGGTCGGCCCGCGCCCGCACGCGCTCGCCCATGACCGCGAATACCAGCGCAAGATCGCGCTCTATGCCCGCCGCCACAACGTCAAGCCGGGCATCACCGGCTGGGCGCAGGTCAACGGCCTGCGCGGCGAGACCGACACGGACGAGAAGATGGCGCGCCGCATCGCCTACGATCATTGGTACATCGACAACTGGTCGTTCTGGCTCGACCTCGGCATCCTCCTGCGCACGCTGTTCAGCCCGGCTGCCTTCCGCAATGCCGGCTGAGCCGCCGGCATTGCGCGACTGCAACCCTCTCCCCTTGAAAACAGGCCTTCGCGCCCGCCGGCTTTGCGTTAGATTGCCCCGGCTTCATCAGGGAGGGGCGTTGTTTTCATGAATCAAATCGATTTGAACGGCCGGGTTGCCATCGTCACCGGCGGCGCGCAGGGCATTGGCCGCGCCGTCGCCGAGCGTTTCGCCAAGAGCGGCGCCAAGGTCGCGATCTGGGATCTGGACGGCAAGCTCGCCAAGGAGGCGGCAGCCGCGATCGGTGGTGAAGCCAGCGGGCTCGGCATCGACGTCACCGACGCTGCGGCGGTGAACGAGGCCGCCGCCGAGCTCGAGAAGCGGCTCGGCAGCGTCGACATCCTCGTCACCAGCGCCGGCATCGCCGGTCCCAACCGCAAGACCTGGGAATACCCGCTCGACGAATGGGCCAAGGTGATGCGGCTCAATGTCGATGGCACGCTGCATTGCTGCCAGGCCGTGGTCCCCGGCATGATCAAGCGCAATTACGGCCGGCTGGTGCTGGTCGCCTCGATCGCCGGCAAGGAAGGCAATCCGACTGCCTCCGCCTATTCCGCCTCGAAGGCAGCGGTGATCGCACTGACCAAGTCGCTCGGCAAGGAGCTGGCGACGCAGGACATCGCGGTGAACTGCATCACCCCCGCCGCGGCCAAGACCCGCATCTTCGACCAGATCACCCAGGAGCATATCGACTACATGCTCTCGAAGATCCCGCGCGGTCGCTTCCTCCAGGTTGACGAGGTCGCCGCCATGGTCGCCTTCCTCGCTTCGGCCGAGAACAGCTTCACCACCGGCGGCGTCTTCGACCTCTCCGGTGGCCGCGCCACCTACTGAGTTGGGTCTCGGCCGCACCTCCTTCCGCAGTGCAAACGGCGCTGGCCACCCGGCCGGCGCCCCTCTTAGTATGGCCCCATGACCGCGACCCTTCCTTCCGCCGCCGTGCTCGGCGCACGCGCCTTCGCGGCGCTCGCCGGCCTCAACCGCTTCACCGACGAGCCGGGCAAGCTGACCCGGCTCTATCTGTCGCCGGCGCATCGTCAGGCGGCGGAGTGGACCAAGGGCGCGATGGAGGTCGCGGGCCTCACCGCCTTCATCGACGCCGCCGGCTCGGTGCAGGGCCGGCGCGAAGGCGCGACGCCCGGCCTGCCGGCGGTGCTGATCGGCTCGCATATCGACACGGTCAAGGATGGCGGCCGCTTCGATGGCAATCTCGGCGTCGTCGCCGGCATCCTGGCGGCACAGGCCCTGCGCGATGCCGGCATCGTCTTGCCCTTCGCGCTGGAGGTCGTCGCCTTCGGCGATGAGGAGACCGTGCGGTTCCCGACCGATCTTTCGACCTCGCACGCCCTGATCGGCGAGTACCGGCCGGACTGGCTCGAAGGCACCGACGCCGACGGCGTCAAGCTGCGCGATGCCCTCGTAAAGTTCGGCGGCGACCCGGCCGGCATTGCCGGCCTCGCCCGCAAGCCGAGTTCGCTCAAAGCCTATCTCGAGGTCCATATCGAGCAGGGGCCGGTGCTGGAGGCGTCCGGCGAGGCGGTCGGCATCGTCACCGCCATCGCCGCGCAGAAGCGCGCCCGCGTCCGGGTCACCGGCGAGGCCGGCCATGCCGGCACCGTGCCGATGGCGCTGCGCAAGGATGCGCTCGCCGCCGCCGCCGAGATGGCGCTGGCGCTGGAGGAGATCGCCCGCGGCCATGACCAGGCGCTCGGCACCGTCGGCGTCTTCCGGCCTAACCCCGGCGCGACCAATGTCGTGCCCGGTGCTGTCGATTTCACCATCGATTTCCGCGCTCCGGCCAACCAGACCGTTGCGAGCATGGACGCCGCCATTCAGACGCGTTTCGGCGAGATTGCCGCGCGCCGCGGCGTTCGCCTCGAGATCACGCCTTATTCCCAGTCGAAAGCCGTGCCGATGGACGAGGGCCTGCAGGAGGCTTTTGCCACCGGCATCGCCCGGACCGGCTCGAACCTCTCGGCGCGGCGCCTGCCTTCCGGCGCCGGCCATGATGCGATGGCGATCGCGGCCTTCTGCCCGGCGGCGATGCTGTTCGTGCGCTGCGAGAAGGGCATCAGCCATTCGCCGCTGGAGAACATGACCGAGCTCGACGCCGGCATCGCCATCCGCGTCCTGCTCGAGACGCTGTTGGAACTGGCCCGCCGCGAGGGCTGAAGCGTCAGCCCGGCGCGGCCGTGGAAACGGGCTGCGCGGGACGACGCTCGCGCCGCGCCGGCCGCTGCGCGGGCTTGCGCCAGAGATGCAGCAGCGCCAGGCAAAGGCCGACGAGCGCAACCCAATGGCCGGGGCGCAGCGCCGTCCAGTCCTGGTAGACGATGATGTCGGCATTGGCCTGGAAGATCAGCCAGGCCGAGGCGCCGGTCGCGAAGGCGTACCAGGCGGTCTCGGCGAGCGCGGTCGCGAGACCCGTCCCGAGCGCGGTCAGGGCGAGCGAGGCGAAGCTCAGCGGAATGCCCAGGCGATTCAGGCCGCGATAGGCCATCAGCAGTGCGAAGAGCCCGGCGAGCAGCACCGGTTGGGTCACGTCGATCTTCGACTGCAAGGCGAAATGGAACAGACCGAGCATGGCGATCGGATAGACCAGGCTGTGCAACTGCTGCCAGCGCACCGAGCCGAGCCGGCGGATCATGCCGTCGGTCGAGGTCGACCCGAGCGCGACGAGGCCGATCAGCGCCGTGATGCCGACGATAAGATAGAAGCGCTTGACGATCTCGGAGGCGATCAGCCCCCAGTCGAAGCCGAGATCGATGCAGTAGAGCATCAGATGCCCGAGCGCGTAGGCGAGGGCCGAGAGGCCGAGCATGCGGCGGATGCCGATCAGCCGGTTCCAGTCGAGGATGCGCCGCAGCGGCGTCACCGCGAGGGTGATGACGAGGATGCGCAGGCTCCAGGTGCCGGTATCGTGCACTGCCTGCGTCCAGGGCTTCGAGCCGAGCTGATGGGCGAAGGCCTGATAGGCGAGGTAAGCAGCCGGCATCAGCAGCAGCGCGAAGCAGCCGGCGCGGAGCGCGTCGAAACGCCCCTTGCGGTCGGTCCACGGCCAGTAGCTTGCGTCCACCAAAGCCATCCTCGCTCCCTTCGTCCCGGTCGCCACCCCGGATACGCCAGATTCGCCTTGGGCGTCATGCACCTTGGCGCACAAGCACGTGAGCCGGCGTGAGGACGGGCAGCCCGTGGCGCGCGGATTCGGCTTCCCTAACGCCGTGCTTTGCGATTCGATCCGGGCGCAAGGCTGCGGCGGCGAATCGCCGGTGCCGGATCGGAGGAGCTCGATGTCGCGCAGTCCCATAGTGGTTTTCGATGTCGGCAACGTCCTGCTGCGCTGGGATCCGTTCCATCTCTACCGCGACCTGATACCGGACGACGCCAGGCGCGACTGGTTCCTGCAGAATGTCTGCACCGCCGCCTGGAACATCGAGCAGGATCGCGGCCGGTCCTGGACGGATGCCGTCGCCCTCCTCGTCGCCGAGCATCCGGAATGGGAGCGCGAGATCAGGGCCTTCGACGAGCGCTGGCACGAGACCGTGCCGGGCGTGATCGACGACAGCGTCGCGGTGCTCGAAGAACTCAAGAGCAAGGGCGAGCAGGTCTACGCGATCACCAATTTCTCGCGCGAGAAATGGGCGGAATGCCTGGTCCGCTTCCCCTTCCTGCGCAGCTTCGATGGCGCGATCGTCTCCGCCCATGAACGGCTGCTCAAGCCCGATCCCGCGATCTACCGCGTGCTGACCGAGCGCTACGGGCTCGACGCTTCGGACTGCATCTTCATCGACGACAGCGAGAAGAACGTGCTGGGCGCCCGTTCGGTCGGCATGCGGGCGGTGCATTTCCGCGAGCCGATCGATCTTCGGGGCGAATTGCGCGCGCTCGGCGCTGCGCTCTGAGACATAGGCAGCTTATGCCGCGCAGGACCGGCTCCTGCGCGGCGCGAACGCTCAGCCTCGGATCGGCCGGCTACCAGTAGTAGCGCGGGCCCCAATAGCGCCGATAAGGCCGATAGCCATAGGGCCGGTAATAGGGATAGGGCCGGTAGTAGCGCGGGCCGTAATAATAGCGTGGCCCGTAGAAGCGCGGTCCGTAATACGGCCGACGCCAATAGCGCCGCCGCGGCCCATAGTAATAGTACTGGGCGTAGTCGGCATCGGCCTTGTCGAGGGCCTTCGTGTCGACTTCGGGCGCGCCTTCAGGGCGGCGGCGATCGGCCGGAGGTGTCCCCCGCGGCTGTGCCGCCAGGGCTGCCGAGGCGAATCCGCCTGCCGAGGCGAGGCTCGCCGCTGCCAGGCCGCCGATCAGGCTCGCGAGGAAAGAACGTCTGTCCACGATGCTGTCCTCCCTTTCCAAAGGGCCGGAATCAACGTCGTGGGGCGGTGATGGTTCCAGGCCGCGCTGGTGCGCGACCCGAAAGCTCAGCTGTCCATCTTCAGGGCGGCGATGAAGGCTTCCTGCGGAATTTCGACCTTGCCGAACTGCCGCATCTTCTTCTTGCCTTCCTTCTGCTTGTCGAGGAGCTTGCGCTTGCGCGAGGCGTCGCCGCCATAGCACTTCGCGGTCACGTCCTTGCGCAGCGCCCGGATCGTCTCGCGGGCGATGATCTTGCCCCCGATCGCGGCCTGGACCGGAATCTGGAACATGTGCGGCGGGATCAGCTCCTTGAGCTTCTCGCACATGGCGCGGCCGCGGGCTTCGGCGCGGGTGCGGTGCACCAGCATCGAGAGCGCGTCGACCGGCTCGGCATTGACGAGGATCGACATGCGCACGAGGTCGCCCTCGCGGTAATCGGTGATGGCGTAGTCGAAGGAGGCGTAGCCCTTCGAGATCGACTTCAGCCGGTCGTAGAAATCGAACACCACCTCGTTCAGCGGCAGGTCGTAGACCACCTTGGCGCGGGTGCCGACATAGCCGAGGTCGATCTGCAGGCCACGCCGATCCTGGCAGAGCTTCAGCACCGAGCCGAGATATTCGTCCGGGGTGAAGATCGTCGCCCGGATCCAGGGCTCCTCGATCGCCTCGATCTTCATCACGTCCGGCATGTCGGCCGGGTTGTGCAGCTCGATCGTCGTGCCGTCGCGCAGCTTGAGATGGTAGACGACCGAAGGCGCGGTCGAGATCAGGTTGAGGTTGAACTCGCGCTCGAGCCGCTCCTGGATGATCTCCAGGTGCAGGAGCCCAAGGAAGCCGCAGCGGAAGCCGAAGCCGAGCGCCGCCGAGGTCTCCATCTCATAGGAGAACGAGGCATCGTTGAGGCGCAGCTTCGCCATGGCGCCGCGCAGCACTTCGAAATCGGCGGCGTCGACCGGGAAGATGCCGCAGAACACCACCGGCTGCACCGGCTTGAAGCCCGGCAGCGGCTCGGCGATCGGCTTCTTGTCGTCGGTGATGGTGTCGCCGACCGCGGTGTCGGCGACTTCCTTGATCGAGGCGGTGAAGAAGCCGACCTCGCCGGGGCCGAGCTCCTTGACCTCGGTCATCTTCGGCTTGAACACGCCGACGCGGTCGACGCCATAGGAGGCGTTCGCCCGCATCATGCGGATCGTCATGTTCTTCTTGAGCACGCCGTCGATGATGCGCACCAGCACGACGACGCCGAGATAGGCATCGTACCAGCTGTCGACCAGCATCGCCTTGAGCGGCGCTTCGAGGTCGCCCTTCGGCGCCGGAAGCTTCTGGACGATGGCTTCGAGCACGCCCTCGATGTTGAGGCCGGTCTTGGCCGAGATCGGCACCGCCTCGGAAGCGTCGAGGCCGATCACGTCCTCGATCTGCTGCTTGATCCGCTCGGGCTCGGCCGCCGGCAGGTCGATCTTGTTGAGGACGGTGACGATCTCATGATTGGCGTCGAGCGCCTGATAGACGTTCGCCAGCGTCTGCGCCTCGACGCCCTGCGAGGCGTCGACGACGAGGAGCGAGCCCTCGCAGGCCGCCAGCGAACGCGAGACCTCATAGGCGAAGTCGACGTGGCCGGGCGTGTCCATCAGGTTCAGGATGTAGTCTTTACCGTCCTTGGCCCGGTAATCGAGCCGCACGGTCTGCGCCTTGATGGTGATGCCGCGCTCCTTCTCGATATCCATCGTATCGAGAATCTGCTCGCTCATATCGCGTGCAGCGACCGTGCCGGTCTGCTGAATCAGCCGGTCGGCAAGGGTCGACTTGCCGTGGTCGATATGGGCCACGATCGAGAAGTTGCGGATGTTGTCGAAGCTGCGGGTGCTCATCGGCCGCAGATAGCAGCGTAAGCCCTTGGCGCCAAGGGTTTGCGCAAGGGATTGCAGCGGCCACGCCATGATGACCTTGCAGGCAAGGCTAGGGCCGGTCCCGCCGGCGCCGCGCACGTTGCCGCCTCGCCGGCAAAGGCGCTTTGCAATGGCGCTTGTCCATTATAGTGGAATAAATCTTGCTTGGTGGATTTCGTGCCGTTCGGGCATGGCTGCCGGAGGAAACGATGTCGGAAGAACGCGGAATTGCGATCGAGAGGCTGGACGGTGCGGGGACCGAAGCGGCGGTGCCGGCGCTGATCGAGATCCTGCGGGATGCGGTCGCCAATGGCGCCTCGGTCGGCTTCATGGATTTCAACACATCGACTGATTTCGAGCGCTTCTGGCAGGGCATCGCCGAGCAGGTCCGGGCCGGCGATGTCGTGCTCTTCGCCGCGCGGGGCCCCGAGGGCATCGTCGGCACGGCGCAACTGCATCCGGTCGGCAAGCCGAACCAGCCGCACCGGGCCGAGATCGCCAAGGTGCTGGTGCATTCGCGGGCCCGCCGCCGCGGCATCGGCGAGGCACTGATGCGCGCGGCCGAGGCGGCGGCGCTCGCCATCGGCCGCGATCTTCTGGTGCTCGATACCGACGAGGCCGGTGCGGCGCGGCGCCTCTACAACCGGCTGGGCTGGACCGAGATCGGCACCATTCCGCGTTACGCCCTGATGCCGGACGGCCGGGATTGCGGCTCGACCTTCTTCTACAAGTCGCTGGGCTGATCGAGCTCGGCGGTCCGCGACAGCGCTCCGACGACACGGCGCAAGCCGGCCAGAAAGGCGTCGCGCTCGGCCTCGGAGAAACCGGCGAGCGCCCGCGCATTGACGGATCTGGCCGCGGCGAGAGCCGGCTCCTCCAGCGAACGGGCCCGCGCCGTGAGCTGGATGCGGCGGGCCCGGGCGTCGGACTGGTCGGGTCGGCGCTCGATCAGCCCGTCGCGCTCCATCCGTGCCAGCGTCGCCGCCATCGTCGCCTGCTCGACATCGAGCCGCGCGACCAGATCCTTCTGGGTCAGGCCGTCCTGCCGCCAGAGCTCGAGCAGCGTCATGAACTGGGCCGGGGCGAGGCCGAGCGGGCGCACCGCCTCGGCGAGTTCACGTGCGAACAGCCGGGCGACATGATTGGCGAGGTAGCCGGCGGATCTGGTCTTGAAGGAGGTCATCGGGCGGCCATTGCAGGCTCAGAATGGAATTGAACAGCATGCTATGCAATGATATATAGCATGCTGTTCATTGGAGTGACGGCGATGGCACAGACGCTTTCCCCCGCCCATGCAGACAGCTCCTCAATCGGCACTGCCGACCTTTCGGCCCTGGTATTGGCGACATTGTTCGCGGGAACGGCCGTCTACATCCTGGTCGCCGAGCAGCCGGCGCGGCTCATGCTCGACGATGCGCCGCTGCTGCGGCACTGGCAGGAGAGCTATCCGCGCGCGGCGCGGATGCAGGCGAGCCTTGCGGTGCTGGCGGCGGTCGCGGGAGGCTTGGCCTTCTGGCGGCGCCGCGACCCGCTCTGGCTGATTGGCGCGGCGCTTATGCTCGCCAACCTGCCCTTCACGCTGATCGTGATCGCGCCCGTCAACGAGGCGCTGCTGGCGTCCTCGCTCGATCAGGCGGGCGTGGTGAGCCGGGGCCTGATCGAGCGCTGGGGGGCGCTGCATGCCTGGCGCGCCGGCTTTGCGGTGCTGGCGCTGGCGGCTTTCGCCGGCGCCCTAGTGCGTGCGCGCTGAGGCCGTGGCCTACTCGGCCTTGCGGAAATAGGGCTCGACCTCGCCCTTGAGCTTGACCGTCATCGGGTTGCCGTGGCGGTCCTTGGCGTTGCCGGCGGTGAGGCGCACCCAGCCCTCGCTGATGCAGTATTCCTCGACATTGTTCTTCTCGACGCCCTTGAAGCGCACGCCGATGTCGCGCGCGAGCAGCTCCTCGTTGTAGTAGGGGCTGTTCGGGTTGGAGGAGAGCCGGTCGGGCAGGGTGTCGGTCATCGTGTCGGGCCTTCGTCTGGGTCTTTGCAAGATCGTCCGGCACCGTTCTTGTGCCTGGTCCCGCCTCCCATACCCTCAGATCGCGCGCTCAACAAATCCGCGTGGCGGCGCACCCGCTCGCCGTCACGATGCCGGAAGATGCGGCTTGATGATCGTCAGCATGCGTTCCGCCGAGGTGTTGGGCGGAAAGAAGCCGAGATAGCGCCCATCGCGATCCATCAGATAGACATAGGCGCTGTGGTCGACGGTGTAGCCGCCATCGGTCGCGACCTTCTCGTAGAAGACCTTGTAGGCATCCGCCGCCTGCCGGATCTCCCCGGCACTGCCGGTCAGCCCGACCAGCCGCGGATGGAAGAGCTCGACATAGCCGGCGAGGTGCTCTGCCGTGTCGCGCTCGGGATCGAGCGTGATGAACACCGGCTGGATCGCCTCGCCCTGGCGGCCGAGCAGGGTGATCGCCCGCGAGATCTCCTGCAGATCGGTCGGGCAGATGTCGGGGCAATAGCTGAAGCCGAAATAGACCAGCGCCAGCTTGCCGCGAAAATCGGCGTCGCTTCGTCGCGCGCCGGTGTGGTCGGTGAGCGAGAACGCGCCACCGACCGGCTCGCGATTCCACATCAGCACGTCCATCAGCTCGGCCGCCGAGCGGCGCTGGGCGCCTGCCTCCGCCCTCAGCGTACCGGCCCAGATCACGGCCGACAGGAAGGCGAAGGCGGCCAGCATGGCCGCCAGAAAAGCCAGCCGCACCAGTTGCCGCTGCGCCGGAAAGGCCGTGCCTGCCATCTGGTCAGGCTCCGAAGGTCAGCCGGCTGCCGGTCGTCGGCACGATGACGTTCTCCGGCATTTGCGCCTGCGCCTCGAGGGCGAAGTTGAGGCCGCTGCAATGCATGGGGATGACGACATCCGGCTGCAATTTGCGGATCTCGGCCACGACCTGCTGGAGATAGTCCTTCGGCGCCGGGCCGAGATGGAAGCCGCCGACGACGGCATGGACCTTCTCGACGCCGGAGACCTCCTGAGCCTGGCGCACCGAATTGACGATGCCGACATGGCCGCAGGAACTGATCACCACCAGCCCCTTGCCCTTGATGTTGAAGCAGGTCGCGTGCTCGTGGACATGCTCGTCGGGGATCGGCTTGCCCGCGAGCTCGGCGGCGATGTAATGGCCGGCATCGCAGCCGAGGCCGTCCTTGATGCCGCGCTCGACGAAGGTGTTGGGCAGGATGCGCTCGATCGAACGGCGCTTGATCTGTCCGGTGGTGAAGGCGTGGCCGGCGACGACGGTCGGCGTCTCGCAGAGCACGGTCGCGACCTTCTGTGCCGCCAGCTCGCGCCGGTCGAGCTGGCCGAAATCGGTGAACTGCCCCTGCGTTCCCGTCGGGCTGACGCGATGGCAGAAATTATCCTCGCCGCCGGCATAGAGCTTGAGATCGGGGGCGAGGGCACTGCGATACTTCGTGAGAAAGCCGTTGAGGCCGCCATAATGGTCGTGATGGCCATGGCTGACGATCAGGGCGTCGACCTTGCTGGGATCGACCTTGAGGATGCCGATATTGTTGAGCAGGGCATCCGGGCTGTAGCCGAAATCGAGCAGGATGGTGCGCGCCTCGGCCTCGCGCTGCGATTCCAGGAAGAGCGAGAGCCCCCACTGATTGTGCAGGACCTGCCGGTAATCGGCGCCGCGCCCGGAGCCGGGCGGCTGGTGCAGCACGCCCTGCACGGTCGCAGGCTTGAGGAACTGGTCATGAGCGGAATCGATCAGCACCCGCATGACGAGCTTGTCGACGGTCGGCACCTCGATCGGGGCGGCGCTGGCGATCTCGACGCAGGCGAAGCCGCCGACGGCACTCGCCGCCAGCGCGGCTGTGCCTTTCAGGAAGCCTCGGCGGCCAATGCCCTGCACAATCTCGTCCTGCGCCATCGCAAAAATCCCCCGGCAACGCGACCATCTGGTCGCGCGCCGAGGATAGCCGAGGCGCCGGAGCGGTATTTTCCTTAGTTTCCTGCGCTTCCAGCAGGAATTGTCACGGCGCCGCAGGCCCGCGAAAGGACATCATCGCGCCGTGGACCAGCTCCAGCGGAGTGTCCACGGCGCGGTGGTTCAGAATGCCGCTGCTGGTCCGTAAGGCAAAAAGAGAGAATACAAAACAAAATAAAACCAATACCTTAGGCCGATTCTGGTTTTCCAAAAAACGAGCCTGTGAAAACCAATAAAATGGACTGAGGGCAGTTGGTGCACCAAAAAAGGAGACCGCAGTCTCACGGGCATTCTTTGCGTGCTGGCTAGCTCATTCTGAGCGCTAAAGCGTTCGTCAACTCAGCCATTGCGTGCCAGCTTCTCGATATCCGATCGCTGCCAAACTGAGGAGATTCCTCGCTTGGAGTCAGGCTCGATTACGGGCCTGAAGCCAGCCACTTTAAGTCTCGCAATTGCATGACGCGAACTTGAGCGCAGAGATCGAGCGACCTCTCGGCCGAGCGCATATCGCCTTCTAAAGGCAGCGACGGATGCCGTCGAAATCCTACCTCGACTCCAAGCTGATCCTGCAGGAGAAGTCGAGATCAACCCCCGCCCGGTAAGCGCGGTAACCATGCGCGGGTTCACGCCAAGGCGGCGTGCAGCAGCATGAACATCAATTGTCCCGCAATTGCCGCCGAAAAACACCGAGCTGAACGAAAAATCCAATACGTTCTGCGGGGCGCCGCGATCGGTGTTTCGATAGATTGGAATGTCCCCGCTGACAATCTTGGCCATTGTGCCGCAAGCCTGCGGTGAATGCCTGGAGAATAGTTTGGCCAGGGGCACAGCGTTCTGTGTCCGCTGTACGGACTTCTGGTCGAGCGCTTTTATGAATTCCTTGAGGTCATGTTCCGACAGAACGACACACGAAGATTTCTCGCCAAAAGGCGGAATTACCTTCTGTTGTACGAGAAATTTCAGTACCGCTGCGGGCATCCGCAAACGCTTGGATGCCGACCTCAAATTATAGAAGGGGCCGAATTGATCGAGCAGGCGCGTCACCGAAAGTCGGCTCAAAGTCCAATACCGACGTCCGTGCGAGACCCTGCACTCTCCGTCGAGGATGTTTCGAGCGACCAGATGTCTGACCATGCGTCGTGTAAGTCCGAGCGCACGAGCAGCTTCATCCAACCGGATGTATCCCGCCTCCACGTTGATCCGCGGGTAGATGAAGGACCATGTTTTAACGAAGGGGCTCTCGGCTGACATCATCACGTACGCGCGTATTTGTTCGAGCACGGTCTCTGCGCCGTCGGTCGGTACCGCGGAGCGCAGACGGTGAAAAAGGCTGCCAAAAGCTGCGGAGGCAGATGCTTGCTCGGGCTTCTCAGCGCGCCTGCGGCTCAACCATTGGTGCAGCCCGTGCGGCCAATCAAAGAATGCCTCTGCTCCCTCCAAGATAGCGATCGCGCTTCCGAGAATATGGGGCTTCGACATGTAGAACCCCCGCCACGAGGGGTTACTGGATCCCCATGATGAGAAAAATTTGAGGAACGAGAGTCCTGTCTCCAAATTGGTCGCAGGCAGGATCCCCTTGTTGAGCCGCTGACCGTCTCGAAGCTGCTTCAGAACGTTCGCGACTTCGATGAGAAGGAATGGCGGGTCCGCGGTAGGAATGTCGAACAATGCGCCGCATTGGCAGCGCACGATCCCTGGACGCTGCCAATCCGCCAAACTCCCGCAGGCTGCACAGCGTTCTGTCAAAAAGCACTGATGAAGGGGGCAGCAGATGTACCCGAACAAGTCCCACAAATCTTGGTAGTCGCGGCCGTCGTTCAGGCACAGGCAGCAGAAACGCGACTTCGACACGGCCATAAATCGTCTGGGCACCTCGCTGGGTCCGATTCGAAATGTCCCGGGTCGCGTGCAACCGCTCCAAAGAGCGATCTGCTCAAAAAGCAAAGGATCGCAGCCACACATCCGTGCCAAGTGTGAAAAATCACACGGCTCCGTCGCGCAGGAACTGGGAATTGCGGCGGAGCGCAGAAGGCCGCGAATGTTCGGATAGCAGTTGATCTCTGCCAGCCGCAGCAAGCCTGCCAACAGCGGCTCAGTCTGCTTCGGAGGCAACCGGATTACGAATCTGGCCATCACGCCGCTTTCGTCAATGCTCCCATCGCCTTGTGCCGGCGCTCTTTCCGGGTCCCGCTCCTGCCGCTTCCCGAAGGGCGTTCGAGCAGCCGGGTGTGGTCCGGGAGCGGAGGCGGCATACGGGCATCCCAATGCCGGACAAAGGGATCACCGGCGATGGAGGGGTTGAACTCCGCATTGATGAAGGCTTCCGCGAGAGCCTGGCTGAGAACTTGGTAACTTATAGAGCTGAGCTGCTTGTACGCAGCGATTTTGGTTGCCGAGATGAGAAGCTTTTTCAGGTAACCAATCACACCACGTGTGACAAAATAAAATCGTTGAGCCGTTTCCACTTGGCTAATGTCGATGGCGTTGTCCAACGGAATCGGAAGTTCATCTGCATAAGCTCTTAAAACTGCCATGAATGAAAGAGCTTCCTCCGAGCCTCGGCAAGGCTCATTAGGATCAGCCCATTGGTATGGAGAGAGTCGTATTTCGTTGTTCCAGCGACGCGAAAACTGTTCATCGTCAAACAAGAACTTCGTTCGGCCCAGGCCAAAAAGGCAGATGCTCACATGGGCTTGCTCATGGAGATCTTTCAACAGCTCGGCAATGTCGTGCCTTCTAACGACGCCGTCGCGGTCGACAGCGCGTTGCGCTTCATCAATGAGGATTACGCGAGAGCCGCAATGTCGGAGATAGGTGGCTGCGCGGTCGGTGAGTTCGTCCCCCTTTCCGCGCTTAGCACGCGGGTCGCCCAGAGCGCCGAGCAGAAGACGTGCTACCGAGTTGGCAGTCGGCTGCTTGGGAAGCGAGATGGAGATAGCCGGAATTTCATCGCAGACGCCGTGCAGACCATTGCCAAGCTCCACCCGGCGGGCATCGGCGCTGCGGGGGTGTTGGCTCGCCAGATACTTGCGCAGCGTTGTTTTTCCAACGCCGCTAGGCCCGGTTATCAGGAAATTTGGCGGCTCTAATAGCTGCCTGGCAAACTCAAGCTCAAATTCTATCCGATCGACAACCTCAACAAAAGAAGGGTGTAAAATAAACAGCCCATCAAGCTGACCAATCTGCGGAATGTGCCTCTTGGTCGTCATGCCGGCGCCTCGCTAATGGGGCAAACGCGCAGTATCCAGCCGCGGAATAACGACTGGTTTCGGCTCGCGCTCGACGGCTCGCTCCGGCGGTGCCAGTGCAATGGGGTTCGCGTTGCGGGAAGAAGGCTCAGCTTCCAGCCTTGCCGAGTTATGAGTGCCAATTCCGCAGGCGCGAGCCACAAGTGAATTGATCCCTATGCCGAGATCTTCGCGCTTCCATCCCGCAAGGTCATTTTCGAAACTGAGCCTAGCTTGCAGATACGTCTCCCTGGAGATTTTCGTGCCATACAACTCCCTCTCCCTCTTCTGGATGAGAGTGTGAAAGTGCAAATTAAGCCCATACGTGGTTGCAGGATCTAGCGAAAAACATTTGATCCACAATCGCCTATCAACATCCAAAACATAAATTATCGAAAGATCGGACGGGTTCACCTTAATTTTCACGGGTAATTTGGCGCCTTTCCGGAGTCGGAGGTCCTGAAGCTGTTCGCTAAAATAGAACAGGTTCCTGTATCTGACTCCGCGATGGTCGAGATTCCCATCTCGGAGGATTCCGAACACTGCCTCGAGGTCCATGCCAGCTCGCGGATAGGTCGGAGCGATGATCTTTGTTCCTTCATCCCAGCGCTCGTTGGGAGAGATGGGCGACAGAGATCCCGGTATTGGGCGGCTATGTCGTTCGGCCACCCAGCGATGAACGATGTACAGTAATCGTTCAAACGAGATCAGGCCGTTTTTCTTTGGATCGTAATCCGATATCTGCCGACCAAGTGGCGGCGCATACCCAGGGGTGTCGTTCAGAAGGGTTCGATTCAAGGTACTGAAGGCACTCTCGACGTCGGGTTTCGTATAAGGCTCTCGAGGGCGGCAAAACGTCCACCCGATATCGAGATCGCCATAGATCCCTTCAATCGTTCGCGAATGTGCACTGAGAGAATTATCGAATGTTGTGAAGCGTGGAATTCCCGCCAATTGCAGTGGAGGATCAATATCAGGGTATGATTCCAGCATATAGGCTTTGGGCAAGCAGCAATGTCTCAGCACTGCTGAAAAAACTACATCCCCTGGTGGTTCAAAGCCGAGATAGAAACCCAGTATACCTCCGCTATAAATGTCTACCATCCACGAAAACCACGGCTTGCCCAGCGGGATGCCTCTTGATTCAAGATAGCAATATACGTCGAAACGAGTCTCATCATACTGCGTTTCAGAGAGACAAGCCTGCGGTCTCGAATGGCCGAACGGTCTGCGCATCTCGAGTTTCGCGTGCGTTATCCCTTTCTTCGCAGCGAGCACACGGAATTGATCAAATTGAAGTATAGCTTTACAAACGGTTGTTTTCGATGGGATTTTCAACCGTGATTCCAATAGTGGGTGGGCAACTCGTAATTGCTGAATCTTTTCTAAAAGACGAGTTTGGACCTTGATGGAGTTAAAGGTGGGCGAGCGAGCAGTGCCATGACGATGGCTCGCCTCTTCGAGCCGCTCTTCGATTGCCTCGTTCATTGCTCGTTTCACCAGCGGGTGCAGCTGGTTGCGATTTCCCCTGGAGGGATAGTCCGGTATGAGCTCGGGGAGTCCCCCGGCATCGTAGCGCTTTTTCATCTTATAGTATTGCGATACGCTTACACTCTTAGGTTTCCCGAAAAACTTGTTTCCCATTTCAACGCCAAGCTCATCCACGATGCGTGCGAGGTCTGATTTGCTCAGCGTCTTGCGAGAGGTGCGAATTGTGCTAGCTCCGTATGTAACAGAAGCTTTCGCAACACCATCAATGATCGCACGCCAGAAATAAATGTAGCTTTGCGTTTTAGCATCCTGCTGTGAAGGCGGCAGTCTTTTGTGGGCCGGAGCCGGTCTTGGCTGTCCCGAGCTATCCTGTTCGACATCAAATTCCAGCGAACCGTTTGCCAGACGGGTTTCCAATTGAAAGAGATCGAAACACTCGACGATAGGCTGGGGGCCGGCGCCGATCAGACAAGCTTGCCAGTGGCGCCGTCCACCGATCTCGATAGCGCTCAGCAGCCGGTAACGCTTGCCTTCGATGAGAATCCTGGCCCCTTGATCAAAGGAGTACTTCTGCATGGAACATCTCCTTTCGCAAGATGTCTGTTTTGGGGCGGTATCCTCGTGAAAAGGCGGAGCTCTCGTCTATGATTTCTGAAATGTCGACGGCGGCAAACCCGTGCCGAACCAGCCCGAGCAGAGACGAAAACCCTAGCTCTGGGAATTGATGTCTGAGATCGGCGATTGTGACCTTCCCAAAGCGGCTCAAGAAAGCACAGAGCTCAATCCTCCGCTCTTGAGGCGGCAGTGGCGCCATGCGATGACCAAAAACGACCGCGACGTTGTGTCGATTGGTTGTGTTTCTTATTGCCAGGTTGGTTACAACTTCAAAGTCGAAGCCAGCTCGGTTCAGAGCGTTCGCAATGTGCGGCCATCGTTCAACATTTTCCTGACTGGCTGCGTCCGCCTCATCCTTGACCTCTTGCACAACTCTGCGCTGCGAGCGCATCACGAATAAATCGGGAGTGTAAGTCCGCGAACGACCCGATTGCTCGTATTGGATTGAGAAGGGGTGCGCCACGATCTGCGTGATTTCTGGGTCAATTTCACAAAAGAGGGCGTGGTCCATTTCCAATGAGGAGTCGAGCCGAAGGGTGTGCTGCGCCTTCCAGCTATAGAAGCGACAACGACGCCCGCGACTCCAAGTGCGCTGGGACGGCAGGATTTTGAACGCCTCAACAGTCGGGAGAATATTCTCCATTGCTGGGTGGCGCTTGCGAATAGCTCCCGGTGAAACAGGCTGATCCTGATCGCGTCGCCAATATCGACGAATTGCAATCGGTTCCCTGCAGCGCCGAGTTGGTAGCGGCAAGCTGAGTTGCTGCTTGAACCAGTTTTCAAGGTCTGCAACGGCATCGAATTCAGCGCGCATGAATTCACCTGCCTCCCGGTAGGAAGAAGTGAGGAACGGCGTCACGAATTAGGCTACTTGCAGATAGAGGACGAAACGCGTTGCTTATCCAACTGATAAGCGCGCCAGCGAAGTCGTGCAGCGGGAAAGCGTCAGTATCCTTTTATGGTGGACTGATTCGCCTATTCGATCAACTTTGCTCCCACAACCGTTCGATATCCGAGGTGTCGTTCGATCCCTCGTTTTGAGAAATCCGCTTTAGGCATTGACGTTGTAGTGCTCGCCACATGACAGAGGTAAGCGCCCGCCACGGATCCGCTCGAGCCAGACGCTTATCGAATGCCGCGCGGGCATCAAGATTGCGAAGAGTTGCCCTATGCGCACGCCTCCATCCCATATGTTGCAGAAGCCGCCGAGCCGATCGGCGGCAGGCGATCCCGCCCATAAGCCTGGGCGATTGAACTACGCTACTAATATAAAAATCTTTCACCTCGGTGAGTCAACCCCCGTTGCGATTTCCGAGCTCAGCCTCGCTCCGCTACCGCCCAGCGTACCCATTGAAGGCTTTCAATGCCGTGCAGCCCGCGAGGTTTCGGGGATCACTCAAGCGCAGCTGTGGCGCGAGGCGAATGTCTCACGTAAGACCATAAATGATTTCGAAAATGGGTTTCTTATACCAAAGCCCGCGCTGATTGGCCGATTGCGGCAAGCGCTTGAGCGGGCAGGGGTCTCGTTTGTGGCGGGCCCCAGCTTTGTCGGCGTCGTATGCTATTTGAAGCTCTCGGAGCCTGCCCTCGCCAAGGCAGTTTCCGAGAGGTAATTTTATAGCTTGGATATAATTAGAGGTGGTGGTAGGCTGCCCGTATTGTCTCGTAGGCGTTGTGGGGTGCGTCTCATGTGGTTCCGGAGCTCTCGGCCCATTGCCGCGCTAAGCAAGTTCAGGCGGCCTGCAAACCTTGTTTGGCAGCAGGCAAATCGGATGCCTCTCTGGTGCCGGTTACTTTTCAAGGAAATGACCGGGTGGCGCCGATGCTCCAGAGAGCGCGTCGCACCGTTGAAAGCTGCGGGTCCCGTAGGGCCTAGACGCTACTTCCAACCAGAAAATGTCTCCGCGCTTCCGCCTGGCTTCGATCGCTCAAGGCGTCGGTCGTTGCCTGCGAGCCGATTTCGGAGACCCCCCAGCCAGCTGTGACGGCAACTCGCATAGCCGTGCTCCTAGAGGGCATTTCCGGCTGAAGGCGTCGTAAGTCGTGTTGGAGGCGGCCATCATGAGCGAGATACAAGCCGTTTGCTTCGATGGATTTGGCGTCCTCGTTGAAATGCCCGTCTCGGACTATCGCGCGATCGGTCGCGCTCGGAACGGTGAGAAAGCCAAACAAGGCGATGGGGTGTTACCTGTCCGAACTGAAACGCGCCCGGGAATTGACTTGGTCTGGGCGGCGCTCCGACGCCTCGGAATCAGTATCGGAATTCATGTAAATGCGCCGATCCGATACGAGTCGGCTCTATTATCCTGCGTGCCCGGGATTCCGGATGCATACTTCTCGCGTGAAAATTTCGACAAATCTCGAGCGGGAAATTTGGCCGATGTCATTTGCTCGAAAATGGGTTGCCGCGTTGATCAAGCTCTATTGATCGCTAGAGAATGGGACGCTGGGGCACGCATCGCCTGCACGTTTTTTCCGGTGATTGTTGTTCGTGATTTCCTCGACGCTCTGTCCTCACGAGATGTGAAGGCGGGGAGACGCGAACTGCCGACGGCGGTCTTGAATCTTATCGAGCAGCTAAAGGCGGTGAACGAAGGTCCGTTTCACTTTGCCGTCGATCTAGAAGAACGGGGGGCGATCGGCTCGCAATCGCGACGACCTTCGATACCCATTCGCGGAGGCGATAGGCGCGGTGTGGTCGTCGCTCCGCGACTCTCGCGGCCTGAGCCAATGAAGAAAATAGGCGGCCGGCGAACCAAGATGGCGCGGGGCAAAGACTAAGAAGGGCTAGATGACGGTGTCGGTTCGGCGACGCGGGCGACTGGCTATGTGTGGTGCGGCAGACAAGTCGCGGCACATCTTTTCATGATGCAGAGGCCCCGCGCTCCGCCATCGATTGGAGGTGGAAGCTGCGAGGCAGCCGTTTCTTGAGCGAGGCACAAATGTCAGGTCCGAGTCTCGATGAGCGGGCTCGTGTGAGCGCGCCCGGACTGCGAACATTTCTGAATATCGCGGATCGCTGGCATCTGTCGCAGCGCGTGCAACGGGAGCTTTTACAGTGTGCCCCGGGTGACTTTGATAATTGGACGAATGCCGCTCGATCGAATGGTCCGCTCATTCTCGAAACTGCGGTGTTGATGCGGATTTCCGCTCTGCTCGGCGTATTCGCCAAGCTGCAGCAGATACTTACATCCGTCGATCAAGAACGGCACTGGCTGACCGACGGTCACAATGGATCACCTTTTGATGGGAGAGCGCCAATTGATCTCCTATGTGGCACGCTTGACGATCAGATTGCTGTCCGCCGCTATGTCGAGAGTTTGAGGCCCGGCGTGATGCCGCCGAACGAAATCGACCGGTACCCTGCCCCCTGCACGCTGGTCTGGCATGACGCGCGCCCTCAGATTCGGGCGGTATGTTTCGACGGATTCGGAACCCTCGTTGAAATACGTGATAAGCGGCGACCGTTCAGGGCACTTCTGTCGGGGGCGCCGTCATCCGGTGCGACCAAGGCACTGACCACTCCAACCACCCTGCGGGACATTGCTGGCAATCTCGCCAATTCCACCGCCGGGACTAGGTTGAGTGAGCTCGAAGCCGATCTGGCGGCAGAATGCGCTTCGACGCAGCTGCGAGCCGGAGTGGACAAGGCTTGGGAGGCCTTGCGTCGGCTCGGACTGAAGATCGGTGTCTGCTCAAACCTGGCCGCGCCCTACAAGCACGCACTGCTCGGCTGCCTGCCTCGCGTTCCGGATGCGCTCGTTCTGTCCTTCGAGATTGGGCTGATGAAGCCGCAGCCAGAGATCTATCGACTGGTTTGCGCGCGACTCGATCTGAAGCCGGAGCAGATCCTATTCGTCGGCGATAGCCTCGAAGCTGATATCCTCGGTCCGCAACGAGCCGGGCTATGCGCGATCCATATCAGTGAATTCGAGGCCGCATTATTCGCTCAGCAGACGGCAACAGCCGCCCCGGCGCCCGTGGCAGAGCTGTTCGAGTGGATCGGCGAACTGGGTCGGAGCGCCCTTGTTCCCCTCATCCACACGCCGGAGCAGGCGCTTGATGCGGGACTGGTGCACCTCAACTTTCACATGGGACTGAATTACACGCGGGCACAGCTGCTGCAGACCCTGCGCACTCCCTGCGCGGTCATGACAGGTGACGATCCAGCTCTGAAGCTGCTGCTCAGCGCCTTTATCGACGACACCGATGAAGCGCTTCTAATCAGAATTGCTGAGGGATTAGAAGTTTCCTGGGGCGAGCTATCACAGGCAGCGCAAATCGGCCTGCCCGCCGGAGCCCTCAAGGTCGATTGGATCAAAGCGCGAGCTCTTCAGTCTCAAGCGCAGAGCCGCTGACGCGTCCCCCTCATCGCTATCAATCACCATAGAACCGAAGGGAGAAGGACATCATGCGCCTGCTCGTCATTTCCGACGTGCATCTCGAGTTCGGACCATTCGCGTTTCCGGAGCCGATGCCGGATTTCGATGTCGCGGTATTGGCGGGAGATATGCACCGGCCGATCGTCGCCGCGCTTGAGTGGTTGGTGGGCCAGCGCGAGGCAGGGCCGCTCCGAGGCCGAGAGATCGTCTACGTCGCAGGCAATCACGAGTTCTACAAGAGCGAGATGAAAGGCAATCTAGCCGCAGCAATCCAGCCGGCTGCGGATGCCGGCATTCATTTGTTGCATCGCCGAACGGTGATCATCCAGCACGTCCGCTTTATCGGCTGCACGCTTTGGACGGACTATCGCCTTCTCCAGCACCCCAAGGCGTCGATGGTCTATGCCGGGCAGGAATTGAACGACCACCGCCTCATCCGATTCCGGGAGGACAGCGGACATGTCAGCCGGTTCATGCCATGGCATGCGGCGGCCGAGCACCGGCTCGGCCTTGCCTTCATCCGCCGTGAGCTTGGCAAGCCGCATGGGGGGCCGACTGTCGTGGTGACCCACCATGCGCCGCACCCGCACTCTATCCAGCCGAGGCACCTTGGAAGCCCGCTTTCGCCGGCCTTCGTCTCGGATCTCAGCGGGGTGATCGAGGAATACCAGCCCGAGCTCTGGATTCACGGTCATGATCACGGATCGCACGACTACAAGGTTGGGCGCACGCGCATCCTGGCCAATCAGGCCGGCTATCCAAATCTCCATGGAGATCGAGAAAATCCGGGCTTCGATCCGCACTGTGTCGTCGAGGTCTGACAGCACAAGCAGCATGGCAGAAGCGGCGCAGAATGCTTATTTCGAATATTCCGAAAATATCGATTGACTCGGCCAAAGGCGTGCCGCATGCTCGTTTTCATGATGATCACGTCCGACGCAGCTGCCAAGCTCGAAGCACTGGGCAACCCGACCCGGCTCTCACTCTATCGCCTGCTGGTGAGGGCGGGCCATGCCGGCCTGTCCGTGGGGCAGTGCCAGCAGCGTCTCGAGATTGCGGCTTCGACGCTCTCGCATCACCTCAAGACCCTGATCATCGTCGGCCTTGTCAGCCAGGAGCGCGACGGCACGACGCTCATTTGCCGGGCCAACTTCGACCGCATGAACGAGCTGGTTCAGTTCCTCGTCGCTGAGTGCTGCGCCGATGCCGGATGCGCCTCAACGCAAAGTGCAGCGTGATTTTTTTGGACTGAATATTTCGGTATTTCCGGTTTTATGGGAGGAAGCGAAATGACAATCAAGACGATCGCCATCATCGGCGCCGGACCGGTCGGCCTCGCCGCAGCAGCTCAAGCTCTCGAACGTGGCCTTTCTCCGATCGTCCTCGAGCGGGGACCTGCTGCAGGACACGCCATCCGGCAATGGGCGCATGTTCCGATGTTCTCGCCCTGGGCGTTCAACATCGATGGTGCAGCGGAGCGTCTTCTCGCGAAGGTTGGCTGGACACGGCCTGACGCGGATCGCTATCCGACCGGCGGCGAACTCGTCTCCCGCTACGTCGCTCCGCTCGCAGAAATGACCGCTCTCCGCGAGCTGGTCCGATACGACGCCGAGGTGATCTCAGTGTCGCGGGTCGGCTTCGACAAGGTGAAGAGCGCCGGGCGCGAGGCCGCGCAATTTCTGCTGCGGTATCGGGACGGCGAAACGGTTTCGAAGCTCACGGCCGACGCCGTTATCGATACGTCCGGCACCTGGTTCTCGCCGAACCCGGCTGGCTCAGGTGGCGTGCCGGCTATCGGCGAGAGCGAGGCTGCAAAGCGCATCAGCTACGGCATGCCCGACGTTCTTGGCGAAGCCAGGCCACGCTATGCTGGCAAGCGCATAGCCGTGCTCGGTGGCGGTCACTCGGCGATCGGCACGTTGATCGCGCTCGCTGAACTGCAGGCGGCCTCGCCCTCAACCGAGATCACCTGGCTCTATCGGGGGGCCGTGTTGTCGAAGGCCTTTGGCGGTGGCGCAGCAGACCAGCTCTCGGCGCGCGGCGAACTCGGCCTGCAGATCGCCGATCTCGTCGAGCAGGGCCGCATCCGTGCTTTCACCGGCTTCCGGCTGGACCGGATCGAAGCCGGCGAAGCGGAAATGCGCCTCGTTTCGGACGACGAGCGCAACCCGACGGTCATGGCGGACGAGCTTGTCGTCGCAACTGGCTTCCGCCCGGATTTGAGCCTCCTACGTGAATTGCGCGTCGAACTCGACCCCGCCTTGGAGTGCACACCGACCCTGGGGCCGCTGATCGATCCCAACATCCACTCTTGCGGCACCGTTCGTCCGCATGGAGCGGTAGAGCTCGCTCATCCCGAGCCAGGTTTCTATATCGCCGGCATGAAGGCCTATGGCCGCGCGCCGACCTTCCTTCTCGCGACGGGACATGAGCAGGTTCGCTCGATTGTGGCCGAGGTTGCCGGCGATCACGTGGCAGCACGTCGCGTCGAACTGGTTCTGCCAGAGACCGGTGTGTGCAGCTCCACACCTGGCGGCCCGAGCCAGGCTAAGACCAGTTGCTGCGGTGGTCTTGCTCCGGTCGAGGTCGATGCCTGTTGCGCCGACGACGCAAAGGCGAAGGCGGCCGGTAAAGCAGGCTGTGGTTGCGGCACCGCTCAACGTGAAACCCGCGAAACGGTTGAGGTCTGATGTCGAGCCTGTCCATGCCTCTATCCGCGCCCTCCGGCGGGCGCGGATCTGCGCTGATCGTCGCCCTCGGCGTCACCCAGGTCGTCGGCTATGGCTGTCTCTATTATGCGTTCGCCGTGCTCGCGCCAGGCATCACTGCGAGCCTCGGCTGGGCGCCGGAATGGACTTATGGGGGGTTTGCGATCGGCTTGCTGATCGGCGGCCTGGTCGCTCCCCTCGCGGGACGTCTCATCGACCAGTACGGCACTCGCGTGGTGATGACGATCGGCTCTTCGCTGGCTGGCCTCTCGCTGCTGGCTTTGGCCGAAGCACGCGGCCCGGTGAGCTATATCGGCGCGATGATCGCGCTCGAGGTCGTCTCGGCGTTGGTGCTTTATGACGCTGCGTTCACCGCGCTGACGCAGGCACATGGCCCGGGAGCGAGGCGAGCCATCAGTCAGCTCACTCTGATCGGGGGATTCGCATCCACCCTGTTCTGGCCGCTGACCACGGCATTGTTGAACACCTTCGACTGGCGCGAGATCTATCGGATCTATGCGGTCTTGCAATTCGCGCTGTGCATTCCGCTGCACTGGCTGCTGCTTCCCGGGCCGGTGAGATCTGGCCCTAAGGACGCAAAGGCCACCGACAGCTTTGCTCCTGCAGCCGCCGGCTATCTGGAGGGCGAAGCTCGCCGCAATGCCTTTGTGCTGCTGGCGTTGGCCTTCTCGTTGCAAGGCTTCGTTGTCTCGGCGATGTCGGTGCACATGCTGACCATGCTGCAAGGCCTGGGGCTGAGCGCAGCTGTTGCCGTCGGCATTGGGGCGATGGTCGGGCCCTCGCAGGTCGCGGGGCGCTTGGCCGAAATGCTCTTTGGAACCTCGCTCGATCCCGTCACCACAGCCTGGACCTCGGCCGCGCTCATGCCGATCGGCTTCGCCTTGCTGATGGTCGGCGGTGTGACCGCGACGCTCGCTGGGCTCTTCGCGATCTCCTATGGCATCAGCATGGGCCTGAGCTCAATCGTGCGCGGCACAGTGCCCTTGAAGCTCTTCGGGCCAGCTGGCTACGGGGCGATGCTGGGCAAGCTCTCGGCGCCGGGGCTTATCGTAAAGGCGGCCGCACCGCTTCTGTTCGCGGTGCTGATCGAGCGAGCCGGGTTGATGACGAGCACGATGCTGCTTGTTGTACTCTCGGCATTGGCGGCGATCGCCCTCTTCCTGCTGGCACGCAAAGTCCGCTGAGCCAGCAATCTTGAAGTGCTTACAGGAGAATTCTCATGCCATTGCGTGAGCTGCCCGATCCATTCACCTTTCCGGCGCTCAAGCCGGAGTACGTCCAAGCCGAGCCGGCCGAGAATCTGCCTAACCTACTTGGCCATCCGCCACGGATCCTCCTGCTCTACGGCTCCTTGCGCGAGCGTTCGTTCTCGCGCCTCGCCGTCGAGGAAGCGGCACGCCTACTGACCTTGTTCGGAGCCGAGACGCGCATATTCGATCCGTCTGCTCTGCCCCTGCCTGATCAGGTCAAGGGCGACGACCATCCTGCTGTGCGCGAATTGCGGGAGCATTCTCTTTGGTCTGAGGGGCAGGTCTGGTGCAGCCCGGAACGCCATGGCCAGATCACGGGCGTCATGAAGGCGCAGATCGACCATCTGCCGCTCGAGATGGGCGGGATGCGTCCGACCCAGGGGCGGACGCTCGCGGTCATGCAGGTATCTGGCGGCTCGCAGTCCTTCAACGCAGTTAATACGCTGCGGCTGCTGGGGCGCTGGATGCGGATGGTCACGATCCCCAACCAGTCCAGTGTCGCGATGGCCTACAAGGAGTTCGACGAAGCGGGGCGGATGAAGCCATCCTCCTATTACGATCGGATCGTGGACGTGATGGAGGAGCTGGTCCGCTTCACCATCCTGCTTCGACCTCATACGACGACGCTGGTCGACCGCTACTCGGAGCGCAAGCAGAAGCACGTCGTCATCGACCCGGCGGCAGACCTGTCAGCTATCGCGACCGCACATCAGCGCCTTCAATCAGCCTGACGCCGCTTTCAGCCGCCGCCCAAAATGGTCATTCAAGTGCGCGCCAGCGGAATCCAGAGCTGCATGAGCTTGTAGTTCGTCCATATTTCTACTAGTCTCGATATATGGAATCAGAAGCAGCCATCCTTGCCCTCGCCGCGTTGGCGCAGCAGACCCGTCTCGATGTTTTCCGTTTGCTGGTGAAGCACGAGCCCGCGGGCCTGCCCTCGGGAGAAGTGGCCCGACAACTTGCGGTGCCGCAGAACACCATGTCGACGCATCTCCGCATCCTGACACAGGCCGGTCTCGTGCGGAGCGAGCGTCAGAGCCGATCCATCATCTATCGCGCCGACCTGAAAACAGCGCAGCGCCTGGTCACCTTCCTTTTGAATGATTGCTGCGCCGGGCGGCCGGAAATCTGTGTGCTCGTCCTGGAGGCGATCTCAGGCTGCTGCTCTCCATCCTCGGCTTCACCAGACCCAAGGAACGCGCGCCCGTCATAATTCGATCGACGCCCGGCCTTTACGGACATCTATCCAACCTCCTGCTGCCTGGCGGGAGCCTGACTTCTTCATGCCGGAGCCTTCTGATGGATGTCGACTGTGCCATCGCGCCGGATGATCCGCGAGCTGGTCGATCGCGCCGGCCTGACGCTGCGCGAAGCGCTGCGGGAAAAAGGGACACCTTTCGCGGAGCTCGGCTTGGGTGACCCCTCACTCAGCGACGAGGGCTTGCTCGACGCGATCAGCGTGCACCCAATTCTTCTGAACCGGCCATTCGTCGTAACGCCGAACGGAGTGCGGCTGTGCCGCCCGTCCGAGCGTGTGCTCGAACTGCTGCCGCCGCAACGGGGCGAGTTTCGCAAGGAGGACGGTGAGCTCGTCGTCGATGCGTCCGGCCTTGTCGTCGTAGGAGTCTAAGAGCCATGTCGACCTTCGAACGTTACCTCACCCTCTGGGTCGCGCTGTGCATCGTGGCGGGCATAGCGCTCGGCCATGTCGCACCCGGCCTCTTCCAGGCGATCGGCGGGGCTGAGATCGCCAAGGTGAACCTGCCGGTAGCGGTGCTGATCTGGCTGATGATCATACCCATGCTGCTGAAGATCGACTTCGCGGCGCTTAGTGAGGTCGGACGCCACTGGCGCGGCATTGGTGTCACGCTCTTCATCAACTGGGCGGTCAAGCCTTTTTCGATGGCCGCCCTTGGCTGGTTCTTCATCTCCTATCTGTTCCGGCCCTACCTCCCGGCGGATCAGATCAACAGCTACATTGCGGGGCTGATCATCCTCGCGGCAGCACCCTGCACGGCGATGGTTTTCGTCTGGTCGAACCTGACCCGCGGTGAGCCCTTGTTCACACTCAGCCAGGTCGCACTCAACGATGCGATCATGATCATCGCCTTCGCGCCGATCGTGGCCTTTCTGCTTGGTCTCTCGGCCATTACCGTACCCTGGGACACGCTGCTGCTCTCGGTCGCGCTCTACATCGTCACCCCGGTCATCGTAGCCCAGTTCATCAGACGCCAGCTGCTGGCCAATGGCGGCCCGGCGGCGCTGGAGCGCACGCTCGGCGTCCTCGCACCGATCTCGCTGGTCGCCTTGCTCGCCACACTGGTGCTGCTCTTCGGCTTTCAGGGCGAACAGATCCTGGCCCAGCCGCTGGTCATTGCGATGCTCGCCGTGCCGATCCTGATCCAAGTCTATTTCAACTCGGGCCTGGCCTATCTGCTCAACCGCATGACCGGCGAAGCGCATTGTGTGGCCGGGCCTTCGGCACTGATCGGCGCGAGCAATTTCTTCGAGCTCGCCGTCGCAGCCGCAATCAGCCTGTTCGGCTTCAACTCCGGTGCAGCGCTCGCAACCGTGGTCGGCGTGCTGATCGAAGTGCCGGTCATGCTGTCGGTGGTCGCGATCGTCAACCGAAGCAAAGGTTGGTATGAGCGCCACCCGGCGGTCATACGCGGAGCGACAAAGCGCGACGCCTCTGCTTCGGCCTGAACTGCTAGGCGGCTTCCAGAGATCTGGGAGTCGCCCCATCCATCCGGCCAATGGCAGCAAGAGTGGGCTCGAGCTCTGCCAAAGGCATTTTTTCAAATGGCAAATTGACGAATGCGGTGACGCGTGCCGTCAATTCGCGATAGCTGCGACGAAAAGCGGCGCGCCGCGCCTCGACGGGGCCTTCGACCTGAGCCGGATCGTCTAGTCCCCAATGCACCCGCATCGGCACCCCCGGGAAAGCTGGACAAGCCTCATCACCCGCAGAGTCACAAACTGTGATGACGAGATCAAGCTGCGGTGCCTCCGGCCCCAGGAACTCGTCCCAGGACTTGGAGCGGAAGCTCTCGGTCTCGTAGCCGAGTTCGTTGAGCAGGCCAATGGCGAGCTGATGTGGCGCCTCGTGCGGACGGCTACCAGCCGAAAAGGCCTGAATGCGACCGAGTCCTTCACGATTCAATACCGCCTCCGCCATGATCGAGCGGGCGGAATTACCTGTGCAGACCACCAGAACACGCAACGGCGTGTCGGTGACAAGCACCTCCTTCCGGGAGGGGTAGGACAATTCGGTGGAAATCTCACACATGGTCGGCCGCTCAGCGCAGCAGGCATCCGACAGGAAGCTGAGCAATGCATCTGCGCGATCAGGCGCCGCAGCGAAGATAATGTGGCGCCCCTCGCGGCGCGATGCCAAGAGACCGACATGCTCCAGCATCGCAAGATGGGTCGAGAGCGTGTTGTGCTGGACGGCAAGCAGCCTACCGATATCGCCGGCAGCGAGCCCGTGCGGTCGATACCGCATCAACAAGCGGAAAATCTCCAACCTCGTCGGCTGGGCCAGAGCGCCCAACAGGTCGACTGCGGTGCCAGCCTCAAGGCGTGTGATCAAGCTGCGTCGTCCTTCTTGCCCAAATCGGTTCCGATCGCGTCAAGACGGTGCTGTAGCGCGACGCGCTCAAGCGATGCCAGAGGCAGGCTAGAGAAGATCGAAATGCGGTGGTTGAGCATGCGGTAGGTGTCAGCGAAGGCAAGCGCCTTTTGGACGTCCTCGCCGACGAACGCCGCGGGGTCGGGTAGTCCCCAATGTGCGCTCATCGGCTGGCCGGGCCAATACGGACATTGCTCGTTGGCGGCGTCATCGCAAAGTGTGAACACGAAATCGAGCGGAGGCGCGTCGGGCTTTGCGAACTCTTCCCAGTTCTTCGGCCGAAATTGCGAGACATCGTAGTTCAGCGACTTGAGCAGACGAGCGGCGAAGGGATTGACCTCCCCCTTAGGATCGCTGCCGGCACTGTAACCCTTGAACTTTCCGGGCGCGACACGGCCGATAATCGCCTCAGCCAAGATCGAGCGGGCCGAGTTTCCGGTGCAGACGAAGAGCACATTGAGGGGAGCGCGAGTCATAGCATCATCTCGTTATATCGACAGGTCTCGACATGATTGACTCTCTCGTCATTTCGATGTCAAGCGACATATCGAATAATGATCCCAGCGGACAATGGCAGAGGGCAGAATGAGAGTCGGCATCAATGGTATGGGTCGCATGGGCCGGCTGGCCTTGCGCGCCGCGCTGGGCGCGGCCCAGCGTTTGAAGGACGATCCGCGCGCCAACAACCGCCTAGACGTCGTCCATCTCAACGAGATCAAGGGTGGAGCTCCGGCGACCGCGCATCTGCTTGAATTTGACAGCACACAGGGGCGCTGGTGGGCGGATTTCGCAGTTGAAGGCGAAGCCGCGATCCGCATCGACGATCGCCAGTTGAGCTTTTCGTCGCACGCCGCCCCTGACGAGATTCCCTGGGGTGATCTCGGCGTCGATCTCGTGCTCGAGGCCACCGGCAAGTTTCTGACGCCGGCACTGCTGGAAGGGCATCTCAAGCGCGGCGCCAAGCGCGTCATCGTTGCGGCGCCGGTCAAGGACCCATCCGTCCTCAACGTCGTCGTCGGCATCAACGATCACCTCTACGATCCGGCGAAGCACGCTATCGTCACGGCGGCGTCCTGCACGACGAACTGCCTCGCCCCGGTGGTTAAGGTGGTCCACGAGAATCTTGGCATCCGGCACGGCCAGATCACGACGATCCACGACCCGACCAACACGAATGTCGTCGTCGACGCTCCGCACAAGGACCTGCGCCGAGCCCGCTCGGCGATGCTTTCGCTGCAGCCGACGACGACTGGCAGCGCGACTGCGATCGCGCTGATCTACCCGGAGCTCAAGGGCAAGCTCGACGGCCATGCCGTGCGCGCCCCGGTGCTCAACGCTTCGCTGACAGATTGCGTCTTCGAACTGCAGCGGCCGACTACGGCTGGCGAGGTCAACGAGCTCTTCAAGACCGCTGCAAAGGGTCCGCTCGCCGGCATTCTCGGCTTCGAAGCCCGCCCACTCGTCTCGATCGATTACCAGCGCGATACCCGCTCCAGCATCGTCGATGGCCCCTCCACGCTCGTCACCGACGGCACCCTGCTCAAGGTCTACGCCTGGTACGACAACGAGATGGGCTATGCCTGCCGCATGGTCGATCTCGCTTGCCACCTCGGGACGGTCGGGATTTGAAGTCATGAACGAGGGCACGCGCAACTACGCCATCGTGACCGCCGCCTATTGGGGCTTCACGCTCACGGACGGCGCCTTGCGCATGCTCGTGCTGCTGCACTTCTTCCGGCTCGGCTACTCGCCCTTCACACTCGCTTTCCTCTTCCTGCTCTACGAGGCGGCGGGCGTGCTGGCGAATTTCATCGGCGGCTGGCTTGCGGCGCGCTACGGTATCACCCGGATGCTGACGGTCGGCCTGACAACACAGGTCACCGGCTTCCTCGTTCTTTCGGCGCTTTCTCCTGATTGGTCAGCCGCCGCTTCGGTTGTCTGGGTCGTGCTCGGCCAAGGCATTTGCGGCGTCGCCAAGGACCTCACCAAGACGGCCTCAAAATCGGCCATCAAGATCGCCGAGACGGCGGCCAAGGCGGAGGATTCCGAAGGCCGACTCTTCCGCTGGGTCGCCTGGTTCACGGGCTCCAAAAACGCGATGAAGGGCTTCGGCTTCTTCCTCGGCGGCCTGCTGCTTGAGTTGCTCGGTTTCCGCGGCGCGCTCTTGGCGATGGCTGCCGCGCTCGGCCTGGTACTGCTCGGGGTCGTGCTGTCGCTTCCGCCCATGCTCGGAAAGGCCAAGGCGAGCAAGAGCGCGCGCGAGCTCTTCGGCAAGAACCGCGGCGTCAATCTCCTGGCGATGGCGCGTGTCGTGCTGTTCGGCGCCCGCGACGTCTGGTTCGTCGTCGGCGTCCCGGTCTTCCTCTACGCCGCCGGCTGGACCTTCACCATGGTCGGCACCTTCGTCGCGCTTTGGACGATCGGCTATGGGCTCATCCAGGCCGCCGCCCCGGCGATGGTCAAACGCAGCCCCGATGGGTTGACGCAAGAAGTAAGAGCAGCGCGGCTCTGGTCCTTCGGCCTCGCCGTCATTCCCGCCGCGATCGCGGCGATCCTGGCGAACAATTCGGGGCTGAGGCCGGATCTGGTCCTCGTCATAGGGCTCGGCCTGTTCGGCTTCGCCTTCGCTGTCAATTCTTCGGTGCACTCCTATCTGATCCTGGCCTATGCCGGATCGGAGAAAGCGGCCGAGGATGTCGGCTTCTACTATGCCGCCAATGCGCTGGGACGCTTCGCCGGCACCTTGCTGTCGGGCGTGCTCTATCAATGGGGCGGCATCTACGCTTGCCTGATCGGCTCCAGCCTGATGCTGGTTGCCTGCTTCCTGGCCACGCTCGCGTTGCCGGGGCGTGATGCGCTGGTCTCGGCACGAGGCTGAAATCCAGATCGCGGCGACGGAAGTCTTCGGTTCCGCCAGCAGGCTGATGGAGCAATCGGAGCGGTTTGAGGCCGAGCTGCGAACTTTCCTGGCTACGTTGCGAAAGATGTAAGGAGCGTGAGCCCAACAGGAATGCCGGTTTCCCATCGCAAATCAGTCACCCGGGTGGCCTTAGCCGCAAGGCCGCAGAGCGCCACAACCGGACTCTGGCTCTTTGCCGGAAGGCGGACATTGACACAGCTCGATAGTACTGGCTCGCTCTTTGACGCCCTTCGCATGGGGAGCTCTTGCTTCTTGCATGCGCGCAGGGCCATCAATGCTGACGAGTCATTTGGAGTTCAAAGACGCCGCGGCAGATGTCGACAGAGGACGGCACCGGCCAGCAGCGTCACGCCCGCGACCAGGAACACCGACGGCAATGGCAAGGCGAGCAGCAACAGGGCGAAGGCGCCGGCGACCACGATCTGCGAGACGTCGCGATAGGTCGTGAAGATCGGGGTCATCCTCGTCCGCTGGTGAGCACGGACAGCGCGCAGAAACGTCACGTTGCCCATCCCATCGATGGCGCTCATCGCCAATGCGGAGGCCAGCAGCATCGCCGCCGCCGCATGAGCGCTGTGGAAAACAAGCCCGGTGGCGAGGATCGAGAAACTGCCGCAGATCGTGTAGCTGGCCATGAGCACCTGCCGCGTCCCGACACGGCGGGCCACGCGCCCCCACAGGGGCGAGAGCAGCAGAAACGCCGAGCCGAGCGAGACCAGCGCACCTCCGGCGCTGGCACCGAGATCGTAGCGGATCGCGAAGATGGGGACATAGACCATGTACATCGCCCACCAGCCCGCGCGGATCGCCGTCAGCAGCCAGGCGAGGCGTAGCCGCGGTTGTCTCCAGAAGGCGACGATGTCCTTGGCCTTGGTCACGACGGCCTCGGTCGGCTCGAGACCGGGCGGGCGCGCCTGCCCCCTCAGAAGCAGCGGCGCCGAGAGGGCGGCCGCGGCGCTGATGGCCAGGGGAAGAACCGGCGCAAAGCTCTGTGCCAGCGCGATGCCGAGCCATGGCCCGGCGGCGTAGCTCAGCCCGGCGAGGAAGATCCGCAATGGCTCGAATGTCGCGAGCGCGCGCCGTGGCACGCGCTGCATCACGTAGAGGCTCATCACGTTCTCGAAGGCGAGGACCATGACGACGTGGAGGATCAGGCCGAACAGCAGCCCGGGAGCGGAATCGGACGACAGAACGAGCGCCGATGCGGCGCCGCTCAGCGCCGCGCCGATCAAGACCGTCTCGCGCCCCAACCGCGTCAGCAGCCCCGGCAACGCGACGCTTAGGGCGACGCCGAAGAGGCTGGCGACGAAGTAGAGCTCGCTGACCTGCTGCGCGCTGCCGAGGGCCTGATAGGCGATCACGGGGATAAGCGTGATCACCATAGTGCGCGCCAGCACCGTTGTCGCGTAGATCGCGGCGAGACCCCATTCCGTTGTCGATCGGGAGCTCGCCGTTTCCATGGCCTCGGTTCAGCCTTCCTCGTCGTCGTGATGGAGCCCTGCGTTCGCTTCAGGCCGCGAGGCGGAAGGCCGGCAGCGGGTAGCGACGCGCCTCGTCGGGCGGCAGCAATTCGAGTCTGGCCCCAGTCCTGATCGTCGTCGCATCGGCTCCGATGATGCGCCCGAGCAGGCTCGCGCCTTCGTCCAGCGCGATCTCGGCGAGAATGATCGGCACCTCTTCATTGAAGGAGGGGTGGTTGGGCCGGGTGATCAGCGAGAACGAGACGATCTGCCCGCGGCCGGACACTTCCGTCCAGATCAGGTCGGCGGACCCGGTATAGGGGCAAATCGGGCGGGGATAGAAGAATAGCGGACCGCCGTCGCGGCTCTGCTGGAGCAGCAGCTTGCCCTCGCGCCAGCCGGCCAGGAAAGGGGCGTTGTCCTCGTCTTCGTGAGGCTGCGGATAGGCAATCTCGGCGCTCATTGAACGGACTCCAGAACGATGCTGCTGGCGGAAAGCCCATGGCCGTACCCGACCATGCCGTAACCGGCGACGAGGCCGCGCCTGGCATTGGCGACCTGGCGGTCGCCGGCCTCGCCGCGCAATTGCCGCACCGCCTCGGTGACGCTGAGCAGGCCGCCGGCGATGCCCGCCTGGCCGATGGAGAGCTGGCCGCCGCCGGTGTTGAGCGGCAGGCTGCCGTCCCATGAGAAGCTGTTGGCGGCAAGGAATGCGCTGACCTCGCCCTTCTTGCAGAAGCCGAGATCTTCGAGCTGGATCGCGACCATGATCGGGTAGTCGTCGTAGAGCTGGACGAAGTCCATGTCCTTCGGCCCGAAGCCTGCCTTGTCGTAGAGCTTGCCGGCGAAGGTCTCCCAGCCGCCGCGCAGCGGGGCGATCTCCATCGGCGGATGGTTGTGGCGCTCGAAGCCCGACAGGATGCGCACGGCCTTGCCCGCCGGAGCCCGGTCGAGCGTGGTGACGACCACCGCCTCGGCGCCGGCGCAGGGCAGCACGCAGTCGTAGAGGCAGATCGGATCGGCGATGACGCGCGCGTTCATGTAGTCGTCGATCGTCATCGGCCCGCGCAGCAGGGCCTGTTCGTTGCGCTGGGCGCTGCGGCGCTGGTCGACCGAGATTCGGCCCAGATCCTCGCGCCGCGTGCCGTAGGTCTCCATATGCTTGCGCTGGATGATGCCGAACAGGCCGTTGGCGCCGCCGAAGCCGAGCGGCGTGCCGTAATTGCGCAGGCCGCGGCTGAAATTGTCCATCAGCTTGAAATGGCCGCCGACATCGTAGTTGTCGCCGGCGATGCAGAGCACGGTGGTGGCCTGGCCGCTTTCGATCGCGTGCTTGGCATTGATGATGCTGGCGACGGGGCCGGCGCTGCCGGCGGTGCCGAGATAGGCCCAGGAGACCGAGATGCCGAGCTGCTCGGCCGCCGTGACGGTGTTGTCCGGCGGCAGCTCGAACGAGCAGATCGCCAGCCCGTCGACATCGGCGAAGGTCAGGCCAGCGGAGTCGAGCGCCTTGCGCCCGGCCTCGGCGAGAAACGAGAACAGCGAACGCGTGGTCCGCTTCTCATAGGCTGCGTGGCCGTAGCCGGAGATTCCGATGCTGCTTGTCATGACCGCCTCAGATGATGTGGTTGCGCCGCAGCTCTTCGATCTCGCCCGGGGAGAGCCCGAGCCAGTTGCCGAAGACCTCGTCGTTCGATGCGCCGGGATCGCGACCCGCCCAGCGTATTTTGCCGGGCGTCTCGCTCAGCTGCGGCACGGGAGCGGGCATGCGCATCGGGCCGAGCGTCTCGTCGACGAGCGTCCGCACGGCTTGGCGCGCTGCGACATGGGCGTCGCCAAGCACGTCGGCGATGTCGTTGATCTTGCCCGCCACGACCTTGTTGGCGACGAGCTTGTCGAGGGCGAGCGCCGTCGGCTGGGTCTTGAGCCAGGCCGCGACCTCGCCGTCGATCACGTCGCGATGCTCGACGCGGGCCGCCATCGTCGCAAAACGGGGATCGGCCTTGAGGTCAGGCCGTCCCATCGCGTTGACGAGGCCTTCGTAGATGCGCTGCGAGCCGCAGCTGATCGCGATCGCGCCGCCATCGGCGGTAGCATAGACGTTGCGCGGAACGTCCTCCTCCATCTGGTTGCCGAGCAAGGGCTTCTTCTGACCGGTCTGGTCGTAGCGGACGATGACGGACTCGATGATGCGCAGCAGCGGCTCATAGAGCGCAACATCGACGACCTGGCCGCGACCGGTGCTCTCGCGCCGATGGATCGCCGCCAGAGCGCCGAAGGCGCCGAAGATTCCGGCGAGATAGTCGCCCATCGGAAAGGCCGAGACGGTCGGTCCCTTGTCGGCATGGCCGGTGAAGGAGGCGAGGCCCGAGAAGGCCTCCGCGATCGTGGCATATCCGCCCTGTTCGCGATTGGGGCCGGTCTGGCCCCAGCCGCTGACCCGGACCCAGACGATCCTCGGGAACTGCTTCGAGAGCTCTGCGGGATCGAAACCCCAGCGTTCCAGCGTGCCCGGCCGGAAGTTCTCGATCACGATGTCGCTCTCGCCGATCAGTTTCAGCGCGAGGTCGCGTGCCTCGGGGCGCGAGATGTCGAGCGTGATGACGTGCTTGTTGCGCGCCATCGTCTTCCACCAGAGCGCGACGTCGTCCTTGTGCGGCGGCCATTCGCGCAGCGCGTCGGGCTTGCCGGGCTTCTCGACCTTGATGACGCGGGCGCCGAAATCGCCCAGCATCGAGCCGACGAACGGGCCGGCCAGCATCGAGCCGAGTTCGAGCACCTTGAGGTCGGACAGGGCTCCTTCAGGCGTAGTTCGGGCATGCGTTTCCATGACGGCTCGCTTGTCGTAGGGGAAGGGGTGCGGCTTCCGCCGCCTATTTCGAGGGTGTCGCGACCCGGTCTATTCCGACGAAGATGTCGAGCAGGACTACCGCTACGATCGCGACATAGATCGTCGCAGCCGAGATCGCAGCGACCATCGGGTCGATGGCGTACTGGACATAGTTGAAGAGCTTCACGGGGATCGGCATCAGCGACGCCGTGGCGTTGAAGATGCTGAGTTCGACATTGATCCAGGAGATGATCAAGGCGAACAGGGCGCCCGCGACCAGCCCGGGCTTTATGATCGGCAGTGTCACCAGGAAGAAGGTCGAGAAGGCGGAGGCGCCGAGATCGAGGCTCGCTTCTTCCAGCGTCTGGTCGAAGCGGGCGAGCGAGGCCAGCACCGTGCGCAGGATATAGGGCACGACGATCACGACATGGCCGACCAGCAGCGCCGTATAGCTCCGGGCGAAACCCACCATGCTGGCATATTGAAGCAGGGCGGCGCCGATCACGATGGTCGGTAGGATCAGAGGCGCGAGGAAGATCGTGTTGACGATCTTCATGCCGGGCAGAGCGCTGCGCGTGATGGCGAGCGCGGTCGGGATGCCGATCAGGATTGCGATGGCGGTCGAGCCGAAGGCGATCGAGGCGCTGAGCCCGATCGACTCCAGATACGAGGTGTCGGCGAGAAACTGCTGGTACCAGCGCCAGGTGAAGCCGACCGGCGGGAATGTCAGGTACTCCGTCTCGGTAAAGGACACCGCGACGATGATGGCGAGCGGCAGCGTCAGGAAGGCGAGGCCGGCCCAGACCGAGGCCAGCAGCGCCCAACGGCCGAGACGTTCTGGAAACGTCATCATCAGCGCACCGCCTGGCGGCCCGCGGGCTGCCGCTCGATGAAGAAGAGATACAATGCGATAAGGACGAGCGTGACGACCAGCAGCCCGACCGCGAGTGCGGCGCCGAAGTTGAAGTCGAAGAGCGAGCCGTATTGCTCGAAGATCGACATCGCCATCACCACGGTGCGACCGCCGCTCATGATGCTCGGCACCACATAGGCGCTCACCGCCAGGGTGAAGACGATCAGCGAGCCGGCGACCACGCCCGGCAGGCTGAGCGGGAACGTGACCTTGGCGAAGGTGACGAAGCGGCTCGCACCGAGGTCGAGCGAGGCCTCGACCAGGGACTTGTCGATGGTCTGGAGCACGCCGGCGATGGTCAGGACCATGAACGGCACCAGGATGTAGGTGAGACCGATGATGATGCTGAGCTCGGTGAATAGGATCGGGACCGGCCGGTCGGTCAAGCCGAGCGCCATCAGCGTTGTGTTCACGAGCCCCTGCCGGCCGAGCAGGATCATCCAGCCGAAGGAGCGGACGATGTTGCTGGTGAACAGCGGCATGATCACGAGGATGTAGCAGATGCGCCGAATGGCGCGGCTCTGCGCCACGTTCACGATGTAATATGCGATCGGATAGCCGATCAGGAAGGAGACCAGCGTCGCCAGCAGCGACAGCTTGAAGGTCGCGTAGAGGATGCCCGGATAGTAGCTGTCTCCGAGGATGCGGGCATAGTTCGCCAGGCTCCACGCGCCTTCCTTGGTCTGGAAGCTCGCCACCACGACCACGAAGAACGGCACAAGGAAGAATGCCGCCATGAAGGCGAGCGGCACGCCCAGCAGCACCGCGGCCCAGAGGTTGCGGATCCTCATCGCGCGGCCTCCCGCGCTATGCGACTGGCCGGGGCGCTCATCGGGTCAGCACCCGGCCGGTGTCGCGATGCCAAGCGAGCACCACCTCGTCGCCGACGCCGATCGGGGCCTCGCCGGAAAGCGCGGTCTGCTGTGCGACGATCTCGCGGCCGTCGGCCGCGGTCGCGTAAATCCTGAGGATGCCGCCGGCGAAGACGATGTCCTTGACCCGGGCGGCGACGGACACATGGTCCTCAGGAACCTCCGGCCCGCGCCGCACGGAAACCGCCTCCGGTCGCAGCAGATAGGTCACCGCGGCATCGGGAGCGGACTGATGGCTGGCCTGGATCGACAGCGTGCCGACGACGAGGGAGCCATCCTTGGCGACCGTGGCCTCGAGCAGATTGGCGTCGCCGATGAAGTCGGCGACATAGCGCTCGGTCGGGGCGTGATAGATGTCGCGGCCCGAGCCGATCTGGGCGATGCGGCCGGCATCCATCACTGCGATCCGGTCGGCCATGACCAGGGCCTCCTCCTGATCGTGGGTGACGAAGATGAAGGTGATGCCGAGCTTCTGCTGCAGGGCCTTGAGCTCGATCTGCATCTGCTTGCGCAGCTTGAGATCGAGGGCTCCCAGCGGCTCGTCGAGCAGCAGCACCTTGGGCCGGTTGGCGATGGCCCGCGCCAGGGCGACGCGCTGCTGCTGGCCACCTGACAACTGCGAGGGAAAGCGCTCGGCGAACTGTGCCATGCCCACGGTCGCGAGGCATTCCTCGACGATCGAGGTCACCAAGCGGGCCGGCCTGCCGGCGCGGCGCGGGCCGAACGCGACGTTCTGCGCGACGGTCAGATGCGGGAACAACGCGTAGTTCTGGAAGACGGTATTGACCGGCCGGCGGTTGGGCGGCAGCCGCTTCATCGAGCGGCCGTCGATCAGGATGTCGCCCTCGCTGAACTCGACGAAGCCGGCGATGGCCCGCAGCAAGGTTGTCTTGCCGCAGCCGCTGGGACCGAGCAAAGCCAGGAACTCGCCTTCGGCGACATCCAGCGAGATGTCGTTCAGCACGACGTGGTCACCGTAGCGCTTCCGGAGGTGTTCGACCCTGATATAGCCGCTGTTCATGGGATGTCCGGGCCGTTGCTCTGTGTCGTCAGGAGACTGGGATGGACATGTTCATCAGCGGCACGTGCTGCTGGCAGCCATACATGTCGCCTTCGCCGGAGGAGCCCTGGGCGCGGGGCCGCTTGATGGTGATCTTGATGGCGTTGGCCATGTCGATCTCGAAGAAGGACGAGATCTCCGAGACCGAAAGCCCGTAGGCCTTCGCGACCGACTCGGGCGTGATCGCGCCGGACGAGCGGATCAGCTCGTAGTTCTTCTTCTCCTTGCACAGGATGTCGAAGGTGATCCGGTAGGGGCCGGCATTCTTGCTGCGGACGATGTCCGCGATCTCGCGCAGGTGACGGGCGGCCATCTCAGAGATCCTCGAGGGTGATGGGGAAGAGTTCGGTCGGCGAATTCACCTTCATCAGGTGATACGCACTGAACTCGTAGACGGGGCCGACGTCGAGATCGGAGGGCGAATAGGGGAAGGCGAGATTGCCCGAGGGATTGATGATGCCCTCGTAGTGATGGTGCAGCATGGCCCCGCTGATCTGGTGGCAGGCGGCATGGGCCATTTCCTGCGACGCGGCCGTTACCTCGATCACGAGCCCCACCTCGCGCTGCAGGCCCTTGTCCTGCTCCAGCTCCTTCATGACGCCGTCGCGGCCATAGACGTGGAAGCGAACCGAGATCGGCTCCGGCGCGAAATAGGCGAGCGCCTTGGCCTCGAGCTGCTCCAGGATACTGTCGAGCGCTGCGATAGTCGTGGGGCAGCGAATGCCGGCGATCGAGATCGAGCGATAGCCGGCAAGCCGCGCGCCCTCGAGCTTGACGTAGTAGTCCTCGGTCTCGGTCAGCTTGGCGCCCCGAACGCGGACCTGCCGATCGCCGAGCTGCTCGAAGGAGCAGCCCGTCAGATCGATCTCGTGGCCCGGCCCGCCCTGCTTAAACGGATTTTCGCGCTCGTACAGCGAATGGGCCGAGACCGATTTCACCGAGGCACGCCGCTTGCTGCTGCCGGGCTCGAGGACGAAGCTGTCCTCGTGCACGGTGCCTAGCATCACGTCCATCGCGAAGGGCTCGGCCGAAAAGGCGCCGCATTCGAGGATCTTGCCCATGTGGATGGCGAGCGCCGGATCGGCCCCCTTCCAGATCGGGAAGGCGGCGATCACCGAGTCGTCGCAGGCACGGCCGGCGATGATGACATCGGCGCCCGCTTCGAGCGCCTCGCAGATCGGCTCGTGACCCATCTGGGCGACGAGCGTCACGGTCTGGTCGAGCGCCTCCTGCGTCAGCTCGTGGCCGGATTCGAAGTCCACGACCTCATTTGCGGCGACGGCGCGCTTGGCCCGCTCGACGGGAATGTCGGAGCGGATGGTGGCGAGCTTGAGCTTGAGCCCGGTCTCGCTGGCGATCTGGCGGACGAGCGCCGCCGTCCGGTCGACCTGCACGCCCGAGCCCGCGCCGCCGACGCTGCCGACGATGACCGGGATGCCGGCCTCGCGCCCGGCCTTGATCAGGGCGGTGAGCTCACGCTTGATGCTGACATCGGAGACGAGCGGCTTGCCCGAGCCGAGGTAATGAGGGCCGGGATCCGTCGAGCCGGCATCGACCGCGATCACCGCCGGCTTGAGCGACATGCCGCGTGCCAGGGCTTCGTCGCCGAAGCCGTATCCCAGCGTTCCGGTCGGTGTGAGCACGGTGATGGCAGTCATCTGACCCTCTTTGGATCGACCTCGGCGCGGCGGCTGTGCCGGCGGCGCGATGGGTCGTTCTTTCGCCAGTTATAGAGGCGGAAGCAGCCGGCGAGGGTCAAATCGCTTCTGTCGCGTCAGCGATAACCTGCAGATATGACCTTGCGAAACACTCCGCTATGCGCCCGGTCAGGCCTCGTCGCCGATCGCCCGGGCCATGCTCGCCAGCTTGTCGACAAGGCTGCCGCGGGCGTGTTCGATCAGGGCCTTTGTGCCCAGCGACGGCTCGCGGAAACTCGGCGTGATCACCCAGATGTTGAAGTCCACCACGGGGCGAAACGGACGCACGACCAGCTGGTCGCTGTGGAAGCCCTCGGTGCTGAACGGATCGACGATCGAGACCCCAACCCCCGAGGCGGCGAAGGAACAGCAGGCCTCGGTGAGTTGGACCTTGATGACGATGTTGCGTTCCGATCGCGTCTCCGCGAAGACCTGGTCGATCTGGAGCTGGGCGCGATCCTCGTCGACCATACCGACAAAGCGTTCGCCATGGAGATCCGAGGCATGGATGACCTCGCGCGAGGCGAGAGGATGGTTTGGCGCCATCACGCACACCGCCCTCATCGAGCAGAGCTTGTCGAAGCGGACACCCGCGCGGTCCGGTGCGAACATGCCGAAGCCGACATCGAAACCCTGCGTCGCGACAGCTTCGACCAGCAGCCAGGAGTTGCGGCTCGACATCTCGATGCGCAGGCCGGGCTTGTTGCTCAGGAAGCCGGCCAGCACCGGCGGAAGGACGCGGGTGCCGAGCGAAGGATAGGAGACGAGATTGATCTCGCCATAGTCGAAGTCGCGGATGGCGCGCGCCCGGGCGGCAACCGAATCGACGCTGAGGAACACCCGCTCGACCTCGGCATGCAGCATCTGGCCCTCGGCCGTCGGCACGACGCCGTTCTTCTGCCGATGGAAGAGGGAGAAGCCGCAGCGCCGCTCCAACAGGAAGATCATCTTGCTGACCGCTGGCTGCGACAGGCCGAGCTTTTCGGCAGCGCGAGTGAAGCTGCCGAGCTCCATGATAGTCTTGAACGCTTCAAGTTGTCGGATGTTCATAGCCAAAAGTTATCTCAGTGCTCCCGATTTCAATTTGATGGCGCGCGCCCGCCGCTGCCTCAATAGCGGGTCAGGGGAAATATTAAAAATTGGAAGGACATCTCATGCCAATCCTCAAGCGCAAGCTGCTCGCCGGCGCAGGGCTTCTGGCGGTGCTCGCAGGCACGCCGGCGATCTCGCAGGCCCAGGAGTCGATCACCGTCGCGACCTATGGCGGCGAATGGGGCGCGGCGATGCAGGCCTGCATCATCGACCCGTTCACCAAGGAGACCGGCATCCGCGTCGTGCCTGAGCCGGGCGTGTCCGGCGTCACGCTGAACAAGCTGCGCCAGCAGAAGGACGCGCCGACGCTCGACGCGGTCTGGATCGACGGCGGCGTTTCCGAAATCACGGCGGCCGACGGATTGCTCGCGCCGATCGATCCCGCGAAGGTTCCGGCTGTCTCGGGCATGATCCCGGAGGGCGTCTACAAGGGCGCGGACGGCAAGATCTTCGCGCTGAGCACCGGCTTCTATTCGCTGGGGCTGGCCTACAACACGCGTGACATCAAGCAGGCGCCCGTCTCCTGGCTCGACCTGTGGAAGCCGGAATTCGCCGGCGCCGTGACCTTCCCGAGCCCGTCCAACGCGATGGGCGTGCCGTTCATCGTGCATCTCGCAGGTCTCGCAGGCGGCAGCGTCGACAACGTTACCCCCGCTTTCGAGCGGCTGAAGCAGCTCAAGGTCTCGGCCTATTTCGACACTGCGGGCGCGGGCACCAACCTCTTCCAGAGCGGCGAGGTCATCGTCGGCGCGCATTACGCCAGCTCGGCCTACGCGATGCGCGACCAGAAGCTGCCGATCGGTTTCGTCGTGCCGAAGGAGGGCGCCATCGGCGGCGACATCCGCCTGCACCTCGTGGCCAACGGCAAGAAGCTGGCCACCGCCGAGAAGTTCGCGAACTATGCCGTCGGCACGGGGCCCGCGAAATGCATGGCGGAGCGGATCTATGTCGGCCCCGCGACCAGCGGCGTCGAGCTTTCCGACAATGCCAAGCAGCGCATGCCCTGGGGCGTCGATGGCTCGATCAAGAGCCTCGCCCTGCCGGACTGGAACAAGATCAACGCCAATCGCGCGGCCATCATCGAGGCCTTCAACAAGACCGTCGTAGCAAAAAAATAAGCGCTCGCTTCTCTCTCCCAGCTACCGCTCGGCCGAAATTTCGAAGCGAAGCGGTAGCTGGGATTTAGTGACCCATGAGTTCGGTTCGCGCCAGGAGCCGACTCTAGGCGATTACCCGGAAGCGGACATTCAGGGGCACGCATTGACGGTGCGGCGTTGCCCCTTGAAGCGGTCGTAGCCTGCGGCGCTCGCACCGCATGTTCATCTAGACCTTGTATCGTTCAACCATCGTGACGATCCGTTGGGCGGCATCCAGTGCTGCGCCCCGGTCCTGCGAATAGTTCAGGCGGATGCTATGCGGATGCGGGCCGAACTCCGTTCCCGGTGTCACGATCACGTTCGCCTGCTGGCGAAGCAGCCGAACGAAATCGAGCGGCGCGACGCGCAGCGCTGGCAGCGTCGGGAAGACGTAGCTGCCGGCCTGCGGGCACCGTGTCGGGAAGCCGGCCTCGGCGAAGATCGCCAGCAGATCGTCGCGGATGCGGTGATGGTCGCTGACCCGCTGCTCCATCCAGCCTGCAGGCTCGGCGAACCACGACCGTAGCACCGCCTGGTTGTAGCCGGCAGCCCTGAGCGAGACGATCGCTTGCAGCTTCTCCATTCGGTCGACGATCGCCGGCGCGCCGAAGGCGACGCCGAGGCGGTAGCCGCTCAGTGACTCGGTTTTGGACGGCCCCATGATCGTCACGCACTGCTCGTCGGGAAGGCCGCTGGCGCGGATATGCGTATAGCTTTCGCCAGCATAGCGCAGGCGGGAGTAGAGCTGGTCGGCGACGACCATGGCGCCGTAATGCTTCGCCAGGCCCGTGATCCGCCCGATCTCGTGCGGCGAGTAGACCGCGCCGGTCGGGTTGTTGGGGTTGGAGAAGACGAAGACCTTCGCGCCCGCCGCGAAGGCCGCTTCCAGCGCCGACAGGTCGAGGCCCGCCCCTTCGCCGCCGCCGAGATAGTCCATCGCGATCGGCATGACCTCGCCGCCGAAGAATTGTACCAGCTTCCGATTGGCGAAATAGTCCGGCTGGACGATCGCGACCTTGTCGCCTGCGGCGACGGTCGCGGCCAGCGCCAGGAACAGCGCGCCCTGCGTGCCCGGTGTGACGATGATGCCAGCATCGGTCGAGACCGGCGCCCCGGTGAAGGCTTCGAGCTTGGCGGCCAGTTCCGCACGAATATCCGCCGAGCCGCGATACTCGGTGTAGGCTTGGCGCCCGCCGATCTGCACCGCCTTTGCGAAACGCTCCATGGCGTCCGGCGGCGGCGGGAAGGCGTCGACGTCGCCATGCGAGAAGTCGACCGCACGGCCGGGCAGCGCCTCTCCGATCATCAGGGCCCGGATGTCGGCATCCGAGCGCCGCACCTCCTGTCCAGGCGCGTTGTCGGTCGAGAGGGCTAAGAATTTGTTGGCGAGCGAAGACATGGCGTTTCCTGTTGACGGGTTGATGAGCGAGGCTTGGTGTTCGGTCGGTGAGGCCGAGCGGCGCTCAGCGTGGCTCGAGTGCTCTGCGGAATACGTCCGGCTCGACATTGCCGCCCGAGAGCAGCACCACGGCGCGCCGCCGGCGCAACGCTTCGGGCCGCGCCAGCAGCGCCGCGAGCGCGACCGCTCCGCCGGGTTCAAGAACGAGGCGCAGATGCTCGAAGGCGAAGCGGATGGCTGCGAGTACCTCCTCATCCGAGGCCGTCAGCACCCGAGACAGTTTGTGGCGATTGAAGGCGAAGGGCAGTTCGGCCGGGGTCGGCGCCAGCAGCGCGTCGCAGAGCGAGCCAGAGAGACGTTCGTTGACCTCGCGCCGACCGCTTTCGAGCGAGCGCCTGGTGTCGTCGAAGCCCTCGGGCTCAGCCGCCCAAAGTTCGGCCCGGCTGGCGACGGCCTCCATGGCGAGGCCGGTCCCGGCCGCGAGCCCGCCGCCGCCGCAAGGCACGACGACGAGATCGACCGCGCCCTCGGCCTGCGCGGCGGCTTCGAGCAAGGCGGTGCCCTGGCCGGCGATGACGAAGGGATCGTCACCCGGCGGCACGACCGCGACCGGCGAGTGCGCGGCGATCTGCGCCGCGATCTCCTCGCGCGATTGCTTGCCGCGTTCGTAGAGCACGACCTCGCCTTCGTTCTCGCGCACCTTGGCGATCTTGTTGGCGGGCGCGTCGCTCGGCATGACGATGGTGGCGCGGATGTCGAGCATGCGGCCGACCGTCGCTATCGCCTGGCCGTGGTTGCCGGTGGAATAGGCGACGACGCCACCCGGGAAGGCCGCGCGGTCGAGACGGTGCAGCCGGTTGTAGGCGCCGCGGAATTTGAAGGCACCGGAGCGCTGCAGATTCTCGCATTTCAACAGGATCTCGCCGCCGGTCAGCCGGTCGAGCGCGGGCGAGCGCAGCAGCGGCGTGCGGACCGCGACGGGCTGCAGGACGCGGGCGGCGTCGAGGACGTCGTCGGGGCTCGGCAGGGGCATGTCGGTCATGTCAGTGGGCCAGGATACGCGAGAGGAAGAGGCGGGCGCGTTCCGAGGCCGGCTCGGCGAAGAAGCGCGCGGTTTCGGCGACCTCGACGATCTCGCCTTGGTCCATGAAGACGACCCGGTCGGCCGCCGCCTTGGCGAAGCCCATCTCATGGGTAACGACGACCATGGTCATGCCCTCGCGGGCGAGTTCCAGCATCACCGCCAGCACCTCGCCGATCATCTCGGGATCCAGGGCGGAGGTCGGCTCGTCGAAGAGCATGGCGACCGGGTCCATGGCCAGCGCCCGGACGATGGCGATGCGCTGCTGCTGACCGCCCGAGAGCTGCGACGGGTAGGCGGCCTCCTTGTCGGCGAGGCCGACGCGGCGGAGCAAGCCGCGCGCCTTCTCATGCGCCTCGTCGCGGCTGCGCTTAAGCACGTGGATCTGCGCCAGGCAGATGTTCTCCAGCACGGTGAGATGCGGGTAGAGCTCGAAATGCTGGAACACCATGCCGACCCGGGCGCGTATCCGCGCGGCGGCGGCCGGCTTCGAGGGCAGATCCTCGCCATCGATCGCGATGCGTCCGGCCTGCACCAGCTCGATGCCGTTGATACATTTGACGAAGGTGCTCTTGCCGGAGCCCGAGGGCCCGCAGATCACCACGACCTCACCGCGCGCCACCTCGAGGCTGCAGTCGCGCAGAACCGGGACGTCGCCATAGCTCTTGGACAATCCTTCGATCCGTATCATCTCGACCATGTCGTTCACGCTGTCCCGCGGGTTGCAGGGGAGGGGATTACCGGCGGCGCTAATGCGCACGCTGCCGGTCGCTGCTCAGGCGCTGCGCCAGGGTGCTGCCCGCGGTGCAGAGGGCGAAGTAGACGAGCGCGGCGAACACATAGAGCTCGACGATGCGGTTCTGGGTGTTCGCGACGATGCTGGCCGAGGTCATGAAGTCGTGCAGGGACACGACATAGACCAGCGACGTATCCTGGAAGAGCACGACGCCCTGCGTGACCATCAGCGGCGCCATCTTGCGTAGCGCCTGCGGCAACACCACCAGGCGGATCGCCTGGAGATAGCTCATGCCGGAGGCCTGCGCGGCCTGCCATTGCCCCGGCCGGACGCTCTTCAGGCCGGCCCGGATGATCTCGGAATAATAGGCCCCCTCGAACATGACGAAGGCGATCAGCACCGAGTAGAGCGCGCCGACCGGCCGGCCGAGCAGGAGCGGCACCAGGAAATAGAACCAGAAGATCACGAGGATCAGCGGGACGGCCCGGAAGCCATTCACATAGAGCGCGGCGAGCGTCGCCAGGACGCGGAAGCGCGAGAGGCGGACGATGGCGATGACCAAGCCGAGTGCCAGGCCGCCGATCATGGCGATGGCGGTCAGCCCGAGGCTGAGGCCGAGCCCCTTTGCCAGGAAGGGCAGAGCGCCCAGAATGACGGAGACGTCGAAGCCGGACATTGCTCATCCCCTCGCTGTCGGGCCGGGGATCGAGGTCTTGCGCTCGATGATCGCCATCAGCGTCGTCACCATCAGGGCGATCGTCATGTAGACGACGGTCGCGGCGGTGAAGGCCTCGAAGCCCTGATAGGTGAAGCTCTGGATCTGCTGGGTCTGCGCCGTCAGCTCGTAGACGCCGATGGTCAGCGCGATCGAGGAGTTCTTGAAGATCGTCAGGAACTCTGAGGTCAGCGGCGGAACGACGATCCTGAAGGCCTGCGGCAGCAGGACGAGCCGATAGGCCTGTACCGTGGAGAACCCCGAGGCGCGCGCCGCCATCGACTGGCCGCGGGGCACGGAGGCGATGCCGGCGGCGACCTGGACCGCGACGCGCGAAGCTGTGAACAATCCCAGCGCCACGATCGCCGTCACGACTTCGGGATGGGGCAGATCCCGCTTCAGCCATGTCCCGGCGGCCTTCGGCAGCAGCTCGGGCACGACGAAGAACCAGAGGAACATCTGCAGGAGCAGCGGCACGTTCCGGAACAGATTCATGTACGAGCCGGTGGCGAAGCGCACCATGCCGGAGGCGCCGCTGTGGACGATGCCGATCAGCGTCCCCAGGCCGAGCGCTATGATCCAGGCGGCGATCGAGACCGCCAGCGTCATGGCGATGCCCTGGCCGAGCCACTCCAGATAGGGGGACTGGACGAGGACGCCCCAGTTCCATGCATAGTTCATGGCGTGCTCTTCCCCGACCTGCCCCCGAAGCTTCCGATCCGCCTCACTCGGGAATCCCGATGATCTGGAAGGTCGTCGCCAGCGGCGCCGAGAGCGGCACGCCCAGTGGCTCGAACCAGGTCTGGTAGACCTGCTGAAGCTCGCCTTCGCGCGCCAGCCGGGCGAGTGTCGCATTCACCAGCGACAGGAAGACCGTGCTGTTCTTCTGAACGAGGAAGCCGTAGCTGTCGTAGGAGAGCGGCTTGCCGACGACCTCGTAGTTGGCCGGCGACGCTGCCTTGCTGCGCAGCCCGAACAGCAGGATGTCGTCGGTCGAGAACGCGTCGACGCGATCGGTCGACAGGGCAAGGAAGCCCTCCGAATTGTCCCGCACCGGCACGATCCGGATGTTCAGCTTGTCGCGCTCGATGATGGATTTGATCAGGCGCTCGGGGACCGAGTTGATCGGCAGGGCGATCGACTTGCCCTTGAGGTCGGCGAGTTCGGCGACGCCGGACTTCGACTTCACCAGGAGCCGCGTCGAGGAGACGAAGAAGGGGCTCGAGAAATCGACCTGGGCCTGGCGCCCGATCGTGTTGACCGCCGACTCGCAGGAGATGTCGACGGTGCCGTTGGCGACCAGCGGGATGCGGTTCTGCAGATTGACCGGCACCCATTTGATCTCGAGATCCGCCAGGCCGAGCGCCGTTTTCACGGTCGCCGCGACCCGGACGCAGAGATCGGTCGAATAGCCGGTCGGCTTCCCCTGCGCGTCGATATAGGAGAACGGGATCGAAGCTTCTCGATAGCCGATCGAGATCGACTTCTTCGCCTTGATCCGGTCGATCACGGCATCGCTCGCTTGCGCTCGCGCCGCCGACGCCACTCCCAGTGTCAGGCTGACGCCGATGGCGGCCAGCCCCAAGATCCTGCCCTTCATGTCCCGCTCCTTTATTGTTGTCGGTTGATCGCAAGCTTCAGGCGATGGCTTCGAGCAGCTCTGCGAGGCTCGATACCGTCAGGTCCGGCCTGGCCTCGGCCGCACCTTCGCCGGACAGTCCGAGCAGGCGGTCCGGCCGGTTGATCCAGGCTGATTTCAATCCCAGCCTGTTGGCGGGCGTGATGTCGGCGCGAAGGCTCTGGCCGACATGGAGGACGCGCTGCCGCGGGATCCCGGCTGCGTCGAGATCGGCGAGTGCCGTGGCGAAGTGCTCGTCGCTGGGCTTGTAGGCGCCGACGCGCTCGGCCGTGACGACGATGTCGAAGCGGATGTTCATCTTGGCGCAGGATGAAGTGAGCGAAGCGTTGTCGATGTTCGACAGCGCGCCGATCCTGGCGCGCGCCTGCAACGCCTTCAGTCCGGCCTCGGTGTCAGCGTAGGCCGGCCAGACGTGCGGAGTCCGCGAGAAGGCCTCGCGCCGGGCGGGATCGACCGCGACGCCGTAATCGGCCGAGATCCTGTCGAAGCAGCGGCACAGCACCTCGGGATAGAGATGAGCCGGGCGCTCCTTCTGGATCGCGGCGCGAGCCCGATCGAAGGACATGATCAGCTCGTCACCGGTCGCGGTGACGCGCTGCTCCTGCGCCCAGGCCTGAAGGAAGGCCACGATCGACGGCTCCCAGTCGATCAGGGTGCCGTAGACGTCGAAGGTGACGGCGTCGAAATCTGACAAGCGAAGCATTGGAAATCCGTTCCCATTCAGGCTGGAATAAATTAGCGATAATCGCTAAAATTCGGATCGTCAACTCCCGGATGAGTCCGGTTTGAGATTGGGGAGGTCAGGGCGAACCATCCTTCTTGCGCCGATTGACTTCTGAAGGTGGCTCACTCAAAGGTGACTCGTTGACGCCTTCAAATCGCTAATCTCGCACAGGGCGGACGTCATTTGGACCATGTGAACATCGTTGATCCGGCACCGCGCCGGGACAACCGGTCGGCCGCGGCGGTCGTCGCCGACGATTTGCGCGCCGCAATCCTCCGCAATCGACTGTCGGGTGGCGAGCGGCTGCGGCAGGACGCGATCGCCACGCAGTTCGGCGTGAGCCAGATGATCGTTCGCGAGGCCTTCAAGCAGCTCGTCGGCGAGGGCTTCCTCACGGCCGAGCCGCGCCGAGGTGTCGCTGTCGCCGTCATGAGCCGCGACGAAGCCTGGGAGATCAGCCAGCTTCGTGCGCTGCTGGAATGCCAGGCGCTGCGCTGGGCGATCCCCAACATGGTCCGCGTGGACTTCGTCGGCGCCGCCAAGGTGCTGGACGAGCTCGACACTGCCACGGCTGTCGACGCCAAGATCCTGCTGAACGGCCGCTTCCACCAGATCCTCTACGCGCCGGCCAGGCGGCCGCGGACCCTGGAGATGATCGAGACGCTACGGATGAACTTCGAGCGCTATCTTCGCTACACTTGGGAGCAGACGCATCACCTCGAGCAGTCCCAGGCCGAGCATCGCAACATTCTGACGCTCTGCGAGATGCGCGATGTCGAGCGGGCCTGCGACCTCCTGCGGAAGCATGTTCTCGCGACGGGCGATCTCCTCGTCGACAGCCTCACGCCGAAAGCGTAGCGCGCCTGCCGAGGAAGCGCCCGCTGCGAGCGCCCCATGCTTGGCATTATTATCGTTAATCGCTAGAATCGGAGCGGCGCTCGCCACGCCGCTCCGTTGGATCCGGGACAGGGAAGAGGCGGATGAACTACCAGCGAGTCGGCATCATCGGAGCCGGCGTCATCGGACAGGCGATCTTCGACACCATCGTCGCCCAAAATCTCGCCGCAGTGGACTACGTGCTGGTCGACGAGCGCTTCGTGCCGCCTGCTGACGCGACGCGTCTGCGCGAACACCTCACCACCGATGTCCGGCGCGCGCTCGCCGCCTCCACGGAGCTGGTCATCGAGGCGGCGCATCCCGATGTCGTCGCCCGGCTCGGCGCGGAGCTGCTCGCGAAGGGCGATCTCTGTGCCTTCAGCTCGTCGGCGCTGGCCGATGAGTCGATCGAGACCGCCGTCAGGCGGGCCGCCGCGGCTGCCGGGACCCGCCTCCTGATCCCGCATGGAGCGGTTCTCGCGCTCGATGGGCTCAGCGACGGCCGTGATGCGATCGACCAGGTGATCGTGACCACGACGAAGAACGGGGCGAGCCTGGGCTCTGACGCCGGTGCCCAGGGCGTGCTCTTCGAGGGCTCGACGCGGGAAGCCTGCACCCGGTTTCCGCGCAATGTGAATGTGCATGCGGCCCTCGCAATTGCCGGGATCGGCTTCGACCGCACGCGCAGCATCGTCGTAGCCAATCCCGAGACGAGGCAGATGCGCCACCGGGTCCAGGTGTTCGGTCAGGGCTTCGAATGGGACATCTCGGTCAGCTCACCCACACTCGGCGGCGTTTCCGGGGCCTATACGCCAAAATCGGCAGTCGGATCGATCCACCGCATCTTCGGCTTCCACCCTGTCGCAGCTTGCTGAGACTAGGCGGAGCCAACCACTGCCAAGCGCCAATAGCGGACTCTGGGGCTCCAGCCGAAAGCCGACAGTCAGGCCAAGTGCCGAAGCCAGTTCGCCAGACTGCCATCACCCGCTTCGAGCGATGGCGACGGGTGCAGATGCGCGGCGTCGCGCGGCGCGATGCCGAACTGAGCCTTGAAGGCGCGCGAGAAGGCATCGTCGCTCGAAAAGCCGAACTGGCGCGCGATCTTCCCGATGCCGCCCCTTCCGCGCGCCGAAGCATTGAGTGCCAGGCGGGCTCGCGCCAATCGGCGCTGACGAATATAGTCCGAAATGCCGCCGATCGGGGCGAAGAGACGGTAAAGCGCCGAGCGCGACAGGCCGAATGCACTGCAGAGCATTCGAGCGTCCAGGGCGGGATCGCCGATCCGGCGATCGATGAAGCGGCAGATCATCGCCACGCTCGCCGTCAGCGTTGCAGGGGCTTCGCGGTCGCGCAGCAGCGCTGGCGATAGGCAGGCCGAGAGCAATTGCCCACTTGCCCTTGCAATATCGGGGGTTGCCGTCGCTTCCAGCGTGGGCGCCGCCTTCAGCAGGCCGCGTAAATGGTCGCCCGCCAACGAGCCGAGCGGGCTCGCCCCGGCAAGAACGGTACCATGCACGCGGTCCAGACCACCGGCGTCGAGCGCAAGCAGGCTGCGCGGCAACACCAGGCTGACCGCCCGCATGTCAGTGGCATACGACCGCACCGGACGGGACAGGTCGAAAATCACGACGTCGCCCGGGCCGGCATCGACTTCCTGCCCATCCAGGTCGAGCGTCGTATGGCCTGCCTCGTACCGCTGGATCAGCAGATGATCGACGCCGACCGCACCGATCAGGCTTTCCGAACGTTCGTAATGCTGAGCGCTCGTCGCCACCTGCCCGACCAGCGCGGTGCTCAGGTGATGCCGGTCGAGCTCGGCATGAAATCCGGCATCCCAGTCGCCGGCGAGCGGCCGGACATCGAAGATCGGCGCGATGGCCTCGCGCCAGTTCCCGAACAGCTGCCGCGCATGATCGCCTTCCCTGCTCATGGCCCAGCCCGTCCATCCTCTCGCAGCGCAACCCGTTACCTGGCATCCGCGGCGCTTTTCTAGCCACAGGAGAGCTGCGATAACGTAAAGGGGCCTGCAAATGACCCCTGGTACATCCTTCCGGATGATTGGGACGCAGCGTCGCCTCTCCGCCGTCTCCTTGGCTTTCGTTCCATGTTACTCGCCGAACGGCCAGTCCATGCCTGCTGGACGACGTTGACGAGACTTGCCTATGCCGACCATCGCCGCGCGCCGTTCCGTGCTTCGTTCCGCCCTCCTCAACACGACCGCGGCCACGCTTCTCGCATCTCTCTTGCCGGCGATGGCTTCGGCATCCGATCTGTCTCTGCTGCCGGATGCGTTCCACGGCCGCCCGGCTCGCAGTCTGCCGCAAGCCGTCATGACGCAGGCTCCGGCGCATTTTGTGACGCCCGAATACAAGGCGAACTACGGCCTGCCGCAGATCAATGCCGCCGACGCCTATGCGCTCGGGCTCAGCGGCAAGGGCGTGCTGGTGGCGGTGGTCGACAGCGGCATCGAGCCGGAGCACTCGGAATTCGCCGGCAGGCTCTCGCCGCTATCACGCAATTTCGGCTTCGACCTGCCGGATCCGAACGACATCCTCGACCGGGACAGGACATCGCACGGGACCCACGTCGCCGGGACGATCGCCGCCGCAAGAGACGGCAACGGCATGCATGGCGTCGCCTACAATGCCGAGATTCTGGCCCTGCGCGCGATCGTCCCGGGCGGCGGTGACGTCGCCGCCGCCATCCGCTATGCCAGCGAGAAGGGCGCGAAGGTCCTGAACGGCAGCTACGGCCCTTCCTATCCCTCCCCGACGCTGGATGACGGCAGTCCCAACTCGGACTACAGCGTTTTTCCGATCCAGCCCTATCGCGTCGACGGCACTTCTGGCGAAGTCTCGGCCATTCGGCGGGCCGGCGCCGCGGACATGGTCATGGTCTTCGCCGCCGGCAACGAGCGCGAGGACCAGCCGGTAGTCGCGCGAAATCCGACGGGCGCGGCCTTCTATCCCGCGATCCGCCCGGAGAATGCCGGCAAGGATCTCTATGTCTTCCTCGACGGCAATGGCGACGAAGTCAGCGCGAGCGGCTTCAACTACTCGGATCTCCAGCCCTACACGATCGCCGTCGTCGCGGTGGATCGCGATCGCAAGATCGCATCGTTCAGCAATCTCTGCGGCATCGCGGCCGCCTGGTGCCTCGCCGCCCCCGGTGTCGACATCCTCTCGACCGTGACCCCGGCCAACGGAAGCTCTCCGACCCGGCCCTATAACTTGTCGAGTGGAACCTCGATGGCCGCCCCGCATGTGGCGGGCGCGGCGGCTCTCGTCCGCGAAGCGTTTCCGTTCATGACGGCGCCGCAAGTGGTCCAGTCCATCCTCACCACCGCGACCGATCTCGGCTCGCCCGAGGTCTACGGCTGGGGGCTGCTCAATGTCGGTAAGGCGGTGCGCGGCCCCGGCCAGTTCGTCCAGACCTTCGACGTCGACACGCAGGGTCATTCGGCGACTTTCGGCAACGACATCGCCGGAGCTGGCGGGCTGGTCAAGCGCGGCGAAGGCCGGCTCGAACTGAGCGGCCGCAACACCTATGCCGGCAGCACCTCCGTCGTCGGGGGGACGCTTGCCCTGAACGGCTCGGTTGCCTCCGCGGTCTCCGTCGGCCAGCTGGGCACCTTGCGCGGCACGGGTTCGATCGAAGCCGGCCTGTTCAGCGCCGGCACGGTCATGCCCGGCAATTCCCCGGGAACGCTGTTCGTCAAGGGGCCGGTGAGTTTCGGCGGCACGAACCGCTTCGTCCTCGATATCGACGGAACCGGCACGGGCAATGGGACGGGGAACTATTCCCGCCTGGTCGCACAGACCGCGTCGGGACATGTCATCGTGGATGGACGGATCGCTCCCGTGCTGCGCGGCATTGCCGGCGATGCGAGCAACAGTTTCGTGCCTGTGACTGGAACCGCCTTCCGTGTGTTGGTCGCCGAGGGAGGCCTGAGCGGTAGCTTCAGCGGGCTGGACCAGCCAGCTAATGGCCTGCCTGCGAATGCCCGCTTCGACGCCCTCTACAGCGCCACCGGGCTGTCGCTGGTCGTGACGCCGGGCTCCTATGCCGCGCTCGCGGGCCTGAACGGCAATGGTGCCTCGGTCGCAAGGGCGCTCGACTCCGTGCGGCCGGCCGCGGGCACACGTCCCGATGCGGCCCGGCAGGAGGTGTTCGACGCGCTCTACACGACCGGGTCAGGCACACTTCCCGGCGCGCTCAGCTCGCTCTCCGGGCAGAGCTATGCCGATGCCCGCATGGCGATGATGAGCGCCCAGCGGACGGTGAGCGCGGCACTCGATCAGCGCCTGACGGCCGGCTGGTCCTCCCGATACGGCCAGTTGAGTGGGTTGGGAGCGGCGAGCTATGCCAGCCTTGGCAACGCTCCGGCCGAGTCCAGGGGCGTGCAGCCGGTCCGGGACGGCGCGCTCTGGGGGCAGGCTCTCTACAGTTTCGGGCGTGCGGGAGGCGACGCCAACGCAACGGGCTCAAGCTTCGGCCTCGCCGGCGCATTGATCGGCGCAGAAACGACCGCCTTCCGGACCGGGACGATCGGCGCCGCTCTGGGATATTCGCGCACGAACGGAGACCCGAAGGCCGATGCGGGGGGCCGCGCCACGCTCGACAGCTACAGCCTGGCCACTTATGGCCGCGCCGCTTTCGGCGACCTGACCCTGCGCGGCTCGGTCGGCGCCAGCCATGGCAAGACAGAAGTTCGCAGGACGATCCAGCTTGGCAACGTCCAGCGGGTCGCGCACGGCGAGGGGAGCGGCTACGGCCTCTTCGGCAATGTCATCGCCGGATATCGCCTCGCTTCCCTGGTCGGCCTCGACCTGTCGCCTGAAGCCGGCATCAGCCTGAACTACTTCCGACAGGGCGGCCTGACCGAGACCCAGGCCGGCGCTTTCGCCCTGACCCTGCGCGGTCAAAGCCAGATCTCCGCGCGTTCCCTGGCCGGCGCACGACTATCGACGCCCCTGGACAGCGACGCGAAGCTGCGCCTCGATCTCAAGGCCTACTGGTCACACGAGTTCGCCGACAACGTCGCGGTTCTGCAGGCCGGCCTGCTGGGTGCGAGCGTCGTGACGCGAAGCCCGAAGGCGGCCCGAGACGGAGCGGTGATCGGCGCGAGCCTGTCCGGCTTCGTCACCCCGCAGATCGAGGTTGCCGGCACCTACGACGGCGATCTGCGCCTGGGGGCTACGACCCACCGCTTCTCCATCCAGGCGATGACCCGCTGGTAGGCCGACCGGAGATGCCCATGCTGTCGCCCAGCGGATGAGCAGTTCGCGAATGTCATCGATCTGCGGCCCCGGACGCATGCCTGGCGCTCCGTGCGGCGCCGCGATGGTCCGAAGCGCCGCGCTATGGCGTCCTTCGGTCCATGGAGTGTGACTGCGTGCGGCCCAGTGCTGTCCGTGGCTTGCTGACGAATGGAAACTCACGTTAAGACCTGTCCAGCCCGACAGCGCGCAACCGTGCGACCGCTGACCTGAAAGGGCGGCTCCCAAAAAGGTTCTTCCGAACCTCATCCGTGGGCTAAGTTGGGCTGCTCGACTGCTACCCCGCGCAGACTGCCCGGGAGCTGACGTTTCAGACGCCGGCTATCGACCACAAACATCTGTCGCTCGTCTGGGCGTCGCGCGGTCCGGCGCGTGGGCTGCACCGCGAGCTGCAGCACCTCCTGGACATTCGGCCGGAGTTCCAGCCGATGACGCAGAAACTGCGGGGTGGAGGGGAGCGCATCTGGAACCCTGACGCCTCAGCTCTTCACGCCGAGGCGAGCGCTGGCGGTATCACCGAATACTGCCTGCAAGCCGGGGTATGGCTCTCCGGCCTGTTCGACCGCATCGGCGCGGGCGGTGTGCGCGGCTTCGATCCGACGCGCGACCAGGTCGACGGTTCCGGCGCCGGCGGCGGGGCCGAATCCTCGGTGGACGCGCTCAAGATCGAGACCATAGTGAAGGAGCATGTCCTCGCGGCGTTTCGACCCGACGGGACAGCGGAATGGAGGTGGCTGGTGCTGGACCATGTCGTGCGGCTGGACCGGTCGCTCGCCGCGCTCGATCTTCCTGCCGCATTCGGCTCGCCGGTGCGCTTCCTCAATGAGGCGCTGGAGGAGGTCGCGATCTGCCGGAACATGGCGCCGGCCGGGATCAGGTCGCGCCGGCCGGGCGGCGAGATAGATCTCGCCTACGTCAACGCGTCGCGCTTAGAGAGCGAGGCCGTACGAAGCCACTATGTTATGCGCGCCGGCGAGAGACGCCGGCTTCGGTAAACGTCGGCGGGCCGGCTGCCCAATGATTGAAGCTGCCTTGGCCCCGCACCATCTCGAAATATTAGAGAGGGAGTCTGCTATGGCGAACGGATGGGCCCCAGACGGGGCGGTTCAAGATCAGATCGACGACTCGATCAACGATGCGGTCAGGCTTGCACGCGCCAAGCTGCCCAGTGGCCCTGGGGAACTCTACTGCCAAGCCTGTGGTGAGGAAATTCCGGAAGCGCGCCGCTTGGCCATGCCCGGTGCGCGGACCTGCGTCGCCTGCCAATCCGGCCTCGATCGGCGCTCGGTCATCAGCGGGGGCATCAATCGGCGCGGCAGCAAGGATAGTCAGCTCAAGTAGCCAAAGTGACCCAACGCGCCACAACCGGACTCTGGCTCTTTGCCGGAAAGCGGACTTTGGGAGCGCGGCAGCTGGACGACCGAAGTCGACCGGTAGCCGACGGACTTGAAACAGCCGAGATCGAGCGCTTGTAGACCCTCAGGCGCACGCGATTTCGTATTCGGTTGCTTGCGGCGCTGATCGCCTGCCTAGCAGTCGAGATCGAATTCTGCCGCGGCTTGCCCCGCTGGAGCATTCTATCCCTGACTTTCCGACGCACGAATACCAGCAGGCCGTGCAGGATATGGCCGAGACGACCGGGAAATCAGCCGCGCACTGGACGCTGCGGAATGACGCAAGGTTGGCGCAAATGAGTGGTCTTGCTGCCGGATTGCTGCTTTGCCGCAGAGGCGGAATTCACCAAGCTCGCCGAATGGCCAGGGGCGGACATGCAAGCAGGGCTGGTTCGACCGTTCCTGGCATTGTCGTTCATCACCGAGATAGCGTAGCGTCACCTGCGACCTACGCGTGCTTAACCACAAGTTGCGAACCGGAAGGAAGTGTTCAGATGCTGACGAAACGCGATCTGCTTGGCTCCGCTGCGGTGGCCGCATTCGCCGCAGCGACGGCAAAGTCCACGCCGGTATTTGCGCAGAACAAAGCCGAATGGCCCAACATGTTTGAAGCCAAGGACATCGCCGAGGCAGGGTTCATCTACGGCCTGCCTATCGTGATGAACTATGCCGTCATGCATGAATATGCGATCGATCGCAGTTCCGGGCAATTCAAGGCTCCATTCAATCAGATCAAGAATGAACCTAACGTCTTTACATACAAAGATACGGCAATCGTCACGCCGAACAGCGACACGCCCTATTCCTTCGTGTGGATGGATTTGCGGGCGGAGCCGGTGGTGCTCTCGGTGCCGGCGATCGATTCGAAGCGCTACTACTCGGTCATGCTCTGCGACGGCAATACCTACAATTACGGCTATATCGGTACCCGTGCCACAGGGAGCGAGGCCGGCGATTACATGGTGGTCGGGCCCGACTGGAAGGGTGACACCCCGGCGGGCATCAAGCAGGTGTTTCGTTCGAGCACACAGTTTGCCCTAGCGGGCTATCGCACCCAGCTTTTCGGCCCGGATGATCTCGACAACGTCAAGAAGGTGCAGGCTGGCTACAAGGTGCAGATGCTCTCGGCCTATCTGAAGCAGACGCCGCCGCCGGCTGCGCCAACCATCGATTTCCCCAAGATCGACAAGGAACTCGTGAAGTCCAACTTCTTCGAGTATCTCGACTTCGCGCTGCAATTCGCGCCGGCGCAGGACAACGAGAAGGAGATTCGCGCCAAGCTGGCACGCATCGGCGTTGGGCCCGGCAAGACCTTCAACTTCAAGAATCTCTCTCTGGAGCATAAGCTGGAGATCGGCCTTGGCATGAAGGAAGGCCAGCGGAAGGTCGACGAGGCCGTCGCCAGTGTCGGCAAGGCGATCAACGGCTGGCGGCTTAGCGGTCTTCCCGGCGATAGCGTCCACTATAATGGCGACTGGTTGAAACGTGCCGTCGCCGCGCAGGCCGGCATCTATGGGAATGATCCGGAGGAAGCGACCTATCCGTTCACGCGCGTCGACAGCGATGGCCAGACGCTCGACGGCAGCAAGCACAACTACACGCTGACCTTCCCGGCCGGACAATTGCCGCCGGTGAGTTCGTTCTGGTCGCTGACGATGTATGACGGCAAGTCCCAACTCTTGATCGAAAATCCGCTCAACCGTTATCTGATCAACTCACCCATGCTGCCCGCCATGAAGACCAACGCGGATGGATCGCTGACGCTCTACATCCAGAACAAGTCTCCGGGCGCCAACAAGGAAGCCAACTGGCTGCCTGCTCCGAACGGGCCGATCTACTTGGTGATGCGGCTCTACTGGCCGAAGACAACGCCGCCTTCGGTCCTGCCAGCGGGCGAAGGGACTTGGCAGCCGCCCGGACTGAAGCGCGTCTCGTAACCCCACAAGGGGATACGGTGCCGAGGCCGGAGGCGCCCGAAAGCGCCTCAATGCCTTGGCTCGGGCGAACTTCCGCTTGCCATCCCTGCTCAGACCATGGCGAGGTCCGCTTTGCGGCAAGCTCGCCAGTGTCAGCTTTCGGGCGAGCACCTAATCACCGGTTTCGACCCAATGACGCCGTTGGCTGAATGGCGAAAGTGGCACGGCGGATGCCCGCCGTGCTCGTGGTCAGAGGTCGGTTTGCTCCGAAAGGAGAAGCGCATCGTCAACCTCGATGCCGAGATACCGCACGGTGCTTTCCAGCTTTGTATGGCCCAAGAGGAGCTGACAGGCGCGCAGATTGCCAGTCCGTTTATAGATCAGCGCTACCTTCGTGCGGCGGAGACTGTGAGTTCCGTAGAGCGCTGGATCCAATCCGATCAGAGCAACCCAATTGTCGAGGAGACGGCCGTACTGGCGCGTTGTGATGTGATCGCCAGGCCGGCTACGGCTCGGGAAGAGCCAACCCTCTTCACAAGGATTTCTTTTTCTGAGCCACGCGGTGAGCGCCTCGCGGGCGGAATCGGTTAGTTCAAGCTGAAGCCGCGTGCGTATCGCCCAGATATGCTTTGGCTTCAGAGGTGGTTTCGGTCCGATGATGCGCCCGAGATTCCACGCTTGATGAGGCAGTTGGTTTTGCGCTTGGATATCCATGGCAGATCCCCCTCTTGGGAGGCCGCATCCGGGTTATTCTATCATAAGCTGTCGCGCTCGCCTCGTGCCAATTCCCGACCTTGGAGTTCCGCCTAAAGCCAGACGCTCAGGTTTGACCCTGCCTTCCTCAAACAACGACGTCAGTCGCTCTTGGCTGGCGGACACCCTTGACATCCGGCTGTAACTCCTCCGCGCGACACCTTTCATCACTTGGGTGAGCCGGTCGAGCGGCCGCGCCGCCAGGCTGGTCCGATGTGTCGCCTTCCTTCAGCATGTGCAACAGCATGTCGGCGATCGTGCGCCTCGTGACGGCGGGCGCGGGGATCGGGATCATGCCGGCAAAGCTGGTCGACGAAGCGCTCGCCGCAGGGCGATTGCACCATCTCAACCACCTCCCGCTGGTGACGCCGCAGGAGATTTTCATCGCTCTGCCGCTCAGCGTGCTCGACTTGGCCGTTCCCGTCACGACGGATGCAATTAGAGCCGTGGTGCGCGGTCACAGTCCAGATTCCTCATAGCAACTTGGCGCCATTTCGGCGATGGTGACTGCTTCAGCAGAGGTGCGGCAGATGCTCGGCCCTTTTGCGATCGAGCCTTCGCCCATTGCCGCCTATGGCGCGCCGCGAATGCACGCAGCGAACCAGCGCGCGACAGGCGGAGGCCCTGATAGCCCTCCGTATAGTTCACTGCGTCGCAAGCTTTGGCCGACCCCAACGTCTTTGCATGAATGGGAAGAGGAGAGTTTCGCATGCGCTTCCATCGGCACCTTCTGCAAACGAGCAGCTTCGCAATTCTTCTCAGCCTGGCCGCACCATGCGGGTCCGCAAATTCTCAGGTACTGACCGGCACGCCGGGGACACCAGGCTCCACGACCACGATCCCGGGAAAACAGATCCCACCCGTGCCGCCAGAATTCGGCGGGGTGATCAAGGAGAAGTCCTCGGAGTCAAAGCCCTGGTGGGCGCCGCGCGTCGTGCCGCCGAAAGGTGCGCCCAACGTCCTGGTGATCATGACCGACGATGCCGGCTTTGGCGCACCCGGCACCTTTGGTGGAGTCATTCCGACGCCGGCGCTCGACCGCATCGCCGCGCAAGGGCTGCGCTACACTAATTTCCACTCCACCGCACTCTGCTCGCCGACGCGGGCGGCTTTGATCACGGGACGCAACCACCATTCGGTCGGTGTCGGCGTCGTGGGCGAGATATCGACAGGCTACCCGGGCTACGACTCGATCATCCCCGCCGACAAAGGCACGATCGGCACGATCCTAAAGGCGAACGGCTACGCGACCTCGTGGTACGGCAAGAACCACAACACCCCCTCGTACCAGTCGAGCCAGGCCGGGCCGTTCGAGCAATGGCCCAACGGCATGGGCTTCGAATACTTCTACGGCTTCGTCGGCGGTGATGCGAGCCAGTGGCAACCTAACCTCTATCGCAACACGACGGCGATCTATCCCTTCGAGGGCAACCCTGGCTGGAACCTCACCACGGCGATGGCGGATGAGGCCATCCAGCAGATGAGGCAGCTCAAGGAGATCGCGCCCGACAAGCCATTCTTTATCTACTACGTGCCGGGCGGCACCCATGCGCCGCATCATCCGACGCTGGAATGGGTCGAGAAGATCGGCAATATGCATCTGTTCGACGAGGGCTGGAACAAGCTGAGGGAGACGATATTCGCCAACCAGAAACGCTTGGGCATCATGCCCGAGCATGCCAAGCTGACGCCCTGGCCCAAGGAGCTTCCCGAGTGGGATTCCCTCGGCGTCCTCGAGAAGAAGCTCTTCATCAAACAGGCCGACGTCTACGGGGCCTATCTCGCGTATACCGACCACGAGATCGGCCGCGTCATCCAGGCCGTCGAGGACCAAGGTCAACTCGACAATACCCTGATCATCTATATCAGTGGCGACAACGGCGCCAGCGCGGAGGGCATGCTCAACGGCACGCCGAACGAGTTCACCACCTTCAACGGCGTTCCCGTGCCGGTGAACGCCCAATACCTCTGGTATCCGTTCTGGGGCTCGGACAAGACCTTCCCGCATTTCGCGGCGCCCTGGGCCTGGGCGATGAGCACGCCGTTCAAATGGGTGAAGCAGGTGCCGTCGCATTTCGGCGGGACCAAGCAGGGCATGGCGATCTCCTGGCCCGGCCATATCAATGATGTCGGCGGCATCCGCCGCCAGTTCCACCACGTCATCGACATCGTCCCGACCATCCTCGAGGCGACCGGCATTCCCCAGCCCGAGATGGTCAACGGCATCAAGCAGAGCCCCATCGAGGGGGTGAGCATGATGTACACATGGGACAAGGCTAGCGCCGAGGCTCCGACCCGACACGCGACGCAATATTTCGAGATGCTCGGCAATCGCGCGATCTACAGCGACGGCTGGATCGCGTCCACGACGCCGGTGACCCGGCCTTGGGAGCTGAGCACTGCTCCGCCGCCGGATATCGATGCCTATCAGTGGGAACTCTACGATCTGAAGGCGGACCCGACCCAGTTCAACGACCTAGCCGCCGCGATGCCGGACAAGGTCAGGGCGTTGCGGGCGATCTTCGATTCCGAGGCGAAGAAGTACAACGTCCTCCCGCTCGACAACACGACACTGCTGCGCTGGAACACGCCGCGCCCCAACCTTACGGCCGGGCGAACCGTCTTCACCTATTCGGGGGAACTGACCGGCGTGCCGCCCAGCGCGGCGCCGAGCGTCCTGAACAAGTCCTACACCATCACTGCCGACGTCGACATTCCCGAGGGCGGCGGCGAAGGCATGATCGTCACCGAAGGCGGGCGCTTCGGCGGCTACGGCCTCTTCCTCAGCAAGGGCGTCGCCGGCATTCGCAGCGGCAAGCCGGTCTTCCTCTACAATCTGCTTAATCTCAAGCGGACGGTCTGGTCGGGGCCGGAGCTGAGCCCCGGCAAGCACACCATCACCTTCGACTTCAAGTCGGACGGACCAGGCCTGGGCAAGGGCGGAACCGGCGTGCTTTCCGTCGATGGCAAGGAGGTCGATCGGAAATCGATGCCCCACTCCATGCCAGTTACCTTCCCGGAGGACGAAAGCTTCGACGTCGGGCGCGACACCCGCACCGGGGTGGCGCTGCTGGAGTATCGCTACGATCCGCCGTTCAAGTTCAACGGCAAGATCAACAAGCTGACGTTCAAGCTTGAGCCGCAGGTCGCGGCCGTCGCGGTATCGAAGGCGGAACTGGGGCCGACGCAAGCCCCGGATCCCGACCCGATTGAAGAACCGAAGCCGTAGCTCGGCTTGCTCGACATGCTCGCGTCTCAGCACAGCAGCGGAAGGCCATTGCTCGCCGTCACGGGCCTATTGGAGGCTGTCACAGGGCTGGGGCTGCTGGTAGCACCTTCCGAGGTGGTCGAGCTGCTGGTCGGGGCGGCACTGGGCTCCCCCGCTGGAGCGACACTCGGTCGTGTGACCGGTGTTGCACTGCTCGCTCTTGGCGCAGCCTGTTGGCTCTGCCGAAATGAGGCTCCCCGAGTGACGAAGGGGTTGCTCACAGCGCTGCTGCTCTACAACCTCGGCGTTGTCGTGGTGCTCGTTGCTGCCTGGGCGGGCTTGACGCCCGTTGGCATCGCATTTTGGCCAGTGGTCCTGGCTCACACAGCGCTAATGGCTTGGTGCGTCGCGAGCCTGACGATGTGCACGTAGCTGCTCTGGCTGAGTGCTGTGCGCAAGGAGAGATCTGGCGCTGAACATCTGCGCCGTCGCGCATTACGTTGGGGGTCAACCATATTGCGCCATGTGTGGACGGCTCTCCTTTGGCAAGGGGTTTCGAACGCTTTTGCAGGTCTGGTCGGTGCGGCCATGTGTTCGACCTGTTGGTGCGGCGCGCATGGCAGCTGGCCATAATGCCTTCCGCGAGGACGGGTCCCGACCAAAAGCACGCGCTTGAAGGCGCTGTGGCGCAAATGGGTTTTCCCGCTCTTCGGTTCGACCGGCTGGCTGCGTTACGTTCGCGTTGCCCTTCCCAAGCTCTTCGGCGTGGCTCGCCTGATTTCTAGATCGCCAGCGGGACCGGCTCGCGATAGGCCTCACCGGTGGTCATGATCGCCCAGACCATTCCGGGCGGTCTTGTTGGCCAAGGCGACGGTCGCGATCTTGGTCGTTCGCCGCGCCAGCAGTTGCACCAGCCATGGCCGGCGTGTTCCGTTCCGTTGCGCATAGCGCACGACTGCCAGAGCGCCGACGACAAGCAGTTGGCGCAGGTATCGGTCGCCCTGTTTGGTGATGCCGCCGAGGCGCTCCTTCCCGCCGCTGGAGTTCTGCCGCGGCACAAGACCGATCCACGCTGCAAGGTTCCGGCCTGAGCGGAACGCCTTTGGTTCAGGGATGCTGGCGACGAGCGCGCTCGCGAGGAGCGGGCCGACACCCGGTACATCCATCAGCCTGCGCCCGGTCTCGGTCGCGCGGGCGCTGGTTCTGATCCGACGGTCCGCTTCCAAGATCTGATCGTTGATCAGGGCGAGTTGGGCAACCAACATTGCAAGACATGTCCGCGCCTCGGCCGGAACCTGCTCGTCGCCTTCCGAGATCAGGCTAATGAGAGTGCCCAGCCCCTGTCTCCCGATCGGCGCCGCCAGCCCGAACTCCGCCATGTGGCCTCGGATCGCGTTCGAGAGCTGGATGGCGCATGAGCGTCAGCCGGGCCCGGTGAAGGACCATAACGCTCTGCTGCTCGACGCTCTTCACCTCGACGAACCGCATGGTCGGACGGGTGACAGCTTCACAAATCGCCTCGGCGTCGGCTGCGTCGTTCTTCTGCCGCTTCACATAGCTCGGCGGCATCAGCCGGACCTGGTGGCCAAGCTTCGTCAACTCGCGGGCCCAGTGATGCGCCGTGGCGCAGGCCTCGATCCCGATCAGGCAGGCTGGCAGCCTCGCGAACAACGGAAGCAGCTGGGCTCGCCGAACCTGCCGACGGAGCACGACTATCCCGCTCTCATCGACACCGTGAACCTGCAACACCGACTTCGCGATATCCAATCCAATCGTGGCTGCCTGGTCCATGCTCTCCTCCATTTCTGCGAGAGCCTATGCTCCCGCGGGGCTGGAGAGCCGTCCACGCATCAGGAGCGGACATTTGCTCATTGCCCGGAAGCGGACGTTCCCACCCGGGTGGGCGTATCACCCTTTGCACGCTTCCTTGGGGCCCAACGCGAGGGCGACGGCGGCAAACAAGGCGGCGTTTGTCAATGGCTTCGAAAGCACGGCGATGACATCCGCAGCATGTGTCATTTCTCGAGCCTTGATTTCACTGTGAGCGGTGATCACGATCGTCGGGATATGAATCCCGGCTGTGGCCAGCGACTTGCGAGGAGCTGCGCGTCGAGGGCTAACGACGCTACTAATTCTCGGTACTCTGCAATCATTGCGCTATTGGACGTGTTGTCCGCTTTGGTCCAGTGCTCAAGCGCGCGACTAGCCAATTCGTACGCTTCGCAGGTCTCGAGAAAGGACAGGCTGAAGGCGAGATCAAAACGATCTCGCCAAACTGGGAAGCGTAGTTTGAGACGTGCACGCCCGCGTTCCTGGATCGGAGTCATGACTCGGATATCCAAAGGTCAGGGCGTGCCGCTTTTGATCGGTGCCCTCCTCATCGCCGCTCCTCAATTATGCGCGTGGTGCCCAGTATTCTCTATTGGTCCCGAGGACATGCGAAGCGCTTCCTGAGCGATTACTCCGCCGGTAAGACCGAGATTGCGCTGAAGGCTGTATGAGCGCACGATGGGTACGAGGTTGATCAGCTGCCGGAGCAACTCACCAATGGTGCGATCACCGAAATCCGTCAGTGAATCGGATGCCTGTGCCCGTTCCGAGATCTCTGAAGATGCTATTCGCGACGGATTGCGCCGCCTTTTAGCAAGCGCCGACTTTGATGTGCCTGAACGTGTGCGTCGATTTCTTTCTTATGTCGTTGAAGAGACCATCGCTGGGCGGTCCAGCGGAATCAAGGCGTATACAATCGCTATCGAAGTCTTTGGCAGGGGAACAGATTTTGACATTGTGAACGATCCCGTCGTTCGTATCGAGGCGGGACGGCTCCGGCGCGGATTGGAGCGGTACTATCTGCTCGATGGCAGGACGGCGCCTCTTCTGATCGATTTGGCAAAGGGCCGGTATGTGCCCAGCTTTCGATGGCGGGTGAGCGATCAAAGTGACCCAGAGCCGATCTCGACTTCCATTCTCCAGCCGAGCGTCCAAGCGCCACGAATGATAGATGGGCTGAAAAGCCACTGGCTTGTCAGCTCCGCCGGAGCGCTGGTGATCGGCTTGTTTGTCGCCGTTATAGCGCTGGTTGCCTCGCTGCCACCGGCAGTACCAATGGGCCAAGCACGTCCGTCACTTCTCGTGAAGCCCTTTGTCAACCTGACAGGAAGGGCCGAAGTGCAGATGTTCGCGGCAGAACTTGACGACGAAATCGTCACGCAGCTTGCCCCAAATGAGGAGATAATGATCTCTCGGAGCGAGCCTTCAGCAGCCTTCGCAGTTTCCACCGCTTCGGCCCGCAGCCAATCTCGCCGGCGCCTCCTCGAGGGCACGATCCGCGCTAGCGAGGGCAAGCTCAGAGTCACTAGCCGCCTCATAGACAGCGAAACGGCCGCGATCATCTGGTCGGGCATCTATGAGGCCGATCTGAGGGTGAGCCGCGGCTTCGATATGGAGACGGAGCTTGCGGCGAGGATCGTCTCCGACGTGCGGCTCCGCTTACGACCAGCAATGGTCAGGCAATAGTTGGCACGAGATGTCCAGCAAACATCATCCTCGCCGGGTCGTGATAGTTTGATGTCCAAGCTGCGCTTGCTGTTTTGATTGGCTGTCGACAGGTGCAAGGCAGCGCGACAACCACGCTCCTTGAACTTGAGCCGAAGATGGGCCGTACCATCTCCGGCCCCTCTGCCGCCCGATGCGGGTCAAAACGACAGAGAAATGATCTGTAGCACAGTGCCGAACGAGAGTCGCAGTTTATCACTAAGCCCCTGTCCACGAGCCATATACGCCTAACGCTACCAGTGTGTGTTCTGGCGGATCATGGCTTGGCGAGGGCTTCGATGGCGGCGGCTGCCTTTTCCAGCAGATCTGCCGTATAGGGACCGCCTATTTCCTGTTCCGCCAAGGCCATTCGGCGCACCGCATCCACCGCTTCTCTAAGAGCTTGGTTGTAGCCGGCGGCGAACGCTGCGGTTGCGGCAGGCCGAACTAGGTCGAGAATCTGAGCGCGATATTCCTCGGACGAGGACTTCCATCGCAGATAGCGCTCGTCACGCATTACGTCGTGGAAGGCTTTTGCAGCGACTTTTACCGCTTCCTTGATCTGGAAAAACTTTCCCATAGCTTCCCCTATGTGCAAGCGCCTTTTTTGGGGTCAAGATAAGCGCAAAGTTGGCACATCGGATAAATCCGCTTAGCTTTGCCCGAGGCATGCGAAATCACCGGCCTCGTCCACCTCATTTTTGATGTCTGCGGGCGGCAGGTCGCTCATCCTTGCGCGTGGTCGGAGGCGCGGGGAGAGGGCCCCAGCGCCGGGGATGCCACCACCGGCCAGCGCGTCTGTTGATCACGACATTGCCGAATAGGCATTGCGACGAGCAGCCGTGATGACCGCGTCAACGTGCAACGATGGTTTCCATGCCGCCGCAGATACCTGTCTGATCAGTGCTGTTGATGTTGCCCCCTGAAGCGCCCTCGGTTTGAATTGGACTCCGTCGGAAGGAGACGGAGATGAAGAAGAGCCGGTTCAGCGAAGAGCAGATCATTGCGGTGCTGAAGGAGCACCAGACTGGGGTTCCGGTTGCGGATATCTGCCGGAAGTACGGGATCAGCGATGCGACGCTCTACAATTGGCGCAATCGCTATTGCGGGATGGAGGTCTCCGACGCGCGCCGCCTGAAGACGCTCGAGGACGAGAACCGCAAGCTGAAGAAGCTCTTGGCGGAGTCGATGCTCGACGTCGCCACGCTGCGCGAGGCAATCGGAAAAAACTTCTGAAGCCCGGATCGCGGAGAGCGTTCGTGACCTGGGCGATCGAAGAGAAGAGCTACTCGCAGCGACGGGCCTGCGGTCTGATCGAGCTTGATCCGAAGACCTATCGCTATGCCTCGCGGCGATCCGACGATGTGGAGATCCGGGAACGCCTGAAGATCCTGGCAGGTCGGCGTCGGCGGTTCGGCTACCGGCGCCTGCACATTCTTTTGCGGCGGGAGGGCTTCGCGCTGAACCACAAGAAGCTGTTCCGGCTCTATCGGGAGGAGCGACTGACGGTGCGCCGGCGTGGCGGGCGCAAGCGCGCGCTCGGGACACGGGCGCCGATGACCATGCCACAAGGGCCGAACCAGCGCTGGAGCCTCGACTTTGTCGCCGACCAGTTCGTCGATGGGCGGCGCTTCCGCGTCCTCGTCGTGGTCGACGACTTCACCAGGGAGTGCCTGGCGCTGGTCGTGGACACCTCGCTCTCCGGCCAGCGGGTCGCCCGCGAACTCGATGCGATCATTGCCCTTCGCGGCCGGCCGCTCATGGTGGTCAGCGAGAACGGCACCGAGTTGACCTCGCGTGCGATCCTGCAATGGCAGGAAGATCGTCAGGTCGAGTGGCACTACATTGCGCCGGGCAAGCCGATGCAGAACAGCTTCGTCGAGAGCCTGAACGGTCGCTTCCGCGACGAGTGCCTCAACGAGCACATGTTCCGCAACCTGCCGAGCGCCCGGCGGCTGATCGAGGAATGGAGAAACGACTACAACACCCACCGGCCACATACGAGCCTCGGTGGCCTCACCCCGAATGAGTTTGCAACCCGGTTCAGGACGGACCACATCGAGAGCAGAGTCCAGTTATGAACGAGGGCAAATAGGGGGCAGCATCACCGCCACTCGATTTCCTGATCTGCTACCCTGCCAACGCTGTTGACGCTATCAGTCAGCATTGAACCAAGGAGCCCCAGTCTTGGGCTCAACATTTTTGCGACCGACGCGGATCAATGCGATACGATGGCGGAAGCGAGTGCCATCGCTGCAATGAGACCGCCATAAGCGAGCCAGATCGGGTATCGGCTCAAAAGCCAGATTCTGTATAAATTCCAGTGTGAGATGACGCTTGTCATTGTGATCTCCGAAGTCCTGTTAGCGGGGAATTTCCAGTATTCCCGAACTGCCGGCTCGAAGTCAGTGTTTGGCGGATTCTCGGCTGACGATGCATTCCGCAAGGTCCGCCGAGCGGCTCCCGACAATGGTTGCCAGCCGCGATGCGAAGCCGATTGACGCAGAACCAGTCTCAGAGGCTTTCGACCATGCGACCGGCAAATGTCAGATGGTCCGCGCCGATCGAAGTGATCCTGATATGGCACCGCCCACCGTCGTCGGTCTCCAGCATCAGAACGCCTTGAAGGTCGGCAAGAGCCAATATGTTGGGGTCGCAGATGAGCTTGCCAGATCTCTCTTTCGACATGTCACAGACCATCTCCGCACGCTGTCCTGTCTTCGTGATTAGACGAGCCATGGCTCAAAATCCTTCTGCGCGAGGGCTGAAAGCCGCGTGGGCATCGGAATGATGAGCTGCCAGCTCCGGCAGGTCCCTAGACGGCCTACGCGGGCGTCGAGACTTCAATATGGCTACTTAAAGCACGATCGGTAGAGCGCGGCAGAATTAAAATCAGCAAGATACCCGAAAAAATAAAATAATAATCCATGATATCAGCGTTTTAAACCGATTCATGATAAGAAAAAATTCTAGAATAACAATTCTCGGCGGGAGTTTTGAAACAAATCTTACTTGATGTCTTGTTTCAGGCTGAATTTGTCCCATATCCAGATCACGATTCCACGGCAATGAAATCGCTGATTGCGAGCGACGGGCGGCTGCCTGGAGGGCCTTACCGTGTTGTCAGAAATCTCAGACGCTTCAGGGGCGCACCTTAGGAAGGAAGCCGTCGTGACCAGTCGCACCACGCAGATCTGCGTACATTTTTCGTTCCCGTTTCTGCTGCCCGGTTTCGAGGCACCTCTGCCCGCCGGGGAGTACCGGGTCGACTACGACGAGGAAACAATCGAGAGCGCTTTCAGGCTCGCCTGGCGACGTGTCGGCGGCTTTGTCCATTTGCCGGCTATCGGAGCGGCCGGGTCTTTCCATCAGATGGTTCCGGTCGAGCCGGCTCACCTCGCAGCGGCCCTTGAAACAGACCGGCAGCTGTCTTGACCGTCAGGACCTGAGTGCCGCGGGCAGGAGCCCGGCCGCTCTCGGGGAGGCAAGGCCGCTACCGGCGCTGCCTTCGACGACATCCATGCCTCGACGGCCCCGCCGCAGCAGCGTTCGACAACCCGGTCGAACTGTCGAAGCCCGGCGACTTTGGAGTTTGCCATGGCTCTTGAACTGGTTCGCTTGCAGGCCGTCCCAAAGCCTTGGGGCTCACGTGATCTCCAGCCCTGGAGTGGGGTCGATCATCATGGCGCCGCCATCGGCGAAATCTGGTTGCAGCGCCTCGATCCTGCTCTTGATCCCGCCTTGCTATTCAAGCTGCTGTTCACGAGCGAAGCTCTCTCGATCCAGGTGCATCCCGATGACGACGCTGCCCACGCGATGGGGCTTGCACGCGGCAAGACGGAAGCCTGGTACGTGCTCGCAGCCGAGCCCGGCGCCACGGTGGCAGTCGGCCTGAAGTCGTCACTCTCACGGGCACAGCTGCGAGCCGCAATCGAGGACGGTTCAATCTGTCAACGCCTGTCCTGGCGAACCGCTGTTGCGGGGGATGTCATCTTCGTACCGGCAGGGACTATACACGCGATCGGCCCGGGCCTCGTGCTCGCCGAGATTCAGCAGCGCAGCGACACGACCTTCCGCCTGTTCGATCACGGTCGCCAACGCCAGCTTCATATCGAGCCCGGTGTTGCTGTCGCCCATGTCGGACCGGCCGCAAGACAGGCGCCGACGCGGCGTTTGAGTGATGCCAGGACGCTGCTCCTGACGACCGCGTTCTTCAGCTTCGAGCGCTTCGAGCTTGCGCCCCAGTCGCTATGGGAACTCCGCGCGCAGGCCGAGACTTGGCTGCTGGTAATCGCTGGAGATGGCCGGATCGGGCCGTGGCGCGCGCAGATGGGCGAAGGCTGCTTCGTGCAGGCTGAGACCACGCATCTCGCCGCCGGGCGAACGGGCCTGACCTGCCTCGTCGCCTATGATGCCGCCTTGCCCAGCCATGACCTTCTTCGGCCGATTGCAGTCCGAAATGCGACCGCCCCGGCCGTCAGCACGATTCACCGGCCTCTGCTGCTCGCCGCGAGGGCGAATACGCAGATTCCAACCACAGAGGCACGAACATGACCGCACTTCACCGGATCGCCTTCATCGGCAACTCGCTGCCACGCCGCTGCGGCATCGCGACCTTTACCACCGATCTGCAGCAGGCGCTGGCCGCATCGGCCCCCGATTTGGTGACATCGATCGTAGCGATGAACGATAGCGACGGGTACGACTATCCGAGTTCCGTCGGGTTCCAGATCCGCGATGACCGAATAGAGGACTATGCGCGCGCTGCCGATTTCCTGAACGAGGGCCGGTTCGACGTCGTCTCGCTGCAGCACGAATTTGGCATCTTCGGCGGCGAGGCGGGCGCGCATGTCGCCGGATTGCTCTCACGCCTGACGATGCCGGTCGTCACCACGCTCCATACCGTCTTGTCAAAGCCGAGTCCGGCGCAGCGCGGCGTCATGGAGCGGATCGTCGACGCCTCGTCCCGTGTGGTCGTCATGGCGGAAAAAGGGCGCGACATGCTGCGCACCATCTATCGGCTTCCCGCCGACAAGATCGAGGTGATCGCGCACGGCATCCCCGATTTTGCTTTCGTCGAGCCGGACGAGGCCAAGGCCAGGCTCGGCTTCGCCGGCCGCTCGGTGATCCTGACCTTCGGGTTGCTCTCGCCCAATAAGGGCATCGAGGTGATGATCGATGCGATGCCGTCGATTCTGAGACGCCGGCCCGACGCCATCTATGTCGTCCTGGGGGCCACCCACCCTCATCTCGTCCGCGAGCAGGGCGAAGCCTATCGCATTGGCCTGCAGAAGCGCGTCCACGAGCTCGGCATCGAGGATCATGTCGTCTTCCTTGACCAGTTCGTCGATCGCGAGACGCTGCTCGGCTTCATCGCGATGTGCGACGTCTACGTGACGCCTTATCTCAACGAGGCGCAGATGACCTCGGGCACTCTGGCCTACAGCTTCGGGCTCGGAAAAGCGGTCGTCTCGACGCCGTATTGGCATGCTCAGGAACTGCTCGCCGATGGCCGCGGCGTGCTGGTGCCGTTCAGCGACGTCGTCGCGACCGGCGACGAAATCGCAGGATTGCTGACCGACACGATCAGGCGACAGGCCATGCGCCGGCGCGCCTATGCCAGCAGCCGGTCCATGACCTGGGAGCAGACTGCAAAGCGCTATCTCGCCACATTCGAGTCGGCGCGGCGTACCCGTTTGCTGAACGTGATTGCCGGGACAGCGCAGATAAGACCACCCCTTCAGCCATCCGCACCACCGGAGCTGCGGACGGACCATCTCCATTGCATGTGCGACGACACTGGCCTCTTCCAGCACGCCGTCCACTCTGTGCCGGACCGCGCGCATGGCTACTGCGTCGACGACAACGCCCGCGCGCTGCTTCTGTCCTGCCTTCTCGGCAGCGCCGGCGAGCAGCACCTGTCCGAGCCTCTGACAGCGCGGTTCGCCTCCTTCGTCCAGCATGCCTGGAATCCGCAGGCGCAGCGCTTCCGCAACTTCATGAGCTTCGATCGACGCTGGCTCGAGGAGGTCGGTTCGGAGGACAGCCATGGCCGGACGCTCTGGGCTCTCGGCGAATGCGCCCGCAGCGACATCAGCCCGACACGGCGGCGCTGGGCCGCCGCGTTGTTCGCCGAGGCCCTCCCCACGGTCGATAGCTTCCGCTCGCCCCGTGCCTGGGGATTCGCCCTGCTCGGCCTGGACGCCTACTGCACCGTGGTCGCGGCGCCGTCCTCCACCGTCCGGCTGCGCTCCTTGCTGGCTGACCGTCTGCTCGCTCTGCTGTCGACGGTCGAGACGCCGGACTGGGTCTGGTTCGAGGAAGTCCTCTCTTATGACAATGCCCGATTGCCGCAGGCCTTGATCGCCACCGGGCGTTCGATGCAGGTTCCCGCCTATGTCGAGGCCGGCCTGCGCTCGCTGCGCTGGCTGGTCGAGGTGCAGAGCACGCCCGCAGGTCAGTTTCGGCCAGTGGGCTCGGAGAGCTTCGGCGACAGGCTCAGCCCGCCCAAAGCGTTCGACCAGCAGCCCCTGGAGGCCACGGCGACCATCTCAGCTTGTCTTGCTGCCTGGCGCGCCGATGGCGACACGCAATGGCGGGCGGAGGCGATGCGCGCTTTCGCCTGGTTCATGGGCGACAATGATCTGTCGACCCCGCTGGTCGATCTGGAAACCGGCGCCTGCCGCGACGGCCTGCACCGTGACCGGCCGAATGAGAACCGCGGCGGGGAATCCGTGGTATCCTACCTTCTCAGCCTCGCCGAAATTCGCCAACTCTCCCGCATGACCGGGGACCGCCCGAAACTGGCGCCGCTTCGGGTCCTGCACGCGTGAGCCTTTGGCGATCCGCCCAAACTCAATTGAGGCCGCCTTGCCGCTAGCCAGCTTCCTGAACCGGCAGGCCTTGCACCTGCACCCTGATCCCGCCCGGGTCGTAGTGCGCCGCTTCGGACCTTCGCCCGATCCACGCGACATGAACCCCAGAGACAAACTCCGGGCGAACCACATCGTCGCGCGTGTGATGGGACTTGGCCAAGCGGCGGCGGCCAGCCAGCTCGCCGAGGTGTTGGAGAACTTCAACGGCCGGCACCGGAACCTGCTCGAACGCTTCGAGGCACGCGCCGACGAAATGGAGGAGGTGTTCACGGCGCATGGCGAGTTCACCAGCACGCAACGCCAGCTGATCGGATCCTATTTCCTGCACGAGTATTCGTTCGAAGCCGCGGCGCTTTTCAACCCGAGCATCGTCTCGCATCCCGACCAGTCCGGCGCGCCGCCTGGTGGACGTCGCTTCATTCTAAGCGTACGCGCCGTCGGCGAGGGGCATATCTCGTCCCTGACCTTCCGCTCCGGCACGATCGCCGCCGACGGTAGCTTGAGCGTCGATCCGACCTCGCGTCTCGCGACGATTGCGACCTTCCGCAACCGCATGGTCCGTCTCGATGGCGACGACGTCGAAGTGGTCTTCGCCTCAGACGGCGACATCAGCGAGCGGGTGATCTTCCCGATCACGGCGTCGCAGTCGAACGGGATCGAGGATGCCCGCTTCGTCGAATTCGACGAGGACGGGCGAACCGTGTTCCGCGCGACCTACACGGCCTATGATGGCAGGGGGATACGCTCCGAGCTGATCGAGACCACCGATTTCCTGTCGTTCCGGATGTCGCCGCTGCGAGGCAGTGCGGCGGTGAACAAGGGTATGGCGCTGTTCCCTCGCAGGATCGACGGCCGCTACGCCATGATTGCGCGGCAGGACAACGAGAACCTCTATCTCGTCTATTCGGACGACTTGATGAACTGGGACGGCGGCGTCGCTATCCTGAGACCGCAATACCCCTGGGAGTTCATTCAGATCGGGACCTGCGGCTCGCCGATCGAGCTCGACGAGGGCTGGCTGCTGTTTACCCATGGCGTAGGACCGGTGCGACGCTATGCGATCGGCGCGGTTCTCCTCGATAAGCGTGACCCGTCGAAAGTGCTTGCGCGCTCACGCGAGCCCCTGGTCCGGCCGGCACCGTCCGAGCGCGAGGGCTACGTCCCCAACGTCGTCTACACCTGCGGAGCGATGCGCCATCGGGACCAGATCGTCCTGCCTTATGCGGTCTCCGATACCTACTGCAACTTTGCGACGATCAGGATCGAGGCACTGCTGCAGGCCCTGAGCCCCATCACCGCGGATGAGACGCACGATTTGCGGCAGGACGCCCCTCCCTGAAAGGAACATAAAAATGACCCAGCATGAATCAGTGACCCAACGCTCGATCGAGCCGGGGGACGTGGTCCGGCTCTTCTTCGGCTTCGCCGATCGATCCGGTGCCGGCGAGTATGAGGTTGTTCGGATCATGCCGACGCGCGCCAACGGCGAGCGCGAGTACCGCGTTCGCGGAGCCGACGGCCATGAACGGGCTATCGGGCATGATCAAATCGTTTCGGACAGCTTCGGGGCCGTGCTCAGCCCTGTCGGGCGACGAGCGCTACAGTATTGATTTCATTCCGCAAGCCGACACCCTCCGGAGAAGGCAGATGGTCAAAAACTCGAGATCCCGCGCGGCTGCAGAGGCCGCGTTCCTGAGGACACAAACCCAATCCTTGTCGCGCAATCGCGTAGTTTCTGAAACGGAGAGCATCAACGATGCGCGCGACGCCAACACAGCCCGCTTGAAAGCGCTGCGACTGCAGAAGGAAGCGGCCGAGCGTGCCGCTGCAGAATCAACGTCGCCTATGATCAAGCGCAATCGGATTGTTTGACTGGCGCTACGTCGATTTGGGAGCACGCGACCAAAAGACCATGGACTGGCTAAAGCCTGCACCTTGAGCCTGTGGGATCGCGGGCATCGACCGATGGAGTTCGCTTGGACATCGACGTCACACAAAATCCGAATGGAACGGACTGGTTGCTGACCGATCTGCTCGGTCGTGACATGGGCTATGTCGAGGACAGCGGGGCGGGCCAGTTTACGGTCCATCCGGCAGGCCACGCACTGAAAACAATGGAGAACATGCGGCGGGGCCCCTTCAACTCCCTCGATGAAGCGCTGGCCGAGATCGAACACTTTACGCGGGGGACCTGCCGGCGATTGTGTGCAGATGAAAGATCTGGTCGGAGTGACTGAGCAAGGCCAATCGGCCCGGCTTGGCCGCGGATCAAACCGACCTCGCGCCAGCCCCCCTTACGCGTCGCTTGAGCGGCGTGCCATCCGGAAGGTCGATCAACGTTGCTTTTCGCGAAGCCTTGACCTGATCGGAGATCGGAAGCCCCGAAAGCGCTTCATCAATATGGCGCCCTGCCACCGAACGCGCCTGCCGCTGTTGCCGCTTCCTGACGATGTTGCTCGGCGCGTCTACGGGGAGCGACAGCTCCATGTCATGGTCTACGTGCGAGCCGTCCGCGGCCTCGGACTGATTGGCAGGCAGTGTCGGTGGAATGGTCCGGGAACTGATCATGACGAGCCAACCATTGCCCGAGTCGTTTTGTTCCGACCTGCGGCAATAGGCCCAGAGTCGGGCTCGTTCCGGGATAAGGGACGGGCGTTTCAAGTTCCTACCGCCGGCTCTCCTGCATCGAGCCGGCATGGGGGGACGCAGCAATGACCGCACCCTGGTGGCAGAGCGGCGTGATCTACCAGATCTATCCGCGCTCGTTCCAGGACAGCAACGGCGATGGGATCGGCGACCTCCCGGGTATCACGCGGCGGCTGGGCTATCTCGCCGAGCTCGGCGTCGATGCGATCTGGGTTGCGCCGATCTATCCCTCGCCGATGGCCGATTTCGGCTACGATGTTTCCGACTATTGCGACGTCGATCTGCGCTTCGGCACCCGCACCGATTTCGAGGACTTGCTTGCGCAGGCCCATGCGCGTGGGCTCAAGGTCCTGCTCGATTTCGTGCCGAACCATACTTCCGACCAGCATCCCTGGTTTGTCGAAAGCCGCTCCTCGCGCCGCAATCCGAAACGGGACTGGTATCTCTGGCGCGATCCGGCCCCCGGAGGCGGACCGCCCAATAATTGGATCAGCGATTTCGGCGGATCGGCCTGGGAATGGGACGAGGCCAGCGGCCAGTACTACTACCATGCGTTCCTGAAGCAGCAGCCGGACCTGAACTGGCGCAACCCGGGCGTGCAGGCGGCAATGCACGGCATCATGCGCTTCTGGCTCGATCGCGGCGTCGATGGCTTCCGAATCGACGTGCTCTGGCACCTGATCAAGGCGGCCGATTTCCCGGACAATCCGCCGAACCCGGCCTACACATCGGCGCTCGGCGAGATGGATCGCCTGCTCCAGCTGCATTCGACCGACCAGCCCGAGGTCCATGACATCGCAGCCGGCCTGCGTGCCTGTGCGGATGAGTATCGGCGCGTGGGACAGGGCGAACGCCTGCTGATCGGGGAAATCTATCTGCCGGTCGAGCGGTTGATGCGCTATTACGGCGAGGGTCGGCCCGGTGTGCATCTGCCCGGTAATTTCCAGTTGATCGCGGCACCCAGGCAGGCACGGGCGCTGGCCGCGCTCATCGCCGCCTACGAGGCGGCTCTGCCGCCCGGCGCGTGGCCGAACTGGGTGCTCGGCAATCATGACCGCCCGCGCGTCGCGACCAGGCTTGGGGAAAACCAGGCGCGGGTGGCTGCGATGTTGCTACTGACCCTGCGCGGCACGCCTACCCTCTATTACGGCGACGAACTCGGCCTGAGCGATGTGCCGATCCCGGCCGATCGGGTCCAGGATCCGCGCGAGCTGCGCCAGTACGGCAAGGGCCTGGGGCGCGATCCGGTCCGCACGCCGATGCCTTGGGACGACAGCGCGCATGCCGGCTTCAGCACCGCGCCCCCCTGGCTGCCGCTCAACGCCGACTGGCCAGCCCGGAACGTGGAGCGCCAATCGGCCGAGCCTGGCTCGATGCTGGCGCTGCATCGCCGATTGCTCGCAGCTCGGCGCACCCACCCTGCACTGACCATCGGTGATTTCGCGCTGCTCGATGCCGAGGGCGACATACTCGCCTACGAGCGTCGGCATGGTGCAGAGCGGCTGATCGTGGCGCTCAATCTCGGGGCGCAGCCGCAGCGCCTGGAGTTGCCGGACTGGGCGCATGATTGCCGCTCCCTTCTGTCCACGCTTGCTGATCTGACGCCCGTGCGGGACGGCGCTTTGCTCCTGCGGCCGAACGAGGGCGTGATCCTGACGCTCGTCGACTGATCAGAGGTAGGAACGAACGGATGCGTATCGCTATGCTGGCGCCGATCTCCTGGCGCACGCCGCCGCGCCATTATGGCCCCTGGGAGCTGGTGACGAGCCTGCTGACCGAGGCGTTGGTGGCACGCGGCGTCGACGTCACCCTCTTCGCCACACAGGATAGCCGCACGGCCGGGACCTTGGCCGGCATCTGCCCGGCGCCATATTCCGAAGACCCGACGATCGACGCCAAGGTTTGGGAGCTGCTGCACGTTGCGCATGTTTTCGAGCGCGCCGGCGAGTTCGACCTGATCCACAACCAGGCCGATTTCGTGCCGCTCGCCTTCTCGCGCCTGGTCGAGACACCCCTGGTGACGACGATCCACGGCTTCTCCTCGGAGCGCATCCTGCCGACCTTCAAGGCCTATGAGGACCGGGTCCACTATGTCGCGATCAGCGCCGCCGACCGGCATCGAGATCTACGCTATGCTGCGACGATCCATCACGGCATCCAGATCGAGGAATTCCCGTTCGATCCGGTCGGGAGCGACGACCTGCTCTTCTTCGGCCGCATCCACCCCGACAAGGGCGCGGCCGAAGCGATCGCCGCCGCGCGCGCAGCCGGGCGGCGGCTGGTCATGGCCGGCATCGTCCAAGACCGCGGTTACCACGAAGCGCAGGTCGCCCCCGCGCTCGAAAGCGAGAGCGTGGTCTATCTCGGGCCAGTTGGCGGCGCCGCTCGCACGCATGCGCTCGGCTCGGCCAAGGCGCTGCTGCACCTGATCAACTTTGAGGAACCGTTCGGCTTGTCGGTCATCGAGGCGTTGGCCTGCGGCACGCCCGTCATCGCCTTCCGCCGCGGCTCGATGCCTGAACTGATCGAACACGGCGTGACCGGCTTCCTGGTCGATAGCATTGAGGAAGCAGTGGCTGCGATTGGCCGTCTCTCCGAGATCGAGCGCGCCGCCTGCCGGGCAGCTGTCGCAGCGCGCTTCACCGTAGACCACATGGCCGATCGCTATCTCGAACTGTATCGCGCCATCCTGGGATGAACCACATGCGCTCCCGGCTGACGGAAGCGCACGGGTCCTGAGGGATCGCCGCGAAGAAACAACGTGCGCTTTCCCCAGCCCTGGCCTAGGCTGCAACCCTGCTTCGACATGACTTGCCTGGATCCCTCCCCAGGTAGCCGCAGCAGCTAGCCGGCCGCGCTGCACCGAGCACTTGCTCGCTTCTCCTGAATGACATCCGCGCCTGCAATTTCGCATGCGTATTTCGATGGGCGACTGCCTGCGAGACGCCCAGCTCCGGCCGGTACGACCCGAGAGATCGCGACCCGCAATCTCCGAACGAGGACGAGAACGGCATGTCAAAAGGCGAACGACGTGGGAACCGCGAGGCCAAGAAGCCAAAGCAGGACAAGCCGAAGCTTGCAGCTCCCGCCCCCAATAGTCTTGCCGCTGCAGTCGTGAAGGCCGCAGTCTCGAAGAGGAATTAGCGCTCTGAGCTCTTGGGCGGCAGTCCCTTGGGACCGAGTTCATGCGAGCGTCAGCCAACCACAGGACAGTCATGATCCGTTTCAGGACGATCGAGCCGAAGCCGGCTGCAAACACCAATAAGCCGACAATCGCTCCGACAGCCGCACCTTCCCCATCCACGCCAGCTGTTGGTGCCGCAAAGGCCACGCCGCAGCGGCCAGAAGACCGCGAGAAGCCTGTCGGCCGGCCGCTAAGGGCGAATCCCGAGTCAGACTAGAAGTCGGAAGCCGTCAGGCGATGGCAGCTCTTGCGCTTGCGGGAATAGGCTGCCCCGGCGGCCTCCCGGATGGTAGCGAGATGCCCATCGTACGCCCGCAGCATCGACGCTTCGCCCGGGCCAGCCGAAGAGTCGATGCTGCGCAACGCTGCGAGCTCGACCTCGAATGCGATCTCCAGGGCAGAATCAGAGCCCCAGAAGCATATGCAGTCCCGCGTGGTGTCATATCGTCGGATTGGATTGGGGAATTGGAGGCTCATCGGATCATCCTCGAGGATTGGCCAGTTCAGGCGTATCGTGGGTCCGCTGGGGCAGTTGTCGCGCGACGCTGAAAAGGCGCGCCGCGCGGCAAGACGCAGGTTGGGGTGCCCGCAACGGGCGACCGAAAGATCTCAGCTTTTTGTAGTGCCGAGGGCTACCGCACAGGCCTTGGCCACATCAGAATCGGGCGAGGAGCTGCCGGGCATCGTCGCCCACCCTCCTTTTGCGATGAAATCACCCTGTTGCCAGGAGCTGATTTTCTTGAACTCGGCGAGCTGCTCGGTCGCATTGGCCTGCTGCTGGAACTTCGCCACGCAGATCGGCGAGAGAGCTGCCACAAGGGCCGTGCTCGAACGCGTCCTGGCCTCTCGCTCCGCCGTGCTCTGTGTCACCCAGCCGCCCCAGGTAAAACCGATGATCGCAAGGGCAATAGCGCCGCCGACGGCGCCCCAGGCGGCCGGCTTCAGTTCTGCTGCAATTTTCATGATGACGGGCTTTCCGAACCGGAAGAAAATCTTCCGTGAAATATCCTACCACGTTTTGGGTTCGGCTGATTAACTTTTAATATGAAATCTTTAATCCCCCGTTGACATCCGAATTAAGAACGAACGAGCCGTATTCGACTTTTTGCTTTGTCGCCAGATACTCCGGAAAACTCACTCGCGTTCCTAGGGCGTATCACCGCTCATCCTGATCTTGCTCGTGTGCGAAGATCGCGATGCGAGATCGATCAAGGCGGCATTCGCACGGGTATCGCAGGTTATCTGCTGAATGGCGCTTCGAGCGACCGTCTGCTGCAAGCGTTAGCGGCCGTTCGAGGCAGCGGGCTGTACTTGGATGGGGCCCTGGAAGCTTCACTGCCCCTCGGAACCTTATTGGATCGAAGCGGCGCTGGTGATGATCTAAGAGAACGCGAAATGCAGTTTCTCCAGCCCGTCGTCTCGTGCAATTCGAACAAAAGCATCGCGCGTCAGACCGGGCTGAGTGCCAGATCGGTTGAAACCTATCGCTTCCGCGCGTGCAGGAAACTGGCCTGTCTTCACGAGGAGACATCATGCATTATGGCTCCGATCGTGGATGGACTTTTTTTGAAGTCCTGATGCCCTTGGGGGCTAAATGCCGTCCTTTCCGACAGCTTATTCTATTGTGCGCCGGACCGCGCGACGACCTCGATGGCGAGATCTTCCGCACCTTTGTCGGGGTGAAGATTGCCGTCGAGCTGGCGGCGCCACTCAACACGCTGCGCCTGCACGGTTTGCTCGGATACAAGCGCTCCCGCGTCGGAAGTCTTCATCGCCGCCATCACCGGGGCGGCTGCGCAAGCCAGACCAGCCACACCGCCTGACGAGAAGTCCTACGGAACTTTCAGCCGGAACGTCCGTTATTTTGCGCTCTCGGCATTGGTGATGAGGCCTTGAAGCGGTCGGAAGGAGATTTCCTTAGATTCCTGTGGGCCATAGGTCATGTCGGCTGATGCAATTGAGAGAATGCAGGGGGCTTTACTGAGGTCTTCTGCTTATGCCTTCTCGCGAAAGCGATCGATCGAGCGCCGCGCGAGATCATCCTCGTCGAGAGCCAGAGGAACCAGAGAAGCCACGATATAGGCGAGGTCGTTCCGTTCCTGTTCGTCCGAGCCCGCCGCAAGCGACGGCCGGAGGTCCGCCCATGCCTTTTCAAGGGCAGCCTGCGCGCGAGCTAGATCGACGGGATCGGTCAGCGATGAAAAGGGCATGGCTATCCCTCGGCATGTCTGGAGATCGGCCTTGGGAGAGGGCGCCGCGAGGCCGCGGCGCCCTCCATGCTCAATAATCCATGCCGCCGGCCGGCATCACCGGAGCCGCTTCCTTCTTCGGCAGCTCGGCGATCATCGCCTCGGTGGTGATCAGCAGGCCCGCGACCGACGCCGCATCCTGGAGCGCCGTGCGCACGACCTTGGTCGGGTCGATGATGCCGGCCTTGACCAGATCGCCATATTCACCGGTCTGGGCATCGTAGCCCCAGGCATAATCGGAAGACTCCAGCAGCTTGCCGACCACGACCGCGCCGTCACCGCCGGCATTCTCGACGATCTGGCGCGCAGGCGCCGTGATTGCCTTGCGGACGATCTCGACGCCGGTCTTCTGGTCGTCATTGGCCGGCTTCAGGCCTTCCAGCGCCTTGACCGCTCGCAGAAGGGCGATTCCGCCGCCCGGCAGGATGCCTTCCTCCACTGCAGCGCGGGTGGCGTTCAGGGCGTCGTCGACGCGGTCCTTCTTCTCCTTGACCTCGACCTCGGTCGCGCCGCCGACGCGGATCACCGCGACGCCGCCGGCGAGCTTGGCCAGACGCTCCTGGAGCTTCTCACGGTCGTAGTCCGAGGTGGTCTCCTCGATCTGCGCCTTGATCTGCGCGGCACGGCCCTCGATCTCGATCTTGGAGCCGGCGCCGTCCACAATCGTGGTAGCCTCTTTCTCGATCCGGACCTTCTTGGCGCGGCCGAGCAGGTCGAGCGTGACGTTCTCCAGCTTGATGCCGAGATCCTCGCTCACGGCGGTGCCGCCGGTCAGGATGGCGATGTCCTCGAGCATGGCCTTGCGGCGATCGCCGAAGCCCGGCGCCCTGACGGCGGCGATCTTCAGGCCGCCGCGGAGCTTGTTGACGACGAGGGTGGCGAGAGCCTCGCCCTCGACATCCTCCGCCACGATCAGCAGCGGCTTGCCGGTCTGCACGACGGCTTCCAGCAGCGGAAGCATCGTCTGGAGACCAGAGAGCTTCTTCTCGTGGATCAGGATGTACGGGTCCTCGAGCTCCGCGACCATCTTCTCGGTGTTGGTGACGAAATAGGGCGAGAGATAGCCGCGGTCGAACTGCATGCCCTCGACGACGTCGAGCTCGGTCTCGGCGGTCTTAGCCTCCTCGACCGTGATGACCCCCTCGTTACCGACCTTCTTCATCGCCTCGGCTATCATCGCGCCAATCGTGCGGTCGCCATTGGCGGAGATGGTGCCGACCTGCGCGACCTCCTCCGAGCCGGTGATCGCCTTGGAATGCTCGCCGAGCGACTTCGTCACCGCCTCGACGGCGAGATCGATGCCGCGCTTCAGGTCCATCGGATTGATGCCGGCAGCTACCGCCTTGGCGCCTTCGCGGACGATCGCCTGGGCGAGCACGGTCGCGGTCGTCGTGCCGTCACCGGCCGCGTCGTTCTGCTTCGACGCCACCTCGCGGACCATCTGGGCGCCCATGTTCTCGAACTTGTCGGAAAGCTCGATCTCCTTGGCGACGGTGACGCCGTCCTTGGTGATGCGCGGAGCGCCGAACGACTTCTCGATCACGACATTGCGGCCTTTCGGGCCCAGCGTGACCTTCACCGCATTGGCAAGCGTGTCGACGCCGCGCAGCATCCGCTCGCGCGCGTCCTGCGAAAACTTCACGTCCTTCGCAGCCATGATTCCTCACTCCTTCAGACTTGAGGTTTCAGGTTGATGAGATGGGATGAAGGCCCCGTCAGGCCGCCTTCTTCAGAGTTACCGTCGCCTCGACGACGCCCATGATGTCGGACTCCTTCATGATCAGGAGATCCTCGCCATCGATCTTGACCTCGGTGCCGCTCCATTTGCCGAAGAGCACGCGGTCGCCGACCTTCACGTCGGGCGGCACGAGCTTGCCGATCTCGTCGCGGGCGCCGGGCCCGATGGCGACAACCTCGCCCTCCTGCGGCTTTTCCTTGGCGGTGTCGGGGATGAGGATCCCGCCCTTGGTCTTCTCCTCGGCGTCGATGCGCTTCACGACGACCCGGTCATGCAGTGGCCGAAACTTCATGAGTTCCTCCAATTTTCATGTCGGTCACGTGTCAAAGCGGGCCGGCCCTATGCGGGTCTCGCGGCGAGGTTCCGCGCGCCCCGAGGCGCCGTGCCCGCGCGATGATCTAGGTTGCCCCATTTTTGCCTTCAAGAGGCTGGCAGCACTTTTTTCGGACGAGTGCTAACAGCCTGAAAAGGCAGCGCAAACGCAACCTTCGGGCTTGCCAGGGCGTTGGAAATCCGCTGCCATCGGCGCAGTGAAACAAGGGAGCTGAAAGGAATGGCTTCGACGGACTTCGCCCGCCAGATCGCCGGCTACGGATTGACCACCGCCGGGATCCTCTACCGCTTGCCCGACCACCCTTCGATCCTGCAGGAATATATCTGGCAGGACTACGATCTCGCCCCGCGCTTTCCCGAGCTCAACAAGTTCCTCGCCTTCTGGCGGGCCAAGCTTGATGGCAAGCTGTTCCGCATTACCGTCGCTCACAAGGACCTCATCGGCCCGGCCGATCTCAGCGCGGTGAGCGGCGAATTCCACCTGCAATAACATCGATGCGTCGACGGGCTTGATCCGAAGAGAATACATCCCAAAATCATGGCAGCCGCCGAAAGCCACGGTGCGCTCGACGCGGCGATCAACCAAACCGGATCCATGTTGCTTCGAGGAGAATATGGCTATGGCAACGTTGGCAATCGCTCCCAGCCGAGGGAGGACTGCATGATGACATCAGACGACTTCGAAAGGCCGGTCGTGATCCTGACCGGGCTCGGGCACCCGGCGGCGATCGGGACTGCCATGGAGGCCTACATGTTCCTGGCCGATTGGCCGGTGAACAAACGCGATGCGGTCCACGGCTTCGCGCTGAAGGCTTGCCTGGCGGCGATGCGCGGAGAGATCGAAGCGGATACGGCGCGCGGCTTGTTCGCGTCATGGGCGGAAAAGCATGATCTTCTCGCGCCCGACGTCGCTGCATTCGCTGGAGGTCGCAGGGAAGGCTCGCGCGGCCACGCCTGACAAACGAACCCGGCGTCGGAAAGCGGCGCCGGGCGACATCTGAGGCGAAGGCGCAGTTTAACGCTGAATGTTCCGTAGCGCGAGATTATCGTGGTTTCGAATTCCGCGTATCCGCTTGAATGTCAGCGCATGCGACGAAAGAACCATGCGGGCGCTCGCGCAGAATACTCCTGACGGGACAGTCCGAGTAGCCAAGACCCTGGGATGGGCTTGCGATGCCCGAGCGCTATTGGCTGGGGGCGCAATCTTCTAGCTCGCCTCGCCACCCGGGAAACGCCGAACCGCTCTCCGGTATCTCGCCGTTTTCACAAACGACCACGGCTCTCCGTCACGCGATCAAACGATTTATCGATCAGCAACGACCAGATCGCCTCATCCAAACCAGAAAAAACATGCTCTGGTTGATCGGGCGAGCGATGCCTTTCCATACGGGCACGCGATGCATGCCGGCGCCTTGGCGTCGTTTCTAACCGGTTCTGAGACCGGTTCGCTGCCATGGCTGTGGAGCGCTTTGGAGCTTTGGCAATGACGCGTGTCGCTGCCCTGGCTCATTGGCCTTCAGGAGTCACGGCGGGATTTGCGGCCGGGGTCGGGGTCGAAAGATTGTGGCGTCGCATTCGCCCTCTGCGATGAGCGTCCGCCCCGAGCCCATCCTTGTAATGAGCGGCCGATGAAAAATAAAAATGGCAGTGATTTTCTCATTCGAGGTTGCCACAAAAGAATTTTCTTGCATTTTTGAAAGTCATAATTTAAGTATAAGTGCATCGAGATTGCTTGGTTGGTTTTTGTTTTACCGCGCTCTTGGCGTGGCATCGATGACCCCCCCTTTCAAAATCGTTCTGAACTCGCCTGACATGCTGTCGGGGAGCGACAGAGTTTGCCAGAAGGAGGGTTTTCATGACCACCGGCACTGTGAAATGGTTCAACTCCACCAAGGGCTTCGGCTTCATCCAGCCCGACGATGGCGGTCAGGATGTGTTCGTCCACGTCTCCGCCGTCGAGCGGGCCGGTATGCGGGAGCTCCGCGAGGGCCAGAAGATCGGGTTTGAGGTCGCTCGCGACAACAAGTCCGGCAAGATGGCCGCGGAGCAGCTCCAGGCTGCGTAATCAGGCCATGTGTCATCGGCGACCACGGATGTACTGGCGCCTTGACCATAGCCATAGGAAAGGCCGGGCTCATGCTCGGCCTTTTTTGCTTTTGAGGTCGCCCGCGATCAGCGACCCGGACCGGGCTGACACGATGGGGCCGGCCGATGCGCATAGTATCCGCTCACGCCAGCTCTTGAATAAATCAAGGAGAAATACATGCTTCAACAATCCAAGCAGCGGCTGACTGCCGACAATCAATTTCTCAAGCTCCAGACCAAATCGCTGGCGAGAGGGCGAGCGAACTCGGAGATGGATAGCATTATCCAGCAGCGTGCCGATAACACCGCCCGCCTGCGGGGGCTTCGGCTTGCCAAAGAGGCGCAAGATCAGGCCCTGGCTCTCGCATCGCCGCCACTCAAGACGAAGCGCCATAAGGTGTCTAAAATCTCGGCATAGCCTCCCGGAACCGGGCTTGGCGGTCGCGTGTTGCGGTCTCACCCGTTCAGGTGAGAAGGCATCCATGGACATTCGCGTCGGCTATCGGATCGAGATCGGCACAATCCAGGCAGTTCCGGTCATCCTGCTCCTCGATCCGCATCGGAGCCGACAGGCGGACTTCGTGAGTGAGCCAAATCCGCGAGCCGTGTCGATCGCTGACGGTAGCGAGGTGCCCGTCGAAGAGTATACGGACGGCTTCGGCAATCTCTGCCGCAGGCTCGTCATTCCCGCGGGCGGCGCGATCTTCACCAACGACATGGTGGTGCGGGATTCCGGCCTGCCCGATCAGTTCGACCAGACTGCAGCGGAGATATCGCCTCCCGATCTGCCGCCCGATGTGATCGAATACATGCTGCCGAGCCGATATTGCGAGGTCGACGAGCTGTCGGCCACGGCCTGGGGTCTGTTCGGGAGTTTCGCACCGGGCTGGAACAGGGTTCAGCAGATCTGCAATTACGTGAACGCACAGATCCGCTTCGACTATCAGTGCGCGCGCAGCACGCGGACAGCTGCCCAGGCCATGAACGAGGGGGTCGGCGTCTGCCGAGACTTCACGCATCTAGCCATCGCATTGTGCCGGGCGATGAACATTCCGGCGCGCTACTGCAACGGGTTTCTCGGCGACATCGGCGTTCCTCCCGATCCGGCACCCATGGATTACAACGCCTGGTTCGAGGCTTATCTCGGCGGGACGTGGTGGACCTTCGACGCGCGACATAACGTGCCGCGCATCGGTCGCATTCTCGTGGCCCGCGGGCGCGACGCAGCCGACATCCCGATGGTCCACACCTTCGGCCCGCACATGCTGAACCGTTTCGAGGTGATAACCGAAGAGGTCGCCCCAAAGGTCGCCTAGGGCTACGGATCGTCGTTTCGAGGGCACATTGCCATGTCACCACTCATATATCGTGGCTGACCAACTAGAGGCGACTGTAAACCGCCGCGCATCCGTTTGCGTTATCTCTCACGTCTTGCTGTGTATGCGGTTCAAGGCATCGGTAATCGGATTATGGTCGCTTTTTCGGCGCCCGAACGAACTGGTCTTCCCACGCGTTCGCGGTCATCGCTTCCCTTCACGCGATACTGGGGTTCGCCGTTCATGCGCGTGGGCAGAAGCCGGGTTATGGCATAGGTGCCGTTGGCGCCCTGGTCGTGAAAGCCGAATGCGAGGCTGACTCGGTCCCCGGCCTTGAAATGATGCGACATATCTCGCTCCTTGGTTTGATGCCCTCTGGAGCCGAGAGCGAGCTGAATATCCTTCCGACGCGCCGATGCGGGACCTCAGCCCATCAATGGATGGTCGGAAAGTAGAGAAGTGTGCCCGCAATCAAGTTGCGTAAGCCAGGCCTGGCAATCTGAGCGGTGAACTCGGCCAAGGCGGCTTCATCGGTCGCAAATTCAGTGAGCCATATGGTCCAGCCGCCATCGGCATGGACAAGCTCAAGGGTCCATCCGTCAGACCAAGCCAGCTGATAGATCTCGACCTGGACCGTGACGCCATCTCGATGGAAACTTTGGCTAAGCGAAGATCGCCTCGTTTCCTTCTCGTCGAGCTGCATCACAGGTTCGGTACCCTTCGATGCTGATGCTGCAAACGCTCATTGGGGCTAATGTCGATCAAGCCGCCGTGTCGAGCACGGGCAACGGCCGTCCGACGACGGCCATATCGGTTAGTCCAGTTGGTTACAGCGCGTTCGATCGTTGCACCCTGGCCGCACTGGAAAAGGACCTCGCAGTAAACTTCGCCGGGGTCGGTATGCGCTGTTTCGATCATCAGCTGGCCCATGGGAGGGGCCGTGCCGTCGCGCGGGATAAACCTGCCGTGGCCGGGTTGCATGATGGTCTCGATTATGACTGCCGGCCGAAATGCTCGGGCGGGAGGAAAGCGCGCAATGGCAGCATTGCTTACAGGAAGCGTCTTATTCGGGCGGATAGCAAGAAATACCTGATTGATCGCGCTCTGCGCGCATAGCGGTGTGTTCGTCGTCAAGCCGTACGGAGCGCGAATGCCGTATTCCTGTCGTGCCGATGTGAACTCACCGGGGAGATCACAACAGGGCAGCGCTATTCCGAGAGCGGCTGGGCGCCTTTACTCCAATCTCAGATCTGTTCGGGAGCCGCCGCTCCATGCGTTGACGCGACGTTGCGCCAGAAGCCGAGTTCAGCGCCCTCCTGTGAACGGGCATACGCATTCCGGGATGGGCGTCTTCAGTCCCATTCCGCTCGCGTCGGCGGTGCTCGACCACCATCATCGAGATAATTTGAAGCATCAAGTGAGAGAGATTCGATCATTCAATCGATCGTTTGTTCTTGAAACTCAGTGATAGTCGTCAGGATTGGAAAAATATCAAAATAAGATCCTCCTTGCCTTGCGGTATCAAATCGACCATCTTACATAAGAAAAATCTCGAAACGCATCGGGATTTTACTTCACGACATTTGCGCGAAGCGCCCCGATCTGGGCCAAACGGAGCCCGGCCATGTCAAATATTTCCAGCATCTGGTTCATTTATCGCGCTTGGGCCGCAGATCGCCATCTGGTTTGGTTCGCGCATGGCGGCCTCATCGCCGCATTTGCGCTGGCCTTCACGCTCGTCCTGAAATGATGTCTCCCATTAATCCGTATCTGGAAAAGGCTCGGCTTGCAGCAGCCGGCTACGCTCCGGCACCGGAGGCGTCTGCGCTGGTCTATAGATTGATCGGCATGGCGCTCTGCAGCGGCGGCATGTGGGGAGCAGGTCTGTTTTATGATTTGCCTTTGATGCCCCACTTGTCGTTGGTGGCTGCGGGTTCGCTGATCGCGTTTCCGATCGGGATTTTGCTGAGAAATACGCGGAAGAGACGCCATGTCGATGCCTATCAGGTCCAGCTGGCGCGTCTCGGCGGAGGGTGCAGATCATGAGCCTCGACTTTCCCAACGCGATCCGGCGTTACGAACCTGTTCGCGGTTGCGTGAGCTTCTGGGGTTCCGAGGCATCACTGGAAGTCATGTTCCAGATTGAGCTTGATGTTCTGCAGAGTTTGAGCCCCGCTATTATCGACGGAAGCGAGAGTTCGTTCCTCGTCGCATTCGACCTCAATAGATCAGCGATATTGGGGGCCGCTCGCGCCGCCTATTCAAAAAAGCGCGGGAGCTATCATCGGCTGTCGGCCGGCAACTTCAGCTAGCAATGGTCGGAGGTTACCGGCTGCACATAAAGGAGCACCCGCGGCGACAGGTGGCGCTTCGACCTGCTCACATGGCGACTTTGGGTTTGACCGGCCGTCGTCTATCGCAGGAGGACGCAACATCATGAGTGAACGGCGTGAACTATATAGCAGTCCCTCGGGCGACTGCTGGTTTCTGGGGCGGGAGCCGACGAGCGGTGCAGCCTTCGTGATCCATCAACCGAACGGCCCAGGAGGCGGCCAGCTGTCACATATGGAGTTGGGAGCCTTCCTCGTCTCCGGAAAGTCGGACCGTCCCGAGCAAAGGGCCTTGCTCCGTCTCATCGGCACGCTCGTGGACGTTCCTCCTTACGCGGATCGGGCGTGACGTCGTGATCCCGGCCGCCGACCAAGCTCTAGTGCCCGCTCATTGAAGCGTGGGCGATATGTCGGTTTGCCGTGGCAGATTCATTCTGCAAATTGGAGGGTTGCGCTGCCGCCTTCATCGAGGACAGCGTCCGCAGCTTTTCCTTCATACCTGAAACGTGACTTGCAATATGGGTCGCAAGAGCGCTCGGTTAAGCTGCAGTTGTCTCCATCCGCTTCTGGAAATGACCGTCGCGGCGCATTTCACGCCGCCAAACGGAGACACAAGCCATGCTCAATGGAACCGGCTCGGTTGCTTTGCGCAGTGGTCGAAGGCTGCCCGCCAAATATCAGTTCGGCACGCATCAGGAGCATCATTGGGTCGGATATCTGATCTGCGATACGGAATCTGTCGATCCGAGCGAGTTTTCGTACAAAATTCTCCTTCAATATGAAGGAGGCATAGCTGTTGAACTCGCCGTCACCAACTGGACGGCCCGTTATATGGCCGTCGTGGGGTGCCCGTTGCCTGAGTTCAATCAGGTCGCTTGAAAGTAACCCGCTGATCGAACGCTTTCGAACTGCTTCTGGATTGGTCGAAGCGCACTCCAGCTATCGAGGCATGGTTAGGATTGTGACGCTGTCGCGCAACGAGCGGAAGCGACTTCACGGTAGATTCCTCGGCGGAAATGTAGCGCCGCTTGCGCGCTCATCAGCCTTCCTGCGTAGCCGCTGTTCCGTCAGCCGGGCCGTCTTCGCGTCGCGTCCTGTGAGACTCTCGGTATCAGCTGAACATATCGTGCAGGACATTGAAGGCGGATGAAGCCGAGATTTGCTGAAAAGCACGGTGCTCGGCCTGCCGCGGGGGTAGATTCTCAAACGTAACCAAATACTAAGAACAAACTGCGAAATTCTTTACAATCCGACGCAACAAGAGCTGACGTCGGCAGTTGGCTCAGAGTCACTGTCGAAAGCGTATGATGTCGAAGCTGGTCGTCCTGATCGTCGAAGACGAGCCTCTGCTCCGGATGGACGCTGCGGACTTCATCGAGGATGCCGGCTTCGAGGTCGTTGAGGCGACCCATGCCGACGAAGCGATCGACATCCTCAAAGCCCGCGACGACATCGCGATCGTGTTCACCGACATCGAAATGCCTGGCTCGATGGACGGCATGAAGCTGGCGCACGCTGTGCGATCGGGCTGGCCGCCCATCCTCCTCGTTGTAGCGAGTGGGCGCGTCATGCCTCGCGAAGGCGACCTGCCGGAGAATGTTCGTTATCTCAGGAAGCCTTATCGGCCAGCCGAAGTCATTGCAGCCTTCCGGCCGACGATCTGATCAGTCGGCAATGAGTGCATCGATGGGGCCGCGAAGCGAAAAGACCACCCCTGCAGGCTGGTAGTCCACGGCGGTTGCCCCGCTGAAATATCCCGCCAGCGCCCGCTCGATCATGCGCGATCCGAAGCCGCGACGCGTTGGCGGCACGACCAGCGGGCCGCCGCTCTCGCGCCACTCGAATGCGAACTGACCGTCTTCAACCGACCAGGTTATGTCGATCCGACCGCTATCCTGGCTGAGAGCGCCGTATTTTGCGGCATTGGTCGCTAGCTCATGCAACGCAAGCGCCATTGCCAGGGCAGTCTTCGACGAGAGCTCGACCGCCGGACCATTGATCCGGAAACGCGACAGGTCGCTTTGCCCCTTCAATGACTCCTGGACGAGGTAAGCTAGGTTTGCCCTGGCCCAGACTGTCTGGGTCAGGATGTCCTGCGCCGAGGCCATCGTACTCAACCTGGCAGTGAAGGCTTCCTTGATCGCGTCGATCTCGGGGCCGCCACGGACCGTCTGATTGGCGATCGCCTGAATCATGGCGACGGTGTTCTTCATCCGATGCTTGAGTTCAAGCGCGAGCAGACGCTGGCGCTGTTCGGCCTCCTTGATCGCCGTGATGTCTCGCGACACGGACAGGATCGCCTCGGGCTTGCCGTCCGGGCCCAGGATCGGGCCGACTTGGACGTCCCAGAACCGTGGATTGCCGGCGGCCGTATCGGCCGCGCCCTGGAAGCGGTAGCTGCGGCCGGCACGCGCTTCCTCGATCGCGAACCTGGCTTCGGCGTTGCCCTGGTCAGCCCAGAAATCCGGCCAGGGACAGCCCTTGATGGCGTTGAAGTCGCTGACTTCCATGATGCGCTGGCCGCCTTCGCTCATGAAGGAGAGCTTGCCGTCGAGGTCGATGACCTTGATGCAATCGTCCGACGCCGCCAGCAGGCTGCGCATGAAGCGGGAATCGCGAAGTTCCGGCGTGGGCAAAATGTCCCCGATTTCGTTCCCGTCCAGGGAATGTTCCTGGTTATGTCATGTGCTGCCACACGGCCAGACGCCTGTCTCTGTCTTTTGATGCCCAGCCCGGTCAGGCGCCGCGAGCAGCCCTTGATATCCCTGCTGGAACATCCATATACCATCCATATGGATGGTATATGGATCTGCCATGAAAACGCCTGACAGCGAGAAGCTGACGCTCAACCTCGGCTTCGTGGATCTCGGCCGCATCGACCTGCTGGTTCGCGACGGCTTCTATTCCAACCGCTCGGACTTCATCCGCACCGCGATCCGCAGCCAGCTTGCGACCCATTCGGATGTCGCCGCGAAGGCGACGACGCGCCTGGCGCTTGAACTGGGATTGCGGACCTTCACGCGGCGGGATCTCGAAGCCGTGGTTGCAGCCGGAGAGCAGCTCGATATCCGGGTCCTCGGCCTGGCTGTGATCGATGGCGACGTCTCGCCGGAACTGGCGCGTCAGGCCATTGCCTCCCTCACCATCCTCGGGGCGCTGCACGTGTCGCCCGAGATCAAGGCCGCCCTGGCCGATCGATTAACGTGACCCAAAGGACCTTCGCCATGAATCCGCGTTTTCACGCCGCCATCGGCGAAGCCACAAACCGCCTGCGAACATCCGACGTGACGGGCGCAACGGCTGCGATACAGCGCGCTCTCGCCGGACGCGGGTCGATGCCCTCAGCTGCCTCGGATGGCGGCACACGAAGCGGTGACAATCCCGAAGCACCGCCGGCACGCGGTCTCCGGGCGATCCTGCAAAAGCTTCGGCAGGAGCAGGCGAGCTTCGTCCACGCGCCGAGCCATGGCGACACCGTCACGGACGATGCGCGGGACGGTGAAAAAGTCCGGGCACACAGGTTCCAATCGGCCGCAGGCTCCGTGGCCTACAAGCTCTACGTGCCGTCCGATCATGCCAGCCGTGAGCTCGCGCTGGTGATGATGCTCCATGGCTGCACACAAAACCCGAATGATTTTGCGCGCGGCACCCGGATGAACGCATTGGCCGACGAGTTCGGGCTGATCGTCGCTTATCCTTCGCAGCCGAAATCGGCTAACGCGCAGGGTTGCTGGAACTGGTTCGACCCTCGCCATCAGCAGCGTGGCGCAGGTGAACCGGCCGTTCTGGCCGGGCTCGCCCAGGAACTGGCTTCGGAATTCAAGATCGATCGCAAGCGGGTCTTCGTCGCCGGCCTGTCGGCGGGCGGAGCGATGGCCGATGTCCTCGCCTCGACCCATCCCGACGTCTTTTCCGCAGCCGGCATTCATTCCGGCCTGCCTCACGGCGCAGCTCGGGACGTCATGTCCGCATTTGCTGCGATGAAGGGAAATGCGAAAGTGACGGCACAAGGCCGTTCGCCCATCAGGAAGATCATTTTCCACGGAACTGCCGATGCCACGGTTCACCCATCGAACGGCAGGGCCGTTTTCGATCTCGCGGGATCCGCGCAAGGGAAACCAGCAGAGTTTCAGACCGATGCGGTGATCAACGGCAAACGCGTGACCCGGTCGCTGATCGGGTATGGCGATGCTCCTGCACGCGTCGAGCACTGGTTGATCCACGGCGGCGGTCATGCTTGGTCAGGAGGTGACCGCGGCGGAAGCTATACGGATGAGACGGGGCCCGATGCCTCGCGTGAGATGGTCCGCTTTTTCCTCGAGACCTGAGGAGGTCTTGCGAACGCGGAGTTGGTTTCGTCGAGGCGATCAGGAAATGTTTCGGGAAGTTATCGTGTCGCGACACACGAACATGAACGCAGTGAGGCCCTCTCTCCGGCGAGGAGAGAGGGCTCCAGGAAGCGAACGGATCACGCGGGCTTGGCATGCGCGACAGCAGCCGAGTTTGCCGGGCCGCCGAGCTGCGTGAGCAGCTTGTCGGTCTTGGTCTCCTCGGCAAGCGTGGCATCGAGCAGCGCCGCCGCGTCGTTGTGGCCGAGCTGCTTCGCCCATGACTTCAGCGTGCCATAGCGCGTCATCTCGTAATGCTCGACCGCTTGGGCCGAGGCGACGAGACCGGCATCGAGAGCGGGGCTGTCGGCGTAATCTTCTATGACGGCCTTGCCTTCCTCCAGAATGCCGAGGATGGCATCGCAGGTCTTGCCGCGAGGCGCCTTGCCGATCACCTCGAAGACCTCGCCTAAGCGCTCGACATGCCCCTCCGTTTCTTCGCGATGCGTCTCGAAGGCCTTCTTGAGCTCGGGCGACTTGGCCGCCTTCGCCATCTTGGGCAGTGCCTTCAGGATCTGCTTCTCGGCATAGTAGACGTCCTTGAGCATGTCATGGAACATGTCATCGAGGGCCTTTGGTGTATTCGCAGCCATTGGAATTCTCCGGTTGTCGGGGTTGCAGGCGTGGGTCAGGCGTCGACCTTGTCGCGGGCGCGGCCACCGAGCGTCGCGACGTAGCTGGCTGCCAGCGCGCCGATGAGCATCGCGATGAAGGTCGCCAGGGCGAAGGAGGCGGAGGCCTTGCGGGCCATGTCAGCCGTCTCGCGAGCGGTCTGCTCGGCTTTGGCGGCGGCCTCCCTGGTATTCGCGATCGCGTCGGTGACGCGCTTTTCGGCGTCGGGTTGGCGGATGCCGGTCTGTGCGGCGATGACGTTGGCCACATAGGACTTGTCGGCCGGGGACATGTCGCCGTTGCGGATACTCATGGCGATGATACGGCCAACTTCGGCACGGGCCGGAGCCGTGTCTGCCGAGGAGGGAGCCGGTCTCTCGGCGCGAAACAGCGGGTCGGTGACATAAGCCGACGGGTCGAGACTCGACAGGTCGAGGCGACCGGCAGCCTGGCTTGCTGCGCTTGAGACGACAGAGCCGACACCGGATGCCGCGCTCGCACCAAGGCGAGCACTGCCGCCAATAGCCGCGGCCGCGGAGGCGGCCGATGCCAGCAGGACCGTGCTGATGATCGCACCGACGGCCCAGGCCATGAAGCCGTGAGCGGTGTCGCGGAAGGCAACCTCCTCAGTATGAAGACCAACACGCTTGGTGCGGAGACGACCGGCGAAGTATCCTCCGGCACCGGCCGAGAGGAGATGAATGACAGCAAGCCAGATCACGGCGGCGATGCCGAACGTGGCTGCCGTGCCGCCGGCATTCGTCGAGGGCGAGACCGAGAAGAAGCCCAGGCCGGCTCCTGCGGCGAGGAGCATGAGGGCGATACACGCGCTGACCACGGCCCCTCCGAGGACGGCGCCCCAGGATACTGCAGAAGACGCGCGAGCGGTCGCGGCGTCGGGACGCCTCGTAGGGCGGTGTTTGTCATGCGCGATGAACTTTATAGGCGCGGACAAAAGGCCGACGCGTTGCGGACGATACGGTCCGCTCGATCTCACCGAAACAAGGTACGAGGCGATATGTTCCGCGAGCCGAAGCGTTTCAATCTCGCCGGCGGTTGCCCATGCGCTTCGAGAAGGTGCTCGGCTTGGTTTCTGGGATAGTTCGGTGGCGGAAAGCGGACGTTCCAGACGTCAGGGGCCATCTAGCTGACTTTGGCGCATTGCCCAGGAGCAGACGTTGCCAGTGGGGCGGGCCTGAGTTCCGCTCGCGCCTCGTGCCAGACATTGGCGGCGAGTCCGCATTGTGTTTCTGGGTTGCTCTTCGGGACTGGTCTCGGGCCGTTCAATTTGGCGATGGACCGCGCAGCCGAAATTGAGGCCCCTCGGCCGCGGTTGATGGCAGCAAGTTGCCAAGTCGATGTGGTGTGGCCAGCCAGTACCCGCCATGACAGCAAGGAGCTATAATTCGACCGATCTCATAAGGTTCTCTAATTAATGGCGCAGCCAAACTTTAACGACCTTGCCGCCTTCGCCATGGTCGCAAAGGAGCGCAGCTTCACCAAGGCCGGCGCCAAGCTGGGGGTCTCGCAGTCCGCGCTGAGCCAGACCATCAAGGCTCTCGAGGAGCGCCTCAAGCTCAGGCTTCTGACGCGCACGACCCGAAGCGTTGCTCCCACTGAAGCCGGCTTGCGGCTTCTCGAAACCATCGCGCCGCGCTTCGACGAGATCGAGGCGGAGATCGCGGCACTTGGCGAATTGCGGGGCAAGCCGGCCGGGACGATCCGCATCACGGCCGGAGAACATGCCGCGATCTCGGCCCTGCAACCCGCCCTGAAGGGCTTCCTGCCGGATCATCCCGACATCGAGGTCGAGATCATCGTCGACTATGGCCTCGTAGACATCGTGGCGGCTGGGTATGATGCGGGGGTACGCTTGGGCGAGCAGGTCGCAAAGGACATGATCGCCGTCCGGATCGGGCCCGAGATGCGTATGGCCGTGGTCGGATCGCCAGCCTATTTCACGCGCTACGGAATTCCGGAAACGCCACAGGACCTGACCTCCCACAACTGCATCGCGTCTCGTCTGCCCACCTATGGCGGCCTGTTTCCCTGGGGTCTCGAAAAAGACGGTCGCGAGGTCAAGGTGCGTGGCGAGGGGCAACTCGTATTCAACAGCCTCGCGCTCCGCCTGAGTTCGGCGCTCGACGGTCTCGGCCTAGCCTACCTGCCGGAAGACCAAGCGATCCCGCATATCCGCACGGGAAAGCTCATACGGGTGCTCGAGGATTGGTGCCCGCCGTTTCCCGGCTACCACCTCTACTACCCCAGCCGGCGGCATTCCTCCTCGGCTCTCTCCCTGCTGGTCGATGTCCTGCGCTACAGAGGTTGAAGCTGCCAGAAGCGGATAGCCTCTCCGATCCACCCCTCAGCGCTGGTGCCGATGCCCGGACCGAAGCCGTGCGCGACATCCGGATACACCCGGTAGTCGGTCTCGGCGCCCATGCTGCGGAGGATGGCGATCCGCCGCTCCATCGATTCCGGCGGCGCGATGCCATCCCTCGCACCGACCACGGCGAAGGTGGCCGGCTCGACGGTGCCGATGTCCGCGTGGGCCGTATAGGCCATGATGACGGCCGCCGGCCGGGGCACGTCGGGTCCGCCGAAGCGGGCCGCACCATGACTGCCGATGAGCGCCGCCATGCGCGCGCCGGCCGAGCTGCCCCAGAGCGAATATCCGCGGGTTTCGACCTCGAACTCGGCGGCGTTGCGAAACACGAGGCCGATCGCGGCCGCCAGGTCGCGGGTGGCGACCTCTCCGCCCAATCCGACCCGGTATTTCAGGACGAAGGCGTTCAATCCGGCCCGGCTGATTTCTGCGGCATAGGGGAAGCCTTCATGGACGGAGCCGACATAGGCGAAACCGCCTCCAGGGGCGATGATCGCGAACGGCGCGCCGGGCTTGCCACGCAGGAAGAACAGTCCCGCATGCGACTTGCCGGGGTCGGCGCGTCGCGCCTCGTCGTCATAGAGCTCGTAGAAGATCTGCCGGCCGCGACCTGCATCCTCGATCAGTCGGTTCAGCGCGGCGATGGTCGAGGGAACATCGACCTGGGTATGGTAAGGCAGCAGGCTGCCGATCGCGGAAAGCCTGGCGTTCTCGTCGAACGCGCGATCGTCCCAGGGCAGGATCCGGCGACCGAAGCCGGTAAATGCCGGGTGAGAGACCAACTGCCTCAGGGTGCTGTCGGCTGTCAGTGGCTGATGCGCCCCTGAACCGGAGCGCTGCGGAGCCGTCTGGGCCGATGCCTGCGTCGAAGCCGAGCACAGAGCCGCCGCGGCGAGCCATTCGCGCCGTGATAGACGCGTGGTCATGGTGATACGGTCGTCGGAACTGGCTGGGCGTCGCGGCTTGGGCGGCGGCCAGGGCGGGCGAAGTCGATGAGCTTCATCGCGTAATACGTCCCCGATATGACCAGCCCGGCGATAGCGCCGACGTGGATGAAAAAGCCCGCAACCGACTCTTCGAAGTTCCACCAGTCCAGGCTCATCTGCATGGTCAGCTTCATCCCGAGGCCCAGAACGAGACAGCTCCAGATCCCGTAGACCGCCACCGCGCCCGTGAGCGCGCGCAGGATCGAGGTCCTGATCGGACTGGTCCCGCGAAGGCCGAAGGCAACCCGCGCAAGACCGATAAGCATTGGCCAGCGCAGGCCGAGATGCACCGCCACGATCACCAGAACCCAGTAGGCGGCGACCGTATGGATCTGTCGCACGGAGAAACCGCCCCAGGGCGGCAGGAAGGAAGCGAGCGCATTCGAGATGAGGATGCTGGTTACCAGCAGCGCCAGCATGGCGAGCAGGAGCCCCCCGGTGACGAGGACATTGAAGAGGCTGCGCGGCTCGCGCCGCGTCCTCGAGAGATTGCCGTACCAGCGACGATTGAAGACGTTGTGCGCGATCAGGAGAACGAACATCAGCGTGCCCGCAAGCTCGTGCGCGACATTGCCGAGCCACCAGTAGGACAGGCCGAACACGAGCAGGACGGCGGCGAGACCGTCCAGCCAGAGACGAAGGGCGAAAAACCGGCTCATCGTAAAGCCTATTCGACCGGCTTGCCGTTGAAGCGCGGGATCCGATAGGCCGTGTAGAGATAGTCGCTGCTTGCCTGGCTGCTGTGGCAGCTCGCGCAGCGCGCCGTATTCTCAGCGGTGTTGATCTTTCCGTCGGGCCAAAACCACTGGTACTGCCAGTCGCCAGTCCGGCGGCGCTCGTCGTAGTCGGCGCCCCAGGCCTCGCCCTTCTCCATGACGAAGTAGCGGAACAGCTCGCCGTCCCGGTAGTCGACCAGCACGAAATGGGTGCCCGACGGGATGGGCTGGCGGTTCTTGACCGCCTCCAGCGCCTGCGGCGTCGTCATGATGTGCTCGGTGACGTTGCCGCGCCGCACGGTGGTGTAGTGGACGAGCTTGTCGAGATCCGGGAGCGTCGCGCGGGTGGCTTCGGCATGGACCTGCCAGCCGGCAGCGAGAAGGACGCTCATCGCAGCAGCCGCAAGAGCTGCTTGTGTAGCGAATTTCATGGGGGATCCTCAGCGGCCGTATTGCTGGTCTGAGACATGCTCCAGCCAGTCGACGGTCTTCCCGTCCAGGGTCTCGGAGATGGCGATATGGGTCATGCCGGAAGCTGGCGAGGCGCCATGCCAGTGCTTCACGCCCGGTGGAATCCAGACGATGTCGCCGGGCCGGATCTCCTGGATTTCTCCGCCCCAATGCTGCACCCGGCCGACGCCGTCGCTGACGATCAGCGTCTGGCCGAGCGGGTGCGTGTGCCAGGCGGTCCGGGCGCCCGCCTCGAAACTGACCGTGCCGCCACCGATGCGGGCAGGTGACGTGCCTTGGAAACGGCCCGTGACCTCGACCTTGCCGGTGAAGTTCTGCGCCGGGCCGGCTGTGGGCGTCTGCGCGCCGGCGCGTTGGACGACGACCCGGTCGCTTTGAGCGAGCGCAGCGAAAGGCAGCGCCATAGCCGCGAAGATCAGGGCGGGAGCGAGCATGCCAGGGCTCACTTCTGCTTGAACACGTCGCGGGCGACACCGATCGCCGCGATAGCGTTCGGCCAGCCGGCGTAGAAGGCGAGCTGCGTGATCGCCTCGACGATCTCTTCTTCCTTCACGCCATTCGTGCGCGCCAGCGCCATGTGCGAGCGAAGCTGCTCTGGCCGGTTCAGCGCGATCAGGGCGGCAACCGTGATCAGGCTGCGGTCGCGCTTGGCCAGCCCTGGCCGTTCCCAGATGTCGCCGAACAGCACGTTGTCGGTGAGCTCGGCCATCTTCGGAGCGATGTCGCCCATGAGTTGCTGCGCCCGGGACGGTGGCTTCGCCGTCGCTGGCTGGGACGGGGTTTGCGCTTGGGCTGACCCCTCGAACGGTGCCGCGCTGAGCAGCAGGGCGGCAACCGACGCGTTGCGGATGGTTCGCATGACAGACCTCGTTCGGGTTGGAAGGTGGTTCAGGTTCGGCCGGACGGGAGCGTCCGGGCGAAGAACGGGGTCAGCTTGCCCATGGCCGCATCGACGTATTTCGGCACCCAGTAGGTCTCGATATGCGTCGCGCCCTCGATCTCGAACAGCTCCTTGTCCCTGGTGCCGGTCGCCTTCGCGAAGGCGTCCTTGGTCATGCAGAGACTGTCGGCCTTGCTGCCGGCGATCATCAGCAGGGGCTGGTCGATCAGATCGATCTGATCGGTCGCGTCCCAGCGCATCAGGTCCAGCAAGCTGCTGGTCGTGTACCTGAACGTCGCGTTCGGATGGGCGTGGGTCGTCCAGTAATACGCGTAGCCCTGCCGGTACATTTCGAAGGGCAGTTTGGCGATCTGCCCGTCGGTCAGGTTGGCGTCGCCCGAGTAGAGGATCTCGCCACCGGCGACTTCCTGGGCGCGCGCTTGGGAGACTTGCCGCAGGCGGTCCTGGACAGTGTTCAGTTGCGAATCCGCGAAGCCGTTGCGGCGAACGCGCCCGGAATTGAACATGCTGAGCGTTGCGATCGACTTGAACCGCTTGTCGGTCTTGGCTGCCGACAGCGCGTAGCCTCCGCCGCCGCAGATGCCGAGAAGTCCGAGGCGCGCTGCATCGGCGCCTGGATAGCGGGTGATGAAGTCCGCCATGCCGTGAATGTCCTCGATCCGGTTCTGAGGCTTGTCCACGCTGCGGGGCTGGCCACCGCTGGCACCCTGATAGGCGGCGTCGGCAGTGATTGCGATGTAACCCTCGCCCGCCAGCCGTTGGGCATAGAGGCCCGCGACCTGCTCCTTCACGCCGCCATTCGGATGAGCGACGACGATCGCCGGATAGGTCTTGTCGGCGCTGTATCCGGCCGGGGTGTAGACGTTGGCGACAATGTCCAGCCCGCCCAGCTTGTAGGTCACGGGGTGGATATTGACCTTGCCTGGCTCGTTGCTCGTGATCGCATCCCGATAGACGAGGCCGAAGGGGTTCTTGCTGCTATCGGCGGCGCCGGCATCCCCGGCGGTAACGCCAATGGCTGCGGCGGCAGCGGCCGTCTTCAGGACGGTTCGACGCGTCATCATGGTCTTCCTTTCGAATGCAATGCTTTGGAGGCCGGGCGCGAGGCGTCGCCGGCATCAGTCGAGCTTCTTCTCGGCGAGGAACTTCGAGACGAGGTCGGCGATCTCGACATTGTTCAGGTCGGAGAATGGGAAGTGCGTATTGCCGCGGATGCCGATCTCGGGGAGATGGACGAGGCGCGCATCACCGCCATGCCCGTTGACGGCCGCGACCCAGAGCTTCGCCATGGCGAGCCGCACCCGCCAATTGTCCTGCCCGCGCTCCGTAGTTGGCTCGACCGGAAAATTGTCGCCGTAATAGATGACGATCGGGATGCGGGTGAGCTTTTGGAAATCCGCCAACGGCACCGCCTCGGGCGACAAGGTCCCGGCAGCGCTCGGCATGGCCGAGGGCAGTTCGCCCTCCGGGAAGATGAAGCCGCTGCCCGGCTCGAAAGCGACGATCGCCTTGACGTTGGGGTTCTTGATCGCCGTCAGCCAGCCCGGGCCGCCGCCTTGGGAATGGGTGAACAGGATCGCCGGTCCGGTCTTGGCGAACAGCGCCGCCATGGCATTGGAAATGACGCCGGCATCGTAGGGCCCGGTATTCGGCGTGACCGAGCGGAAAAACTGGTCCAGCGTCTCGGGCTTGCGGTCGAACTGGACGTTGTCGAAGTAGTTGGGCCATTTCCCGAGCCGGAACTGATCGAAAAAGAGCTGGTCGTAGGGGGTAGGCTCGATCGTCGTCGCGACCGTGCTGTTGCCGGCACGCCCGCGACGCGGTTGGTCGACGAGATAGACCGGGAAGCCGCGGCGCAGGAACAGGGTCTGGAAGCCCTCGCGCCCATCCGAGGTCGTCTCCCAGCTTCGTGCCGACTGGAAGGCACCGTGCAGCATGACGATCGGCAGCGCCTTGGGATTCTGCGGAACCTGATAGAAGGCGTAGAGATGGTCGCCGTGGAGGCTTTGCCCTTCGGCCGTGGGCTTGTTGTTGCTGTAGGTACCTGGGGTCCTCGCCACCGTCCCGCCGACAGCGAAGCTGCCTTGCTCCTGGATCGTGAACGGCGTGGCCTTGGCTGCCCGCTGAGCGAGCGCCGGTGTCGAGCCCATCAGCCCCAACGCGAAAAGGAACGGCGGAATAAGGAGTTTGGTGTCGATGGAAGGCATTCGTAGCTCGTTCGCTGCTTCAGCTCGCGAGGAACCTAGTCACCTGCCCACTCTTCGATTAGCCATCTGGATTCAATAGGCTTGATAAGGCTTGCTAATTAATATGCTGGCGATCCCGCGGAGCTCGCTGTCCGCTTCCCAGGAGATGGCCAAGTTTTTTGATTGGCGCGCCGAGGCCCCGCGAAGGGGAGTCGGCGACCGTCTCCTCCAACACAGCCGTTGCGATGGGAGTTCCAGCTACTCGTCGGCCCGCGCCAATTGCTGACATTTGAGCGTCGCCGGACAGCGGACGTTCCCGATGTTGAGCCTCCCGCATTTGTCTTTTGATCAGACGATCCACAAGCGCGCTGACGATCTCGTGTGTGCGGCATTTTAGAATGAGAATGAACTAGCCGCCGCTTCGGCCGTTCTCTTTCGCAACGCAGCGGGCTCGGGAGCGAGTTACCGGCTGCGATTTGTCGAAATCGGAGGCGGATATGCCAACTCCCAGCGAACTGGAAATGAACCGGCGTGATCTGATGGTCGTCGCCGGCGCCTGCGCCGCCTTTTCCACGACGGCTGCGGGCGCGCGCGCCCTGCCGGCGCCAGTCGGAAAGCCGGTGCTGAGCGAGGTCTCGTTCACCGTGAACGGGCGCAGCCATAGGCTCGAACTCGATACGCGCACGACCTTGCTGGACGCGCTGCGAGAGCAGCTTCACCTGACCGGCACCAAGAAGGGTTGCGATCATGGTCAGTGCGGCGCCTGCACGGTGCTGGTCGATGGGCAGCGGATCAACTCCTGCCTGACTCTGGCGATCATGAATGCAGGTGCGGAGATCACCACGATCGAAGGGCTCGGCGGCGTCGATAACCTTCACCCGATGCAGGCGGCCTTCGTGAAGCATGACGGCTTTCAGTGCGGTTATTGCACGCCGGGCCAGATCTGCTCCGGCGTCGCCGTCCTCGACGAGATCAAGGCCGGCATCCCGAGCTATGTCAGCGACGACCTGACCGGCGCCATGGCGCCGACCGAGGCCGAGATCCGCGAGCGCATGAGCGGCAACATCTGCCGCTGCGGCGCCTATTCCAACATCGTCGAGGCGATGACCGAGGTGGCGGGGAGGCAGGGATGAAGGCATTCTCCTACGAAAAGGCGGCTTCGCCGGCAGAGGCAGCAGCCGCCGCGGCCAGGAACCCCGACGCGAAGTTCATCGCGGGCGGCACCAACCTGCTCGACCTGATGAAGCTGCAGATCGAGGTGCCGACGCATCTGATCGACGTCAACGGGCTTGGCCTCGACAAGATCGAGCCGTCATCCGATGGCGGGCTGCGTATCGGCGCGCTGGTTCGAAACACCGCGCTCGCCGCGGATGAGCGCGTCCGGCGCGATTATGCGGTGCTCTCGCGGGCGCTGCTGGCGGGGGCATCCGGCCAGTTGCGCAACCGCGCCACCACGGCCGGCAACCTGCTGCAGCGGACGCGTTGCCCGTATTTCTACGACACGGCACAGCCCTGCAACAAGCGCCAGCCCGGCAGCGGCTGCTCGGCGCTCGGCGGCTTCTCGCGCCAGCTGGGAGTGGTCGGCATCAGTGAGGCCTGCATAGCGACGCACCCTTCCGACATGGCGGTGGCGATGCGGGCGCTCGACGCCACGGTCGAGACGGTGAAGCCCGATCGATCGACCCGCTCGATCCCTGTCGCCGAGCTGCATCGGCTGCCGGGCAAGACCCCGCATCTCGAGACCGTGCTGGACAAGGGCGAACTCATCACCGCAGTGACGTTGCCGAAGCCTGTCGGCGGCACGCAGATCTACCGCAAGGTGCGGGACCGCGCGTCCTACGCCTTCGCGCTGATCTCGGTCGCTGCCATCGTGCAGCGCGACGGCAGCGGCGCGATCGCGCTCGGCGGCGTCGCGCCCAAGCCCTGGCGCGTCGAGACGGCGGAGACTGAGCTGCCCCGCGGAGCGAAGACCGCCGCCGAAGCGATTCTCGCCGACGCCAAGCCGACCCATGAGAACGCATTCAAGCTGCCGCTGGTCGAGCGCACGCTCGGCGCGGTGCTGACGCAAGCGAGGGGCTGAGCCATGAAATTCGACAAGCCGGCAACCGACAATCCGATCGACCGCCTGCAGGTGGTCGGACAGCCGCATGATCGCATCGACGGCGCCCGCAAGGTCACCGGCGCGGCCCGCTACGCCTATGAGCAGCACGATGTCGTGGCGAACCAGGCCTATGGCTACGTGCTGGGCGCGGGCATCGCCAAGGGGCGCATCGCCTCGATCGAACTCGACGCCGCGCGCAACGCGCCGGGCGTGCTCGCGGTGGTGACCGCGAAGGAGGCCGGCACCCTGAAGAAGGGCCCGCGCAATACCGCCCGCCTGCTCGCAGGGCCGGAGGTGGAGCATTATCACCAGGCTGTCGCGCTGGTGGTGGCCGAGAGTTTCGAGCAGGCGCGCGCGGCGGCCAGCCTGATCAAGGTGGAGTATGCGGCAGCCGAGGGCGCCTTCGACCTCAAGGCTGCGAAGGACAAGGCGGCGAAGCCCGAGGGCGCCGATCCGAGCCTCGACGACACCCATGTCGGCGATTTCGCGGGCGCCTTCGCGAGCGCGCCGGTCAGCCTCGACGAGACGTATACGACGCCCGACGAAAGCCATGCGATGATGGAACCGCATGCGACGCTGGCCGCCTGGGACGGCGACAGGCTGACGCTCTGGACCGCCAACCAGATGGTCGCCTGGGGCGTCACCGACATGGCGACGACGCTCGGCATCCCCAAGCAGAACATCCGGATCGTCTCGCCCTTCATCGGCGGCGGCTTCGGCGGCAAGCTGTTCCTCCGTGCCGACGTGTTGCTGGCGGCGCTGGGCGCGCGTCTGGCGAAGCGGCCGGTCAAGGTCGCGCTGACGCGCCCGCTGATGATCAACAACACGACGCACAGGCCGGCTACGATCCAGCGCATCCGGCTGGGTGCGACGAAGGAGGGCAAGATCACCGCGATCGGCCATGAGAGCTGGTCGGGCGATCTCAAGGGCGGCGGGCCGGAGGTCGCCGTGCAGCAGACGCGGCTGCTCTATGCCGGCGCCAACCGGATGACGGCGATGCGTCTCGCCGAGCTCGACCTGCCGGAGGGCAACGCCATGCGCGCGCCCGGCGAGGCACCGGGCCTGATGGCGCTGGAAATGGCGATGGACGAAATGGCCGAGAAGCTCGGAATGGACCCGATCGCCTTCCGGCTACTGAACGATACGCAGGTCGACCCGGAGAAGCCCAAGCGCCCGTTCTCGATGCGGCGCTTCGACGAGTGCTTCAGGGTCGGCGCGGAGCGTTTCGGCTGGTCGCGGCGCTCGGCGCAGCCGGGCCGGATGCGCGAGGGCAACTGGCTGATAGGCCTCGGCGTCGCCGCCGCCTTCCGCAACAATCTCGTGATGAAATCGGGGGCGCGCGTCAGCCTCGATGCCAAGGGGATCGTCACCGTCGAGACCGACATGACCGATATCGGCACCGGCAGCTACACCATTATCGGCCAGACAGCCGCCGAGATGCTGGGCGTCGATCTCGACAAGGTGGTGGTGAAGCTGGGCGATTCCGCCTTCCCCGTCTCGGCCGGCTCCGGCGGGCAATGGGGCGGCAACAGCTCGACGGCCGGCGTCTACGCCGCTTGCGTGAAGCTGCGCGAGGCCGTCGCGCAGAAGCTCGGCATCAACTCGACCGAGGCCGTCTTCGCGGGCGGCGAGGTGAAGGCGGGCAACCGCAGCCTTGCGCTGACGAGCGCGACGGAGGCCGGACCGCTGACGGCCGAGGACACCATCGAATATGGCGACCTCGACGAGACGCATCAGCAGTCGACCTTCGGCGCGCATTTCGTGGAGGTCGGCGTCGACTTGGCGACGGCCGAGACGCGTGTCAGGCGCATGCTGGCGGTTTGCGCGGCCGGGCGCATCCTCAACCCGAAGACCGCGCGCAGCCAGGTCATCGGCGCGATGACTATGGGGTTGGGCGCGGCGCTGATGGAGGAACTGGCTGTCGACAAGCGCGGCGGCTTCTTCGTCAACCACGATCTGGCGTCCTACGAGGTGCCGGTGCATGCCGACGTCCCGCATCAGGAGGTGGTTTTCCTCGACGAGACGGACCCAATGTCCTCGCCGATGAAGGCGAAGGGAGTGGGCGAGCTGGGCATCTGCGGGGTCGGCGCTGCCGTAGCCAACGCCGTCTACAACGCGACCGGCGTGCGCGTGCGCGACTATCCGCTCACGCTCGACAAGCTGCTGGCGCGAATGCCGGATGCGGCGTGAGTGGCTTCAGTCATTCCTACACGTCGCCGAGCCAACCGTTGCCTGTAGCGGATGCCGGAGTGAGCAGCGGTAGGCGCCACTTGCAGACACTGGCTTATTGCCCGAAACTGGACGGTCCCCGCTGCGGCGCGCGGGTCCGCTCGCGACTAATCGGAGATGGGTCATCGGCGTTCTTCCAACGACCTCCAGCACTTCCTGGGTCAAGGTTTTGAAGGGTCTGTGACCCGGCTTTCGCCCAGCGCGGTTAGCGGACTGCCCCTTCTTGTATGGCATAGTGACCGGGTGGCCGTCGGGACGGTTGCCGCTGCACCACCGCTGCATTTTGTCATCAGAAGGCAAGATTGCCGTCTACGGCGAAACCGTCAGGTAAAAGCGATCAGTTCTTATGTTGCGCGATGCTTTGAATTACGCGAAAGAAGCCCTTCTCAAACTCCAACATGTCTTCCGGCGAATCGTAATTTAGCGCGACAAGCCGTTGCTTTCCGTCAAGGATGCCCAGGATGGCCTTGATGCCATCCATGTTCGGGAAATAATCGCTAGGCAGCCAGCGAAAATGCCCGCCATCGCGGCCATCATCTTTCCTATGGGGTATCTCGTATCTATTTCCCTGACGGCGGAATGAACTAATGTTCAAGAAAGTATGCAGTGCTTCAAGCAGTTGAAGGTCGGAGGTCAGAAAGACGGGCGTCAGGCCGAAGCGGAAAGGCTGATCGGCAAGCGTCCCGCGTGGCAAGACAAGGGAAGCCGTGGCGCCGGCAAGCAAAGCGCGGCGCGAGGGCTTTCCATGCTGATGAACTGAGCCCGTGAGTCGGCCTGCACCGACCACCACCGCATCTCTCCCAGTTTCATGTTATTTTGATTTCAATCTGACTGCCGAAGAGGGCGCAGTCAAACCTGTCGGCAAGTGTCGACCTGTCGTGAGGAATAGCGATGCTGAGGGCGGTGGTCGAACCGCTCTTTGGGCTCGGGGCATCCATCGTCCCTAGTCGCCATCCACGACGCCTAGCTCGCTCTGAGCAAGACCACACCGATGCAGATCTTCAATTCTGCCTGAGGGGCCAGCGTGCTGCGAGTTCCCCCTCGGGAGATTATAAATAGCTACTCGACAATCGCGGCAGATTTTCGTAAGTGTTTATAACAATTTGTACAAATATTACATTTGCATTTGGAGATAAATTTCCGACAAATTTTAGCAAGGGTCGTTATAGGCTAAAAAAATCCTGCGCCAACTCTGCGCTTCAGGCAATTTTGTGAGCAGATCAGTCCAACTCCAGTATGCAGTGAAGTCGGGGTGCGCTCTTGGTATAATAGGAAATAATTTCAATTCCAAAAATGACTTCTCCAAAGCGTCGCCGCGGGTGTTCAAAATCTTTGAAATAAAAACTGTCGGAACATAGCTGCACTTAAAGCTACGAACGCTCTCAATGCTAAGATATTTGAAGGGGCGAGAGGAATTAAATTCAACCTCTTCTAGAAACCCGCCGTCGATAAGCTCTTTCATCTCCCTTTTTTGCACTCCAATGGAGGCGGCCGCGTGACGCCTCTGTATGCCGCCAAGGCTAGCTCGGTACTGATTGGAGAACTTGAGGATATCGTCTCGGGTGATCCCTATGCTATCAAGCCCTACCTTTTCTGGGTAATGGCTCTTGGGAGTTAACCCAGAACATAAGATCGATTGAATGACTTTGATTAATGGCACATCGAAGCGGCGGCAAACTTTCTTGAGGGTAATGATATCTTTTTCGATCACATTGCTTTCGATTTTGTATTGGCATTTCTCCGCCAGCCTCTGAAATAGATCCTCTACGGATCGCCTGACATAAAGCCCGCCCTCCTGCTGAGGTGATTTGATGATCAGTCCGCAATTCTCGAAATCGCTCAAAAAGCGCGGCAGAATACCAAAAATTTCATACATCTCAATCACGCTCAGATAGAATTCGCGCTTTGAGCGGTGGTAGGCGATATTATCGCGACGTGCTTTCTCTTTTGAAAGATCATCTATATCAATAAAAAGGTATTCATTTCCAGTTTTCCCGATCTTCAGGTGCCCTCCGATCTTCTTTTGGTGAAACAGTTTCCTTACAGTGTGGTGAGTGACATTGAGCAGACGGGCCGCTGCAATCTGAGTTACGAATTTCTGTGGGCTCGTTGCGTGCTTTTGAGCTGAGGCTGATGATGGTCCCCGACTGGGCCCTCGCCCCGCTGCCGAAAAAATTGCGTCCCGGAGAATGCCGGCGTGAGCAGGAGAGATTCGGCCTTGGCTCGCTATCTGGTCAAATACTCGAAATATCTGATTGGACTCCTGGAGATCAGGGGAGCTTGCTAGGCGTTCAACAATGGCACTAAATTCATTTGGCCAGTCTGCCAGCGCATGCTCTGCGTTCTCCAGAATTTTAAGGCGAGAAGTGGATCGACTTTCCTTAGAAAGGGATTTGGCGATAACGCCAACGCAGTGAATAATACTCAAAGTCTCACTCGATGTCGGGTTCTGAAAGATTTCATTCAAATCAGGTTCTATCATAAGAGTTTCATGACTCATTGATTTCGCCACGAAGACAGGCAGTGTCAGCTCACTATTGGACGCCTTAATGGAAGGGCCTTGGCTGAATACGAACGAGCAATTTTTGTTTCCGCAGCGATCCAAATGAGAACGCTTCCATGTTACGGCGTGCCTGCATTGCGGGCATTGCGAAAGCAATTTGACCCCGTGGCATGGGCAGGCATTCCAAAAAACGAAATCCCATTCCGCGGGAATAATTTGCGCCTGCTTCAAGCAAATTTGGCAGACGCGCGCGCTCGAGACGTCCAGAAACCCTTGAGGGACGTCTGTACCCCGAACGCCTAGTCGCACATATCCGCTACCGCGACGCGGAGCGACAAGGGGCTCGAAGTAATCGCGCGTAACTCCTGCGGCTTCGGCGAGATTGGCTATAACTTCCGCTCGAGGCCGAATAGGCGCGAGATATCCGACCATACTGAGAACGGCTGCTGCATTCAGATATCGATTGGCCTCAGCAGCTCGTAACGCCCAACCCCACACTCCCTCGCGCGGGTCCGGGCAGACGCGGACTGGCAATCGCATTTAACTCTCCAGCGTCCTTCCTTGCTCCTACACTCTTGTAAAAGCTCGGCAATCCGCCGTGCTGCGGTGCTGATCGCGCCGGTTTGCGCCCGCGCCCGACCCGGCATCTCAGCCGCAGGCACATACGATTTGATTGGTTTACCAGTCTCGCTTTTTGGTGTCAGATTCTCATTTATTGGTTGCCGGACCAGCTGCCGCGGCTCAGGTATCGACGTTGGCGTTCAGGGCGTTGGTCTGGATGAACTCGCGGCGCGGCTCGACCACGTCGCCCATCAGCTTGACGAAGAGATCGTCGGCCTCGTCGTTCTGGTCGTTCTTGACGCGCAGCAGCGAGCGGACGTCGCGGTCGAGGGTCGTCTCCCAGAGCTGGTCCGGGTTCATCTCGCCGAGACCTTTGTAGCGCTGCAGCGAAACGCCCTTGCGACCGATGGCATTGACCGCGTCGAACAGGTCGCTCGGACCGTTGACGATATGGTCGTCGCCCTTGCGGCTGAGAACGCCCGGCTTGGCATAGGCCTCCTGCAGAGAGGCGCCGGCGGCATCGAGCCGGCGCGCCTCGGCGCTGGCGAGCAGGCCGGCATCGAGCGTCGCGACCTGCTTAACGCCGCGCACCAGCCGCGAGAAGACGAAGCCGCCATCGGCAACCTTGCCTTCCCAGCCACGCTCGATCTCGTCGGACACCGCGTCGAGCCGGCGCGCGACATAGGCTGCGGCCTCGGCCAGCTCGGCCTCGCTCTGGCCGTCCTGCGGGCGCAGAACGCCGGCGATCGCGGTCTGCTCGACGACGCGCCGGTCATAGCGCGAATGCAGTTGCGACAGGGTGTGGCGCACGCTGCGCGCTTCCTCGATCAGGGCGCGCAGGTCGGGGCCGGCGCGCTCGCTGCCGTCGCCGATACGGAAGACGGCGCCGTCGAGCGCGGAGTCGACGAGATAGTCCTCGAGCGCCCGCTCGTCCTTGAGATAGGTCTGCGACTTGCCGCGGGCCGCCTTGTAGAGCGGCGGCTGGGCGATGAAGAGATGGCCGCGCTCGATCACCTCCGGCATCTGCCGGTAGAAGAAGGTCAGCAGCAGCGTGCGGATATGGGCGCCGTCGACGTCGGCGTCCGTCATGATGATGATCTTGTGGTAGCGCAGCTTCTCGATGTTGAACTCCTCGCGGCCGATGCCGGCGCCGAGCGCCGTGATCAGCGTGCCGACCTGGTCGGAGGAGAGCATCTTGTCGAAGCGCGCCCGCTCGACGTTGAGGATCTTGCCGCGCAGCGGCAGGACCGCCTGGTACTCGCGGGCGCGGCCCTGCTTGGCCGAGCCGCCGGCCGAGTCACCCTCGACGATGAAGAGTTCGGACTTGGCGGGGTCCCTCTCTTGGCAATCAGCCAACTTGCCTGGGAGAGACGCGATATCGAGCGCGCCCTTGCGGCGGGTGAGGTCGCGGGCCTTGCGGGCAGCCTCGCGCGCGGCTGCGGCCTCGGCGACCTTGCCGACGATGGTCTTGGCCTCGTTCGGATGCTCCTCCAGCCAGGTCGAGAGCGCCTGGTTGACGACGTTCTCGACGACGGGCCGGACTTCCGAGGAGACCAGCTTGTCCTTGGTCTGCGAGGAGAATTTCGGGTCGGGAACCTTGACCGAGACGATCGCGGTCAGGCCCTCGCGGCAATCGTCGCCGGTGAGCGAGACCTTCTCCTTCTTCGAGATGCCCGAAGTCTCGGCATAGCCGGTGACCTGGCGCGTCAGCGCGGCGCGAAAGCCGGCGAGATGGGTGCCGCCGTCGCGCTGCGGGATGTTGTTGGTGAAGCAGAGCACGTTCTCGTGGTAGCTGTCGTTCCACCAGAGCGCGACGTCGACCGTGATCCCGTCCTTCTCGGAGGAAAGCATGATCGGCTTGTCGATCACCGGCGACTTGGCCCGGTCGAGATAGCGCACGAAGGCCTCGACGCCGCCTTCGTACATCAGCTCCTCGCGGACGACCTCGGCATGGCGCGCATCGGTCAGGACGATGCGCACGCCCGAGTTCAGGAAGGCGAGCTCGCGCAGCCGGTGCTCCAGCGTCTTGTAGTCGAACTCCACCATGGTGAAGGTCTCTTGCGACGGCAGGAAGGTCACCTCCGTGCCGCGCCTGTCGCCGGCCGGGCCGACGACGACGAGCGGCGCCACGGCCTCGCCATGGCGGAACTCGATGAAATGCTCGTTGCCGCCGCGCCAGATCCGCAGCTTCAGCGAGACCGAGAGCGCGTTCACGACGGAGACGCCGACGCCGTGCAGGCCGCCCGAGACCTTGTAGGAGTTCTGGTCGAACTTACCGCCGGCATGGAGCTGGGTCATGATGACCTCGGCCGCCGAGATGCCTTCCTCGCTGTGGATATCGGTCGGGATGCCGCGGCCATTGTCGCTGACCGTGACCGAGCCGTCGGCGTTCAGCGTCACCGTGACGAGGTCGGCATGGCCGGCGAGGGCCTCGTCGATCGCGTTGTCGACGACCTCGTAGACCATGTGGTGCAGGCCCGAGCCGTCATCGGTGTCGCCGATATACATTCCGGGGCGCTTGCGCACTGCATCCAGGCCTTTGAGAACCTTGATGGAATCGGCGCCATAGGCGGCGTCCTCGAGGTCGCGGGCGGCATCGCTCATGTCGGGGTCCTTCAGCGGGCGAGCAGGCGCCCGCGATGATCTTGATTCGTCTGGAGAATATAGGGGTTCAGGATGGCTTTTTCACGTGCGCGTGCGTGCGTACGCGGGACGCGCCGCTTTAGCCAGAAAATGTCGAGATCGCGTCGAGGAAGACCTCGCCATACTGGCTGAGCTTGCGCTCGCCGACGCCCTCGATGCCCCGCATCTCCTCGAGGCCGAGCGGCCGCTCGCGCGCCATCGCGATCAGCGTCCGGTCGGTGAAGATGATGTAGGCGGCGACGCCTTCCTCGCGGGCGAGGGTGAGCCTGAGCTGGCGCAGATGCTCGAACAGCGCGGCGGTGTCGCCGTCGAGCCCGTCGGCCCGGGCCGCCTCGCGCGCGCCGCGTCGCGAGCGCCGCTCGGCATGCGGGTCGACCCTGAGCGCGATCGGCTCGCGCCCGAACAGGATATCCTCGCCCTTCTCGGTCAGGCAGAAGCCGCCATGCTCGACGCTGGCCTCGGCAAGCGCCCCGGCGGCGAAGAGCTTGCGCGTCAGCGCCGTCCAGGCGCTCTTCGGCTTGTCGGCGCCGACGCCGAAGGTCTTCAGCCCGTCATGGTTCTGGCGGCGGATCGCCTCGGTCGCCGTGCCGGTCAGGATGTCGGCGAGATGGGCCGCGCCGAAGCGCTGGCCCGAGCGCGCCACCGCCGAGAGCAGTTTGCGCGAATCGAGCGTGGCGTCGGCGAGCTCCGGTGCTTCCGGGCCGCAGAGATCGCAGCGGAACGGTGCGTTGCTATGGCGGCAGGGCGGCGTCTGCTCGCCGAAATAGGAGAGCAGCGCGCTGCGCCGGCAGAGCGCCGATTCGCACAGATCGATCATCGCATTGAGGCGCTTGTGTTCGATCCGGCGGCGTTCGTCGTCGATCGCCTTCTCGTCGATCTGGCGGCGGCGCAGCGCCATGTCGTCGACGCCGTAGAGCGTCAGCGTGTCGGCCGGGAGCCCATCGCGCCCGGCGCGGCCGATCTCCTGATAATAGCCCTCGATCGAGCCCGGCATGTCGGCATGGACGACGAAGCGGACGTCGGGCTTGTTGATGCCCATGCCGAAGGCGATGGTGGCGCAGACGACGACGCCGTCCTCCTGCAGGAAGATGTCCTGGTTGCGGTTGCGCTCGGCCTGCTCCAGCCCGGCATGGTAGGCATAGGCCTTGTAGCCCTTCTCGCGCAGCCCCTCTGCCAGCCGCTCGGTGCGCCCGCGCGACGAGCAGTAGACGATGCCCGAGCCGCCGCGATGGACCTTGAGGAAATCGGCGATCTGCCGGCGCGGCTGGTCCTTCGGCGCGAAGGCGAGCTTCAGGTTCGGCCGATCGAAGGAATGCACCACCAGATGCGGCGGCTGCGGGAAGAGTTGCTGGGCGATGTCGTCTCGCGTCTGGCGGTCGGCCGTCGCGGTCAGCGCCGTCACCGGGACGTTGCCGAGCGCCTCGCGGACCTTGGAGAGCAGGCGGTATTCGGGGCGGAAATCGTGCCCCCATTGCGAGACGCAATGCGCCTCGTCGATGGCGAGCCGGGTGACGCCGAGCCGGCGCAGGCGTCCGACCAGTCCCTCTCCGGCGAGGCGCTCCGGCGAGACGAAGAGCAGGCGCAGTTCGCCGGCATTGAGCCGGTCCCAGGCCGTTGCCGCTTCTTCCTCGGTGTTCATCGAGTTGAGCGAGGCGGCGGCGACGCCAGCTCGAACCAACTGCCCGACCTGGTCGCGCATCAGCGCGATCAGCGGCGAGACGACCAGGGTCAGCCCGCCTGCGACGAGTGCCGGCAGCTGGTAGCACATCGACTTGCCCGAGCCGGTCGGCATCACCGCGAAGACGTCGCGGCCGGACAGCGCGGCTTCGATCACCTCCCATTGCCCGGGGCGGAAATCGTCATAGCCGAACACCGACTTCAGGATCGCGCGGGCTTTTGATTCGCTGGGCGACGACATGGCCCGGATGTGCCGGATTTGGCGGCCGAAGGCCAGCCATGGCGCGAATTCATCCCCGACCGCGGCAAGGCTCGCTTGATCGCCGGCCGGGCGCGCGCGACGCTGTTGGCCGCTGCGAGCCGTGCCGGGAGAGCCAGCCATGCGCCTTGCCTTCGCCTTGATCCCTTTGCTCGCGGCTGCGGCGGCCCATGCCGGCCCGCTCGAGCGCGAATTGCCGCCGCGCAAGAATGCCTGCTGGGAGCGCAGCTATGACGCGGCCCATCTCGCGATCCATCCGCGCCAGAAGGTCGCAAAGATCCGCCTGCTGCATTCGCCGGAGAATTGGCAGCCGGGAGAGGGTGGCAGCGTCTACGTGATGCTCCACATCAATCTGCGGGAGCGCGTGAAGCCCGGTCAGGCCTTCGACTATCAGCTCGGCGGCTTCTGCCGTGCCGCCGGGCAGGGCCTGCTCTGCCGGCCGGAATGGGACGCCGGCAGCTGGCGGATCGAGCGTGGCCCGAACGGGGCGCTCGACATCCGCAATGCCGGGATCACCGCCAATCCCGATCCCTATGACGCCGAGGAAATCGCCGACGGCGCGGCACGCATTCCGGCGAAGCCCGATGACGGGATCTGGCGGCTGTCACCGGCGGCCGGACCGTGCCGGCTGGAATAGCCCTCTTCGTCCCGCCTCGCGGGTCAGGGATGCATCGCGGCGACCTTGATCAGCCGCGCGACGACCTTGTCGAGGAAGCCGGCGGTGCGCCGGTCGCTGAGCTCGCCATCCTCGCCATAGGCCTTGTCGGCGCCGGCGACGGCGAGCATTTCCGGCACGAGCAACGCGCCGAAGCCGAGCTCGAGCACGGTGCGCAGCTGCGTCAGGCAGCGATAGGTGCCGAGCGAGCCGGCGGAGGCTCCGCCCAGCGCTACGACCTTGCCGCGCAGGCCCGGCCCGCCCGAACGGGCGATGCTGATCCAGTCGAGCGCGTTCTTCAGCGCCGGGGGGTAGCCGGCATTGTATTCCGGGCTGATGATGAAGAGCCCGTCATGCGCCTCGACCAGCGCGGCGAGCGCCTTCGCCTCCGCGGGCGGGTCGTTGTCGAAGGCGCGGGCGTCGATCAGCGGCAGCGGATAGTCGCCGAGCGAGATCTGCGTCACCTCGGCGCCGGCCGCCGCGAGCTTCTTGGCCACCAGGGTCGCGAGCCGCGTGTTCATCGAGCCCGGCCGCCAGGAGCCGGCGAAGACGAGGATTTTTGGCATGACGGGCTCCGGCAGAGGCGAAAGGGCAGGCGCGCAGGACGGCACGGCTGCCGTCAGCTTGCCCTCGCCATGCGATGGAAGGAAGACACAGGGCTCGCGAAGCCTCAGGGCTTGGCGCGGCGATAGACCCAGACGCGCGCTGGCGGGATGTTGCGCAGCACCCAGTCGGAGACCTGCGACTTCAGCCCCGAGCCCTTGCGGGTGATCGGCGAGACCATCGCATAGGTGAACTGGATGAAGGGCGCGCCGGGCTGGAGCACATTGTCGAAAGCGTCGTTGACCAGGGCCGAGCGCTCGGCCGGCGGCCGGTTGAACAGCGGCAGACTCGAGACGACCGCGCTCGCCTTCTCGCCGAGATGGCCTTCCAGCGTCTTCGACAGAGCGTATGCATCGCCCTCGACGATGGTGGCGCGCGGGAAGCGCTGACGCAGCAGTTCGCAGAACTCGGGAGCGAACTCGACCAGCACCAGGCGGGACTCGTCGATGCCGCGGGCGATCAGCGCCTCGGTGACCGGCCCGGTTCCGGGGCCGATCTCGACCACCGGGCCCTCGACCAGCGGATCGACATAGGAGGCCATGCGCTTGGCGAGGAAGGGGCTGGACGGCGCGACCGCGCCGGTGCGCCCAGGCGAATCGATCCAGGATTTCAGGAAGCGGGCATCGTCGCCGAACTTGGCGCGCGCCTCGTCGGCGGCCTTGCGGACGCGGGTCTTCAGCTTGCCGGCGGTGTTGCGGACCTCGTCCTCGACCTTGTAGCGGGCCGCTACCACGCGCAGCCTGGCCTGGGCGACGCTGTCAGCCAGCTCGGCGGCAGTCAGGCGCACCTCATCCTCGAGCCGGGCTGCGACCGAGGACTGGCCGAGCCGCGTGGCAAGGGAAGCGTTGCGCGGCCGCGAGCCGGGAGCGGGGTGGACCATAGGACCTCTGAGCGGCGCGTCGCGACCCGCTGCAGCGGGACAGTGCGACAATGCGGTGACGTTACGCCGCTGTCATATGGGGTCAAGAGCCCTCGAATCCAGAGATTTCTTGACGCGCCGCCGCTCAGATCAGCGGCCGGGGCCGGCGCTCGCCTTCGAAAAGCAGCGCCATGCGCTCGGTCAGGCGCGGGTTCAGCAGCTTGAGGCGGCCGCCTGAAAGCGCGAACAACCCGGCCCGGCGCAGCCGCGACCAGGTCTTGCTGGTGTGGACCAGCGACAGGCCGAGCGCATCGGCGAGATGCTGCTGGGTCAGCGGAAAGGCGAAGCTGTCCTCGCTGACGAGGCCGAGGGCGTCGGCCCGGCGATAGAGCGAGATCAGCAGCGCGGCGATTCGCTCCTGGGCATTGCGCTGCCCGACCGAGGTCAGGTTCTCGTCGATCAACGATTCCTCGCGCGAGCCGAGCCAGGCGAGCTCATAGGCGAGCGCGGGCATGCGGGCGAACAGCTCATAGGTGCGCCGGCGCGGGAAGACGCAGAGCTCGACCTCGGTCAGCGACTCGATGCCGTGCTGCGCAGCGCTGAGCAGCGAGGCCTGCAGGCCGACGAGATCGCCCGGAAGCAGGAAGTTGAGGATCTGGCGGCGCCCGTCCGGCAGTGATTTGTAGCGGAAGGCCCAGCCGGAGAAGAGCGTGTAGAGCTCTGCATCCTCCTGGCCGGGATGGATGATGTCGGCGCCTGCTGGCAACTGACGATGGTCGACTTTCATCGACTGGATGAAGCGGATCTCGTCGTCCGGCTTGTCCTTGAAGGCCGGCTTGAGGCGCAAGGGGCAGGCGAGGCAGGGCACGCCCGTCCGGTTTCGATTGGTCGTCGAGACCATGACCATGCGGTTCGCTTCCCTGCCTTCCAGTCTGCGATCCCATGCGATCTTGCCGGAGCGGCCGATCGCGCTTGTGCATCGCAATATCGTCGGCTTGCGACCGGAACTCTCGCTTCGGCTTCGCGTTTTCCTCTCTGCCGCGAAAGCCCTCTCTTAGCAACGTCATAGGGGTCTGACGGCGGCGATCTGGAGCCCGGCCGCATGAATGACACCTCCACCGTGCCGCGGCGCTCGCGCATGCGGCAGTTCTTTCGCGTGGCATTGCGGTTCTGGACCGGCGAGAGCCGGCTGCGGGCCTGGCTTCTGACCCTCCTCGTGCTGTTCTGCGTCGCTGCGCAACTTGCGGCGGCTGTCGGCGTCAATGCCTGGAACCGCCTGTTCTTCGATGCGCTGGAGAAGCGGGACGTCGCGGCCGTCTGGTCGGTGGTCGGCTGGCTGCCGTTGCTCGTCGCCGGCTCGGCGCTGGCGCTCTCCTGTCTGGTGATCAGCCGCATGCTGCTGCAGGTGCGCTGGCGTGAATGGCTGACGCGCCACATCGCCGGCTGGTGGATCGCCGATCAGCGCTATTACCGGCTGCAATTCGTCGCGCGCGAGCAGTCGGCTCCCGAGTACCGCATCGCCGATGATGTCAGGCTCGCCATCGAGCCCCTGGTCGAGTTCGCCATCGGGCTGATCAGCGCGGCGGTGACGGCTGCGACCTTCGCCGCGATCCTCTGGCACGTCGCCGGCTCGGCGCGCTTCACCTTCGGCGGCTCGGAAATCGTCATTCCCAGCTACATGGCGCTCGCCGCCGTGCTCTATGCGATCATCGCCTCGCTCGCCGCCTATTTCGCCGGCCGGCCCTTGGTGCCGCGCATCGCCGCCAAGAACGAGGCGGAGGCGCAGTTCCGGGCAGAGATGACGCGCCTGCGCGAGAATGCCGAGAGCATCGCCCTGATCAAGGGCGATGCCGACGAGCGCGACTCGGTCGGCGAGAACTATGGCCGTGTCGTCGCAGCCTGGCTCAAGGTCATCCGCCAGCAGGGCGTCATCGCCATCGTGCTCAACACCAATGGCGCGCTCTTCCCGATCGTGCCGCTGCTGCTGGTCGCGCCGAAATTCCTGTCCGGGGAGATCACCCTGGGCGCGGTGATGCAGGTGGTCGCGGCCTTCAGCGCAGTGCAGGCGGCGCTGATCTGGTTCGTCGACAATTTCGTGCGCCTCGCCGAATGGTTCGCCTCGGTCACCCGCGTCGACGAATTGGCCGAAACGCTCGAGGCGCTCGACATCGGCACGATCATGGAGGGTGAGACCCAGATCGCGCTGGGCGAGAGCGGCGACGGCGCCATCCATATCGAGAACCTCTCGCTCGCCCACAGCAATGGCCGCATCGTCATCGCCGATGCCTCGGTGGTGATCGAACTCGGCGAGAAGGTGCTGATCACCGGCGAGAGCGGCACCGGCAAGAGCACCCTGATCCGGGCGCTCGCCGGCCTCTGGCCCTGGGGCTCGGGCTCGATCGAACTGCCGCAAGGCAAGCGCCTCGCCTTCGTGCCGCAGAAGCCCTACATGCCGATGGGGACCTTGCGGGACGTGCTGCTCTATCCCGAGGCCGAGAGCAGGGTCTCCGACGATGTCGTCGTGGCCGCGCTCCAGCGCTGCGGTCTCTCCTATCTCGCCAAGCGGCTCGATGAGGAGGAGCGCTGGGACCAGACGCTGTCCGGCGGCGAGCGCCAGCGCGTCGCCTTCGCGCGCCTGCTGATCCAGAAGCCCGATATCATCATCATGGACGAGGCGACCTCGGCGCTCGACGAGGACAGCCAGAATTCCCTGCTCGGCCTGCTCGAGGAGGATCTTGCCGCAGCCACCGTGATCAGCGTCGGCCACCGGCCGGGTCTGGAGGACTTCCACGACCGCAAGATCACCCTGGAGAAGCGCCAGGCCGGCGCGCATCTGACTTCGAGACGCCTCGGCAAATCGCTCTGGCGGCTGTTCCGGGGGCGCGCGGCGGCCAATGATCCGGCTGCCGAAGAAAAAGTTTAGTTCGCGGCGATTTCGCCCCTGCACGGAACAAAACCCTCCCGAACTGGTTGACAAGCCGAAGCCGCCGCGAGCGGTCCATGCGAATCGGGAGAGCGAAGATGACGACCGCCAGCCTTGCCCCCCTCAAGCGCGCAGCCACCTTCTTCGGCGCCATGGCGCTGGTCGTGACCGCGCTGACCACCGGCGCCGCCCTTCAGAACGGTGTCGGCGAGAGCTCGCAGGCGGTTGCCGAGGCCAAGATCCAGCGCGGCATTCCTTCCGACATGCAGCTCGCCGCCGTGAACCCGGCCGAGACCCGCCGTGACCTCGCCCATCGCGTGGTTCCGACCTCGCAGCAGGAAGCCCGCCTGTCGGGCGGCACCATCCTGCGCTGAGCGGGCTGAGGGAACCACAGCCTCGCTGCCGCGTAGTAGCAGCGAGCGCCGAAGCATGAAGCCGCCGCAAGGCGGCTTTTTCCGTGGCGGCGTGCAGGTAGCTTCGGGGCCGCTATCGTGGCGGCCGGGAGCGTCCTGCCCGGGGGACAGGCATGTATCTTCGCATCCGCCACGCGACGACCTATCGCTATGCCTGCCCGGTATCCTTCGGTCCGCACCGGCTGATGCTGCGCCCGCGTGATTCCTTTGACCTGCGCGTCATCGACGCCGTGATCACGATCTCGCCCGCGGCGAGCCTGCGCTGGATGCACGACGCCTATGGCAACCCGGTCGCCATGGCGAGCTTCACCGGCGAGGCCGAGACGCTCGACATCGTCAGCGAACTCGTCATCCAGCGCTTCGGATCGGCACTCCCGACCGCCGCGCTCGGGCCGGATGTCGAGAGCGGGGCGATCAGTTACAGCCCGGCCGAACGCGCCGTGCTGCAACCCTATCTCGATCTTGCCGCCGCCGATCCGGAGGGGGGGCTCGACGCCTGGCTCGAGACCTTCCGGGCCGGGATCGGGGGAGGGCATCTGCTGCGCGAGCTGGCGCACGCGATCAACAGCAGCCTGAGCTATGCCGTGCGTTTCGACGAAGGCACGCAGCACCCGCTCGACACGCTGGCGGCGCAGGCTGGCTCATGCCGCGACTATGCCTGGCTGTTCATCGAGCTCGCCCGCCGTCTCGGCTTCGCCGCGCGCTTCGTCACCGGCTACATCCATGATCGTTCGCCGGCGGCCGAGACGCTGACCTCGCTGGTGGGGCTGACCCATGCCTGGGCCGATGTCTTCATTCCCGGCGATGGCTGGATCGAGTTCGACCCGACCAATGATCTCGTCGCCGACCGGCAATTGCTGCGCGTCGCCGTCGCGCGGGTGCCCGAGGATGCCTCGCCGGTGGCCGGAAGCTATGTCGGTCCCGCCGGTTCGTTCCTCGGCCTGGCGGTCGGGGTTACGATCACCCCTGCCAGCGCGCCGGAGCCGGCCGCGGTTTGACCGCGGCGCTGCGCCTTCTCGTCAGCTGCTGTGGCGAATGCGCCAGACGCCGAGGCTCGTGCCCTTGGCCGGGCTGACCTCAACCGCCTCGACCTGGGTGAGCAAGCCCGCGAAGAGCCGCGGCGGCGCGATCGGCGGCGTTTCCCGGTCGGCGCTGATCGCGACCTCGATCGTATGCTCGTCGAAATCGCTGACCGCGATGGTAATGCCGATCCCCGGCACGGCGCGGAGAGTGCGCGAGACCACGTCGACGATCAGGAAGCCGAGCGGAATGATACGGTCGATCGGCAGTGCGGCGAGGGTGTCGACCTTGCCGCTGACCCATTGCGAGCGGCTGCGCACCAGGCTCGTGATCATCGCCACGACATCGTCGAGAAACAGGTCGATGCGCACCGGCTGCATCTCGCCATCGGCGAGCGTGAAGCGGTAGGCGGCGGAGAGCACATGGACGCGGCATTCCGCGTCGGAGAGGGCGATCCGCGCCTCGCCCTGATGGTCGCGCTTGGTCAGGCCGATATAGCTCTGCACCACCTGCAGGCTGTTCTTGACGCGGTGGTGCAGCTCGCGGACGAGGAAGCGGTTGTCGTCGAGCGCCGCCTGGAGCTTGCCCTGGCGGACCTCCTGCTCGTCGACCATGGTGTTGAACGCCTCGGCGACGCTGCGAATGTCCCCGGGCATATCATTCGAGACCACGGCGCGGGCGCCGGAGTTCGAACGACGCGCGCGCGCCGCCGACTCGATGCCGCGCAGCCAGCGCACGCAATGCTGGTCGACGGCCTTGAGATAGACGATGCAAAGCAGCCCGAGCGTCAGCAGGGGCGCCAGCAGCAGCGCGTAAAACTGCGTGGTCGCGGCCTGCTCCGCGCGCTGGTCGAAGCTGGCGATGACATAGAGATCGGGCGCCGCGATGAGGCGGGCGGCATAGGAACGCGATTCGCCAGCGCGGCTCGTCCCACGCCAGCGCTGGATCTGCTCGGGAACGAACTCGTCGCGCGGCAGCCAGCTGTCATCGCCCCGGTTGCCGCCGCGCTGGATCACCACGCCGCTGCCGCGGCTGACCATGCCGGCGATCAGGCCGGGATCGGCGGTGCCGAGGTCGAAGACGCTGTTGAGGAGATCGGGGCTGGCCAGCAGCAGGGCCGTCTCGTCCGGCTTGCCCGGCGAGGGGCGCGTGTGGATGGCGAGGAAGCGCTTGCCACGAATTTCGACCTCATCGTAGCGCGCTTCGGCGAGTTCGACGCCGCCCCAGATCGGTACGGCCGGCCGCGTCAGCATCTGCGCGGCAATCCCCGCGAGTTCGGCCTGGCCGATTTCCGGATCGAGCGAGACCGAGCAGGGCGTGCGCCCGGGCGCGGTGAAATGCAGGGCGAGATAGCCGGTGGTGCTGCGCAGCACGCCGTCGAGCGGCGGGCATTCCTGGGTCTGGTCGGGCGAGAGCGCCGTCAGGGTCGCATGTGTCGCCAACAGCGCACGCAGGGCGCCGCGATACCAGATGCGCGCGCGCACGGCGTAGTCGTCCGCCGCACGCGCCTGCGAGGTGTGGATCGCATCCAGCACGGTGCGATAGGTCGAAACCGCTGCCGCCGCCGTCAGTGCGGCGATCGGCAGGGCGATCGCGACCATCAGCGCCAGCAGGCGGCTCCGGACCGTCCTGAACAGCGAGAGAGCCATCTCACCCGCTGACGATTTCCGGCCCCGCTCGCTGCACTGCCGCAGTGATCCGGTGATCCGGGCCGAGATCGTCGACGCCGCCGATCGAGAGAAGCTCGGCGAGCCTGGAGCGAGCCCGATTCACCCGGCTCTTGATCGTGCCGATGGCGACACCGCAGATCTCCGCCGTCTCCTCATAGGAGAGGCCTGTCGCTCCGACCATGATCAGGACTTCGCGCTGTTCCTCCGGCAATTTTGCGAGTGCCTTGCGGAAGTCGGCGAGATCGAGATGGCTTTCCTGATTGCCATGCGTCGCGAGCCGGTCGGCATAGGTGCCGTCGCTGTCCTGCACCTCGCGGCCGCGCTTGCGGTAGAGCGAGTAGTAGGTGTTGCGCAGGATCGTGAAGAGCCAGGCGCGCAGGCTGGTGCCCGGCTGGAACTTCTCGGCATTGCCCCAGGCCTTGAGCAGCGTGTCCTGCACAAGGTCGTCGGCCAGCTGCATCGAACCGGAGAGCGACGCGGCGAAGGCGCGCAGATTCGGGATTTCGGCGATCAGGCCGTCCTTGAAATCATCGGCGCTCATCGGACTCGCCCTCGGTCGGCAGGCGGCGTTCCGTTGCTTCGAGCTGGGCCAGCAGCACCAGGAATTTGTCGGGGATCGGCGCGTTGATGAGGTCGTCGTAATGGGCCTTCAGCGAGCGGCCGATCGATTCCTGCACCTTGGGATCGAGCAGGGCGTCGAATTCGGCGTCGACCTCGTCTCTCTCCGGCAAATCGGAGTTCATGTTGTGCATCGCTTCCTTACTCCTATGGCGCGCCGCCGGCCGCGCCCACACGCTCCGCCCGTGACGCCTCGGTCCACGCGCGGCAGCCCCCGATAAGACACTTATCCGGCCCAATAACGATCCGGAATTGAAAAGGTTCCAAATCTTACGAAAAATAATTTGCTTGTCAGAACAGTGACTTGGGTGCTCTGTTCCGGCAACTTTTTACGGGGGTCGAACCATGTCCATCGCCAAGGAAATCGCACCGCACCTGCCTTATCTGCGCCGCTTCGCCCGCGCCCTCAGCGGGACGCAGGCGAGCGGTGACGCCTATGTCGTGGCGACGCTCGAAGCGCTCGTCGAAGATCCCGGCTCGTTCCCGCGCGATGTCGCGCCCAAGCTCGGGCTCTACCGAATCTTCCTGCAGCTCTGGTCCTCCGTCGGCCTCAACGACAAGGCGACGCCGCAGGACGCAGAGCGTTCCGCCGTCGAGCGCAACCTCGATGCGCTGACGCCGCGCCCGCGCCAGGCTTTCCTGCTGCGGACCGTGGAAGGCTTCCCGATCGAGGAAGTGGGTGAAATCATGATGATTTCGACGGCAGAGGCGGCCGGCCTCGTCCAGTCCGCCGGCCAGGAGATCGCCGAACAGGTCGCGACCGATGTCCTGATCATCGAGGACGAACCGATCATCGCCCTCGACATCGAGACCATGGTCGAGGAGCTCGGCCATCGCGTCACCGGCGTCGCCCGCACCCATCGCGAGGCGATCGCGCTCGTCGGCAAGAAGCGGCCGGGCCTCGTCCTGGCCGATATCCAGCTCGCCGATGGCAGTTCCGGACTGGACGCGGTCAACGAGATCCTCGGCTCGATCGACGTGCCGGTGATCTTCATCACCGCCTATCCGGAGCGCCTCCTCACCGGCGACCGGCCGGAGCCCGCCTTCCTGATCACCAAGCCCTTCCAGCCCGAGGCGGTGAAGGCGGCGATCAGCCAGGCGCTGTTCTTCGATCGCCGCGCGGGCCGCAAGGCGGCTTGAGGGCGCCCGACGCCGGAGCCGGGAACAAGCCGGCTCCGCTTCGCGTTATCCAGGTCCGGACGACGCGAAGGAGAACCGGCATGGTCATGGCCCTGCTCGCCGCGCTGATCGCTGTGGTTTCGCTGGCATCGCTGTTCTACGCGGTGCTCGGCGCGTGAGGGCCCAGCTCGTGCGGCGGACCGGCGTCGCCCTGACGCTGATCGCCGCCACGCCTCTGTTTTTCCCCGGAAACACCATTGCCATAGCCCGCGAGGGCGCTCAGGCGCGCCCCGCCCCGGCTACCTTGCCGCCGCGTCGCCCGGCGAAGCTCCCGGCGCCGGAAGCCGCGCCTGTCGTGCCAAAGCCCTCGCCGCAGGCTTCAATTTCGCCGCCACCTTCATCGGCGCCGGCGGGGGCTCCACTACCATCGGCCGAAGCCGGCTCCTGTCTCACGGCCCTCTCGGGCGTTTCCGGCAACCGGCTGCGCGCCGCGCCTCCCTCTGTCTCGCTTGCCGCGGAAGGGTGCCGGGTCGTCGAGCCCGTGATCGTCGAGGCGCTCGCCGTGCGCCGGCCGGATGGGGCGGGATCGATCAAGCTCGTGCCGCCTCCAACGCTGAGCTGCGACATGGCGCGCGCATTGTCCGTCTGGTTCGATTCGGCCCTGGTGCCGCTGGCGCGCGGAGCACTGGACAAGGAACTGGCCAGTCTGCGTGTCGGGGGCGGTCACGAATGCCGGCGGCGCAACCGCCAGACACAGACGCCGATGAGCGAGCATGCCACCGGCCGGGCCCTCGACATCTTCGCTTTCCAGCTCGGAGAGGAACGTCAGGGCAGGTTGGAGATTTCGGTTGAAAAGCCGGAGGGCCTTGTCCAGACCCGCTTCCTCGACGCGGTCAGGCAATCCGCCTGCGGCGCCTTCATGACGGCGCTGGGTCCGGGCTCGGACGCCGCGCATGCTAATCACCTGCATGTCGACATTCAGCAGCGCCGGACGAATTCATCCCGCTTCTGCCAGTAGGGCGCGGCTATGACGCGATCGTGAAGATGCCCGGTGGCAGGCCCGCAGGTTCGACCTGCACGACCATCTGTGGCATGGGCCGCCCGCTGCTCAGCGCTTCGCGGCGGCGACCGAGTTCCTCGAGCGCGCTGTCGAGGTCGCATCCGGCGCTCAGAAGTTGTTCGAGCTCCCAGAATGGCGGAAGATCGCGCGGCAGATGCGGTATCGGAAAGATCGGTGCCCTGTCGGTCTTGTTATGGTTTGGCATTTGCGCTTCCACTGCTTAGTTCCCATCAACGCAAGCACCGGATTGAGGTTCCGGATTAAGCGGGAACTGTGGAGCGATTGGGGCGTTCTGGCGAAGTTTCGAGGCATGGAGAGAGCGCGAATGGGACAATTGATCGAAGCCGCCGTCGTGCTCGCCGCCATGGCCGGGCTTTCGTTCGCGGCGGCCCCGGCGATGGCGCAGAGCCGCGCTCCGGCAGGGCGGCTGACCTGCTCGATCGGGACAGGCTTGGCGCAGGCCGTCGCGACGCAGCGCCCGCTGGAATGTCGTTTCCGCCCGCGCCGTGGTCCGCTCCAGACCTATGCGGGGGTCATTCGCGGCTTTGCGCTCGACCCCAAAACCGTCGGCCGCAGCCTGATCGCCTGGCACGTCTACGGCCCCTATGCGCGGGCACCGCTCGGTGTGCTCAACGGGCGCTATGCGCGTCCGGCCAATGGCGGTCCCGCCCTGGTCGGCAGCATCGACAATGATGTGCGGCTCGAACCGCGGGCTCTGCCGATGCAGCGCGGTACCAATGTCGCGCTGGGGGTCACCGAGTTCGAGCTCAACCTGACGCGGGCGCCGCGCAAACGCTGAACGGCGCAGAGACTGCTTACCTTTTGCTAACCTTGCGCGCGCAATTTAAGTCTAATTCGATGCGTTTCTGCTCGGAAAACGACTCAAATCGGAACAAGATCGTCCGAGGGGGCGTTCTTCCAGCTCACAGGCAGAAACTGCATGGGAGCTGCGGCGTGAAGTTAGAAGGTAACCTGGAGATCATGTCTGATATCCGGATCCTCATCGTCGAGGACGATCCCTTCATAGCGATGGATCTCGAGACGGCCGTCAGCGAGCAGCTCGGTGACCGTGCGGAACTCGTGGTCGTCGAATCGCTCTCGCAGGCCAAGATCGCCGCCAACAAGCCGGTTTCCTGCGCGCTCCTCGATATCGACGTCGTCGGGGGCAAGACCTTCGGCATCGCCGCCAGCCTGCGCGCCAAGGGAACGCCGCTGGTCTTCGTCTCAGGCTCGGCTCCGAGCGACGTGCCCGCCGAACTGCGCGACGTCCGCTTCGTTCGCAAGCCGTTTTCGACCGGCGAGATCGTCCGCTTCGTCTGCAACGCCCTGAAGGTCGCCTGAGGCGCTAGGCGCGCCTTTGCGTCTGCCTATTCGGGCGTCTCGTCGCCCGCTTCCACCCGCTTCGGAAATGTCAGCGCGATCCGTGTGCCCGGGCGAGCGGCGCCGGCCGTAAGCGGGCCAGATTCCATCGTCGCCCGCATGCTGCGCAGCAGGCTCTTGATTACCGACTTGCCGAGGCCGGCAGTCGCATCCTCGGCCGCCATGCCGACGCCGTCATCCTCCACCGCCAGGACAAGGTTGCCCTCCTCCTCGCCGCTGTTGCTCAGCCGGATCGTGATCTTGCCGGCGATTCCGTCCGGGAAGGCGTGCTTGATGGCGTTGGTGACCAGCTCGTTGATGATCACGACGAAGGAGACCGCATCGCGCCCGGGCAGGCGGATCGGTTCCATGGCGAGCTCGATGGTGATCGGCCGGCCTTCCGCCTGCTTGCCGATCTCGGCCAGTAGGTCCTCCATATAGGGGCGGGCGTCGATCTCGTCGGCCTCGATATCGAGGCGCAGGCGTCGCTGCCCCGCGGCGATCGCCTGGATGCGCGACTGCGCCTGCGCGAGCGCCTGCTTGACCAGTGGCTCGCGCGCCTGGCGGCTCTGGACGCTGAGCAACGCAGAGACCATGGCGAGGTTGTTGCCCACCCGGTGATTGACGTCGCGCAGCAGCGCCTCGATGCGCAGGCGCTCGTTCTCGAGCTGCTGGGTGCGTTCGGCGACCCGCTGCTCCAGTTCGAGATTGGAGCTGGACAGGAAGATGTTGCGCCGGCCGCGGCTGCGGAACTGCAGCCAGGCGACGAAGCTCAGTCCGGCAAGGGCGACGAGGATGCCGATGCTGGCGAAGATGCGTCGGCGCGTCTCGCGGCGGCTGCGCTCGCGCAGCAGGCGGTTCTCTTCGGCCTGGATCGCGCCGGCCGTGTCGCGCAACTCCTGCATCAGGCGATTGCCGTCGCCCTGCCGCAGCGCCGTCAGCGCTTCCTCGCGCTTGCCCTCGCGCACCAGCGCGACGGTGCTGTTCATTTCGGCGAGCTTGCGCTGCGCGAGGTCCCGTGCCTGGCGGATCCGCGTGACCTGGCCCGGATTGTCGGAGACCATCCGCTCGAGCACGTCGAGTTCCGGCAGGACGTTGAAGCGCGATTCGTTATAGGGCGCGAGATAGGCTTCGTCCCCGGTCAGCAGGAAGCCGCGCTGGCCGGTCTCGGCATCGAGCAGATTGCCAAGGAAGTTCTCGCTGCGCTCGCGTACGTCGATCGATTTCGAGACCAGCCGGGAGGCTTCGATCGCCTGGAAGTTGATCCAGGCCGCGATCACCACCGCGATGGCGACGACGCCGATCGCGATCGCAGCCGAAGAGACCCTGCGCAGTTTCGCCGCGAGGGCGGGCCAATCCGGCGTCAGCCAGTGTGGACGGGTAGGCACCTGGGCGTTCATCGAGCCTTGAATAGATGCAAGCGTGTCATAGCCCTATGTAAAAAGACAGGTCGCGTCCATGCGTGGCGGCCGTTTGTGCATGCCGGTCGGCTGCGCACGGGCAAGGAACTCGCGGCTCTCGGGCTATTTTTCCTCTTCGCCCTCCCGGCCCTGCGCCAGTTGCCGGCCGAGCAGGAGGCCGAGCAGGACGACGCCGCCGACGATGCCAGCTTTCCAGCCGATCTTGCCGCTGCCGACGAGGGTTGCCGCGACGGGAGCAGCCGCCATCGCCGCTTCGAGACGCCGGCTCGGGCGGCGGCGGCTTTTGACGTAGGCCCCGACGCCGAAGGCGACCAGCGCAGCCGCCAGAAGTCCGCCGGCGATCCAGAGGCTGGCCGCGATCCTTCCATACTCGATCGCCAGCCAGGTATGGAGCGCGTCCAGGCCGTAGCCGATGGCGCAGACAATCAGCAGCAGCCCGACCAGGTAAAGTCCGTAGACGGTCGCATTGCGGCGTACCGCGCTGCCGACCTCGCTCGTGAGCAGAGCCGTCAACCCCCCAAGCATGGGCTCAGCGTGCCGAAAGGAAGCCGACGAACAGTCCGACCGCAGCCGCCAGGCCGAGCGCGCGCAGCGGCCGCTCCTGGATCTCGCGGATGATCAGCTCCTGCAGGTCGCTGGCCTGCTCACGGGCGACCTCCGTCATCTTGTCGGTATCGACCCCGACGGATTTGAGCTTGCTGCTGACGGTCGCTGCCAGATCCTCGGCGCCACGCGCCAGGCTGTCCTCGATCTCGTTGGCCTCGTCGCGCAGCCGGCGTCCGGTCGCCTTGGCCCGGCCGGCGATCTCCTCGGAGCTTTCGGCGATCTCGTCCTTGGCGCGCCTCACCGAGGCGGTGGCCTGACGCTTGGCGGAAGTGGTGGTGGCGGCCATCAAACAGCTCCTTCGGTGACGGATATTAGTTGCGGCGCCATTCTCACGGCGCAACTCGAATTTTCAACGCGCGAGCGCCGCTGCGGTTCCTGCCGGCCGCACTGCCGTTTCGTTCGACGGCTCTTCCTGCGCGGCCTCGCGGAGGCTGTGACGGTAGCGCACGAATTCCTCGCGCGCCACGAGCGCGACGAGCAGGATCGGCGTCGAGAGCACGGCCCCGATCGGCCCCCAGAGCCAGAGCCAGAAGATGAAGGAGATGAAGACGAGGAAAGGCGAGATCGTCAACCGGCGGCCGACGACGATGGGCGTGACGAGATTGCCCTCGATCAGGTGGACGATGAAGTAGGACGCCGCCGGCCAGGCCGCGACCAGGAGCGAGGAGGGCGAGAGCAACCCTGCAGCGAAGAAGGCGACCGTGACCATGATCGGCCCGATGAAGGCGAGGTAGTTCAGGAAGAAGGCGAGCGCCCCCCAGAACAGCGGGTAGGGCAGGCCGGCGAACCAGGCGATCAGCAGGCTGATCAGCCCCATGCCGAGATTGATCAGCGTCACCAGGCCGAAATAGCGGGCCGCGCGCGCCTCGATCTCGCTGAAGAAGCTGCCGGCCGAGCGGCGCGCATCGCGGCCGAAGCAGAGCCGCAGGAAGCGGGCCTTGAGATGGCGGCGCGTCGCCAGCCAGAAATAGACCGTGGCGACGAAGATCAGCAGGCCGCCTGCCGCCGTGGTCGAGGAGATCGCGATCGAGACCAGCGGGTTGCCGTCGGACACGCTGACCTTGGTGCCGTCGCCGCCGGCGATGTCCCCGGCGATCTGCTTGAATTCCTCCATGAAGGCGAAGACACCGACGAGCTTGAGCTTCAGCGCATGGATCATCTTCGGGAACTGGTCGCTCCAGGCGGCGATCGGTACCGTCAGCGTCGCGACCAGCAGCAGCAGGAGGAGCACGCCGAGCAGCACGACGATCCCGGCGGCGAGATGCTGCGGCAGGCCGCGCCGGACCATGGCATCGACAGGCGGGCCGAGCACCAGGCCGAAGATTACTCCGGCGGTCACCGGCAGCGCGATCACGCGGGTGAGATACAGCGCGGCGGTGGCGAGGATGACGAAGATGCCGACGATGGCATAGCGCAGGACGAGGTCATGCTCCTGCGGCGAGAGCTCGCCGCCGGACGGAGGTTCCTCGGCTTCCGGCTCCGCCATATAGCGCGGAAAGGGCCTCCAGGCGGACAGGTTGAGCATTCTGACGGTCCAGCGCGCAGCGGCGCCCCCCGGCGCACTTCGCGTGCTAAACGCGTCGATGCTCATCGGGGTTCCGGTCAGGCATCCCGCCGGACCCCGACCGGTGCCGACCTAATCCGGGAGATTCCGGCTGAGCTTGACGCCCAGCAGGCGTTCGGCCGAGCTGAGACCGATGTCGATCTGGAGGGCCTCGTCGATTTCCTCGGCGCTCAGGCACCCTTCCAGCCAAAGCCCATCCATGATCGCGTTCAGGGCGATGCTCAGACTGTGCAGCTCATCCGCGGAGGCACGGATACCGTTCGCCACGAGCACGTCTTCGATCAGGCTTCGGCATGCGGCGCGATAGGCGACATATTGCGTCCGGTGAATCTCCCTGAAGCGGTCGTTGATGTGCACCTGGCTGATGAAGGTCGCCCATAGCGAGAGAATCCGGGGCTCGGCGACGGGACCGCTGATGCTGGTGACGAGGAAGCGCCGCAGCTTCTCGGTGGGAGAGCCGTCCTCCGCCGCAACCGCGAGCGGTGGCCCGGTGATGATCGCGATCGTCCGGCTGTAGGCTTCCGCGATCAGGTTCTCCTTGGAGGCGAAGTGATGTCGGATCAGGCCGTTGCTGACCCCGGCCTTGCTCGCGACCGCGCGCACGCTCGTGCCCTGGATGCCCAGCTCGACGATGCAGTCCATCGTGGCTTCGATCAGATCGGTGCGCCTGTCGAAGTCGGGGGCTCGCCTGAAGGAAGTCGTCACGTCGCCTCGTCCGAATTGTACCAAAGCCAGACTATGCACTTGCATAGTCTCTGTACGGTCGCATAGTGCTTGCCGGCCGGCTACCCGGCATCGCCTCTGCCATTCCCGTCACATCAGCGAAACTGCATGCGCGACCCCCGCTACGACATCCTTTTCGAGCCGGTGGCGATCGGCCCCGTCACGACACGCAATCGCTTCTATCAGGTCCCGCACTGCTCCGGCATGGGGCACCGCTACGCCCGCTCGGATGCGCACATGCGAGCGATGAAGGCCGAAGGCGGTTGGGGCGTGGTCTCGACGCAGGAAACCGAGATCCACCCTTCCTCCGACCTCACGCCGTCGAACCAGGGCCGGATCTGGGACGGCGCCGACGTGCGCGTCTTCAGGGAGGCCACGGACCTGATCCATGAGCGCGGCAGCCTGGCGGCCGTCCAACTTGTCCACAATGGCCTGCACACCGCCAATCGGCTCTCGCGCATCGCCCCCTACGCCCCGTCCGACGCCGTCGTCGACCTCGATGATCCCGTCCAGGCGCGCGGCATGGACAAGGCGGATATCCGCGAGTTCAGGCGCTGGCACCGCGAGGCCGCGATCCGGGCACGCGAGGCGGGCTTCGACATCGTCTACGTCTATGCCGGCCACGACATGACGCTGCTGATGCATTTCCTCCTGTCGCGTCACAATCATCGGATCGACGAGTACGGCGGATCGCTTGAGAACCGCCTGCGGCTCTTTCGTGAGGTGCTGGCCGATACCCGCGATGCGATCGGCGATCGCTGCGCGCTGGCGATCCGCTTCGCCGTCGATGAACTGATGGGCTCGGCCGGCATCGAGCGCGACGGCGAAGGGCGGGACATCGTGGCGGCGCTCGCCGAGGAGCCGGACCTCTGGGACGTGAACCTGTCCGACTGGTCCAATGACAGCCAGTCCGCCCGTTTCTCGCAGGAAGGCTATCAGGAGGACTACACCCGCTTCGTCAAGCAGGTCACGACCAAGCCGGTCGTCGGCGTCGGCCGCTACACCTCGCCCGACACGATGGTCCGTGTGATCCGGCAGGGGCATCTCGACCTGATCGGCGCCGCCAGGCCGTCCATTGCCGATCCGTTCCTGCCCCTCAAGATCCGGGAGGGCCGCATCGACGAGATCAGGGAATGCATCGGCTGCAATATCTGCGTCGCGGGCGACAACATCGTGGCGCCGATGCGGTGCACCCAGAACCCGACGATCGGCGAGGAGTGGCGCAAGGGCTGGCATCCCGAGAAGGTTCCGGCGCTGGCCGGTCCGGCGACGGCACTGGTCGTCGGCGGTGGGCCCGCCGGGCTCGAAGCCGCCCGCGCTTTGGCGCAGCGGGGTGCCTCGGTGATCATCGCCGATGCGGGCACCGAGTGGGGCGGGCGCGTCTCCCGCGAGAGTCGGCTTCCGGGGCTCTCCGGCTGGGCGAGGGTGAGAGATTGGCGCCTTGGCCAGCTTCGGACTGCAGCCAATGTCGAGATGTACCTTTCAAGCCCGCTGACGGCCGAAGACATCCTCTCCTATGGGGCCGAGCACGTCGCGATCGCCGTGGGCGCGAGATGGCGGGAGGACGGCGTCGGCCGGGCTCACCGGTTGCCGCTGCCATTCCTGAAAAATGGCAAGACCGCCGGGGTCGATCTGCTCCTGGGCGAGGGAAGCTCTGCCGCCGGGCCGGGGCCCGTGGTGATCTATGACGATGATCGCTACTACATGGGCAGCGCCCTGGCCGAGCAACTGGCGTCCGCGGGCATCGACACGACCTATGTCACGCCGGCACCGCTGGTGGCGGCCTGGACGGTGAACACGCTCGAACAGGCCCGGATTCACCGGCGCTTGCTTGAGCTGGGCGTGAAGATCAGGCTGCTGTCCGCCCTCGCCGATCGCGCCGCCGAGACCGTGACGATCCACTGCGTCTACTCGGAGGCTACCGAGGTCATTCCCTGCGACGTGCTGGTGCCGGTCACCGCGCGTCTCCCCTCAAGCGAGCTGTGGACGGCGCTGCAGGCCCGCCAGGAGGAATGGCTGGACAGCGGGCTGACCCGCGTCGAGAGGATCGGCGACTGCCTGGCACCGGGCACGATCGCCGCGGCCAATTACAGCGGCCACCTCTTCGCCAGGAGCCTGGGGGTGCTGGAGGACGCCGAAAGCGCCGACGCCTTCCGGTGATCCCGTGGCGCCGCGCTTGTGACTTTGCGCACTGGGCTCGAAACCCGATTGGGTTTGGAGCCTAGTGTGCCTCGTCCCAGTTCGTCGCCGCCCGGGCATCGACCACCAGCGGCACCTTGAGCTGCACCGCCGGATGCGGCGCCTCGACCATCACCTTTCGGATCACCGGCAGCGCCGCCTCGACCTGGGCCTCCGGCACCTCGAAGACCAGTTCGTCATGGACCTGCAGCAGCATGCGGGCGTCGAGCTTGGCTTCGGCCAGCGCCCCGTCCATGCGCACCATCGCCCGGCGGATGATGTCGGCGGCCGAGCCCTGGATCGGCGCATTGATCGCCTGGCGCTCGACAAAGGCACGCTCTGACGGGTTCTTCGAGGCGACCGCCGGGAAATGGCAGACGCGGCCGAAGATCGTCGTCACCTGTCCGCTCGCCCGGACCGTGGTCTTGGCCTGGTCCATATAGTCGCGGATGCCGGGGAAGCGCTCGAAATACTTGCGGATATAGGCGCTGGCCTCCTCTCGGGAGATGCCGAGCTGGTTGGCGAGGCCGAAGGCCGAGATGCCGTAGATGATGCCGAAATTGATCGCCTTGGCGCGGCGGCGGACCTCGCTCGGCATGCCTTCGACCGGCACGCCGAACATTTCGGACGCCGTCATCGCATGGATGTCGACGCCGTCGGCGAAGGCCTGCCGCAACTGCGGAATGTCGGCGATATGGGCGAGGATGCGAAGCTCGATCTGGCTGTAGTCGGCCGAGATCAGCTTGTTGCCCTTCTCGGCGACGAAGGCTGTGCGGATCTTGCGGCCGGCCTCGGTGCGGATCGGGATGTTCTGCAGGTTCGGCTCGGAAGATGAGAGCCGGCCGGTGGTGGTCGCAGCCAGGGCGTAGGACGTATGGACCCGGTGGGTCTGTGGATTCACATAGGTCGGCAGCGAGTCGGTATAGGTCGATTTCAGCTTGGCGAGCTGGCGCCAGTCGAGAATCTTCGCCGGCAATTCATGGCCCTGCTCGGCGAGGTCCTCGAGCACGCCGGCGCCGGTCGCCCATTGCCCGGTCGCGGTCTTCTGGGCGCCGGGCAGCCCCATCTTGCCGAACAGGATGTCACCGAGCTGCTTGGGGCTGCCGATGGTGAACTTCTCGCCGGCGAGCGTGTGGATCTCGTCCTCCAGCCGGGCCAGAGACTGGGCGAAATCGCCCGAGAGGCGCGACAGGATCTGGCGGTCGATGGCGATGCCGCGCTGCTCCATCTGGGCGAGAACCTGGACGAGCGGCCGTTCCAGAACCTCGTAGACTGCGGTCTTGCCCTCGGCGGCGAGGCGGGGCTTCAGCGCGCGCCAGAGCCGCAGCGTGATGTCGGCATCCTCGGCGGCATAGGCGGTCGCCTTCTCGATATCGATCCTGTCGAAGGTGACCTGCGCCTTGCCGGTGCCGGCGACCTCCGAATACGGGATCGTCTTGTGGCCGAGATGCAGCTCCGAGAGCCGGTCCATGCCGTGATTGTTCTTCCCGGCATCGAGCGCATAGGAGATCAGCATCGTGTCCTCGATCGGCGCAACGGCAAGGCCGTGGCGGGCGAGCACGAGCAGATCGTATTTCAGGTTCTGGCCGATCTTCAGCACGCCGGGATCGGCGAGCAGCGGCCTCAGCGCCTCGATCGCGTCGGCGAGCGGAATCTGGCCTTCGACCATGCCGCCGCCGAACAGGTCGGCCCCGCCGCGATGCTGCAAGGGCACATAGCACGCCTTGCCGGGCGCGACGGCGAGCGAGAAACCGACGAGGTCGGCCTGCATCGCGTCGAGCGAATTGGTCTCGGTGTCGAGCGCGACCTGGCCCGCCTCATAGGCCCAGCCGATCCAACGTGTCAGATCGGCGATGGTGCGCACGCACTCATAGGCGGTACGGTCGACCTTAAGCTGGATAGCCTCATCCTTGCGGGCGAGCGCGAGGTCCGCCGGCTTCAGCCAGCCATCGGCGGCGGGCGCCGGGCTCGCAGCCGCTGCCGTGGTGGGCGCTGCGCCGCCCGTGCCGGCGACCGGCGGGACGACGGCGTCCGCTCCGGCGTAGAGCGAAAGCAGCTCGGCGGCGCGCGCTCCGCCCGGGGCGAGCGCCGGATCGGCCTCGACAGCGGCGACATCCGCCTCATAGGCCTCGGCGGCGCGCTTGGTGATGGTCGTGAATTCCATCGCCTTGAGGAAGGCGATGAGCTTGCCGGGCTCGGGCTGGGCCAGCGTCAGGTCGCAAAGCGGCGTCTCGACGGCGACGTCGTCGACGAGCGTCACGAGCTTGTGCGAGATGCGGACCTTCTCGACGATCTCGGGATTGGTCAGGGTCTCCCGGCGCTTCGGCTGCTTGATCTCGCCCGCGCGCGCCAGCAGGGTTTCGAGATCGCCATATTCGCCGATCAGCTGGGCGGCGGTCTTGATGCCGATGCCGGGCGCGCCTGGGACATTGTCGGTGGCGTCGCCCGCCAGCGCCTGGACATCGGTGACCTTGTCGGGCGTGACGCCGAAATATTCGACGACCTCGGGCTCGCCGATCCGCCGTTCGGCCCGGAAACCCGCGCCCTTCTTGGCATCGCCCGAGGCGGGATCGTACATGGCGACTCCCGGCCGCACGAGCTGCATCAGGTCCTTGTCGGCCGAGACGATCAGCACGTCGGCGCCGGCTTCGCGGGCCTGTTTCGCGTAGGTCGCGATCAGGTCGTCGGCCTCGTAGACATCCTGCTCGACCGGGATGAGCCCGAAGGCACGGACCGCCTCGCGCATCAGCGGAAATTGCGGGATCAGGTCCGGCGGCGGGTCCGAGCGGTTGCCCTTATAGGCCGGGTAGATCTCCTTGCGGAACGAGTTCTCGCTCTTGTCGAAGACGATGGCGAGATGGGTCGGCCTGACGCCGAGCACACCCTCGCGGACGAACTGGAAAAGCTTCGTCGCGAACAGCCGAACCGCGCCGGAGGGCAGCCCGTCCGAGCGGGCATTGTATTTCCGGTCCTGATTGATCGACTGGAAATAGGCGCGGAAGATGAAGTTCGAGCCGTCGACCAGGAAGAGATGGTCGCCGGGCTTCAGCGAGGGGCTATCGTTCGTCATGCGCGGGACCATAGGGCGATGGGCCGGGATGGTCTATTGTGCAAGCAGGCTCGCCCGCAAGAAGCTGTCAGGAGGAAACCGATGAACGTCTACGCGACCATGCCGCTCGCCTTCGAGGGCTGCCCCGAGGAGGAGATGCAGGCGCGCGCCGACGCTTTCCTGGCGACGATGCGCAAGCGCCGCACGGTGCGCGACTATTCCGACAGGCCGGTGCCGCGCGAGGTGATCGAGGCGGCGGTCGCGACCGCCGGCACGGCGCCTTCCGGCGCCAACCAGCAGCCCTGGACCTTTGTCTGCATTTCCGACCCGGAGCTGAAGCGGAAGATCCGCGAGGGCGCCGAGGAGGAGGAGCGCGCCTTCTATGCCGGCCGCGCCGGCGAGGAATGGCTGGATGCACTCAGCCATCTCGGCACCGACGAGCACAAGCCCTTTCTCGAGACCGCGCCCTGGCTGATCGCGATCTTCGCGCAGCGCTGGGGCTATGACGCGCAGGGGCGCAAGGTGAAGCACTATTACGTGCCGGAATCGGTCGGCATCGCCGCCGGCTTCCTGATCGCCTCGCTGCATCAGGCCGGGCTTGCGACGCTGACCCACACGCCGGCGCCGATGAACTTCCTCAACGAGCTCTGCGGCCGCCCCGACAACGAGAAGGCGGTGATCCTCCTCGTCGTCGGCTATCCCGCCGAGGGCTGCGTCGTCCCCGCCATCGGCAAGAAGCCGCTGGAGGAGATCGCCAGTTTTCTCTGAGGGCGGCTGGTCCGATTGATCGCGGTCAGGCGCGTGCGGGCCGTCATTGCGAGCGTCGCGAAGCAATCCAGGAGTGGCAGCGCTCTGCGTTCCCTGGATTGCTTCGTCGCTTCGCTCCTCGCAATGACGGCGGATGCCGCGCTGCTCAGGCCGGCGCGGCGCCCTGCGTGCCGAGATAGAGCGCGTAGAGCGACTGGCTCGCCGCCATGAACAGCCGGTTCCGCTTCGGCCCGCCAAAGCAGACATTGCCGCAGATCTCCGGCAGGCGGATGCGGCCGATCAGCTTGCCGGTCGGGTTGAAGCAGAGCACGCCGCTGTAGCCGACGGCCCGTCCGGCATTGGACGAGGCCCAGAGATTGCCCTCGACATCGCAGCGCAGCCCGTCCGGCCCGCATTTCACGCCGTCGACCATGCAGTCCGAGAACAGCTTCTGGTTGGAGAGTTTGTTGTCGGGCCCGACATCGAAGACATGGATGTCGCCCTTGCCGCCCGGGCCGGTATCGCCCGGGCCCTTGCCGGTCGAGGCGATGTAGAGCTTCTTGTGGTCGGGCGAGAAGCAGAGCCCGTTCGGGTCGGGCACCTGGCTCTCGTTGACCACGAGGTCGACGCGGCCGCTCGGGTCGATCCGGTAGCAGTTCGTCGGCAGTTCGCGCTTGAAGAAGCCGATCTCGGGCGGCTGGCCGAGGCGCGGGTTGATCTTGCCACTGGCGTTGCTCGGCCCGCCCGCCGCATCGGGAGCGCCTTCGTAGAGCTGGCCGCCATAGGGCGGATCGGTGAACCAGTAGCTGCCGTCGGGATGCTGGACGATGTCGTTGGGCGAGTTCAGCCGCTTGCCGTCGAACTTGTCTGCGAGGATCGTCACCGAGCCGTCGAGCTCGTAGCGCACGACGCGGCGGTTGAGATGCTCGCAGGAGAGCTGCCGGCCCTGATAGTCGAAGCTGTTGCCGTTGCTGTTGCCGGAGGGCGTGCGGAAGACGCTGACCCGGCCATCATCCTCGAGCCAGCGCAGTTGCCGGTTGTTGGGGATGTCGCTCCAGACGAGATAGCGCCCCTGTGCGTTCCAGGCAGGGCCCTCGCTCCAGAGCGCGCCGGTCCAGAGTCGCTGGATCGGGGCATTGGGCTGGGCGAGGCCGTTGAAGGCGGGGTCGACGGCGATGATGTCGGGATCCCAGAAGTAGGTCGTCGGCGCGCCGTTCCGGCTGAAGTCGCGCGGCGGGGTCGTCACCGTGCTCGGCGGCGCCGCCGGCCCGGAAGGAGCCTGTGCGAGGGCTTGCCCCGCGCTCGCGGCGAGCGCGCCGACCCCGGCGACCTGCAGGAGCCTGCGGCGCGAAAGCGCCGGGCGCGATCCATCGTCCATCGACTGCTGATGCATCTTGGCCTCCCTGGATTGGACTGTTCCGTCCTTGCGGGAAGCATCGGGAGCGCCGATTGCGGCGGCGGCGTGGCGCCGATGTGACGCAGCGTCATGGCCGTTGTCGATAGGCCGGGGCTTCCCCTCCGGCTAAATCGGTTTAATGCTCGGGATTCCGCTCTGCCTGCTGTTCAGGCGGCGAGATCGGCAACCAGCGCGTCGAGCAGGAGCGCGCCTTCCGGCGTCGCGGCGAGGCGCCCGCCGGGCTTGCGCATCAGGAAGCCTTCGCCGATCAGGCTGCCGATCCGGTTCGAGTTGAGCGGCCGGCCCGACAGGGCCTCGAACACGGCAAGGTCGATGCCGTCGACGAGCCGCAGGCCCATCAGGAGATATTCGTCGCCCTGCGCTTCGGCGGTGAGCTGCTCGTTCTCGATTAGCGCGTCGCCATCGGTCTCGACCCGCTGCAGCCAGGTCTCCGGATGCTTTTCGGTCGATTGCGCCATCCGGCCGTCGGCCGTCACCAGCCGGCCATGGGCGCCGGGGCCGATGCCGGCATATTCGCCATAGTGCCAGTAGACCAGATTGTGCCGGCATTCGGCGCCCGGCCGCGCATGGTTCGAAATCTCGTAGACCGGCAGGCCGTGCTTCGCCGTGATCTCCTGCGTGATCTCGTAGAGCTCGGCCCCGGCATCGGGATCGGGAATGGCGAGCTTTCCGGCCTGGAACAGCTTGTCGAAGGCGGTGCCGGGTTCGATCGTCAGCTGGTAGAGCGAGAGATGCTCGGCGGCATGGCTGATCGCAAGCTCGAGCTCGGCGCGCCAGAGCGCCGGCGTCTGGCCGGGCGAGCGGGCATAGATCAGGTCGAAGGAGTAGCGCTCGAAATATTTCCGGGCGATCGCGACCGCGTCCAGCGCCTCCTGCGCCGAATGCATCCGCCCGAGGGATTTGAGGTCGGCATCGTTCAGCGCCTGCACGCCGAGCGAGACGCGGTTGACCCCGGCGGCGCGGAAATCGCGGAAGCGTCCGGCCTCGACGCTGGTCGGGTTGGCCTCGAGCGAGACCTCGCAATTGGGATCGACGGCCCAGTGCTCGCCGATCGCGTCGAGGATCGCGCCGACAGTCGCGCCTTCCATCAGCGAGGGCGTGCCGCCGCCGAAGAAGATCGAGGAGACGGTCCGGCCCGGCGCCAGCGCCGCGCGATGGGCGATCTCGCGCCGGAAGGCCGCGATATAGCGGGCCTGGTCCGGCGGTGAATGCCGGACGTGGCTGTTGAAGTCGCAATAGGGGCATTTGGCCAGGCAGAACGGCCAGTGCACATAGACGGCGAAGCCGGCATCCGCGGTCGGATGTGCCGGCACGCTCTGCCGCCCAGCCAAGGCGGCCTTGCCCGTCAAGCGGGCTTCCTCAGGCAGGCGGCGGCCAGCACATGGAAAGCGCGGGCGCGGTGCGACAGGCCGGGCGAGCCATCGGCGGGAATGCCGTGCTTCTCCTCCGCGGTCATCTCGCCGAAGGTCTTGGCATAGCCCGCCGGCTGGAAGATCGGGTCGTAGCCGAAGCCGGATGTGCCGCGCGGCGCATCGACGACCGTGCCGAAGACGCGGCCCTCGAACAGCTCCTGATGCCCGTCCGGCCAGGCGATCACCAGCGCCGAGACGAAATGCGCCTTGCGCTGTTCCGGCGTGGTCGCGCCGCGCTTGGCGAGTTCGGCCTGCACACGGGCCAGAGCCGGGGCGAAGTCCTTGCCCGGCCCGGCCCAGTTGGCAGAGAACAGTCCGGGCGCGCCGTCGAGCGCGTCGATGCAGATGCCGGAATCGTCGGCCAGCGCCGGCAGGCCGGAGGCATTGGCCGCCGCCACCGCCTTGATCGCGGCATTCTCGGCGAACATGTGGCCGTCCTCTTCGGGCTCGGGCAGGCCGAGCTCGCCGGCCGAGACCAGCTCGACGCCATAGGGGGCCATCAGCTCGCGCATCTCGCGCAATTTGCCCTGGTTATGGGTCGCGATCACGACCTTGCCGGACAGGGGGCGGTTTCCGTTCATGGCGTCAGGCCACCGCCGCCTTCTGCAACGCGACGAGCTGGCCGACGCCGCCCTTGGCCAGCCTGAGCAAGGCCATCAGCTCGTCCTCCGAGAACGGCGCGCCCTCGGCCGTACCCTGGACCTCGACGAGGCCGCCCGCGCCGGTGATGACGAAATTCGCATCGGTCTGGGCGCCGGAATCCTCGACATAATCGAGATCGATCACCGGGTTGCCGGCGACGATGCCGCAGGACACCGCCGCGACATGGTCCTTCAGCGGGTTGGTGCCCTTGAGCATGCCCCGCCCTTCCATCCATTTCAGCGCGTCGTGCAGCGCGACCCAGGCGCCGGTGATCGAGGCGGTGCGGGTGCCGCCATCGGCCTGCAGCACGTCGCAGTCGACGACGATCTGGCGCTCGCCGATCGCGGTGAGATCAACGACGGCGCGCAAGCTGCGCCCGACCAGACGCTGGATTTCCTGGGTGCGGCCCGAGGGCTTGCCCGAAGTGACCTCGCGGCGGGTGCGCTCGTGCGTGGCGCGCGGCAGCATCGAGTATTCGGCGGTGACCCAGCCCTTGCCGGTGCCGCGCAGCCAGGGCGGACCCTTTTCCTCGACGGTCGCGGCACAGAGCACCCTGGTCTCGCCGAAGCTCACCATGCAGGAGCCCTCGGCATAGCGGACCACGCCACGCTCGAGCGTGACCTTGCGCATCTCGTCGGCGGCACGCTTGGAGGGTCTCATCGTCATCGTCCTGCTTTTCTGGGATTGGCGGCTTGTAGGCGTTTCAAGATGGGGCGGCAAGGCGAGGCCTTGCAGATGCCGCTTGATCCGCCGCGCCCGCGAAGGGACAATGGAGCATGTACAACAGGCCCCTTGCCGCCAGATGAGCGCCTATACGCGCCCGGAAACGCCGGGCGGCCTGGTCGAGATCGACCAGCGCTCGCGTGAAATCTTCCGCCATATCGTCGATGGCTACCTCGCCACCGGCGAGCCGGTCGGCTCGCGCAACATCGCGCGCCTCCTGCCGATGACGCTGTCGCCGGCGACGGTGCGCAACGTCATGACCGATCTCGAAATGGCCGGGCTGATCTACGCCCCCCACACCTCGGCGGGGCGCCTGCCGACCGAGCGGGGCCTGCGCTTCTTCGTCGATGCGATGATGGAGGTCGGCAACCTCACTTCGGAGGAGCGGACCCGCATCGAGGCGCAGATGCGCGCGGCTGCAAGCGGGCGCACCCTCGACGGCACGCTGACCGAGGCTTCCGCCTTGCTGTCAGGCCTCTCGCGCGGTGCCGGCGTCGTCGTTACAACCAAGGCCAATGCCCGGCTGAAGCATATCGAGTTCGTCCGGCTCGATGCCAATCGCGCCCTCGTCGTGCTCGTCGCCGATGACGGCACGGTCGAGAACAGGTTGCTGGCGCTGCCGCCGGGGCTCCCTGCCTCGGCGCTGGTCGAGGCCGGCAATTTCCTCAACGCCCGCATCGCCGGCAAGACGCTGGCCGAGATCCGCCGCGAGATCGACGACAGCCGTGCCGAGATGGAGCGCGAGCTCGACGGGCTGACGGCGCGTCTCGTCGAAAGCGGCATCGCGACCTCGTCCGGTCCCTCCGGCGACCGGCACCTGATCGTCCGCGGCCAGGCCAATCTGCTCGAGGACCTCAAGGCGCAGGAGGATCTCGAGCGCATCCGCCTGCTCTTCGCCGATCTGGAGACGCAGACCGAGCTGATCGACCTTCTGACCCGGGCCGAGGCCGGCGACGGGGTGCGCATCTTCATCGGCTCCGAGAACAAGCTGTTTTCGATGTCGGGCTCCTCGATCGTCGCCGCCCCGTTCCGCGACGGCGAGCAGCGCATCGTCGGCGTGGTCGGCATCATCGGCCCGACGCGCCTTAACTATGCCCGGATCGTGCCGATGGTCGACTACACCGCGCGGGTGGTCGGGCGGCTGCTCGAAGGTGGACGATGAGACGGACTAGGCGGCTTTTGGCCGGTGTTCTGGCGGGAGCGATGCTGATGACGGGCGCTGGTGCGGCAACTGCGGACCTGCTCTCCGCTGCGTCTTCCGGCAATCTCTCCGAGGTCGGCCGGCTGATCGCTTCCGGCGCCGATCTCGAACAGCGCGACGGGCAGGGCCAGACGCCGCTGCTGCGTGCCGTCGCCGGCAACCATGTCGCGGTCGCCAAGGCCCTGCTCGCGGCCGGTGCCAGCCTCAATGCCCAGGCCGCCAACCAGGACACGCCCTGGCTGCTCGCCGGGGCCGCCGGCCGTAGCGAGATCGTCGCCGCCATGCTGCCGCTGAAGCCCGATCTCTCGCTGCGCAACCGCTATGGCGGCGACGCGCTGATCCCGGCCTGCGAGCGCGCCCATGTCGAGACGGTGAAGCTGCTCCTGACCAGCGGCATCGACGTGAACCACGTCAACAATCTCGGCTGGACCTGCCTTCTGGAGATCGTGATCCTCGGCGATGGCGGGGCGCGCCACCAGCAGGTGGCGAAGCTCGTGCTCGATGCCGGCGCCAATCCCAATCTCGCCGACAAGGACGGCGTCACTCCGCTCCAGCATGCCCGCAAGCGTGGCCAGAGCGAGGTCGCGAAGCTGATCGCCGCAAAGGGCGGGCGCTGAGCTTTATTCCATCCAGTCGGTGACGAAGTGCTCGCTGGCGTGGATGTCGATCGATTCCAGCGTGTCCGGTCCGAGGCTGCGAAATTTGTGCGGCACGCCGGCCGGCACCACCAGGATCTCTCCCGGCCCCGCCTCGATCTCCCGGTCGCCGATCGTGTAGAGCGCCCGGCCGGCGCGGACGATGAAGGTCTCGGGGTAGGGATGGCTGTGCAGTCGTGGCCCCTTGCCCGGCTCGGCCCGGACGAATATCAGCGAGACCTCGCCGCCGAAGCCCTGAACCTCGCCATGCCATTCGCCTGGCGTCTCGGACCAGTCCTCGCGGCGAACGGCGTGGGGACCTGCGTTCGTGCCCGCCATCTCAGCCGCGTGTCGCGATCAACGCCGCGGCGCCGGCCATGACGCCGCCGGTGAACCGGTTGATCCGGCGCATCGTGCGTGGGCTGGAGACCAGCCGGCGGGCGCGGTCGGCCGCATAGGCGTAGCCGAGCAGCGTGGTGTTGATAATCACCATGGTCAGCACCGCGATCTCGACGAAGAGCAGCGGCGTGATCGCGCTGAGATCGACCACCAGCGGCAGGATCGAGACGAAGAACACCATCACCTTGGGGTTGCCGAGCGTCAGCGCGATGCCGCCGAAGAACAGGCGCCAGCCCTCGCCGGGGATGGCCTCGGGCGCCTTGGTGCTATCGACCGGCGTGGTCCAGAGCTTCCAGGCGAGATAGATCAGATAGGCGCAGCCGGCATATTTGATGGCGACGAAGACGCCGTGGAAGCTCTGCATCAGCAGCGACAGGCCGAGCGCCGAAAAGGTCAGCCAGACGAGGTCGCCGGCGGCGATGCCGAGCACGAAGGGCACGGCGCGGCGAAAGCCGGTCGAGAGCGAGCGCGCCACCAGCGCCGCGATGCCCGGCCCCGGCGAGGCGACCGCCAGGAAATAGACCCCGGCAAAGACCATGAATCCAGCGATGTCCATGCGTTCGGTTCTCTGCGGCGTGCAGTCTTGCTGATTGGCGAATTTAGCAGCGCGCGGCGCGGCTGTCCCATCGGCATGCGTGATGTCTGCGATCAGCGAGGGTGAGGCCTGCCGGGTTCAGCGCCCGGATACAGGTGCCTCACGGCAGGGCGGCGACGTTGCCCGGCGTGACCAGGAGGCGCTGGGATTGCGGCGGCAGGTCGCCGAACAGAGCAGGGTCGGCGCCGGTCATCCAGACCTGGCAGCCGAGCTCGCCGAGCCCTGCATAGAGCGCGGCGCGTCGGCGCGGGTCGAGATGGGCGGCGATCTCGTCGAGCAGCACCAGGGGCGGTAGGTCGCTCATGCTCGCCACCAGCCGGGCATGCGCCAGGACGAGCCCGATCAGCAGCGCCTTCTGCTCGCCGGTCGAGCCCTGGCCGGCCGGAATGTCCTTCAAGGCGTGGCGGACCAGAAGGTCGGAGACCTGCGGCCCGGCGAGCGTGCGCCCCGCCGCCTTGTCGCGCGGCCGCATCTGCGCGAGCAGCTCGCGATAGCGGTCCTCCGCGTCGAGCGCCGGCAGGCTCGCGACCAGCGCGTCGATCTCGCCTTCGAGCCGGATCTGCGCATGCGGGAAGGGCGAGCTCTCGTCGCGGTTCTGCTCGATGATCGCCGACAGCCGCGCCACCGTCTCGGCCCGGGCGGCGGCGACCGCGACGCCGAGCTCGGCGATCTCGCGCTCGACCGAGTCGAGCCAGCGCCGCTCGAACGGGCTCTCCTCGAGAATGCGGTTGCGCGAGCGCAGCGCCTTTTCGAGCGCGTTGGAGCGCGTGCCATGGCTGGGGTCGACCGCGAGCACCAGCCGGTCGAGGAAGCGCCGGCGCTCGCCGGCCGAGCCGCGGAACAGGCCGTCGAGATCCGGCGTCAGCCAGACCAGGCGCAGATACTCGCTGAAAGCCGTCGCGGAGCTGGCCGGTGCACCGTCAATGCGCGCGAGGCGGGCGCGGCGGCCTTCGCCATCGGGCGGCTCCAGTCCGATGCCGAGCCTTGCTCCGTCATCGGCGAGCCCGACCGAGACGGCAAAGCCGCCATCGCCCGGCACCCGCACCATATCGGCGAGATCGGCGCGCCGCAGGCCGCGCCCGGGCGCGAACAGCGAGAGTGCCTCGAGCAGATTGGTCTTGCCGGCGCCGTTCTCGCCGCACAGCGCAACGAGCCGGCCCTCGATCGCAAGATCGAGGGCCGGGTAGGAGCGGAAATTCTGCAGGGTGAGGCGGGCGACCGCGGTCAAGGCTGGTCGCGTCAGACCCGCATCGGCATCAGCACATAGAGTGCCGAGGCGCCCTCGCGGTCCTGGATCACCGTCGGCGAGCCGGGATCGGCGAGCTTGAGCAGGGCGGTGTCGCCGTCGAGCTGGGCAGCGATGTCCATCAGATAGCGGGCGTTGAAGCCGATATCGAGCGGGCTCGCATCATAGTCGACCTCGATCTCCTCGGTCGCCGAGCCGGAATCGGGATTGGTCACCGAGAGCGTCATCCGGCCCTCGGCCATGGACAGCTTCACGGCGCGGCCGCGCTCGGACGAGATCGTCGAGACGCGGTCGACCGAGGCGGCGAAATCGCCCTTGTCGACGGTGAGCAGCTTGTCGTTGCCGGAGGGAATGACGCGCTGATAGTCGGGGAAGGTGCCGTCGATCAGCTTGGAGGTCAGCACCACCGCTGCCGTCGCGACGCGGATCTTGCTACCGGACAGCTCGACCTGGACCTCGCTCTCGCCGTCCTCGAGCAGCTTCTGGATCTCGGCCACGGCCTTGCGCGGCACGATCACGCCCGGCATGCCGAGCGCGCCCTGCGGGGCGGCGGTGTCGACGCGCGCGAGGCGGTGGCCGTCGGTCGCGACCGCGCGCAGCACCGGGCGACCCTCGACGTCGATGGCGTGCAGATAGATGCCGTTGAGATAGTAGCGGGTCTCTTCGGTCGAGATCGCGAACTGGGTCTTGTCGATCAGGCGCTTGAGCTCGCCGGCCGGAAGCACGAAGCGATGCGCCATCTCGCCGGCGGTGATGTCCGGGAAATCGCTTTCAGGCAGGGTCTGCAGGGTGAAGCGCGAACGGCCCGAGCGCAGCACCATCTGGCCGCTGTCGCCGGTCGTCTCAAGCGAGACCTGGGCGCCGTCAGGCAGCTTGCGGACGATGTCGTAGAGCGTGTGGGCCGGCACGGTGGTCGCGCCGGGCTCGACGATGTCGGCCGGGACCGTCTCGACCACCTCGATGTCGAGATCGGTCGCTTTCAGCTTCAGCCCGTCCTCGCTGCCGCGCAGCAGCAGGTTGGAGAGGATCGGGATCGTATTGCGGCGTTCCACCACGCGATGGACATGCCCGAGCGACTTCAGGAGCGTGGAGCGTTCGACCGTAACCTTCATGGCGTCTTCTGGCATGTGCTGGCGTCCACCGGACGGCGGGCGACGGAATGGCCCGCGACATTGCCGGAGCGCTTGCGCCGGCGCAAGGGTGCGCGCGCCGGCAACCACAGCTTACCGCCACGCAGTGCCATTTCCGGCCTGCGCAAGCCGGTCCGTCAGGCGTAGCCTCACTCCTGCAGCATGCGCTTCAGCAGATCGACCTCGTCATGCAGCAGCCGGTCCTCGCCGATCGCCTTTTCGATCTTGCGCACCGCATGCAGCACGGTGGTGTGGTCGCGCCCGCCGAAGCGACGGCCGATCTCAGGCAGCGAGCGCGGCGTCAGCGCCTTGGCGAGATACATCGCGATCTGGCGCGGCTTGACTACGGCGGCCGTGCGCCGCTCCGAGAGGATGTCGGCCCGGCTGACATTGTAGCGGGTCGCGACCAGCTTCTGGATCTCCTCGATCTTGACGCGGCGCGGCTCGCGGGTGCGCACCAGGTCGCGGATCGCCGCCTCGGCGGTTTCCATGGTCACCGTCGCCCCGGTCAGGGTCGCATGCGCCAGGATCCGGTTGGCCGCGCCGTCGAGGTCGCGGCCATTGGTGGCGACCGCGCGGGCGACATAGGCGACTACGTCCGGATTGACCTGGAAGGTCGAATGTGCCGCCTGCAGCGCCTCGAGCCGGCTGCCGAGGATCTTGACGCGCAGACCTTCGTCGAGCTCGCCGATCTCGACCGCGAGGCCGCCGGCGAGGCGCGAGCGGATGCGCTCCTCCATCGTCTCGAGATCGCCGGGCAGCCGGTCGGCGGCGACGACGATCTGCTTGCCGGCATCGATCAGCGCGTTGATCGTGTGGCCGAATTCCTGCTGGATCGAGCGGCCCTGGATGAACTGCACGTCGTCGACGATCAGCAGGTCGATGCCGCGCAGCTTCTCCTTGAAGGCGAGGGCGGTCTGCGACTTCAGCGCCGCGACGAAGCCGTACATGAAGCGGTCGGCGGTGAAATAGGCGACGCGCTTGCCGTGCTGGCGCGCGTCCTGGGCGATCGCCTGGATCAGGTGCGTCTTGCCGAGGCCGACGCCGGCATGGATGTAAAGCGGGTTGTACGGCGTCGCGCCGGCCGGGGCACCGGCAATGCGCTCGGCGGCGGCGAAGGCGAGCGCGTTCGACTTGCCGACGACGAAGCTCTGGAAGCTCATGCGGCGGTCGAGCACGGTGCCGCAGGCGTCCACCAGATCCTGCTCGCAGGGCGGCAGGGTTGCAGCGGCGGGGGCGGCCTCGGCATTCGTCGGCGCGGGGACGCGGGCGGCGGTGGTGCGGGCGCGCTGGGCGGGGCCTTCCGCGCGGGGCTCGGCGCCGTCACGCGCCACCTGGCGAACGCTCAGCGAGACGCCATGGGGAGCGTCGAGCTCGGCCATGCAGTGAGCCCGCAGGCGTTCCGCATAATGGGCCTCGAGCCAGCTCTTCAGGAACCGGGTGGGAACGGTGAGATGGGCAACGCCCTCGACCACTGCGCAGATCTCGACACGGGCGAACCAGCTCGAGAACACGTCCTCGCCGAGCTCGGCGCGCAGGCGGCGGCGCACGCGGTCCCAGCTCTCCTTCTCCGCGGCAGCAGCCGCGCCTTTGGCCAAACCCAGTTTCGCAACAGACGGACCCGACGCAACATCGACAAAATCGCCAGTCTCGATCTGCTCCAGCATTTTTCTATCGCCCTGTTCAATCGGTTTCGCGCGGCGTCACCCGACCGGCAAAGCCGGTCGGCCGCACTGATTTTGGTGAAAGCAAAGAATCCACGTCCCCCGGACGGGCCGAAGGCTCGGATCGTGCCAATGTTGGTCGTCGGCTTAGGAGTAGCGGGCTCGTCGCAGGACGAAACCGTTCTTCATCTCAACAAGTATAACGTAGCAAGACAAAGAGCCGCATCCCTCCAACCTCTCTGGTTGTAAGCCAAAACGAGTTTCGATCTTTGGAAATCCCGGTCCGACATCTCTGTCCGCCCGGCGATGAGAGGACCTTATAGGGAGCCCTCGGACGGGGGCAATATCCCCCTCTGCCGGCTATCGGGATTCAGTCGGGAAGCCCCGGCTGCTGCCCCACCGGCAGACCGCCTGCAATAGGTTGGGGAAGTTAAGCTTTTCTTTACAGCTGGGCGGTTGCGAGGGCCGCGAATCTTTTTTTTTCGAGCCCTCGAAAGCCGCCGCGGGAAGCCTCGGGAATCCCTGGCGGCGATTGCTTTGCCTGCTAAGGTGATGAAAAATATGGCCTAATTTTGCGCGGTCAAAAATGCGTTACGAGCGGTTTTTCCGCCCGGAAAACCGCGGTGGAGTCAAGCCCGGAAGGTGATGGAAAGATTGCGGAATCGCCACGGTGGCCGAGATTTTTATCTGCGCCGGCGGGGTCTTGCGGAGGCGTTCCGGCCAAAGAAAAACCCGGCCGAAGGGCCGGGTTGAAACACGCTAAAAACCGCTCTGCGGAACGCGGCTCAGGAAGCCAGCGCGCTCACGCGATGGGCCAGGCGCGAAACCTTGCGCGAAGCGGTGTTCTTGTGGACCACGCCCTTCTGCGCGGCCCGCATGATCTCCGGCTGGGCGGCCTTCAGCGCCTCGGCGGCGGCGCCCTTGTCGCCGGAGGCGATCGCCTCCTCGACCTTGCGCAGGAAGGTGCGCATGCGGCTGCGGCGCGCCTTGTTCACCTCGGTGCGCCGCACGATCTTGCGAGCGGCTTTCTTGGCCGAAGTCGTATTGGCCATCGTTCGTCCTCGTCCTCGTCGCGGCGGACACCGGGCTTCTTGCCAAGTGACGCGGAGCGCGAACCCTTGCATGAAAAACGTGAGCGACGGCCCTGCTGTCGCAGGCCGTCGCGATCCGTGAGCCTATAATCGCTGCCGGCTGCCACGTCAACGCGGAAATGGCGGCGGCGCCGGTCAACCCTCGCCGCGCCGGATTGCGACGGCCTCGATCTCGATCAGATAGCCATAATGCAGCTCCGGAACCGGCACCACGGCCCGTGCCGGACGGTGCTCCCCGAAAACCTCGGCATAGATCGCGTTGAACTCCGGCCAGTGCCCGCCGCCGACCAGATAGGCGGTGACCTTCAGCACGTCGCACGGTCCTGAACCCGCGGCGGCGAGCACTGCCAGCAGGTTCGCCAGCGCCTGGCGCGCCTGCACGGCGAAGGGCTCTGCTGCGGTATGGCTGCCGTCCGGGCGCGGGGCGAGCTGGCCGGAGACGAAGACCAGGTCCTTGTAGGCGACGGCCTGGGAATAATGTCCCGCCGGCGCCGGGACCTCCGGCGAGAGGATGGTCTTTATCTCGCTCACGCGCCCTCGCCGATGAAGCGCGCGAAGCTTGCGAGGTCGACATTGCCGCCGCTGAGGATGATGCCGACGCGCTTGCCTTCGACCGGCACCGCGCCGGTGAAGGCGGCGGCCGCGGCCAGGCAACCGGTCGGCTCGACCACGAGCTTCATGCGCTCGGCGAAGAAGCGCATCGCCGCGACGAGGGCGGCATCCGGCACGGTGACGATGTCCTCGACGAGATCGCGGATGATCGGGAAGGTGTAGTCGCCGAGGAAGGGCGTCTGCGCCCCGTCGGCAATGGTCTTGGGCACGTCGATCTTGACGATCTCGCCCTTGCGCAGGGATTGCTGGCCGTCATTGCCGGCCTCTGGCTCGACGCCGTAGACCCGGCAGCCGGGATTGAGCGCCTTGGCCGCGAGCAGCGCGCCGGCGAGCAGGCCGCCGCCGCCGAGACAGACCAGGATGATGTCGAACTGGCCGGCATCCTCGATCAGCTCCTTGGTCGCCGTGCCCTGGCCGGCGATCACCGCCGGGTGGTCATAGGGCGGGATCAGCGTCAGGCCGCGCTCGCTGGCGAGCTTGCTGCCGAGCGCCAGCCGGTCCTGGCTGTAGCGGTCATAGGAGACGATCTCGGCGCCATAGCCCCGGGTCGCGGCGACCTTCGCCGCCGGCGCGTCCTGCGGCATGATGATCGTGGTCGGCGCGCCGAGCAGCTTGCCGGCATAGGCGATGGCCTGGGCATGGTTGCCGGAGGAATAGGTCAGGACGCCCGCCTTGCGCTGTTCGGCCGAGAGTGCGGCGATGGCGTTGTAGCCGCCGCGGAACTTGAAGGCGCCCATGCGCTGCAGGTTCTCGGCTTTGAAGACGAGATTGGCGCCGGTGCGCTCATTGGCGGTGCGCGAGGTCAGGGCCGGCGTGTGATGCGCGGCGCCGCGGATGCGTTCCGCCGCCGCCTCGACATCGGCATAGGTCGGCAGCGCGATGCCGCTGCTGGAGGGGCTGCTGGCGGCGGTTGTCATGGCAGGGAATCCCGTTGGCTCGAAGTGCGCATCGTGTCCGCCGCAACGGCGCGCTTCAAGTCAAACCATGTCGTGCCGGCCATGCACGGGGCTGATCGGTCGCCCGCCCGGTCTCGTTCCGGGCGGGCGCCGGCTCGCCTCGCGTTCCTGCCTCAGAGGTTCTTGAATTCCGGCTTCCGCTTCTCGGCGAAAGCGGCCATGCCTTCCTTCTGGTCATGCGTCGCGAACAGCGCCGAGAAGACGCGGCGCTCGAAGCGCAGCCCCTCGTGCAGCGTCACCTCGAAGGCGCGGTTCACCGCTTCCTTGGCGGTCAGCACCGAAGGCAGCGACTTCGAGGCGATCTGCTCGGCTGCCTTGAGTGCTTCCGTCATCAGATCGGCGAGCGGCACGATGCGGGCGACGAGTCCGGCACGCTCGGCCTCGTTGACGTCCATCATCCGGCCGGTGAGGCACAGATCCATCGCCTTCGCCTTGCCGATCGCATGGGTCAGGCGTTGGGTGCCGCCGGCGCCGGGGATGACGGCGAGGTTGATCTCGGGCTGGCCGAAGCGGGCATTGTCGGCTGCGATGATGAAATCGGCCATCATGGCCAGCTCGCAGCCGCCGCCGAGGGCAAAGCCCGCGACCGCGGCGATGATCGGCTTGCGGCGCTGGCCGATCCGGTCCCAATCGGCGAACTTGTCGTCGAGATAGGTGCCCGGATAGGTCCGCTCCTGCATCTCCTTGATGTCGGCGCCGGCGGCGAAGGCCTTCTCCGAGCCGGTGATGACCGTGCAGCCGATGCCGGGATCGCGCTCGAAGCCGTCGAGGGCGGCGTTGACCTCGCCGATCAGCTGGCCGTTCAGCGCGTTCAGCGCCTGCGGCCGGTTCAGCGTGATCACGCCGACCTTGCCCTTAACCTCGACGAGAATGGTCTCATAAGCCATGGCGGCCTCCCGGATGCTGCTGTTGCGGCCAGCATTAGCGGGCGGGAGGGGCGCAAGTCCATGCGTGCCGGCGCAAGCCGGGATGGGGCGGGGCGTGCGCAGGCTGAAGCGAAAGGCGATCTCCTGCCGCATTCTCGCATTGTCGCCGTGCTAGCCTCGTTGCCCATCGGGAATGCGTCCATGCTTGGCAGTACCAGAACCGACACGGCTTCGCGGGTGATCAGGGCCTCGCCCGGAGCGATCTACCACGCTTTCGTCGACGCGGCCTCGCTGGCGCGGTGGCTGGCGCCGCAGGGCATGCAGGCGCGGGTCGAGCACTTCGAGCCGCATGCCGGCGGGAGCTACCGCATCGTCCTGACCTATGACGATCCGGCCGGCGCGCCCGGCAAGGCGACGGCGGACAGCGATGTCGCGGAGGGACGGTTCGTCGACCTCGTCCCGTGCGAGCGCATCGTCTGGGAGGTTTCCTTTCCGTCGGACGACCCGGCCTTCGCCGGCACGATGACCATGGCCTGGCAGCTCGTGGGCGTCAGGGACGGGACCGAGGTGACGATCCTCTGCGAGAATGTGCCGGCCGGGATCAGCAAGCAGGATCACGATGTCGGACTGCGCTCGACCCTGGAGAACCTCGCGCATTTCGTCGAGACGGCTTGATCAGGCTGCCGGCGCGGCCTCGGCGAGCAGCCGCTGAAAGGCCGAGGGTGCGGCGCGCGAGCTCCAGGCGGCGATCAGTCTCTCGGCATTGATCTCGGGCGGCACGGCGGAATCGAGCTCCAGATCGTAGAGGCAGTAGCTGTGGATCTGATGGAAGTCGCGCCGGGCATCGCCGACCCGCCGGTCGCCGCGTGCGATCTCGCGCCGCTCCAGCTCTGCGAGATCGCAATGCAGGCCGACGAAGCAGGCGTCCTGTCCAACGAGCAGCCCGGCCAGTCGCAGCAGCCACGCACGGCTTTCCATGATGTGCTCGACGATCAGGTTGTTGCCGCAGCGGACATAGGCCAGCAGCGACTGCTCGAAACCCTCGAAGAAGGCGTCGCGCATCGTGGCCCACTGGAATTCGCCGGCGCGGATGCGCGCCATCGGCAGGACGCCGGAATCGCGCAGATGGTCGATCGAGATGTGCCAGAACGGCTCTTCGATCCGGGCCTGCACGGCGCGCGCCAGCGAGGACTTGCCGCTGCTCGAGGCGCCGTTGAGGAGGACGATCTTGCCCGGCGGGCGCGGCGCGTCGGTCATCTCCGGTCTCAGCCCCGCTTCTGGCAGCTCTCGCAATAGAAGGTCGAGCGGCCGGACTGCACCAGCCGCTGCACGGGCTTGCCGCAGCCCGGCGTGACGCAGGGCTCGCCTTCGCGGTCATAGACCTTGAAGCGATGCTGGAAATAGCCGAGCGAGCCGTCGGCATGGGCGAAGTCGCGCAGGGTCGAGCCGCCGGCGGCGATCGCCTCCTCGAGCACCTCACGGATGATCTGCGCCAGCGCATGCGCCTTCTCGCGCGGCCTACCGGTCGGGGTCGCGATCGTTCCTGCTGGCGCCTCCGGGTGCAGCCCGGCCCGGAACAGCGCCTCGCAGACATAGATGTTGCCGAGGCCGGCGATAAGCCGCTGGTCGAGCAATGCGGCCTTCAGTGGTGCGGCCTTGCCGGCGAACAGATTTGCCAGCAGTTCACCCGAAAGCGCGTTGCCGAGCGGCTCGATGCCCATCCCGGCGAAGTGTTTGCAGGTCTCGAGCTCGCTGCGCGGCAGAAGATCCATGAAGCCGAAGCGGCGGACGTCGTTATAGGTGACCCTCGCCCCGGTCCCGAGATGGAAGACGACGTGGTCGTGGACGAGATGCCGGCCGATCTCGTTGTAATAGGCGCCCGGCTCCGTCGGCTTCGTGCCGGGAGCCTCGACGATGAAGCGCCCGCTCATGCCCATATGCATGATCAGCGCCTCGCCATCGTCGAGATCGGCGATCAGGTACTTCGCGCGCCGCGACAGCGCTTCGACCCGCCGTCCGGTCAGGCGCTCGGCGAAGTTCTCGGGCAGAGGGAAGCGCAGATCCGGCCGCTTCTGCTCGACCCGGGCGAAGCGCTGCCCGAGCATGGCTGGCTCGAGCCCGCGCCTGACGGTTTCGACCTCGGGAAGTTCAGGCATGGCGTTGCGCCCTTCAGCATGCGTCGAGACGGGCCGCGACAAGGCCCGTCGCATTCGCTATTCATCGCCGCAGCGAACCACAAGAGCAGCCCAGCCGTGACAGCAGCTTCCGACTCAACCCATTTCGGCTTCGAGACCGTGCCGCTCGCCGAGAAGCAGGCCAAGGTCGACGACGTCTTCCACAAGGTCGCAGGCCGCTACGACCTGATGAACGACCTGATGTCGGCCGGCCTCCACCGGCTCTGGAAGGAGGCGCTGCTCACCACGCTGAAGCCGCCGCGCGACCGGGCTTTCGCCCATCTCGACGTGGCCGGTGGCACCGGCGACGTCGCCTTCAAGGTGCTGGAGGCCGGTGGGCCGCGGACCGAGGTCACGGTGCTCGACATCAATGCCGAGATGCTCGCCGTCGGCCGCGAGCGCGCCCAAAAGCGCTTTCCCGGCGACGACCGCATCCATTTCGTCCAGGGCAATGCCGAGGAACTCGCCCTGCCGGACAATGCCTTCGACGCCTATACGATCGCGTTCGGCATCCGCAACGTGCCACGCATCGACAAGGCGCTGAGCGAGGCCTATCGGGTCCTGAAGCGCGGCGGACGTTTCCTTTGCCTCGAATTCTCCCATGTCGACGTGCCGTTGCTCGACAAGGTCTACGAGGCCTATTCCTTCAACGTCATCCCGCCCATGGGCAGGATGGTGACCGGCGAGGCGGAGCCCTACCAGTATCTCGTCGAGTCGATCCGCAAATTCCCGCGTCCGCAGGTCTTCGCCGACATGATCGCGGCCGCCGGTTTCCGGCGCGCCTCGTTCACGCCGATGACCGGCGGGGTGGTGGCACTGCATTCCGGCTGGAAGCTGTGACGTTAGTCTCTGACATGATGGGCCTGTCGCCGTCATGGTCGGGCTTGTCCCGACCATCCACCTCTTCCCTTCCTTCACGCCGCAAGGCGTGGATGCTCGGCACAAGGCCGAGCATGACGGGGAAGGCTGATACGTACGCCGCCGCATGATCTCGGCCATCGCCCATCTCGCCCGCTCGGCGCGGGTCGGTTTCGTGCTGGCCCGCGAGGGCGCGCTCGCCCTGGTCGACCCTTCTGTGCTGCCGCCGGCGGCGCGCGGGCTGATCGGCCTCGGCCGGCTGATCGAGCGCAAGGGCGCCGGCTCCTCGGCGACGCGGCTTGCCGCTGCGCTGACGAGGCTCGGCCCGTCCTATGTCAAGTTCGGACAGTTCCTGGCGACGCGCCCGGACGTCGTCGGCATGAAGATCGCCGAGGACCTCTCGGCCCTGCAGGACCGGATGGCGCCCTTCCCGATGGCGCAGGCGCGTGCCGCGATCGAGGCGGCCCATAACAAGCCGGTCGAGGCGATCTTCGCCGAATTCGGCGAGCCGGTCGCCGCAGCCTCGATCGCCCAGGTTCATCGCGCCCGGCTGCGCGACGGCTCCGAGGTCGCGGTCAAGATCCTGAGGCCCGGCATTCGCGACCGCTTCCATCGCGACCTCGCGGCCATGCGCTTCGGCGCGGAACTGGCCGAGCGGCGCTCGCCGGAGGCGCGGCGCCTGCGCTTCGTCGCCATCGTCGAGACGCTTGCGCGCTCCGTCACCATGGAAATGGACCTGCGGCTGGAGGCGGCCGCCCTGTCCGAGTACGCGGAGAACACCAAGGAGGACACGGACTTCCGCGTGCCGGCGCCGGACTGGCAGCTGACCGCCCGTGAAATGCTGGTGGACGAGTGGATCGACGGCATCCGGCTCTCCGATGTCGAGGCCCTGCGCGCCGCCGGCCACGACCTGCCGGCGCTCGGCCGGAATGTCATCCAGTCCTTCCTGCGCCACGCGATCCGCGACGGCTTTTTCCATGCCGACATGCATCCCGGCAACCTGTTCGTCGATGCGCAGGGCCGGCTCGTCGCCGTCGACGGCGGCATCATGGGCCGGCTCGGGCACAAGGAGCGGCGCTTCCTCGCCGAGATCCTGCTCGGCTTCATCACCCGCGACTACCAGCGCGTCGCCGAGGTGCATTTCGAAGCCGGCTACGTCCCCGGCCATCACGCGGTCGCCGACTTCGCCCAGGCGATCCGTGCCGTCGGCGAGCCGATCCACGACAAGCGCGCCGACGAGATCTCGATGGCGAAGGTGCTGACCCTGCTCTTCGAGATCACCGGCCTCTTCGACATGGCGACGCGCACCGAGCTCGTCATGCTGCAGAAGACCATGGTGGTGGTCGAGGGCGTTGCCCGCACGCTCGACCCGCATCTCGACATGTGGACCACGGCCGAGCCGGTGGTGCGCGAATGGATCACCCGCAATCTCGGCCCGCTCGGCAGGATCGAGGATGTTGGGCGCGGCATGCACACGCTTGCCGCGAGCCTTGCGAACCTGCCCGCGACGGTCGGCCGGGCTGAGCGGGTGCTCGGCCAGCTCGAGGACGCCTCCCGTAACGGCTTCTCGCTCGACGAGGCCAGCGTCCAGGCGATCGGCCGGGCGGAAGCCGCGCGCAATCGCTGGGGCAACTGGGCGCTCTGGCTGATCGCTGGGCTGCTCGCCTATGCGGTGCTGGGGTAGCTGACCGGCCGGGCGCGCCGTGTCAGCTCACCGGCGCGTATTTGACGGCGCAGCCATAGGCCTTGGTGGCGGGTTCCGAGACCGGCTTTCCGGCCTTCATCTCGGCCACCGCCTGGCGGACATAGCTCTTGGCGCCGGTCAGGCTCGAGGCGCTGGCGGAGGGCTTGTCGTCGATCGCCCCGGCATAGGCGAGCTTGCCCTTCGGGTCGATGATGTACATGTGCGGCGTGGTCTGGGCGCCATAGGCGCGGGCCATCACGCTCTTCGGATCGAGCAGGATGGTGGCGGGCGCCGCATCGCGGCTCTTCGTCAGCTCCTTGGCCTTGGCTGCATCGACATGGCCCTGCTCGCCGACGGGTGAGGAGATCACCGACAGCCAGACGATGCCGTCCTTGGCCATGTCCTTCTGCAGCGTCTGCATGGTCGCGCTGTTGTAGTGCTTACGGACATAGGGGCAGTCATGGTTGGTCCATTCGAGGATCACCGTCTTGCCGGCATAGTCGGAGAGTTTTTGGGGCTTGCCGTCGACATCGACGATCGAGAAGGCGGGGGCTGGCGCGCCCGGCTTCGCTGCGCCCTGGGCGAGCGCTGCGCCCGAGGCCAGCGAGACTGCGGTGACGGCGAGGCCGGCGATGAAAGTCTGTCTGATCACGGCTTTCATGTCTGTCTCCATCTTCCCGGTTGAAATGCGGTCGCTCCGGATGGCCCTCACGGATTCCTGGCGGTCTGGACCTCCCGGCCTGCGGCACGCTCGGCGGCGCGGATCACGATGTCGGTGGTGAGCAATTGCGGCAGGACCTCGGCCTGCGCGCCCTTGCTGCCAGGATAGACCAGATAGAGCGGCACGCCGGCGCGGCCATGTTCGGCGAGCGCCGCGGCAATCGTGGCGTTGCGATTGGTCCAATCGGCCTTGAGGTAGACGACGCCGAGCGCGGCGAACGCGTCCTTGACGTCCTGCCGCGAGAGGGCGACTCGCTCATTGGCGAGGCAGGTGATGCACCAGGCCGCGGTGAAGTTGACGAAGACCGGCTTGCCCTGCGCCTGCAATTCGGCGACGCGCTCCGGCGACCAGACCTCGCTCGCGCCGGCGCTGGCCGGCAGCTGCTTCGGCGGCACGGCGCTTTCGATGACGAAAGCCGCGGTCGCGGTGACGAACAGGGCCGCGGCGCCGGCCGCGACGACCCGCAGGGCGATGGCGCGGCGGCGGGTGACGCCGAGCAGCCAGACCGCGAAGCCGGCGACCAGGATGGCGATCAGCGCGGCGAGCGCGCCGTTCGCGCCGGTCTGCATGGTCGCGACCCAGACCAGCCAGATCGCGGTCGCGAACATCGGGAAGGCGAAGGCCTGCTTCAGCACGACCATCCACGGCCCGGGCTTGGGCAGCAGCCGCTGCAGGCCGGGCGCGAAGGAGAGAGCCACCACCGGCAGCGCGAAGCCGAGCGCCAGCGCGAGGAAGATCGACAGCGCCGCGGATGGTGGCTGCGTCAGGGCATAGCCCATCGCCGCTCCCATGAAGGGCGCGGTACAGGGCGTCGCCACGACCACGGCGAGCGCTCCGGTCATGAAGGCGCCGACCGGCCCGCTGCGGCTGGCGAGCCCGTCGCCGATACCCTGGACCTTGCCGCCGATCTCGAAGGCACCGAGCAAGTTGAAGCCGATGAGGCTCATCAGCACCGCGAGCAGGATGACGAGCGGCGGCGATTGCAGCTGGAAGCCCCAGCCGGCGCCGAGCGCGATCGCCAGCCCCGCCAGCACCATGAAAGTCCCGACCACGCCGGCGAGGAACAGGAGCCCGTGCACGCGCACCTCGGAGCGGCTCGCCTGTGCCGACTGGGCGAAACCGAGCGCCTTGATGAACAGCACAGGCAGTACACAAGGCATCAGGTTGAGGATCAATCCTCCGGCAAAGGCGAAGGCCAGCGCGACCCAGATCGTCAGGTCCTCGGCCGGCGGGGCCGGCAAGGTCGGCAACGTGACCGCAGCGGGTGGGGCAGGCGGGGCGCTCGCCTGCGCGAGCAGATCGGGCGCGACATCGGCGCTGAGCGCCAGCGCGCGCTTTGTTCCGCCCTGGCTGTAGGTGATGACGCCCTCGACGCTGGGCTCGCTGATCCGGAAGGCGCTGGAGCGTGACAGGGTCAGTGTGCCGCCTTCGCCCGGCTGGGCGGCGGCGTGCTCGATCAGCGTGTCGGAAAGCGGGAAATAGCGGAGGTCGCTGATCCCAGCCGGCAGCTCGGGGATGGCGAGCGTCATCTTGTCCGGCCCGTTCGCGGTCAGCTTTGCGCGGAACGGCGCCTCCTGCGGCAGCCCCGCCAGCGTCCGCTCGATGCGCGCCTGCGCGGCGCTGTCGATGACCGGCTCGGCCGCGATGGGCAAATCGAGGCTCAGCACACCCTCTTCGGGGATGCAGATCTTCTCGCAGACCAGCCATGTCGCCTTGGCGGTGATGGGAAAGCGCTCGCCGGGCTTCGCGTCGGCCGGTACGCTGATCTCGACCGGCAGCAGGACGGTGCCGTCGAAGCCGAAATTGACCAGGGGCTCGAAGGCGATCGCCTTCGGCGCCGGCCATTGGATCGGGCCCGCGCTCGCGCCTTCCGGCAACTGCCAGTCGATCTTGGTCGGCTCGCCGGAATCGCCGGGATTGCGCCAATAGGTGTGCCAGCCAGAGGTGATCTTCTGCGTCAGCGCGAGGTGGAAGCGTTCGCCGGGCGCGACCGCATCGCGGCTCGACAGCAAGGTGGCGACGACGCGCGGGGATGTCACCGCCGTCGACTCCGCCGCCCATGCGGTGGCCGGGGCCAGCAGGGCGATGGCGAGCGCGGCGCGCTTGAGGAGTGAGAACCCGGTTCGGGCAGGCATATCGAGCGTAGACATGGCGGGTTTGATGCCCCCTTTCCCACGTGATTGCCAATGACAAGCCGGTGAGAGCGGCACCACGCCGCAGCCCGGAAGGCGCGGCCGGGCTAGACGAGCGTCAGCATTGCTGCCGCTCGGCCCGCTACTGTCAACGTCCTCTTGCGATCCGCCCGCCGCTCATCGGCTCGGGCACACCCGTGGTGAGCGGGAAGCTGATCGGCAGTCCGGCCTTGGCCCGCATGGCGAGAAAGGCGAATAGCTCGGCTTCTATCGCGTCGCCGCGCCAGCCCACCGACTCGGCGGGAATGGCCTGCGCGCCGCTGCGGGCATTCAGAGCGGCCATGATCGCCGGATTGCGGCGCCCGCCGCCGCAGACGATGAGGCGTTGCGGGCGGATCGGTAGAAGATCGAGCCCGCGCCCGACCGTTCCGGCGGTGAAGGCGGTCAGCGTCGCCGCGCCATCTGCGAAGGAGAGCCCGTCGGCCATCGCGGCGGTGAAATCGTGCCGGTCGAGCGATTTCGGATAGGGCGCGAAGAGATAGGGGTGTTCGAGCAGCCGGGCGAGCCTCGGCTCGTCGACGCTGCCGGCTGCGGCAAAGGCGCCGTCCCGGTCCATCTCGCCCTTGCCGTGTCTGACGATCCAGTCGTTGAGCGGTGCGTTGCCCGGCCCGGTATCGAAGGCGACGATCTGGCCGTCGGCATCGATGGCGCTGAGGTTGCCGACGCCGCCGAGATTGAGCACGGCGGTCTCGCTGCCGGCACCGAGGCCGCGAAGCAGCGCCGCGTGATAGCTCGCCGCCAGAGGTGCGCCCTGTCCGCCGGCGCGGACATCGGCGCTGCGCAGGTCGTAGACAACGTCGATGCCGAGCCGCTGCGCCATCAACGCGCCGTCGCCGAGCTGGCGCGTATCGCCCTTGCGCGCCGATGTCGGCGCACGGTGCAGCACGGTCTGGCCGTGGAAGCCGACCGCGGAAACCTCGCTCGCGGCGATGCCTTCTTCGGCCAGGAACTGCGCGACGGCATCCGACTGGGCCAGGGTCAGGGCGCGCGTCGCCTCGGCGAATATCTGCGGCTCTGGCCCTTCGAAGCGCCAGGACAAAGCAGCCTCGACTGCCCGCGCCAGCAACTCGCGCACCTCGGCGGCATAGGGGGCAAGCCGCCAGGGGCCGAACTCGGTGACCGTCTGACCATCGCTGCGGATCGCGGCGATGTCGATATTGCCGTCGAGGACGGTGCCGGTCATCAATCCGATGGCCCAAAGCGGCTGCATCCGGCCTTCTCCCGCGAATCTGCTCGCCGCGATGGTTCGCATACGGGGCGGGCCTGCGCCAGCGGCGGCGCTTTCCGGCCGGGCCGCGTTGAGATGAGCGGCGGCCCGTACCGTTCGATCGGCCTTCAGCCGACCATCACGGCCGCGTCGAAGGCGTCCTGCAGCATCTGCTGGCACTGCCTTGCCTGCTCGCGGGCGCCTTCATGCAGGATATGCGGGGCGATGTCCTTGAGGTCGCGCAGCGCGAAGTCGATCGCCGACAACAGGTCGAGCGCGTCGCCATCGCTTTCGGCGACGACCGGCTTCAACGGACGGAACTGAAGAACCTGACCCATAACGCTCTCACGGACTGCAACGAATCGCTCGCAACAGTGTCGTCCGGCATGGGTCATGAACTGGTTAACGCCGCGCTCCGGGCCGGTTAACGCGGCGCATATCGGCGCCTCAGTTCTTCTGCACGTTCCAGAACAGCATCACCGGCGCCGCAAGGACGCCAGAGACATTGCCGCGCCTGGCATAGGGCTGGTCGAACTGGCCGAGCACCCGGTAAGGCTGCATCTCGGCGAGCCTCTTGTGCAGCGCCTCGACCGCCACCTTGCGGGCGGCATCGTCGGGCGCATCGACCACGGCACCGCGCAGTTTCTCGGCTTCGGCGTCGCAGGGCCAGCCGGCCCAGGCCTTCTCGCAGGCCATATTGGTGCCGATATTGGTCATCGGCGACTGCATGGTCGCGCCCGAGGCATAGGTCACGAACAGGTTCCAGCCGCCCTGGTCCGGCGGATTCTTGTTCTGCTGGCGGGTGGTGACGGTGCCCCAGTCGGAGAACTGCACCTCGACATTGACGCCGGCCTTCTTCAGCTGCGCGGCGGCGACCTCGGCCATCCGGCCGATCGCGGCGATGTCGTTGCTGGTCGTCAGCACCAGCTTCTCGCCCTTGTAGCCGGCTTCGGCGAGGAGCTGCTTCGCCTTTGCCGGATCCGGCTTGGCGAAGGCGTCCGTGCCGGTTTCGGTCCCGTTCGGGCCGCCACAGATGAAATAGGCATTGCACCGCTTCCACCATTCCTCGTCGCCGAAGCCGCCGGCCAGGAATTCGGCCTGGTCGGTGGCAAAGGCGAGGGCGAGGCGCGCCTTCGGGTTGTCGAAGGGCGGGTGCAGGCTGTTGGGGCGCAGCATCACCTGGTTGGCGAGGTTGGAATAGCGCTCGACCTTGACGTCCTTGGCGCCGGCGACGACCGGGATCAGGTCCTGGCTCGGCTGCTCCCAGATGTCGATCTCGCCGGTCTGCAGGGCCGCGGCCGCCGTAGCAGCGTCCGGCATGATCACCCATTCGACCCGGTCGACCTTGACGACGCGCCCGCCCGCAAGCCCGTCGGCCGGCTCGGAACGCGGCACATAGTCGGGGTTCTTGTCGTAGACGACCTTGGCGCCGCTGCGCCATTCGGCGCGGTTGAACTTGAACGGACCGGAGCCGATCGCCTCGGTCACCGGCTTCATCGGGTCGGTCGCGGCATCGGCCTCGCGCATGATCACCGGGATCTGGCCGACTGCCGAGCCGAGCGCGAAGGGCACCAGCGCCATCGGCTTCTTCAGCTTGAGCACGAAGGTCTTGTCATCCTTCGCCTCCATGCCCTCGGTGTATTCGCCGAGCTTGCCGCCGATCGTGTCGCGCTTCATCCAGCGCGTCAGCGAGGCGATGACGTCGCGCGTCGTCACCGGCTGGCCGTCATGGAATTTGAGGCTAGGGCGCAGCGTGAAGGTCCAGGAGAGGCCGTCCGGCGCGGTCGAGAAACTCTCGACCATTTGCGGCCTCGGCTGGAGATTGGCGTCCCAGGCGAACAGGGTCTCGTAGATCATCAGCCCGTGCATGCGGGTGATCACGATCGAGGCCGCGACCGGGTCGAGCGTCTTGAGGTCAGCATGCGGCGCGACGCGCAGCACGTTCTTGGGCGCCGGCTGGGCCTGTACCGGCGCGGTCAGGAGCAGCGCGGCCGTGCCGATGAGGGCGGCGAGGCGGGAAGCGGTCATGGCGTGGCTCCTTCGGTAACGTGGTCGAAATGCAGGATGCGCGAGCGATGGCCGGCAAGGCGCAAGCTTCCGTCCGGCTGCAGCCAGAGGCAAGGACGGTGCCGCCAGGGGCCGTGCGGCAGATCGGCGAGCGCCCGGCCGCCGGGCAGCGGCGTCAGCTCCGTCTCGATGCCGGAGCCCGCCCAGGGCAGGCGGGCGCTGCCATCGCCGCGGATAAGGATCTCGGTGCCGAGATTCCGGTCGCGCCAGCGCCCCGGGAGGCGCGGATCGAGCGGGACTGCATCGGGCACGCGGATGAGCCGGCGAGCCACGCCGCCGATCAGGCCCTCGACCGCATCCGCGCCGCTGCGCTTCAGCCTGATGTCGAGATAAGCCGGCAGGCTGCGCATCCCGCCGGAGCCGTCGGAGACGAGCTTCTCATAGCCGCCCATGAAGCTGATCGCGCCCGCGCCGAACTCGGCCCAGAACGGTCCTTCCTCCGCCGCGAACAGCCCGTCGGGCATCTCGTCGGCCGGTGGCGGCAGGGATTGCCCGAGCAGGGCGGCGAGCACGCGCAGCGCCGGCCACAGCGCCTCCTCCTCGCGATTGCTCAGAAGGACGACGCCGACGCCCTTTTCCGGCGCCATCAGGACATGGTTGCGATAGCCCGGCAGCGAGCCGCCATGACCGATAAGGGCGACCTCGCCGAGGGAACTCGCGACGAGGCCGAGCCGGTAGACGCTGGCGCTGCCATCGGCGAAGGTCCGCGGCGCCGTCAGTCGCTCGAGCAGGCCGGAGAGCGGCTCGCGTCCGGCAAGCAGGGCGCAGGCCCAGCGCGCCAATGCCGCGGCGCTTCCGGCCATGCCGCCCGAGCCCGAGAAGTTGAAGCCGTAGCGCCCGCGGCGCCAGGCATCGCCCTCGCGCCAGTAACCCGTGGCCAACCCGTCGATGACCTCGCTTTCGTCGCGGGCGAAGCGGATCGGCAGGCCGAGCGCGCCCATCAATCCATCGACCAGCCGGGCGTAGCTTTCGCCGCTGTGCCGCTCCAGCACGGCCTGGGCGAGGCGCCAGCCGGTGTTGGAATAGGCCATCTCGGTGCCAGGCTCGGCGTTCAGCACCGGAAACAGTTGGGCGCGCGCCAGGATCTCGTCGGCGCATAGGCTGGCGGTGAAGGGCACGCCCTGCTGCCAGAAGGCCTCCATCGTGTCCGGCAGGGCGCCGGTCATGTCGAGCGCCCGCATGAGCGGCACGGCGGCCAGGGCCGGGGGCGCTTTGGTCAGCAGTTTGCCGAGCGGCTCATCCAGCGGCACGCCGGCGCGCAGCAGCATTGCCGCGCAGATATGCTTGCTGATCGAGGCGAGCCGGTTCGGCGTGTCCGGCGTGAAGGGCAAACGGTGCTCGATCGCGGCGAAGCCACCGCTCGCGACCTCGCGGATGCCGTCGCGGTCGAACAGCACGATCGCACCGCCCGGTCCGCCCTCGCGCGTCCAGGCCTCGGCGATGCCCGCCGCCTCGTTCCGCGCGCCGCTCCAGTCGAGCATCCCGATCCTCCTGCCGACTCCGGAGCGAAGCCCGCCCGGATTTTCAGCGCAATGACCTCCGGGGCGCAATCGCCCGGCCATGCGTCGGCGGCAAGGCCAGGCGACATTGCCGGGCGTGGCGCTTCGCGTCGAAGGTGTTTGTATGCAAGAATGCGGCGTTGCTTCCTGCTGCGGCCGCCCGCAGCAGACGCGCAGAACAACAGCACGAGGCGGCGGGAGCCGCAGGGGATCGGAGACATCGGGATGAGCGAAGCGGTCGGTTTCATCGGGCTGGGATTGATGGGGGCGGGCTTCTGCAAGCGCCTCGTCGCGAGCGGCCGCAAAGTCGTCGGCTACGACCTCGATCCCAATCGACGCAGCGAGGCACAGGCACTCGGTGTCGAGGTCGTCGGTTCACCGGCCGAAGTCGCGCGCCGGACGCGCCAGATCTGCATTGCCGTCACCACCACCAAGGCGGTCGATGCGGTCATCGCTGGGAACGACGGCGTTCTCGGCGCGGCGCCAGCCGGTGCTGTCGTCATCGACTTCTCGACCACCGAGATCGCCGTGACCAAGAAGCTCGCCGCTGCGCTGGCGGCGAAGGGCATCGCCTTCATCGACGCGCCGGTTTCCGGCGGGCCGCCGGCGGCCGAAGCCGGTACCCTCGCCATCATGGCCGGCGGAACCAGGGACGCGGTCGAGGAGGCGCGGCCGCTGGTCGAGCTCTTCGGGCTCTTCACCCATATGGGCGATGTCGGCGCCGGCCAGGCGACCAAGCTGGTCAACCAGGCGCTCTGCCTGACCAATTACTGCATCGTTGCCGAAGGCCTGCGCCTCGCCGAAGCCTATGGCGTCGATGCCAGCCGCATTCCCGCCGCCCTGGCGCCCGGCCTTGGCAATTCGGCGGTGCTGCAGGTCATGCTGCCTCGGATGATCGCGCAGGATTTTGCGCCGCGCGGCTATGCCCGCCAGGTGCTCAAGGACCTGGAAATGCTGACCGAGGCCGGCCGCGAGCACCATCTCGCCATGCCGATGGTGGCGCAGGCGACGACGCTCTATCGCATGCTGGTCGGCCAGGGCCACAGCGAGCTCGACGCCATCGCCGTGGTCAAGATGCTGCCGGAGGTCGCGCCTCCCGCCGCCTAAGCCGAGGCTTCAGTCGGCGGGTCCGCGATCCGTTCCCGCCGACTGCACCACGGCGAGCCCGTTGGCGAAGTGCTGGCGCATCAGCGCGGCGAGGCTCTCGCCGTCGCGCTTCTGCAGTGCCGCGACCATCGCCTCATGCTCGCGCATCGCGGCGTGCCAGCGTTGGCCGTGGAGATTGGGCAGGTATTTGGCGCGCTCGACCCGCGGCGCCATCCGCTCCCAGACGTCGAGCAGCACGGGGTTGCGTGCCGCCTCGATGATCGCCCGGTGGATCCGTTGGTTCAGCACGAAATACTCTGGCAGCTCGCCGCGCTCATGGTGAGATCGCATCTGCTCGTGCAGCGCAGCGATCTCCGCGACCTCTTCGTCGGAGACCGCCTTGCAGGCAAGGCGCGCGGCGAGCGCCTCCAGCGTCGAGACGACATCGAACAGCGCGGTGATGTCGTCGAGGCTCAAGGCCGCGACCTCGGCCCCGCGATTCTGCGAGAGCGTGACCAGGCCCTGCGCCGCCAGCGTCCGCAGGGCCTCGCGCAGCGGGGTGCGGGAGACGCCGAGCCGGTCGCAGAGCTCCTGCTCGCGTAGTTTCTGCCCGGGCGGCAGCGCGCCGCTCACGATCATCTGGCGCAAGGCCTCGACCGTGGCGACATGAAGCCGGCCCTTGCGGCGCGGTGCCGGCTCAGTCCCCTCGGCGCCTTCCGTAACCGTGACGCTCATCTGCGCGCTCTCCCGGCGGAGCGGATCTTGATCGCCGCTCCTGCTTGACGCTTCGTCAAACTTGTATGCAAAATACCTGCGCTCAACAAGGACCGCGCAAAGCGGCGAAGGGGAGAGAAGCGTCCAGGCCGCCATGCCGCAGCAGATCCGCCGTCGAACGCCGTTATCTCGCGCCGCACCGGGCCAAGCGCCCGCTCGCGCGCCGATATCGGCGGCCAATGGTGGACAGAGCTGCCGGCGCGACGGCCGGGTTTCGCTGCAATCATAACGGCAAAAGCCAAGCGAGAACGGGAGGAGTTGTCATGCTGCGTCGGCGCGAACTCTTAGTGGGCGCGGGTGCGCTCGCAAGTGCCCAATTCGTAGGCCTCGGTGGAGCGTCGGCGCAGCAGGTGAAACTGCGCTACGCCCATGTCGGCTCGGAAGGCGACATCCAGTACTGGTATGGCGACGAGGCCGGCAAGCGCATCCCCAAGGCGACCGGCGACCGCGTCCAGGTCCAGGTCTTCCCGAATTCGCAGCTCGGCGGCGTCCAGGAGCTGATCGACGGCGTGCGCTCCGGCGCGATCTCGATGGGCCATCATGAATTCGCCTCGCTCGCCCGCCTTTCCAAGGACATCGCCGTCTTCAACGCGCCCTTCATCTATCGCGACGGCGCCCATGCGCTGGCGGCGACCGACCCGCAGAAGTCGGAAGTGCTGATCGAGTTTAACGACAAGCTCGCCAAGGATGGCGGCATGCGCATCGTCGGGCGCCTTTTCCGCGGCGCCCGCCAGATGACCGCGAAGATGGCCGTTCGCTCGCCGGCCGATCTGCAGGGCAAGCCCTTCCGCGGCGTGCCTCTGCAGCTCTGGACCACGATGATCAAGGGTTTCGGCGCGATCCCGACCCCGGTCGAGGTCGCCGAGCTGCCGACGGCGCTGATGACGGGCATGGTCGTCGGCCAGGAAAACCCGCTGACCATGATCAACGCCAACAAGCTCTACGAGGTGCAGACCCACGTCATGCTGACCGGCCACATGCAGAATGTGCTGCCGGTCTTCATCAACGAGCGCGTCTGGCAGGGTATGGGCGCCGACGACCGCAAGGCGGTCTACGAGGTCTTCGAGGTCCTGGCGCAGGACACGCTGCAGCAGGCCAACAAGGCCGAGCAGGACCTGATCGGCGAGCTGAAGAAGAAGGGCATGACCTTCGTCACCGAGCAGGACGGGCTCAAGCTCGCCGAGTTCCGCGAGCGGGTGATCGCCGAGGTCAACAAGGACTTCCCGAGCTGGAAGCCCTATATCGAGCGCATCGCCGCGGTGAAGTGACGCTTCGCCAAGCCGCCGGGCGGCCTGCCGCCCGGCTTCCCCGCTCCAGCCGGCGAGTTCCATGACCGATCAGCATGTCCAGCCGCAGGATGTCGGCGCGCCCCTCGCGATCGACCGGCTCCTGCGGCCGCTCCGCAACGCCTTCCGCTACGCCGCCGTCGCGATGTTGGTGCTGATGCTCGCCCTGCCGGCGCTTCAGGTCATGTTGCGGCAGATATTCCAGGCTCCCTTCATCGGTTCGGAGGAGCTGACGCGCTTCATGCTGATCGGCGTCGTCTTCACCGCGCTGCCCTATGTCGTCGCCTCCGGCACCAATATCCGCATGGAGGAGGTGCTCGTGATGCTGTCCGGGCGTGCGCGCCGCGTCTTCGCGGCGGTGATCTCGCTGACCGCCATGCTCGGCTTCGGCATTGCCGGCATGGCGGTGATGGTCGCGACGCTCGCCAATCTCGACAATGCGACGCCGACGCTCGGCATCCCCTACTGGATCTTCTTCTCCGCGGCTCTGTTCGGCTTCGTCCTCGCGGCCATCGAATCTGCCGTCCAGCTCTGGAAGGCGCTGAAGGGCCACCCGCCCTATGTCCGCTTCTCCGACGAGATCAGCGACGAGCCCGAGCCGCATATCGCCTAAAGCCAGGCCGATCGGCTCACCCTTCCCGCGACGCAGGAACGCGACGGCACGATGACGCTTCTCCTTCTCGGCTCCTTCACGCTGCTTTTTCTGTTCGGTTGGCCGGTGGTGCTGGCGGTGATGCTGCCGGCGATCGCCTATGTGCTCTGGAACGGCTTTCCGCTCGAGTTGGTCGGCCAGCGCATGGTCTATGCGCTCGATTCCTTCCCGCTCGTTGCCGTGCCGATCTTCATCTTCGTCGGCAACCTGATGAACCAGGCCGGGATCACCGAGCGCATCTACCACTTCTCCTCGACGCTGGTGGCGCGCATCCATGGCGGGCTGGCGCAGGTCAACATCTTCGCGAGCCTCGTCTTCTCCGGTATGAGCGGCGCCGCGCTGGCCGATGTCGGCGGGCTCGGCCGCATCGAGGTCAAGGCGATGACCAGCCATGGCTTCAAGCGCGAATTCGCGGGAGCGCTGACCTGCGCGTCGGCCATCGTCGGACCGATCTTCCCGCCCAGCATCCCGCTGATCATCTATGGCTCGGTCACCAATGTCTCGATCGTGCAATTGCTGATCGCCGGCATCGTCCCGGCGCTGATCTGCGTCGGCATGCTGATGATCACCGTCGCCATCCTGGCCTGGATCCGCAATTTCCCGCGCGCCGAGCGCTGGCCTACCCTTCGCGAGCTCTGGGACTCCTTCCTGCCGGCCCTTCCGGCACTGCTGACGCCGGTGCTCTTGATCTGCGGCATGCTGGTCGGCTGGTTCACGCCGACCGAGGCGGCCTCGATCACCGTGGTCTATGTCATCTTCATCAGCGCGGTGATCTACCGGACGCTGACCTGGCACCATCTTTTGGTCTCGGCCTATGAGACGCTGAAGAGCACCTCGGCGATCCTGATCATCGTCTCGGCCGCGGCCCTGTTCGGCTGGATCATGGCGATCGAGCAGATCCCACAGACCGTGGCGCGCGAACTGCTCTCGCTCAGCCGCGATCCGCTGATGCTGCTCCTGATCGTCAACCTGCTGCTGCTCGTCGTCGGCATGTTCCTCGACAGTACGACGGCGACGCTTCTGGTGATCCCGATCATCGCCGGTCCGCTGCACATGGCGGGCGTCGATCCCGTCCATCTCGGCATCGTCGCGATCTTCAACCTGATGCTCGGCCTGCTGACCCCGCCCATGGGGCTAGCGCTGTTCCTGATCTCCGACATCGCCAAGGTCTCGATGCGCGCCGTGCTGAAGGAGATGATCCCGTTCTACATCCCGCTCGTCGGCACGCTCGTGATCATCACCCTTTTCCCCGAGCTGACGCTCTGGCTGCCCAAGATGCTGCGCTGATGAAGATGCCGCGCTGAGGAGCCGAGGCGGGGCTGATCAGGAAGCGCGCCGGTATTCGACGAGTTGCGCGTTGGCGATGCTGGAATGGGGCTCGATCGCGGCGCCATTCTGCAGGCGCTCGATCAGCCAGCCGCCGCAGGCCTGCGCCAGTTCCTGGATCGGCATGGCGATCGCGGTCAGCTCGCCCCGCCACCAGGAGAAGGAAGGCTCGTCGCCGAAGCCGACGATCGCAGGCTCGCGCCCGTCGGAAGGCGGGCGGCCGGCAATGGCCTGCAGCACCGCTCCCGTCAGCTGAACAGCGCCGGTGATGATCGCGCTCGGCGGTTCGGTCGCCGCCAGCAGGGCAGCGGCGGCCTCGGCACCGAAGCGCGGATCGGCGGGCGGCCCGAGATGCTCGATCGCTCCCGCCAGATCGAGCCCGGCCTCCGTGAAGGCGCGGCGGAAGCCCGCGAGCCGGTCGGCACCGGTCGAGTAGTCGCCGCTTCCGCCGATATAGGCGATGCGGCGATGGCCGCGGGCGATGAGATGGGCGGTGCCGGCGCGCAGGCACTCCATATCGTCGATGCCGAACCAGGCCGGGCTGAGGCCTGGAACGCGTCGCAGCAGCTGGACATGCGGGATGCGCGCCAGCATCGCGCATGTCTCGGCTTGGGGGGCGGGGGTGGGAACGATGACGATGCCGGCTGCGCGCGCGCTCGCCAGCTGCCGGACATGGCGGGCTTCCGCCTCGGCGCTGTCGGCTATCGAGACGACGAGCTGATAACCGGCGGCGTCGCAGCAGGCCGAGAGCGCATCCGCAATGGTCGCATAGAAGCTGTTGCGGATGTCCGGCAGCATCAGCCCGATCATCCGGCTCGATCCGCCGCGCATCATCTGCGCCGGCAGGTTCTCGACATAGCCGAGCCGCTCGGCCGCCTCGCGCACCGCAAGCTTCATGCGTTGGCTGATGCGCGGATCGTCGGCGAGCGCCCGCCCAACCGTCGACACGGCGACGCCGAGGCTCTCCGCCACTTGCCGCGCCGTCACCATGCCTAGCCCGCTCGCTGCCATCCGCTCAGGCCGCGGTCTCGGGTGCGATCTGGTGCAGCAAGGGCTCGCCGGCCGCCAGGCGCCGGCAATTCTCCAGCGCCACGGCGAGGCTGCGTTCGAATGTCTGTGGCGTCAGCCAGGCGATGTGCGGCGTCGCGATCAGCGTTGCGCAGGCGGCGAGGGGGCCGGGCTCCGTCATCGGCTCGCGCTCGAACACGTCGAGCCCGGCCCCGGCGAGATGGCCGCTCTGCAGGGCCTCGGCGAGGGCGTTCTGGTCGATCAGCTCGCCGCGGGCGGTGTTGATCAGGATCGCGCCCGGTTTCAGTTGAGCGATGCGCGCGCGATCCAACATCTGCCGGGTCTCGGCGTTCAGCGGCACGTGCAGCGAGACGATGTCGCTGGTCGCCAGCAATTCGTCGAGCGGCAAGGCCATCGCCGCCGCGTCCGGCCTCGGGCTCCGGTTCCAGAAGCGGACCTCGGCGCCGAGCGCCTGCAAGGCCGGCGTCAGGCGCTGCGGCACGCCGCCATAGCCGACGAACCCGACCCGGCTGCCGCCGATCTCGCCGAGGCCGATCGCATCCTCGACGCCGATCTGCCAGCCCCGTCCGGTGCGGGTCGCCGCGTCGAAGGCCGCGACTCGGCGCAAGGTCGCGAGCATCAGCGCCAGCGTGTGCTCGGCGACCGCGGCCGTATTGGTTCCCGGCATGTTGGCGACTGCGATGCCGCCCTTCGCCGCGGCGGCGCGGTCGATCGTGTTGACGCCGACGCCGATCTTCTGGATCAGCCGCAGCTTCGGCGCCATCGCGATCATCGCCGCCGTCACCGGCGTCAGCACGTGCAGCAGCACCTCGCAATCGGCAATCTCGCGGGCGAATCCGGCCTCGTCGCGCTGGTCTACGACGGCGATCCGCGGCGAGGCGATCGCTTCCAGCCGCGTCCGCAGAGCCGTGCCCGGTGAGAAATGGAAGAGCGCCTTCATCGGCTCAGCTCCGTTGGGCAGCGAAGGGCAGGGCCTCCCAGCCGGCGAAGCTGGCTTCGCTGCCGAGCTCCTCCTCGATGCGCAGCATCTCGTTCCATTTCGCCATCCGCTCGGAGCGGGTGAAGGAGCCGACCTTGAACTGGCCGGCATCCCAGCCGACCGCAAGATGCGCGATGGTGACGTCCTCGGTCTCGCCGGAGCGGGCCGAGACGATGGTGCCGAAGCCGGCGGTCTTGCCGGCGTCGAGCGCGGCGCGGGTGCCGGTCACGGTGCCGGACTGGTTCGGCTTGATCAGCACGGCGTTCAGCGCCTTGCTGGCCGCCGCAGCCTCGACGCGGGCGGCATTGGTGACGAGGAAATCGTCGCCGATGATCTGGCAACGCTCGCCGTACAGGGTGGTGAAGGCCTTGAAGCCCTCGGCATCATCCTCGGCCAGCGGGTCCTCGATCGAGATGATCGGATAGGTCTCGAGCCAGCGGCCGAGCAGAGCGATCATCCCGGCGGAATCGAGTTCGCGCTGTTCCAGTGCCAGCTTGTAGGAGCCGTTCCGGCCGAATTCCGAGGCGGCGATGTCGAGCGAGATCGCAACCTCGCGGCCCGGCTTGAAGCCGGCGTCCTCGATCGCCCGCATCAGGGTGTCGAGCGCCTCCTCGTTCGAGGCGAAGGCCGGCCAGAACCCGCCCTCATCGGCGACCCCCTGGAGCTTGCCGGCCTGCTTCATCAGCGCGCCGGCGGCGCGGTAGACCTCGGCGGTCCAGTCCAGCGCCTGCGCGAAGGAGCTCGCCGCCGGGCACATCACCATGAAATCCTGGACGTCGACGCGCCGCGCCGCATGGGCGCCACCGCCGAAAATCTGGATCTCCGGCACCGGGATGCGCACCGGGCGGCCCGCCGAGAGGTAGCGCCAGAGCGGCTGGCCGCTCGCATTTGCCGCGGCGTGCAGCACGGCCATCGAGGTCGCGACCACGGCATTGCCGCCGAGCCGGCCGAGATTGTCCGAGCCGTCGAGCGCGATCAGGGCGGCGTCGATGCCGGTCTGGTCGCCGGCGTCGCGCCCGGCGAGCGCAGCGGCGATCTCGCCGTTGACCGCGGCGACCGCGCCGGTGACGTCGAGCCCGCCAAAGGCGGTCCCGCCATCGCGGCGGTCGAGCGCTTCGCCGGTTCCGGTCGAGGCACCGGCCGGGGCGATGGCGCGCCCGCGCTGGCCGCTCTTCAGCAGGACCTCTGCCTCGACGGTCGGCCGTCCCCTGGAATCCCAGACCCGGCGTCCGCGGACGGCAGCGATCGTCGTATCCTTCATCGGGAAATCTCCTCGGCCCAGAGCTGGCGAATGGTCGAAAGGCGCGGCACCGGACTCGCGATCAGCGGACGGGCGACACGCCGGATACGGTCCTTGTCGGCTTCCGCAGTGACATATTCGGCCGGCGACTTGCCATCGACGCGGGCCAGGAACAGGGCGGGCAGCAGCCGCGCGACACGTGCCTCGATGACCTCACGCGGTTCCCAGTCGACCCCGGCGAGGTAATTCTCGGCCAGCGCATCGAAGCAGGCGAGGAAACCGGCGCCGGCGGCGGGCGTCCATAGGCATTTCAGCAGGAGATGATTGAGGCAGAAGGCAAGATCGAAAGCCGGCTCACCATACCAGGCGCATTCGGCATCGAGGATGACCGGACCCTTTGGGCCGACCAGGATGTTCTTCGGGCTGACGTCGCCATGGACCAGCGCCAGCTTCGCTGCGAGCGTCTCCTTGGCGAGGGTCATGAGCGGGACGGCGAGGTCGGCATGGACGCGCGCCGTGGCCTCCAGATAGGGCTCGATGCGGATCGAGTGGAAGGTGTCGTCATTGGCGAAGCGCCGGGCGATCTCCGCCGAGCCCCGGGTGCGGGCATGGATCGCGGCGACGACCTGCCCGAGCTTCCCGGCGAAGCCGGGATCCGCGCGCCCGGCTCGCAGTTCCTGCTTCCAGACGGGATGGTCGGCAGGGTCGAGATAACTCATCGCGAAGATGCCGGCCTTTGCGTCGTCGGCGAGGATCGCGGGCACGGCTTCAGGAACGATCCGGCCGGCCTCCCTCAGCCAGTCGACCTCGCTGGCATTGCGCGAGACCGGCGCGAGCCAGGTCTGGGCGACGCGCAATTGCGCCAGCGCCTTCTTGACGACGAAGACCCGCCCGCCGCTCTCGACCTTCCAGATGTCGGAGGCGACGCCGCCGGTCAGCGGCGTCAGTCGTGCCTGTGCGAGGTCTTCGACCAGCCCCGCGCTGCGCAGGAAGTCGGCGACGATCTCTGCTGCAATCTGCGCCAAGGTGCTCCCTCGTCTTCACGGTGTCGGGCTATGCTAACGATAGCGCAATGACCGGCGCAAGGACCCGATTCAAGGCGCTTCTGTCAAGTTGCTGCCGCGCACAGACCCCATGCTGAGCGGCGCCTTCGGTCCGGGAGCGCCTTGCCGAAGCGCCGGCTGTCGCCGGCCGAGGTTTGCGGAATGGCGCCGGGGACGTCAGATTGCCGCTTCGGCAGGCGCGGCCCGGCGATTCGGGAAGCTCTGGCGATGGGCCGCCGACGGCAAGGCGAAGAGGCTCGCCGCCGCCTTTGCGGCGTCCCCGAAGGAGCTGGGCGGCGATATCCGCGGGCCAGCTGGAAACCACGACTGTGCGAGAGGTGATGATGATGCGCGCTTTCCGTTTTACCGCCGTGGCGGCTCTCGCGGTTCTGGCTGCGGGCTGCGTATCGCAGTCGCGGCAGGTCGCTCCGCAGGTTTCCCCGCAAGCCAAGCGCATCGTCAGCGACGGCGCCGGCGGCTATGTCCTGCCCGACGGCACGCGCGTTCAGGTCGATCCCGCCGGGGGCTTCACCTTGCCCAACGGCGCCTATGTCCGCCGCGATGCCTCGGGCGCCCTGAACCTGCCGAACGGCTCGCGCTGCATTCCTGACAGCCGCAGCAGCTTCGCCTGCCCCTAAAGGCAGGAGCCGCTCTCCTGAGACTTCATCGCTTCGGCTTTCGCCGGGCGATCCAGGGCGCGACGCGAAGTCGCGCCCTAAGCGTGTAAGGCGATAAAACCGACATTATTATGTATATTTGCGCGATCGGCCGTCTCTGCTCCGCTCGCCTTGTCTATACCGGCCTTCCCCGCTGGAAATTCGCTCTGGGGAGGCTGGACAGTGTCGCCTGCCGGTCACATAATCACATTAGAAAAGATATAGTTTGAGGCCCAGTTAGCGAGGCGTATGGCCTGCGATCGGGGAGCTATGGCGATGTCCGAGAATGTCAGTGCTGGAACTGGTGAGACACGGACCCGCCGCGATGAAATCCTGGCATTCATCATCCTTGCCGTCGTGATCTGGCCGCTCATCGCCGTCGGCATCGTCGGCGGCTACGGCTTCCTCGTCTGGATGTCGCAACTGGTCCTCGGACCGCCCGGGCCTCCGGCGTGAGGTACCGGTCATGGCCATCGAAACTCCGGATCTCGGCAGACGCGGCTTCCTGACAGGCCGCCTCGCGCCGTCGCCGGGCGCGGTCCGCCCGCCCTGGACCAGCGCCGGGAGCCTTGCCTCCGCCTGTACCGGTTGCGGCGCCTGCATCGACGCCTGCCCGCAGGCGATCGTCCGGATGGGGCCGGGGCGCTGGCCCCAGATCGATTTCAGCCGCAATGAATGCACCTTCTGCGGCAAATGCGCGGAAGCCTGCCCCGAGCCGGTGTTCGACCGGGCCTTGCCGGCCTTCCCGCATGTCGTCGCGATCGGCGAGGCCTGCTTCGCCGCGCGCGGCGTGGTCTGCCAGAGCTGCGGCGATGCCTGTCCCGAGGGGGCGATCCGCTTCCGCCCCCGGCTCGGCGGGCCGGCGCTGCCCTCGCTCGACGCCGATCGCTGCAACAGCTGCGGCGCCTGCATCGCGACCTGCCCCGCCGGCGCGATCGCCGTCGGCTCATCGGCTGCGGAGGCCGCCCATGTCTGACCCTGTCCCCCGCCGCACCGTGCACATCTCGAGCGCCGTGGTCTCGGCCTTCCCGGAGCGCTGCGACGAGGTCGTGCGCCAGATCAATGCACTGCCGCTTACCGAGGTCCATCGTGTCGAGGGCGGCAAGATCGTCATCGTGATGGAAGGCGCGAGCACCGGCGAGATCGGCGCGCGCCTGGCCGAGATCGGGCTCATGGACGGCGTTCTGTCCGCCAACATGGTCTTCGAACAGATAGCAGAACTCGACGATATCGGAGTGAACTCATGACCCTGTCCCGTCGCGAGATGCTGAAGGCACAGGCGGCCGGCGTCGCCGCTCTCGCTGCCAATATGAGCGTTCCGGCCGAGGCGCAGCCGGTCACCGGCGGCGTCGACAGCCTGCAGATCAAATGGTCGAAGGCGCCCTGCCGCTTCTGCGGCACCGGCTGCGGCGTCATGGTCGGCGTCAAGGAAGGCAAGGTCATCGCCACCCACGGCGATATGAAGGCCGACGTCAACCGCGGCCTCAACTGCATCAAGGGCTATTTCCTCTCGAAGATCATGTATGGCAGCGACCGGCTGACCCAGCCGCTGCTGCGCAAGAAGAACGGCGTCTACGCCAAGGACGGCGAGTTCACGCCGGTGTCCTGGGAAGAGGCGTTCGACACCATGGCCGCCAAGGCCAAGGCGACGCTGAAGGCCAAGGGGCCGACCGCGCTCGGCATGTTCGGCTCCGGCCAGTGGACGATCTTCGAGGGCTATGCCGCGACCAAGCTGATGCGGGCCGGTTTCCGCTCCAACAATCTCGATCCCAACGCCCGCCACTGCATGGCCTCGGCCGCCTATGCCTTCATGCGGACCTTCGGCATGGACGAGCCGATGGGCTGCTACGACGATTTCGAGCACGCCGACGCCTTCGTGCTCTGGGGCTCGAACATGGCGGAGATGCACCCGATCCTCTGGACGCGGGTGACCGACCGCCGGCTCGGCCAGCCGCATGTCAAGGTCGCGGTGCTCTCGACCTTCACCCATCGCAGCTCCGACCTCGCCGACATTCCGATCGTGTTTAAGCCGGGCACGGACCTGGCGATCCTGAACTACATCGCCAACCACATCATCTCGACCGGCCGGGTGAACAAGGAGTTCGTCGAGAAGCACACCACCTTCGTCAAGGGCGCGACCGAGATCGGCTATGGCCTGCGGCCGGACGATCCGCGCGAGGTCAAGGCCAGGAAGGCGGCCGACCCGGCCGCGACCACGCCGAGCGACTTCCAGGCCTATGCCGACTTCGTCAAGGACTACACGCTGGAGAAGGTCTCGGCGCTGACCGGCGTCGAGCCCGGCTTCCTGCAGCAACTCGCCGAGCTCTATGCCGATCCCAAGCGCAAGGTCGTCTCGCTCTGGACCATGGGCTTCAACCAGCATGTGCGCGGCGTCTGGGCCAACCAGCTCGTCTACAACCTGCACCTGCTCACCGGTAAGATCTCCGAGCCCGGCAACAGCCCGTTCTCGCTGACGGGACAGCCCTCGGCCTGCGGCACGGCCCGCGAGGTCGGCACCTTCGCCCACCGCCTGCCGGCCGACATGACGGTGACCAATCCCGAGCATCGCAAGCACACCGAGGAGATCTGGCGCGTTCCGCCCGGCATCATCCCGGAGAAGCCCGGCTACCACGCCGTCGAGCAGGACCGCATGCTCAAGGACGGCAAGCTGAATTTCTACTGGATCCAGGTCAACAACAACCTCCAGGCGGCGCCCAACAGCTCCGGCGAGACCTATCCGGGCTATCGCAATCCCGAGAACTTCATCGTCGTCTCCGACGCCTACCCGACCGTGACCGCGATGGCGGCCGATTTGATCCTGCCGGCGGCGATGTGGGTCGAGAAGGAGGGCGCCTACGGCAATGCCGAGCGGCGCACCCATGTCTGGCACCAGCTCGTCAACGCGCCGGGCCAGGCGCGCTCCGATCTCTGGCAGCTGATGGAGTTCTCCAAGCGCTTCACCACCGACGAGGTCTGGCCGCCGGAGATCCTCGACGCCAATCCGAACTATCGCGGCAAGACCCTGTTCGACGTGCTGTTCCGCAACGGCAATGTCGACAAGTTCGCGCTCTCCGAGACCAGCCCCGAATACGAGAACCAGGAATCCAAGGATTTCGGCTTCTACGTCCACAAGGGCCTGTTCGAGGAATACGCCACCTTCGGCCGTGGCCATGGCCACGATCTCGGCCCCTACGAGCTCTATCACGAGGTCCGCGGCCTGCGCTGGCCGGTGGTCGACGGCAAGGAGACGCTCTGGCGCTATCGCGAGGGGCTCGACCCCTATGTGAAGCCGGGCAAGGGCGTCGAGTTCTACGGCAACAAGGATGGCAAGGCCCGCATCATCGCGGTGCCCTACGAGCCGCCCGCGGAATCGCCGGATGGCGAATACGACCTCTGGCTGGTCACCGGGCGCGTGCTCGAACACTGGCATTCCGGCTCGATGACCATGCGCGTGCCCGAGCTCTACAAGGCCTTCCCCGGGGCGCGCTGCTTCATGCATCCGGAGGATGCCCGCAAGCGCGGGCTCAACCAGGGTGCCGAGATCAGGCTGATCTCGCGGCGCGGCGAGATGCGCACCCGCGTCGAGACGCGCGGGCGCAACCGCATGCCGCCCGGCGTCGTCTTCGTACCCTGGTTCGACGCCAGCCAGCTGATCAACAAGACGACGCTGGACGCCACCGATCCCATCTCCAAGCAGACGGATTTCAAGAAATGCGCGGTCAAGATCGTTCCGGTCACCGCCTGATGCGCGCGCGGACCGTCCTCGGGGCCGCACTGGCGGCCTGCATCGTCCTCGTCTTCGGGGCCGCCTTCTCGCAGGAGGGCGCGCCGGTGAAGATCGTCCCGCGGCTGACCGGCACGGCCCAGCCCATGGAGCTGGACCGGGTCCCGGCCCTCGGCCGGCCGGTCGTCGACGACGTCAGGCGCATGCGCAACTACCCGGAGCAGCCGCCGGTGATCCCGCATTCGATCGACGGCTACCAGCTGACGCTGAACACCAATCGCTGCATGGACTGCCACAAGCGCGAGTTCACCGAGGGCTCCGGCGCCCCGATGATCAGCGTGACGCATTTCCAGGATCGCGATGGCCAGGTGCTCTCGGACGTGACGCCGCGGCGCTATTTCTGCACCGCGTGCCATGTCCAGCAGACCGACGTGCCGCCTTTGGTCCAGAACACCTTCCAGGACGCCAAAGACATTGGCCGCAAGCGATAACGGGGCGGCATGATGGCAAAGCTCAAGGCTCTGTTTCTCTGGTGCTGGAACCGGGTTCTCTGGTTCTGGCGCATCATCAGCCGGCCCAGCGCCTATCTCAGCCTCGGCTTCCTGACGGTCGGCGGCTTCATCTGCGGCGTGCTGTTCTGGGGCGGCTTCAACACCGCGCTCGAGGTCACTAACACCGAGAAGTTCTGCATTTCCTGTCACGAGATGCGCGACAACGTCTATCAGGAGCTGACCCAGACGGTGCACTTCTCCAACCGGTCGGGCGTGCGCGCCAGCTGCCCGGACTGTCATGTCCCGCATAACTGGACCGACAAGATCGCCCGCAAGATGCAGGCCTCGAAGGAGGTCTGGGGCAAGATCTTCGGCACGATCTCGACGCGCGAGAAGTTCCTCAACATGCGCCTCGAGCTCGCCAAGCACGAATGGTCGCGCCTCAAGGCCAACGACTCGCTGGAATGCCGCAACTGCCACTCCTCGGTGGCGATGGACTTCACCAAGCAGACGCGCCGCGCGGCCGACATCCATAGCCGCTTCCTGACCACGGGCGAGAAGACCTGCATCGACTGCCACAAGGGCATCGCGCATCTCCTGCCCGACATGACCGGAGTAGAGCCCGGCTGGAAGGACAAGCCGGAGCTGCAGGGCAAGGGCGCCGCCTGGCATGGGCCCGAGCGGGAGATGCGGGCCTACCTCGCCGATCTGCCCTCAAAGTAAGTGCTGCGTGCTTTCAGCCCGCAGGCCTGAAAGCGAAGACGGCCCCGGTGTATGCCGGGGCCGTCCTCCTTTGTTTCGGCGCGGAGCCAGCGATCAGTTCTTCGGCGCCTGCTGGGCCTTCTTGCGCTCCAGCGCTTCCGCCTCGCGCTTGGCCTCGGCCTCGTAGCTGCGCTTGTTGAACGGCGTGCCGGACTTCTCGGCGACCTCCCGCACCACACCCCATTTCTCCTTGTAGGTGATCGGGACGTAGCGGTCCTCGCCGTTGAACTCCTTCTTCTCCTCGTCGGTGAACTTGTAGCTGAAGAAGCACTCGCGGATCTTCGCGGCGAGCTCCGGCTTCAGGTCATGGGCGTGGACATAGCCGTTCGTCGGGAAGACCTCGCTGGTGTAGAGCACGCGGAAATCGTCGCGCTTGATCGTGCCGCGCTGGACCATCCGCTCGAAGACGTCGTCCGCGATCGCGGCCATGTCGTAGTCGCCATGGTTGACGCCGAGGATCGACTTGTCGTGCCCGCCCGACATCAGCGGCTTGTAGTCATTGTCCGGGGTCAGGCCGAGCGGTGGGAAGAGCACGCGCGGCGCGAGATTGCCGGAGTTCGAGGAAGGCGAGGTATGCGCGACCTTCTTGCCCTTGAGATCGGCCATGCTCTTGTAGGTGCTGTTCGCCTTGACCAGCGCAATCAGCTTGTAGCCGCGCGGCCCGGCCTCCGAGCCGCCGGCTGCGAAGGGCACCGCACCGGCCATGTTGACGGCGAAGGCGGTCGGCCCGGTCGAGAAGCCCGCGACATGCAGGCGGCCCGAACGCATCGCCTCGATCTGCGAGGTGTTCGACTGGACCGAGAAATACACCACCTTGCGGCCGATGCAGGTGTTGAGGTGCGTCACGAACGGCTTGAGCAAATTGGCGTAGATCGCGGGATCCTCGACCGGCGTGTAGGCGAAGACCAGGGTCGAGGGATCTTTCTGCTTGGCGGGGTCGGTCGGCGTGTCGGCGACGAGATCGTTGTTGGCGTCGCAATACTGGTCGTCGAGCTGCCCGCGATTGGGGCAGCTATCTTGCGCGCTCGCACCGAATGCCGAGAAAACGACGGCGGCGATCGAGCCGATGATGGTGGCTTTCGCCGAGTTCGCGATCTTCATTCATTCCTCCCGAAGCGCTTCAGTACTGCTTTGCGCCTCGCCGCTATCGCGGTTCTCATGGTTTGCCGGCGCATCTATCCAGATGTCGTGGACAAATATCTTTCGGTCAACACTTTTGTACAGCATCGAGATGGGCTTCGAGCTGCAGCTACGCACATGCTCTGGCGTGCCGGGTACCCTTTGGACCGCTGTTGTGCCGGGAAGCGATACGCCCCGTGCGGTGATGACAAGGACCGACTGCGCGAAATTCAGCCCGAGAGTTGCGAAAGCGCATGAACAATCGGCGACGGGAGAGCCGGTGCCAATCCTGAAGCGGGCCTCGCCAGGGCCATGTGATCGGGCCTCGCGGCACGGTTCATCGCATGCGCCGTCCCATCGCGGAGTCAGCGGCACCGGTGAAGCTGTGAGCGCCCGGCGGTCGCAACCTGCGCTCGCTCGAGCGCAGGTCGTCTTACGTTCCTATTCGACCTTGGCCTTCGCCGCTTTCAGCAAAGGCGTCCAGCGCTCATATTCCGCCTTCACATGCGCCGCATAATCCTGCGGGCCGAGCGGCGTCGGGACGGCGGATTGCTGGGTGAGCTTGGCGCGCACCGCCGGGTCGGCCAGCGTTGCGAGTGCGGCACGGTGGATCTTCTCGATCAGCACCGGCGGGGTTCTGGCCGGAGCGGCGAGGCCGAGCCAGTTCGCCATCGCGTAGCCGGGAACCGTTTCCGAGATCGCCGGGATATGGGCTGCGAGCGGCGAGCGCTCGGCCGTGGCGACGCCGAGAATGCGCAGCTGCCCGCCCTCGCCGAGCGGCATCAGCACCGGGCCGGTCCCGATCGTCGCATCGATCCGGCCGGCCAGGAAGTCTCCCATCATCGGGCCGCCGCCGCGATAAGGCACATGCACGACATTGATGCCCGTCAGCGATTGCAGCAGCAGCAGGGCGACATGGCTGGGCGAGCCGATGCCGGAGGATGAGAAGGTGATCGCGCCTGGCCTGGCGCGGGCGTCGTCGATCAGCTCCTTGACGGTCGTCCAGGGCCGGTCGGCCGGCACGGCGAGCACGTCGAGAATCGAACAGAGCAGCGCGATCGGCGCAAAGTCCTTGCGGGGATCGAAGGGCAGCTTGTCGTAGACTGTCGGATTGATCGTCTCCGGCCCCGGCGTCGCCAGCATCAGCGTGTAGCCGTCCGGCTCCGCCTGGGCGACGCTGGCAGCGGCGAGGTTGCCGCCGGCGCCGGCCCGGTTCTCGACATAGATCGTCTGGCCGAGACGCTCGCCCAGGCCGGGGCTGATCAGGCGTCCTACGATATCGGACGCGCCACCGGCAGCGAAGCCGACAACGAGGCGGATCGGCTTGCTCGGCCAGGCCTGGCCCTGCGCTCGGCTCGTTCCGCTCCAGCCGATTCCGGCGAGGCCTGCGGCACCTGTCAGGAAGGTTCTGCGGCGCATCGGAAAGCTCCCTCTCATGCTGCGGGCCGCAGCTCGCGCCGGGCGAGCGTCACCCAATAGGCCGAGCCGATGGTCAGAAGCGCGTCGTTGAAGTCGTAATGCGGCGTGTGGACGTGATGGAGCGCGCCGTCGGGTGCGAAGCCATTGCCGATCAGCATGAAGGCGCCGGGCCGCTCGCGCAGCATGAAGGCGAAATCCTCGGCAGCCGTGATCTGCGGGAAGTCGCGGTCGACGGCATCCTCGCCGAACGCCGCCGCGGCGGCGTCTGCGGCGCGGATCGTCTCGTCCCGGCTGTTGACCAAGGGCGGATAATGCGAGTCGATCGTGACCTCGGCCATGCAATTATGGCCGCTGGCGGCGGAAGCCGCGAGCTCGTTCAGGCGCCGCATGACGATCTCGCGCACTTCGGGCCGATAGGTTCTGATGGTTCCGGCGAGCAGGACCTGCGCAGGGATGTTGTTGGGCGCGTCCGCTGTCCCCGCGCCGATATGCCCAACGCTGATCACGGCCGTCTCATGGCCGGGAATGTTGCGACCGATCACGCTCTGGAGCGTCAGCACGAACTGGGCCTGCGCCATCGTCGGATCGGTCGCGCGATGGGGGCGCCCGCCATGGCCGCCTGTGCCGCTGAAGACGACCCGCCAGCTGTCCATGGCCGCGAGCATGGGGCCGCTGCGGATGCCAAACCGTCCGATTTCGAGCCCCGGCTCGTTGTGCAGGCCGTAGATGGCGTCGCAGGGAAAGCGCCGGAACAGGCCCTCCTCGACCATCACCTTGCCGCCGCCGCCGCCTTCTTCCGCCGGCTGGAAGATGAAGTGGATGGTGCCGGCGAAGTCAGGGTTCAGCGCGAGATGGCGCGCTGCGCCGAGCAGCATCGCCGTATGGCCGTCATGGCCGCAGGCATGCATCAGCCCGTCATGGACGGAGGCATAGGGCAGGCCCGTCGCCTCCCGGATCGGCAGCGCGTCCATGTCGGCGCGCAGGCCGATCGCTGCGGTGCCCGGTCGGCGCCCGCGCAAAGTGCCGACTACGCCGGTGCCGGCGAGCCCTTCGCTGACCGCGATTCCCCAGCCGCGCAGCTTCTCGGCGACCAGGGCGGCGGTCCTGAACTCCTTGAATGCGAGCTCGGGATGCCGGTGCAGATCGCGTCGGATCGCGATCATTTCGGCCTCCTGGCCGCGCAGCGTTTCGATCAGGGCTTGGGTCACGGTGATCAGTCTCCTGAGCGGAGGATCACATCGCCGATAGCAGCGATAAAATACATTAAGCTAGCTGGAACATTCAGAAAATGTATGTTTTGGCGATGAAGAACTTCACGCTCAAGCAGCTGCGCTACATCGTGACGGTCGCAGCCGGAGGCTCGATCGCCGAAGCGGCGGAAGCGCATGCGATTTCGGCGTCCTCGATCCGCGAGGCCATCGCCTTCGCCGAGGTCAAGCTCGCTGCCCCCCTTTTTCGCCGCACGCCCGCCCGCGGCGTCGCCTTGACGGCGGAAGGCCAGCATTTCGCAGCGCTCGCCGAGCAGTTCCTCGCAGCCCACGATGCCTTCGAGCACGCGGCCTTGCGCATTCCGCATGAATGGCAGACGGAGATGCGGATCGGCGTCGTCGCCACCGCCGCAGCGGCGATCATCCCGCCCTTGTTGCTCCATCTCGCTTCCCGCGCGCCGCAGGCGCGCTTCCGTCTCGAGGAAATGAGCTCGGAAGAGGTCGCGACGCGGGTGAGGTCCGGCGAGCTGCTCGCCGGCCTCGCCTTCAACGACGCCATGACGGTGGACCTCTCCTTTGTTCCGATCATGCGCGCGCCGATCCACGCCGGGCTGCATCGCGGCCATGGGCTAGCGGGCGCCGCCTCGGTAACCTTGGCCGAGTTGCAGGAGGAGCCATACATCCTGCTCGATTTCCCGGGTGCCCGGGCCTATTACGCCGGCCTGTTCGAGCAGCATGGCCTGAAGCCGGCGCTGCGCTATGTCGTGAATTCGCGGGAGCTCGCGGCCGAACTCGTCGCTGCAGGTCTCGGCTATTCGCTCTTCAACATGCCGCCATCACCACGGATGCGTGCGTCCGAGACGATAGCCCGTGTCCCGCTCGACACGAGCTACTGGTGCCCGAGTTTCGGCTTGTTCTATGCGCGGCAGTACCGGGCGATGCCGATGATCAGGGAGCTGGTCGGCGCGATACGCCGACTGCGCCGTGAGATCGCGGCGCACCCCGACCAGTGATCCGGATCGATCACCGGATCGTTTCCCATGGCGTTCGCCGCGCCGACGTTCCGCGGGTGCGCGGATTTCTGTCGTGCTCGCGTCGGCCGATGCGCCGCGAAGCGCGCCCCCAGCCCCTCAGAACCTGACCTCGAACCTGCCCTTGAGGGCATGGTCCCTGGTGCGCTCGCCGATCGCGGCGGAGTAGGCGATGCCGACCGTGGTCGAAGCGGTGGCGCGCCAGTCGAGCCCGGCCTCGGCGACGAGGGCATTGCGGTC
>NZ_JBXAJY010000005.1:617968-651496 GCF_058797755.1 Allobosea sp. GW823-FHT02B03 | reverse complement strand
TCTGGGGCGGCGAAGGTGACGATCTGCTCGATGGCGGCTCCGGCGACGACGACGTCTTCGGCGGGACCGGCAACGACACGATCAAGGCCGGCTCCGGCAACGACCTTGTCGAGGGCGGCGAAGGCGACGACGTGATCGATGCCGGCTCGGGCGACGACCTCGTCTTTGGCGGCGCCGGCAACGACGTCATCGACGGCGGCTCGGGCGACGACCGGATCGAGGGCGGCGCCGGGAACGACATCCTGACCGGCGGCTCCGGCCATGACGTCTTCGTCTTCGCGGCCGGCTTCGGCAAGGACGTGATCACCGACTTCAAGACCTCAGGCTCGTCCTCCGACGTGCTGGAGTTCTCGGTCGGGCTCTTCGCCGATTTCGAGGCGGCCATGGAGAGCGCAGCGCAGCTCGGCGCCGACACGGTCTTCACCGTCGACGCCGACACCACCCTCACCCTGAAGGGCATCCAGCTCTCCAGCCTCGCCCAGGACGACTTCCGCTTCGCCTGAGCCCCAAGACACAGCGACGCAAAGGGAAAGGGCGCCGAACGGCGCCCTTTTTCGTGTTTCAGGGGCTGGCGGATTGGGACCGTTCCCCGCTGCCCGAAAGCCCTGGAATTCCGGGCCGGCGCAATCATGGCAGGTGCCGAGCGGACGTTGCAGGCGCGGATCTGCAGGCTGCCTGCCGGTTTTATACGACCGCGGTACCGACCATAGCGGATACTGCCGATGACCGTGTTGCAGGCGGTGCAGTCGGGCATCATCACCCTGCTCTCAAGCCGAAGGGTCTCTCAGGGCCGATCGGCCTCCCCTATAGCCAAGGCGAGGCCTTCCCGGGCGCGCGCGCTCGCTCCTTGCCGCCAGGCGAACGCGCCGGAGGCGGAGCCGGCATGGGCCATCATCTTTTCGCGCTTGAGAAGAATGCCATATCCGACCGCCTTCAGAGCATTCTTCAGGATTTTACCGAGGCCGGGCTCCGGTCGCCCGTATTTGCGTGCGATGTAGCCCTCCGACCAGGCGAGGTGCCAGCGCGCGGTAAAGCGGCGCTGCGGCGACGGCTTGCTGGAGCGGCCGCGACCATGCCGGGCCTCGGCGCCGTCGACATGAATCAAAGCCTGGCTGGCATCGCGCAGGCGGCGGCAGAGATCGTCATCCTCGTAGAACAGGAAGATCTCGGGATCGAAGCCGCCAAGCGCCAGGAAGACCTCGCGCCGCAGCAGCAGGCAGGCGCCCGACAGGAAGGGCAGGCAGGCATCGCCTTGCGGCAGCACGATCTCGCGGGCCCGGTTGAGATGATCGGGCGAGAGCAGCGAGCGCGGCTGCAGGAAAACCCGGCCTGACGGCTCGACCAGCCGGGGCGCGAAGGCTGCTGCGTCCGGATAGGCGTCGGCGGCGGCGAGCAGGGCGGCGACCGCGCCCTTGCCGATCTCGAGATCGGGATTGACGATCAGGACGAAGGGCGTGTCCGCCGCTCCGGCACCACGATTATTGGCGCGGCCATAGCCCTCGTTGCGTGCGTTGCGCAGCACTATCGCACCGCAGCGCTCGGCGATGGCGGCCGAACCGTCAGTGCTGGCATTGTCGACGACCAGCGCCCGGACGCCCTCCCCGGCCAGCGCCGCGAGGCAGGCCGGCAGGACCTCGGCACTGTCATAGGCGACGACGATCGCAGTGATGTCGGAAGGCGAGGAAGTCATGCAAGCGCATGTGCGCGGGAAGTCGCGCGCGGGCAAGCGGAAATCAGCGCCGCCCGCCGACTCGCGGCTCGCGCTGCAGTTCAGCACGCTCGCTCGCCTCGCAACGGCGCGGCGCCTTGTAGGACTTCACCGCATAGCTCGCATTGGCCGCGATGAAGCGGGCGCGGTCTTCCCGCGGCAAACCGGCGATGATCCGGCCACGATCGACGCCAACACCGCAGTCATAGGCGCGTGAGACGCGCGAGGCGGTGAATTCCGGCGTGCCGGGGACAGGACCGGCGCCGACCCCGACGCAGCCGGCGAGGCTGCAGGCGGCGAGCGCCGCGAGGCTCGGCTTCAGCGCGGGCATCGGCGTCAGAGCGTCTCGAAGCGGTTGGCGCGGACGGTGTTCATCTGCCCCCGCAACGTGGCCCGCTCCTCGACCGTGCAGGGCTCAGGCCGGATGCCCTGGTTGATGGTCTGCGCTTCCGAGATGGTGACATAGGTCGAGCGGGCGCCGGCGATCTGCTCCGGCGTCGCGCCGCGCGCCCGCTCCGCCTGCAGGAAGCGGTCGAGCGTGTCGCGGCGCGCATAGCCGGCATTGCAGGCGCTGGCACGCGAGACGATGCCGGCGAGCACCGTGGCGCGCGCGGCGCTGGGATTAGACGGCGTCGAGACGCAGGCCGAGAGGACGGGCAGCAGCGCGAGAGCCGGCGCCAGAAGGCGCACGGCAGGGAGGCCAGGCATGGAGGTCAGCCGTTCTTCTCGGGCAGGTTGAGGCGCAGATGCAGCTCGCGGAGCTGCTTCGGCGTCACGTTGGAGGGCGCCCCCATCAACAGGTCGACGGCCTGCTGGTTCATCGGGAACAGGGCGACCTCGCGCAGATTGGTCGCGCCGGCGAGCAGCATGATGATCCGGTCGATGCCGGCCGCCATGCCGCCATGCGGCGGCGCGCCGTACTGGAAGGCGCGATACATGCCACCGAAGCGCTCGACCACCGTCTCCTCGCCATAGCCGGCGATCTCGAAGGCCTTCACCATCGCTTCCGGCTTGTGGTTGCGGATGCCGCCGGAGGCGAGCTCGTAACCGTTGCAGGCGATGTCGTACTGGAAGGCCTTGATGGCGAGCGGATCCTCCTCCTTCAACGCCTTCAGGCCGCCCTGCGGCATCGAGAAGGGGTTGTGCGAGAAATCGACCTTCTTGTCGTCCTCGTTGTACTCGTACATCGGGAAATCGACGATCCAGGCGAAAGCGAAGGCGTTCTCGTCGATGAGACCGAGTTCCGAGCCGACCTTGTTGCGGGCCGAACCGGCGAACTTGTAGAACTTGTCCGGGTTGCCGGCGGTGAAGAAGCAGGCATCGCCGCCCTTCAGCCCCATCTGGGCGATGATCGCGGCGACGCGCTCAGGGCCGATATTGTTGGCGATCGGCCCCTGCCCTTCGCCGTCCTCCTTGACCATCAGATAGCCGAGGCCGGGCTGGCCTTCGCCCTGTGCCCAGGAATTCATGCGGTCGCAGAAGGCGCGGCTGCCGCCGCCGGGCGCGGGAATCGCCCAGACGCGGTTCTTCTCGTCCTCGAGGATGCGGGCGAAGACCTTGAAGCCCGAGCCGCGGAAATGCTCGGAGACGTCCTGCATGACCAGCGGGTTACGCAGGTCCGGCTTATCGGAGCCGTATTTGGCGATCGCCTCGGCATAGGGAATACGCGGCCAGTTCTTGGTGACCGACTTGCCGCCGCCGAACTCCTCGAAGACGCCGGCGATAACCGGCTCCATGGTGCGGAAGACGTCTTCCTGCTCGACGAAGCTCATCTCGACGTCGAGCTGGTAGAACTCGCCCGGCAAGCGGTCGGCACGCGGGTCCTCGTCGCGGAAGCAGGGCGCGATCTGGAAGTAGCGGTCGAAGCCCGCCATCATCAGGAGCTGCTTGTACTGCTGCGGCGCCTGCGGCAGGGCGTAGAAGTGGCCGGGATGCAGCCGGCTCGGCACCAGGAAGTCGCGTGCGCCCTCGGGCGAGGACGCCGTCAGGATCGGCGTCTGGAATTCGGAGAAGCCGGACTGCTTCATCTGCGTGCGCAGATAGTCGATCACCTTGCCGCGCAGGATGATGTTGTTGTGCAGCTTCTCGCGACGCAGATCGAGGAAGCGATACTTGAGACGCGTGTCCTCGGGGTATTCGAGATCGCCGAAGACCGGCAGCGGCAGCTCGGCCGAAGGGCCCAGCACCTCGATCGCGGTCGCGAAGACCTCGACGGCGCCGGTGGCGAGATTGGCGTTCTCGGTGCCGGCGAAGCGCGCCTTGACCTTGCCGTCAATGCGCACGACCCATTCCGAACGCAGCTCCTCGGCGTCGCGGAAGGCCGGAGAATCCGGATCGATGACGACCTGGGTCATGCCGTAATGGTCACGCAGGTCGATGAAGAGCACGCCACCATGGTCGCGGATGCGGTGGCACCAGCCAGAGAGGCGCACGGTCGAGCCGATGTCGCTCTCACGGAGCGCGCCACAGGTATGGGAACGATAGCGGTGCATGGTCACGGGATCAGGCTTTCCGGGCATTCGGGCGGGCCCGACGGGGCCGCGCGACGGTCTGTGGCGTAAGCACACGCAGGCGGCGAGCTTGTCAAGAAGCGCGGGCCATGGAGCCGTCATGACCGGCATGGTCGAAGCGCGCGGATAGTCCTTCCCGCAGGCCGCCCGCACTGCCAAAAAGCAGGGATCGGCCGGTGCTTTCCGCGTGAAAGTGGTTTCCACTTTGGCGGAACATGCCTTAAGAGCCGCCCATGAACCTGATCAGCACTACCGCGGAACTGAGCGAGGCGTGCACGCGCCTGGCGCAGCATCCTTTCGTCACGGTCGACACCGAGTTCCTGCGGGAGACGACATATTATCCGAAGCTCTGCCTGATCCAACTCGCCTCGCCGGACGAAGCCGTGCTGGTCGACCCGCTGGCGCCCGATCTCAGCCTCGAGCCTTTCCTGGCGCTGATGAGCGACCCCAATGTGGTCAAGGTCTTCCACGCGGCCAGACAGGACCTCGAAATCGTCTGGATGATCGGCAGGCTCATCCCCGCCCCGCTCTTCGACACGCAGGTCGCGGCGATGGTCTGCGGCTACGGCGACTCCGTCGGCTACGAGCAGCTTGCCAACGACCTCGCCAAGGCGCGGATCGACAAATCCTCGCGCTTCACCGACTGGTCGCGCCGGCCGCTGACCGAAGCGCAGCTCGCCTATGCTGAATCCGACGTGACGCATCTGCGCGACATCTATCTCGCGCTCGCGGCCGACCTTGCCGAGAGCGGCCGCGAGAGCTGGGTCGCGGAAGAGATGGCAGTGCTGAACTCGCCGGGCACCTATGAGGTCAAGCCGGAGAACGCCTGGCTGCGGCTGAAGGGCCGCATCCGCAAGCCGAAGGAACTCGCCGCGCTGATCGAACTCGCCGCCTGGCGCGAGCGCGAGGCGCAGCATCGCGACGTTCCGCGCCAGCGGGTGCTCAAGGACGACGCGTTGATGGACATCGTCCAGCGCGCGCCGCGCTCGGCCGAGGCGCTCGGCGAACTGCGCTCGGTGCCGAACGGTTTCGAGCGCTCGCGGGCGGGCGCCGAGGTTCTCGCCGCGATCGAACGCGCGCAGGCGCTCGATCCGCAGACGCTGCCGAGACTCGAGCGCGAGCGCGGCCGGCCGGCAAATGGCGCCGTGCTCGACTTGCTCAAGGTCCTGCTCAAGGCGACCGCCGACGCCGAGCGCGTCGCTCCGAAGATCATCGCCTCCAGCGACGATCTCGAAGCCATCGCCTTCGACGATGAGGCGGACGTGCCGGCCCTGCAGGGCTGGCGGCGCGAGGTCTTCGGGGAGAAGGCGCTGGCACTGAAGAACGGCTCGCTCTCGCTGCGGGTGGTGCGCGGGCGCGTCACCGTCGGCTGATCGCCGGCTCGCTGCCCTGTTCCCGGAGCGCAGCCTTCAGCCGGCGCGCTCCAGCAGCGAAGAATCACCGTAGGAATAGAAGCGGTATTGCTCAGCGATCGCATGGGCATAGGCGCGTTTCATCACCTCGAGTCCGCAGAAGGCGGAGACGAGCATGAACAGCGTCGAGCGCGGCAGATGGAAGTTGGTGAGCAGGAGGTCGACCGCCCGGAAGCGATAGCCCGGCGTGATGAAGATCGCGGTGTCCCCCGAGAAGGGCTGAATCACGCCATCCTCGCCGGTCGCGCTTTCGAGAAGGCGCAGCGAGGTCGTTCCGACCGCGACGATGCGCCCGCCCGCAGCGTGCACCGCGTTCAGGGCCGCGGCCGTCTCTGCGCTGACCGTGCCCCACTCGGCATGCATGCGGTGCTCGTCGGTATCGTCGGCCTTGACCGGCAGGAAGGTGCCGGCGCCGACATGGAGCGTGACGAAATGGCGCGAGACGCCGCGCTTCTCCAGCGCCGCGAACAGCTCAGGAGTAAAGTGAAGCCCGGCGGTCGGCGCGGCAACGGCGCCCTCTTCACGGGCATAGGTCGTCTGGTAGTCGCGGGCATCGGCAAGATCGGTCGGGCGCTTGCCGGCGATATAGGGCGGCAGCGGCAGTTCGCCGAGCCTGACGATCGCCTCGTCGAGCGCCGCACCTGAAAAGGCGAAGCGCAGCTCGACTTCGCCGCCCTCGCCCTTGCCCGTCACCTCGGCCTGGAGCCGGCCGAGCTCGCAGATATTGCTGGCACTGTCGTCGCCGAAGAGGATGGTTTCGCCGATCGCGACTTTCTTCGCCGGGCGAGCGAAGGCCAGCCAGCGGTCGCTGGCCTCGCGCTTGTGCAGCATGATCTCCACCCGCGCCGAGGCATCACCGCGATAACGGCGGCCATAGAGGCGCGAGGGGATGACGCGGGTGTCGTTGAGGACAAGCGCATCGCCGGGACGCAGCAGGTCGACAAGGTCGCGCACGCCGCGATCCTCGAAGGCGCCATCGGCTCCCGACCGAACGACGAGCAGGCGGGCCGAATCGCGCGGATTGGCGGGCCGCAGCGCGATCCGCTCCTCCGGCAGGTCGAAGTCGAAGAGACCGACGTCCACGATGCGGCCTGCTCCGGCCCTATGCGGCTCAGGCGTCCGCCATCACCTTCATCGAGACGATCGAATCGGGATCGCGCACCGGCTCGCCGCGCTTGATCTTGTCGACGTTGTCCATGCCTTCCACGACCTCGCCCCAGACCGTGTACTGCTTGTCGAGGAAACGGGCGTCGTCGAAGACGATGAAGAACTGGCTGTTGGCCGAGTTCGGGTTCTGGGCGCGGGCCATCGAGCAGACGCCGCGGACATGCGGCTCGGCATTGAACTCGGCCTTCAGGTCCGGATAGCTCGAGCCGCCGGTGCCGGTGCCGTGCGGGCAGCCGACCTGGGCCATGAAGCCGTCGATGACGCGGTGGAAGACGATGCCATCGTAGAAGCCCTCGCGCGCGAGCAGCTTCAGGCGCTCGACATGGCCGGGCGCGAGGTCGGGGCGCAGCTTGATGACCACGCGGCCCTTGGTGGTCTCCATGACGAGGGTGTTCTCGGGGTCGAGCGACATCAGACTGCTCTCTGGTTGGACGGCGCGCGGCCGTAGAAGCGGATGGTTATAGGTCGGCCTGCGATACTCCCTCCGAGCCCGGGCGACAACCTCATTGGCGTGCAATCGCGCACGGCGGCTATCAGCGAATTGCTGAAGCGCTCGCGCAGGCCGGGCGAAGCCCGCCGCATCTCCCAGGTAACGCGGGGCTGGCCGAACAACGTGCCATCGCGGCGCAGGCTGAAGCGGACGGTCGCCGCGGCGGCGGCCGTCGGCCCATCGAGCATCGGCGGCTGCCAGCAGCGCCGCAGCGCCGGAGCGATCTGGTCGAGCCGGTCGAGGGTCTCGGCGCCGAGCGCGGCCGTCTCCGGCGAAACCGTGCCGATGACGCCGCTGCCGGTGCCCGGCGGCTGCGGAGGCACGGCCCGGCGGTAGTCGCCCTCGCCGAACGGCCCACCGATGCCGGGCATGTAGCGCTGGCCGCTCTGCGGTGGCAGCACCGGGTTCTGATAGCCGGATGGTGGCGGCAGCACCGGATTCTGGAAGCCGGAGGGCGGCGGGAGGCCGAGATCGCGCGTGTCCTGCGCCAGACCGGGCCTGCTGCCGGCGAAGGCCAGCAGCAGAAGCGCCAGGACGGGCAGGCGCGCGCGCATCGGCGGCTTACTTGGCGTCGGACTGCAGGCGCATGCGGACGATCTTGTCCGGAGCGGTCACTGAGCCATTGTTGGCCGAGCTGCCCTTCTTGATCTTGCGGACGACGTCCATGCCGGAGACGACTTCGCCGAAGAGCGTGTACTGGCCGGTCAGCGAGCCGCACCCCTCGAAGCAGATGAAGAACTGGGAGTTGGCGGAGTCGGGGCTCTGCGAGCGGGCCATGCCGACCGAACCGACCTTGTAGGGCGTCGGCGTGAATTCGGCCGGGATGTTCGGCAGGTCGGAACCGCCGGTGCCATTGCCCTTCGGGTCGCCGGTCTGGGCCATGAAGCCGTCGATGACGCGGTGGAAGACGATGCCGTCATAGAAGCCGCGCTTGGTCAGCGTCTTGATCTGCTCGACATGCTTGGGTGCGAGATCCGGGCGCAGGCGGATGGTGACCTTGCCGTCCTTGGTCTCGAGCACGAGCGTGTTCTGCGGATCGGGAGCCTGCGCCTGGGCAAGGGCAATCGAGGCGGAAAAGGCCAGGGCGGCGATGATGGGGCGAAGCATGGAGCGTCTCCTGGCCGCCGGGACGCCCGACGGCTCTACGATACGGCAGGTAGCGACATCCTTTGACCGGAACAAGGCGCAGGAACGGGCCGCGGAGAAGAATGTTGCACTGCACAAGAGCAAGCTGGAATAATTATGCAAATAATTCGAGCCAAAGCTGCCTAAACGGATGACAGCGCGATCGTGATCGGCTAACTCTCGATTGCTGGGCGCGCCTGACCAAGGTTCGGGCGCCGCGGACCAGGTCTCGGGAGGAACAAACGCCCGCCTAGTATATGAGCCGCGCTTGCTGCAACCGCGCGCCGATACTGCGGTAAAAAACAAACTTCAAAGGCAAGGCTCAGGCCTTGCCTTTTGTTTTTGGCGCTTCCCGCTTGCCAATGCTGAACCTTGAGCCTGAGCACGGTCATCACCAGGTCAGCCAAGTTCGAGCAAGACTGCTGGGCCGTCTTGCGGCCATCCCGGCATGCGCCGATCCAGCTCGTTCAATTCGATCGTAAGCGGTCCTAAAGGTCGACGAACGACCAGAGATACCAGACGCCGACAAAGATGATCGCGGCGATCACGGTCGTCGCCAGCGCCTTTTTCGCCAGCAGCGGCGCCTGCGGCGCACCCGGGTCGGTGCCGTCGCTGACCGCACCGCCTTCCGACTGGCTGCGGACGCCGAATGGCAGCACCGCGAAGAGCACCGTCCACCAGATCACGAAATAGACCGCAATCCCGCCCGTGATGGTCATGTGCGGCTCCCTTGCGCCTCTGCACGCGCCAGCGCGATGCAGGAGAAGGCGACCAGCGCCTCCGTCGGAACCCCGAAGCGAGCCGTATGCCTGGCCGGCAGGCCGCCCGGGAAATGCTTGACGTACTCGGCGTTGCAGGCAGCGTAATCCGCCGGGTCTGTGATCAGCATGGTAACCTGGACGACCCGGTCGAGTCCGCTACCGGCTTCTTCCAGTATCCGCGTGATGTAGGCCAGAGCCTCGCGCACCTGCTGCGCCGGCGTCTCGCCGCGGATCACGCCGCGTGCGGGATCGTGCGGCGCCGACTGGCCGGAGACGAAGACGAGGCCGCCGGCCCGCGTTGCCAGACTGAACGGACGCGGCGACCCCGCTTCCGGCTCGCCGAAGAACTCGATCGGAGAATCGCTCACGGCTCAGGCCTGCTCGAGCTCGACGAGCGTGCCGCAGAAATCCTTCGGGTGGAGGAAGAGCACCGGCTTGCCATGCGCGCCGATGCGCGGCTCGCCGGAGCCGAGGACGCGCGCGCCCTGCGCCTTCAGCCGGTCGCGCGCCGCCAGGATGTCGTCGACCTCGTAGCAGATGTGGTGGATGCCGCCATCGGCATTGCGCTCGAGGAACTTGGCGATCGGCGAATCCTCGCCCATCGGCTCGAGCAACTCGATCTTGGTGTTTGGCAGCTCGACGAACACGACAGTGACGCCGTGCTCCGGCTGCGGCAGCGGCTGCGAGACCCGGGCACCGAGCGTGTCGCGATAGAGCGCCGTCGAAGCCGCGAGATCCTTCACGGCGATGGCGACGTGGTTGAGGCGTCCGATCATGCGAGGCTCCGCGGCTACGGGATTGACGAAGGAAGGTGCGGGCCGGGGCCCGCCGGGCGCGCCCTTCCTAGCACTGGCGAGCGGCAGCTCGCCACTCGTCAGACCTCGATCACGAGGGCGTTGACCAGCGGCTTCTTGCCCCACTCCTCGTTGACGGCGCTGCGGATGCCGCGTTCGAGTGCGCTGCGCACCGCCTCGGAGTCGCGACGCTTCGCCTTGGGCATGCCGGCGATCAGATCCTCGACCGCGTCGGCGACGATGTCGTCGAAAGACGTACCGTCCTTCGCCAGGACCGGCAGTCCGAGCAGCGCGATCTCGGGATCGCCGGCGAGTTCGCCCTTCTCGTCCATCGCCACCGCTACCGAGACGATGCCGGCGAAAGAGAGTTTGCGGCGCTCGGCGACCGTGCGCTCCTGCGCAGCGACGAGGAGCATCCCATCCTGATAGAGCCGCCCGTGCCGAACTTCCGTCAGCTTGCGGGCGCCTTCGGCCGAGATGCCGACCACGTCGCCATTGGCTGCGCGCAGCACATGCTTGACGCCGACGCCGCGGGCGAAGGCGGCGTGCTCCGAGAGGTGCAGATCCTCGCCATGGGCAGGGATCGCGATCTTCGGCTTCAGCCAGCCATAGAGCCGCGCCATCTCCTCGCGCCGCGGATGGCCGGAAACGTGGACGAGATGGGTTCGGTCGGTGATGATCTCGATATCGTCGCGGGCGAGCGCGTTCAGGATGTTACCGACCGCCTTCTCATTGCCCGGAATGGTGCGCGACGAGAAGATCACGCGGTCGCCCTTGGCGAGCGTGATCTCGGGATGATCGTCGGAGGCGATGCGGGAGAGCGCGGCGCGTGGCTCGCCCTGGCTGCCGGTCAACAGGGCGACGACCTTGTCGCGCGGCAGGTAGCCATAGGTGTCGACCGAGCGGAAGGCGGGAATGCCTTCGAGATAGCCGCATTCGCGGGCGACATCGATGACGCGGTCCATGGCGCGGCCGACGACGACGACCTCGCGCTGATCGGCCATTGCCGCCTCCGCCACGGCGCGCAGCCGCGCGACGTTGGAGGCGAAGGTCGTGACGGCGACGCGCGCCGGCGCCGAATGGACAAGTTCCTTGAGCTTGGCGGCGACATCGGCCTCGCTCGGGCTGATGCCGTCGCGCATGACGTTGGTGGAGTCGCAGACCAGCGCCAGCACGCCCTCCTCGCCGAGCTCGCGCAGCCTTGCCTCGTCGGTCGGCAGGCCGACCTGCGGCGTCGGGTCGATCTTCCAGTCGCCGGTGTGGACGACGAGGCCGACCGGGGTGCGGATCGCCAAGGCGTTGGATTCGGGAATCGAGTGCGCGACCGGAACGAACTCGATGTCGAACGGGCCGAGCGTGATGCGGCCGCCCTGCGCCACGACATGCATCGGTACCTTGGGCGCGCCGGGCTCCGAGAGCCGGCGGGTCGCCAGCAGCCCGGCGGCGAAGCGGGTGCAGTAGACCGGCGCGCGCAACGCCGGCCAGAGCGCGGCGAGCGCGCCGATATGGTCCTCATGGGCATGGGTGATGACGATGCCCAGCAGGTTCTCCTTGTCCTCGACGATGTAGGTCAGATCGGGGAGGACAATGTCGACGCCAGGCACTTCCGGGCCGGCGAAGGACAGCCCGCAATCGACCAGGATCCATTTGCGCCTGCCCTCCGGCCCGAAGCCGTAGAGAGCGGCATTCATGCCGATCTCGCCGAGACCTCCGAGCGGGACGAAGACGAGCTGGTCACTGGAACGGGTCACGGGCAATCCTGACTTGGGAAGCGGAGGCACGATGCGCGCCTCGGGAAATGGCGGGCAGGCCTAGCACGTGCGTCGGCCTACCTCCAGACTTGCATCCTCGGGGGCGCCGCGGCTTTTCTGCCGGGTTGGGTCCGACAGCCGCAATCCACGGACGTACGCACGAGCAGATCATCCCGCGAGAGCGCCCGTTTCAGTCGGAAGCGAGGATGTTGCCCTTCGTCACCCTGCAGGACTGGCTGACGGGCCGCGCCATCAACCGCATGCCCAAGCGCTCCAGCGACATCCGGCAGCTATACCCGCCGGCCTGCGCCGAGATATGGAAGGAATGCGTGCCGGTTCCGCCCCGGGGGCTGCGCCACGGCCGGCTCACGCCATTGCCGACCCAGCGAAAGCCGCCGCCCCCGCCTTCGCCGCTGATCGCCTCGAAGGCTCGGTCGGATGCCGGATGGCCGCTTTCGAGGGCGAACTTGTGAAAGATCCGTCCCTTCGTCGAGAAATAGAGCCGGTCCCGCCAGATCTGCCGGACGAAATTGCCGTTCGGAAACTCCAGGACCTCCTCATAATGAGAGGCGATCGAATATCCCGCCAGCGCTTCCTGGCCCAGCGCCTGCGCCCGAGCCCCGGACGATGACGCGGCGAGGCAACCGAAGATCAGCGCCAGCAGGATCTGCATTGAAAGGCCTCGACGACGACAAGGCACTCGGAGATTCCATCCTCGCGGTGGGCCCCCTCGGTTTCAAGCCTGTGCGCCGAAGAAAAGATCGCCCGCATCGATGACGCGCCGCCCGGCCGTGGTGTCCAACTCGAGGCGTCCCGCCGGATCCAGGCCATGGAAGCGCCCCGAGACCGGCCCCTCCGGCAGGCGCAGGGTTACCGTCTCGCCGAGGAAGGCGGCGCGCTCGAGCCAGGCGGCGCGCGTCGGGCCAAAGCCGCCGGGAAGGGACCAGGCGGAAAAGCGGCGATGCCAGGCCTCCGCCAGCGCAACAAGCAAGCGCTCGACGCTCGCGCCCTGCGCATGCTCCGCCAGATGCGTCGCCGCATAGGGCGTGTCCTGCGGCGAAGACGCGATGTTGACGCCGAGACCGATGATGACGCTGAACTGCCCTGCCCGGCTCTCGCCCTCAAGCAGCAGGCCGGCCGATTTGGCGAGATCGATCAGCAAGTCGTTCGGCCATTTGAGAGCGAGCCGCGGCGCTGACAGCCCGGTCACGGCCGCGGCGGCATCGTGCAGCGCGAGCCCGGCGACGAAGCCGAGCTGCGGCGCGAGCACTGGCTCGCAAGGCGCGACCAAAAGCAGGCTGGCGTAGAGGTTGCCGGGGGGCGAGCCCCATTGCCGGCCATGCCGGCCGCGGCCGGCGTTCTGGCTGCGTGCCACGATCCAGAGCTTGCCTGGATCGCCCTGGCCGAGCGCGAGGCGGGCCTCCTCCATGGTGGAGGCGACCTCGTCGCGCACGATCAGGCGATAGCCGGCGCTCCGCGCCGCCTCGCCGAGCACGCTCAGAACAGCGACTTGGCTGCCACAGCCGCCGAGTTGAACAGCGGCGCCGGCATCAGCGAGAGCGCCAGCACGAACAGCGCCGAGATCAGGAGCACGCCGCGCACGCTAGCATCGCCCTTGTCGAAGGCTGGCTTGGCGTCGTCAAAATACATGACCTTGACGAGGCGCAGATAGTAGTAGGCGCCAACCACGCTGGTCACGACGCCGATCACGGCGAGGGTGTAGAGCTTGGCGTCGATCGCGGCGAGGAAGACGTAGAACTTCGCCCAGAAGCCGGCCAGCGGCGGGATGCCGGCGAGCGAGAACATCATCATCGAGAAGGCGAAGGCCATCCACGGGTTGGTCCGCGACAGGCCGGCGAGCTCGTCGATGTTCTCCACCGGCTTGCCGTCGCGGCGCATCATCAGGATGCAGGCGAAGGCGCCGAGCGTGGTGGCGAGGTAGATCGCCATATAGGTCATCACGCCCTGGACGCCGGCCGCCGTGCCGGCCGCGAGGCCGACCAGCGCGTAGCCCATGTTCGCGATCGAGGAATAGGCCATCAGGCGCTTGATGTTGCGCTGACCGATCGCGGCGAAGGCGCCGAGCGCCATCGAGGCGATCGAGATGAAGATGATGATCTGCTGCCAGTCATGCAGCGCGCCCGGGAAGGCGCCGACGAAGATGCGGATCGTCATCGCCATCGCGGCGATCTTGGGCGCCGAGGCGAAGAAGGCGGCGACCGGGGTCGGCGCGCCCTCGTAGACGTCGGGCGTCCACATGTGGAAGGGCACCGCCGAGATCTTGAAAGCGACGCCGGCGGCGATGAAGACGAGGCCGAAGATCAGCCCGAGGCCGGGATGGCCGCCCTGCACCGCGGCGGCAATGCCGGCATAGCTCACCGTCCCGGTGAAGCCGTAGACCAGCGAGGCGCCGTAGAGCAGCATGCCGGAGGAGAGAGCGCCGAGCACGAAGTACTTCAGGCCGGCCTCGGTCGACTTCTCGTTCTCGCGGTTGAAGGCCGCGACGACATAGAGCGCGAGCGACTGCAGCTCGAGGCCGACATAAAGGCCGATCAGGTCGCTGGCCGAGATCATCATCATCATGCCGATGGTCGCCAGCACGATCAGGATCGGGAACTCGAAGCGCATGGCGCCGTCGCGGCGCAGGAAATCGGCCGAGAGCAGCACGGCGGCGCCGGCGCCGATCAGCGTCAGCACCTTCATGAAGCGGGCGAAGCCGTCGGCGACGAAGGCGCCGTTGAAAGTCACGGCCTTGCCCTCGCCGCGCAGCACCAGCACGAGCACCAAGGCGAGCAGAGCGAGCGTCGCGATTTCGAGCGTGCGCGTCGAGCGCTCGCCCTGGATGGCGCCGTAGAGCACCATGGCGATCGCGCCGATCGCGAGGACGATTTCCGGCAGCGCAGGGCCGAGAGCGGGCAAGGTCATCTCGATCAGCCTTATTGTACGACCAGCATGGCCGTCTTGGCGGCGGCGATGGCGGCTTGATAGTTCTTGATCAGGGCTTCGGTCGGCGCGGCGAAGGCATCGAGGATCACGCCGGGCGCGATGCCGTACCAGATCGTCAGCAGGACGAGCGGCACGAAGATCGCGATCTCGCGGCCGTTCAGGTCGGTGATGTCCTTCAACTCGGGCTTCACCAGCTCGCCGAAGACGACCCGGCGATAGAGCCAGAGCGCATAGGCGGCCGAGAGGATCACGCCCGAGGTTGCGATCAGCGCAACCCAGGGGTTGGCCTTGAAGGCGCCCATCAGCGTCAGGAACTCGCCGACGAAGCCGGCCGTGCCGGGCAGGCCGACATTGGCCATGGTGAAGATCATGAACACAACCGCATAGAGCGGCATGCGGTTCACCAGCCCGCCATAGGCGGCGATCTCGCGGGTGTGCATGCGATCGTAGATCACGCCGACGCAGAGGAAGAGCGCACCCGAGACCAGCCCGTGGCTGACCATCTGGAACATCGCGCCCTGGATGCCCTGCGGCGTCAGGGTGAACAGGCCCATCGTCACGAAGCCCATATGGGCGACCGACGAGTAGGCGATCAGCTTCTTGATGTCCTCCTGCATCAGCGCCACCAGCGAGGTGTAGACGATGGCGATGACGGAGAGCGCGAAGACCAGCGGCGCGAACATCGCCGAGGCATCCGGGAACATCGGGATCGAGAAGCGGATGAAGCCGTAACCGCCCATCTTCAGCAGGATCGCCGCCAGGATGACCGAGCCGGCGGTCGGCGCCTCGACGTGCGCGTCGGGCAGCCAGGTGTGGACCGGCCACATCGGCATCTTCACCGCGAAGGAGGCGAAGAAGGCGAGCCAGAGCCAGGGCTGCATCGAGACCGGGAAATGGTGCTTCAGCAGGGTCGGAATGTCGGTCGTGCCGGCGTTCCAGTACATCGCCATCAGCGCCAGCAGCATCAGCACCGAACCGAGCAGCGTGTAGAGGAAGAACTTGTAGGAGGCGTAGACCCGGCGCTTGCCGCCCCAGATGCCGATGATCAGGAACATCGGGATCAGGCCGGCCTCGAAGAACAGGTAGAACAGCACGAGGTCGAGCGCGACGAAGACGCCGATCATCAGCGTCTCGAGGATCAGGAACGCGACCATGTACTCGCGCACCCGCTTCTCGACCGAGGTCCAGGACGCCAGGATGCAGAACGGCATCAGGAAAGCGGTCAGCACCACGAAGGGGAAGGAGAAGCCGTCGACGCCGAGCTTGAACTTGATGGCTTCGGAGACCCAGCCATGGGTCTCGACCATCTGGAAGCCGGGATTGGCCGAGTCGAACCGTCCCCAGGCGACGAGCGCCAGGATGAAGGTCGCGACCGTCGTGATCAGCGCGGCATAGCGCGCGTTCGAATTGACCGAGGCCTCGTCGCCGCGCTGCGCCAGGATGAAGGCAGCGCCGACCAGCGGCAGGACCAGAAGCCCGGTGAGGATACCGAAACCGAACATCATCTCACCCGCGCAGGAGATACCAGGTCACCAGCCCGGCGACGCCGATCAGCATGGTGAAGGCATAGTGATAGAGATAGCCGGTCTGAAGCCGGACGACGCGATTGGTGACATCGACCACCCGGGCCGAGATGCCATCCGGGCCCATGCCGTCGATGACCAGGCCATCGCCCTTCTTCCAGAGGAACTTGCCGAGCCACATCGAGGGCTTCACGAACAGGAAGTCGTAGATCTCGTCGAAGTACCACTTGTTGAGCAGGAAGCGGTAGAGCACCGGGTTGGCGGCCGCCAGCTTGCCCGGCACGTCCGGCCGCAGCACGTACATGTACAGCGCGAGCAGGAAGCCGATCAGCATCGCGAAGAAGGGCGACCAGACCACCCATTTCGGCACGTCGTGCATCGCGTGCAGGATGTGGTTGTCCTTGCCGGTGAAGATCGCGCCCTTCCAGAAGGCGTCGTAGCCGTCGCCGATGAAGACGCCCTTGAAGGCGAAGCCGGCGGCGATCGCGCCGATCGAGAGCAGCGCGAGCGGGATCAGCATCGAGAGCGGGCTCTCATGCGGCGTGTGGTCGTGATGGCCATGGCCATGATCGTCGTGACCATGGGCGTGGTCGTCATGCTTGGCGTGAGCCGCATGCGCGTGATCGTCGTGGCCATGGGCGTCATGACCATGGCCGGCCCAGCGCGGGGCGCCCTCGAAGGTCATGAAGTAGAGCCGCCAGGAGTAGAACGAGGTCATCAGGGCAGCGACCACCAGCAGCACGAAGGCGTAGGAGCTGGCGAAGCCGCCATGGCCGACCGAGGCGTAGGCGCTCTCGATGATCGCGTCCTTCGAGAAGTAGCCGGCGAAGTACGGGAAGCCGGTCAGCGCCAGCGTGCCGATCGTCATCGCCGCCGCGGTCAGCGGGATGTGCTTCCGCAGGCCGCCCATGTTCCGCATGTCCTGCTCGTGGTGCATCGCATGGATGACCGAGCCGGCGCCCAAGAACAGCAGAGCCTTGAAGAAGGCGTGGGTGAAGAGGTGGAAGATGCCGGCCGAATAGGCGCCGACGCCCAGCGCGACGAACATGTAGCCGAGCTGCGAGCAGGTCGAATAGGCGATGACGCGCTTGATGTCGTTCTGCACCAGACCGACGGTCGCGGCGAAGAAGGCGGTCGTCGCGCCGACCACGACCACGACGGTCAGGGCGACCGGGGCGTATTCGAAGATCGGCGAGAGGCGGGCCACCATGAAGACGCCGGCGGTGACCATGGTCGCGGCATGGATCAGCGCGGAGACCGGGGTCGGGCCTTCCATCGCGTCCGGCAGCCAGGTGTGCAGCAGGAACTGCGCCGACTTGCCCATCGCGCCCATGAAGAGCAGCAGGCAGGTCAGGGTCAGGGCGTTCCACTCATAGCCGATGAAGCGGAAGGTCTGCGAGGTCAGCTCGCCCGCCTTCGGGAAGATCGCATCGAAAGTCACCGCGCCGAACAGCACGAAGACCAGGAAGATGCCGAGCAGGAAGCCGAAGTCGCCGACGCGGTTGACGATGAAGGCCTTCATCGCCGCGGCATTGGCCGAGGGCTTCTGATACCAGAAGCCGATCAGCAGATAGGAAGCCAGACCGACGCCTTCCCAGCCGAAGAACATCTGGACGAGGTTGTCGGCCGTCACCAGCATCAGCATGGCGAAGGTGAAGAGCGAGAGATAGGCGAAGAAGCGCGGACGATGCGGATCCTCGTGCATGTAGCCGATCGAGTAGAGGTGCACGAGCGACGACACGGAGTTGACGACGACCAGCATCACCACGGTCAGCGTGTCGATGCGGAAGGCCCAGTCGACGCGCAGATCGGCCGAGGCCAGCCAGGTCGCGACCTGGATGCGGGTAGTGCCGGACCCGAAGCCGACCTGGAAGAGCGCGACCCAGGAGAGCAGCGCCGCGACCAGCAGCAGGGCGGTGGTGACGATCTCCGACGCGCGCGCGCCGATCAACCGGCCGAAGAGGCCGGCGATCAGGAAGCCGATCAGAGGGAGGAAGACGATCGCGTGATACATGGCAAGATGCGGGCGCCGGGAAGCGCTCAGCCTTTCATCATGTTGATGTCTTCCACCGCGATCGTGCCGCGGTTGCGGAAGTAGACGACGAGAATGGCAAGTCCGATGGCGGCTTCGGCGGCTGCGACCGTCAGCACCAGCAGTGCGAAGATCTGGCCGACGATGTCGCCGAGGAAGCTCGAGAACGCGACGAAGTTGATGTTCACCGCGAGCAGGATGAGCTCGACCGACATGAGGATGACGATGACGTTCTTGCGGTTGATGAAGATGCCGAGCACGCCCAGCGTGAACAGGATCGCGCCGACCGCGAGATAATGGCCCAGACCGATCATTACGCGAGCTCCTCGGGAACGCCGGCGCGCGAGGGCACCTTCTTCACGTCCATCGCGGTCGCCTTGGTGCGGGCGTTCTGCGCGACGATGTCCTGGCGCTTGACGCCGGGCCGTTCGCGCAGGGTCAGCACGATGGCGCCGATCATGGCGACGAGCAGGACGAGCCCCGCCGCCTGGAAATAGTAGATGTACTGGGTGTAGAGCACCCGGCCGATGGCCTCGGTGTTGCTGATATTGCTCGGGATCGCGGCGACAGGCGCGCGCACGATCTGCGGGTCGATGGCCCAGGTCCCGACGACGAGCAAGAGCTCGACCGCGAAGATCAGGCCGATCAGCGCACCGATCGGCAGGTACTGCAGGAAGCCCTGGCGGAACTCGGCGAAATCGACGTCGAGCATCATCACCACGAAGAGGAAGAGCACGGCGACGGCGCCGACATAGACGACGATCAGCAGCATCGCCAGGAACTCGGCCCCGAGCAGCAGGAACAGGCCGGCCGCATTCACGAAGGCGAGGATCAGGAACAGCACCGAATGCACGGGATTGCGCGCCGCCACCACCATCAGCCCTGAGGCGATGGTGATCCCGGAGAACAGATAGAAGAAAGCCGCTGCGGCATTCATCTTCGCCAGCCTTTCCGCCCGTCGGGGCGGCCCTCGTTTTTCGTCGCGCACCGGGCTGTTGAGTCCCGGTGCAGTTTGGAGCGTCTATAGTCAGGCCTACCCGAAGCGACAACCGCGCGGCGGGCTTCCGTCCTCAGCGATAAGGGGCGTCCATCGCGATGTTGCGCGCGATCTCGCGCTCCCACCGGGCCCCGTTCGCGAGCAGCCGGTCCTTGTCGTAGAACAGCTCCTCGCGCGTCTCGGTCGCGAACTCGAAGTTCGGCCCCTCGACGATGGCATCGACCGGGCAAGCCTCCTGGCAGAAGCCGCAATAGATGCACTTGGTCATGTCGATGTCGTAACGCGTCGTGCGGCGCGTGCCGTCATTGCGGCGCGGGCCGGCCTCGATGGTGATGGCCTGCGCCGGGCAGATCGCCTCGCAGAGCTTGCAGGCGATGCAGCGTTCCTCGCCGTTCGGATAGCGGCGCAGCGCGTGCTCGCCCCGGAAGCGCGGCGAGAGCTGCCCCTTCTCGAAGGGATAGTTCAGCGTCGCCTTGGGCTTGAAGAAATAGCGCATCGACAGAACGAACGCGCCGACGAACTCCTTGAGGAGCAGTCCCTTGGCAGCTTGCGCGAGTGACATCGCCTCACGTTCCTCTTCATTCCCTTCAACCGAACAACGTCCGGCCGATGACGTAACCCAAAACCGGCATGCCGCCGACCATCAGCACCAGCAGGATCGCCCGGAGCAGACGGATGCGCCGCTCGTAGTCGTCATGCTCGGCCTGCGTCTTCGACGGGTTCGTCCGGCGCAAAGCCGCCGTGACGGTACCCCCGATCAGCTTGTATTCGAGCCAGCCCAGGACGAAGCCGATCAGGGCTCCGAGCGGGCCGGCCCAGCCTTCCACTACCGCACCGGGCCCCAGCCCGTGATCTGCAGCACCGCCGCGACCACGACGACCGAAGCGAGCGACAGCGGCAGGAACACCTTCCAGCCCAGCCGCATCAGCTGGTCATAGCGGTAGCGCGGCACGAAGGCCTTCACCATCGCGAACATGAAGAAGACCAGGCAGACCTTGAGCGCGAACCAGAACACGCCCGGCAGCCAGGTGAACGGCGCCACCGGGAACGGCGGCAGCCAGCCCCCGAGGAACAGGATCGTGGTCATCGAGCACATGGTCATGATCGCCACGTACTCGCCGAGCATGAACAGCAGATACGGGGTCGAGGCGTATTCGACCATGAAGCCCGCGACGAGCTCCGACTCCGCCTCGGGCAGGTCGAAGGGCGGGCGGTTCGTCTCAGCCAGCGCCGAGATGAAGAAGATCACGAACATCGGGAAGAGCGGCAGCCAGTACCAGCCGAACATGCCGGCGCTGGAGTTCTGCGCCTCGACCACCGCCGAGAGGTTCAGGGAGCCGACGCAGAGCAGCACGGTGATGATCACGAAGCCGATCGAGACCTCGTAGGAAACCATCTGCGCCGCCGAGCGCAGCGCGCCCATGAACGGGTACTTCGAGTTCGAGGCCCAGCCACCCATGATCACGCCGTAGATGCCGAGCGACGAGATCGCGAGGATGTAGAGCACGCCGACATTGATGTCGGCGATCGCCCAGCCCTCGGCGACCGGGATCACGGCCCAGGCCGCCAGAGCGAGCACGCAGGAGACCAGCGGGGCCAGCAGGAAGACGCCCTTGTTGGCGCCGGCCGGAATGATCGGCTCCTTGAAGACGAACTTCAAAAGGTCCGCGAAGCTCTGGAACAGGCCGAAGGGTCCGACCACGTTCGGGCCGCGGCGCAGCTGCACCGCCGCCCAGATCTTGCGGTCGGCGAGCAGGATATAGGCGATGAAGACCAGCAGGCAGACCAGCAGCAGCAGGCTCTTGCCGGCGATGATCGCAAGGTCGAGGACGAGGTCCCAGTTCATCTGAGGCTTACTCCGCCGCCTGCCGGAGCCGGCCGGAGGCCAGCGCCGAACATTCCGCCATCACGGCCGAAGCGCGCGCGATCGGGTTGGTCGAATAGAAATCATGCACGGCCGAGACGAAGCCCGCCTTCTCGGTCGCCCCGCCGATGCCGGCGAGCTGTGAGAGGCCGGCGACATCGCCGGCCGCGACCGCGTCCACGGCCGCGAAATGCGGGTGCGCGGCATAGAGAGCCTGGCGCAGCGCGCCGAGCGAGTCGAAAGGCAGGGCCTTGCCGAGCGCGGCCGAAAGCGCGCGCAGGATCGCCCAGTCTTCCTTGGCGTCGCCCGGCGGGAAGGTGGCGCGAGCCGCCATCTGCACCCGGCCTTCGGTGTTGACGTAGGTTCCCGACTTCTCTGTATAGGTCGCGCCCGGCAGGATCACGTCGGCGCGGTGCGCGCCCTTGTCGCCATGGCTGCCCTGGTAGATCACGAAGGCGCCGGCCGGCACCTCGATCTCGTCAGCACCGAGCAGATAGAGCACGTCGAGCGCGCCTGCCGATGTCATGCCGGCGACGTCGAGACCGCCCTCGCCCGGCACGAAGCCGAGATCGAGAGCACCCACGCGGGCAGCCGCGGTGTGCAGGACGCCAAAACCGTTCCAGCCATCCTTGACCGCGCCGAGCACCTGCGCCGCCTTGGCGGCGAGCGAGAGCACGGCGGCGCCGTCGGCGCGCGCGAGAGCCCCCTGCCCGACCAGCACCAGCGGCCGCTCGCCGGCAGCCGGTGCACGCTTGACCAGGTCGGCCAGCGTTTCGGGACCAGCGCCGAGATGCTCATGCGCATAGGTCAGGTCGACCGGCTCGCCGATCACGGTGACCTTGAAGTCGCCGCGCAGCCAGCGCTTGCGGATGCGCGCATTGATGATCGCGGCTTCCTTGCGCGGATTGGCGCCGATGATCAGCAGCGAGGTCGCGTCCTCGATCCCGGCAATGCCGCTGTTCAGGATGTAGCTGGCGCGGCCGAAGGCCGGATCGAGCTTCGCACCGTCCTGGCGGCAGTCGAGATTCTGCGAGCCGAGGCCCGAGATCAGGCTCTTGAGCGCGAACATCTCCTCGACCGCGGCGAGATCACCGACGATGGCGCCGATGCGCTCCGACTTGGCGGCCTTGAGCTTGCTCGCGACCAGGGCCAGCGCCTCGCTCCAGCTCGCCGGGCGCAGGGCACCGTGCTCGCGGATATAGGGCCGGTCGAGACGCTGCGTCTTCAGGCCGTCGGCGATGTGGCGGGTCTTGTCGGAGATCCACTCCTCGTTCACCGCCTCGTTGATGCGCGGCAGCACGCGCATCACCTCGCGGCCACGGGAATCAACCCGGATCGCCGAGCCGACCGCGTCCATCACGTCGACGGATTCGGTCTTGGTCAGCTCCCAGGGGCGGGCCTTGTTCTGGTAGGGCCGCGAGGTCAGCGCGCCGACCGGGCAGAGGTCGACGACGTTGCCCTGCAGCTCGGAGCTCATCGCCTGCTCGAGATAGGTGGTGATCTCCATGTCCTCGCCGCGACCGATCGCGCCGAGATCCGTGGCACCGGCGACCTCGGTGGTGAAGCGGACGCAGCGCGTGCACTGGATGCAGCGCGTCATCGAGGTCTTCACCAGCGGGCCGATATACTTGTCCTCGACGGCGCGCTTGTTCTCGGCGAAGCGCGAGGAGTCGACGCCGTAGGCCATCGCCTGGTCCTGCAGGTCGCACTCGCCGCCCTGGTCGCAGATCGGGCAATCGAGCGGGTGGTTGATGAGCAGGAACTCCATCACCCCTTCGCGCGCCTTCTTGACCATCGGCGACTTGGTCGAAACGACCGGCGGCTCGCCGTTCGGGCCGGGGCGCAGATCGCGCACGCCGATGGCGCAGGAGGCCTGCGGCTTCGGCGGGCCGCCCTTCACCTCGACCAGGCACATGCGGCAATTGCCGGCGATGGAGAGCCGCTCATGGAAGCAGAAGCGCGGCACCTCGGCGCCGGCCGCCTCGCAGGCCTGGAGCACGGTGTACTCCGGGGGAACGTCGACCTCGATGCCGTCGATCAGAAGCTTGGTCATGGTCTCACTCCGCCGCCATGAGCCTGACCGGCTCACCATGCGGGTTGGCGGCATAGTCGTCGATGCGCTGCTCGATCTCGTGACGGAAATGGTTGATCAGGCCCTGGATCGGCCAGGCGGCAGCATCGCCCAGCGCGCAGATGGTGTGGCCTTCGATCTGCTTGGAGACGTCGAGCAGCATGTCGATCTCGCGCTTCTGCGCCCTGCCCTCCGCCATGCGGCTGACCACGCGCCACATCCAGCCCGTGCCTTCGCGGCACGGCGTGCACTGGCCGCAGCTCTCATGCTTGTAGAAATAGCTGATGCGGGCGATGGCGCGGATGATGTCGGTGGACTTGTCCATGACGATCACCGCCGCCGTGCCGAGGCCCGACTTCAGCTTCGAGAGCGAGTCGAAATCCATCGGCGTGTCGATGATCTGCTCGGCCGGCACCATGCGCACCGAGGAGCCTCCGGGAATGACCGCCTTGAGATTGTCCCAGCCGCCGCGGATGCCGCCGCAATGGCGTTCGATCAGCTCGCGGAAGGTCAGGCCCATCGCCTCTTCGACGTTGCAGGGCTTGTTCACATGGCCTGAGACGCAGAACAGCTTGGTGCCGACATTGTTGGGCGTGCCGATCGAGGAGAACCAGCTCGCGCCGCGGCGCAGGATGGTCGGCGCGACCGCGATCGACTCGACGTTGTTGACGGTGGTCGGGCAGCCATAGAGGCCGACATTGGCCGGGAAAGGCGGCTTCAGCCGCGGCATGCCCTTCTTGCCCTCGAGGCTCTCGAGCAGCGCGGTCTCTTCGCCGCAGATATAGGCGCCGGCGCCGTGATGCACATAAAGATCAAACGGATAGCCGTGCTTGTTGTTCTTGCCGATGAGGTTCGCCGCATAGGCCTCGTCGACGGCGCGCTGCAGCGCCTCGCGCTCGCGGACGTATTCGCCGCGGATGTAGATGTAGGCGGCGTGCGCACCCATCGCGAAGGAGGCGATCAGGCAGCCCTCGACCAGCGTATGCGGGTCGTTGCGCATGATCTCGCGGTCCTTGCAGGTGCCGGGCTCCGACTCGTCGGCATTGACGACGAGATAGTGCGGACGCCCGTCGCTCTGCTTGGGCATGAATGACCATTTCAGGCCGGTCGGGAAGCCGGCGCCGCCGCGCCCGCGCAGGCCGGACTTCTTCATCTCGTCGATGATCCAGTCGCGGCCCTGCTCGAGCAGGAACTTGGTGCCGTCCCAGGCACCGCGCTGCATGGCGCCCTTCAGCGACAGGTCGTGCCGGCCGTAGAGGTTGGTGAAAATGCGGTCGCGGTCTGCGAGCATGGTTTTCGCCTCACTTCACCGGCTTGTCGCCGAGCTTGCTGTCCGGCCGCCAGCCGGTCGCAAGCTTCTTGGCCTGGCCGATCCAGTCGTCACGGACCGCCCTGCCCTTGAATCCAGTCACACGCGCGTCGACCCAGGCCAGCTCGGCCGGCGTCCAGACGGCGATCTGATCGTAGTGCCAGATGCCCATCTCGTTGAGCATCGTCGCCAGCTTGGGACCGACGCCCCAGATCAGCTCGAGGTCGTCGCCCTTGCCGCCACGGGCTGCGGTGAGCAGCTCGGGCTTGGATTCGGCCACGGAGGGCGCGGCTTCAGCAGCGGGAGCGGCCTTCGCGGCCTTGGCCGCGGGAGCCGGCTTGGCGTCGTCCTTGATCGCCTTGCCGGTCGCGGACGGGGTGTCCTGCGCCGCGCTGGCCGGCTGGCCGGGTTCGGACGGCTTCGGACGGCCGGGCGCCGCAGCCTCGGGAGCCGGCGCGGTCTTGGTGTCGGTCGGGCCGGCCTTGCCGGTCGCAGCGGCAGCTTCCGCCTCCGCCTTCGCCTTGGCTTCGGCGGCGGCCTTCTCGCTCGCGATCTTGATCGCGGCCTCTTCGCGCTGCTTGGCGATGCGCTGCTGCCAGTTGCCGGCGCCGATCACCGAGCCGTCATAGAGCGCAGCGTCCTTCAGCGTCTCGCCGCCACCGACCGGCTCCGAGCAGGAACGGTCGATCTGCGGGCCGGGCTTGGTCGGGCGGCCATGGCGGAGATCTTCGAGGAGCTTGCGGAAGTTCTCCGGCGTCAGATCCTCATAATAGTCGAAATTGATCTGCGCCATCGGGGCGTTGCAGCAGGCTCCCAGGCACTCGACCTCGAGCCAGGAGAGCTTGCCGTCGGCGGTAACGGTCGATTGCGGGCCGATGACGTCCTCGCAGACCTTCTTCAACGCCTCGGCGCCACGCAGCGCGCAGGGAGTGGTGCCGCAGAGCTGGACGAAGTGCTGGCCCACCGGCTGCAGGCTGAACATGGTGTAGAAGGTCGCGACCTCCAGCACCCGCATCGGCGCCATACCGAGCTTGTGGGCGACGGCCTCGATCGCAGCGCGCGGCAGCCAGCCATCATGCTGTTCCTGGGCCTTCCACAGCAGCGGAATCACGGCCGAGGCCTGCCGGCCGTCGGGATATTTGGCGATCTGCTGGTCGGCCCAGTTCTCGTTCGCCGCGGTGAAGGCGAAGGAGGCAGGCTGGACGTGATCGGGAGCGAGACGACGGACGGACATCAGCGGTCCACCTCACCAAAGACGATATCGAGGGAGCCGAGGATGGCGGAGACGTCCGCCAGCATGTGCTTGCGGCACATGAAGTCCATGGCCTGGAGATGGGCGAAGCCCGGGGCCTTGATCTTGCAGCGATAAGGCTTGTTGGTGCCGTCGGAGACGAGATAGACGCCGAACTCGCCCTTGGGCGCTTCGACGGCGGCGTAGACCTCGCCCTCGGGCACCTTGTAGCCTTCGGTGTAGAGCTTGAAATGGTGGATCAGCGCTTCCATCGAGCGCTTCATCTCGCCGCGCTTGGGCGGCACCATCTTACCGTCGAGCGAGGAGACCGGGCCACCGCCATCGGCCGCCAGCAGCTTCTCGCAGCACTGCTTCATGATGCGGACCGACTGGCGCATCTCTTCCATGCGGATGCAGTAGCGGTCGTAGCAGTCGCCGTTCTTGCCGACGGGGATGTCGAATTCCATCTCCTCGTAGCACTCGTAAGGCTGGCTCTTGCGCAGGTCCCAGGCGGCGCCGGAACCGCGCACCATCACGCCCGAAAAGCCCCATTTCCAGCAGGTCTCGAGATCGACGACGCCGATGTCGACATTGCGCTGCTTGAAGATGCGGTTGTCGGTGAGCAGGCCTTCCAGGTCGTCGCAGACCTTGAGGAACGGGTCGCACCATTCGGCGATGTCGTGGATCAGCGAAGTCGGCAGGTCCTGGTGGACGCCGCCGGGCCGGACATAGGCCGCGTGCATGCGCGCGCCGCAAGCCCGCTCGTAGAAGATCATCAGCTTCTCGCGTTCCTCGAAGCCCCAGAGCGGCGGCGTCAGCGCGCCGACGTCCATCGCCTGCGTGGTGACGTTGAGGATATGCGAGAGGATGCGGCCGATCTCGGAGTAGAGCACGCGGATAAGCTGGCCGCGGCGCGGCACGGTCACGCCCATCAGCTTCTCGACCGCGAGCGAATAGGCATGCTCCTGGTTCATCGGCGCGACATAGTCGAGCCGGTCGAAATAGGGCAGCGCCTGGAGATAGGTCTTGGCCTCGATCAGCTTCTCGGTGCCGCGATGCAGCAGGCCGATATGCGGGTCGACGCGCTCGACGATCTCGCCGTCGAGCTCCAGCACCAGGCGCAGCACGCCGTGCGCCGCCGGATGCTGCGGGCCGAAGTTGATCGAGAAGTTGCGGATATTGTGCTCGCTCATGTCCGGGCGTCCTGCTCAGCCTGGAACCGCGCCATCACCTCGGCACCCGTCAGGCGGGGGCGCTCGCCGGCGAAGGCATAGAGGCCTGGCTTCTCGTCGATGAAGATCTCTTCGAGGAAGGTGAAAGGCGTCAGGTCGTCGAAGCTCTGCAGCGAGACGGCGACATGGCCCTCGCCGTCGCGCAGCCGCCAGAACAGGCTCGACCCGCAGACCGAGCAGAACTGCCGCTCAGCCCAGTCGGAGGAGGGATAGCGGCCGAGACGGCTCTCGTCCTCGATCGTCACCTCGCCGCAAGGCACGGCCATGAATACGCCGCCAGTCCAGCGCCGACACATGCCGCAATGGCAGACATCCATCTCAAGCTTGGCCGGCGCGGCGCGGAAACGGACCGCACCGCACAGACAGCCTCCCGATACGGGCGCGCTTTCAGACATCGCCTCAGGCCCCCTTCGCCTTCTCGTCGCCGGGCAGCACGTATTCTGTGCCTTCCCAGGGCGAGAGGAAGTCGAAGTTGCGGAACTCCTGGTTCAGCTTCACCGGCTCGTAGACGACGCGCTTCTGCTCGTCGTCGTAGCGGACCTCGACGAAGCCGGTGAGCGGGAAGTCCTTGCGCAGCGGATAGCCCTCGAAACCGTAGTCGGTGAGGATGCGGCGCAGGTCCGGATGGCCAGAGAACAGGATGCCGTAGAAGTCGTAGGCCTCGCGCTCGTACCAGTTTGCAGCCGGGAAGACCTCGATCACCGAGGGGACCGGGGTCGCCTCGTCGGTCTGGACCTTCACCCGGATGCGCACGTTATGGCGCGGCGAAAGCAGGTGGTAGACGACGTCGAAGCGCCTCTCGCGGCCGGGATAGTCGGCGCCGGCGATGTCGGTGAAATTGACGAAGCGAAAGCGCTGATCGTCATAGAGCGTGCGCAGCACCTGCACGATGGCGCTGGCCTCGGCCTCGATGGTGAGCTCGTCGAAAGCGACGAGCGCGTTCGTGACCGCGCCGGGCAGCGCCGCCTTGATCTCTTCGCCCAATGTCACGAGCGCTTCGCTCATCGTCTCACCTTCGGTCGCCCCGCCCGCATCCTGGCCGGGATCGGTCCCGGCTATCTCATGCGGACTTCGGCTTTGCCCTGTCCAACCCGCGTCTCTCCCTCAGGAGACGGTCGGTTCAAGCCCGACCGTGACGCGCATACATTACCGCTCGATCGTACCCGTGCGGCGGATCTTCTTCTGCAGCAGCAGAACACCGTAGAGCAGAGCCTCCGCAGTCGGCGGGCAGCCCGGCACGTAGATGTCGATCGGCACGATGCGATCGCAGCCGCGCACCACCGAGTAGCTGTAGTGGTAGTAGCCGCCGCCATTGGCGCAGGAGCCCATCGAGATGACGTAGCGCGGCTCCGGCATCTGGTCGTAGACCTTGCGCAAAGCCGGCGCCATCTTGTTGGTCAGCGTGCCGGCGACGATCATCACGTCGGACTGACGCGGCGAGGCGCGCGGCGCGAAGCCGAAGCGCTCGACGTCATAGCGCGGCATGGAGAGCTGCATCATCTCGACCGCGCAGCAGGCGAGGCCGAAGGTCATCCACATCAGCGAGCCGGTGCGCGACCAGTTGATCAGGTCGTCGGTCGCGGTGACGAGGAAGCCCTTGTCGGCAAGCTCGTTGTTGATCTCGACGAAGAAGGGATCGCGCGCGCCGACGGGCTTGCCATCGGGGCCAAGGAGCCCCTTGGGCGCAGGCGCGACGAGCGGATTGCCGCGATCGATCGCAGTGATGGCCATCAGTTCGACCTTCCGGGTTTCGACGATTCCAACAATGCCGACGGCACGGAGGCAGGCTTACGCGACACGATGATCAATCCCATTCGAGGGCGCCCTTGCGCCACTCATAGATGAATCCGACGGTCAGCACGCCGAGGAAGAGCATCATCGACCAGAAGCCGAACCAGCCGAGCCCGCCGAAGGCGACCGCCCAGGGGAAGAGGAAGGCGACCTCGAGGTCGAAGATGATGAAAAGAATGGCGACGAGATAGAAGCGCACGTCGAACTTCATGCGCGCATCGTCGAAGGCGTTGAAGCCGCACTCATAGGCCGAGAGCTTCTCGGCATCCGGCTTGGAATAGGCGACGGCGAAGGGCGCGATCAGCAGCGCGAGGCCGATCACCAGCGAGAGGCCGACGAAGATGGCCAGCGGCAGGTAGTCGGTCAGCAGGGACTGCACAGGAAGAGCTTGCATGTGACACCCCGCAAAGCCGGTGCGCCGGCTGCGCACCCCAATCTCGCCAGTCGATTAGCCCCTGCTTTAGAATCACGCAAGGGTTTGCCGCGTCGCACAAAGCGGGCAGCGCCATGCCCGCGCCGCATGCACCAGCGTCATGGCGGCAGGAGCGCTAAATCCACGCGGTTCGACCGGATTCTCGGCTGCTGTCGGCGCAAACGCAAGCAGGCGGTTGTCGTGCTGCGCTCGATCGTGGCAGATCGGCCCTAACGTCAGCGTTCAGGAGATTCTCCACGATTCGCGAGGCGAACGGTCCGAAGGCAACGCAAGAGGCGGTTTTTCCAGCGATGATCACGCCATTTGCGCAAGCTGAAGCCGCCGCGACATCGGCCCCGGACGTGCTGGAATCGGCATGTCGCGGCTGAGTGGCGGCGCGAGCGCGCCGGCCCTCTGCTTGCTCCTCTCGCTGCTGACCTCGGCGGCACCGGCGCTCGCGCAGACCGTCCGCATGCAATTGCCGCCGGAGCGCCCGTTCGACCTCGACCTGAAGCCGGGCCCGGCCGAGCCGGCGATCGTAGTCCCGGCCCAGCCGACGCCGGCCGAAGCACCGACGCCAGCCTCGGCCGTGCCGGGCCCTACCCTGGCGCAGCCCGACGATGACGAAGGGCCCGAATGGCCACAGCGCACGCCGGGCCAGGCCGAGGAGGAACCGGCCTTCGATCCCGAGGAAAAGCCGGACCGCCCGGGCATCTCGACCGATCCCGGGACGTCGATCGTCTGCCTGCCGCCGGTGCTGAAGAAGATTCTCGGCAAGATCGCCGACAAGTACGGCGCGGTGAAGGTCACCTCGACCTGGCGGCCGCCCTGGCGCGCCCGGCGCGGCTCCTTCCACAAGCGCTGCGAAGCCATGGATTTCCGCGTGCCGGGGGTCAGGCCGCGTGCCGTGCTCGAATTCGCCAGGAGCCTGCCGGAAGTCGGCGGCAACAAAGTCTATTGGAACGGGTTGATTCACATCGACACGGGCCCGCGGCGCCCTTGGTGAGCATCGCCACGATCCGGCCCGCAGCGCACTAGCACGCGCCGCGCGGCATGCTACAGCTTGAGAATCGCCGATTGGGGACTGGAAGGCATGACGGCATCGGCGAAGCCCAGCGGCATTCCGGCCCGGCTGGTGATCCTGTCCCTGGTCGCCGTGCTCGTTCTGCCCGGCATGGTGTTCGCCGGCCTCCTGCTGCAACGCTTCGCCCAGTCGGAAAACGAACGCTACCGGCAGGAAGCCCGCGAGGTCGCCAGCACCGCCGCCTCGATCCTCGATCGTTATCTGGGCGGCTGGCAGACTACCCTGCAGACGCTCGCGACATCGGAGAACCTGCGCAGCCGCAATTTCGAAGCGTTCTATCGCCAGGCGACGCTGGTCAAGCACTTCGTCGGGGCGGAGATCGGACTGCGCCGCCTCGATGGCGAGCAGATCGTCAACACGCGCTTCCCCTACGGCTCGCAACTGCCGAACTACAAGTTCGACGTCGACAGCGAGGCGATCGCCACGCGCAAGCCGGTCGTCTCGAACGTCTTCATCGGGGCGATGACCGGCGAGCCTCTCGTCACGATGATCATCCCGCTGGAGTTCGACGGCAGGCCGGAATTCCTGCTGCATATCAGCGCCAATACGCAGCGGCTGAACGATGTGCTGAGGCCTGTGGTTCCGGCGAACTGGGTCGTCGCGGTCGGTGATCGTCGCGGTCAGTACGTCACCCGCTCGGAGGATCACGAGGCCTTCAGCGGCAAGCCCGGCGTGCCGGCCTTCCTGGAGAAGGCGGTCGGACCCAGCGGCAATTTCGAGGGCCAGAGCGCCAAGGGCGAGCAGGTGCTGGTCGGCTATGACCGCTCCGATCTCGCGGATTGGCTCGTCGCCGCCAGCATCCAGCAGAGCGTCATCCGGCAACCGCTCAACACCGCCCTGCAATCGCTGATCGCCTTCGGACTCGCGGCTCTGCTCGTCGCCTCCCTGATCGCGCTCTGGCTTTGGGGACTGATCGGCCGGCCACTGGCGATCCTGACCAAGGCCAGCGGCCAGCTCGGCCGGCTGGCGGGGCCAATCGCAGCGCCGACGCGATTGCGCGAGTTCGCGGCGCTGCGAGACGCCCTGTCGACCGCCTCGGAGCAGATCCACTCGGACAGCGCCGCGCTTGAGGAGCGCGTCGCTGCGCGCACGCGCGAACTGGAAGAAACCAATGCGAGGCTCGCGGCCGAGATCGAGCAGCGATCCCGGATCGAGACCATGCTGGTCCAGGCCCAGAAGATGGAGGCGATCGGCAACCTGACCGGCGGCGTCGCCCACGACTTCAACAATCTGCTGCAGGTCGTCGGCGGCAATCTTCAACTCCTGGCGCGCGAGGTTCCCGGCAACGACAAGGCGCAGGCCCGGATCGAGAAGGCGATGGCCGGAGTGGCACGGGGCTCGCATCTCGCCTCCCAGCTGCTCGCCTTCGGCCGCCGCCAGCCGCTGGAACCGAAGGTCGTCAATATCGGGCGCCTGATCCGCGGCATGGACGACCTGTTGCGGCGCACGCTCGGCGAAGCCGTCGAGATCGAGACGGTGATCGCCGGCGGCCTCTGGAACACGCTCGTCGACCCCGCCAATCTCGAGAACGCCATTCTCAACCTCGCGATCAATTCGCGCGACGCCATGGGTGGGAGCGGCCGGCTGACCGTCGAGGCCGGCAACGCTTTTCTCGACGATGCCTATGCCGCCGCGCATGCCGACGTGACGGCCGGCCAGTATGTCCAGATCGCGGTCAGTGACACCGGCACCGGCATGAGCCGCGAGGTGATCGAGCAGGTCTTCGAGCCCTTCTTCTCGACCAAGCCCGAGGGCAAGGGCACCGGCCTCGGGCTCTCGATGGTCTATGGCTTCGTCAAGCAGTCGGGCGGGCATGTGAAGGTCTATAGCGAGCCCGGCCAGGGCACGACGATGCGGCTCTACCTGCCGCGCTCGACGGAAGCGGAGGACATCGCCGCGGAGGTCGACACCGGCCCCGTCGTCGGCGGCAACGAGACCGTGCTCGTGGTCGAGGACGACGATGCCGTGCGCGACACCGTGATCGGCCTGCTCGACGGGCTCGGCTACCGCGTGCTGAAGGCCCCCGACGCGCAGAGCGCGCTGGTCGTCGTCGAAAGCGGTGTCGCCATCGACCTGCTGTTTACCGATGTGGTGATGCCCGGCTCGCTCAAGAGCGCCGAACTCGCCCGCAAGGCCAAGGAAAGGCTGCCGCAGCTCAGCGTGCTGTTCACCTCGGGCTACACCGAAAACTCGATCGTGCATGGCGGCCGGCTCGATGCCGGCGTCAACCTCTTGTCGAAGCCCTATACGCGCGATGCCCTCGCCCGGAAGATCCGGCAGGTCCTCGCCCGCGACGGGAAAATGCCGAAGCCGGCAGCGGAACAGCCGGAAGATCAGGCCGCCCCTGCCCCGCAGCGGACGATCTACACCGTGCTGGTCTGCGAGGACGAGGCGCTGATCCGGCTTGATACGGTCGATCTCCTGCAGGAGCTCGGCCATATCGCCGTCGAGGCCGAGAACGGCATGCAGGCCCTGGAGCTGCTGACCAACGGCACCATCGATATCCTGTTGACAGATATCGGCCTGCCCGACCTGCGGGGCGACGAGCTGGCCCGGCGCGCACGGCAGATGCGCCCGGAGCAACCGGTCGTCTTCGTCACCGGCCATAGCGAGGTCCCCGGATTCGAGGACGCTCCGCGCACGGTGATCCTCAAGAAACCCTATGCCTTCGAAGCGCTGGAACGCGCGATCGCCGGGGTGATGGCGAAGGAGGCTGCCGAAGGCTGATCTGCTGCGCTTGGATACTGGCGCAGCACTTGCCCACAAGCTAAGGCTTGAAGGCTGGGTGGCGAGGCCTTAAACGGCTGCTGCGGGGCGGTTAGCTCAGTTGGTAGAGCATCTCGTTTACACCGAGAGGGTCGGCGGTTCGAGCCCGTCACCGCCCACCATGCGCAGTTCCTTCAATTGTCGGGCATTTTCGGGAACGGGCGCGCCGATGTGACGGCCCCGGCTCGCCCGGCCTTGCCCAGGTTCGCGAGGCTGGCGGTGCCGCTGACCTCAACGCGGCGCGCAGCGCCCCTCGCCTGCGATCGATGGCGGTCTCCGCGAGACACCGAGCGTGATCGCGGCCTCGGCCTGCCGGGCATGGATTCGCGGCAATGCTCCTTTGCCGGATCGGTCTCGCCGGGCATGCCGTGACGAATCGGACCACGCCCCTCGAAGTCCGCGCCGCGCGATGGGCCAAAAGCGCATCGATTGGGTGGATTTTCGTCGCCCGCTGTGGAAGCGACAATTTCATGGCAGCTCGCGCTTGACACTCAGCGCCCGGCACCATAATCCCAACCTCGCTGAGGCCAAGGCCTTCAGCCGCCCGCGCGG
>NZ_JBXAJY010000005.1:0-617871 GCF_058797755.1 Allobosea sp. GW823-FHT02B03 | reverse complement strand
CGGGCGTAGCTCAGTTGGTTAGAGTGCCGGCCTGTCACGCCGGAGGTCGCGGGTTCGAGCCCCGTCGCCCGCGCCATGTTTCCCCTTCATCTTCAGCTATCTGTAGCGAAGACTGAGGCTTTTGCATTAGCTGAGGCCAGCGCCTCGGCCGCCCGCGCGGGCGTAGCTCAGTTGGTTAGAGTGCCGGCCTGTCACGCCGGAGGTCGCGGGTTCGAGCCCCGTCGCCCGCGCCATTATCTTCCGCCTTCCAGTCGCGCTTCCGGTCTCCCGAGCGATCCCCATCGCGGATTGTCGCTCACGGTTTGTCTGCCGTTTCCCTGAGCGCCAAGCCATCGCTTCAGGCGCTGCCGGGCCGTGTCGAGCGAGACGAATCCTGCGCAGCGGCAGTTCGGCGGGCCGCAAGCGTCTTTTCCAGAGTCCGATGCCCCCCGCCTTATGGGCGTCAGCGAGGTCCAGCCGACGCCGGCGTCGCAGCGTTCGCCGCGGCGGGCCCGGGCGCGGCCAACTGTGCCGGGCCTGTCGCCAGCAGGTTGAAGCTGACGATGACGCAGCCGCCCGGCGCCTGAAGCAGCAGATAGCGCTCGCCGGTCGCACGGAGCAGGACCGGAATGCCGGCCAGGTTGGCGATCGTGCGACCTTCCTTGCTGAACTCCGCCTGCATTGCGCCGCAGCTGCGCGCCGTCGGCACAACCTGCACCGTCGAGCCCTGGCAGCCGCCGACGGGCGTCGGCGACAGGTGGATGAAGGCTGCGGCGTTGGGCGCGGCCCGATTCCCGGACGTCATCGCGATGATCGAGCTGAACGGCCCTTGATTGGGCGCGCCCGTCAGCCAGTTCGACATGGCCGCGTGCGGCGCCTCGATCGTGCCGCTCGCCGCGCGCGCAATACCGTCGAGACAGGTCACAATGCCAGCGTTGCGGGCGTGCATCACGGGTTGCAGCTCGCCCGCTTCGGCCTGAACCGGAGGCGGCTCAGCTTTCGTCGCAGGGGATGGCGCAGGCTCCGATCGCGGCGGAGGCTGTGACGCGGCAGGTCGATGTCCCGATCGCGGCGCCGTCTGCTGCGCCTGAAGCTGCGACGCGACCAGAAGCAGGGATCCGGCAAGGACCGCCCAAAGCCGCCAGCTCCGCGCGCCCGATGCCATCAGAATTCCACCGACATGCCGGCACGGGCGACATGCTCGCTGCCGCCGCCGCTGGCGTAGGAACCGTGGAGGATGACCGGCACCGCCGTTTGAAGGCGGTGCGCGACCCCGATCCCGACACCGAACTCGCCGCGGTAGGTCGCGCCGTTGACGGTCAGGGTCGTCTTGCCCGGTGCCGAGGGTGTGACGACAGGTGCGAGGGCGGCGACGCCGGCGAGGCCACGACGCGATTCGCGGCGATTGCTGTCGATCTGGGTCTGCAGCCCTCCCATCTGGCTTTGCAGCCCGCCGATCTGGCCCTGCATCGCACCGAGCTGGCTCATGTTCACTGCATCGGTGGGAGCGACGCCGGCTGCGATATTGGTCAGGCGTCGCTCGCTGCCGGGCGCCCCGAATGAAACCGTGTTGGGCACGCTGGCGATTGAACCGGAGCCGATCGCAACCGCGTTGGCGGCGCTCGCCGCCGCGCCCGGGCCGAAGGCCGCCGAGAGCAGTCCGGTTGCCGCCGCGCCATCGCCGAAGGCCGCGCCGCCATTGGAGGCCGACGCGCCCGCTCCGACAGCGACAGAGCCTGTCGCGACCGCGCCGGTTCCGATGGCGATCGCGCTGGTGCCGGTCGAGGCCGCGCCGAGGCCGAGCGCCACCGCGCCTGCCTGCGTCGCCCGGGCGCCGTCGCCGAGCGCGATGGCGGAAGCTCCGCTTGCGCTGCTGGAAGCTCCAGCGGCAAGGCTTCTCGTCCCGGCAGCCGTGCTCTGAGCGCCAAGCGCCGTGCTCGCTTCCCCGCTCGCATTGCTGCCATGCCCCAGGGCGGCGGCGCCGGTAGCGCTCGCTGTCGAAGCTGCGCCGAGTGCCGCGCTGTGGACGCCGCTTGCGTTGCTCGCCGAGCCGACCGCGAGGCTTCTCGCACCGGATGCCGTGCTCAGAGGCCCCAGAGCCGTGCTGTGCTGGCCAGTGGCCTTGGCGGCAAAGCCTCCGGCGATCCCGCCATTCTGGGCCGCCGCCTGGGCGCCGATGGCAGTGCTGGCATCCCCGCTCGCCGAGCTGAACGCACCGAGCGCCGTGCTCTGGCTGCCGCTGGCGCTGCTGTCCTGGCCGAAGGCGGCGGCACTGGCGGCGCTTGCGCTCGAGCCGGCGCCGATCGCCGCACTCCGGACGCCGCTGGCATTGCTGTAGGCGCCGACGGCGAGACTTCTCGTCCCTGAGGCCGCGCTGAAATCGCCGAGCGCGGCGCTGTACTGGCCGGTGCCCTTGGCTGCGAAGCCTGCGGCGAGCGCCCCGTTCTCCGCGACGGACTGCGCCCCGATGGCGGTGCTGGCGTCCCCGCTCGCCGAGCTGAAGGCGCCGAGCGCCGTGCTCTGGCTGCCGGCGGCGCTGCTGTCGCGCCCATAGGCGGCGGCGCTGTCGGCAGTGGCGGTGGCACGAGCGCCCAGCGCGGCGCTGTTGGCGCCGGTCGCGCTGGTCCTGAAGCCGAAGGCGGAGCTGTACTGCCCGGTCGCCACACTCTGCGAGCCATAGGTCGAGCTGCCCGTCGCGTTGGCGCGGGCGACATGGCCGGCGGCCGTGGCGTACATGCCGGTCGCGCCGGCAATGTTCGAGCCGCCCTCGTCGAGATAGTTGGTTCCGAGCGAAACCGAGCCGGTGCTCGTCGCCTGCGAGCCGCCGCCGAGCGCCGAGCTGAACTGGCCGCTCGCCACGCTGCCGGCACCGATGGCGGTCGCCACGTTCGAGCTCGCCACGCTGTCGGCGCCGACCGCGGTCGAAAGGTACTGGAACGGCCCGTCGGCGCCCGCCCGGGCCCTGGCCCCGAGCGCAGTGGTGCTGTCGTTCCCGTCAGGACCGCCAGCCTGGGCTCCATAGCCCAGCGCAGTGCTCAGGGAGCCCGTAGCGTTGGTGTCGGAGCCGATCGCCGTAGAATAGACGACCGCAGTTGCATTGGCGTTGTTGCCGCAGGCGGTGTTCTGGCTCGCGCCGTTGTCATTGCCGGGCGTGACGCCGGCGCCGACATTGTCGCAAACCGCCGCCTCCGCACCGTTCGAGGACAGGACCAGGCCCAGAATCGCCATGGCCGAGCAGCCGGCCAGCAATCCCGCCCGGAACGGCCGATTTTCACTGGTGAAAGACATCGCCCCTCCGGCCTCAAGCTAGCGGACTCTCTTGGCGCGGCTTGGGCTGCTCGTCTTGGGGAGGGACGCAGTCGGATTTAGCTATGACGAACCGGCGACGAAGTTCGCCGCTGTGTGGCCATGCGGCGACAGCGGCACGGACGTCGCCGCAGCGGGTGCGGAGCGAAAGCTCGCAGCATTCGCCTCGGCTGCATTTACGTTGGGGCAGAGGAATGCCAGAGATAAAGCGTCACAGGGCGACCGGCTGGCCAGAGCATGGGGAATGTTGCCTTCACTTCGGATGAGCTGCCGGCGCATCTCGATTCCGGTGCTCGCTTCGCGCGCTGGCACGAAATCTTCGAATCGCTGACCTGCTGCTCGGACTATTTCCGCGCGGAGGACCGGCCATTCCGAGCGCAGTTCCAATGGGCGCCGTTCGGCGACGCCTATGTCACGACCTTCGGCGGCACGTTTCAACGCATTGCCCGCACGGCGAGCGCGATCGCACGCGGTCCCGACGATGATTTCTGTATTCTTCTGAACCGGGGCCGAGAGGCGTTCAGCACCTCGCATCTTGGGCAGACCACGGAGATCCCGCCGGGTGCCGTGCACATGGTGACGAATGGCGCGGCGGCGGAGATCCTTGCCGCAGCTCATTGCGAGATCAATACGGTCACGATCCGGCAGGACCGGCTGCGCGCGCTGATGCCGAGCGCCGCGGAGCTGCTCGCCCGCCCGCTCGATCCGCGACAGGCAGCCGTCCGCCATCTCGGGCGCTATGTCGAGAGCATCATCGATCTCGACGGCGCCAAGGACGACCCGGCGCTGCAGCAGCATGTCGGCACGACCTTGCTCGATCTCGTCGCGCTGGCGCTCGGGGCCGGCCGCGATACCGCGGCGGCCGCCGGGATGCGCGGGCTGCGAGCGGCGCGGCTCCAGGAGATCCTGTCGGGCATCCGCGCCGGCTACACCGACCCCGGCTTCTCGCCGGCCGCCCTCGGGGCGAAACTCGAGCTGTCGCCGCGTTACATCCAGGACATCCTGCACGAGACGGGGGTGAGCTTCACCGAACGCGTGCTGGACCTGCGCCTCCAGATGGCGCGGCGCATGCTGGCTTCAACATCCGGAGCGCGACTGAAGGTCAGCGAGATCGCGCTCGGCTGCGGCTTCAACGACGTGTCCTACTTCAACCAGGCTTTCCGCAGCCGCTTCGGGGCAGCGCCCACCCAGTTCCGTCCCTGAGACGCGGCTTGGCCGATCGTCGCGAGGCGAGCGGTGGGGAACGCTGACGACTCGGCGCCGTGTCTCCTTACCCATCCGGGCAAAGAAAAAGCCGCCGGCTCGCGCCGGCGGCTCCTTGCTTGCGATGCTTCCCGCGTCAGTGGGCGACAAGGCCCGCCGCGGCGTCGTCCTCGGATGCCTTCGGCGTCGCCGCCTTCAGGTCCTCTTCCCAGACGATCGGCGTCGGCTGACGCACCAGCGCGTGCTGGAGCACCTGGTCCATGCGCGAGACCGGGACGATCTCGAGCCCGCTCTTCACCGACTGCGGGAGATCGACGAGGTCCTTGGCGTTGTCCTCGGGGATCAGCACCTTCTTGATGCCGCCGCGCAAGGCGGCGAGCAGCTTCTCCTTCAGGCCACCGATCGGCAGCACCCTGCCCCGCAGCGTGACCTCGCCGGTCATGGCGACGTCGCGACGGACCGGGATACCGGTCATGATCGAGACGATCGCCGTGGCCATGCCGATGCCGGCCGACGGACCGTCCTTCGGGGTCGCCCCCTCGGGCAGGTGGACGTGGATGTCGCGCCGGTCGAAGAGCGGCGGCTCGATGCCGAAATCGATGGCGCGGGAGCGGACATAGGACGCCGCCGCCGAGATCGATTCCTTCATCACGTCGCGCAGATTGCCGGTGACGGTCATCTTGCCCTTGCCGGGCATCATCACGCCTTCGATCGTCAGCATCTCGCCGCCGACCTCGGTCCAGGCCAGACCGGTGACGACACCGACCTGATCCTCGGTTTCCGCCATGCCATAGCGATAGCGCGGCGGGCCGAGATAGTCCTCCAGCACCGCGGGAGTGACCGCGACCTTCTTCTTCTTCGACAGCACGATCTCCTTCACCGCCTTGCGGACGGTGTTGGCGATCTCGCGCTCGAGGTTACGCACGCCGGCCTCGCGGGTGTAGCGGCGGACCAGCGTCGTCAGGGCCTCGTCGTCGATCGACCATTCCTTGGATTCGAGGCCGTGCTTCTTGATCGCACCCGGGATCAGGTGGCGACGCGCGATCTCGGCCTTCTCGTCCTCGGTGTAGCCGGCGATACGGATCACCTCCATCCGGTCCAGAAGGGCCGGCGGGATGTTCAGCGTGTTCGCCGTGGTCACGAACATCACGTTCGACAGGTCGTAGTCGACCTCGAGGTAATGGTCGTTGAAGGTCGCGTTCTGCTCGGGGTCGAGCACCTCGAGCAGGGCCGCCGACGGATCGCCGCGGAAGTCCTGGCCCATCTTGTCGATCTCGTCGAGCAGGATGAGCGGGTTCGAGGTCTTGGCCTTCTTCATCGACTGGATGATCTTGCCGGGCATCGAGCCGATATAGGTGCGGCGGTGACCGCGGATCTCGGCCTCGTCACGCACGCCGCCGAGCGACATGCGCACGAACTCGCGGCCGGTCGCCTTGGCGATCGACTTGCCGAGCGAGGTCTTGCCGACGCCCGGAGGGCCGACGAGGCACAGGATCGGGCCGGCGAGCTTGTTGGCACGCTGCTGGACGGCGAGGTATTCGACGATCCGGTCCTTGACCTTGTCGAGACCGAAATGATCGTCGTCGAGCACCTGCTGGGCTGCGGCGAGGTCCTTCTTGATCTTCGAGCGCTTCTGCCAGGGGATGCCCAGCAGCCAGTCGAGATAGTTGCGCACGACCGTCGCCTCGGCAGACATCGGTGACATCTGCCTGAGCTTCTTGACCTCGGCCAGCGCCTTGTCGCGCGCTTCCTTGGTCAGCTTGGTCTTGGCGATGCGCTCTTCCAGCTCGGCCAACTCGTCGCGGCCTTCCTCGCCGTCGCCGAGTTCCTTCTGGATCGCCTTCATCTGCTCGTTGAGATAGTACTCGCGCTGGGTCTTCTCCATCTGGCGCTTGACGCGCGAGCGGATGCGCTTCTCGACCTGGAGAACCGACATCTCGCTTTCCATCAGCGAGAGCACCTTCTCGAGCCGGTGGGCGACGTTCATCACCTCCAGCACGGCCTGGCGGTCGGCGATCTTCACGGCGAGATGCGAGGCGACGGTGTCGGCGAGCTTGGCCGGCTCGTCGATCTGCGAGACCGCAGCGACGATCTCGGGCGAGATCTTCTTGTTGAGCTTCACATAGCTCTCGAACTCGCTGACGACCGAGCGGCCGAGCGCCTCGACCTCGACCTTCTTGCCGGGCTCCTCTTCGAGCGCGACGGCCTCGGCCTGGTAGAAGCTGTCATCGGCGCTGTAGCTCAGCGCCTTGGCGCGGCCGACGCCCTCGACCAGCACCTTGACGGTGGAGTCCGGGAGCTTCAGCAGCTGCAGCACGCGGGCGAGCGTGCCGATCTCATAGATATCCTTGGTCTCCGGATCGTCGTCGCCAGCGTTCTTCTGGGTGGCGAGCAGGATCAGACCGTCGTTCTTGACCACCTCCTCGAGCGCGCGAATGGACTTCTCGCGGCCGACGAAGAGCGGCACGATCATGTGCGGGAAAACGACGATGTCGCGCAGCGGAAGGACCGGATAGGTGCCGGTCGTGCCGGGGACGAGCGGAGCGCGGGGCGTCGAGCCTGTCATGTCTTGTCCTTCAAGTTTTCGCCCGACCGATCCCCTGGATGGGCGACCGAACCGGACGTTCCGCGCCGGCGCGACCATTCGCGCCAACCGCCCCTGCGACTCACGCCCTCAAAGGCACGCTGTCTCGCAGGTGATGTTAAAGTGGATGCTTCCCGGCCAGCTTTCAAGCGACCCGCCGGCGCAGTCCACCGCAGCTTCCACTGCATGCCGGGACACGAAGCCGCGACCCGGGCAGATGGCCGAAGCAGTTTCGTGCAGTCGCGGCCACCAGCTCGACAAAGCAAAACGCGCGCCATGAGGCGCGCGTCTGAAAGTGGGACAGCTTAGTGCCGGATCAGGCCGAAGCGGACTTCGCCTCTTCTTCCCTGTCCGAGTAGATGAACAGCGGGCGCGACTTGGTCTCGACCGCTTCCGGCCCAATGACGACCTGCTCGACGCCTTCCAGCCCCGGCAGCTCGTACATGGTCTCGAGCAGGATGCCTTCCATGATCGAGCGCAGGCCACGGGCGCCGGTCTTGCGCTCGATCGCCTTGCGGGCAATCAGGCTCACCGCCTCGTCGGTGAAGGTCAGCTCGGTGTCCTCCATCTCGAACAGGCGCTGGTACTGCTTGACCAGCGCGTTCTTCGGCTCGGTCAGGATGGTCTTGAGCGCGGCCTCGTCGAGATCCTCGAGCGTCGCCAGCACCGGCAGACGGCCGACGAACTCGGGGATCAGGCCGAACTTCAGCAGATCCTCGGGCTCGACCTCGCGGAAGATCGCGCCGGTGCGGCGGTCGTCGGGGGCCTTCACGGTCGCGCCGAAGCCGATCGAGGTGCCCTTGCCGCGGCCGGAGATGATCTTGTCCAGCCCGGCGAAGGCGCCGCCGCAGATGAACAGAATGTTGGTCGTGTCGACCTGCAGGAACTCCTGCTGCGGATGCTTGCGCCCGCCCTGCGGCGGCACGGAGGCGACGGTGCCTTCCATGATCTTCAGCAGCGCCTGCTGGACGCCCTCGCCCGAAACATCGCGGGTGATCGAGGGATTGTCCGACTTGCGGCTGATCTTGTCGATCTCGTCGATGTAGACGATGCCGCGCTGCGCCCGCTCGACATTGTAGTCGGAGGCCTGGAGCAGCTTCAGGATGATGTTCTCGACATCCTCGCCGACATAGCCGGCCTCGGTCAGCGTCGTCGCATCAGCCATGGTGAAGGGCACGTCGAGGATGCGGGCGAGCGTCTGCGCGAGCAGCGTCTTGCCCGATCCGGTCGGACCGATCAGCAGGATGTTGGACTTCGCCAGCTCGACGTCGTTGTGCTTCGTCGCGTGCGAGAGCCGCTTGTAGTGGTTGTGGACGGCGACGGAGAGCACCTTCTTGGCGTGGTCCTGCCCGATGACATAGTCGTCGAGGACCTTGCGGATCTCCTTCGGCGTCGGCACGCCGTCCTTGGACTTCACGAGCGCGGACTTGGACTCCTCGCGGATGATGTCCATGCACAGCTCGACGCACTCGTCGCAGATGAACACCGTCGGGCCCGCGATCAGCTTGCGGACCTCGTGCTGGCTCTTGCCGCAGAACGAGCAGTAGAGCGTGCTCTTCGAATCGCCGCTGCTGACCTTACTCATTGTCGATCTCCATCTCGGAAGACGAAGCCAGCCACCGAATAACGGCGGGCCGATGTCGTCTCTCCGTCATAGTAGGCGCTCAGATCACGATTATTGGGTTAACGCATCGCTGTGGCGCAGGTGCCGACGAAACTGACCCAAAATCGGACCCCTCGAGCGCCTAACGCGCCCTTCCGATTCCCTCATGCAAACATGAGGCCTAGTGATAGGCAATATGGGCCCTCCTGCCCGGCACGCCAAGCCTTGGCCTGGCAGGAGGATCCAGGTCGCTCAGGCGGCCTCTTCCGGACGCTTGTCGATGACCTTGTCGATCAGGCCGAAATCGCGGGCCTGCTCGGAGGTCATGAAATTGTCGCGCTCCAGCGCCGCCTCGATGTCCTCGTAGGAACGGCCGGTGTGCTTGACGTAGATCTCGTTCAGGCGCCGCTTCAGGCTCTCGACCTCGCGGGCATGGATCAGGATGTCCGTGACCTGGCCCTGGAAGCCGCCGGAGGGCTGGTGAACCATGATGCGCGCGTTCGGCAGGGCGAAGCGCATGTCCTTGGCGCCGGCGGTGAGCAGCAGCGAGCCCATCGAGGCAGCCTGACCGACGCAGAGCGTCGTCACCGGGCAGCGGATGAACTGCATGGTGTCGTAGATCGACAGGCCGGAGGTGACCACGCCGCCGGGCGAGTTGATGTAGAAGGAGATTTCCTTCTTCGGGTTCTCGGCCTCGAGGAAGAGCAGCTGCGCCACGATCAGCGACGCCGAGTAGTCCTCGACCGGGCCGGTCAGGAAGATGATCCGCTCGCGCAGGAGGCGCGAATAGATGTCGAAGGCGCGTTCACCGCGGCTCGACTGCTCGACCACCATCGGGACGAGATTGTTGTAGGTCTCGATTGGATCGCGCATCGCAGCCAGTCCTTGAGGTGCAGGGGGCGGGAATCAGCCGATATCGGCGAAGGCCCCACATAAGCATGCCGGCCCCGCCTGAAAAGGGAAGCGCCGCCCGGCCGAAGCCGGGCGGCGCAAATTCAGCAACCTTGGCGCCGAAGCGGGCTCAGGCCGAGGCCTCGTCGCTGGCGGCGGCCTTCTTGGCCTTCTTGGCCTTGGCCGGCTTGGCCTTCTCCTCGCCTTCCGCCTCGTCATCGGCGTAGAGCTCTTCGCGGGAGACGCTCTTGTCCTCGACCTTCACCTGGCCGAGGAGGTGATCGACGACCTTCTCCTCGAAGATCGGGGCGCGGATTTCGGCGAGCGCCTGCGGGTTCTTGCGATAGAACTCCCAGACTTCCTTTTCCTGGCCCGGGAACTGGCGGGCACGCTCGATCAGGGCCTGCGTCACCTCGTCGTCGGCGATCTGGATCTTGGCCTGCTCGCCGATCTCGGCCAGCACGAGGCCTAGACGCACGCGGCGCTCGGCGATCTTGCGGTACTCCGCCCGCGCCTCTTCCTCGGTGGTGTTCTCGTCGGCGAAGCTCTTCTTCGCCTCCTTCATGTCGGCCTCGACCTGGCTCCAGACGCTGCCAAACTCCTGGTCGACCAGGGTCGGGGGCAGCTCGAAGGCGTACTTGGTGTCGAGCGCGTCGAGCAGGCTCTTCTTCAGCTTGCGGCGCGACTGGGCGCCGAGCTCGCGGCCGAGCTGCTCGCGGATCGCGGCCTTCAGCGCATCGAGCGACTCCATGCCGAAGCCCTTGGCGAGCTCGTCGTCGATCTTGAGCTCGCCCGGGGCCTGCACGTCGTCGACGGTGACGGCGAACTCGGCCGGCTTACCGGCGAGGTGGGTCGCGGTGTAGTTCTCGGGGAAGGTCACCGAGACGGTGCGCTGCTCGCCCTTCTTGGCGCCCTGCAGCTGGTCCTCGAAGCCCGGGATGAACTGGCCGGAGCCGAGGTCGAGCGGGATGCCCGTGCCGGTGCCGCCGTCGAAGGGCTGGCCTTCGAGCGTGCCGGTGAAGGAGATCAGCAGGCGATCGCCCTTCTCCGCGACGGCATCGTCGCCCTTGCTGGCGAAGGGACGGTTCTGGCCGGCCATGCGCTCGAGCGCGGCGTCGACATCGGCCTCGGGGGTCTCGGTGACCGGCTTGACCAGCGAGACGTCCGACAGGTCGGCGAGCTCGATCTTCGGCAGAACCTCGAGGGCGACGGTGAAGGCGAGGTCGCCCTTGGCCTCCATAGCGGCCTCGATCTCGTCCTTGTTCTCGGGGAACTTGATCTGCGGCTCGAAGGCGAGCTTCAGGCCGTGGTCGGCAACGATCTTCTGGTTGGCCTCGTTGACGGCGTTCTGGACGACGTCGGCCATGACCGAGCGGCCATAGAGACGGCGCAGATGGCCGACCGGGACCTTGCCGGGGCGGAAGCCGTTGATCTTGGCCTTGCCCTGCAGGTTCTGCAGTTCGTCATCGAGCCTCGTCTTCAGGTCGGCGGCGTTCAGCACCACCTGAAATTCGCGCTTGAGGCCCTGGGACAGGGTTTCGGTCACGTTCATCGTTCTGATCCGCCAACAGCTCGTTACTTCAATGTCCAAAGCGCGACGCCGGATGACCGCCGCCGCGCTCGCGAAATTCGCATCCTGGTGCGGGCGAAGGGACTCGAACCCCCACGACTTGCGTCGGCGGAACCTAAATCCGCTGCGTCTACCAGTTCCGCCACGCCCGCCAACCGATACACCGCGTGCGAGCAAACGCAGCGCCGCCATCGTTGGGCCGCGGTGCTATACGCATTTGCGACGGAGGATGCAGCAAAAAAATGCGACGTTTCTGCGAAGGAGCCTCTCAGGCGCCCACTCTCGCCAGCGGCGACGGGCCGCGCTATGTCGCTTAGTCATGAAAACCGATCTTCCCGCGACCGGCCCGCAGGCCGGACCGAATCGCCGCCAGGCGCTCGCCGGCATCGCGGGAATGGCCGTTCTGGGCAGCGCCGCACCACTACGAGCGCAGGCGCCGGCGGCGGCCGGCCCGGCTAGCGAGCCCGCCCCCACCCCAGCGGCGCGCGAGCTGATCGCCGCGCCCGCCAAGGCACGGCTGCGGCCGGCACCGGCGACGGAAAGCGAGGTCTGGGCCTTCGACGGCAGCAGTCCCGGACCTACCTTGCGCATGAAGCTCGGCGAAACGCTGCGGCTCAACCTGCAGAACCGCACCGACAAGCCGCTCTCCCTGCACTGGCACGGACTGCGTCAGGACCAGACCATGGACGGCGTCGGCGGCTTCAGCCAGGAGGCTACCGCTCCGGGCGACAGTTTCGAATACCGGCTGACGCCGCGCGATTCCGGCAGCTACCTCTATCGGCCACTCCTGCTCGGCGGCTCGTCCGAGCCGGCCGGACGCGGGCTCTGCGGCCTTCTCGTCGTCGAGGAAAAGGAGCCGCCGGCGGTCGACCTCGACCTGCCGGTGCTGGTCGGCGACTGGCTGCTCGGCGACGATCACAAGCTCCTGCCCTTCCCCGCGACCGGCCAGGAGGGTGCCGCCGCCGGCCGGCTCGGCAGCTGGCTCACCGTCAACAGCAAGCCGCCGCCGGAGCGGGTCGCGCTGCCGCCGGGTGCACGCGTGCGCCTGCGCCTCGCCAATGCCTGCAATGCCCGGATCATGCGCCTGCGCTTCGACGGGCTGAAAGCCTTCGTCGTCGCGGTCGACGGCCAGCCGACCGAAACCTTCGAGCCGGTGCGGGCCCAACTGCCCTTCGCGCCCGGCACGCGCTACGACGTGATCTTCGACATGCCGGAGGAGATCGGCGCGAGCGCCAGCGTCACGGCGCTGATCGGCCCCGGCATGCCCTTGGTGCGCTTCGTCAGCGAGGCCGCCAAGCCCGGGACAAAACGCGTCGCCGCCAGCCCGATCTCGGCCCTGGCGCCCAATCCGACGCTGCCGGCCGAGGTCAGGCTGCAGAACGCCAGCCGGGCCGAAATCCTCGTCGAGGGCGGCGCCAAGGTCGGTGCGGACAACAAGCTCAATCTCGACGGCGTCGACCAGGCGCGGCCATGGCGCCTCAACGGCGGAACGGGCGCTGCGCAGAGCAAGCCGCTGCTCAGCGTCCGGCGGGGCTCGCCGGTGGTGATCGGTATCACCAACAAGACCGACTTCCTGCAGCCTTTCCATGTCCACGGCCACAGCTTCCGGCTGCTGCACCCGCTCGACGATGGCTGGGAGCCCTATTTCCTCGACACGGTGCAGATTCCCGAGGGCAAGCGCCTGCACATCGCCTTCATCGCCGACAATCCCGGCCGCTGGCTGATTTCATCGACGGTGCTGGAGCGCTTCGACCTCGGCCTCTGGACCTGGTTCGAAGTGCTCTGAGCGCAGACCGGGCGCTCGCGCCTCAGCGAATCTCGACCTCGCGGCCGAGCAGGCGCGCGAGCTGCTTCAGCCGCCCGGTGACGCGCTGGCTGGCCAGCGAGCGGAATTCCGGCGGCAGGCTCAGGATCAGGCGTCGGTCATCGCAGACCAGCGTCGTCTGCGACAGGATCCCTGGCATGCCTGCCGACATCAGATAGGCGACGCGGAAGATCGCTGCGACCACATGCGCTCGCTCGAGCACGCGCGGTGTCAGCAGGCGGCGAAGGCCTTCCGCAGCCGGAGCCGCGCCCTTCAGCCCGGCATAGCGGTAGAAGGCGGTCAGCGACAGGAAGGCACGGCCGGCATGGTCGACGCCGCTGAACGGCGCGTGGGCGATGACGTTGAGGGTCTGCTCGCCGCGATAGTCGGGATGGGCCCGCCAGCCAATGTCGGAGAGCAGGCACGCAGCGATCTGCAGGCGCTTCAAGGCCGGTTCATCGTTCGGATAGGCACTGTCGAGCAATCGCTCGGCCCAGGGGACCAGATCCGCGGCATGGCGTGGATCGCGGGCGCGCAGCTGGTTGTAGTCCTGGGCACCGCGGAGCAAGGCGTCGGCATCCCGCTCCGCCGGAGCGAGCTGCTCATGCATGAGCCCTTCGCGGACACCGTGCGCCGAGATCACGACCTGGCGCGGGCGGCCGCGCTTTATCAGCTGGTCGAGCACGAGCGCGCCATAGGCGAGCAGCGGCCGGCGGGCCGAGGAGATCGCCTCGATCGATTCGAGCATGGCGGCGTCGGCGCGCTCGACGAGACGGACGAACTCGCTCGCCTCGCGGGCCGGCACGGTGTAGCCGTGCATGACGTTGAGCGGATAACCGGACTGGCGCTGATGGAGCGTCGCGAGCGCGCGCCAGGTGCCGCCGACGGCGAAGAAATCACGGCCACGCATCGCGGCGAGCTGCGGGTGGTTGTCCAGATCGTCCCGGACGATCTTCTCGGCAGCCTTGATCGAGTTCTTCGCGCGGTCCATCAGCGCGAGGCCGCCGAGCGCCAGGCTGACGCCCTCCCCGACCCTGCTGCCGTCGACCGCCGCGAGTTCGAGCGATCCGCCGCCGAGATCACCGACCACGCCATTGGGCCGATCGAAACCGGAGATGACGCCGAGCGCCGAGAGATAGGCCTCGCGGTCGCCCGAGATCAGCTCGATCGGCTGGCCGACCGCCGCCTCGGCGCGGGCGATGAAATCGGGACCGTTCGAGGCATAGCGCGCCGCTGCCGTGGCGATGACGCGCAATTGCGCGACATGCATCGCCTCGCAGAGGATGCGGAAACGGACGAGCGCCGCCAGCGCCTTCTCGACCGCGTCGGCGGCGAGCATGCCGGTCGAGGCGACCTGACGGCCGAGCCCCGCCATCTCCTTCTCGTTGAAGACCTGCCCCGGTGCCCGGGACAGGTTCTCATAGACGACGAGGCGGACCGAGTTCGAACCGATATCGATGATGGCGACGGTATCACCCAGGCTCAAACGCCCTTGCGCCTGCTCAGGCCTTCTTGCCGGAACGGCGGGAAAGGCTGCGAGGACTTGAACTGGAGAGTGATTTTCCACGACCGGACAGGCTCGGATTCGTCATAAAGTACTTGTGGGCGTTGAACGACTCTTCGGCCGACGGCGGGACAATGCGTCGCGAGCCGCCATCGGGCAAGATGGTCCAGCTCTGTTCGTTGTCGAGAAAATTGGCCAGCATGATCTGCTCGAGCAGCTGCTGGTGCACGGTGGGGTTGAGGATCGGCGTCAGCGCCTCCACACGGCGGTCCAGGTTGCGCGGCATCAGATCGGCCGAGGAAATGTAGAGCTTCGCCTTGGGCGACGGCATGCCGTGCCCGGCGCCGAAGGCATAGACACGGGTATGCTCAAGGAAGCGCCCGACGATCGACTTGACCCGGATATTGTCGGAAAGGCCTGGGACACCGGGTCGCAGGCAGCAGATGCCGCGAACGACGAAATCAATCTGAACGCCGGCCTGGCTGGCGTCATAGAGCGCGTCGATGATCTCGGGGTCGACCAGCGAGTTGCATTTGCCCCAGATCGCGCCCTTGCGGCCGGCCTTCACATGCTCGATCTCCTCGGCGATGTCGTCGAGCAGCCGCTTCTTCAGGTTGACCGGCGAGACCGCCATGCGCTCGAGCTCAGCCGGTTCGGCATAGCCGGTGATGAAGTTGAAGATCCGCGCCACGTCCTGCGCCATCACCGGATCGGCCGTGAAGAAGGAGACGTCGGTGTAGATGCGCGCCGTGATCGGGTGGTAGTTGCCGGTCGCGATATGGCAGTAGGTCACGAGCTGGCCTGCCTCGCGGCGGACCACCATCGAGAGCTTGGCGTGCGTCTTGAGCTCGATGAAGCCGTAGACGACCTGCACGCCGGCGCGCTCGAGGTCCTTGGCCCAGCGGATATTGGCTTCCTCGTCGAAGCGCGCCTTGAGCTCGACCAGCGCCGTCACGGACTTGCCGGCCTCGGCCGCCTCGGCGAGCGCCTGGACGATCGGCGAGTTGGAGGACGTCCGGTAGAGCGTCTGCTTGATCGCCACGACATTGGGGTCGCGCGCCGCCTGCTGCAGGAACTGCACGACGACGTCGAAGCTCTCATAGGGGTGGTGGACGATCAGGTCCTTCTGGCGGATCGCGGCGAAGCAGTCGCCGCCATGCTCGCGAATCCGCTCGGGGAAGCGGGCATTATAGGGCTTGAACTTCAGGTCCGGCCGGTCGACCCCGACGAGCTGCGAGAGCTCGTTCAGGCCGATCATCCCGTCGACGATCACGATCTCGTCAGGATCGACCCTGAGTTCGCGCACGATCAGCTGGCGCAGGTGGTCCGGCGTGTCGGCATGCAGCTCGAGGCGGATGACGACGCCGCGGCGGCGCTGCTTCAGCATGCTCTCGAAGACGCGGACCAGATCCTCAGCCTCCTCCTCGATGTCGAGGTCGGAGTCGCGAATGATGCGGAAGGAGCCAGTGCCCTTGATCTCATAGCCCGGGAAGAGCTTGCCGATGAACAGCGAGACCAGGTCCTCGAGCATGATGAAGCGCTGCACGCCATCGCGCGCCAGATCAGGCACCTCGATGAAGCGGTCGATCTTGCCGGGGACGCGGATCAGCGCGTCGAGAGCGCGCCCGTCGCTGATGCGCTCCAGAGCCAGCGCCAAGCTGAAGCCGAGATTCGGAATGAACGGGAAAGGGTGGGCGGGGTCGATCGCCAGCGGCGTCAGCACCGGGAAGACATAGTGCAGGAAGCGATCCTCGAGCCAGACACGCTCCTGCGGGCCGATATCGGCAGCCTTCAGGAGGATGATCCGGTTGTCCTGCAGGTCCTGCCTGAGCTCGACCCAGCGCGTCTGCTGGTCGCGGGTCAGGTCGGACACCGCCGCGCCTAATGCGACGAGCTGCTCGGCCGGGCTCAGCCCGTCCTGGCTCGGCGTCACCACGCCGGCCTTGAGCTGCTCCCGCAGTCCGGAGACCCGGACCATGAAGAACTCGTCGAGATTGTTGGCCGAGATCGAGAGGAAGCGCAGCTGCTCCAGCAGCGGATGGTTGCGGTTGGAGGCTTCCTCCATCACCCGGCGGTTGAACTGCAGCCAGGACAGTTCGCGATTCATGAAGCGCTGCGGCGATTGGCGCAGCTCATGGTCCACAGTGAGCACCGTGGCCTCCGGTGCCGGCGTCGCTGCCCTCGAAGCCGCCGCTTCGGCCAGATCCTGGTTCATTCGCCTCGCCTTCGCCGCTGCCGCTCGTGTCACTGCCAATCCTGTAGCTGTCGTCTGTGTCGGTTTGCCGTCGGCCGACCATCGGCCCACTCACCCTCAAGGCATCCTAGCGTAACGCTTCGATGACATTCGAGGTCCAGCGCCATGAGCAATGTTCGCGGCGGGCGTGTTCCAGCCCTTTTCCTATGACGGCCGCGCATGCCGTGCGGCCCGCTGCCGCAATTGTCGCCATGAGGGCTCAGGAACCTTGCGCTCAAACCCGCTCTCCTGTTTGGTCGCATGCGAATCCCGCATGCCGCGCCAGACATTTCCAGAGAACGATCTTGTCAGAACTCTCTTCAGCCCACGACCATGACGACATCGTCTACCCCTCGGCAGTGCCGTTCATCCTGGCGCATCTAGCCTGCTTCGGCGCGCTCTGGAGCGGCGTGACCGCGACCTCGCTCTGGCTCTGCTTCGGGCTTTACTGGCTGCGCATGTTCGCCGTCACGGCCGGCTATCACCGCTACTTCTCGCATCGCTCCTACAAGACCAGCCGCATCGGCCAGTTCGTCCTCGCCTTCCTCGCCCAGTCGACCGCGCAAAAGAGCGTGATCTGGTGGGCCTCGAAGCACCGGCATCATCATCGCTTCGCCGACACCGAGCACGACGTGCACTCGCCGGTGCAGAGCTCGTTCTTCTATTCGCATGTCGGCTGGATCTTCAGCCGCCAGCACCACGAGTTCGACGGCTCGACCGTCACCGACCTCACCCGCTTCCCCGAGCTTCAGCTGCTGCACCGCTTCGAACTCGCGCCGGCGATCCTGCTTGCCCTCGCCTGCTTCGCCATCGATGGCTGGTCGGGTCTGTTCGTCGGCTTCTTCATCTCGACCGTGCTGGTCTACCACGGCACGTTCTGCATCAACTCGCTCGCCCATGTGCATGGCGACAAGCACTACGTCACCGGCGACGAGAGTCGGAACAATTGGTGGCTGGCGATCATCACCATGGGCGAAGGCTGGCACAACAACCACCATGCCTATCAGTACAGCGTGCGCCAGGGTTTCCGCTGGTGGCAGTGGGACCCGACCTATTACCTGATCCTCGGCCTGTCGAAGCTTCGTCTGGTCTGGGATCTGAAGGCGCCGCCACAGGCCGTAATCGACCGCTCGCAGGCCCTGCCCCCGCGCGTCATCGAGCGCTCGGCCGAGCGCCTCGCCGCCTCCGTGCCGGTCGAGCGGATCGTCCAGGGTCTGCGCGATGCCTATGCCAACGCGCCCGGCCTGCCGGAGATGCATCTGCCCGCCCTGCCGACCCTGACCCTGCCTGAGCTGCGCGAGGCGCTCGCCGCGATGCAGAGCCGCGCCGGCGAGCGGCTGCACGCCATCCAGCTCCAGGCCCATGAGGCGATGGCGCAATGGCATATGCCGACGCTGCCGACCCGCGAGGAACTGACGGAGAAGGCGGCGGCCATGTTCGTCAAGACACCGTCGCTCGACGCCATCGCCGCGCGTGCGCACGACATGCTGCTCGAGGCGATCCATGCCCGGCTAGTGGCGACGCCAGCAGCCGCCAAGGCCTGAACCTAGTCGGCGTCGAACAGGCTGGCCGCGACTTCGTTCGCCATGGCGCGGGTGACGCGCCGGCCGCGTTCGAGCGAGAGCCGGTCGATGGCGTCGACGAGGTCGCGGGCCGCTGCGAAGGAGCGCTCCATGCGGAGCGCCAGCGCCTCGATGGTGCTGGTGTCGACGATCAATTGCCGGTCGACGAAGAGCTTGACCAGCAACGCCCGCAGCAGCGCATCATCGGGGGCCGCGATCTCGGCTGCAGGGGCGAGCCGCAGACGCGAGAGCAGGTCCGGCACACCAAGCCCCCATTGATCGGGGGGTGTACGCGCCGTCAGCAGGGCAAAGCCGCCGCGCGCCTTGATGGCGTTGAGCAGATGGAACAGCGCCCGCTCGTCGAGCCGGCCGGCATCGCAATCCTCGATGACCAGCGCCCCGCCGGAGGCGAGATGCGGCACCTTGGCCTCGTCGATCTCGCTGGCCTGCAAGGTCCAGGCATGGGCACGGGCCGCCCAGATCGCGGCAAGATGCGTCTTGCCCGAGCCCTCGGGCCCGACAAGGCGCAGCCAGGCATCCGGCCAGGCGGGCCAGCTCTCGACCAGCCCATAGGCCTGCTCGTTGGAGGGGCCGACGAGAAAATCCTCGACGCCGTGCCGGCTGTCGACCGGCAGGTCGAAGGCGAGCTGGCGCGGCCGGCGCGGCGGCTCAGTTCCCGGCATGACGGTCGACATGCTTGGCTGCGGCCTTGGGGGCAGCGCCATGATAGAGATTGCTGGCGAGATATTGGCGCAGGGCGAAGCGCATCAAGACGCCGATGATCGCCGCCAACGGCACCGCGAGCAGCAGGCCGACGAAGCCGAAGAGCGAGCCGAAGGCGAGCAGCGCGAACATCAGCCAGACCGGGTGGACGCCGATGGAGTCACCGACCAGCTTGGGCTGCAGGATGTTGCCTTCGAAGAACTGACCGGCGGCGAAGACGGCGAGCGTCGCCAGCGGCATCGTCCAGTCCGGCCAGAACTGCACGGTCGCGACACCGACGGAGAGAACGAGGCCGGTCAGCGAGCCGACATAGGGGATGAAGGAGAGGAAGCCGGAGATGATGCCGATCAGGGCGCCGAAGTTCACCCCGAGCAGCGAGAGCCCGACGGCGTAGAACAGCCCGAGCAGCAGGCAGACCAGCGCCTGCCCGCGCAGGAAGCCGGCGATGGCGGTGTCCATCTCGTGCAGCAGACCGCGGATCGTGTCGCGATGATCGCGCGGCAGCCAGCCATCGACGGTCTCGACCATGCGATCCCAGTCGGCGAGCAGATAGAAGGCGATGACCGGCGTCAGCACCAGCAGCGAGAAGACACCGATGATCGCGGTGCCGCCCGACCAGAGCGATTGCAGAAGGCCGCCGACCCATTTGGTCGCCTCGCCGACGAAATTGCCGAGCTGGCTCTGGGCATCCTCGGCGAGCTTGGCCCCGCCGAAGCGCTCGATCAGAGGCGCGCCGCGCTCCATGACCAGCGCCTGCAGCTTGGCGGCGACTTCAGGCAGGCGCGTCACGAGGCCGGCAAGCTGCTGGCTCAGCAGCGGCAGCAGCAGCACGAGCGCCAGCACGAAGAACAGCAGGAAGACGCACAGGATGACGATGGTCGCGGTCAGGCGGCGCATGCCGAACCGCTCCAGCCGGTCGGCGAGCGGATCGAGCAGATAGGCCAGCGCGAGCGCGGCTATGAACGGCAGGAGCACGTCGCGCAACAGGAGCAGCGCAAGCACGAAAACCGCGAGTGTGAGGGCCCAGAAGGCGAGTTGACGCTGAAGACTCATCCGCTGTCCTGAACTCGCCGTTACGCACTGTCCGCAGGGCCCGGGAGGCCGGCCGGGCGTCCTAGAGAATAGGAGCGCATCGGCGAGGTTCCAAGCTCAGGCCGCCATATGGCGCAGCCAGAAGGCGAGGTAGGCCGCCATCGAACCGACCGTCAAGAGCGCCACGGCGAGCTGAGCGACCGGGATCGCAGGGCCGAGATCGAGCCCGAAGGCGCGCGAGCCCAGCATCAGCGCGGCGAAGATAAGCTGCGCAGCCGTGTTGAGCTTGCTGACGGCGAAGGGCGCGATCTCGAGCGGCTTCTCCATCAACCAGGACAGGATCACCGCCGTGACGATCATGATGTCGCGCGAGACGACCAGGATGACGAGCCAGGCCGGGATCGCCCCGACCATGGCGAGGGTGATGTAGATCGAGACGATCAGCGCCTTGTCGGCGATCGGGTCGAGATAGGCGCCGAGTTCGCTTCCCATGTCGAAGCGTTTGGCGATGAAGCCGTCGACCGCATCGGAAATCCCGGCCGCGACGAAGAGCAGGAAGGCAGCCAGCCAGCGCTCGTTGATGATCATCACGATCACCAGGGGGACGAGGATCAGACGGCCGATGGTGATCAGGTTCGGAAGCGTCATCGCCGGGATCGTGGCCAGGATTCGTCGCGAGAACTACGACTGAAGGCTAATGCATGTGCTGGACAACTGCGAAACGCTTTCGTGGAAGAGCCGCTGCCGGCTTGCCAGCGGGGCCGCCCTTGCCTATCGCTCCCCGCACAGCAAGGAGCGCGGTTTCATGACCAAGACAGGCGGCAACGGGCTGACCTATGCGCAGGCGGGCGTCGACATCGATGCCGGCAATGCCATGGTCGATGCGATCAAGCCTCTGGTGCGTTCGACCCGGCGGCCGGGCGCGGATGCCGAGATCGGCGGGTTCGGCGGCCTGTTCGACCTGAAGGCGGCGGGGTTCAGCGACCCGATCCTGGTCGCCGCCAATGACGGCGTCGGCACCAAGGTGAAGATCGCGATCGAGAGCGGCCGGCATTCGACCATCGGCATCGACCTCGTCGCGATGTGCGTCAACGATCTCGTCGTGCAGGGCGCCGAACCGCTGCTCTTCCTCGACTATTACGCCACCGGCAAGCTCGACCCGCAAGCGGGCGTCGAGATCGTGCGCGGCATCGCCGAAGGCTGCCGTCAGGCCGGCTGCGCCCTGATCGGCGGCGAGACCGCCGAGATGCCGGGCATGTATGCCGACAAGGATTACGACCTTGCCGGCTTCGCCGTCGGCGCCGCCGAGCGCGGCTCGCTGCTGCCGCGCGCCGATCTGGTCGCGGGCGACGTCGTGCTCGGCCTGCCCTCCTCCGGCGTCCACTCCAATGGCTATTCGCTGGTCCGGCGCATCGTCGCGCTCTCCGGCCTCGCCTGGGAGGCCTCCGCCCCCTTCGCGCCCGGGCAGAGCCTCGCCGAAGCGCTGCTGACGCCTACGCGGATCTATGTGAAGCCGCTGCTGCAGGCGCTTAAGGCGGCGCCGGGGATCAAGGCGCTGGCGCACATCACCGGCGGCGGCTTCCCCGACAATATCCCGCGCGTCTTGCCCGACGATCTCGGCGTCTCGCTCGATCTCGCCGCGATCCCGGTGCCGCCGGTCTTCGGCTGGCTCGCCAAGGTCGGCGGCGTCGCCGAGCGCGAGATGCTGCGCACCTTCAACTGCGGCATCGGCATGATCGTGGTCGCCTCGGCGGCCGAGGCCGACGCCGTCGTCGCCGCGCTGCGCGAGGCCGGCGAAGCGCCGGTCCGGCTCGGCGAGGTCACGCCGGCCGGCAGCGAGGGGCAGGTCGCCTATCGCGGGAAGCTCGGCCTGTGAGCACGACGCCGCGGCGGGTCCGCACCGCGATCCTGATCTCGGGCCGCGGCTCGAACATGGTCGCGCTGATCGAAGCAGCGCAGGCCGCCGATTTCCCGGCCGAGATCGTGCTGGTCGCCGCGAACCTGCCGGAGGCAGGCGGGCTCGATCGCGCCCGACAGGCCGGCATCGCCACCGCCAGCGTCGACCATCGCCCCTTCGGCAAGGACCGGGAGGCTTTCGAACGCAAGCTCGACGAGGTCCTGCGCATCAACCAGATCGAGCTCGTCGCGCTCGCCGGCTTCATGCGGGTGCTGACGCCCTGGTTCGTGACGCGCTGGCAGGGCCGGCTGGTCAACATCCACCCTTCCCTGCTGCCTGACTTCCGCGGCACGCACACTCATGCCCGGGCGCTGGAAGCCGGCGTCGCCGAGCATGGCTGCACGGTGCATTTCGTCGTGCCCGAGCTCGACGCCGGCCCGACCATACTGCAGGCGAAGGTGCCGGTCCTGCCCGGCGACGACGAGGCAAGCCTGTCGGCGCGCGTGCTGGAGCAGGAGCACGTCCTTTATCCCAGGGCGCTCGCTCTGGTGGCGTCTGGCGCGGCCAGACTGGAAACCGGCGCTGGCGTCGGAACTTGAGGGCGCCAACCACGTAGCTTGCTTGGCCACAGCACAGACAAAGCTCCGCCGCTAACTATCCCGGCAAACTCACCTCGACAGCCGCCATTTGGCGAGGCATGACCGCAACCGAGCGTTGTATCGGAGGCGGGCTTGGCCATTTTCCGCTGGGTATCACTCGCAATATCGCTGGGCCTGACGGGCTATGCGATGTGGGGGCCGCTTTCCGACTATGTCGGCGCAGTGCTGGCGCAAGGGTCACCCCGTGCCTCGTCCCCGGAGCACAGCGCGAATGTGCGCAGCTGCGACGTGCTCGCCGGGAATCCGGAGGATCCGGAACGGGTCCTTGCGGTCCCGAATGCCACGAACCTGATCGGCCGGCTTTTTCTTGGCGCGAACGAAAGCGACGCCATCGCCCCCTGCCGTGCCGCGATCGAGGAGCAGCCGCATGTGCGCCGGCTGAGCTATCAGCTCGGCCGCGCCTATGAGCGCGCGCAGCGCGGCAAGGAGGCGCTCCCGGCCTACCGTCAGGCGGCCGAAGCAGGCCATGTCCTGGCCATGATCAAAGCCGGCAAGTCGCTGCGACAGGGCTTCGATGGCGTGGAGGACCGCGCGGAGGCACGGCGCCTGTTCGACAGGGCCGCACAAGCCGGCAATCCCGAAGCAATGTACTTCTTCGCGATCATGCTGGAGCGCGCGCAAGGCGGCCCCCAGGAGCTGCCAGAGGCCCGGCGATGGTACGGGCAGGCCGCGGAAGCCGGCAACGTCTGGGCGATGCGCGATTTCGCCCAGATTCTGGAAAACGGGCTCGGCGGCCCTGCGGACTTGCCGGCCGCACGGCACTGGTATGAGGAAGCGGCGAAGGCCGGCAATGACGACGCCATGTATCATTTGGCCCGCGTTCTCGACAGCGGGCTGGGTGGCCCGCGGAATGAGCCGGATGCCCGGCGATGGCTGGAGAAGGCCGCGCAGGAGGGTGAGCGAAGCGTGATGCTATGGTTCGATGTCGTCAAAGACCCGCTCATGCCTCGTGATCTACCAGCGGCACGCCGCTGGCTCGCCGAGCGCTTCCCGGACAACGCTCCCGACGCCATGAACAACCTTGCCATCATGCTGGCGCAGGGCCGTGGCGGCCCCAAGGACGTGCCTCAGGCGCGGCTCTGGTTCGAGCGAAGCGCCCAGGCCGGTCACTTGGACGCCATGAACAACCTGGCCGACATGCTGCGCATGGGTGTTGCCGGCTCTGTGGACCTGCCACAGGCAAGGCGCTGGTACGAGCAGGCAGCTCAGGCCGGCGAGATCAGGGCGATGATCAATGTCGGCGCCATGCTGGAGGGTAGTCTCGGCGGACCGCAGGATATGCCGGAAGCACGGCGCTGGTTCGAGAAGGCCGCGCAAGGCGGCGAGAAGATCGCGATGTACAATCTCGGCGTCCTGCTTGAAAAAGGCGAAGGCGGCCCGCAGGACCTTCCGCAAGCGCGCATCTGGTACGACAAGGCAGCGCAGGCCGGCCTGCTGCAAGCGGCGGAAAGTCTGCGCGCACTCGACCAGCAAATGCGCTAGCTGAGCGCGCCCCGAACGGACAGCGCACGCCTACTGAACGCTCGCCGCCACCGCCGCCTGCTGCTCCAACGCCCGCCGGGCCGCGACCTCCTGCTCCTCCTTCTGCCAGCGGCGGAAGAGGTCGGCGCGACGCGCCGGATAGCGCTCTTCGCGCGCCGTCAGCTCGGCGATGCGGTCGGTCCGGAAATGGCGGAAGGCCTGCCGGAGCTCGCACCAGGCAATGACCATGCGCACGCGCTCGAAGAAGGTCAGGCCGATCGGCCAGATCACCCGGCTCGACGATTTCCCGGCCTCGTCGCGATAGCTGATCTCGAGCTTGCGGCCATTGCGGATCGCGGCACGCACCGCCGCGACGTCAACCTGGTCGACCACCATGTCCTTGCAATAGGCCGGCGCGAACAGCGCTCCGTCGAGCAGGATCGGCCGCAGATGCGCCGGCAGAACCGCCGCGACCTTGGAGACGACATCCTCGGCGGCGCGCGCCAGCGTCGGGTCGGCGCGCTCGGAGAGCCAGCGCATGCCGACCAGCACGGCCTCGATCTCGTCGGGCGAGAACATCAGCGGCGGCAGGTCGAAGCCGGCATCGAGGACATAGCCGATGCCGGCCTCGCCGCGCACCGGCACGCCCTGGCGCAGCAGCGCGGCAATGTCGCGATAGACGGTGCGCACCGAGACATCGAGCTCGGAGGCGAGCGTCTCGGCGGTGACGGGGCGGCGGCGACGGCGCAGCCCCTGAATCAGATCGAGCAAACGTTCAGCGCGTTGCATGACGGGGCTTCCGCTTCGGGAAAGATCGGTTAGCGTCACTCTGCCGCAGACGCCCTGACAATCATTGTCAGGAGCGTGGCAGCAGTATGGTGGCCGGCCGGCGTGCAAATGTACCGCCGCGAGGAGGATTCATGTTGGAGCTGCACGTTTTCGGCCCCGGCTTCGGCCTGCCGGACCCGAGCCCTTTCTGCGTCAAGGCCATGATCCTGATGGAGATGTCGGGACTGCCCTATCGCCGGGTCCGCGGCAATCTGCGCAAGGCGCCGAAAGGCAAGTTCCCGGTTCTGGTCGACGACGGTGAAATCGTTCCGGACACCAGCTTCATCAGGCTGCATCTCGAGCGCAAGCACGGCATCGACTTCGACAAGGGGCTGAGCGCCGAGCAGCGCGGCCTCGCCTGGGCCGTCGAAAAGATGCTGGAAGATCACCTCTACTGGCAGATCGTCCAGGAGCGCTGGGCCAATCCCGCCAATTTCGACAAGGGCCCGCGCCATTTCTTCAACGCCGTGCCCGCGCCCCTGCGCCCGCTGATCATCGCCATGGTCAAGCGCGAAGTGCGCCGCAACCTGCACGGCCACGGCATCGGCCGGCACAGCGACGAAGAACGGCTGACCCTGGCGCGGCAGGCGCTGGATTCGTTGTCCGAGCTGCTAGGCAGCAAGCCCTACCTGACCGGTCCGGACCCGTGCGGCGGCGACGCGACGTTCGGCGCCTTCATGATCTCGGGGCTGTGCGAGACCTTCGACTCACCGCTGCGGAGCGCGCTCAGCGAGCACGCCAACCTCGTCGCGTATGCGGGCCGGATGCGGGATCGCTACTTCAAGGCCGACGCGGAGGCCGCGCCGGTCTGACGCCAGATGGCCTCAAGGCCGCTGCAGCTTGCAGCGGTCGATGAAGTCATAGCCCTTGGCGCGGGCGGAATCGTTGAAATAACCGGTCTCACGGAAAGCCTGGAGTTCGTCCTTGGTCATCGCGTTGACCGTGCCCTTGGCGTAGCAGCTGCAGGGCGAGTGCACCGCCTCGCGGGTGGTGTTCATCAGCCGCGACTGGGTGACCAGGCAGGCGTCGAAGGCGCGCAGCTGGATCATGTAGGGCGTCAGGTTCTTCGCGGTCGGGTCCGGCGGCGGCAAGGCGCTGGTGCCGGCGGCGGCCAGCGCCCCCTGCGAAACCAGCATGGACAAACCCACGGCCCAGAAGGCCGCACCAACCCGCCGCGTGATCATTGTCGATACCGTTCCGTCTTCGCGGCGCAGCCCGAGCGAAACCCCGAATCCGCTCTCGATTGACCCGCCTGCGTAGCGGAGGATGGTCCACAGCATCGGTGAAAAATCAATGACGCAAAGGTCACACCTTGCGAATCCAGACCCTGTTGTCGTGGAAGGCCGCACCGCCGAAAGGCGCGATCGAGTCCGCGCCGGTTAGGGTGTTGATGCCGCGTCCGCCGCGATGGGCGCCGTTCGGCCAGATCGACTCGGCGATGACGACGCCGCGCACCAGCCCGTCGAACAGCACCGCGTCGAGATGCACCTCGCCGCGACGGTTGCCGACCAGGATCGCGTCCCCCTGAGCGATTCCCAGCTTCGCCGCATCGTCCGGATGCAGCATCAGCGTCGGCCCGCCCTCCTTCTTGCGCGCCGTCGGCGTCTCGGTGAAGGACGAGTTCAGGAAGTTCCGGGCCGGACTGGTGGCGAGCCGGAACGGGTGCTCGGCATCAGCCGTCTCGATGACGTTCCAATGGTCGGGCATGGCCGGGATCGCGACATGCGGGCCGGTGAGGCCGGCATTGCTGTTGGGGACCTTGCTCCAGTCCGGCTTGAAGCGGAACCTGCCGCCCGGCCAGCCGAAGCCCTTGAGATAATGCGCCGTCTCAAAATCCGGCTGGATGTCGTGGAATTCGCTGGCGATCAGTTCCTCGAGCGTGCCGCGTCCGGTCTGCTGCAAGGTCCAGTCGACGATCTCGCGCGGGTTCATCGAGAAGCCGCGATGCTCGGCGCCGAGGCGCTGGGCCAAAGCGCAGATCACCTCATGGTTCGAGCGGCACTCGCCCGGCGGGTCGATCAGTTTGCCGCCCCACATGATGTGCTGGTGCCCGCCGCCCTGATAGAGGTCGTCATGCTCCATGAACTGCGTCGCCGGCAGGACGATGTCCGCCATGGCGGCGGTCTCGGTCAAGAACTGCTCGTGCACGACGGTGAAGAGGTCGTCGCGGGAAAAGCCGCGCTTGACCAGTTCCTGCTCGGGCGCGACCGAAACCGGATTGGTGTTCTGGATGAACAGCGCCCTCACCGGCCCGCCCTGCCGCAATGCCTCGGCATCACCCGTCAGGATGCGGCCGATCTGCGACTGGTCGAGCTGACGAACCTTCGGGTCGGCCTTGTCGAGCCCCTCGATCAGGCCCTTGCGCCATTTGTAGACGCCGCTGTTCGAATGGAAGGCGCCGCCGCCCTCATGCTGCCAGGCGCCGGTGACGGTCGGCACGCAGAGCGCCGCATGCATGTTGACCGCGCCGTTGCGCTGGCGCGCAAAGCCGTAGCCGAGCCGGAAATAGCTGCGCTTGCGGGTGCCGACGAGCTCGGCGAAGGCCTCGATCTCTTCGATCGAAAGGCCGGTGATCGCCGCGGCCCATTCGGGCGTGCGCGTCGCCAGATGCGCTTCCAGCTCCTCGGTTCCGTCGGCAAAACGGGCAAGGTAGTCGCGGTCCGCGAGGCTGTCGCGGAAGAGCACATGCATCACGGCGCAGGCGAGCGCGCCGTCGGTGCCCGGCCGCAATACGAGGCCGAGATCGGCCTGGTCGATCGTGGCGTTGCGATAGATGTCGATCGCCACGATCTTGGCGCCGCGCTCCTTACGGGCCTTGACCGCGTGGTGCATGACGTTGACCTGGGTGTGCACCGGGTTGGTGCCCCAGATCACGACGCAGTCCGACTTCGCCATCTCGCGCGGATCCGCCCCGGCGAGCCGTCCTGTGCCGGCGATGTAACCGGTCCAGGCGGACGTCGTGCAGATCGTCGAGAACTGGCCGGAATAGCGCTTGGCATTGCGCAGGCGGTTGATGCCGTCGCGCATCACCAGCCCCATCGTGCCCGCATAGTAATAGGGCCAGATCGTCTCGCCGCCGAACTGCTCCTCCAGCGCGAGGAAGCGCTCGGCGATCTCGTCCAGCGCCTCGTCCCAGGAGATGCGCTCGAAAGCGCCCGAGCCCTTCGGGCCGACGCGGCGCAATGGATACAGCAGGCGGTCAGGATGATGGATGCGCTCGGCGTAGCGCGCCACTTTGGCGCAGATCACGCCGTCCGTGTAGGTCTGTCGCTTGCTGCCACGGACCCGCCCGATGCTGCGGCCGTCGATGACCTCGACCTCCAGCGAACAGGCCGATGGGCAATCATGCGGACAGACGGAAGGCAGGCGCTGGACGCGAGGAAGTTCTGTCATGCATCCTTCCTAGAACAGGTCCAGGCTCTCCGGAAGTCGTTCCCGCCAAGACCGGCGGCGATACAGCGCATGGTTCCGATTCGTACCGAATCGGCCTCTTCTGGTAGGCAGCAGCTTTCCGCCCGCCCCGACGCGGCGCATCAACCTCGGGTTAAGACTAATGAATCACATTGTCGCCGTTGGTCTGGTCTGGGGCGCCTCGGCGCCGGAGTTGTGATGATGCGTTGCGTTGCGTTCCTTGCGGGCCTTGTCGGCCTGGCTTCCGTGCTTGCGGCTCCTGCAAAGGCACAATCTCCGGAATACACCCAGTACACCTCGCCTGAATCGGTCCAGAACTGGCACCTGACGCTGGGCGCAGGCCTGCGCTACCAGCCCGATTATGTCGGCTCCAACGACTACATCTTCCGGCCGCGCGGCATCATCTCGCTCGGGCGCGGCACCAGGAGCACCTGGTGGTCGGCCGAGGACGACGCGATCAGCATCGGCTTCTTCTCCGGCAAGGCCTGGCGCGTCGGCTTCTCCGGCAACCTGCTCTGGGAGCGCAAGGCGAGCACCAACGCGGCGCTGCGCATCACCGGCGTGCCGGACACCAAGTTCGGCGGTGAGGCCGGCATGTTCGCCGAGTTCTACCCGACTTCGTGGCTGCGCGGCCGCGTCGACCTGCGCCGCGGCATCGTCGCGCATGACGGCGTCGTCGCCGAGTTCAAGGTCGAGGCCTTCCAGCGCATCGGCGCCTGGTCGATCGGCGCCGGGCCGCGCATGACCGTCGCGAGCGCCGACTATGTCCGCACCTATTTCGGCGGCGGCTGGGCCGGCAATGGCGGCCTGCTGCAGCGCTTCAACACCGGCGTGCACTCGGTCGGCGCGATCGCCCAGGCGACCTATGCCTGGAGCGACAAGCTCCAGACCACGGCCTATGTCGAGTACAAGCACCTGATGGGCGACGCCGCCAAGGCGCCGATCGTCAAGACCTATGGCGCGCGCGATTCGATCACGGTCGGCGTCTCCGCGACCTACGCCTTCGACCTCGGCTTCAAGTAGCAGGCTCGCCAGACATTCCACCGCCTCGTCCAGGGCGGTGGCCGAAAGAGAAAGGGCGGGTCCTTGCGGACCCGCCCTTCTTTGTTCTCGATGCCTGAAAGAGGCAGTCGGCTCAGCCGACGATCTCGTTGCCGGCGAAGAACTGCGCGATCTCGATCGCGGCGGTCTCCGGCGCATCCGAACCATGGACGGTGTTCTCGCCGACGGACTCGGCGAAGAGCTTGCGCACGGTGCCCTCGGCAGCGTTGGCCGGGTTGGTGGCGCCCATCACCTCACGGTAGGCGGCGATGGCGTTCTCGCCTTCGAGGACCTGCACGACGACGGGGCCGGAGGTCATGAACTCGACGAGCTCGCCGAAGAAGGGACGCGCGCTGTGGACGGCGTAGAAGGTCTCGGCCTGGGCCTTGGTCATCTGGATGCGCTTCTGCGCGACGATGCGCAGGCCGGCCTTCTCGATGACCGCGTTGACCGCGCCGGTGAGGTTGCGGCGCGTCGCGTCGGGCTTGAGAATGGAGAAGGTACGCTGGACAGCCATCGTTGTAATCCTTGGGGCAAAATCGAGAGAATGCGGCGCGCTTATAGCGGCGCCCCTTCCGTGCCACAAGGCTACCGACGGCTTTCCCGCCTCAATGGCGCGTCAAGAACCTGCGCGCCTCGCGCAGCGCCTCGGCGATTTCCTCGCGGCTCATCTCCTGGGCCAGTTCGGCACGGTGGGCCGCGGCGCGGCTGCAGCCCTTGGCGAGCGCGACGTTGAACCATTTCTGCGCGGCGACCAGATCGACCGGGGCCGTGCGGCCGGCGGCGTGCATCAGGCCGAGTTCGTAATAGGCCTCCGCCGAGGCTTCCATCGGGATCGCCAGCGAAGCCGGGATCGCGCTCATCTCCATGCGTGCCATGACAAACCACCCTGTTTTCATCGTGGCCCGGCCCTTCCTGGACCGCGCTTCGTGAGGAGGAGGTTCGAGCCCGGCGGTAAAAGACTCCGCTAAAATTCGAGATGAATCGAAGCTCAACGACTCGTAAGCGCTGGGTTAAATCAACGTTCGATTCAGCCTCGCAATCCGAAATGACGAATACTTTCAAAGCGCTGCCAAAGTTACGCTGCGGCAGGCATTGACGGAGGATTCACCTTCGCGAGCATTCGGCAGAGGCCAGGCAGCAGCCGGCCCGCCCTCTTGAAGCCAGTCCGGGCTCGGATATAGTTTACATCTGAACCATGCGATCAACGCTGGTCACTGCCTGAGGAGGAACGTCATGAGGCTTCGCCCATACGCGGTCGCCGCCACGCTCGCCATGCTCGCAACCCCGACCCTGGCCCAGGAGGTCACCGGCACCTGGCTGCGCGACAGCGGCGCCTCCAAAGTGCGCCTTGCGAAATGCGGCGATGCCGTCTGCGGCACGATCTCCTGGCTCAAAGACAGCAGCGGCCCGGCCAAGCTCGGCCAGCGCATCTTCTACGACATGAAGCCGTCAGGTGCAGGGAAATGGAGCGGCAGCGCCTTCAATCCCGAGGACGGCAAGACCTATTCGGGCACGATGACGCTCTCCGGCGACACGCTGACCACCGCTGGCTGCGTGATGGGCGGCCTGATCTGCCGCTCGGTGAAGTGGTCGCGGAGCAATTGACGCAGAGCCCGTTTAGCTCGGCCAACCGTCATGGTCGGGCTTGTCCCGACCATCCACGTCTTCGCTTCGCTGCTCGAACATAGTGTTCGAGTCGTGGATGCTCGCCACGAGGGCGAGCATGACGGCCGTGGGTTCAAGCGGCGTCAGCGTGCCTTCTGGCCGAAGAGGATCGCCTTCTCCTCCGGCGTCGAGATGCCGGCCGGGTTGCGCAGCTCCTGCGCCACCGCGAGGCCACGCTGGACGGCCGGGCGCGCCAGCATCGTCTCGATCCAGCGCGCCACATTGGGGAACTGAGCGATGTCCTGGCCCTGGCGCTCCCAGCCGCGGGCCCAGCCGATGCAGGCCATGTCGGCGATCGAATAGGCGTCGCAGATATAGTCCCGGCCTTCGAGGCGCCGGTTCAGCACGCCATAGAGCCGGTTCGCCTCATTGGTGTAGCGGTCGACCGCATATGGCACCTTCTCCGGTGCGTAGATGCGGAAATGATGGGTCTGGCCGAGCATCGGGCCGAAGCCACCCATCTGCCAGAACAGCCATTCGTCGACCGCGACGCGGGCGCGCTCGTCGGTCGGATAGAACTTTCCGGTCTTGCGGCCGAGATATTGCAGGATCGCGCCGGACTCGAAGACCGAGATCGGCTCGCCGTCCGGTCCCTCCGGATCGATGATCGCCGGCATGCGGTTATTGGGCGAGAAGGCGAGGAATTCCGGCTTGAACTGGTCGCCCTTGCCGATGTTCACCGGGATGACATTGTAGGGCAGCCCGAGTTCCTCGAGCATGATGGTGATCTTCCAGCCGTTCGGCGTCGGCCAGTAATAGAGGTCGATCGGCTTGGCCTGCACTTGCGACATGCGATGCTTCCTCGTCTGCGTTGAGGTTGGCCGATCAATCTAGGAAGCCGCCTGCGGCTGCGTAAGCCGATTCGCCGCGCGTCCAGGGCGGGCGCGCCATGCCGTGAGAGGGCAAGGCCGCCGGCTCAGAGCTCCAGCTTGAAGCCCTCATGACTCTGTTCGAAGCCGAGCCGCCGATAGAAGCGGTGTGCCGCCTCGCGGGACTTGTTCGAGGTCAGCTCGACCAGGCCGGCCCCGTTGCGCCGGGCGAAATCGACCGCGAAGGCGACCATGACGGCGCCGATGCCGCGGCTGCGTTGAGCCGGGTCGACATGGACGCTCTCGAGCTTGGCGCGCTTGCGGCCGCGATTGACCAGGCCCGGGATCAGGGTCACCTGCAAGGTGCCGACCACAGCGCCGTCGAGCTCGGCAACGAAGAGCGTGTTATGCGGGCTCGCCGAGACCTCGTCGAATGCGGTGAGATAGGCCGGATGAGCCGCCTCGTCCTCGATCTCGGCCGCCGTTCGCGTCTGCTTGGCCGCGCCCATCAGGATCAGGGCGGCGATGCGCGCTGCATCGGCACGGGTCGCCTCGCGCATCGCGATTCCATCTCGATTGGACACGTCGTTCATCGTTGTCTCCGGAGGAAGGGCGGGCGCGGGCACGGTCAGCTCACGAACAGCCGCTTGGCCATGATCAGGGTGTTGGGCGTGTCCTCGCGGCCGTCGAAACGGGCCTGGCGCTGCAGGAAGAAGCCCATGCGTTCGTAGAAGGCGATGGCGAGCTCGTTCTGGCTCTCGACCTCGAGCCTTGCCACCGGCGCGTCGGGAAAGCAGGCGAGCGCAACCTGGAGCAGAGTCCGACCGATCCCCTCGCCCTGCCTCGCCGGCAGGACATAGAGCCGGGTCAGCAGCGCCGCATGATCGGGCTCGCTGCGGGCGGAGGCCGTACCGACGACTTCCCGGCCGAGCATGGCAATCAGGAAGACGCCGCTCTCGCGCCCGAGCTGGGCGGAAAGAGCATCGAGCGAATGCCAGGCGTTGGTGATCTCGGCGACGCGGCGCCAGCCATAGATGCCGTCATAGGTCGCGTGCCAGGTCTCGACCAAAAGCGAGCGCACGGCCGGCAGATCGGCGGCGAGCGCATCGCGGATGATGAGACCGGTCTGGGTCACGGCACGCGCCTGCGAAACGAGGGTCGGCGACACCCCAGCCACGTCATTCCGGCCGCAGCGAAGCGGAGCGCCGGGATCCATCGTAGAGCATCCAGCCCCTCGATGGATCCCGGATCTTCGCGGCTGTGCCGCTTGTCCGGGATGACGGCGTGTCTCAGGCTTTAGATTCCCAATTTGGCTTTCAGGATCTCGTTCAGAGCCTGCGGGTTGGCCTTGCCGCCCGAGGCCTTCATCGCCTGGCCGACGAACCAGCCAAGCATGGTCGGCTTCAGCTTGACCTGCTCGACCTTGTCCGGGTTGGCGGCGATGATCTCGTCGACCGCCTTCTCGATCGCGCCGGTGTCGGTGACCTGCTTCATGCCGCGGGCCTCGACGATCTCGCGGGGGTCACCCCCCTCGGTCCAGACGATCTCGAACAGGTCCTTGGCGATCTTGCCGGAGATCACCCCCTCGCCGATCAGGTCGACGAGCCCACCGAGCTGCGCGGCGGAGATCGGCGAGGTGGAGACGTCCTTGCCTTCCTTATTGAGGCGGCCGAACAGCTCGTTGATCACCCAGTTGGCGGCGGCCTTGCCGTCGCGGCCCTTCGCCACCGCCTCGAAATAGTCGGCCTGGTCGCGCTCGGCGACGAGCACCGAGGCGTCGTAGGGCGAGAGCCCGTATTCGGCGATGAAGCGGGCCTTCTTGGCGTCCGGCAGCTCCGGCAGGTGCTGCTTCAGATCGTCGACGAAGGCGTCGTCGAATTCGAGCGGCAGCAGGTCGGGATCGGGGAAGTAGCGATAGTCGTGCGCCTCTTCCTTCGAGCGCATCGAACGCGTCTCGCCCTTGCCGGGATCGTAGAGACGGGTCTCCTGGTCGATCTTGCCGCCATCCTCGAGGATGCCGATCTGGCGGCGGGCCTCGACCTCGACTGCCTGGCCGATGAAGCGGATCGAGTTGACGTTCTTGATCTCGCAGCGCGTGCCGAAAGGCTCGCCCGGCTTGCGGACGGAAACGTTCACGTCGGCGCGCAGATTGCCCTTCTCCATGTCGCCGTCGCAGGAGCCGATGTAACGCAGGATGGTGCGCAGCTTCGAGACATAGGCCTTGGCCTCGTCGGCAGAGCGCAGATCCGGCTTGGAGACGATCTCCATCAGCGCGACGCCCGAGCGGTTGAGATCGACGAAGCTCATGGTCGGGTGCTGGTCGTGCATCGACTTGCCGGCGTCCTGCTCGAGATGCAGGCGCTCGATGCCGACGCTGATCTGCTCGGTCGGCGACAGGTCGACCGCGATCTCGCCCTCGCCGACGATCGGGTGCTTGTACTGGCTGATCTGGTAGCCCTGCGGCAGGTCGGGATAGAAGTAGTTCTTCCGGTCGAACACCGAGCGATGGTTGATCGCCGCGTTGAGCCCGAGGCCGGTACGCACCGCCTGACGCACGCATTCCTCGTTGATCACCGGCAGCATGCCGGGCATGGCGGCGTCGACGAGGCTGACATGGGCGTTCGGCTCGCCGCCGAATTCGGTCGAGGCGCCGGAGAAGAGCTTGGCGTTGGACGTGACCTGGGCGTGGATCTCCAGGCCGATCACGACCTCCCAGTCACCGGTTGCGCCCTTGATGAGCTTCTTCGGATCGGCGGGACGTGAATGGGCGTTCATGGCGATATTCCGGAAACGGCGGGCGTGCCGGCCCTGCCAGAAATTGACGACCACCTCAGGTAGAGCGTTGGGCAGCCGCCAGCAAGCATCTGTTGCCGTCACGTTGCGGTAGGGCCACAATCCCTTCCGCAACGCACAAGACCGCTGCACTGTCGAGTGATGGAACTTGACAATCGTCAGCGGCGAGGCCTTTTAGCCGGATTGGCCGGAAACCGCGCAAGGTTGCGCCGGACACGCATTTTCGGAGTTTCATATGATCCGCCGTCGCTCCAGCCGGGCGCTCCTCGCATTGGCGGCCCTGCTTCCGGCCTTTTCGCTCGAAGCCATGGCCCAGGGCGCGCCGCCGGCGCCCCCGGTCACCGTCGCGACGCCGCTCGCCAAACGCGTCACCAACTGGGACGAGTTCACCGGCCGCTTCGAAGCCGACGAGCAGGTCGAGGTGCGAGCCCGCGTCTCGGGCTTCGTCGACAAGGTCCATTTCAGGGACGGTGACATGGTGAAGGCGGGCGACCTGCTCTTCACCATCGACCAGCGCCCCTACACGCTCGCGGTCGACGCCGCGCGCGCCGAGGTCGCCCGCACCAAGGCCCAGGTCGACCTCAACCAGAACGAGGTCGAACGCGCCGAGGCGCTGACGCAGAACCGGACGATCACCGCCCGCGACATCGACCAGCGCCGCGCTAACCTCAACGGCGCGATCGCCTCGCATCAGGCGGCCGAGGCCAATCTGAAGACGGCCGAGCTCAACCTCGAATGGACGCAGGTGCGCGCACCGCTCGCCGGGCGGCTTTCGAACCGCCGTGTCGACCCAGGCAACCTGATCGCGGGTGGCCAGTCAGGCGCAACCCTGCTGACGACCATCGTCGCGCTCGACCCGATCAAGTTCGTTTTCGACGTCTCGGAGTCGGACTACCTGCGCTACGCCCGCCTCGCGAGCCTGCGCGGCGTTACTCCCGAGGCGCGCGTGCGTCTCTCCGACGAGACCACGTGGACGCGCATCGGCAAGATCGACTTCGTCGACAACACCCTGAATGCGCGCTCGGGCACGATCCGCGGCCGCGCTGTCTTCGCCAATCCCGACCGTTTCCTGACGCCGGGCGCCTTCGGGCGGCTGCGTCTCGATGCCGGCGAGGTCGATGGCCTGCTGGTGCCGGATTCGGTGATCGTCTCGGACCAGGCCAACAAGATCGTGCTGACGGTCGGCGCCGACAACAAGGTCGTGCCCAAGCCCGTCACCCTCGGCCAGATCACGGACGGGCTGCGCGTGATCACCAAGGGCCTGACCGCCAGCGACAAGGTGATCGTCAACGGCCTCGCCAACCCCATGGTCCGGCCCGGCGTGACGGTGACCCCGCAGCCATCCGAGATCAAGGCGGCGGCCGCCAAGTAGGCGCGCCCCGCGACCAGCGCTGACGGCCCGCCCGTCCGCCCTGCCCTTCCGGCCAGGACCCGACAATGTTCCGCTTCGCCCATTTCTTCATCGACCGGCCCATCTTCGCCACCGTGCTCTCGGTGCTGCTGACGATCGCCGGCGCCATCACCCTGCGCACGCTGCCGATCGCGGAATATCCCGAGATCGCGCCGCCGACCGTGACGATCACCGCGACCTATCCGGGCGCCTCGGCCGAGGTCGTCGCCGCCACGGTCGCGGCGCCGATCGAGCAGGAGGTCAACGGCGTCGACGACATGCTCTACATCTCGTCGCAATCGACCGGCGACGGGCGCGTGACGATCAACGTCGTCTTCAAAGGCGGCACCGATGTCGACCAGGCCCAGGTGCTGGTGCAGAACCGCGTCTCGGCGGCCGAGCCGCGCCTGCCGCAGGAGGTGCGCACGCTCGGCCTGCAGGTCCGCAAGGCCTCGCCGGACTTCCTGATGGTCATCCACATGCTGTCGCCGGACGGCTCGCGCGACCAGCAATACGTCTCGAACTACACGACTCTGAACGTCAAGGACGTGCTGACCCGCGTCGAGGGCGTCGGCGACGTCCAGGTCTTCGGCGCGCGCGACTATTCGATGCGCGTCTGGCTCGACCCGGCCAAGGTCGCCTCGCGCAATCTGACCGCCGGCGATGTCGTCGCCTCCATCCGCGCCGCCAACATCCAGGTCGCGGCGGGCGCGATCAACCAGCCGCCGGCCACTTCGGACGGCGCCTTCCAGCTCTCGGTCAACACGCTCGGTCGACTCACCACCGTTGACGAGTTCTACAACATCGTCGTCCGCTCAGACGCGGATGGCGGCACGATCCGCGTGCGCGACGTCGCGCGCGTCGAGCTCGGCGCGCAGGACTATCTCTCGAACTCCTATCTCGACAACAAGGAAGCGGTCGCGATCGGCGTGTTCCAGCGCCCGGGCACCAATGCGCTCGCGGCCTCCGACGCTCTCATCAAGACGATGCAGGAGCTGTCGAAGAACTTCCCGGCCGGTGTCGAGCACACCATCGTCTACAACCCGACGGAGTTCATCAGGGAATCGGTCTCCGCCGTGGTGACGACGCTGCTCGAGGCGGTCGTGCTCGTCGTGATCGTCGTGATCCTGTTCCTGCAGACCTGGCGCGCGGCGATCATCCCGATCATCGCGATCCCGGTCTCGCTGGTCGGCACCTTCCTGGTGATGAGCGCGGTCGGCATCTCCTTCAACACGATCTCGCTGCTGGCGCTGGTGCTGGCGATCGGCATCGTCGTCGACGACGCGATCGTCGTCGTCGAGAACGTCGAGCGCTATCTGGCGCAAGGCATGAGCGCGGTGGACGCCGCCCACAAGACCATGGACGAGGTCGGCGGCGCCCTGTTCGCGATCGCGCTCGTGCTCTGCGCGGTGTTCATCCCGACGGCCTTCATCACCGGCCTGCAGGGCACCTTCTACCAGCAGTTCGCGGTGACCATCGCGGCCTCGACGGCAATCTCCTGCTTCGTCTCGCTGACGCTGTCGCCGGCGCTGGCTGCGATCCTGCTGAAGCCGCATAGCCATGAGGAGCCGAGGGGCGTCCTGGCGACGCTCACCGCGCCGCTGCGCTGGTTCTTCAAGTACTTCAACATGGCGTTCGACTGGCTCTCGCGCGCCTATGGCGCGGTGACCTCGCGCCTGATCCGCTTCGGCGTGATCATGCTGCTGGTCTATGCCGCCCTCATCGCGGTCGCCGGCCAACGGCTCGCCGCAGTCCCGACCGGACTGGTCCCGCAGCTCGACCGCGGCTACTTCATCGCCGTCTTCCAGCTGCCGCCGGGCTCGTCCTTGCCGCGCACCGACGCGGTCATCCGCAAGGCGACCGACATTCTGCTGTCGCGGCCCGGCGTCGCCCATGCCGTCGCCTTCGCCGGTCTCGACGGGGCCACCTTCACGCTCGCCCCCAATGCCGGCGTCGCCTTCGTCACGCTCAGCGACTTCCGCGAACGCGCCAATGCCGGCCTGACGACCCAAGGCATCCTGAACGACCTCAGGACCCAGCTGTTCCAGATCGGCGAGGCTTTTGCCCTGATCATCGAACCTCCGGCGGTTCCGGGCATCGGTAGTGGCGGCGGCCTCAAGGGCTATGTCCAGGATCGCGGCGGCCGTGGCCTCACGGCGCTGGAAGCAGCCACCTGGGCCGTGGCGGGAACCGCGGGCCAGACCCCCGGCATCCAGCAGCCCTTCACGCTGTTCTCGACGAGGACGCCGCAGATCTACGCGGATATCGACCGGACCAAGGCGGAGATGCTCGGGGTGCCCGTCACCCGCATCTTCGAGACGCTGTCGATCTATATGGGCTCGGCCTATGTGAACGACTTCAACCTGCTCGGCCGGACCTTCCGCGTCACGGCCCAGGCCGATAATCCGCACCGGCTTGACGTCCGCGACGTCGCCAATCTGAAGACGCGCAACACCGATGGCGAGATGGTGCCGATCGGCTCGGTCGCGACCTTCTCTGACACGACCGGCGCCTATCGCGTGCCGCGCTACAACCTCTATCCGGCAGCCGAAGTGCAGCTGTCGATGGCGCGCGGCTACTCGACCGGCCAGGGCATCGCGGCGGTGGAGAAGATCGCGAGCCAGGTCCTGCCGGCCGGCTTCGGCTTCGAATGGACCGAGATCGCGTTGCAGGAGAAGCTCGCCGGCAACACCGCCATCATCGCCTTCGGTCTCGCCGTCGTCTTTGTCTTCCTGCTGCTGGCGGCGCTGTACGAAAGCTGGACCTTGCCGCTGGCAGTCATCCTGATCGTGCCGATGTGTATCCTCGCGGCAATGATCGGCGTCGGCTACAAGGATTTCGACCGCAACGTGCTGGTGGATATCGGCCTCGTCGTGCTCGTCGGCCTCGCGGCGAAGAACGCGATCCTGATCGTCGAGTTCGCCAAGCAGGCCGAGGACGAAGGCATGAGCCGGCGCGATGCCGCCATCGCCGCAGCACGGACCCGTCTGCGGCCGATCCTGATGACCTCGCTCGCCTTCATCCTCGGCGTGCTGCCCCTGACCATCTCGGTCGGCGCCGGCGCGGAGATGCGGCAGGTGCTCGGCATCGCGGTGTTCTCCGGAATGATCGGCGTCACCCTGTTCGGCCTGCTGTTCACGCCGGTGTTCTATGTGGTCGTGCGCTGGCTCGCCTCGCTCGTTCCGCAGAAGAAGAAAAAGCCGGAGACGGAAGCCGCGGCGCCCCAGGGGCACTGAGGCGCACGCAAACGAACCCCGCCCCGGCCGCCCGGCCCGGGCGGGGTTTTTCGTTTCCGGAGGGCGAAGCCGAGCGCCGGCTCTCAGTTCCGCATGATCTTAGTTCTGCAGGATCTTGGAGCCCTTGATCGTCACGTCGGAGCTCGCGACGGCGTTGATCCTGCCGCCTGCCCGGATATTGACGTCCTTGCCCTTGAGATCGACCGTGCCGTCCTTCTTCAGGTGGAACGAGGCCGCGCCTGAATCGAGGAGCATCCCGTCGGCGGCCTCGATGCTGAGGGCCCGGCCGCTCGCGATAGCAAAGTCCTTGCTGCTGTCGATATCGATGCTGACCGAGGCCGCGACCTCGAAGGCGCGCGTCGCCAAGCTGATCTGCCGGTTGGCGTTGAGGTTGAGTGCCGTTGCGGCGAAGATGCCGATGCCCGTGCTGGCAGCCAGCCTGATGCCCGCGCCAGATTGCAGCGTGTAGGCGCTGCCGACGCTGGTCCTGAAATTGCTGCCGGCGTTAAGCGCCAGTTCGGCCCCGGCGCTGATCGTGCAGTTGCCGCCTACGGTGATGCTGAGCCCATTCGGCGCGGTAATCGCCACCGAACCGCCGCGACCGACATTGATCGCCTGAAGAAGGGCCGCGAGCTGGGCTTCGAGCGCGGCCACGCGGCGCGTCAGCGCCTCCACTTCCGGTGTCGCCATGAGACCGCCTCCCCTGAGCTGGACCCCGTCCTCGACCCGCAGCCGGGGCAAGTGTATCACGGCCCCGGCAGGCAGCAGCACGCAATGACGTTACGGCAAAGCGACCAGCGCCCTCATCCCGGGTGACGGCATCGGCGGAAGGGAGCGGTGGGACGGTGACACAAAGCCCTGCCCTGGTCTGGTTCCGCGAGGATCTGCGCCTCTCCGACAATCCGGCCCTGACCGCGGCTCTCGCGCACGGCCCGAGCCTCTGCCTCTACATCTTCGACACATCGCCGGAGCGGCGCGCGCTTGGCGGCGCTGCGCGCTGGTGGCTGTCGCGCTCGCTTATGGCGCTCTCGACGGCGATTGCCGCGCGCGGCGGCGAACTGCTCGTGATGCGCGGCGATCCGGCCGAGATCCTGCCCCAGCTAGTGCGTGATGCCGGCATCGGCTTCGTTGCCTGGAACCGGCGCTACGAGGCCAGCGCGATCGCACTCGACAAGGCCTTGAAGGCGGAGCTCGTCGCCAGCGGGGTCGTCGTGGAGAGTTTCAACGCAGCCCTGCTCAACGAGCCCTGGCAGGTGAAGAGCAAGGCCGGCGAGCCGATGCAGGTCTTCACGCCCTATTGGCGTGCGGCGCGCGAGCGCGGTACGCCGGGCCCGCCCCTGCCGGCGCCAGAGGGCATTCGCCGGGCGAAGCTGCCGGCAACCCTGCGCAGCATGACGCTGTCGGTCGAGGAGCTCGGTCTCGAACCGCGCAAACCCGACTGGGCCGGGGGCCTGCATGCAAGCTGGACGCCCGGAGAGGACGGCGCCCAGGCCCGCCTCGCCGATTTCCTCGACGACGGTCTCGCGGGCTATCGCACCGAGCGGGACAGGCCTGACCGGCCGGGGACCTCACGGCTCTCGCCGCATCTGCGCTTCGGCGAGATCGGCCCGCGTCAGATCTGGCATGCGGTGCAGATGGCGCTCGAGACGGGCGAGACGAAAGGCAGCCCCGCCGACGCCGAGAAGTTCCTGTCGGAGCTCGGCTGGCGCGAATTCTCCTATCACCTGCTCTTCCACAACCCGGAGCTGGCGACCCGCAACTTCAACCGGCGCTTCGACGGCTTCGGCTGGGAACAAGATGCCGCCGGTCTCGCTGCCTGGCAGAGAGGGCTGACCGGCTACCCGATCGTCGACGCCGGCATGCGCGAGCTCTGGGAAACGGGCTGGATGCATAACCGGGTGCGCATGGTGACCGCCTCCTTCCTGATCAAGCATCTGCTGACCGACTGGCGCGCGGGCGAAGCCTGGTTCTGGGACACGCTGGTCGATGCCGACCCGGCCAACAACGCCGCGAGCTGGCAGTGGGTGGCGGGGTCGGGGGCCGATGCCGCGCCCTATTTCCGTATCTTCAACCCGGTGACCCAGGGCGAGAAGTTCGACCCCGACGGCGCCTATGTCAGGCGCTTCGTGCCGGAGCTGACGAAGCTCGACGCCAAGTTCATCCACAAGCCCTGGACTGCTCCGCAAGCCGTTCTGCGGGAGGCTGGAATCAGTCTCGGCGAGGACTACCCCCGCCCGATCGTCGATCTCGACTTCGGCCGCAGGCGTGCGCTGGCCGCGCTGGCAGAGCTCCGGGCCGAGACCGGATCGGAATCCGCCTGACACATGACCTCCGGGCCTGCGGGAACTTGGGCGCTCCGCAGGCTCCTGAACGAAACTGTCCGCGCCGTGTTGTCGGATCAACCTAAGACCGATCGTCCTATGGTCCTGAATTCGAAACAGGAGAGGCAAATGTCCTATTATGTCGACGGCTTCGTGCTCGCCGTTCCCAAGACCAAGATCGAGGAGTACCGCAAGCTCGCCAGCCTGGCCGGCGACGTCTGGATGGAGCATGGCGCGCTGAGCTATGTCGAATGCGTCGCCGAGGACGTGCCTTATGGCGAGCTCACCTCGTTTCCGCGAGCCGTGCAGGCCAAGGACGACGAGATCGTCGTCTTCTCCTGGGCGACCTACGAATCGCGCGCCAAGCGCGACGAGGTCATGGCCAAGGTGATGGCCGATCCCCGCCTGAAGCCGGACATGGAGAACATGCCCTTCGACGGCAAGCGGATGATCTTCGGCGGCTTCACCACCATCGTCGAACGCTGAGCTTCCGGCGCGAGGTGCGGCGGCCGCTTCAGCCGTCGCGGTTCGCGCCGCCTGCCAGCGCCCGCGCCGCCCAGAAATAGAGCGGATAGGGCAACAGCCTGATGAGCTTCAGGGTCCAGGCGAGGCGGCGCGGGAAGACGATCTCGAAGCCGCCACGGGCGAAGCCATCGGCGATGCGCGCCGCTGCCGCCTGATCCGTCATCAGCAGCGGCATTGCGAAGGTGTTGCGCTTGGTCATCGGCGTGTCGACGAAGCCGGGATTGACCAGCTGCAGGCGGATGCCGAGGCGGTCGCATTCGAAGCGCAAACTCTCGCAGAGATGGATCGCGGCCGCCTTGGACGCGCCATAGGCGCCGCTTCCGGGCATGCCCGCATAACCGACGAGAGAGGCGTTCACGGCGATCTGGCCCTTGCTGCGGTCGCTCATGTTCTCCATCAGCGCCGCAAGCCCGCGCACGACGCCGAACAGATTGACGGCGAAGATGCGCTCGAAGGTCGTCGCATCCAGGCCGTCGGGCCGGTTTCCCTGGGCCGTTCCGGCATTCAGGAACGCCAGCGCGATCGGCCCGTGAACGCTCTCGATCCCCTCGACCACGGCGCGCATCGCCTCGGGGTCGGTAACGTCGCCGGCATGGGCGACGATGCGCCCCGAAAGGCCGGCGCCCTGCAGTGCGACCTCCTCGAGCAGTTCGAGCCGCCGCGCCGTGATCGCGACGGTCCAGCCCCGCCGCGCCAGTTCGAGCGCCACCGCCGCGCCGATACCGGAGCTCGCACCGGTGATCCAGGCGACGCCGTCCTTCGGCTGCATGCGTGGCATGGTCATCGAGGGGTCCCCACGCCGGTGACGGACCGGCGATCCAGCCCGGCAACCTAGTCACAGCTGCAGCGCGGCGGAAGCCCCGTCGGCGAAGAGGACGCCCGATCGCAGGCATCTTTGCCGCGGCCGCCGGGCCTGCGATAAGCTGACGATCCCAGGGAGATCTTCATGCCGACCGAATTGCTGTTCCGCGCCGACGCCTATCAGAGCGAAACCATGGCGACCGTGCTCGCCATCAACGAACGCGGCGGCATCGAGCTCGACCGGACGGTATTCTACGCCACGGGAGGCGGCCAGCCCGGCGATGCCGGCCTGCTGGTCACGGCCGATGGCCGCGAGATCACGATCGGCACCGCGATCTACAATCCCGAAGACAAGAGCCGCATCCTGCACGTCCCGCTCGAAGGCCAGGCGGCTCCGGCCATCGGCGACGCCGTCACCGCCCGACTCGACTGGCAGCGGCGGCTGAAGCGGATGCGCATCCACACCGCGCTGCATTTGCTCAGCGTCGTGCTGCCCTATCCGGTCACCGGCGGTGCCATCGGCGAGGGCGACGGCCGGCTCGATTTCGACATCCCGGAAGGCGGCCTCGACAAGGCCGAGATCGCCGAGAAGCTCAACGCGCTCGTGGCGCGCAATGCGGATGTCACCGAAAGCTGGATCACCGACGAGGAGCTCGACGCCAATCCCGGCCTGGTCAAGACGATGTCGGTGAAGCCGCCGCGCGGCTCCGGCCGCGTCCGGCTGGTCAAGATCGGCGAGATCGACCTCCAGCCCTGCGGCGGCACGCATGTGCGCAACACCTCCGAGATCGGTGAGGTCCTGGTCACCGACATCGAGAAGAAGGGCAAGCAGAACCGGCGCGTCCGCATCGCGCTCGCCTGAAGATCTCCCTTCAAGTCACTGAAATCAGACTCCTTCGAGGAAAAGCTCCCATGGCCAGCAACGATGTCTTCGTCTCCACGCAATGGCTGGCCGAGCGGCTCGACGCGCCGGACATCGTCGTCGTCGACGGCTCCTGGTACCTGCCGGCCCACGCCCGCGACCCGGCCGCGGAATATGCCGAGCGCCGCATCCCCGGCGCCGTGCGCTTCGACATCGACGCGGTGAAGGACACGACTTCGGCGCTGCCGCATATGATGCCGCGCCCCGAGGCCTTCGCCGCAGCGGTCGGCGCCATGGGGATCGGCGACGGCATGCGCATCGTGGTCTATGACGGGCTCGGCCTGTTCTCGGCGCCGCGCGTCCGCTGGACCTTCCGCACTTTCGGTGCCCGCGACGTGGTGATCCTTGACGGCGGCATGCCGCAATGGCTGGCCGAGGGCCGCCCGGTCGAGGAAGGCGCGCCCCGTGCCCGCCAGCCCCGCAGCTTCACGGCGCGCCTCGACCATTCCGCCGTCGCCGACATGAACGATGTGGCGAAGGCACTGGAGACCGGCTCGGCCCAGATCGTCGATGCCCGCCCGGCCGATCGCTTCCGCGGCGAAGCGCCGGAACCGCGGCCTGGCGTCCGCTCCGGCCATATGCCGGGCGCGCTCAACCTGCCCTCCTCGGCGCTGGTGGCGAACGGCAAGCTCAAGGCGCCCGAGGCACTCGCCGCCGCCTTCCGCGAGGCCGGTGTCGACCTCGACAAGCCGATGGTGACGAGCTGCGGCTCGGGCGTCTCGGCCGCGATCCTCTCGGCCGCGCTGGAGACGCTCGGCAAGCCTGCACGGGCGATCTATGACGGCTCCTGGTCGGAATGGGGCGCGAGCGCCCGCCCGATCGCGACCGGCCCGGCAAAGGGCTGAGGCGCATCTCAGCCTTTCACTCACATTCGGGCGTGGCGCCGCTGGAACACTCGGGCGCCCGCCTGCGGCAACTGTGGCCCAGGCGCCACAGATTACGGTTTCTTTGTGGCATCGCCACCCGGCGTTTCGTTTTGGCCTTCCGCCGAAATTGACTGCATGCAAGTCATTCTAACGTTACGTTAACTCAGGATTCTCCAGAGCCCGGGCCTCGCGGCGCGGTGGGTGATGACGACTCTCGCCCCCGGTGCCGCTGCCTCTCCAGGCAGGGCGCAGTTGACGTAGCTCCGGCCGGTTCCTCCGGCCCGGATCGTCTGCTGCAAACATTGCGAGAGCCCGTCCTGCGATGGCTAACCGGATTTCCTATCGGAACCGCTCCTTGGCGTGCCTGCTCGGCAGTACGGCCATCGCCCTCGCCCTGCCCGGGCTGGCCCAGGCGCAGATGCGCTGGGACGGCAGTGCGAGCAGCGACTGGAACAACGGCGACAACTGGAACACCGGCGTGGCCCCAACAGCCGGCAGCAACCCGGTCGTCGCGGGCCCGGCGCCGGCGATGCCGGTCATTTCGGGCGGGACAACCAGCCTTGGAACCCTGTTCGTCGGCTACGAAAACGGCCTCGGCGGCGCCAGCCTCGACATCCAGGGCGGCGCCAGCCTGACGACCGGCACAGCCGTTATCGGCGAGCAGTCTATCAACAATGCGGGCAATGCGCGGGAGACAGAATCCGGACTGGCGCGGCTTTCAGCGGCGTCGAGCTGGAACGGCGGCTCGATGAACATCGGCTCCTACGGAGCCGGCACGGTAGAAGTCCTCGGCGGCAGCACGCTGACCACGAGCAGCATGACCATAGGCGTGCATCACAACAGCACGACCAACCGGGCTGGCAACGGCACGCTAACGATCTCGGGAGCGGGCTCCCAGTGGACAGCGAGCGGGAGCAGCACCATCGGCAGCAACGGCCGCGGCACGATCTCCGTTGCTGCGGGCGGCAAGGCGATCATCACGGGAGGAACGACCCTCGGGAGCAGCTCGACCGGTGTCGGAGAGGTCACGGTCAGCGGGACCGGCTCGCGCTGGGAAATTGCGAGCGGGATCTTCACCATCGGCAGCAGCGGCAGCGGTGAGTTCACCTTGAGCGGCGGCGCCACCGCCAAGACGGGGCGTATCAATCTCGCCAGCAGCGCCAACTCCTCCGGCGCGCTGACGGTCACGGGAGCCGGCAGTCGTTTCGAGGCGGGGCAGATCTGGGCAGGCCAGGGCTCCGCGGCCATGATCTCGGTGAACGCAGGCGGCGTGCTTCAGGGCACACATCTGCTCCTCGGCACCACGGCCACTGGCGAGGGCCGAGCGGAGCTGCGCGGCGCCGGCAGCCTGATCGCCAGCAGCACGTACACCGCAGTCGGATACCTGGGCAAAGGCGAGTTGACGCTCTCCGACAGCGCAACGCTGCGCGGCGTGGTCCACATCGCGCTTGGAGCCGGTAGCCGGGGCACGCTGAACATTGGCGCAGCCGCGGGCAGCACAGCTGCGGCAGCCGGCGTGATTGACGCCGCCACTGTCCAGTTCGGCGCCGGCACCGGCAAGCTGGTGTTCAACCACACCAGCACCGATTTTCGGCTCGCCGCCGAGATCAAGGGGGCCGGCACGATCGAGCATCATGCCGGCACAACCCTGTTCACCGGCAACGGTGGAAGCTTCAGCGGCACGACCTCTATTTCCGGCGGCACCTTGCTGGTCGGCGATGCCTCGGGTGGTTCGCTCGGCGGCGCGGTCTCGGTCCTCGCCGGCGGAACGCTCGGCGGCAGCGGCATGATCGGCAGCCTCACCCTGGCCAGCGGCGCCACGCTTTCGCCCGGAAACTCGGTGGGCATGCTGACGGTCGGCGGCAACGTGACCTTCAATGCCGGCTCGACTTATCGGGCCGAGATCGTCGGCGGGGCATCCGATCTGCTCAGCGTCGGCGGCACGGCGAGCCTTGCCGGCACACTGCAGCTTGTCGCCGGCGGCGGCAGCTACAGCTTCAACGCGCCCTATACCGTGCTGAGCGCGGCGGGTGGGCGCAGCGGTACCTTCGGCGCCGTCAACACCAGCGGCAGCTTCGGCGTCGGCGTCACCAGCGAAGTCACCTATGGCGGCAACGACGTCACGGTGACGCTGAAGCCCGGCTCCCTCGTCGATGCCGGCTCGAATCCGGAACAGGTGCCCCCGAGCCCGTCACCGGGCAATCCGCCGAGCCCGGCGCCCAATCCCGTCTATAGCACGGCCTCCGGCCTCTCGCTGAACACCTGGTCGGTGGCCGCCGCGATCGACCGCGCCGTAGCGAACGGCGCCGATCCCTCCTTCCTCTACCAGATTTATGCCCGCGGTGACCGCCAGGCCCTGATCGCGGCCCTCGATACCCTGAGCGGCGAAGTCCACTCCACCATCGGCATGATGGGCTGGGAGGCCGCCGGCGGCTTCCTGCGGGCGATGCTCGACCCCTTCGCCACCGGCCGTGATCCCAATGCCATGCCCGGAGCCGCCGGCGCCTTCGCCACGGCCGGCTCCTACGCCTCGACCGGCTCGCAGGCCGAGCTGCCCTCGGCGAAGGGCCCGCGCATCGCACCGCAATTCGTGCCCGACCCGCTCTACAATGTCTGGGGCCAGGGTTTCGGCAGCAAGAGCCGCTCGGGCGCCGACATCGCGCGCGGCAGCCACGCCAGCGACGCTTCGAGCGGCCATCTCGCGCTCGGCGTCGATCTGCGCGTCCTGCCCGACACCATCCTCGGCGTCGCGATCGCCGCCGGCGAAACGCGCTCCAGCCTGTCCGGCGCCCTCGGCGACGCCAAGGCCGACATGCTGCAGGCCGGTCTCTACGGCATGACCCGGATCGGCGCACTCTCGCTCGGCGCCTCGCTCGGCTATGCCTCGGCCGATGTCGAGACGAACCGCGCCATTCCGCTGATCGGCGCCTTCGCCGTCCGCGCCAAATATCGCGCCGAGATCTGGAGCGGCCGCGCGGAAGCCGCCTGGCGCCTCGCCTCCTTCGGCGGGCTCAGCGCCTCGCCCTACGCCGCCTTCACCGCCCAGAACCTTCGCACTCCGAGCTTCGTCGAGCGTGACGGCGTTACCGGCCTGCCCAGTGGCGTCGCCGTCCAAAGCCGCGACGGCACCACTGCCCGCGCCGAACTCGGCCTCAGGGTCGATGCGGCCACCACCCTGTTCGGGCTCTCGACCACCGCCTTCGGCAAGCTCGGCTGGGGCTATTACGCCCGTCGCGACAACCAGTTCGCCGCAAGCCTGATCGGCCTGCCCGGCGCCGGCTTCGGCTTCCAGGGCACGAGGCCCGACCGCAATGCGGCGCTGATCGCCACCGGCATCGATGTCCGGCTCTCGAACACCGTCAGCCTCGGCGCCCGCTTCGACGCCGAACTCTCGCAGAACACCCAGTCCTATGCCGGAGCCGCAACCCTGAGGGTCAGCTTCTGAGACCGGCCTGGGCCTCCGCCCGCCGGCCTCAGAACACCGACCAGCCGGTCCTCTCCACCAGGCTCTCCAGCGCCAAGGCGCCGACCAGCGAGGTGCCGGCGGCATTGAGCCCCGGCGACCAGACGGCGATGGCGGCGCGACGGGGCGCGATGGCGAGGATGCCGCCACCGACGCCGCTCTTGCCGGGCAAGCCGACCTTGAAGGCGAACTCGCCGGACGCGTCGTAATGGCCGCAGGTCATCATCAGCGCCTTGACCCGGCGGGCCCGGGCCGGCCGGCAGATCGTCTCGCCGCTGAGCGGGTCGACGCCGTCTGCAGCCAGGAAGAGGCCGGCCCGGGCGAGCTGAAGGCAGCTCAGCTGCAGAGAGCACTGATTGAAATAGACCTCGAGCACCTCGGCGACCGGGTTCTGGAGGTTGCCGAAAGCCCGGATGAAGTTGGCGAGACTGGCATTGCGAAAGCCGGTCTGCGCTTCCGAGCGCGCCACTTCACCGTCGATCGAGACCTCGGCATCATCGGCGCGGGCGCGCAGGAAGCCGAGAATTTCCGCGATCGTTTCCGGCGGCCGGCGGCCGGCGAGCAGCGCATCGGTCACGACGAGCGCGCCGGCATTGATGAAGGGGTTGCGCGGCACGCCGCGCTCCTCTTCGAGCTGGACGATCGAATTGAAGGGCGAGCCCGAGGGCTCGCGGCCGACATGCTGCCAGAGCCGCGCCCCGACCCGCTCGAGCGCCAGCGTCAGGGTGAAGACCTTGGAGATGCTCTGGATCGAGAACGGGACCGCGGCATCGCCGGCGAAGGCCCGCACGCCATCGCAGGTGATGACCGCGATGCCGAAGCGCCTGGGGTCGACCTGCGACAAGGCCGGAATGTAGTCGGCGACGCGCCCGGCGCCGATATGGCCGGCAACATCGGCATGGACCGCGGCGACGACTTCGGAAAGACCCTGCATCCGCCCATGGCTCCAGCCGCCGGCCCACGCGGGCCTTCTCGGGCGCAGCCTCGCATCCCGTCAGCCGCCGGGCAATCGGCCCGCGCGAGGCTCTCGTCTCGTGCCGGCCTTGGCAAGTCCGACCGAGCTGCGTCATGCTGGCGATCGCTGCGGAGGCGCGCGATGACCTATTGCCTTGGAATCCTGCTGCCCGCCGGGCTGATCCTCGCTTCCGATTCAAGGTCGAGCGCCGGCGTCGACCAGATCGCCGTGGTCGAGAAGCTCGCCCTGTTCGAAGTGCCGGGCGAGCGCGTCATCGCCATCCTCTCGGCCGGCAATCTCGCGACCACGCAGGCGGTGGTGACGATGATCCGCCAGTACAGCCGCCACAAGCAGGAGAGCGCCGGCAGCGTCGAGAACCGGGACATCCTGGCGGCCCGGACCATGTTCGACGTGGCCCAGATCGTCGGCAGCACGCTGCGCGAGGTGCTGCGGCTCAACCGCAGCTTCGTCGAGCCCTATGGCGACCCGAACGGCACCTTCCTCGTTGCCGGGCAGATCGCCGGGGAGCCGCACCGGCTGTTCCAGGTCTACTCGGCCGGGAACTTCATCGAGGCGCTCGGCCGCACGCAGTTTCTCCAGCTCGGCGAGACCAAGTACGGCAAGCCGATCCTCGACCGGGCGCTGAGCCCGACGAGCGGGCTCGACGAGGCCGCCAAGCTCGCCCTGCTCTCCTTCGACGCGACGATCCGCAGCAATCTCTCGGTCGCGCCTCCGATCGACATGCTGCACTACGAGAGCGGCAGCTTCTCGACGCGTACGCTCGCAAAATACGACAGCAACCACCCCTACTGGACGGATCTGCGCCAGCGCTACAGCGACGGTCTGACGGCCTTGGTAGCAGGCCTGCCCGACCCGCAATTTCCGAGCTAGGGAACCTCCAGAACCGCGATCATCGCCGCATAGCCGCGGCGGCGGGCATGATCGAGCGGCGTCGTGCCGCTGCGGTCGGCAATGTCGCGGCGGGCACCGGCCGCAACGAGCGCGCGGGCGGTTTCGACATGGCGCCGGCCGCCATCTCCGAGGATCACGGCCTCGATCAGCGCGGTCCAGCCGAGATTGTTGACATGATCGAGCGGCGCACCGGCCGCAATCAGCGCCTTGACGACCTCGTCATGGCCGAGATGGGCGGCGGCGATCAAAGCCGTGCCGGCATAGGGGCTGGTGACGGCCCGCGCATCGCCGCCGATGGCAAGCGCGACCCGCATGGTCTCGACATCGTCATTGACCGCCGCGATCGTGATCGCGTCATAGCGCTGGCTGTCGAGCGCACGCGGATCGGCCCCTGCCCGGACCAGGGCTCGCATGATCTCGCGCTTGCCGGCATGGGCTGCGACATGCAGCGCTGTGCGGCCATGGCCGTCGCGGGCATCGAGAGCCGGCTTCTGCGCCAGAACTCGCTCCAGCGCGGCCATGTCGCCGCGATGGGCCGCAGCATGCAGCCCGCTATAGGCGGCGATCTCGGCCTCCGACGGCGGAATCTGCGCGACCGTGCGGAAGCCGAATCCGGCCGACGCCGCCAGCAGAAATACGAGGCCGGCGACAGCGTTTCCGATTGCCCGTTGCCCAAAAGCCATGGTCGCATCCTGCCATTTCCACGGCCGGCGCAAGAGGCAGCAAGCTGCACAAAAAAAGGACAGCAATTCTGCCCTTTCCCCCTTGTACCGCACCGCGGAACGCCCTATCTCTTGTGCACCGCAGCAGAGATGCTGTGGCGCCCTCCTTGGGCGTTTCCTCCCTAGACTTCGGCCTGCGCTCCGGCGCGGGCCTTTTTCTTTTCGGGAGGCTAGCCGGGCCGACGCAGGCCGGCAATCACTCCGGCGGCTCAGCCTCAGTCGATTGCGATCATCACGTCTGAAGCCTTGACCACGGCATAGGCCTTCTGACCGACCGCCAGCTTGAGCTCGTCCACCGCGGCATTGGTGATTGCGGAGGTGACGATCGTGCCGCCGACATCGAGGCGGACATGGGCGGTGGTTGCGCCCTTGGTGATCTCGACGATGGTCCCCTTGAGCTGATTGCGGGCGCTGATCTTCATGATCGTCTCCAGATGGAACGACGAGCCGCGGCATGCGGACTCGACCTTTGCAGCCTTGCGCTATATTCAACTGAATATAGCGACAACAGCCAAAGCGAGGTCAGCAATGTCATTCCCCCGTCGTCAAGTCCTGGGTTTTGCCGCCTCGCTGCTGATCGGCCTCGCCGCAGCCACTTCCCAGGCGCAGGCGCAGTCCAAGGAACTGGTGATCTTCGCAGCCGCCAGCCTGAAGAACGCGCTGGACGAGGCTGCCGCCAGCTGGGTCAAGGAGAGCGGCAAGCCGGCGCCGAAGATCTCCTATGCCGCCAGCAGCGCGCTCGCGAAGCAGCTCGAGCAAGGCGCCCCCGCCGACATGTTCCTCTCGGCCGATCTCGACTGGATGGACTATGCGGCCGGAAAGAACCTGATCAAGCCCGATACCCGCGTCAGCCTACTCGCCAACCGGATCGCGCTGATCGCCCCCTCCGATTCGACCGCGACCGCCACGCTGGCGCCCGGCGTCGACCTCGCCGCGACGCTCGGCGCGGGCCGCCTCGCCATGGCCAATGTCGATTCCGTGCCGGCCGGGAAATACGGCAAGGCGGCGCTGGAGAAGCTCGGCGGCTGGGACAAGGTCAAGGACAAGGTCGCGCAGGCCGATAATGTCCGCGCCGCGCTGCTGCTCGTCTCCCGTGGCGAAGCGCCGCTCGGCATCGTCTACGCGACCGACGCCGCCGCCGATCCGAAGGTCAAGGTGATCGCGACCTTCCCGGAGGACAGCCACCCGCCGATCATCTACCCCGTCGCGGTGACCAAGGATTCGACCAACCCCGACGCCGCCGCCTTCCTCACCTTCCTGCGCGGCAACGGCGCCAAGGGCTCGTTCGAGAAGCAGGGCTTCACGGTTCTGAACAAGCCTGCCAGCTCTTCGTGAGCGACTGGCTTTCCGCCGAGGAATGGACGGCGGTCCGGCTTAGCCTGCTCGTCGCCACCACTGCGATGGTGGCGAGCCTGCCATTCGGCATCGCCATCGCCTGGCTGCTGGCGCGCGGACGGTTCTGGGGCAAGTCGCTGCTGGATGCCGTCGTGCATCTGCCGCTGATCCTGCCGCCCGTCGTCACCGGCTACCTGCTGCTGATCGGCTTCGGCCGGCGCGGCCCGATCGGCCAATGGCTCTATGACTGGTTCGGGATCGTACTCTCCTTCCGCTGGACCGGGGCGGCGCTGGCCTGCGCCGTGATGGGCTTTCCGCTGCTGGTCCGCGCGATCCGCCTCTCGATCGAGGCCGTCGACCGCAAGCTGGAGGATGCGGCCGGTACGCTCGGGGCGAGCCCGGCCTGGGTCTTCCTCACCGTGACGCTGCCGCTCTGCCTGCCCGGCATCCTTGCCGGCATGATCCTGTGCTTCGCCAAGGCGATGGGCGAGTTCGGCGCCACCATCACCTTCGTCTCCAACATTCCCGGGGAAACGCAGACCCTGCCTTCAGCGATCTACACCTTCACCCAGGTTCCGAACGGCGACGCCGGCGCGCTGCGGCTGACGCTGATCTCGATCGCGATCTCGGTCGCGGCCTTGTTCGCCTCCGAGGTGCTGGCGCGGGTTATCGGAAAGCGGATCGCAGTCGAATGACCAACGCCATCGAAATCGCGGTTTCGCACCAGCTCGGCGCCTTCGCGCTCGCGGCCGATTTCACCTCGAACGGCCGCCTGACCGCCTTGTTCGGACGCTCGGGCTCCGGCAAGACCTCGCTGGTCAACATCATCGCCGGACTCATTAGGCCACAGCGCGGGCGCATCGCGATCGACGGGCAGGTGCTGCTCGACAGCGAACGCGGCATCTTCGTACCCAAGCACAAGCGCCGCATCGGCTACGTCTTCCAGGAGGCGCGGCTGTTTCCGCATCTCACGGTCAGGCAGAACCTGCTCTACGGCCAGTGGTTCGCGCCCAAGACCGATACCGTCGGCAGCGAGATCGCGGACGTGCTGGATCTGCTCGGCATCGGGCACCTGCTCCACCGCCACCCCGGGAGGCTTTCGGGCGGCGAGAAACAGCGCGTCGCCATCGGTCGCGCCTTGCTGGCCAAACCGCGCCTTCTGCTGATGGACGAGCCCCTCGCCTCGCTGGACGAAGCGCGCAAGGCCGAAATCCTGCCCTACATCGAGCGCCTGCGCGACGCTTTCGGCATTCCGATCGTCTATGTCTCGCATTCGGTCGCGGAGGTTGCGCGGCTGGCGTCCAATCTCGTCGTGCTCGATCAGGGCAGCGTCATCGCCAGCGGCAGCACGATCGACCTGATGTCACGGCCGGACGTGCCGCTGCTGTCGGCAGCGCCTGAAGCCGGCTCGGTTCTCGACGCGCGCATCCTGCGCCATGAACCCGAGCACGGCCTCTCCGTGCTGGAAACCCAGGCCGGGCAGGTTCAGGTACCACATCGGGCGCAGCCTCTCGGCAGCCAGCTGCGCGTGCGCATCCTCGCCAGCGACGTGCTGATCAGCCTGCAGCCGCTGCAAGGCATCAGCGCGCTCAACGTGCTGAGCGGCACCATCGCAGAGATCGGCGCGCGCCGGAGCGGAGGATCGGCCCTCGAGATCGGGATCGACTGCAATGGCGCCAGCCTGCTCGCGCGGCTGACCAGCAAATCGGCGGCGCATCTGGGCCTGAAGCCCGGCCAGTCCGTCTATGCCGTGGTCAAGAGCGTGTCGATCGACGGCCAGTGAAGCGCGCGGCTCAGTAGAGCCGCGTCCGGTAGGCCTCTTCGAGATTGGCATCGGCCTCGGCCGCGTCCACCGCCTTGGTCTGCTCGGCGACGATGCGCCCGAGCGTCGGGAAGCTGCCGCGCTCGACCTGCGCATCCTGCGCCCAGAGCTTCGAGCGGATCAGGGCCTTGCCGCAATGGAAATAGGCCTCGTCGACCTCGACGAGCAGGCCGAGCTTCGGCGTCTTCTCCTGCACGGTCGTCGGTTCGAGCAGCGCCTCGTCGCGCGTCAGCCTGGCCCGGCCATTGACCCGCAGCGTCTCGTTGATGCCGGGCACGAAGAAGACCAGCCCGACGCCCGGCGAGCTCAGCACATTGCCGAAGCTGTCGACGCGGTTGTTGCCGCGTCGATCGGGGATCAGCAGGGTCTTTTCGTCGAGCACCTGCACGAAGCCTGGCCCATCGCCGCGCGGGCTCGCATCGGCGCGGCCCTCGCTGTCCGAGCTCGCCAGCACCAGGAAGGGCGAGAGCGCGATGAAGTCGCGGCAGAAATGGTCGAGCCGGTCGATCACCTTGCGCTCGGCGAGCAGATGGACCTCGCCGACCAGGGCGCGCAAGTGCTGCGCGTCCGCAACTTCACTGTCAGGCTTCTCGCTTGTCGTCATCCCGCCCTCCGGCCGGCCGCGCTCCCGGCCGCACGATCAGCCGGGACAGGCTCCTCTCACGTCGACCTAGCATGAACCGGGCCGGCCGCCGAGGCCGCTCCTCGCAGAGCCGGCTTCGACAGTTGCCATCGCGATTCAGGGCCCTGCGAGATCGATTCAGATTTCCGGCGGAAGATCCTGATATTACGCCGGAAAGGAACGCATTGGTCTCAGCGCGGGTCCGGCTTGGTGCGGTTGGCCCCCTGGCGCTCCAGCATCCAGCCGGGATATTCGCGCGGCAGGGCGCTGACCGCGTCGAGGCTCGCCAGCTCCTCGGGCGACAGGACGATATCGACCGCCGCCAGATTCTCGGCGAGCTGCTCCGGGCGCTTGGCGCCGACGATCACGCTGGTCACGGCCTGCTGGTGCAGAAGCCAGGCGAGCGCGATCTGCGCGACGCTGCGTCCATGCGTCTCGGCGATGCCGCGCATCGCGTCGATGACGTCGTAGCCGCGCTCGCGATCGACGGGCGGGAAGTCGAAGCTGGCGCGGCGGCCATCACCACCCTGCTCGTTGCGCCGGTCGTATTTGCCGGAGAGCAGGCCGCCGGCGAGCGGGCTCCAGACCATCAGGCCGACCTTCTCGGAGAGCAGCATCGGCACGATCTCGCGTTCCAGATCGCGGCCGGCGATGGTGTAGTAGGACTGCAGCGAGGCGATGCGGGAGAGCTGGCGCCGCTCGCAGATGCCGAGCGCCTTGGCGACCTGCCAGGCCGCCCAGTTCGAGACGCCGACATAGCGGACGTGGCCCTGGCGGACGAGGCTGTCGAGCGCCTCCAGCGTCTCCTCCATCGGGGTGACGCTGTCGAAGGCATGAATCTGGTAGAGATCGACATGGTCGAGCTGAAGGCGCTTCAGGCTGGCCTTCTCCTGCTCCATGATGTGGTAACGGCTCGCGCCGCTGCCGTTCGGGCCCTGCCCCATGCGGCTGAAGACCTTGGTCGCGACCACGACCTCATCTCGGGCAATGCCGAGGTTGCGCAGGGCCTGGCCGGTGATCTGCTCCGAACGCCCTTCGGCATAGACATTGGCGGTGTCGATGAAGTTGATGCCGGCATCGAGCGCCGTCCGGACCAGCGCGTCCGCCTCCTGCTGCTCGAGCCTGCCGATATGCCCCCAGAAGCCCTCGTCGCCGCCGCCGAAGGTCATGGTGCCCAGGCATAGTTCGGAGACGAGCAGGCCGGTTTGGCCAAGCGTGTGATAGCGCATGACGATCTCTTTCCATTCGAGGAAAACGCCCGGACAGCATCGATCTCGCCGATCGCTCGTGGTCGGCCGTCACCGGGCCTGCTGAAGATAGTGCAGCAGAGAAGCGACGCAACGGCATCGCGGCCGAAGGTTGCGCCGCTCTCCGCCTCGTGAAGCCGCGTCGCGAGCGCAGTGCACATAGCCAGCCCGCAAATCTTGCATACAAAATGGCTTTAGCGTTGACGCTCCCGGCCGATGACGGGATAGTCGCGCCCCCTATAGAGCCCTTCCGGAACATCATGCCTCGTCCGACACCGTCCTCCGCGCTCGAGAATCTGCGCGTCCTCGATCTCTCCCGGGTCCGCGCCGGCCCGACCTGCGCCCGGATCTTCGCCGATTTCGGCGCCGACGTGCTGAAGATCGAAAGCCCGCCGGGGGTCGACCCGAACGAGAACATGAGCGGGGCCCGGCATGGCTACGACATGCAGAACCTGCACCGGAACAAGCGCTCGCTGACGCTCAACCTGAAGAAGGAAGCCGGCAAGGCGGTGCTGCGCCGGCTGATCGCCGATGCCGACCTGCTGATCGAGAATTTCCGCCCGGACGTGAAGGACCGGCTCGGCCTCGATTTCGAGACGCTGCATGCGCTCAATCCGCGCCTGATCCTGGTCTCGGTCTCCGGCTTCGGCCAGACCGGCCCCTATCGCCTGCGTGCCGGCTTCGACCAGATCGCCCAGGGCATGGGCGGCATGATGTCGGTCACCGGCCTTCAGGGCCAGGGACCGGTGCGGGCCGGCATCGCAGTGGCCGATTCCGCCGCCGGCCTCTACGGGGCGATCGGCGCGCTGGTCGCGCTGCAGGAGCGCGCGGTCTCCGGCAAGGGCCAGTGGGTGCAGACCTCGCTGCTCGAGGCGCAGATCGCGATGATGGATTTCCAGGCGGCGCGCTTCCTGGTCGAGGGCACGGTGCCGCCCCAGGCCGGCAACGACCACCCTTACGCGACCCCGATGGGCGTCTATGCGACGCGCGACGGCCACATCAATCTCGGCGTCGGCGCCGAAGGGCATTGGCGCTCCTTCTGCGGGGTGCTCGGCCGGCCGGAGCTGGCGAGCGACCCGCGCTATGACAGCGTCGAGAAGCGCTATGCGGCACGGCCTGAGCTGCGCATCCTGCTCGAGAAGATCATGTCGACGCAGGACAGCGCCTACTGGCTCGACGCCTGCGAGAAGGCTTCGGTGCCGGCGGGGCCGATCTACTCGGTCGACGCCATGTTCGACGATCCGCAGGTGCAGCATCTCGGCATCGCGCAGCCCGTCACCCACCCGGTTCTCGGCGACATCCGGGTCATCGGCGAGCCTGTCGGCCTGTCGCGCACCCCGGCGAGCGTGGTTTCGCCGACCCCGGACGCCGGCGAGCATAATGACGAGATCCTCGCCGAGCTCGGCTATGACGCCGCGGCGATCGCGCAACTGCGCGCCGACGGCGCGATCTGAAGAGGTTTTCCGATGACTGACGAGATTCTCTACGACGTCGCCGACGGGATCGGCACGATCACGCTGAACCGGCCGCAGGCCCGCAATGCGCTGACCTTCGCCATGTATGAGCGTTTGGCAGAGATCTGCAGCGCCCCCGAGAGCCACGGCGCGCCCAAGGTGATCGTGATGACCGGCGCCGGCGAGAAAGCCTTCGCGGCCGGCACCGACATCGCGCAGTTCCGCGAGTTCAAGACCGCCGAGGATGCGCTCGCCTATGAGAACCGCATCGAGAAGGTGATCACGGCGATCGAGAGCTGCTCGGTGCCGACGATCGCGGCGATCTCCGGCGCGGTCACCGGCGGTGGCGCGGCGATCGCCTGCGCCTGCGACCTCCGGATCGCGACGCAATCGGCCCGCTTCGGCTTCCCGGTAGCGCGCACGCTCGGCAACTGCCTGTCGATGGCGAACTATGCAAGGCTCGCCAGCCTGCTCGGCCCGGCCCGCGTCAAGGACATCATCTTCACCGCCCGGCTGGTCGAGGCCGATGAAGGCCATCGCGTCGGCCTCTACAACGAGCTCGTCGCCGACCACGCGGCGCTGCTGGCGCGCGTGAACGAGCTCGCCGAGACCATCCGCAGCCATGCGCCGCTGACCATGCGCGCCACCAAGGAGGCACTGCGGCGCCTCACCGAGGCGGCCAGCGCCGGTGTCGACGGCGATGACCTCGTCGCGCTCTGCTACACCAGCGCCGACTTCCGCGAGGGCATGGAAGCCTTCCTCGGCAAGCGGACGCCGAACTGGCAGGGCAAGTAGTCCGCCTGAACTATCCGCTGCCCGGTACCCGCGCCGTCAGACGCGGGTGCCGCCATCGGCCATGATCACCGACGCCGTCATGAACGACGCCTCGTCGGAAGCGAGCCAGAGGATCGGCCAGGCGACTTCGCGCGGATCCGCCCAGCGGCGCTGGATGTTGTGGTCGACCTTCTCGGTCCGCAAATCCTGCTCGCTCTTGCCCTGCGGGGCGAAGCGGCGGACATGGAACGGCGTCAGCGTCAGGCCGGGACAGACGGCGTTGACCCGCACGCCGCGATCGGCCTCCTCGAAGGCCAGCGTCTTGGTCATCGAGATGATGCCGGCCTTGGCGACGTCGTACTGGCCCATGCCGCCGCGCGGGTTGAAGGCGTGGGTCGAGGAGATGTTGACGATCGCGCCCTTGCCCGCCTGCCGCAGCGCCGGCAGCGCCTCCCGGGCGAGATAGGCATAGCTCAGCAGGTTCACGGAAAGGATCTTCTGCCAAGTCTCGGCCTTGGCCTCGTCGAGCGGCTCATAGGAGCGGATGCCGGCATTGTTGACGAGGATGTCGAGCCGGCCGAAGGCGGAGAGCGTCTCGGCAACGATCGCCGCCGCCGAAGCCTCCTGCCCGACATCCCTGGCGATCTCCAGGATTTCCGCGCCCGGCACCGCTGCACGGATCCGTGCGCCGACCTCGGCGAGCGCCGAGGCGTCGATGTCGACGAGCGCGACCTTCGCGCCCTCCTCGGCGAAGAGTTCGGCGGTCGCCGCGCCGATGCCGCCGGCACCGCCGGTGAGGATCGCGACCTTGCCTGCAAGACGGGCCATGAGTGCTTGCCTTTCCGGACGGCGCTGTCAGCCGACGAGTGAAGTGGTCGAATGGAGTTCGCCCTGGCCGCGGACGACGCGGTAGAGCCAGACGAGGCTGTAAACGGCCATGAGCGCGCCGCAGCCGGGGATGGCGGCATACCACCAGCCCTTGTCGAGCCGGAGGAACGGCGTCGTCTCGCCGGCCATCTGCATGAACTCGATTCCGTAGAAGACGAGGATCAGCGCAAAGCCGAACATGGCGAGGTTAATCAGGATCTCGAGCATGCGCCGCAGATTGGGCGGCAGCAGGCTCTCGAGCATCACGACACGGTAGAGAACGCCTTCGCGCCAGAGCGCGAGCGAGGTTAGCATCACCATCCAGATGAACAGGAACTCGATGATCTCGTCATAGCCCGCGATCGTGAAGAGCGGCACGATCCGCAGCACGATCGCGGCCCCGAGCAGGACGAAGACGCCCAGCATGCACAGGATCGCGGCGACCTTGCAGGTGACGGCGACGAGCCTGTCGAGAACTTCCAGCGCGGCGATCATCGCGTCACTCCATAGCCCAGCGCATGAGGCAGCCAGAGCGAGAGGCCCGGCACATAGGTGATCAGCATCAGCACGCCGATCAGCGCCAAGACGTAGGGCCAGATCTCGCGCGTGATTTCGCCGATCGAGATCTTGGCGATGCCGGCGACGACGTAGAGGCAGAGCCCGACCGGCGGCGTCACCAATCCGATCATCAGATTGAGCACGAGGATCACGCCGAAATGGACCGGGTCGATGCCGAGCTGGACCGTGATCGGCAGCAGCACCGGGAAGGCGATGATCATCAGCGCGATGCCCTCGATGAACATCCCGAGGACCAGCAGCGCTACATTGATGATCAAAAGGATCATCCAGGGCTCGGAGGAGAGCGTCAGCAGCGCCGTCAGCACGGCATTGGGAATCTGCTGCTGCACCAGAACCCAGCCGAAGGGCGCCGCCAGTGCGATGATGAACATCACCTGAGCGGTCTGGCGCGCGCTTTCCCAGAGCACGGCGATAGTGTCATCCCAGCTCAGCTCCCCGTAGACGAACCGGCCAAGGACGAAGGCATAGGCTGCGGCGACCACGGCCGCCTCGGTCGGCGTCGCGAAGCCGGTCAGAATCACCAGCAGGATCGCCGGCGGCAGGGCGAGCGCGGGCAAGGCGGTGCGGACGATCCGGGCTGCCACCGGCAAGGGCGGCATGCCCTCGCCGCGCGGCAGGTTCATCCATTTCGCGGCGACCGCGATGACCGCCATAAGCGACACGGCCATCAGCAGCCCCGGCACGACGCCGGCCATGAACAGGGCGCCCACGGAAACATTGGCGAGGCTGCCATAGATCACGAAGGGAATGCTCGGCGGAATGATCGGCCCGATCGTCGCCGAAACCGCCGTAATGGTGGCGGCGAACCTGCCGGTATAGCCGGCCTTGGTCATGGCACGGTGCTCGATCACGCCCATGCCCGCGGCATCGGCGATCGCCGAGCCGGACATGCCGGCGAAGATCACGCTGCCGACGACGTTGACATGGGCAAGGCCGCCGCGAATGCGCCCGATGCAGAGCTGCGCGACGCCGAAGATGCGCTCGGTCGTGCCGCCGACATTCATCAGATTGCCGGCGAGGACGAAGAACGGGATCGCCAGCAGCGGGAACGAGGTCGTACCCGCATAGGTGCGCTGGATGAAGATGACGAGCAGCTCCGGGCCGGCCGTCGCAACCATCGTCCCGATCGCGACCAGCCCCAGGGCTACGGCAATCGGGATGCCCAGCATGATGACGACGCACACGCCGAGAAGTACCGCGGTGACCAGCATCGCGCGTCGACCCTTTTCTTTATCTTGTAGGCTGTGGTCAGGCGGTGCGTGCGGCCGCGACGAGCTTGGTCCACTCGTCCCAGGTCTTGTCGCCGAGGGCCTTGCGGAGCTGGTCGTAGGCCGGCCCCATCTTGTCGCGGAAGGGCGCGACATCCGGCCGGGTGATCGCGAGACCAGCCTTCTCCATCGCCGCGAGGTTGCTGTCCTCGTTGTCGCGCACGCCCTTGCGCGCCCCGGCGCCGGCCTTGGTGCCTTCCTCGATGACGATCTTGCGCTGCTCCTCGTTGAGCTTGCTGCTCCAGACTCGCGGATTGGCGCAGAACATGATCGAAGCGTAGATGTGCTTGGTCAGCGCGATGTGCTTCTGCGCCTCGTAGAACTTCGCGGCGAAGGTGGTGCCGACCGGGTTGTCCTGGCCGTCCACGACATTGTTGGCGAGCGCCAGATAGACTTCCTGGAAGGCGATGGTCTGGGTGCTGGCGCCGAGCGCCTCGAAAGCCGCCTTGATCGCGAGCTCGGGCGGGACGCGGATTTTCAGGCCCTGCACGTCGGCCGGCTGGTTGATCGGCCGGCGGCTGTTGGTGACGGCCCGGAAACCCCATTCCAGATTGGAGATCCAGGTGAAGCCGGCGGTCTTCAGCTGCTCGGCGATCCAGTCGCGCGCGGTGACGTCGAGCGTCTTGTGGGCGTGCTCATAGCTGTCGAACTGGTAGGGGATGTTGATGACGCCGATCGTCTTCGACAGCGCCTCGATATTGGCCGGGTTCAGCATCATCATGTCGATGGCGCCAAGCCGCGTCTGCTGCGCCGCCTCGACCGGCGAGCCCAGCGCATTGTTCGGGAAAATCGTGATCTTGACCTGGCCGTTGGTGCGCTCGGCGATGCGCTTCACCATCGCTTCGGCTTCGATATGCACGGGATGGCTCATGTCGGCCGGGTGGGTCAGGCGCAATTCGACGGCTGCTCGGGCCGGCCTAATCGCAGGCAGCGACACCGAGAGCGCCGCGCCGGCCCCCAGCAGCGAGCGACGCGTCCACGTGATCTTCCCGACCATGGCGTTCTTCCTTCCCCGGTGATTGCAGCCGGCCGCCGGCTTTGTCAGCAGCGACCGTACGAGCCGTCTGCGCGGCCTCACCGGAAAAGTTGCATGCAAGAATGCGGGCCGTCAACCGCGTTCGGCGCCCTGCCGAAAGATGCGGCGCTATCGCGAGGTGGCCCCGCCTTGCTTCTTGCCTCGTTCGGCCTCGGGCTGCGCGGCCGCCTGCTTCGCGCGCAGCGAGGCGACCAGCCCCTCGAGGCCGTTGCGGACATGACTGCGCAGCGCCTGGCCGGCGCGGGCGGAATCGCGCGCGGTCAATGCATCGAGGATCTGCTGATGCTCCTCGATCGCGGTCCGCCAGCGTGTCGGCCAGAGATTGGAGGAGAAACGGGCGCGATCGACCCTGAGCGCCAACAGCTCCCAGACCCAGAGCAGGATCGAATTACCCGAAAGTTCGACGATCCGGCGATGGAAAGCCTTGTTGGCTTCGAAGTAGCCGGGTAGCTCGTCGCGGGCATGATGCAGCAGCATGCGGTAGTGCAGCATGCCGATCTCGGCTACGGCCTCATCACTGATGTTCTTCGCCGCCAGTTCGCCGGCGAGGCCCTCGACCACCGTCACGACCTCGATCAGCGCCACGACCTCGTCGAGATCGAGCTCCGAGACCACGGCCGAATGATTGGGCAGAGCGCGCAGCAGGCCGTCCTGGATCAGCGTCTTGATCGCTTCCCGCACAGGGGTGCGCGAGATCGCCAGCTGATCGCAGAGCTCACGCTCGTTCAGCTTGGTCCCCGGCGCCAGCACGCCGGTAACGATCAGATTGCGCAGCCGTGCGACGGTGTTGCCGTGCAGATGGCCCTTGCGCTTGCCCGGCTCGGGCGGCGGCAATTGCGCGAGAAGCGCCGCGAGCGGCGTCGTATCGTCCGAAATGGTCATGGCCGGTTGTACACTCCCGTCACACTTGACGGTCAAATTTTCTTGCATGCAAGATGTCGACCCTCTACCGAGAGCCCGCCCGCAACATTTTTTTGAGGGCGGAGCCAAGCTCTGCTGGATGCTGCCATGAAAATCATCGACCTCAGCATGCCGATCGCGCCGCATTTCCGTTGGCCCGTCGAGCTTTCGATCAAGGGCGACATCGCCGCGGGTGACCAGTTCCGCGTCTCGAAGATCGCCGGCCCCTGCCATGGCTTCTCGCATGTCGACGCCGCCGCGCATTTCGTCGCGGGCGCGCCGACGATCGAGGCGACGCCGCTCTCGGAAGTGGTCGGCGCCTGCCGCGTGCTCGATCTCAGCGCCCGCCCGGCGAATGCGCCGATCGAGCCCGAGCACCTCGCGGCGGCCGATCCCGGCGGCGAGGAGGGCGAAATCCTCCTGCTCGCCGCCCATTGGAGCGACCGGCGCGACTACCAGGACAAGACCTTCTGGACCGAAGCGCCCTGGCTGACGCTCGAATCGGCGCAGTGGCTCGCGGCCCGCAAGCCGACCGCCGTCGCTTTCGACTTCCCGCAGGATTACCCGATCCGCCTCCTGCTCGAAGGCAAGGAGGTGCCGAAGCCGGAGCATGTGACGCATCACGTCCTGCTCTCGCACGGCGTCACGCTGATCGAGTACGTCTGCAACACCAGCCGCCTCAGCGCGCCGCGCAACCTGTTCTCGGCAGCGCCGCTGCTGATTCCGAACGCCGATGGTGCGCCCGCCCGCTTCTACGCCATCGAGGGCCTGCCGGTCTGACACGGCCCGTTTCAATCCCGAACTGAAAGTCCAAGACCTTGAACATCGAGAACTTCTTCGCCTCCCGGCCGGATGTCGCCGGGCGTGTCGTTTCGGCTGCCCTCGTCGGCGCCGGTGAATTCGGCGCCAGCTTCATCGGCCAGGCCCGCCGCACCGCGCATATAGCGCCGCGCGTGGTCTGCGACCTCGATCTCGGCCGCGCCCGCAAGGCCGCGCTCGCGGGCGGCTTCAGCGAGGGCGACCTCGCGGACTGCCGGAGTGCGGCCGAAGCGAAGGCTGCGCTCGAGCGCGGCCTCGTCGCGCTGATCGACAATTCCGACCATCTCGCCAGCCTAGCCGTCGACCTCGTGGTCGAGGCCACCGGCGATCCGGAAGGCGCAGCCAAAGTCGCCCTCGCCGCGATCGAAAACGGCCGCCACTGCGTCATGGTGACCAAGGAGGCCGAGTGCATCATCGGCCCGATCCTGGCACACAAGGCCAAGCAGAATGGCGTCGTCCACACCCCGGTCGACGGCGATCAGCCGAGCCTGCTGATCGGCCTGATCGGCTGGGCGCGCATGCTCGGGCTGCCGATCGTCGCGGCTGGCAAGTCGAGCGAGTCGGATTTCGTCTGGGATCCGGAGACCGGCACGGTCACCGCCTGGGAAACCCCGGCCGACGCCAAGGATTTCGCTGCCGCTTTCGGGCGCCTCGGCAGCAACCCGCTGCCGCTGCTGGCCGAGCGCGCCAAGCTGCCCTTCCCGCGCGCTACCGTGCCCGACCTCTGCGAGATGGGCATCGTCTCGAACCATACCGGTCTGATGCCGGATATCGCCGAGATGCACGCACCGATCGCGCGCACCACCGAGCTGCCGACGCTTTTCCGGCCCGCTTCCGAGGGCGGCCTGCTCTCCGGCTCCGGCAAGGTCGACATGTTCAACTGCCTGCGCCGGCCGGACGAATTGTCCTTCGCCGGCGGGGTCTTCGTCATCGCCGAGGCGCCTGATCTTACGACCGGAGCGCTGTTCGCCGGGAAGGGCATCCCCTGCTCGCCCGATGGCCGCTATGTGCTGGTGCACAATCCTGTCCATCTGCTCGGTGCCGAAGCGCCGATGTCGGCCCTCTCGGCCGCGCTGCTCGGCCAGTCGACCGGCGGTGCCGAGGTGCTGCCGCGCGTCGACCTCGTGGCCCGCGCCAGCCGCGACCTCGTCCCCGGCGAGACGCTGACCATGGGCTATCGCCATGTCATCGGCGGGCTCGAGCCGCTGCTGCAGCCGGCCCGTCCGCTCGGCGCCGACGAGCCCGTGCCGTACTACCTGACCGCTGGCCGGCCTGTCGTGCGGCCGGTGGCACGAGGCGCGATCCTGACCTGCGCCGACATCGCGCTGGATGAGTCGACGACGCTGGTGCAGCTGCGCCGCGAGCAGGACGCCCTGTTCAACACCGGCAAGGTTTGACACATTGTTAAGGCTATGCTGTATGCAGCATACAGCATAGCCTGCCAAACGATCGCTCAAGCGACGAGACCATCGAGGAAACATCGGGGAGACCGCGATATGTGCCCAGTCCCGGCCTCCGACCGGCCCGGCTCGTCGCCCGGCCGCGCCCGAACAGCCGCCGGAAACTGAGCAGATGCCCGTCGCCTCCCCCGCACAACGCGCCCGCTTCCTCGACACCGGGGATGATGCGGTCCTGCCGATCATTGATCCGCATCACCATTTCTTCGATCTCGGCCGGAACCATCATCCCTGGCTGAGCGACCACATCCTGACGAATTTCCGCTACGGCGATTACACGGCGATCCGGCGCGACTTCCTGCCGGCCGACTATCGGCGCGTGGCCGCCGGCCATCTTGTCGTCGGCAGCGTGCTGATGGAGGGCGAGTGGGATCCGCGCGACCCCGTCGGCGAGATGCGTTGGACGACAGAGGTCGCAGCCGAGCATGGCGCACCCGACGCTGCGATCGGCCAGATCTGGCTCGACCGCGAGGACGCGACCTCGGTCGCTGCCGCCTATCGCGACATGCCGATCGTACGCAGCGTCCGCCACAAGCCGGCGGCGGTGAGCCGCGAGGCGCATCAGGCGGGCTTCAATGCCCCGGGCTCGATGCGCGATCCGAAATGGCGCGAGGGCTATGCCAAGCTCGCCCCGGCCGGCCTGCATTTCGACCTGCAGACGCCGTGGTGGCATCTCGACGAGGCGGCGGAGCTCGCGCGCGATTTCCCGGACACCACGATCATCCTCAACCATTCCGGCCTGCCCTCGGACCGCAGCGCCGAAGCGCTCGCGGCTTGGCAATCCGCGCTGGAGCGCCTGGCGAAGCAGCCCAATGTCGTCGCCAAGATCTCCGGCATCGGCGTGCCCGGCCGCGAATGGACGCTCGAACTGCAGGCGCCGGTGATCGCGGGCATGATCTCGGCCTTCGGCGTCGAACGCTGCGCCTTCGCCAGCAACTTCCCGGTGGACGGCCTCTGCGCCGATTTCGGCACGATCTTCGACGTCTTCAAGGCGGCGACCACGGACCTGTCGCCTGCTGAACGGCTGGCGCTGTTCCACGACAATGCCGCCCGCTGGTACGGGCTGGCGCCCGCGGCGGCAGCCGGAGCGAAGTCATGAAATTACGTGCCGCGCTGCTCCGGATCACCGAGGACCTGCTGATCGCGGGCTTCGTCGTGATGATCGCGATGGTCTTCGGCAATGTCGTGCTGCGCTACGGCTTCAACTCCGGCATCATCATGTCGGAGGAGGTCTCCCGGATGGTCTTCGTCTGGCTGACTTTCGGCGGCGCCTTCCTCGTCGCCAAGGACGGCCAGCATCTCGGCATGACCACCGTCGTCACCATGCTGGGCCGCAATGGCCGCTGGTGGTGCCGGCTCGCGGTCGAGGCGCTCTCGCTGCTGTGCATGGCGCTGCTGATCATCGGCTGCTGGCAGCAGGCGGTGATCAATCTCGACAATCATGCGCCGGTCACCGGCGTGCCCGTGGCCGTGACCTATTTCGCCGGGCTGGCCGGCGGCATCGGCATCGCGGCGCTCAACCTGATCGCGCTGGCGCGCCTGCTGACCGGCCGCATGCCGGATTCCGAGCTGATCTTCGGGGCTGAATCGGAAGAGCTGACCGCCTTCGAGGCGCATCAGGCCGAGGAGAAGCGGCGGTGACGGTCTTCGTTTTCCTCGGTTCGCTGCTCGGCGCCATGGCGCTGGGCATGCCGATCGCCCTCGCCCTGCTGGTCTGCGGTGTCGCGCTGATGCTGCAGCTCGACACCTTCGACGCCCAGATCCTGGCGCAGAACCTGGTCGGCGGCGCCGATTCCTTCCCGCTGATGGCGGTGCCCTTCTTCATGCTCGCAGGCGAGTTGATGAATGCCGGCGGCCTGTCAAAACGCATCATCGCGCTCGCGGTGACGCTGGTCGGCCACGTCCGGGGCGGGCTCGGCTATGTCGCGGTCATCGCTGCGCTGGTGATGGCGAGCATTTCCGGCTCGGCCGTCGCCGACACCGCCGCGCTGGCCGCCATCCTGCTGCCGATGATGCGGCAGGCCGGCTACAACCTGCCGCGCGCGGCCGGGCTGATCTCGGCCGGCGGCATCATCGCGCCGGTGATCCCGCCGTCGATCGGCTTCGTCGTCTTCGGCGTCGCGGCCGGGGTCTCGATCACGCGCCTGTTCATCGCCGGCATCGTGCCCGGCCTGCTGATGGCGCTGGCGCTGTTCATCACCTGGTACGTCGTGGCCCGCGACGAACCGGCGGCGCGCGTGCAACGCGCCAGCAGCCGCGAGGTCGGCAAGGCGCTGCTCGACGGACTCTGGGCCCTCGGCCTGCCCTTCCTCATCATCGGCGGCATGAAGGCCGGCGCCTTCACGCCGACGGAGGCCGCCGTGGTCGCGGCCGTCTATGCCGGCTTTGTCGGCGCCTTCATCTACCGCGAGCTCAAGATCGCACATCTGCGTCCGGCGCTGCTTTCCGCACTGAAGACCTCGGCGGCGGTGATGTTCCTGGTCGCGGCCGCGATGGTCTCGGCCTGGCTCATCACCATTGCCGACATCCCCGGCCAGGTCGCCGGCATCCTCGGCCCGCTGATCGAGTCGAAACTGCTGCTCATGATGGCGATGATGCTGCTCGTCATCGTCGTCGGCACAGCGCTCGATTTCATCCCGACCGTGCTGATCCTGACGCCCGTGCTGATGCCGATCGTCAAGCAGGCCGGCATCGACCCGGTCTATTTCGGCGTGATGTTCATCATGAACAACGCCATCGGCCTGCTGACGCCGCCGGTCGGCGTCGTGCTGAACGTGGTCTGCGCCGTCGGGCGCATCCCGATGGACAAGGTAATCCGCGGCGTGATGCCGTTCCTGCTCTCGCAATGCGCGGTGCTGCTGCTGCTGATCCTCGTGCCGGAGATCGTCACCGTGCCGGCCCGATGGTTCTACGGGCGCTAACGCGCCTGCCACACCCGACGACAGAACAAGACGACGACAAAACCACACAAGGAGGACGCCATCATGAGCATCACCCGCAGGACCGCCCTCACCGGTGCCGGCGCAGGCCTCGCCCTGTTCGCCATCGGCCGCCCGGCGCTGGCGCAGACAACGAAGCTGCGCTTCGCCCACCCACACCCCGAAGCGGATAGCTGGCACAAGGCCGCGCTGCTCTTCGCCGAGCAGGTCAAGGCCAAGAGCCAGGGCCGCTACGAAGTCCAGGTCTTCGCCAATGGCGCGCTCGGCTCCGACGCGCAGACGATCAGTGCGGTGCGCGGCGGCTCGCTCGACATCTGCCTGACCGGCAATCCGTTTTTCACCGGGCTCGCGCCGAAGCTCAACGTGCTCGACCTGCCCTTCCTGATCCAGAGCCGCAAGCATGCGGCGATCGTCATGGACGGCCCGATCGGCGACGGCCTGCGCAAGGAGCTCGAGGGCTCGAACCTCAAGGCACTCGCCACCTGGGAGATCGGCTGGCGCAACCTGACCAACAACCGTCGCCCGGTCGCAACCGCCGCCGACATCAAGGGCCTGAAGATCCGCACCACGCCGAATCCGGCCCATATCAAGGCCTTCCAGCTGCTCGGCGCGGTGCCGACCCCGATGGCCTTCACCGAGCTGTTCACGGCACTGGAGACCGGCGCGGTCGACGGCCAGGAAAACCCGGTGACGCTGATCCTCAACGCCAAGTTCAACGAGGTGCAGAAGCATCTCTCGCTGACGCGGCACGCCTTCACCACCGGCCCGGTGGTGATGAACAAGACCAAGTTCGACGCGATGCCGGCCGACATCCAGGCGATGCTGCCGACGATCGCAGTCGAGATCGCCGGCATCCAGCGCCAGATGAACGAGGATACCGAGGGATCGAGCCTCGCCGCCCTCAAGAAGGCCGGCATGCAGGCCGTCGAGACCCCCGATCGCGATTCCTTCGCCAAGATCGTGACCGCCGAGGTCGAGAAGGATTTCGTCAGCAAGTTCGGCAGCGAGACTCTGGACGCGATCAAGAAGGCCGCCGTCTGAGGCGAGACTGCTGGCCTCACCGCCAAATGCCGCGCCCCTTTGCGGGGGCGCGGTCAGCATTCTCTTTCGGAGCCCTACGCTCCGGAAGAACGTTTTCTCGGCTTCGCGTCGATCTTTGAAATGCGGTTCCATTGACCCGCAGGGGTCTGACCGCGGATGATCAGGGCAACGCCTCGGAGCTGAGCCGGGCGTTCGCGGGGATTTGTCGGAGCAGCTTGCGCCGCGTCAACAACGCTAAAAGCACCACGATGCTATCGTGGGCTCGTCGCCGTTTGGAGACCCGCGATGTACGTCATCCTGCACCTGACCAAGCAGAGCCTGCTGCGCCTGTCGGCCTTCCTGCGCTGGACACGCGATGAGCATGCCGCGGACAGGCCGAGCCCGCGCCGCGGACAGAACTCACGCTGATCTGGACCGTGACACCGCGGCCCCTGCTCTCAATGCGGCGAGCGATCTTCCGACAGCAGATGCACCGAGGCCTTGATCGGCAGGTGATCCGAGGCGACACGCGCCAACGGTGAATCGTGCAGCTCGACGCTGGCGATCAGGTCGGCGGGATAGGCGACGATCCGGTCCAGCGCCAACAATGGGAAACGCGCCGGAAAGCTCGGGATCGCCGCCTGGAGCGGACCGAATTTCGGGGCGAGCCCCTGCAGCGCCGAGCGGCGTCCGACGCGCCATTCGTTGAAATCACCCATCAGGAAGACAGGGCGACCATCGGTCGGCTTGGCGGCGGCGATCAGCGTCTCGATCTGGCGCGAACGCGAATGGCGCAGCAGGCCGAGATGCGCGCCGATGATGCGGACATCGCCTCCCGGCAGCGTCAGATCGACGATCAGGGCGCCGCGCGGCTCCACGCCGGGCAGCACGATCTCGCGCGTCGCGGTGACGATGCCGGGGCGGAACAGCACGACATTGCCGTGCCAGCCATGGCCGCGGCCCTGCACCGGCGCCGCGATCAGGCCGGTACGCCGCTTCAGCGCCTCGAGGTCGAGCAGCCCGGCGCGTTCGCCGAAGCGCTGGTCGGCCTCCTGCAGCGCAATGATGTCGGCGCCGATCTCGTCGATCACGTCGACGATGCGCTCGGGGTCGAAGCGCCGGTCGCGGCCGACAGCCTTATGGATGTTGTAGGAGGCGACCAGAAGATCCGTGCTGCGCGGCGGCTTGCCGACATGGGCCTTCCCCGCTCGATCCCGGCTCCAGGTCGATATCCGGACGGGGCGCAGCCGGCGAATCCGGGCCAGGCCGCGATGCTCCGTATCCTGCATGACTTCATCGATCTCCATAGCCGGTCGCAAGCAACTGCCGTGCCGCAATCGCAGCAGGGCGGCAGGAGATCAATGCGTCAAACATGGCGAGGTTCTGTCGTTCGCGAAAGAATGAACGACATCGGCGATAGCCCGTTATGATGGAAGAGGTAAAGCGGCAGGAGGAAATGCACATTTTCGAGATCGTGCTGTTCGGCGTGACGCTGTTCGTCCTCTCGTCGCTGGCCGCCATCTATTCCTATGGCCGCTTCAGCCGCCGGGCACGCGGCGCACCGACCATGGCGCTGCCCGTTTCCGATGAGGAAACCGCTCTCGACCGTGCTGTCGCACCGCTGCTGCGCGACCATCCGAACCAGAGCGGCCTGCTGCTGGTCGCAGACAATCTCCAGGCCTTCGCCGTGCGCGCCTTCGCCGCGCGCAATGCCGGACGCAGCCTCGATCTGCAGTACTACTACTGGCTCGACGACCTGACCGGCGGGCTGCTCGCCCGCGAGGTGATCGCCGCCGCCGACCGCGGCGTGCGCGTGCGCCTGCTAATCGACGACATCAACACCCGCGGCGACGATGCAAGCTATCTCGGGCTCGACCGCCACCCGAACATCGAGGTCCGCCTGTTCAACCCGAGCCGCAACCGTTCCAGCTCCCTGCGGCGCGGGATCGAGCTGGCGCTGCGCGCTTTCAAGGCGACAAGGCGGATGCACAACAAGGCCTGGATTGCCGATGGCCGGATCGCCATCATCGGCGGGCGCAATATCGGCGATGCCTATTTCGACGCCTCCCGCACCGCCAATTTCCACGACCTCGACGTTCTGCTGGTCGGCGACGCCGTGCCGCAGGCCGAGCGCATCTTCGACGATTTCTGGAACAGTCCGGCGGTGATCCCGCTCTGCTCGCTCAGTCGCTCGAAGCTGCGCCGCAAGCTCGCGAGCCAGACAAGGCGGCCGTCGCGTCGCCTGCTCAACGCTGCGCCCTTCCTGACCAATCTCGCCGAGCGCAAGGAGGCCAACGTGCTGCCCGAGGCCGGCCGCTCCCTGCTCTGGAGCGCCGAGGTCGAGGTCGTCTCCGACCCGCCGGCGAAAGCCTGGGATCCGCGCGGCACCGGCTGGCTGGCAGGGCGTCTGCTGCGCGCGCTCTCCGCCGCGCGCAACGAGCTCAACATCACCTCGCCCTATTTCATTCCCGGCAGGAAGGGCGCCTCGGCCTTCGCCGCCCTCGCCCGGCGAGGCGTGAAGATCTCGGTGCTGACCAACTCTCTCGCCGCGACCGACGTGGTCGCCGTCCACGGCGCCTATGCGAGATACCGCAAGCCCCTGCTCGAAAGCGGCGTCGCCCTTTACGAACTCCGGCCGGAAATCATTCGCGAGGGGCCCTCGCTGTTCGGTTCGCGCGGCGCGAGCCTGCACACCAAGGCGTTCACGGTCGATGACGGGGTCGGCTTCGTCGGCTCGTTCAATTTCGATCCGCGCTCGGCCTCGCTCAACACCGAGATGGGGGTGATATTCAACGACGCTCGGCTGGTCGAGCAGATGCGCGCGATCTTCGTCTCGCAGACCTCCCCGAACTGCAGCTATCAGGTCGCGATCGAAGGCAGCAGCCTCGTCTGGAACGATGCCGCGGTGGCGCAGCCGCGCAAGCTGCGCTCGGAGCCGGGGGCAGGCCTCGGCCGACGCCTCGCGGCAAGCGTCATCGGACTGCTGCCGATCGAGTCGCAGCTCTGAGCAGCCATCCGGCCAGCGGCGACGTTTCGGCCGGAAACAAACTGCAACGACCCGGCAACATTCGCCGGGCACGTCAGAAACAATAGGTGCCTATCCACCGGGCTGCAGAGGACAAGCCGCTCCGATATGGTTGCGGCGCGTGAGGCATTGGTAATCGACGTGAACACATCGGCGAATATTCTGGTCGTCGAGGACGACCGCGAAATCAGCGCGCTCGTCGCGCGCTACTTGTCCCAGAATGGCATGCGCAGCGTAGCCGTGCATGACGGCCGCGAGATGGACCGGGCTCTTCGGGAGGGGCGATTCGACCTGATCGTGCTCGACCTCAATCTGCCTGGCGAGGACGGGCTGTCGATCTGCCGTCGCCTTCGGCAGAGCACAGCGATCCCGATCATCATGCTGACCGCCCGCAGCGAGGACGTCGACAGGATCATCGGCCTGGAAATGGGCGCCGACGACTATCTCGGGAAGCCCTTCAATCCGCGCGAGCTGCTGGCCCGAATCCGCGCCGTGATGCGCCGGCAGCAAGGCGCGCAACCTGAGCAGGACGCCCCTCCGGGCGCGTTCGCGTTCAACGGCTGGACCCTGGACGCGGGCAAGCGCGAGCTGAGCAATCCCGACGATATCCGCGTCGCCGTGACCGGGGCGGAGTTCGATCTGCTGCGGGCCTTCTGCGAGCGGCCGGGGCGCGTGCTCTCGCGCGACATCCTGCTCGACCTGACGCAGGGGCGCTCGGCCGCGCCCTTCGAGCGCAGCATCGACATCCTGATCAGCCGCCTGCGCCAGAAGATCGAACGCGATCCGCGCGAGCCGGAGATGATCAAGACCATCCGCTCGGGCGGCTATCTCTTCACTCCGGCCGTCGAACGGCGATGAGGCGGTGGTTTCGCCTGCCGGCCCGCATCGGGACCCAGGTCGCTCTGCTGGTGGCCGGCGTCATCGCCCTGCTCTACCTGATCCTCGCCATCGCGCTGTACCTGCAAGCCCCACGCAACTGGCCGGGCCCGCCGGCCTTCGAAACCATCGCGACCATCAGCAAACTCGTGGCGCAGACGCCGGCTGGGCAACGCCAGGCCTTGATCGCGACCGCGAATGGCGCGGATCAGCGCTTTGCCTTCACGCTCACCGAGAGCTTCTCCGGGCGCTCGCCGGGTGCTGCTCCGGATCCTGACAGAGGCGGAATTGCCCGACGCCTGGGCGACGGCTTTCGGGTAACGCCCCTATCGGAGCCGGATGGGCGCGGGCCCCCGAGGCAGTTCGCGATCGGGTTTCCGGACGGAGCTGGCCTCGAGGTCACGATCGCCGCCGGCGTCATGGAACCACCGCCACGCCCGCTTTCGGTTCTGGTGCTCGCCACCATCGCCCTTGTCGGCCTCAATGTCGGCGCCCTCACCCTTTGGGCTTCGCGCGGCATCACGGCGCCGCTGGCGCGCTTCGCCTCGGCCGCGGAAGAATTCTCGATCGATCGCGACCCGTCGCCGCTGCGGGAGGAAGGCCCCGCCGAGGTCCGGACCGCCTCACGCGCCCTGAACAGGCTGAGGGATCGGATCCACGCGCTGTTCGCGGACCGCACGCGCATGCTGGCGGCGATCAGCCACGATCTGCGAACCCCGATCACGCGCATGCGGCTGCGGGTCGAGTTCATCGAGGACGGCGTGCTGCGCGGCCAGTTCACCCGCGATCTCGCGCACATGGACACGATGGTCCAGGGCGCGCTTTCCTATCTCCGCGACGCCAACCGCCGCGAGAAGCGCGCCGCCTTCGACCTGTCGAGCCTGCTCCAGACCATATCCGACGAGTTCAGCGATATCGGACACGAGATCCACTATGACGGCCCACGCTGGATCGTCGTGACCGGCGATGCACAGCAGCTCGAGCGCGCCGTCACGAACCTTGTCGAAAACGCCGTGCGTTATGGAACGCAAACCATCATCCGGTTGGGCGAAGAGGCTGAAAGCCTGCTGATCGAGGTCGCGGACGACGGCCCCGGCATCCCGGAAAATGATCGTCAGCGCCTGCTAGAGCCCTTCATGCGCGGCGACGAAGCGCGCGGCCGGATCGACTCCGAGGGATTCGGCCTCGGTCTTGCGATCGCCCATTCCATCGCTGCCGCCCATGGCGGGAACCTGACGCTGCACGACAACCTGCCGCGGGGCCTCATCGCCCGGATCAGGCTGCTGCGGCATGCCCCTCCCTCGCAGCCATGAGCACCGGAGCACCTACAACTTTCAACACGCGCGAAACACTCGGCAACATTCGCGCCGGCATTTCGCCCGACCGCCTCGCGACTGTCCCAGCGAACCGAATGGGACAGTCATGTTCGCAATTGCCCAGAACCGCCGCCGGCTAACCGCCCTGGCCTCGCCTTTCATCGCGGCCGCATTGCTCGGCGCGCCCAATGTCCAGGCACCCACCGCACCGGACCGGCATCCGATCGCGGCACAGCACAGCGCGACGGGCAAGATCATCGACCGACTGCCGGGCAATGCTTCGGCACCGCCGAAATTCGAGACGCACCTCGCCCGAGCAGATTGGGCACTGGCGGCGATGCCCCACACCAACGTTGCTTTCGCCGCGGAGCCGATGCGGGGCACTTCCGTCGCGGTGGCAACAACCGTCAGCAAGCCAGTCGCCGTCGTGACCGCTTCGCCGACGCGGCCGCACAAGGCATCCCCGGTCGTCGCGACGCTGCCACCGCGGCGCCCGGTCTCGTTCAATGCACCACAAGGCCCAGTCCAGATTGCTGCTCCACAGCAGAAGCGCCCTTCCGTCACGTCGCGGATGTTCGCCTTCGTCGGCTCGCTCGCAGGGTTGGCCAATCTGCTATGAGCCTGCCTGCCGCAACTGCTCGCCGGCCCGCATTGTCGCACGACACGCTGAAGCGGGTCGGAGTGACGATGCTCGTGACCTCCCTCATGCTGCTCGCAGCCACGATCGGCTGGGCGGGCCACGGCTGGCTCGCCAACAGCGAGGCGCGCCGACCTTTCGACGGTTTTCGGCAGCTTCGCCTTGAGACCATACGGACCCAGCTCGATCAGGTCAGGGGCCCTTACATCGTGGTCATGGGCGATTCCCATGCCGAGCGGCTGTTCCTGACCAGCTTCTGCGGCCTGCCAGTCGTCAATGCCGGCCTGTCGGGAGCACTCGTCGGCGACGTTCTCGATCTAGCCCGCAGGATAACTCCGCCCCACAAGGCCGAAGCGGTCCTGCTTTCGATCGGCACAAACGACATCTGGGTGAAGCGTGAACCAGAGACCGCGAAGGGCGAGAACAGTTTCAAGGCCGGCCTCGGAGGCCTCAGGCAACGCCTCAGCACCTCATGGAGCGACCGCCGCGCCGTGATCGCCATCCCGCCGGTCGCCGACAAGGAGGCCGTCCTGTTTCCGCGGTCGGCGGCGACCCGCTACTCGTCTCTGCTCGCCGGTTCATGCGAGCCGCAGCGCTGCGTCTATGCAGATCTCTTTGCCGGAGCGGACCGCGCTCCGGAGCCTCGCGCCGCCTTCAGCGACGGCGTCCATCTGCGCGACTATGCCAGTTTCGTGCGGGACGGCGAGCCGGAACTCTGCCGGAAGCTCGGCCTTCCCGCCGCAAAGTGAGCCGCCGCCGGTCGGTTCAGGCCGAAGCGCCGGTTCAGGCCTCTGCTCGCGCCGCCCTACCTGCGGTTCGACGGGGCAAGACAGCCCGGCAGGTCGGCGAGCGTTCTCGCGCCCAGCATGCCCATGGTGATTGAGAGCTCGTTGCGCAGCAGGTCGAGCACCCGGCTCGCCCCGGCCTCGCCTGCGACCGCCACGCCATAGAGCGTCGCCCGTCCGATCAGCACGCCCGACGCGCCGAGCGCCAGGAAACGGGCGATGTCGGCGCCACGCCGGACGCCGCTATCAGCGAGGATGGAAAGGCGGTCGCTGACCGCATCGACGATGGCGGGCAGCACCTCGACCGGCCCCGGCGCGCAATCGAGGTTGCGGGCACCATGGTTCGAGACGACGATTGCGTCGGCGCCGTACTCGGCGGCCTTGCGGGCATCGTCGACGCGCAGCACGCCCTTGAGCACGAGCTTGCCCTGCCAGCGCTTCCGCAGCAGCGCGACATCCTCCCAGGTCACGTCGGTCGCCAGGCTCATCTCGTCGGAGAGCGAGACGCGGCCGAGCTGGGTGCGGAACTCGTCCGGGTAGTGCGCATAGGTCGGCACGCCGGAGGCGATGACCGAGCGCAGCAGCACGTCGAAGGTCCAGCGCGGATGCAGCGCGAGATCGATCCCGGCGCGCAACGAGGGCTTGAGCGGGATGCCGAAGCCGTTGCGCAGATTGTATTCGCGGTTGGGGCCGACCGCGGTGTCGACCGTCAGCACCAGCGTCCGCGCGCCCGCCGCCCAGGCCCGGTCGAGCAGGGCAAGCGTCCGCTCGCGATTCTTCCAGACATAGAGCTGGAACCAGAGTTCGGCCCCGGATTCGGCCGCGATCCGCTCGATCGAGGTGATCGACTGGGTCGAGACGCAGAACGGGATGCCCGCCGCGGCGGCAGCCCGCGCCAGGGCGATCTCGCCGTCGCGCCAGACCAGGCCGGCGACGGCCGTCGGCGCGATCACCAGCGGGGACGGCTGCTGGCGGCCGAGCACCTCGGCTTCCGGCGTGCGCTGCGAGACATCGACGAGCACGGAGGGCGCGAGCTTCACCGCATCGAGGTCGCGCCGGTTGCCGTCGATCGAGATTTCGTCCTCGGCGCCACGGTCGACATATTCGAACAGTCCGCGCGGCAGGCGCCGGCGGGCAGCGCGCCGCGCATCCTCGACATTGAGGATGGCGTTCAGGCCGGTCAGGATCATCGTTCCAATCTCGTTCCAGCGCCGGCCGCGCGCGCCTTGCGGACGACCAGTCCGGCCAGAGCGAGATCGGCCAGCGCGAAGCCGCGGAAGCAGAACATCCGGCGCCCCTGCCCGGCCGGTCCGACGCCGCGCGCCGCGATCTGGATCAGGTCGTCCTGGAAGCGGACGGTCTCGACCGGCTGAGAATTGACGTCATAGGGCGCGGTCGACTGCGCCAGGCTGTCGGTCGCGAGGAAGTCGAAGGCCGGCAGCGCCTCGGGGAGCCAGCTGCGGCCGATGTCGACCGCCGAGGCGAAGGACGAGGCCCGCATCCGGCCGGCGTCGAGGAAGGGCTTCAGCCCGGGCGCGCCCGGCACCATCGAGATGACGATGTCGGAACGGCCGAGCAGTTCGTCCGCATCGGCGAGGATCTCGGTCTTGAGTCCATGCGCTGAAGCGGCCTCTGCAAGGCGCTCGGCAGAGGCCCGGCTGCGGCTCAGCGCCAGCACCGTCTTCAGGCCGGGATAGAGATCGAGGAAGGCGGCGAGATGGGCGTGGGCCTGCAGGCCGCAGCCGACGAAGCCGATCGTGAGCGGCTCAGCCGGAGCAAGATAGGAGGCGGCGGCGGCCGACATTGCGGCGGTACGGATCAGGGTGATCTCGTCGCCATCCAGCACAGCAAGGGGCAGGCCGGTCGCATAGTCGTTGACGCAGATCAGGGCGCTGATGCCGGGCGCCGTGCTGCCCGGCGCGACCGGCGCCATCGACACCCATTTCACCGTGGCGATCGCCTCCGGCTCGGAGGCGGCGGACATCGCCTGGAAGCCGTGGCCCGGGCCGAGATCGAGCGACTTCTTCGGCAAGCTTCGGTTCAGCCCGGCAGCATGGTCGCGGAAAGCCTGGAGCACGGATTCGCGGACCTCGCCGGGCGAGATGCCGAGCCCGCGAACCTCGCGCCGAGAAAGATAGAGCAGATCGTCGCTCATCAACGAAACCTTCCTGCCGAGAATGGCGCCGGATCGAAGGGCGGCGCGCGGCCGTCGAGCAGCGCCGCAACCAGGCGGGCCGAAGTCGGCGCCTGGATCAATCCCGTATGGGCATGTCCGAAGCAATGGAAGATATCGGGGCTGCCAGAGGAGGCGCCAATGCAGGGCAGACCGTCCGGCGTCGAGGGACGGTGGCCCATCCAGCGGTCGAGCCTGGCCTCGTCGATCTTCAGCTGCGGGAACATTTTGCGGGCGAAACCGAGCAGGATCTCGGTGCGGCGCCAGTCCGGCGCGGCCGAGACCGAGGCGAGCTCGACCTGTCCGGCGAGCCTTAGCCCCTGACGGGTCGCGACCACCGCCATCAGGCCGTCGGACGGCATCAGGCCGCAAGGGATGTCGAAGCCCGGCTCTTGCAGCACGACATGGTAGCCGCGTTCGGAGATCAGCTTGACGCGGTCGCCTGCCTGACGGGCCAGCTCGCGGGAGCCGATGCCGGCGGCGATCACCGCCTTGTCGCAGGAGATCGGCCCGGCCTGCGACCGCACCGCGCTGAGCTGCCCCGCCGCGAATTCGAAGCCCGTGGCGCGCGCGACGATGCGTTTGCCACCCCGACGCAGGAGAAGTTGCTCCAGCGCGCGGCAATAGGCGCCGGGGTCGACGACGTAGGCGCCGCCATCGAGCCGGGCACCGAAACGATAGCGCGGCGCCAGCTCCGGCTGGATCCGGCGCAGCTCCTCTTCCCCGACCTCGCTGAAGGGAACGCCCAATGCGCGGCGCATCCGCCAGACGCGTTCCTCGGCGAGGAATTCCGAGCGGTCGAGATAGACGTACATGACGCCTTCCCGCCGGATCAGCTCGGGAACGCCGGCCTCCTCGGCGAGCGCAAGATGCTCGTCGACGGCAGTCCTGCACAGCTCGAAACGGGTGCGCGCGCAGGCCTCGACCAGATCCCAGTTGCGGCCAGCCAGCACGAAATCGAGCAGCCAGCCGGCGAGACCGGGCAGATCACGCCAGCGAATGACAAAGGGGCCAGTCGGATCGAGCAGGAAACCCGGCACCTTGCGCCAAAGGCCGGGCAGCGAGATCGGCATGATCGCGCCGGGGTTGAGCCAGCAGCCATTGCCATAGGAGGCCGCCTGCCGGCCGCCCGGCTCCTCGGGCTCGATCAGGGTCACCTGATGGCCGGAGCGCTGGATTTCCAGCGCAGCGGCGAGGCCGACGATGCCGCCCCCGATGACGGCGACATGCGAGCCGGAAGAAGCCGTCATCGTCCTGCCCTCAGGGCTCAGCCGCGATTGTGGAAGTGGCTGAGGAAGGCGCGGGTCGCTTCTTCCTTCGGGCTGTCGATGACCTCACGGGCCGGCCCTTCCTCGACGATCACCCCGTCGCGCATGAAGACGAGGCGGTCGGCGACCTCGCGGGCGAAGCCGATCTCGTGGGTGACGATGATCATCGTCATGCCTTCGGCCGCAAGCGCGCGCATGACGTTCAGCACCTCGCCGACGAGCTCCGGGTCGAGTGCCGAGGTCGCCTCGTCGAAGAGCATGACCGAGGGCTCCATCGCCAGCGCGCGGGCGATGGCGACACGCTGCTTCTGTCCGCCGGAGAGCTTGTTCGGGAAGACATCGACCTTGTCGCTGAGGCCGACCTTGTCGAGCAGCCGCCGGGCGAGCGCGTCAGCCTCCGCCTTCGGCATGTTCTTCACCGAGAGCGGACCCTCCATGACGTTCTGGAGAACCGTCATGTGCGGGAACAGGTTGAAGTGCTGGAACACCATGCCGGTGTTGGAGCGGAAGCGCGCCTGTTCGCGCACGCCTGGCAGCTTGGCGCCGCCGTCGAAGGCGAAGACGTCGTCGCCGATGCGGATACGTCCGCCTTCCGGGACGACGAGCAGGTTCATGCAACGCAACAAGGTGGATTTGCCGGAGCCCGAGGGCCCGATCAGCGCGATGACCGCGCCGGCTTCCACCTTGAGGTTGATGTCACGCAGGACGACGAGGTCGCCGAACTGTTTGCGCAGGCCCGAGATTTCGATCTTGCTGGTGGTCATCTCTGCCTCAATTGCTCTGCGACAGGCGCTTCTCGGCGCGCTTGACGATCACGGTCGCCGGCAGCAGGACTACGAAGTAGATCGCGGCGATCACGGTGTAGACCTCGAGGGCGCGATAGGTCTCCATGGCGACGATCTGGCCCTGGTAGAGCAGGTCCGGCACCGCCAGTACCGAAACCAGCGAAGTGTTCTTGAACTGGATGATCGACTGGTTCATCAGCGGCGGGATCATCCGCTTGATCGCCTGCGGCAGAACGATGCGGCGCATCACCTTGCCGGGGGTCATGCCGAGCGCGAGCCCCGCCTCGCTCTGCCCGGTCTCGATCGAGACGATGCCGCCGCGAATGACCTCGGCATAGAACGAGCCGCCATAGAGCGAGAGCGTCACGACCGCCGCCGTCAGCGCGTCGATCTTGATGCCCGTCAGCATCGGCAGCGCGTAGTAGAACCAGAGCAGCAGCACGAGCAGCGGCGTCAGCCGGAACATCTCGATATAGAGCCAGGACAGCCAGCGCAGCGCCGGCGAGCGCGACAATTGCGCGAGACCGGCGATCAGCCCGACGACGAGGCCGAGCAGGACGACTGCAATGGTAAGACCGACCGTCACCGCGGTTCCGGTCAGGAACAGGTCGCGATAGCCCCAGACGGCATCGAAACGCCACGTATACATCTTTTCCCTTTCGCAAGCCTGCCCGGCGACCAGGCCGCAGGAACCGGTGAAACCGCAAGAGGGTCTCCGGCGCGAAGCCGGAGACCCTGTCCCACACTCAGAAGGTGACGCCCGGCGGGATGTCATCCAGCGTCAGGTCGACCTGGGCGAGGCTGTTCACCACCGCCTCGCGGATCAGGCCGAGGCCGCGCGAATAGGTGATCCAGGCCGAGGCGAAGTCGCGCCAGGTCTTGTCGGTCTCGCGGCGCACGATGGCGTTCGAGGTCGAGCCGAACATCGGCTGCGGCACGATGACCTTGCCGAGCCCGGGGTCGCGCTTCACGGCGCGCACGCCGCCCATCCAGAAGATGCTCTGAGCGTCGACGCGGCCGCTACGGAGCGCGAGCGTCGCCTCCTCCAGCGACTTGAAGCGCACGATCTGCGCCTTCGGGCAGAGCCGGGCGGCGACATGGTCGTGCGCCGAGCCGACATCGACCGAAATCTTGATCTTGGGGTCGTTGAGATCGGCCCAGTTCTTCGGCTCGAAGCCGGGACGGGCGATGACGACGAGCGCGCTGTCATAGACCGTGGAGGTGTAGTCGACGACCAGGGCGCGCTTCGGCGTCAGGTTCATGCCGAACATGATGTCGATCTTGTCGGCCTGGATGTCGAGGACGGCGTTGCCCCAGGTGGTCTCGACGATCTCCAGCTGCACATCCATGTCGGCAGCGAGCGCGGTGCCGATGTCGACGAACTGCCCGCCCCATTTGCCGGTCGCCCGGTCCTTGAAGGTCCAGGGCTGGCCGGCGGCGACAGCGCCCATCCGGAGCTTCTTCGAGCTGAGGATGCGCTCGAAGGTATTGGTGGTGGCCGCCTGCGCGCTGGCTTCCTTCGAAGCCAGCGTCAGCGCCGTTGCCGCAACCGCGCCGGCGCCGAGCAGCCCGGCGAGATCCCTGCGTGTCGTCATGTCGTCTCTCCCGATTGAAAACATGCTCCATGGTCGATGGAGCGCGATCCCGCTTGTCTCGGCGGGTAGGCCGTCCCGCGCCCCGAGGGAAGCGCTGGCGGATTTTCTTGCAGCGCCCTCACCCGGCCTTGGCCGGAAGCAGGACACCGGGATTCATCAGCTCATGCGGGTCGAACAGCGCCTTGACCTTGCCCATCAGCTCGTAGCGCAGCGGGTCGGCGAGGCGTTCGAGTTCCTCGGTCAGCTTGCGGCCGACGCCGTGCTCGGCGCTGAAGGTGCCGCGGAAGCGCGCCGCCACGTCATGAACCGCCTGCTCGACTTCGAGCGCGAAGGCTTCCGTATCCGGCAGGCTCGCCCAGAAGGCGCGCTGGAACATCAGGATGTAGTGGACATTGCCGTCGCCGAGATGGCAAACCACCTGGGTCACAGCCTGCGGATAGCGCGCGGCGGCAACCACATCGGCGGCCGCGATGAAGCCTGCGACGTCGGAGGTCCGCACGGCGACGTCGTGGACGACGCCGATGCCCTCCTTCTTGTTGGCCTCGGAGACCGAGTGGCGGACATGCCAGAACTCGTCAGCCTGCTGCTGCGAGGCGGCGACGACGGCATCGACCACCGTGCCCTTTTCCAGGCAGTCGCCGAGGACCTCTTCGAGAATGGCGCCAAGGTCGGTCGATCCATCCTCGCTGCCGAGCTCGATCAGCACCGACCAGGCCGGAATGGCGTCGAAGGGAATGCGGATGCGCTCGACATGGCGAACCACAAGCTCGAACTGCGAGGCGGAGACCAGTTCGAAGGCCTGGATCGCGCTGCCTGCCCGATCCTGCATGGCGGCGAGAAGAGCGACCGCAGCGGCTGGATCGGCCACCGAAACCCAGGCGTGGGCGGTGTTCGGGGTCTGCGGGTGCAGCCGCAGCGCCGCGCCGGTGATGATGCCGAGCGTTCCTTCGGCACCGATGAACAGGTGCCGAAGCATATAGCCGGTATTGTCCTTGCGCAGGGCCGCGAGATCGTCGAGCACGCGGCCATCGGCAAGGACGACCTCCAGCCCGGCGACGAGATCGCGCATCGGCCCGTAGCGGACGACGCCCGTCCCGCCGGCATTGGTCGAGATCAGCCCGCCGATCTGGGCACTGCCCTCGCTGCCGAGATGGAGCGGGAACTGGCGTCCGGCGTTGGCTGCCGCCGTATGCAGGTCGCCGAGCACCACACCGGCATCGACGGTCGCGACATTGCCGGCCCGGTCGATGGCGCGGATCTTGTTCATCCGGCGCAGCGACAGGACGATTCCGGGCTTCTCGGCGCGACCACTCTCGGGCACCGCACCGAAGCACAGCCCCGTATTGCCGCCGACCGGGAAGACCGGCTGGCCGTGCTCGGCGCAGAGCCGCATAACGGCTGCGACCTCGGCGGTGGAGGCCGGGGCAACGACGCAGAGCGCCCTGCCCTGGCGCCGCTCGCGCCAATCGGTCAGCCAGGGGGCCATCTCGCCGGGATCGGCGATGAGCCCCTTGTCGCCAACGATATCGCGCAGCCGATCGAGCACGATGCGGTTCCCTTCGTTCAGGCGAGGCTGACCGATTTCGCCTGTTTGGCGGCGGTCTCGAGCTTGGCGATCGTCTCGGCGCTCGGGCCCTGCAGCGGCAGGCGGACGCCGCCGACCGGCATGCCGGCAAGCGCCATGTAGCGCTTCAGCGGGCCGGGATTGGTCTCGACATAGATCGAATCGATGACCGGATCGATCTTGTCCTGGAGCTTCAGCGCCTCGTTCAGCTTGCCCTGCTTGGCGAGCTCGAAGATCTCGATCCAGATCTTCGGATAGATCGTCGCCGAAGCCAGGACGCCGCCACGGGCGCCGAGTGCGACATGGGTCGCGAACAGGGGCTCCTCGCCGCTGAGGATCGCGATCTTGTCGCCGGCGTACTTCACCGTGCGGATATAGTCCGGCATGTCATAGGACGAGTACTTCATGCCGATGATCGAGCCGTCCTCGGCCATCGCCTGTACCGTGTCGGCGAAGGCGGAGACGGTGGTGCGGCGCGGGATCTGGTAGAGCATGACCGGCAGGTCGAGCGAGTCCCGGTAGCGCCGGAAATAGGCGCGCATGCCGTCCTGGGTGCCGGGCGCATAATAGGGGGTGACCGTCATCACCGCGGCGGCGCCCGCCGCCGCGAAGTCGCGGCCGGCTTCCAGAGCGTCCTCGAAACCGGTCGAGAGCACACCCGGGATCACCGGCTTGCCATCGGCGGCCTCGACGCAGGTCGCAACGATGGTGCGGCGCTCGTCACGAGAGAAGGCAGGATACTCGCCCGTGCCGCCGATCGGCACGATGCCGGCCGCGCCAGCGTCGAGCTGAAAGCGCACCAGCTTCTTCAGGGCCTTGACGTCGACAGACCCATCCTCGGCGAGCGGGGTGACGATGGCCGTGTAGAGGCCGTTCAACTGGTCTTTCGTGAGCGTCATCAAGCGTTTCCCTTGTCTAGCTGCCAACCGGATTCAAGCCGGCGCATGCCCTGGACGGAGCGTCGCGCAGCGGTTTGCCGGCTCGTCAGCCAATCCAACGCTCATCCACCATTCGACCGATGTCAATACTAAGATATAAAAATCCACTATCCGACAATTTGTGGAGCATTATGGATCAAGCGCTTTCCATGCCCTATGCTGCCCGCTATGAGAGTCCGGGCCGGAGGCATTGCAGCCTTCCGGCTGCGCCAGGGAGATCAGGATGCCGGAAATCTCGTCGCTCGACCGGGACGACACGGCCCGCGGCGCAGGCCGCCCGGTCGATCACGATTCCGAGGACGCGCGGGGGCATCTCGACATCGGCGCGCGGCTGCTGAAGGTGCGCAAGCGCCGCGGGCTGACCTTGCAGGATGCGAGCCGGCTGACCGGCGTCTCTTCCTCGGCGTTCTCGAAGATCGAGCGCAACGAGCTTTCGCCGACCATCTCGACGATGCAGCGCATCGCGCAGGGGCTCGGCATCGAGCTGGTCTCCCTGCTCAACGACCAGGACAACGATCCTGGCGCCTTCCGCGGCCGGCGCAGCGTGACGCGGGCCGGCGCCGGAAGCCGCCATGCGACGGTGACCTGCAACAACATGCTGCTGTGCGCCGACCTCAAGAACAAGCGCGCGACGCCGATCCTGACCACGGTGACGGCACGCTCGCCGGACGATTATCCGGCCTGGGCCAAGTCGGAGGCCGAGATCTTCGTGATGGTGATGGAAGGCACGCTGATCGTGCACAGCGCGCTCTATGAGCCGCTCGAGCTCAACAAGGGCGATTCGGTCTATTACGACGCGAGCACCGAGCACACCTGGACCTCTTCGGGTCCGACAGACGCCGTCGTGCTCTGGGTGCTGGTCGATCTCTGAGGCAGGGTTTCAACCGCGGGTGGCGGAAGTCAGAAAGACCCTTCCAGCTCAAAGACCTGAAGCGCCTTTCGCAGATTTTGATTCAGGCTCGCGGCATTCCTCCCGTCATCCCGGACAAGCCGCGAAGCGGCGCAGCGCCGGGATGACGAGGCAAGGTCGACCGCGTGCGCAGGCGACCGACGACCCGCCGTGCCTAGCGCGGCATCAGCCAATCATGGGCGGGATCGTTGGCGAACTTCCAGATCCGCTTCGGGCCGGCCATCACATTGAGATAATAGAGATCGTAGCCATGCGGCGCGCCGACGGGATGATAGCCCTTCGGCACCAGCACGACATCGCCATTCTCGAAGCTCATGGTCTCGTCGAGCGAGCGGTCATCGGTATAGACGCGCTGGAAGCCGAAGCCCTGCGGCGGGTTCAGCCGGTGGTAATAGGTTTCCTCCAGCTGCGATTCGTCAGGCAGCCGGTCCTCGTCATGCTTGTGCGGCGGATAGCTCGACCAGTTGCCGGCCGGGGTGATCACCTCGACCACGAGCAGCCCGTCGGCGGCTTCGGTTTCGGGGAGGATGTTGCGGACATGGCGGACATTGCTGCCCTGGCCGCGCGTCAGGCAGCCGACATCGGCGGGCGCGATCAGGCGCGGCGGGCGCTGGCCGACGATCCCCGGCGCCGAACAGATCGCGAGTTCGCACGGCCCACGTGCGGCAACGCTCCAGGCGGAGCCGGCAGGCACATAGAGCGACCAGGGATCGGCCTCGAAGGGCGAAGCCCGACCGCCCATTACTCCGAAATCCTGACCATCGGCACGGGCCGCCACCTTGCCCGAGAGCAGGACGAGGCAATGCTCCCGCTCGCCGGTCTCGCGCGACAGGGTCTGACCGTCGGCAAGGCGGTGGACGGCGAAGCCGACATGGCCCCAACCCGCCGTCTCCGGCGTGATCTCATGGATGCGCCCATCGGCATCGGGGACCTGCGGTTTCACCAGCAACTTCGACATGGCGATCCCGGGCTCAAACGAGCCCGGCCTCCTTCAGGCTCGCCTCGAGATGGGCGACGCCCTTCTTGGCATAGGTCAATGGATGGGCTTTTTCGGGGTCCTGCTCGGCCTCGACGACAACCCAGCCGGAATAGCCGGGCAGCGCCTTGAACACTGCAGGGTAGTCGACCATGCCGTCGCCCGGCACGGTGTAGACCCCGAGATCGGCGCCCTTGCCGAGGATCGCGTCGAGGAAACTCCAGTCTTCCGCCCTCGCCTGCTCCATCACAGACTTACGGACGTCCTTGGCGTGGACATGGCTGATGCGGGCGCGATAGCGCCGCGCCAGCTTGACCGGATCGGCCCCGCCCCAGGTCGCGTGGCCGGTGTCGAGCAGCAGATGCGCGGCCTCGCCGGTCGCCGCCATGAAGGCGTCGATATCGGCCTCGCTCTCGACGATCGTGCCCATATGGTGGTGGTAGACCAGCCTGACGCCCTCGGCGAGCGTTCGCTCGGCGACCTCGGTGATCCGCGCTCCGAACTGCGCCCAGTCGCCCGCCTCCATCACCGGGCGCTGCGACAAGGGCTTGCTGCGGTCGCCATGGATCGCATTCGAGGTCTCGGCGAAGACCAGCACGTTCGAGCCCATCGCCTTGAGCAGATCGAGATGCGGTCGCAGATGCTTCATCTCCTCCTCGGCATCGCGCTTCAGCAGCTCCGCCGAATACCAGCCGGAGATGCAGGCCATGCCGAAGGGCGCGAGCGCAGCCTTCAGGGCCTTGGGCTCACGCGGAAACTTGTGGCCGAGCTCCATGCCGACGAAGCCGGCCTCCCGAGCCTCGGCCAGGCAGGTCTCGAGCGAGGTCGCGCCGCCGATCTCCTGCAAATCATCATTCGACCAGCCGATGGGATTGGCGCCGATACGGATAGACATGTCATCCTCTTTGACTCAGTTGTCGCGCGCGGCGAGCGCGCCGTCATAGCGCTGGCGCGCCGCCTTGACCTCGTCGCGCACAGAAACCTCGGGCACCGCGACCTCCCACCAGTGCCCGCCGGCATCGGTCGAGATCAGCGGGTCGGTGTCGATGACAATCACGCTGGTCCGATCGTGGCCGCGGGCCTCCGCGAGTGCGGTTTCCAGCTCAGCCAGGCTCGCGACCTTGCGGGAGATCGCGCCCATCGCGCCGGCATGGGCGGCGAAGTCGACCTCCGGAAGCACCTCATGGCGGGCATCGCGCAGCAGGTTGTTGAAGGAGGCGCCGCCGGTCGCGTTCTGCAGGCGGTTGATGCAGCCAAACCCCCGGTTGTCGAGCACGACGATGGTGAGCTTGATCCCGAGCATGACCGAGGTCGCGATCTCGGAATTCATCATCAGGTAGGAGCCGTCGCCGACCATGACGACGACCTCGCGGGCCGGGTCGGCGAGCTTGGCCCCGAGGCCGCCGGCGATCTCGTAGCCCATGCAGGAATAGCCGTATTCCATGTGGTAGCCACCCGGCGCGCCGGCTTGCCAGAGCTTGTGCAGTTCACCGGGCAGGCCGCCCGCCGCACAGAGCACGACATCGCTCGCCCGACTCTTGCGCTGCACCGCGCCGATCACCTGCGCATCGCTCGGCAGCGCCGCATTGCCGGCGGCTGTATAGCGGGCAGCGGTCGCGAGCCATGTATCGCGCGAGGCCTGCACCTGCGTCGTCCAGTCAGACGGCGCCCGCCAGCCCGTCAGCGCCGCCTCCAGCTCGGCAAGCCCCGCCCTGGCATCGGCAAGGAGCGGCTGCGCACCGTGCTTGCCGGCATCGAATCCTTGAGTGTTCAGGCCGATGATCCTGCAGTCCGGATCGGCGAACAGCGCACGCGACCCCGTCGTGAAATCCTGCAGGCGCGTGCCGACGGCGAGCACGACATCCGCTGTCTTCGCGGCATCGTTGGCGGCGCCGGTACCGGTGACGCCGATCGCGCCGAGATTGAGCGGATGGTCATGCGGCAGGGCGCTTTTCCCGGCCTGCGTCTCCGCGCTCGGGATACCGTGCGTAAGGCAGAAGCGGGCGAGCTCGCCCTCGGCCTCGCTATAGAGCGCGCCGCCGCCGGTGACGACCAGCGGGCGCCGGGCGCCCTTCAGCAGCGCGACCGCCTGTGCCAGCTCCTGCTCGTCGGGACGCACCCGGCGCGGCTGCCAGATCCGCTCGGCGAAGAAGCTCTCCGGATAGTCGTAAGCCTCAGTCTGCACATCCTGGCAAAGAGCCAAGGTCACCGGGCCGCAGTCGGACGGATCAGTCAGCACCTGCATCGCCCGTTCGAAGGCAGGGATCAGCTGCTCCGGCCGGGTGATCCGGTCGAAATAGCGCGAGACCGGGCGGAAGCAGTCATTGGCGGAGACGGTGCCGTCGCCAAAGTCCTCGATCTGCTGCAGCACCGGGTCGGGCCGGCGCCCAGCGAAGACGTCGCCCGGCAGCAGGAGCAGCGGCAGGCGGTTGACATGGGCGACCGCCGCCGCCGTCACCATATTGGTTGCGCCGGGGCCGATCGAGCTCGTCACCGCCATCATCCGGCGCCGGCGCGAGGCCTTGGCGAAGGCGATCGCGGCGTGCGCCATCGCCTGCTCGTTATGGGCGCGCAGCGTCGGCAGGATGTCGCGGGCGCCATGCAGCGCCTCGCCGAGCCCGGCGACATTGCCATGGCCGAAAATCGCCCAGACGCCGGCGAAGAGCGGCAGCGTGCGGCCGCCGACGCGTGTCTTCTGCGCCGCAATCGCCGCGACGAGCGCCTGCGCCATGGTGAGCCTGATCGTGGCCATCGCCGTTCTCCTCAGCCGCGCTGCCAGGCGCCGACCAACTGGCCGAAGCGCTCGGCCATCATCGCGGTCGCCGCCTCGTCCTCGAGCTTGCCGGCGAGCCAGCCGCGCGCCGCATCGCCGAAGATCGTCCGGCCGACGGCAAAACCCTTCACCGTGCTCGCGCCCTTGGCCAGCCGGAAAGCGGCTTCCAGCTCGGCGGCCGGCGCATCGAGGCCGAGCAGCACGACGCCGCGGCAATAGGGGTCGTTCTCTGCAATCGCGGCATCGACCGCAGCCCAGGCCGCCGCGCTCGGCTGGCCTTCCAGCTTCCACCAGTCCGGCTTGATGCCGATCTCGTAGAGCCGGCGCATGACGCTCGCCATGGTGTCGTCGCCGACCGGCCCGTTCTTCGAGCAGATGATCTCGACCAGCAGCTCGCGGCCGACCTGCCGGCAGGCAAGCGCGACGCGCTTGAGGGTCGCCTCCTGCCCAGCCTTCAGCGCCGCATCGTCATCGGGGTGGTAGAAGGCCAGCACCTTGGCGATGTGATCGACCGGCCATTCGTTCAAGGCCGCGCCCAGCGAGCCGTCCGCATCCGTCTCCAGGCGCAGCGGCCGCGAGCCCGGCACCTCGAGCGGCCGGGCGATCCAGAAACCGTGATCGCCGGCGCGGAACAGCGCCTCGCGGCCATAGCGACCATCGAGCAGCATACCGAAGCCCGGCGCGCCCTTGGCGACCCGCGCCGCGGCATCGACCGCAAGCCGCTTGAAGGCAGGAATGCGCTCGCGCGGTACACCGGCCTCGTCCGCCATCGCCTCGACCTGGGCGCGGTGGTCGATGGCAAGTGCCATCAGCGTTTCGGCCTGCGGCCGCCGGGTCGTCGCCCAATGGACATGGTTGATCGCAACGTCATGGCGCAGTGCCCGATGCGGCGAGCCATGTTTCAGGAAGAACTGCAGTTCGGCGAAGGTCGGGCTCTCCGGCGAGCAGAGCAGGCGCGAGACGGCGAAGGCGCCGCAGGCGTTGGCCCATTTGCAGCAGGTCTCGACCGGCTCGTCGCGGAGCCAGCCGCGCAGGAAGCCGGACATGAAGGCGTCGCCCGCTCCCAGCACATTGTAGACCTCGACCGGAAAGCCCGGGCCCTTGATGCCGTCCTCGATTGATTCTGGGATGGCTCCGGGGAAAACCACACACCCCATCGGGCCGCGCTTGCAGACGATGGTCGCCCGGCTCAGCGCCCGGATGTTGTGGATCGCGGCGAGCGTATCCTCCGAGCCGCCGGCGGCATGCAGTTCCTCTTCCGTGCCGACGATCAGATCGCAGTCCGGCAGGATCGCCTGGAGATGCTGTGTCACGTTGTCCGAGCGGATATAGCGCTCTTCGCCCGCGGCATGGCCGGCGAGGCCCCAGAGATTGGGCCGGTAGTCGACATCGAACACGACCTTGCGGCCATGCTTGCGGGCGAGTGCGATCGCCTTCTTCTGCGCCTTGGCAGCGTTGGGGATCGCGAAATGCGTGCCGGTGACCACGACCGCTTTCGCCGAGGCGATGAAATCCTCGTCGATCTCGCTCTCGTCGAGCGCCGCATCGGCGCAGTCGGTGCGGTAGAAGATCAGCGGAAAAGTCTTCTCGTCGCGCACGCCGAGGATCACCAGCGAGGTCAGCCGCTTGGGATCGACGACGACGCCGCTGGTCTCGACGCCCTCGCGCTGCAGCTGCTCGAGGATGAAGCGGCCCATCTGCTCGTCGCCGACGCGGGTGATCACCGCCGATTTCAGCCCGAGCCTGGCGGTGCCGATGGCAATGTTGGTCGGGCAGCCGCCGACCGCCTTGGAGAAGCTCGCCATGTCCTCGAGCCGGCCGCCGATCTGCTGGCCGTAGAGGTCGACCGAGGAGCGGCCGATGCTGACGAGATCGAGCACGGGTTCAGGCATCGTCGCGGACTTTCTCGGCAGTGCCGACGGCAAGCGTCATCGCAAGCGCGAAGGTCGCGGCCATCGAGCGGAAGGCACCATAATCGGCCTCGCTGACTTCGAGGCAGAGATCGCAATGCGCCGCCAGCGGGCTGAGCGCGTTGTCGGTCAGGACGATGACCGGGACACCGGCAGCCTTGGCCACCGCCGCCATCTCGATCGTCGCCGGGGTGTAGGGCGCGCAGCTCACCGCGAACATCACGTCCCCCGGCCGGGCCATCGCAGCCTGCTCGGCCCCCAGCGACGCGACATTGTCGACCAGCACGGCGCGGATGCCGAGCTTGCCGAAGGCATAGGCGAGATAGGCGACGACCGGGAACATGCGGCGCGCGCCGACGAGCACGATGGTGCGAGCCTCGGCGAGCATGTCGGTTGCCCGCTCGACCAGAGCGGCGTCGAGTCCGCGCCTCAATCGCTTCAGCGAGGCCTCGCCGGCATGGACGAAGCCGTCGAGCAGCGCCGCGGCCATGCCGGGCCCGGCCGCCCCGCCCTCGCGCAAAGCTACGAGCCGCTCGCGATGGTCGGGCAATTGCTGGCGCAGCCTGGTGCGAAAGACCTGCTGCAATTCGCTGAAGCCGGAATAGCCCAGCGCCTGGGCGAAGCGGACCAGGGTCGAGGGCTGGACGCCGGCCTTCTGCGCGATCTGCGAAGCGGTGTTCAACGCCATGTCATCGGGATGGGCCAGAGCATGGTCGGCGACCTGGCGCAGCCGCCGTGGCAGGAGCGGGGCACGCTCGCGCAGCAATGCGACGAAGCCCTCGAAATCCGGCCTTGGCGTTCCCTGCTGAAGCTCTGCGGACATGGGGCTCCAATCGCGTCCGGCCGGCTCTGCGGCGGCCTTGACTTGCGGGGGCGAAGATTGAAATATTTGTTCCACTAGTCAAGCAGAACAAAAAATCTGTGCCGAAATTTCGGATTTGGGGAGCAGGCGCCAGTTGTCGGAAGCACGGGATTTCAGCCGCAATCTGGCAGGCAAGGTGGCTGTCGTCACCGGCGCTACTCAAGGGCTGGGCGAAGCGATCGCGCGCGAACTCGCAGAACGCGGCACCGCCGGCCTGATCCTCACCGGCCGTAACCGCGAGCGTGGCGAAGCTGTGGCGCAGAGCCTGCGCTCCGGCGGCTGCGATGCCCGCTTCCACAGCGTCGACCTCGCCGATCTCGCCGCCGTCAGGACGATCGTTCCGGCGGCCGACAAGGCCTTCGGGCGGCTCGACATTCTGGTCAACGCCGCCGGCGACACCGATCGTGGCACCATCTTCGACACCTCGCCCGAACTCTACGACCGCATCATGGCGGTCAACCTGACCGCGCCGTTCTTCCTGATCCAGGACGCCGCGACGCTGATGCGGCGCGAGAAGACGCAAGGTGCCATCGTCAACATCCAGTCGATGTCGGCCCATGGCGGGCAGCCCTTCCTCGCCGCGTACAGCGTCTCGAAGGGCGCGCTCGCGACGCTGACGAGAAACGCCGCCTACGGGCTGCTCGCCGACAAGATTCGCGTCAACGGCCTCAATATCGGCTGGATGTCGACGCCGGGCGAGGACGCGATCATGCGCCTGCGCCATGGCGCCGAGGATGGCTGGCTCGACAAGGCCGCCGCCGGCCAGCCCTTCGGCCGGCTGATCGATCCGCGCGAGGTCGCCAAGGCCGTCGCCTATCTGGCTTCGGCGGAGTCGGGGTTGATGACCGGCGCCAATATCGACTTCGACCAGACCATTCTCGGCGCGCACGACTAGCGCGGCCGCAACTCGACGACGGGAAACAGGATCACGATGCGTTTTGGTCTTTTGGGCGCCGGCAGGATCGGCCGGATTCACGGGCTGAATGTCGCGGCGCGCGGCGATGCCACCCTGGTCGCGCTGGCCGATGCCTCGCATGACGCCGCGGCCTCGCTCGCCGCCGTCTCCGGCGCCAAGGTCGCCAGCGCCGAGGCGATCCTCTCCGATTCCTCGATCGACGCGGTGCTGATCTGCACGCCGACCGACACCCATGCCGATCTGATCGAGGCCGCGGTCTCGGCCGGCAAGGCGGTGTTCTGCGAGAAGCCGGTCGATCTCGACGCCGCCCGCATCCGCCGCTGCCTCGATGTCGTCGCGAAATCCGGCAAGCCGCTGATGATCGGCTTCAACCGCCGCTTCGACCCGAACTTCGCCGCGCTGGAAAAGCGGCTGCGCATGGGCGAGGCCGGCGCGATCGAGATCGTCAGCGTGATCTCGCGCGACCCCTCCCCGCCGCCGGTGGACTATGTGAAGCGCTCGGGTGGCCTGTTCCGCGACATGATGATCCATGATTTCGACATGGCGCGCTTCCTGCTGGCCGAGGAACCGGTCGAGGTCTTCGCGCTCGGCTCCGCCCTGGTCGACCCGGCTATCGGCGCGGCCGGAGACGTCGACACCGCCGCCGTGCTGATGCGTACCGCGAGCGGCAAGATCGCCCAGATCTCGAACTCGCGCCGGGCAACTTACGGCTACGACCAGCGCATCGAGGTGCATGGCTCACAAGGCATGCTGCGCGCCGGCAACATCCACGAGACCACGGTCGAGATCGCGACCGGCGCCGGCTTCCGCGCCGACCCGGTGCAGAACTTCTTCCTCGAGCGCTATGCCGGCGCCTATCGTGCCGAGCTCGACGCCTTCATTTCCGCGGTGCGCGACCGGCGCCAGCCGGCCCCCTCCGGGCAGGACGGGCTCAAGGCCCAGATCCTGGCCGATGCCGCGACCGAATCGCGCCGCACCGGCAAGCCAGTCAGCGTCGCGCTGGAGACGATCTGATCATGTCGCCTGCCGATCTCGACCTGCGCCAGTTCGCCGTCCTCGGCCTCGTCGCCGAGGCCAGCCGCCTGGCGCTCGACTATTTCAACAAGCGCGACAGCCTCGGCATCACCATGAAGGGTGAACAGGACTGGCTCACCGTCGCCGACGGCGCGGTCGAGGCCTTCCTGCGCGAACGGCTGGCGGTGCTCTTCCCCGGCGACGCCGTGATCGGCGAAGAAGGCGGCGGCGAGGCGGCCGATGCGGTCTGGATCATCGACCCGATCGACGGCACCGCCAATTTCGCCCATGGCGACCGCAACTGGTGCATCTCGATCGGCCTCCTGCTGAACGGCCTGCCCGAGATCGGCATCGTCAGCGCCCCGGCACTGGACGAAGTCTATGTTGGCCGCCGCGGCCGCGGCGCGACCCTGAACGGCGAGCCGATCAAGGTCTCCGGCCAGACCAACATGGCCCATTCCTGCATCGAGATCGGCTGGTCGACCCGGATTCCGCACGCGGACTATCTCGCCACCGTGCAGGGGACGCTGGTGGCGGGCGCTTCGGTCAGGCGCGTCGGCTCCGGCACGCTCGGCATCTGCCATGTCGCGGTCGGCCGGACCGACGGCTATGCCGAGCACCACATCAATGCCTGGGATGTCGCGGCCGCCATGGCGATCGCCGCCGAAGCCGGCGCCGATCTCAACGACTTCTTCGCCGGCGACGGCATCCGCACCGGCAACCCGATCCTCTGCTGCACACCCGGCCTCTCGGCCGAGTTGGAACGGATCACCGGGATCATTTGCCGGCGCAAGGGTGATTGATCTTTTCCCGCGAACCATCAGTATCGCTGCAAGAACAAAAGAACAAAAATCAACCATCGGGGAGGACGACATGCAGAAATCCAACTGGCTCCGGGCGGGGCTCCTGGCGACGCTCGCCGGCGGCGCGCTGCTCGCGGCGACACCGGCCAGCGCGCAGGGCTCGCTGGTGATGTATTGCGGCGTCCAGGAGGAATGGTGCCGCGCGATGAGCGGTGCCTTCGAGAAGGAAACCGGCATCAAGGTCGCGATGACCCGCAAATCGGCCGGCGAGGTCTATGCGCAGGTCAAGGCGGAGGCCTCGAATCCGCGCGGCGACGTCTGGTGGGGTGGCACGGGCGACCCGCATCTCCAGGCAGCCGAGGAGGGCCTGACCCTCGAATACGAATCGCCGGTCAACAAGGACCTGCATCCCTGGGCGATCTCACAATGGGACGCCGCCAAGAAGCGCACGGTCGGCATCTATGCCGGCGCGCTCGGCTACGGCTTCAACACGCAGCAGATCAAGGCCAAGGGCCTCGCCGAGCCGAAATGCTGGGCCGACCTGCTCGATCCCAAGCTGAAGGACGACGTCCAGGTCGCCGACCCGAACTCCTCGGGCACGGCCTATACGCTGCTCGCGACGGTGGTGCAGCTGATGGGCGAGGACAAGGGCTTCGACTATCTCAGGGCCCTGCACAAGAACATCAGCCAGTACACGAAATCGGGCGCCGCCCCCGCCAAGGCGGCGAGCCTCGGCGAGACCGCGGTCGGCATCGTCTTCATCCACGACGCCGTGGTGTTCGCCGTGCAGGGCGACCCGATCAAGCCGGTCGCTCCCTGCGAAGGCACCGGCTACGAGATCGGCTCGATGTCGATCATCAAGGGCGCGCGCAATCTCGACAACGCCAAGAAGTTCTATGACTGGGCCCTGAAGCCGGCGGCCCAGGCGCTCGGCGCCCCCGCCAAGTCCTACCAGGTGCCTTCGAACAAGAACGCTCCGGTCCCGGCGCAGGCGCCGAAAATGTCGGAGATGAAGCTGATCAACTACGATTTCGTCAAATACGGCTCCTCGGCCGAGCGCGTCCGCCTGCTGACCAAGTGGGACAAGGAAATCAAGGCGCTGCCGAAGTGATCCGGTACTGACGAAAGCGAGATCAAGACGATGCGTCCCGCGACCCGGCTCGCGCTGCTGGTCGGCTGGCTCGGCTATGCGCTGATCCCCTGGTATCTTGCCGAGGGGATGAGCCTGACCGGATTCGGCTGGCTCGCAGGCTACCCATTCGGCAAGGCCGGAACGGCCCTGGCACTGGCCCTCTCGGGCAGCGCGCCCTGGCTGCTGCCGGTCGGCATCGCGCTTGTGGTGGCGACGCTGCTGAGCAACCGGCAACCTAGCACAGCGACAGGCTCCGCCCTGATCTGGACCGGGTTCGCCGGGCTCGTCTTCTTCTTCGCCCAGGGCTTCGCCGTCACGCTCAAGGGCCAGGGGATTCCCTGGCTCGCGGCGCTGCTCGGCGGCGCCGGCGCGGCGCAACCCGGCATGGGCTTCGGCGCCTTCCTGACCGTGCTCTCGCTGCTGCTGCTGCTCTGCCACGGCCTGGCCTATCGCGGCGTCTGCCGCGGCGACATCTTCACGACCTCCTCGATCGGCATCGTCATCATGCTGATCGGGCTGTTCATCTTCCTGCCGGTGTCGACCATCCTGCAGAGCGCGCTGGTCGACTCCGATGGCGGCCTGGCGCTCGGGGAGTTCGTCGAGCGCTTCCTCAGCCCGACGATCTGGGGCCTCGGCTGCCTCACCGCCAACACCAATTGCGGCGTCGCCTGGAACACGCTGATTCTGGCCGTGCTGACCGGCGTGATCACCACCCTGCTCGGCCTCGCCTGCGCGCTGCTGATCCTGCGCACCGGCATGCCCGGCAAGCGCGCCATGCGCCTGCTCACCGTGCTGCCGATCATCACGCCGCCCTTCGTCATCGGCCTGGCGCTGATCCTGCTTTTCGGTCGCTCCGGTCTGTTCTCGACCCTGATGTTCGAGTGGTTCGGGGTCCCGCGCTCGCGCTGGATCTACGGCTTGCCCGGCGTGCTGCTGGCGCAGGTCCTGGCCTTCGCGCCGATCGCCTTCCTGGTGCTGATCGGCGTGGTGCAGGGCATCGCGCCGAGCCTGGAGGAGGCCTCGCAGACGCTCGGCGCCAAGCGCTGGACGACCTTCCGGACCGTGACCTGGCCCTTGCTGCGGCCCGGACTCGCCAACGCCTTTCTGCTCGGCTTCGTCGAGAGCATGGCCGATTTCGGCAATCCGCTGGTGCTCGGCGGCAATTTCGAGGTGCTTTCGACCAAGATCTTCTTCGCCGTGGTCGGCGCCGCGCATAATCAGGGTCAAGCGGCCGTGCTCGCCATCGTGCTGCTAGGCTTCACGCTCGCCGCCTTCTGGGCGCAGCAGCGCTGGCTCGGCAGCAAGTCCTATACGACCGTCACCGGCAAGGGCGATTCCGGCCTGCCGACGCCGCTGCCCCGCCGGATCACCTGGATCTCCGCCCTCGTCATCGGCCCCTGGGTGGCGCTGACCGCGGTGATCTACGTCGTCATCCTGATGGGCGGCTTCGTGAAGACGATGGGGCGCGACTACACCCCGACGCTGCAGCACTACATCACCGGCTTCTCGATCGACTTCAGCCGCGGCCTGCATTTCGACGGCTCGGCCTGGCCGTCCTTCTTCACCACGCTGAAGCTCGCGGCGATCTCTGCCCCGCTGACAGCGCTGATCGGCCTGCTCACCGCCTACCTGCTGACGCGCCAGCGCTTCGCCGGCCGCGGCGCGCTGGAATTCGCGACCATGCTGAGCTTCGCCATTCCCGGCACGGTGCTCGGCGTCGCCTATATCCTCGCCTTCAACGTGCCGCCGGTCGAGATCACCGGCACAGGGCTGATCCTCGTCATCGCCTTCGTCTTCCGCAACATGCCGGTCGGCGTGCGCTCCGGCATCGCCGGGCTGTCGCAGATCGACAAGTCGCTCGACGAGGCGTCGGCGACGCTCTCGGCCCGCAGCTTCACCACGCTCTGGCGCGTCGTGCTGCCGCTCCTGCGCCCTGCCCTGGTCGCGGCGCTGGTCTATAGCTTCGTGCGCAGCATGACGACGGTCAGCGCCGTGATCTTCCTGGTCTCGGCCGAGTACAACCTCGCCACCGCCTATATCGTCGGACGCGTCGAGGCCGGCGAGTTCGGGCTCGCCATTGCCTATTCCTCGGTCCTGATTGTGGTGATGGCCATCGGGATCAGCCTGATCCAGCTCGGCGTCGGCGAGCGCAAGCTCGGGCGGCGCGGCACGCCAGCGCTCGCCTCCTCCGCCGCCGAGCCGATCAAACAAGGATAAGCCATGCCCAAGGCCGGCCCCGCCTCCGTCGAGTTCCGCAATGTCAGCATGCGCTATGGCGCGGTGACGGCGGTCGACAATGTCAGCTTCTCGATCGAGGCCGGCAAGCTCGTGACCCTGCTCGGCCCCTCCGGCTGCGGCAAGACCACGACGCTGCGCATGATCGCCGGACTCGAGATCGCCAGCGAAGGCCAGATCCTGATCGGCGGCAAGGACGTCACCAAGCTCTCCGCCGCCGACCGCGATGTCAGCATGGTTTTCCAGTCCTATGCGCTCTTTCCCCATATGAGCGTGCTGGAGAACGCCGCCTATGGCCCGACCGTGAAGGGGCTCTCGAAGGAGACCGCGCGCGACATGGCGCTGGAGAAGCTGGCGCTCGTCGGCCTCAAGGGCTTCGAGAAGCGCTTCCCCTCGGAGCTGTCCGGCGGCCAGCAGCAGCGCGTCGCCGTCGCCCGTGCGCTGGTGCTTGAGCCGCAGGTGCTGCTCTTCGACGAGCCGCTTTCCAATCTCGATGCCAAGCTGCGCCGGCGGGTGCGCGAGGAGATCCGCGAGCTGCAGCAGAACCTCAACCTGACCGTCGCCTATGTCACGCATGACCAGGAGGAGGCGCTGGCCGTCTCCGACCGGATCATCGTGATGTCCAACGCCCGCATCGCCCAGGAAGGCGCACCGCGCGAACTCTACGAGCAGCCTGTCGACGCCTTCGTCGCCGACTTCATCGGCGACGCCAACCTGCTCGATACGACGATCGGCTCGGTCTCCGGCGAGATGGCGACGGTGACGCTCGGACAGGCGACGCTTTCGCTGCCGGCGCGCGGCCTCGCACCCGGTCCCGCCAGGATCGCGATCCGCCCCGAGAGCCTGCTGATCGATGGCGCGGAGGCCGGCGCCGGCCTGCCCGGCACAGTGCGCAAATGCACCTATCTCGGCAACCACCAGGACATCATGGTGGCGACCGAGCTCGGCGAGCTTTTCGTCGTCCGCTACGGAGCCCATGCGATGCTCGAGCCGGGCACCCCGGTGCGGCTCGGTTTCGCGAATTCGGGGGTTACGCTGATCCCGCCCGCCTGAGCGGAACGGCGCAAAAACAGATTTCTCCAATCGCCGATTTCTGCCGCAATATCAGCATGTTTCGCGTGCATAGCCTATAAGCTGGCTAATGAAAAACTCAGGAATCCGAGCTATGCTACGGCCTTGAGTCGATAGAACCTCGGAAAGACCCTCGGCACGATGAACGCGAGCGACAACGCCACCACCATCCTGATCCACCTTGCAGGCGGCGTCGCGCTGCTGATCTGGGCGGTGCGGCTGGTGCGAACGGGGGCGATGCGCGCCTTCGGCGTCTCGCTGCGGCAGGCGCTGCAGAGCTTCACGCGCAACCGTTTCGCAGCCTTCGGCAGCGGCATCGCGGTGACCATGGTGCTGCAGAGCTCGACGGCGACGACGCTGCTCGTCTCCTCCTTTGCCGGGCGCGACCTGATCGTGCCCGCCATGGCGCTGGCGGTGCTGCTCGGCGCCAATCTCGGCACCGCGCTTGCCGCCTTCGTGATCTCGATGGATCTCGGCTGGGTCTGGGGCTTATGCCTTGCGGTCGGCGTCGCGCTCTATCTCGGCCATGAGGCGATGGACCGGGCCCGCAATATCGGGCGCGTGCTGGTCGGCATCGGGCTGATCCTGCTCTCGCTGATCGAGCTCAATGCGGCCGCCGCACCGCTCGCCCAGTCGCCAACCTTCCGCACCGTGCTCGGCGCGCTCTCCGGCGAGCCGCTGCTCGCCGTGCTGGTCGCCGTCGCCGCGACCTGGCTTACGCATTCGAGCATCGCCGTCATCCTGCTGATCGCGACCTTCGCGGCTTCGGGCCTGTTCCCGCCGGCGACGGCGATCGCCCTGGTGCTGGGCGCCAATCTCGGCAATGCGCTGATCCCGGTGCTCGACCAGATCGGGGCTCCGGCGGCGCAGCGGCGCGCGGCCGTCGGCAACCTCGTGACCCGGCTCGTCCTCGTCGCCGCCCTGCTGCCCTTCGCCAAGCCGCTCTCGGCCTGGCTGAATGCCCTGCCCGGCCCCGATGCCCGCCTCGCCATCGAGTTCCATGTCGGCCTCAACCTGATCGGCGCGCTGATCTTCCTGCCCTTCGTCGGCCCGATCTCGGCGCTGGTGGGCAAGCTCATGCCGGGCCAGAAGTCGGCCGATGCCGTCGTCAAGCCGCGCCATCTCGACCCGAGCGTGCTCGACAGCCCGACCGAGGCCCTCGCCGGCGCGATGCGCGAGGCGCTCAGCCTCGGCGACCGCGTCGAGGCGATGCTGCACGACACCATGCAGATGATCGAGAAGGACGAGCTGAAGCTCTCGCGCGCCATCGCCGAGGCGGATGACGGCGTCGACGCGATCCATGAATCGATCAAGCTCTATCTGGTGAAGGTCTCGCGCAACGAGCTCAGCGAGGCCGAAAGCCGCCGGCTGCTCGAGATCATCACCCTGATCACCAATCTCGAGCATATCGGCGACATCATCGACAAGAACCTGCGCGAGCTCGGGGAGAAGAAGATCCGCAAGCGCTACGCCTTCTCGCCCGAGGGTCTCGCCGAGATCCGCGACTTCCACCAGCGCGTCGCCTCCGGCCTGCGCCTCGCGCTCAACGTCTTCGCCACCCGCGACGTCGCGCTGGCGCGCCAGCTCTTCGCCGAGAAGGCGCCGATGCGCGACGCCGAGCGCCACGCCGCCGAGAGCCATTTCGAGCGCCTGCGCAGCGGCCGTCCGGAATCGATCGAAACCAGCGCGATCCATCTCGACATCATCCGCGATCTCAAGCGCATCCATGGCCATGCCGCCTCGATCGGCTATCCGATCCTGGAAAGCGCCAATGCCCTGCGCGAGAGCCGGCTGAAGGCCGACGAGGAGGCGAAGCCGGAGGTCAAGCTGGCGCCGGCGACGCAGCCCAGCCGCTAAAACTGGACCTGCGGGCGCGATTTCGGCTTTGGCGCCATGGACGCCATGCGCCGGATGCAGCGCGCGCCAATTGACGCAGCGGCTGGCCGCGCCCAAGCCTGAGCCATGACCTCGATCCCGCTGAACGCCCGCGCCGCCCGCCCGCTGATGCCGATGCTGGCGGCTCTCAGCATGGCGCATCTGCTCAACGACCTGATCCAGTCGATGATCCCGGCGCTCTACCCGCTGATCAAAGAGGCGTACCAGCTCGATTTCGCGCGGATCGGCCTGATCACGCTGGCCTTCCAGGTCACCTCCTCGCTGCTCCAGCCGGTGCTCGGATATGTCACCGACCGCAGGCCCTGGCCCTATGCGATGGTCGCCGGCATGGGCTCGACCCTGCTCGGCCTGCTCGGGCTCTCCTTCGCGGTCAGCTACGAGATGGTGCTGGTCTCGGCGGGCCTGGTCGGGCTCGGCTCGGCGGTGTTCCACCCCGAAGCGACCCGGATGGCCCGCCATGCCGCCGCCGGCCGGCAGGGCTTCGCCCAGGGCATCTTCCAGATCGGCGGCCACACCGGCTACGCCATCGGCCCGCTGCTGGCTGCCGCCATCGTCGTGCCCCGGGGGCAGCAGAGCCTCGCCTGGTTCTCGGTGATCGCGCTGGCGGCGATGGTGCTGATGGCCTGGACCGGCGCACGCTATGCCGCGATGCGGCGCGACCAGGCGGCGGCGAGCAAGGACAGACCGGCCGAGCCGGCGGCGCCGCGCCTGCCGCGCGCCCACATCGCCCTGGCGATGACCGTGCTGATCATCATCCTGTTCTCGAAGAACGCCTACACGGCGGGCTTCACCTCCTACTACACCTTCTATCTGATCGAGCGTTTCGGGATCAGCCTGCAGCTCTCGCAGATCATGCTGTTCCTCTATCTCGTCGTCGGTGCGGTGGGCGTCATCGTCGGCGGCATGATCGGAGACCGGATCGGCCGCGACCGGCTGATCTGGATCTCGATCCTGGGCTCGCTGCCCTTCGCCCTGCTGCTGCCCTATGCCGACCTGTTCTGGACGGGCGTGCTCAGCATCCTGATCAGCCTGATCATGGCCAGCGCCTTCTCGGCGATCCTGATCTACGCCATCGATCTCGTGCCCCACCGGGTCGGGCTGGTCGGCGGGCTGTTCTACGGGCTAGCCTTCGGCCTCGGTGGCATCGCCGCAGCCGGGATCGGCGCGCTGGCCGACCAGATCGGCATCGTCGCAGTCTTCAAGCTCTGCTCCTGGCTGCCGGCCGTCGGCCTGTTGGCCTTCCTGCTGCCGCGCATGCCGAACGCGTCCTGAGATCAGCGTTGCGCGTGAAAGCGCGCAAGCTCAGGACTTGCCATCGCGGGACTCGCGCTCGGCAGAGCCAGCGGCTGCTGCCGTCGGCTATTGGGGCCTGCGCCGGGGCGTGGCGTCGCTCGGCGCGGCGTGCCCGCTACCCGAGGCCTCCATCTGCCGATCCGAGGTCTCGGCCTCGTCGTCGCGATGCCGGAAGTTCCAGATCTCCTTGGCCCTCTCCCAGTGCTCGCGGTCGCGGCCCTCGGGTTGCCCCTCCTCCATCCAGAGCCGGTAGGCGATCCTGCGGATCTCCCGCTGCGCATTGCCGACATCGGCCATGTCGTCCTCCTTGGCTTGCTGCTGCAGGTCTGGGTCAACACCGGACAGGCAGGATGGTTCCCGGAGGAGACCAACCTCTTGCAACGAACCGTGGTGCGGCCGGACGGGCGGTCCCTGTCTAGCCTCGCCTGCTCGCGCTGCCGGGCGGCGGTGCGACTTGCCGCCCGTGCCTGATCGCCGCGGCGCCGTCGCTTTCATGCTCCTCGAAAGGCGCGTGGGGCCCAGTCGGATGCTGGGAAAGCGGGCTCGGCCCGTTGCGCCTCTGCTCCGGCGCCCCGGACTGCCCCGGTCGCTGGGCCGTCCGGTAGACCGCCGGCGCGTCCGTCAACATCGGTGTCCTCTGATTGGCCATGGCGTTGTCTCCTCTCGGGAGCAACGGGCCAATGCGCGCGAGGTTCCGGCGCAGGCATCGCAGCGACGAAACCGCTTGGGCTGCCGCGGAGTTCCGCGCGCTTCCTGTTTGCCAATTCGCAAACAAGCCCGGAGGGCGACCAGCTATCGCTAGGCCGCTCCCTTCCGCGACCGGACGGGGAGCGCGGCGCCGGCCGTCGCCGGTCTGCCGCCGCAACGGCTATTCAGCGGAAGGGGAAATGCATGGCCGAACGTCTGACAAAGGCGGGGGCGCGAAACGTCTTCTATGGCGGGTCGATCTTCTTCTTCGCCATCTTCGTCGGCCTTACGGCCCACAGCCACTGGTTCATCCGGACGCAATCGACCGATGAATCGACGCTGACCCAGGCGGTCGCCCGCGGCAAGCATGTCTGGGAGCGCAACTCCTGCATCAACTGCCACACGCTCCTCGGCGAAGGCGCCTATTTCGCGCCGGAGCTCGGCAATGTCTGGAAGCGCTATGGCGGCGACAAGGACCATGCCGGCGCACGCGAGAGCCTGAAGGCCTGGATGGGGGCGCAGCCGACCGGCATCGAGGGCCGGCGCCAGATGCCGCAGTTCAACCTGACCGATCAAGAGCTGAACGATCTCGCCGATTTCCTGGAATGGACGAGCCGGATCAAGACCCAGAAGTGGCCGCCCAACGATGCCGGTTGAGACAGCGCGACAGGAGAGAGCCATGAGTGGCTACAACACAACGAGATACAAGACCCAAAGCGTCGCAATGCTCTATTTCTACGGAGCACTGGCGCTGTTCGTCGCGCAGGTGGCGTTCGGAACCCTCGCCGGACTGATCTACGTCCTACCCAATACGCTGTCCGAGCTTCTGCCCTTCAGCATCGTCCGCATGATCCACACCAACGCGCTGGTGGTCTGGCTGCTGCTCGGCTTCATGGGCGCGACCTATTACCTCTTGCCCGAGGAGGCGCAGACCGAGCTCTACAGCACCAAGCTCGCCGTCATCCAGTTCTGGCTGTTCTTCATCGCGGCAGCGGTGGCGGTGGTCGGCTATCTCTTCCGCATCCATGAGGGCCGCGAATTCCTCGAGCAGCCCTTCGCGATCAAGGTCGGCATCGTCGTAGTGGTGCTGATCTTCCTGTTCAACATCACCATGACCTCGCTGAAGGGCCGCAAGACCACCGTCACCAACATCCTGCTCTTCGGCCTGTGGGGCCTGGCGATCTTCTTCCTGTTCGCCTTCTACAACCCGATCAACCTCGCGCTCGACAAGATGTACTGGTGGTACGTCATCCATCTCTGGGTGGAAGGCGTCTGGGAGCTGATCATGGCCTCGGTCCTGGCCTTCCTGATGATCAAGCTCAACGGCGTCGACCGCGAGGTGGTCGAGAAGTGGCTCTACGTGATCGTCGGCCTCGCCCTGTTCTCCGGCATCCTCGGCACCGGCCACCACTATTACTGGATCGGCGCGCCCGGATACTGGCAGTGGATCGGCTCGCTGTTCTCGACGCTGGAGGTCGCTCCCTTCTTCACGATGGTCATGTTCACCGTCCACATGACCTGGAAGGCCGGCCGCAATCATCCCAACCGCGCGGCGCTGCTCTGGTCGATCGGCTGCTCGGTGATGGCCTTCATCGGCGCCGGCATCTGGGGCTTCCTGAACACGCTGTCCTTCACCAACTACTACACCCACGGCACGCAGCTCACCGCCGCCCATGGCCACCTCGCCTTCTTCGGGGCCTATGTGATGCTGAACCTCGCGGTGATGGCCTACGCCATTCCCGAGCTGAAGAACCGGGCGCCGTACAACCAGTGGCTCTCGATCGTCAGCTTCTGGCTGATGGTGCCGGCGATGATGGTGATGACCTTCGCCCTGACCTTCGCCGGCGTGGTGCAGACCCATCTCCAGCGCGTGCTCGGCCAGTCCTTCATGGAGGTCCAGGACCAGCTCGGCCTGTTCTACTGGGTTCGGCTCGGCTCCGGGGTCGTGGTGGTCATCGCCGCGCTGATGTTCGCCTGGGCGGTGCTCGTGCCCGGCCGCGAGCGTGAGCCGCAGGCACTCGGCCTCGCCCAGCCCGCAGAATGACGCTGAGGCCCGCCGGCTCAGGCCGGCGGGCCTCGCCCGCATGCTTCCCAGGGAATTCCAACGATGAACATGATCTCGCCTCCGCTACTCGCGGCACCGCTCGCCGACAGCTGCGACATCCCCGCCTACAGCGCCTCCGGCAATGAGCGCGCCCTGTTCGAGAAGGCCTGGGAGAAGCGGCTGCCGCTCCTGCTCAAGGGGCCGACCGGCTCCGGCAAGACCCGTTTCGTCAGCCATATGGCGGCCACCCTCGGCCTGCCGCTCTTCACCGTGGCCTGCCATGACGATCTTTCGGCAGCCGACCTGACCGGCCGGCATCTGCTCAAGGGCGGAGAGACCGTCTGGGTCGATGGGCCGCTGACCGGCGCGGTGCGCGAGGGCGGGCTCTGCTATCTCGACGAGATCGTCGAGGCCCGCAAGGACGTCGCCGTGGTATTGCACCCGCTGACCGACGACCGGCGCATCCTGCCGCTGGAGCGTACCGGCGAGCTGCTTTCGGCCCCGCCCGCCTTCATGCTCGCGGTCTCCTACAACCCCGGCTACCAGAACCTCCTGAAGAACCTGAAGCCGTCGACCCGGCAGCGCTTCGTCTCGATCAGCTTCGACTTCCTGCCGCGCGACCAGGAGATCGCGGTGGTGGCGCAGGAAAGCGGCCTCGACGACAGCGCGGTCGCACCGCTGGTCGACCTCGCCCGGCGGCTGCGCGGCCTGAAGGGCCAGGACATAGAGGAAGGCGTCTCGACCCGCCTGATCGTCTATGCTGCGAGCCTGATCGCGGCCGGCCTGCCGCGGCAGGAAGCGGTAATGGCTGCGATCATCGAGCCGTTGACCGACGAGCCCGAAGTGCGAGCCGGCCTCGTCGAGGTCGCCCGCGCGGTTCTCGGCTAGGAGAGCGCCATGCTGGACTTCCTCGAGCTCGAGGAAACCGTCGGGCGCTTCTGGCACAAGCTGGTCGGCGACACCGGCAGCCTGGCGCATCACCCGCAGGCGGCGGTGAGCCTGGCCGCGATGGCGCCGGCGCTCGCCGTCTGCTTCCGCGGTTTCGGCGGCGAATCCGGCGTCAGGATCGTCCCCGCCCGCGAGCGCGCCGCGACCCACCGGCTCAACCTGCGCCAGCGCGTCGGCCTCGGCGAGGAACGTCTGGCGCAGGCGCTGCGCGCCTCGGACAGCCTGCAGCTGCCTGTCGAGATCGCCATTTTCCCCGAAGCCGCGCTGAACCGCGACCTCTATGTCTGGCTGACCGCCTGCATGGCGCGGATGACGCCACAGCCGGTCGCGCAAGCCGATCCGCTGCAGCGCGACCTCGCCCTGATCGCGCTCGCCGGGGGTCTGGTCCGCGACGTCCTGGCGACCTTCCCCGGCCTGGCACCGACCTATGCGCGTCTCGCCGCGGCGACGCTGGCCGACCGCCGGCGCCAGAGCCTGCCGGCGACGGAAAGCAAGGTCGAGGCGCTGATCACGGCGCAGCTCCGCGGCGAGGAGCTGCCGATCCAACCCGAGGACTGGCCGGTCAAGGCGCCGCCCGGCTATCTGCCGGCGCTCGACGTTCCGCTCTGGCCGCTCGCCAGCGCCGCCAAGCTCGCGCGCTCGCGCCGCAGGGACGAGGACAGGCCGCTCCCGGCGACGCCGCATGCCGCCGAAGAGATGAAGACCTATGCCGCCAGCCGCGACGAGACCGAGGAAGCCTGGAGCGAGCGCAGCCCCTTCGTCCTCAACCGCTTCGAAACGATCCTGGCGATGTCGGAGATGGTCGCTGTCGACCGCCCCGCCGACGACAGAGAGGAGCATGATTCCGAGGCGGCCGACGAGCTCGACGACATGGTGCTGAGCGAGCGCAAGGGCCGCCCGGCTTCGCGCTTCCGCTTCGATCTCGACCTGCCGCCGGAAGCGATGGACGAGACGGTGCTGGCCGGGCCGCTGACCTATCCCGAATGGGATTTCCGCAGCGCCAGCTATCGCGAGGACTATTGCCGCGTCCTGTCCGCCATCGCCGGCCAGGAGATCGCGGCGCCCGCGCTCGATCCCGCGACGCGGGCGCTGGTGCGGCAGGTGCGCCGCCAGTTCGAGGCCTTGCGCCCCCTGCGCGAGCCGCAGCGCAGCCAGATCGACGGGCCGGACCTCGATCTCGACGCGGTGGTGCGCCGCCAGGCCGACCTCGCCGCCGGCGGCCCCGGGAGCGACCGCATCCATATCGCCAGCCGGCCGCAAGCGCATGATCTTGCAGTCACGACACTGATGGACGTCTCGCTCTCGACCGATTCCTGGTTCGACGATCTGCGCGTGCTCGACGTCGAGAAGCAGGCGCTGACCGTCTTCGCCCATGGCCTCGCCGCCTGCGGCGACCACCACGAGATCCTGACCTTCACCTCGCGTCGGCGCGATTGGGTCAGGATCGAGACGCTGAAGCGCTTCGACGAGGCGATGGGGCCGGCGGTGGAGGCGCGCATCGCCGCGCTGAAGCCGGGCTACTACACCCGCATCGGCGCGGCGATCCGCCATGCCGCGGCCGGGCTCAAGGCACGCCCCGACCGTCGCAAGCTGTTGCTCGTGCTGACCGACGGCAAGCCCAACGACATCGACCACTATGAGGGTCGCTTCGCCATGGAAGACACCCGCATGGCGGTGATCGAGGCGCGCCGGGCCGGCATCTGCGTCTTCGCGGTCACGGTCGACCGCGAGTCGCGCGCCTACATCCCCTATCTGTTCGGACGCAACGGCCACGCCGTGGTGTCGAAGCTGGAGCGCCTGCCGACCGCCCTCCCGGCGATCTACCGCGCGCTGGCAGCCTGAGGAGCCCCCGCCATGACCGATGCCCAGATGGGCCTTGCCGTCGCCACGCCCGCCATCATCGTGATGGCGCTGCTGCTCTACCGCATGGGCGTGCTGCAGAAGGGCGGCGTCACCGCGGCGGTGCTGATGTCGCTCGCCATCGCGACCGTGCTGTTTCTCGAACAGTGAGGCGGCTGCCTGCGCGCTCTTTGAGATTCGACAAATTGCCGCAGGCGCATCGCCGCTAGGCTCGTCAGGGCCCCGCATTTTCCGGGGCGCTACCGGAGCCGACACCATGACGACAATGCCGCTGGAACCCCTCGACGTCCGCATGATCCCGCCGGTCGTTCGCCATGCGACGATCTTCGGAATCCTCGAACGCTTGCCGCCCGGCGAGAGCTTCAGCATCGTCAACGACCATGATCCGGCGCCGCTGCGCCGGCAGATCGAGGCGCGCTATCCCGGAACCTATAGCTGGGCCTACATCGTGCAGGGCCCCGAGATCTGGCAGGTCGAGATCGGCCGCGGCGAGGCCAACGGCGCCGATTGCGGCGGTCATGACGAAGGCCATGCCTGCACCTGCGGCCACTGAAGCCCGCCAGGTCGCCGCGCGCCATATCAGGCGCTGACTGCGATCCACCTTTATCTCGAAGCATCGGATTCCGCCGGAAAGCCGAAAGCACTTTCCGGTCCGATGCTCCAGCCCCCGCTCGGGAGACCCGGCCATGCCGATGGCGTCTCTGTCCCGCTGGACGATGAGCTATTTCGCGGCCGCACTGGCCTTCCTGCTGGCGGCTGAGGTTCTCACCGTTGCCGGCGTCGGTTATCCCGGCGCCGGGCTCCTCGAGCCCGCGACCCTCGTGGTCGTCCATGTCGTGGCGATCGGCTGGCTCAGCCTCGCCATGGCGGGGGCGCTGCTCCAGTTCGTGCCCGTGCTGGTCGCGCGCCCCCTCGCCTTTCCCGGGCTCGCCCTGCCGGCGCTGCTCGCGATCCTCTCCGGATTGCTCTTGCTCTGTGCCGGTTTCGCCACCCTGGCCGGCTGGGCCGACTGGCCGTCGGCGCTGATGCCGCTGGCCGCCCTGGCGCTGCTCGGCGGCTTCCTGATGCTCGGGCTGATGCTCGTCGCGACCTTGCTGAGCGCAAGGCCGGTGACGCTGTTCGCACGCTTCGTCCTGATTGGCCTCGCCTGCCTGATCGCCACCGTTGTGAGCGGCGCGACCTTCGCCGCGATCCTCTCCGGCAGCGGCGACTGGCTTGGGGAGATCGCGCTCCTGCCGGACGGCCTGCCCTTCCATGCCCTGCTCGGCTTCGGCGGCTGGCTCGGCCTGATCGCCTTCGGCGTCAGCTACCGGCTCCTCGTCATGTTCATGATGGCGCCGGAGCCGCCGGCCGGGCAGGTCCGCCTCGTGCTGGTCTTCGGCAGCCTCGGCCTCGGCCTCGCGCTCGCGGGCTTGCTCGCCCCGCTCGCGGGTTTCGGGATCGAGGCCGGCTTCGCCGCGGCGCCGCTCGCGGCGCTGGCGCTCGCCGGCGGCCTCTACGGCCGCGACATCCTCGCCCTCTATCGCGCGCGCCGGCGGAAAGCGCTCGAGATCAATATGCTGGCGAGCATTCCGGCCTTCGCCGCGCTCGGCTTCGGGCTGCCACTGCTGCCAGTCGCGACCGCCGCCGGTGCACCCGACGCCTGGCTGGCGTCCCTCACCTTCCTCCTTGCCTTCGGCTGGCTCGGCGGGCTGACGCTGGCGCAGCTCATCAAGATCGTCTCCTTCATGACCTGGCTCGAGACCTATGCGCCGCGGCTCGGGCGTGGGCCGGCGCCGCGGGTCGGCGACCTCGTCGCCATGCCTCGCACCGGCCTGTGGTTCATTCTCTACTATGCCGGCGTCGCGCTCGGGACCGTCGCACTCGCCGCCGGGCTCGCCACGGCCTTCCGATATGCCATGCTGCCGGCCCTGATCGGGAGCGCCGGTATCGCCGGCGAGCTGGCGAGGGTGCGGCGCTTGTCCGAAATCAAGGCCGAGCAGCGGCCGCCCTTTCATGAATATCCGCGGCTGCTGCTGGCACGCGCCGAGGAAAGGAGACAACCCCATGTCGACAACCGAACCGCTGCAAGCCCGCGAGCTTGACGTGAGGCCGGCCCTGCGGGCCGGCGAGGAGCCGTTCCAGGCGATCATGGACGCCGTCAGCACGCTGGCTCCCGGCCAGTCGCTGCGCCTGATCGCGCCGTTCAGGCCGGTGCCGCTGTTTTCGGTGATGGCCAATCGCGGCTTCGCCGCGAGCGACCGCGCCATCGGCAATGGCGACTGGGAGATCACCTTCTCGCCGGTTGCAGCGGAGCAGGACGACACGGCCGGCCTCGCCATCGGCAGTAGCCCATCGGCCGTATCCTGGGGAGCACCGATCGAGGAGCTCGACCTGCGCGACCTCGATCCGCCGGAGCCGATGGTCCGGATCCTGGAAGCGCTGGAGGATCTGCAGGCCGGCGACGTGCTGTTCGCCCTGCTGGCGCGCGAGCCGGTGTTCCTGTTCCCGGAGCTGGCGAAGCGCCAGCACGAATGGGCCGGCAATTTCGACGAAGCGGGCGCGACCTATCGCCTGCTGGTCCGCCATGGCGGCGGGAGCGCGCACTGATGAGCGCCCGGCTGGAACGTCTGGTCGAGATCGCCCTGCGCGACGTGCTCGACCCTGAAATGGGCCGCAGCGTCGTCGATCTCGGCCTGATCTATGCCATCGCCGCAGCACCCGACGGGGCGGTCACCATCACCATGACGACGACGACCCGGGGCTGCCCGCTCGCCGGCTTCCTGCGGGAGGCCGTCGCCGCGGCGGCCGGCGCCATAAGCGGGGTGACTTCGGTCGCGGTGACGCTGACCTACGAGCCCGCCTGGGAACCGGCGATGATCGCCGCCGAATGACGCCGACGATCATGCGCCCGGCGCATGATCGTCAAAAATGTTGTGCTGCAACAAAGAGCGATTCTGCCCTGGCCCTAAAGTCTTCATGACCGGTCGATGTCCGGTCGTTGCAAGGAGACAAGCCATGGGCGAAGAGCTCAAACTGACCCGCCGCAGCATTCTGGCGGGAGCAGCTGCCACCGGGGCGATCGTCCAGGCGGCGACTTCCGCGCCGGCGCAGGCCCAGGGCGTGATGACCAAGGCGAGCGCCACGGACGTCGCCAAGCTGCCGCGCGTCAAGCCGAAGCTGGTCGATCCTCCGTTCGTCCATGCGCATGAGCAGATCGCCACCGGCGGCCCCAAGCTCGTCGCGTTCGAGATGACGATCCACGAGAAGAAGATCGTCCTCGACGACGCCGGCACCGAGACCTTCGCATTCACCTTCAACGGCACCGTACCCGGCCCGCTGATGGTCGTGCATGAGGGCGACTATGTCGAGCTGACGTTGATCAACGCCGAAACCAACGAGCTGATGCACAATATCGACTTCCATTCGTCGACAGGTGCGCTCGGCGGCGGCGGGCTGACCGAGGTCAACCCGGGCGAGAAGGTCGTGCTGCGCTGGAAGGCCACCCGGCCGGGCGTCTTCGTCTACCACTGCGCCCCTCCGGGCATGGTGCCCTGGCACGTCACCGCCGGCATGAACGGCGCCATCATGGTGCTGCCGCGCGACGGGCTGAAGGACCATCAGGGCAAGGCGCTGAAGTACGACAAGGTCTACTATGTCGGCGAGCAGGACTTCTATGTGCCGCGCGACGAGAAGGGCAACTTCAAGCGCTATGCCAGCGTCGGCGAGTCGCATGACGACGTCGTCAAGGCGATGCGCACCCTGACCCCGACCCATGTCGTCTTCAACGGCAAGGTCGGTGCCCTGACCGGCAAGGCAGCGCTCACCGCCAAGGTTGGCGAGACCGTGCTGATCGTCCATTCGCAGGCCAATCGCGACACCCGCCCGCATCTGATCGGCGGCCATGGCGACTATGTCTGGGCGACCGGCAAGTTCCGCAACCCGCCGGAGCGGGACCTCGAGACCTGGTTCATCCCCGGCGGCTGCGCGGGAGCGGCGCTCTACACCTTCCTGCAGCCGGGCATCTACGCCTACGTCAACCACAACCTGATCGAAGCCTTCGAGCTCGGCGCCGCCGGACACTTCAAGGTCGAAGGTGAGTGGAATGACGACCTGATGAAGCAGGTCGTAGCGCCCGCCGGCATCTGACCGGCCACCGCCTCCCCGCTCCGGCGGGGAGGCCTATTCCTTTCGCGACAGGAGACGATGATGGGCACGACGCTGCGTATGGGACTTCCCGCGCTGACGACCTCGCTCGGGTTCCTGTTCATGGCTGGCGCAGCCACCCTTCTGTTCGCGGTCCAGCCACGCACCGCGCCGTCGCTGGTGCCGTTGCCGCAGACCGCAATCGTGCCGCCGGGGACGATGACCCACCGGCTCGACGGCGAATATCTGCGTGCCGGACGGCCGGTCGACGCGCCGCGCGTCGCCGTCCAGATCGACAAGCCGCTGGTGATGATGCGCTACCAGGTCACGGTGGCCGACTACACACGCTGCGTCGCGGCCGGTGCCTGCAAGCGGCAGGACAACATCGCCGCTCGCGGCGACCTGCCGGCGACCGGCGTCAGCCATGCCGACGCCACCGACTACGCCAGCTGGCTGTCGCACGAGACCGGGATGACCTGGCGCCTGCCGACCGACGGGGAATGGGCGCACGCCGCCGGCACGCGCTTCATCGACGATGCGCGCGGCTTCGATCCGGAGAACACCAACCCCGCCCGGCGCTGGCTCGCCGACTACGACCGCGAGGCGGCCCGCAAGGCGGCGAGCGACGCCGTGCCGCGCCCGGTCGGCAGCTTCGGCGCCAATGAACACGGCATCCACGACATGGCCGGCAATGTCTGGGAATGGACCCAGAGCTGCCTGCGCCGCGTCACGCTGGACGCCTCCGGCCGCATGACCGGCGAGACCAGGAATTGCGGGGCCTATGTGGTCGAAGGCCAGCACCGCGCCGTGATGACCTCGTTCATCCGCAATCCCAAGAGCGGCGGCTGCTCGGTCGGCACCCCGCCCGACAATCTCGGCTTCCGCCTGGTCAAGGAGCAGCGGTGGCAGGACCGGGTTCCCGCCGGGCTGCGCCGGCTGCTCCCCGCATGAACGCACACACTCCGCCGGCCCGCTTCGCAGCGGACCAGTCGACCAATGAAGGCGGCATGGAACTGCTGCTCTGGATCCTGATCTGGAGCGAGTTCGCCGTCTTCGGCGCGTTTCTGATCGCCTTCCTGATTCTCGGGCTCATCGACCCGCCGGCCCTCGCAGGACTCCACGGCGCGCTCGACCTGCCGCTCGCCGGCGCCGCCACGGCGGTGCTGCTGACCAGCGGCTTCTTCGCCGCCCGCGCCGCCGTCGGCCCGTCGCTGCGCTGGAACCTGGTCGCTGCCGCGCTCGGCGGCCTCGGCTTCGTCGCGCTCAAGCTCGTCGCCTATAGCCACGAGATCCCCACCATCACCGGCGTGGAGAGCCGCCTCGTCGAGCTCTATTTCCTGATCACCGGCTTCCATCTCGCCCATGTGGCCTTCGTCGCACTGATCATGCTCGCCATCGCCTGGCGGCCGACGCCGCGCCGGACCGGGACGATCGCCGCCATCTGGCACGCGATCGACCTCGTCTGGCTCCTGATCCTGCCCGTCATCTATCTGGGTTGAGATGTCCTCCCTCCGCGAACTCCCGCTGCCCCTCGTGCTCGGCGCCCTGCTTCTGGCGACCGCGCTCGGCCTCATCGCCAGCATGCTGCTTCCACAGGTGCCGCGCGGTTTCGCCATCGCCGCCTTGAGCCTGATCAAGGCGGCGCTCCTCGTGATCGGCTTCATGCGGCTGCAGCAGGAGAGCCGGGCGCTCGCCGGCGCGCTGATCGGCTACGCGGCCGTGCTGTGCGCACTGGCGGGCCTGCGGATCGCCCTTGCCGCCTAGCGCGCGGGCTTGAATGCTGCCGATGGTTGCGCTCAAATCCGGCGCCGACCGGGTCCGGGGGCTTCGTCGCGGGCGAGGTCTCCGGTCCGCCAAAAGGAAAGACGATACTGTGGGAATGGACCGCAGCGTCCTGCGCAGCATTCCGCTGTTTGCGACGATGGGCGACGAACAGCTCGACCGCATGACGGCGCAGGCGAATGCGCGCCGTGTCCCGCAGGGCGATGCGGTCTTCGAGCAGGGCGACCCGGCCAAGGCCTTCTATCTCCTGCTGCACGGCCGGCTGAAGGTCACCCAGGTGACGCGCGACGGCCAGCAGATCATCGTGCGCGTCGTCCATCCCGGCGACCTGTTCGGCTTCACCCGGGCGCTCGGCCGCCCCGACTATCCGGGAACGGCGACCGCAGCGGTCGACAGCCTGGTCGCGAGCTGGCCGACCGAATCCTGGGACGGCTTCGTCGAGAACAATCCGCAGCTCGCGATGAGCGCGATCCGTACCATCGGCCAGCGCCTGGACGAGGCCCATACCCGCATCCGCGAAATGTCGACGGAAGAGGTCGAGCGCCGCGTCGCCCATGCCGTGCTGCGGCTGGTCGAGCAGGCCGGCATGCGGGTCGAGACCGGGATGCGCGTCGACTTCCCGATCTCGCGCCGCGACATCGCCGAGATGACCGGCACGACGCTGCACACCGTCTCGCGCATTCTCAGCGCCTGGGAGACGCAAGGACTGGTCGAGGGCGGGCGGCAGAGGCTGGTGGTCTGCGACGCGGCCGCCCTCACCTGTCTGGCCGAGAACGCGGAATAGCGCACCGCCGGAGCGGCGCGCTGTTCGCGAGCGCCTAAATCTCAAGCCTGCTGTGCGACGGACGGCGCCTTCGGGCCCTGGCGGGCGCCGGTCAGCACCTGCCAATAGGCCAGCGCGAAGACCAGGAAGGCCAGCGACCAGGACAGCGCAGCGACATGCAGCAGCGCGGCTGGGCCATGGCCGAGCGCCGAGCAGATCCTGGCGACCGTGCCGATGACGACCAGCACATAGCAAGCCTGGGTCGCTGCAGTCGCGACGAGCGGCCGGCCGGTATGGCCGAGGCTCGCCCGCGACATCACGGCGAGCGTCATCGTGCCGAAGGCGCCGGCCGTCCAGGCGTGGAGACCGGCGCCGGTGCCGACCAGGCCGAAGCTCGCGGCCGCCGTCAGGGCGAAGCCGACCGGCACGAAGAGATAGCCGACATGGAGGATGATCAGCAGCGGATTGCGCCAGCAGCGGTCGCCGGCCCAACGCGCCAGCCGGACGAGATTGAGCAAGGCCGCGAGCCCGAGCGCCAGGCCGCTAGCCGGACCGTCCGGCGACGCGATCCAGAGCGCCAGCGCAATGGCGCTGGCGGCCAGCACGAACTTGTCGAAGCCAGCGAAGGGCACGGGCAGGCGACCCTCGCCCCGCGGCGCCAGCCAGTTGCGCGTGAAGCTCGGCACGATCCGCCCGGCGATCAGCACGACCAGCATCAGCACGACCGCGATGGCGAGCCGACGGGATACTTCGGCGCCCCCGGTCAGTCCGGCCTCGAGATGGAAGGCGAGATTGGCGGCGAGCAAGAGCCCGACCAGCACGACGACCTTGAGATTGCGCCAGTTGCGGCCGGCGAGGATCTCGCGCGCCGCCGCGGCGGCGAGCAGCAGCAGGAAAAGCGCGTCGACCGCCATGGCGAGGCGCCAGCCGATAAAGGCCGAGGCCGAGACGGCGATGCGCCCGGCGACCCAGGCGAGGACGAGGACGAGCAGCGGCCTTCCCTGAACGGGGAGCCGGCCGGTCCAGTTCGGGATCGCGGTCAGGAGGAAGCCACCGATCGCCGCGGCCTGATAGCCGAACAGCATTTCATGGATATGCCAGTCGATGGGCCCGAAGGCCGTTGGAATGGCGAGATGCCCGGTGACGAAAGGCAGCCAGACCAGGATCGTCAGCCCGGCCTGCAGCGCCGCGAGCAGGAAGAACGGCCGGAAGCCGTAAGAGAGCAGTGCCGGCCCCTCATAGGAGCGCAGTCGCGGAATGGGCGCCATGATGGTTCTCCCGACGGCAATAGGCGCGGCCGGCCAGCCGCGCCTCCTTGTCCAGACGCTTGATGATGGGCGGTCGCGCTCGTGCGCGGCCGGCTCACTTCGCCTTGGCCACCAGATCGGCAAAGGTCGTCTTGGCCTTGCCCGGATGCTTGGCCGCCGCAGCCGCATCGAGATTGGTCGGGTCGCCGACCACGACGAGCGCGACCATGCCCATGCTGTAATGCGGCTTGCACTTGATGCCGTAGACGCCGGGCTCCTTGAAGGTGATGTCGACCTGCTCGTTCAGCTTGCCGATGAAGGGCGTGGCGCCAGCCGGCATCATCTCGGGGATGCTCTCGGCATTGTGGCTCTTGTCGGTCGGCAGGAATTTCACCGTGTCGCCGGGCGCGATCTTGATCAGCGCCGGCTCGAACACCATGGCCCCGGCGGCGCCCTTGTTGAGCATCTTGACCTCGACTTCCGCCGCATTCGCGCCGGCGGCAGCCAGGGTCATCAATGCGCCGGCCAGAATCATCTTGAACATCTTTTCTCTCCTTCAGCGCAGCGGGTTCGTCAGCCCCTCGCTGCACCGCAACATTAGCTGCGGCAGCGCACGCGACTTTGCGAAAAGTCAAACATCGGGAAGATTGGCCGTGGCCTCCCCGGAATCCGCCGACGCGCCGGCCATCCCGTGCGAGGACAGCCGGAATCTCGCAGTCGTGGAATCCCTTGGAGAGGAAACCTGAAGCGCGATCTAAAGCTCGCGCAGCGCTGCCGCGCCCGCCTGGGCGCTGCGGCCGATTTCGGCGAAGAGCAGCGCCATCTCCTCGAAGACGCTGCGGTCGCTTTCGGCCTCGGTCAGCGAGTCGAGATCCGAAAGGAAGCCGAGCAGCGCGGCGATCCGCTCCTTATGGTCGCGCGCCTTGGCGAGCTGCCGGCGGGATTCGCGCCGGCGTTCGAGCTGGTCGAACCGCTCGAGCGCGCCGTCGAGCCGCTCGCGGCAGGCGCAGTCGAGATCCTCCGGCCGCAGGACCCGGCGCAACCGGCCGATCAGCTCGCTCGCCGGGGTCGCCCGGCTGGCCGGCTCGGAGCCGGGACGCGGTACTCCGCCTTGGCCGCCGTTCATGCCCGCCTCCATTTCCGCACTCGCTGGCGGTTCAGACGCCCGCTCCGACCCGAAGATGCCCGGGGACCGCATGCAGGAAGCCGTTGGCGAACGGCACCTCGGGATAAAGCTCGCCGAGCCGCTGCTCGCCCTCCTCGGCGTCGAGACGCCCGTCGGCGACATCGCGGAACAGCTTGGCGACCGCCGCCATGTCGCAGCTCTGCGGCGAGAGCCGCAGCGAGGCGACGCCGGCCTCGCGCAATGCCGGAATGTCGTGCAGCAGGCTGGCGCAGCCATGCGAGAGCGTCTGCACCCCGTTCACCGACAGGAATCCGGCGCCGTCGAGCGTCTTGACCGGCATGCCGTCCGGATCGAGCTCGCAGACGAAGCGGCAATTATCCTTGGTCAGCTTGTGGGCGCGGGCATGGTAGCAGCGTGCCGAGATCGCCAGCGGGACCTTGCCGAAGGCGAAGACCTCGATCGCCAGCTGTGGCAGGGCGGCGGCGATCGTCGCGACGGCCGGCAGCGGCAATTCCGGCGGCAGGCAGATCCGGCTCGCGCCGCACTCGGCCAGGAAGCTCGCCGCGCCTTCATTATACACGTTGACGAACGGACCGACGGCGAAGGGCCGGCCGTTCAGCGAGGCGAGACAGGTCAGGTCGTTGATCTCGACCATGGTGTCCTCGGCCTGCATCAGCTCGCGGCTCTGGCGGCGCTCGCGCGGCAGCGAGACCAGTATGAGCGAGGCGGGCAGGACCTGCTTGCCCGCCGCCTCGAGCCGCTCGATTACGTCGGGGAGAAGATCCTGCTTGAACGGCGCCCGCTTGGAGCAGACGACCTCGCCGACCACCACGGTTTCGACCGGCGCCTCGTCGGCGATGCGATAATAGAAGTCGCGCCAGCGCTCGGGTGACCAGTGGTAGAGCACGGGGCCGAGGGTTAATTGCATCGGCAATTTCCTTGATACGCGAGTAGCGGCTAGCGCCAGGCCTTGCGATAGGCGCCGACCGTGTTGGCCTGCCCCTCGGACATGGCGACGAGCCCCGTCATTGGCGCGCTGCGCCCCTGGTCGATGGCAGCGAGAATGCCGCGGAAGGAGCGGACGACGCCGGCGATATAGGCCCGGCCGCGCTGGCGGCCCTCGATCTTGAAGGCCGTCACGCCGGCATCGCGCAGCGCCGGCAGCAGCACGCCGGCGTCGAGGCTGACCGGTTCCTCGAAAATGTAACCGGTACTCTTGGGCGTGACGAAGCGGCCCTTGCACAGGGTCGGGTAGCCGGCGGGCTCGTCCTTCTCGAAGCTGTTGATGGTGAAGCCGCCGAGCTTGGAGACGATGCGTCCACCCTGCTGCGCATAGGCGACATCGCCGGCCGGCGAGCAGACGCCCTGCATGTTCGGGGATTTTCCGGTGGCGTAGGAAGAGAGCGAGCAACGCCCCTCCTCCATCACGCAGAGGCCGCCGAAGACGAAAACCTCGGTCTCGCAGCTCGTCTCGCGGACGATCGAGGCGATCTCCATCACGCCGAGCACGCGCGGCAGCACCACGCGCTGCGCCCCGAAACGCTCGACATAGAAGCGGATCGCGTCGGGATTGGCCGCGGCCGCCTGCACCGAGACATGCAGGCGCTGGCCGGGATGGCGGCGCGCGGCATAGGCGAGCGTCGCGAGATCGGCAAGGATCAGCGCGTCGGCGCCGGCCGCGACCGCATCGTCGATCGCCGACTGCCAGAGCTGGAAGGCCCCGGCCCGCGCGAAGGTGTTGATCGCGACCAGCACCTTGACGCCGTGGCGATGCGCGAAGGCGATGCCCCGTCGCAATTCGTCCCGCGAGAAATTCAGGCCGGGGAAGTTGCGGGCATTGGTCTCGTCGCGGAAGCCGCAATAGACCGCATCGGCGCCGGCCTCCACGGCCGCCTCGAGGCTCGCCGGCGTGCCGGCAGGGCAGATCAGTTCCAAGACGAGCCTCCGGGTGCGGCCTGCGCAGGCCGGGCCTGTCCGGTCTGCCGGCGCAGGAACGCGGCGGCGCGGATCCCGAGGGGGCCGAGGCAGCCGAGCAGGAGCGTGCCGAAATCGAGCCGGGCGTCGTCGAGCGCGTTGCGCAGAGCGAGCGTCGCCTCCATGTCGCCCTCGATCGACAGCGTCCGCGAGAAGAACAGCGCATCGCCGTCGAGTCGGCCCTCGGCCATGCCGATCAGCCCGGACAGCGGACCGCGAATGCGCACGTCGAGCCCGGGCGGTAGCCGGCGGACGGCACGCGCCTGCGGGCGTTCCGGCCGCGGCTCCAGCACGAAGGCGAAGGGCAGGTCGGTCGGCTCGATGCCGAAGCGCTTCTCGGCGTGCTCGCCGAGGCGGCCGTAAAGATCGGGGTGGAGGCGACCGATGCGCGACAGCGTCAAGGCCAGCAGCGGCTGCAGCGGCCCAAGCGGCAGCGGTGCCATGGCGTGGGTGAGCCAGGGCGGCAGGACCAGAGGTCCAGGTGGTGCTGCATTCGGCGTCGCGCTGTTCGGCATCGATCTCCTCCTGCCCGCAAGATCGCGGCAAAGACCCGTCCGGTCGTTGCGCCACCGCAAAGACGAGGAGGAATGCGCGGGAGCATGGTGCGGCAACCGGAGCCCCTGCCCTTGCCGATCCGTGAACTGCCCCGCTTTCGCGACCTCAGCGCCTTCCTCGCCCATCTCGACGACGCCGGTCAGCTGCGGCGGATCGCCGAGCCGGTCAGCGTCGTGCACGAGATCACCGAGATCCATCGCCGCGTCATCGCGCAGGAAGGACCGGCGCTGCTGTTCGAGCGTCCCGTACGGCCGGACGGCACGGTCTCGCCGATCCCGCTGCTGACCAATCTGTTCGGCACGGTCGAGCGCGTCGCCTGGGGGCTCGGCCGCACGCCCGGACAGTTGCCTGCCCTCGGGCGAACCCTCGCCGAGCTGCGCGAGCCGCGTCCACCCCGCGGCCTCGCCGAAGCCTGGAAGGCGCTGCCGCTGGCGCGCGCGGCACTCTCAATGCGCCCGCGCGGCGAGAACCGGGCGCCCGTGCAGGAGCAGGTGTTTCGCGGCTACGACATCGACCTGACGGCCCTGCCCGTTCAGACCTGCTGGCCGGGCGAACCGGCGCCACTGATCACCTGGCCGCTGGTCATCACCGCGCCGCCGGAGCCGACGCCCGAGGACGAGTGCAATCTCGGCGTCTACCGCATGCAGGTGCTGGGAAAGGACCGCGCCATCCTGCGCTGGCTCGCCCATCGCGGCGGCGCCCGCCATCACGCGCAATGGCGACGGCTTGGCCGCGACATGCCGGTCGCCGTGGTGATCGGCGCCGACCCGGCGACGATCCTGTCGGCCGTGCTGCCGCTGCCGGAAACCGTTTCGGAGATGCGCTTTTCCGGCCTGCTGCGCGGCGAGCGGCCGGCCCTCACGAATTGCGTCAGCGTGCCGCTTGCCGTGCCGGCCGCGGCCGAGATCGTCATCGAGGGGCTGGTCTCGCCAGACGAAACCGCTCTGGAAGGCCCGTTCGGCGACCATACCGGCTACTACAACGCGGTCGAGCCCTTCCCGGTGATGCGGGTCACCGCGGTGACGATGCGCCGTGCGCCGCTCTATCTTTCGACCTTCACCGGACGCGCGCCCGACGAACCTTCTCGCATCGGCGAGGCGCTGAACACGCTGTTCCTGCCTTTGCTTCAGCGGCAATTTCCGGAGGTGGTCGATTTCTGGCTGCCGCCTGAAGCCTGCTCCTACCGGATCGCGGTCGTCGCCATCGCCAAGCGCTACCCCGGCCAGGCGCGCCGGCTGATGCTCGGCCTGTGGTCTATGCTGCCGCAGTTCAGCTACACCAAGCTGATCATCGTGGTCGACGCCGACATCAACCCGCGCGACTGGGCGCAGGTGATGTGGGCTGTCGCGACCCGCTCGGACGCCAGCCGCGACCTCGTGACGATCGCCGACACGCCGATCGACTATCTCGACTTCGCCTCTCCCAAGCCCGGCCTCGGCGGCAAGCTCGGCATCGACGCCACCAACAAGCTGCCGCCCGAGACCGAACGCGAATGGGGCGCCCCGATGGCGATGGATCCTGAAGTCAGCGCCCGCATCGACGCGCTCTGGCCCTCGCTCGGCCTTGCAACGCCCCCCGGAACCGCATCATGAATCAGCTTCCGCCCGCCGCCGTCTTTCCGGGGGCCCCCACCGTTTCGAGCCGCCCGCTGCGGGTCATCGTCGGGCTGAGCGGCGCATCCGGCGCGGCGATCGGGCTGCGCGTGCTCGAGCGGCTCGCAGCCTCCGGCCGGGTCGAAACCCATCTCGTGGTCTCGCGCGCGGCGGAGCGCACGCTTGCCGCCGAGGTCGGTCCCGACGCCCTGGCACGGGCGCTCGCCCTCGCCAATGTCCATCACGACCATTGCGATATCGGCGCCTCGATCGCGAGCGGGTCCTTCCCGGTGGCGGGGATGATCGTCGCACCCTGCTCGATGCATACGCTCTGCGCCATCGCCTATGGCCAGCTCGGCAATTTGCTGGTGCGCGCCGCCGATGTGCAGCTCAAGGAGCGCCGCCGGCTGGTCCTGATCGCCCGCGAGAGCCCTCTGCATCTCGGCCATCTGCGGGCGATGGCGCAGGTCACCGAATATGGCGCCATCGTCGCGCCGCCGGTCCCGGCCTTCTATCTGCGGCCGCCGGACATCGCCGCGATCATCGACCAGATCGCCTTGCGCGCCATCGGCCTGCTCGGCCTCGGGCTCGACGAGATCGCGCCCCTCGCCTGGCAGGGAGAGATGGAAACAGGCGTGCCCGTCACGATCAACGACTAGCTTCGCCGATTGTGCACGCGTCTCCGTCATCCCGGCCGCAGCGAAGCGGAGCGCTGGGATCCATCGCAGGGTACCGAACCCTATGATGGATCCCGGAGCGGCGCCGCTGCGCGGCTTGTCCGGGATGACGAAGTGGTTCCGAGCAAGCGCGGCATGCTCCCGGCAGCTCAGACCGCGCGGCTGAACTGGCGCTGCGATTGGTCGAGATGCGCGTCGAAGGCCGAGGCGACCTTGCGCACGAACAGGCGCGCGTCCTCGGGCAAGAGCACCCGGCTGCCATCGAAGCGGATCAGGCCATCGCGCGACAGGTCCTCGAGCTTGGCGAGCGACGGAGCCAGGACCCCGCGGTCGACCGGGTGCTGATCGCAGACGGCGTCGATATCGACGGCCAGATCGCACATCACCCGCTCGATCAAGGCCGCCCGCAGCCGGTCCTCGGCGGTCAGCCGATAGCCCTTGCCGGTCGGCAGCGCGCCATCGGCGACGCGCTCGGCATAGCGCCCGATCACCACCTCGTTCTGGACGAAGCCCTGCGGCAGTCGCCCGATCGCCGAGGCGCCGAAGCCGATCAGCGCCTCGCAACGATCGGTGGTGTAGCCCTGGAAATTGCGATGCAGCCGGCCCTGCGCCAGGGCCTGCGCCATCGCATCGGTCGGCCGCGCGAAATGGTCGAGCCCGATGCGGACATAGCCGGCAGCGACGAGCTGCTGGGCCATCGCCTCGGCCTGCTCATGCCTGGCCTGGCCGTCCGGCAGGTCTTCGACCGCGATCCGGCGCTGATGCTTCTTGAATTCCGGGACATGGGCATAGCCGAAGATCGAGAACCGGTCCGGTCGCATGGCGAGGCATTGCTCGACAGTGTCGCGGCAGGATTGCAGCGTCTGCTTCGGCAGCCCGTAGATCAGGTCGAAGCTGACCTCCTCGATGCCGGCGCGACGCAGGCCGGTAACGACGCTCGCGGTCTGCTCGACGCTCTGGATGCGGTTGATCGCCTTTTGCACCGCCGGATCGAAGCTCTGCACGCCGAGGCTGGCACGGTTGACGCCCGCCGCGGCAAGCGCCGCCGTCATCTCGGCGCCGAGCCGGCGCGGGTCGATCTCGACGGCGATCTCGGCCTGCGGATGAACGGCGAAATGCTGGCGCAGCAGCGCGACGAGCGCGACAAATTCCTGCGGCTCGATAATCGTCGGCGTGCCGCCGCCGAAATGGATGTGACGAATGTCGAGCGGGGCTGAACGCTGCGCCGCGACCAGAGCAATTTCGCTGCGCAGCACGGCGAGATAGTCGACGATCGGGCCGTCGCGCAGGGCGACCGTGGTGTGGCAGCCGCAATACCAGCACATCGAGCGGCAGAACGGCACGTGCAGATAGAGCGAGGTCGTCGTCCCCGCCGGCAGCGCCTTCAGCCAGCCGGCATAGGTCGCAGCGTCGACGCCGGCATTGAAATGCGGCGCGGTCGGATAGCTGGTGTAGCGCGGAAGCCGCTCGTCCGCGTAGTGCGCGCCCTGCATCGAAAGCTCCGAAAATCGACTGTTCCCGGTTACCTCGTACCCCGCATGGCGGCGCGCTTCTTTGATCGAATGCAAACTGGCAGGGGTCGATCCGCATCTGCCGCGCTGGCCGGGGTCGCCCTGATTGAGGCCGCGCGCGCCATTCTTTTTCGCACAGCCACGAGCCCGAGGGCGTTTGCCGCCTGGCTGGCGCAATCGCCCGATTATTTGACCTGCAGCAATGTTCCGCACCGCTGCCTGGTAGATGCTGGTCTCCAGGAGGAGGAAACCATGCATCTCTCCGAACTCGCACAGCGCTGGCGGCAGCGCCATTCCGCGCGCCGCGAACTCGATGCGCTCGGCCGTGATGGCCTGCGCGAACTGGCCAGCGACATCGCCGTAAGCCAGGCGGATCTCTACGATCTGGCCTTGCGCGATGCGTCCGAGAACGAGCTGCTGCCGCGGCTTCTCGCCAGCACCGGGTTCGACGCCGAGCGCCTCTCCCGTCTGCAGCCGGCCGTGATGCGCGACATGGCGGTCGTCTGCGCGAGCTGCACGATGACACAGCATTGCCGCCGAAGGCTCGACCGCGACGAAGCGGAGCTGACCTATCAGCAGTATTGCGCGAATGCCGCCACCATCGCCGCGCTGAGACGCGAGCGCCTGCGCCGGCCAAAGCTGCGGATCGTCGAGACGCCTTGCTAAAGCCGGCACCGCAGCCGGCCGTCTGGTGAACAGCCGTCAACAATGGCGGCTGCAATCGCTTGAATTCGGTCGATCCTTGTTGGATCGTCCGCCCGGCCGGAGCGCGAGACCTGCCATGAAGGGGGCCGCCGGCCGGGGATTGCGGGGCAGATGGACGCGACATCGGGAGAACGGCTGGTCATCGTCGAGGACGACCCCGTCACCCGTGCGGTCATCGCTGGCTATTTCAGCGACCAGGGTTTTCAGATCCAGGAGGCGGAGACCATCGCCCAGGCGAAACGGGCCGTCCGCAGCTTCAGGCCGGAGCTGATCTTCATCGATGTCGTGCTGCCCGATGGCGACGGCTTTGAGCTCGCCAGGGAGCTTCAGAGCTTTTCGGATGCCGGCATCATCTTCGTGACGCAGCGCGATGCCGATATCGACCGGATCGTCGGGCTCGAACTCGCCGGCGATCACTATGTCAGCAAGCCCGTCGACCTGCGCGACCTGCTCGCCCGTACCCGCTCGGTGCTGCGGCGGCGCAGGATCGAGCGTGATACGGCCCGGCGCAGCACCACAGCGACCTTCGGCCCGTTCATCATGGACCTGTTGCGGCGAGAGCTCGCGACGCTCACCGGCGACCCGATCCGCCTGACCCGTGGCGAATTCGACCTGCTGGCGGCTCTCGTCGAGAGCACCGAGCATGCCCTGACACGCGACTATCTGATCGAGGTGGTCAGCAACCGCTACACCGATGTCGACGCGCGCAGTGTCGATGCGCTGGTCGCCCGACTCCGGCGCAAGCTCAGCGATGCCGGCCATCCCGGGATCATCGTCACTGTCTCCGGCATCGGCTACAGGCTCGGGCTGCCGGTCGAACGCGACATCTGAACCTCAAGAAGGCCGGGCGCCTCGTCTTCGAGACCAGTGAGAGCCTCGAAGGCGTCGCTGCGGGCCCGGCCGAGCAGCTCGACCGCGAGTGCCAGCGCGTCGGGCTCGACGACCAGCGCCTCGCGCTCGAGCCTGCCCGCCAGGACGACGACGCGCCCGAACCCGACCGCACCGGCCGAGCTCGCGAGCTGATGGGCCAGCCGCCGCAGCTCCCCCCTGTCCGAAGCCATCAGCGCCGTGCGCATGTCCTTCATGATCTGCTCCGACACGGTCGCGAAGAGCAGAACCAGCTGCCGTGTACGCTCCTCGCCGATCAGGCCGCGCTGTGTGCGAAAGAAGGCGATATCGACGGGGAGCTCCGCCGAAAGCGCCACGGACGGCCCTTCGCTGCGACGGGCCCCACCTCGCCCGATGGCCTGCATCAGCGATGCCGAAGTGATCGGCTTCGACAGGATCGTCGTCAGCGCCGCCGCACGCATCCGCCGCATCGTCTCAGGGGAGACATCAGCCGTCAGCGCGATGATCCGGAGCTGCGAAGCTCCCGGCAATTCCCGCATCGCCAGTGCGGTCTCGACGCCGTCCATGCCGGCCATGTGCATGTCGAGCAGCACGAGGTCGATGGCGCCTTTGCGCAGCCTTGCCAGCGCCGCTTCGCCCGAGGTCACAGCCTGCACCTTGTGGCCGGCCTTGCCGACCATGACCCGGGCAACCTCGCGGGTCACCGGGTCGTCGTCGACCACGAGGACGCGTTGAATCTGCGTCGGCGTCCGGTCCGGGGGCCGCGGTTCTCCCTTGGCCGTCGCCAAGGGCAGCCTGACGGAAAAGCTGCTGCCTTCCCCTTTGGTGCTGGCGACGGAGATCGCGCCGCCCATCAGCTCCGCCAGTTTGCTGCAGATCGCCAAGCCCAGTCCGACACCGCCATTGCGCCGGCCCGTCTCCGGGTCGACCTGCACGAAATCACGAAAGATCTGACCCTGCATCGCCCGGTCGATGCCGATGCCGGTGTCGCGGACCATGAGCGTCAACCAGATGCTGCCGCCGGCCGACGGAGGCTCCAGCTCGGCGCTGAACTCGATCTCGCCCCGCTCGGTAAAGCTGATCGCGTTGCGCAAGAGGTTGATCAAGATGCGCTGGACCTTGCCGGGGTCGCCGTGAAGACGGGCACGATCGGACGGCGGACGCCGCAGCTTCAGGGCAAGCCCCTTCTGCTCTGCCGGGTGACGCATCAGGGCATCGACGGCCTCGAGCAGCGCGCCAAGATCGAAATCGCGCAGGTCGAGGCTTTCGCTCCCGGCCTCCAGCCGCGACAGGTCGAGCGTCGCATTGGCCAGATCGACGAGCGCTTCGCCCGAGGTGGCGGCCATAGCGACGAGGCGGCGATCGCGCTGGCTCAGGCGGCTTCGATCGAGCAGATCCAGAACGCCGAGCATACCGGAGAGCGGCGTGCGGATATCGTGGCCGACCACCGCCAGGAACCTGGATTTTGCCCGGGTCGCCTCCTCCGCAGCCTTCTGTCCCGCGGAGGCCAGCTCCAGCGCCGTCTTCAGGGCCGCGGTACGGGCGACAACCTTGTCCTCCAACATGGCGCGACTTTCCTCCAGACTTTCGGCCATCTGGTTGAACTGCTCGCCGAGTTCCTGAAGCTCGTCACCGGTGCGGATGTCGATCCGCTCGTGCAGCTGTCCCCGGCCGATCCGAGCCGCGCCGTCGCCGAGAGCCCTGATCGGCGCCACAAGCTTCCGGCTCAAGGCGATTGCGGCGACGATTGCGGCGAGAAGCGCCAGCGCGAGGAACACAAGCGAACGCAGCAGCGATGCATGGATCGGAGCGAAGGCTTCCCATTCAGGCAGATCGACCACCACATTCCAGTCGAGCTCGGGAACCGCCGCCATGACCGACAGCACCTTGCGCCCCTCGATATCGGTCGTCGAAAGCCCAGCCCCGGGCTCTCCCGCAGCCTGATGCCCGCCGATGAGGTCAGCGAGGTTCGTGTTGCGGAGGACGAAGCGCAGATCGGGATGGGCGATCAGCCGCCCGGACTGCGTGACGATATAGGCGCGGCCGGCCTCGCCGACCTTGAGCCGGGAAACCAGATCGCGGATGAAGACGAGGTTGACCGTCGCCTGCGCGACCCAATGTGGCGGCGCCTCGCCGCGCCGGAGCAGCACCACATAGGGCTCCGAGCCCCGGCGGAACTGGACATCGCCATGGAAGCTGCCCTGCGCGAGCGCCGTCTTGAAGCCGGGATCCGCCGACCAGTCGACGCCGCTGCGGATCCGGTCGCGCTCGATGCGTGAAAGCGCGAGCTGCTCGCGCCCGGTCGGATCGATCTGGCGCAGTTCGAGGATGGCCGGCACCTGCCGCAGCAGCCGCAGACCGTCCAGCCGACGCTCCTCGGCCGAATTGTCGGCAGCACCGCTCTGCGCGGCCCAGTCCAGCTGATGCATGATATCGGCCACGAAAGCACCGATCCTCTGCGCCGCCGCCCGGGCCTGTTCCTGCTGCACACGGACCACGAGCGCCCTCTGGTCCGAGAAGGCGAAATAGGTCGAAACGGCCGTGCTGAGGCCGAGCGCAAGGCAGATCGCGACGGCCATGAACTGCGCATACCGCCGACCGAGCGCGCCACGCGGCTCAGAGGCGTTTCGCGGTGCAGCGTCGTGCCGCGTCACGAAACAATCCGCTGGGCGCGTATCCGCAGCGAAGGCGGCAGGCCAAGTCCGAGCGCGGCGGCGGCCTTCTCGTTGATGACAAGCTCGAAGCTGCGGGAGAACTGCACCGGCAGCTCCGCGACATTCGCGCCGCGCAGGATCAGGTCGACATAGGAGGCCATGAGTTCGGCGGTGCCCTCACGGGCACCGGTGTAGGACATCAGTCCGCCCTGCTGCGTGAAGGTATCGAACGGATAGATCGCCGGCAGCCGCCCGCGCGCCGCCGCCGCCGTGCACCGGCCGGCATGGCGAAAGGTGAAGCTATCCGGCAGGAAGACCAACCCTCTGCCGGGACCCTGCGCCGCAAAAGCGACGAGCAACCGCTCGATCGCGGCTGGTTCGGGCACTGGCAGCGTCTCGAGCTCCAAGCCCTGCTCCGAGATGCTGGCGTTCAGGCTCGCGAGATAGGTCTCGCCGGCGGCCGGTGTGGTGCGCGGGTTGAAGACCACGCCGATCCGGCGGGTCGCCGGGGCGATCTCGCCCAGCAGTTCGAGCCATTTGGCCGACATGGCGGGGTCATTGTTGCTGAAACCGGTAGCATTGCCTTCGGGGCGCTCGAGCGAGCGCACGAAGCCGCTTCCGACAGGATCAGAGGCGGTGCTGAACAGGACAGGGATCCGCCGTGTTTCGGCAAGAACCGCCTCGGCCTCGGTGCTGGAACCGACGATGATGACGTCGGGCCGGTCCTGAAGCGTCTGGCCGACGGCGCGTGCCAGATCGCCCTCGCTGGCGCCCGAGAACCGCCAGATCGCGCGCAGATTGCCGCCTTCGACCCAGCCACGCTCGGCCAGCAGGCCGCGAAGCTCGGCCATCCTGGAACGCACGACAGGATGGTCGAGCGGCAGCGCGGTTATCACCGCGATCAGCTTGGTTGGCGCCGCCGCCCGCACCGCGTGATCGCAGAGCGCGAGCCCGCACCCTGCCAAGGCAACCAGAAGGGAGCGACGACGCATGCGGCGAGCCAGAATGTGAGAGGAGCGCTCCTGCCGCGCTCCCTGAGCCCAGTTTCGCATGCCTCGGCCAGCCGCGTCGAGGGCGAGCGCCGCAATGGCTGGGAGAGACGGGTCGGCGCCTTGGTGAGGCGCGAATCCGTCGCCCGTCTCAATGCCCGCTGAAGACCAGCGTCTGGATCGGCAGGACCAGCGCCTGGATACGCAGCAGCAGCGCGTGCACCAGCCCGACCGCGTCGACCCCGTGGAGCATGATCTTGCGCCCGGTTGAGAGCTTCCCGGACGCGATCAGCTCGTGATTGCTGGAATAGGCATTGGCGATGCAGGTGCTGCCCGGGGTGACGCCGTCGAGTCCGTCGGCATAGAGCGGCTCGAGATAGGCCAGAAGCGTCCCCGGCTTCGAAACCTGCTGGACGTCGAGCAGGACCTCGCCGCTGCGAAACTGGCCGGCGGCAATGAAGTCCTGCACGTTGGTGACGACCATCGGGATGATCACCCAGGGCTTGGAGAGGCAGGTCGCTTCCGCGACCATGCCGACCTTCATGACCTGCGCTTCGAGCTGCGAGAAGCCGGCCTGCAGGGTCGTCCGACCCGCCTCCTGGGGGATCAGAACGCCAGCCGGCCGCAGCAGCGGGTTGACGACGTCGCCGACGCGCAGCGTGAACTGCTCGATGCGGCCGGTTACCCCGGCGCGCACCACCGTGCGGTCGAGATCGGCCTGCGCCTGCGCCAGCGCCGCTTCGGCGCTCGCCTTCTCGGCCGGCAGCAAGGTCGAGATCCGCGTTTCCGCGCTGGCCTTCGAGGCGACGGCCGCGGAAACCGCTGCTTCTCGCCCGGCGACCAGGTTCTCGAGCCGCTCGATCTCACGCCGCGCGACGATGTCGTCATTGCGCCGGCGCAGCTCCTGCTTGGTCTCGAGCTCGTCGAGTGCCTGCTGATGCGCGCTTTTCGCCTCGAGGATCTTGCTCTCATCGGTGAGGAGATCGGCCCTGGCGACGACAATCGAGGCCTCGACCTCGGCGATCTTGTTCCTGGCGGTCGCGACCGCCGCCTCCTGCCGGCTGCTGTCGAGCCGGAAGATCGGATCGCCCTTCGTGACGTTGCCGCTGACGCCGACATTGACCTCCGCAACGCGGCCATTGATCTCGGGAACGATCGGAACGGTCCGGAACATCACCGAAGCGCTGGTCGAGGACGGGTGATTGTAGAAGATCACGGTGATCAGGGCGATCGTCAGCATGAGGCAGGTGGTGATGCCCCAGCGCAGCTCGAACCAGACCGAATAGAAGGTGATCTCCTTGCCGAGGCGCTTGCCTTGCCGGAACCGCCGGTAGAGGTAATCGGGGACGATGGTGAGGAGCGAGCAGACCAGCAGTTCAAGCATGGCCGGGCTCCTTCCGGATCGGCGCATGGCTCTCGCTTGCGGCATGGGCGGTGTCGGGCGGCGGCGCTTCGTCGAACTCCGTCTCGCTCGCCGGCGACCTCACTCCGGCGATGCGCTCGAGCGCATGTGCCATCCGCCCGAATAGCCCGGTGAAGTCCGGAAGATCGATCAGCGCCAGAAGCAGGCCCGCAACCCAGAACAGATGCACATGGGTGAACAGAGCCAACAGGCCTAGAACCGCGACGATCTCGAACTGGAGTTTCTGGGACTTGTGCGCCATGCGCTCGGGCAGCGTATGCAGGCGCAGGAAGATCAGGCCGACGCCGAGCACCGCCGCCAGGAGGATGATGCCGGTTACGACCAGCAGCGTATCCGTTTCGCCAGGCGCGGTGATGAAACCCGGCAGATGATGCGGCGCCAAGGGGTGAAGGCCAGCGGCCATAAGAACACTCCAGATCAAGAGCACGCCGCGACCAGCCTGCAATACAAGCTAGTCGGATCGCGCGTTCTCTATCAATAGCTTAGAGCCGAATTCGGCCAGATTGAATCAACGCGATCGACCGGACGCCCCTCCGTCCGGAGTTCGCAGGCGGATTTTGATCTAGCCTATCCAGTTGCGGGCGAAGTTGACCTCCTCGTAGCCATGCGGCTTCTGTCGCTTCGGTAGCTTGATCTTTTCGCGCGGCAAGTCCTCGTAAGGAACAGAACTCAATATGTGCGAGATGATGGCCAGCCTCGCCTTACGCTTATCGTCGGAGTGAACGGCGTACCAGGGCGCCCAGGCCGTATCGCTCGCACGGAACATCTCGTCCCTGGCGCGCGAGTATTCGTACCAGCGCGAATACGACTTGAGATCCATCGGCGAAAGCTTCCAAATCTTTCTGGGGTCGTTGATGCGCTCCTCCATGCGGCGCGTCTGCTCCTCCTGACCGACCTCGAGCCAGTATTTCAGCAGGATGGCGCCGGAATCGACGATAGCCTTCTCGACGCTGGGAACGATCTGCAGGAAGCTCTTGGCCTGCTCTTCCGTGCAGAAACCCATGACCCGCTCGACCCCCGCACGATTGTACCAGCTGCGGTCGAAGATCACGATCTCGCCTGCGGCGGGCAGATGCGGCACATAGCGCTGAACGTACATCTGCGAGCGCTCGCGCTCGGTCGGCGGCGGCAGCGCGACGACACGGAAGACGCGCGGGCTGACCCGCTCGGTGATCGCCTTGATCACCCCGCCCTTGCCGGCGCCGTCGCGCCCCTCGAAGACGATGCAGACCTTGCCGCCGGCATGTTTCGCCCATTCCTGGAGCTTGACCAGCTCGCCGTGCAGCTCGCGCAGTTCGCGCTCATACTGCTTCCGTGCCATGGGCTTGTTCGGATCCGCCTTCATCGTCGTCCTCCGGTCGCTAGGACCAGCTCAGGAAGAATGCGACATCGCCCGGCAGGCCCCCCGGCCATTCGACGATCATGGCGCGCAGCTTGTACTTCGCCGGCTGCAGATGTTCCTTCCAGAACTCGTAGGCCTGGCGCGGCCGCCCCGTCAGCGTGGTCGGCCAATCGGCCTCAGAATTGTTGATGGCGCGGCCCCGATCCGTGCAGAGCGCGCTCGGGAAGCGCATCACGAGCACCTCCTTCTCGCCGCGCTCGGCGGCAGCGCGTGTCTTGTTCGCCAGGCTCTGCTTGATCTCGGCGATCTTCGCCGGGGTTACGGCGATCTCTTCCTTCAAGGCTGCCACCAGCTTGAGCCGGGCCTGCTCGGCCTTGTCCATGGCGCCAAGCAGCTTCGAGGCCTTGGCCATTTCGAGCTCCGCCATATACGAGCGGAGATCGTCGGCGGACATGAAGCTCTCATCGGCGAGCGTAGCCGTCTGCGGTTTGGAAGCTGCGGTCGACATGGTTCTCAACTCCTGCGTCCAGTCCCGCCACAGGCGGCCGCGCGGGCAGCCTGTGGCGGGGGCGGCGTAGTCAGAGCTTCACGACGTGGATAGCCTCGGCGAAGGTGAGGTCGACCATATCGCCGCGCCGCAGGCGCCGCAGATCCTTGGCGATGTCCGGATCGACCACGCGGTGCGTGCGAGGCCCCGCGGGACCGACATAGCTGACCATGCCGGTGGCAGGATCGTAGCGCTCGAACTTCGCAGTCAGAGTGAGCGAGCGCTCGACGAACCTGTCGGGCAGATTCTGGAAGCGCGGCGCGCTGACCTCCTCGGTGTAGACGATCTCAGGCCGGGCGCCCCGCTTCGCGCGCCGGGCGCCGAGCAGCGCACCCTCGACGCGCCGGATCTGCAACCGGTCGCCCGGGCGGACGCCATTAAGATCGCCGAAAATCTCGGGGACCATCACCCGCCACGCATACTGCCCCTGGCGGACCACGACGATGCGCGTCGCGGGATCGATGGTGACGACCTCGACATCAATCCGCTCGACCTCGACCGCGCCCACACCGGCCACGATCACGGTCTCGCTCGTCACCGTTGGGGTCGTGGCGCAGCCTGCGGCACCGATAGCCAACGAGATTGCGAGGAGCCAGCTTGCATGCTTCGACATCGGAACTCTCCACCCTGAGGAACACCAGTCTGCTTCCTGAGCGCCATGCGTCCGATCGAGGCGCAGTGGCGTCCCATCCCCATCATCGAAGCATCGGATGCGTCCGAAAGCCACACCTGTTCTTTCGGTCCGATGCCCTAGCCGCCATGCCGCCCGGAATGCCGGGTCTGTCGCTCGTGTATCGCCTGCCGGAGCTCGGCCTCGAGCCCGTCGATCAGATGCCTGTATTCGTCGCGCCGGGCAGCGGCTCCCGGGGCTTCCGAGGCTTCCCAGCGCTGCAGCGCCAGTTCGGCCTCGGCGAGGTCTCCGCAGATATTGCGGAAGCTCTCGCTGCCCAGGACAAGCTCCTCGATCACCTTTTTGTGTTTCGGCAAGCGCCTGATGGCAGCCAGAACGCCCGTATCCATAGGATCGAGCCCCCCGCGAAAGGCCATAATTATGTGGCCCGTCCGCCGAGTTGGGAGTAAATAACGAGAGGTTACACAGAAGTACCGCCTCGCCTTGCCTTTACTATCGGGATGTCCGGCTCGGGGGAGCCTATTCCGTGGAGCAGCATCGGCCCAGGAACTGTGATGACGACAGTGCTGCTCCGTCCGGGCCGCACCCGCCGGAGCAGGAAGTCCGTGCGCAGCTCGACCGTATTCTCGCCAGTGCCGAGTTCAACGTGCCGGCCCGGGTCCGCCAGTTCCTGGTCTATGTGGTCAACGAGACGCTTGCGGGCCGGGCGGACCGGATCAAGGCCTATTCGGTGGCGGTCGAGGTCTTCGGCCGGGATGCCAATTTCGACATCCAGAACGATCCGGTCGTGCGCATCGAAGCAGGGCGCCTGCGGCGTGCGCTGGAGCGCTACTACCTGCTGGCGGGCAATTCCGCCCCTGTCCTGATCGAGATCCCCAAGGGCGCCTATGTGCCCCATTTCCAATGGCGGCAGGATCATGGGGATGACGCCCAGTCCGCTGCGCCGCTGCGCGTCGACCGGCATGGCAGCGACACCGCCGCTTCCACCAGGCAGAGCCCGCCCTGGCTCGTGGGCTCGCTGCTCGCGCTGACAATGCTCGCAGCAGGTTACCTCGCCTGGCTTGCGACCCCGCCACAGCCTGTGACCTCCGCGAGGGCGCTGTCCGCCCCCGAAGCGCCCTCGCTGTCGCTGAAGCCCTTCGCCAATCTCTCGGGCCAGCCAGAGGTCAACTACTACGCCGCCGGGCTCACCGAGGAATTGCTGGCGCAACTCACCCGTTTCAAGGAGCTGACGGTCCTGGCGCGTGAGCCTCCGGGCCCGACCGCCGGGGCAGCGACCGTCGAAGTCCCGCGCCCTTCCGGCAGCCGCTACGTGCTGGAGGGCGGCATCCGCCTGTCCGATGGCAAGTTGCGGATATCCGCTCGCGTGCTCGACGGTGAAAGCGCGATCGTCCTGTGGGCCGGGACCTATGATGCCGATCCGCGCGACAAGCCGATCGTCGATATCGAAACGACGATCGCCGCGAACGTCGCGACGGCTGTCGCGCAACCCTATGGGGTGATCTTCACCAATCCGCCGCTTGTGCGGCCGGGAAAGCTCGGACTGGCGAGCCTGCCGCAGGATTGCTCCTACCGCTTCTACCATTACCGTACCGTGATCGACGCCAGCGAGCATGCGCAGGCGCGCGAGTGCCTGGAGCAGGTCACGGAGCGCTATCCGCAGCATGCGACCAGCTGGGCGATGCTGTCCTATCTCTATCTCGACGAGGAACGGTTCAAGCTGAACCGCCGCGCCGGTCCACCGACGCCAATCGTGCGGGCGCGGGCCGCCGCCGAACGCGCCGCCAGGCTCGCGCCCGAGAATGTCCGGGCGCTTCAGGCGCTGATGACGGTGCTCTACTTCAGCGGCGAGCCTGCCGAGGCGCTGCGCATCGGCGCGCAGGCGCGGGCGCTCAATCCCAACGACACCGAATTGCTCGGCGAGTTCGGCGCCTGGGTCGCGCAATCCGGCAACTGGGGGCCCGGCGCCAGCCTGATCGAGGAGGCAATGGCCAAAAACCCCGGCCATTCCAGCTACTATACCGGGCTTCTCGCCCTCGCCGCCTATATGCAGGGCGAGGATGCGCGCGCCGTCGACCTGATCAAGCGGGCCAATCTGCAACGCTTCTCGATCTACCATTTCGTTGCCGCGCTGATCTTCGCCCGACGCGGCATGGGCCATGAAGCCGCGCAGGCCCGCGCCGAATTCCTGAAGCTGCGCCCCGGGTTCTTTGCCGACTTCGACGGCGAGCTCGACCGGCGGAACTTCAATGCGAGGGACCGCGCGATCCTCGTCCGCGGCGCCATCCAGGCCGGCTTTCCGGTGCGGACACAGCTCTCCGCCTGGGAGGCGGGGCAACACGCTGCGGCCCCTGCGGCGGAGCCGGCCGACGATCCCCCCCAACGTAGCCAACCGTAACCTACTTCCCGGAACCGCTTTTGCGGCCTGCACTACGGTCAGAAATGAGGTGCAGCGGCATGGCGGCGGCGCGACGCAACAACCCGTTCAGGTTGCGATACCGTCGGCGATAATACTCCGACACGCGTCCTGCCATCCCGGATCGACTGAGCGCGTCGGCTTCCGGCGCTCCCTGCTCGACCGGGCCTGCCCGAGCGATGGAGGCTGGATGACCGCATCAATCTGCCGCCTGACGCTCCTTGTCGCGTCTGTGGCCACGGCCACGCTCACCCTGCCTCTCTCCTCGGAGGTACGGGCGCAGACGGGAGCCTTGCAAGGTGCCTGGCTCGAGGAAGGCGGCGCCTGCTCCAGCGTCTTCGTCCCGAAGGGAGCGGCAATAGCGTTCCGGCGGCCGGCAGCTGCCTTCGCACCGGCCTTCATCATTGCCGGCCAGCGGCTGGCGACGCCACTCGCCACCTGCCGGATCGTCCGCATGACAGCCCAGGGCGATCGGCAGGTGCTGAACCTGAGCTGCACCACCACCGTCTCATCCGACAGCGCCCGCGCGGTGTTCGCGTTGGCGGAGGGCGGGACGCTCAATCGCTATCTCGGCCCGGAGGGCGGCATGGCGACCAAGTATCAACGCTGCGACCGGGACTCGTTGAAGCCACCCTGAGGCCGCGCGCATTCCGAGATGACCGGCGGAGCGGCTGCCCGCCAGCCAGCAGATCGGGGGAAAGCCATGTCAGCTCTTGTGCATATCGTTGAAGGAGATTTATCCGCCCAGGCCGGGATCGACGGACTGCTCCGCGCCTGCGGCTACCGGACCAAGGCCTATGGCAGCACCGACGAGATCCTGAGCCAGATACCGGACGACGACAGCGCCAGCTGTATCGTCGTCGATGTGGAGAAGCCGGACACGGACGTGCCCGACCTGTTCGATCGGCTGAACAGGGCCGGCTCGAACCTCCCGGTGATCTGCCTTTCCGGCCAGAACGACGTGCGCACCGGCGTCAAGGCGATCAAGGCCGGAGCCGAGGACTTCTTCACCAAGCCGGTGGCCTCCGAGGAGCTGATCGTCGCGATCGATCGCGCCATCGCCCGTCATCGCCTCGCCAGCGAGCGGGAGGGCCGGGTACGCGCGGCAAGGCAGCGGCTGCTCCTGCTGACACGACGCGAGCGCGAGGTCTTCGATCTCGTCATCCGCGGCAAGATGAACAAGCAGGTCGCCTTCGCACTCGGGACCACCGAGCGGACGGTGAAGGCGCATCGCCACAACGTGATGGAGAAGCTGCAGATCCGCTCCGTGGTGGAGCTTGTAACCTGCGCCGAGCGGCTCGGGCTGCTGCGCTTCGCCGATCCCTAGCCTCAGAGCCCTGCGGCTGGCTCCGGCGCGGCCGCCGAATTTGCAGTCAACGGGGTCGAGCATGGCGTCGTCCGCCCATCACGCACCTGCCGGGCTGAAGGCGCCGCGGGCCGCGGCGGTCGCCGGCATCCTGTTCTCCGTCCTGCTCCTGTCGGCGATCTTGCTGGTTCTCCAGACGCTGCGCCTGCATCCGCGCGACCCCGGCGACTGGCTCGGGGCCCAGGCCTGGAAGGTCGAGCTCGCGCTCCACCTCATCCCCTTCGCCGGCATCGCCTTTCTCTGGTTCATGGGCGTGCTGCGCGACAGGCTCGGTGCGCAGGAGCATCCGCTGTTCGCAACGGTCTTCCTCGGCAGCGGCCTGCTCTTCGTCGCCATGCTGTTCACCGCGGCTGCCGCCATCGGAGCGATCCTGACCACCCATGCGGCGCTGCCTCGCGAACTCGCGGGCTCGGTGACCTTTACCTTGGCGCGCTCCTTCTCCTATTTCCTGGTCAGCGTCTACGCATTGAAGGTCGCCGGCGTCTTCCTGCTGACGGCCTCGACCATCGTGCTGCGCACCGGGATCGCGGCGCGCTGGACGGCGTTCTGCGGCTACGCCGCAGCCGCCTTCCTGCTGCTCGGCAGCCATATCGTCGACGGGGCTTTCCTGGTCTTTCCGCTCTGGGTGCTGATCATCAGCGGCGACATCCTGGTCCGGGAGTACCGGCGCACCGAGCCAGCCTAGACGGAGCCGGGCCGCCCCTCGCCGACCGGTCCTTCGCCGACCGGCGCCGGCTGCGCCGCAGTGCCGGGTTCGCGGCCGGCAAGCGCACTGACGGCATCCTCGACATCGTCGAAGACCATTGTCGCTTCCGGCCCCTCGAAGAAGCCGGCTCGCTGCAGAATCTCCCAAGGCTCGCGGTGGAGTTCGGCCAGAACCAGCGTCAGGCCGAGCTCCGACAGATCGGCCCGCAGCTTCTGCAGCATGGCAACCGCCGTCGTATCGATCTGGGCGACGGCGCTGGCATCGACCAGGAGCCAGTCGGTACCCGGCGGGACCGCCTGCGCCACGCTCTCGAAACGGTCGCGCAGAAAGTCCGTATTGAAGAACAGGATGCTGCCCTGCACGAGGAAGATCACCATGCCCGGCACCGGAGCCGCGCGTTCGCTGCGGTGGAGCTTGTAGAAGCCCGGCCGCCCTGCGATCCGCCCGAGCAGGGCGACGCGCGGGCGCATTTCCTTGAGAAGGACATGCAGCAAGGTGCCGGCAATGGCGATGACGACTCCGCTGAGCACGCCGAGGCTGATTGCGCCCCACATGCTGATCAGGGCGAAGACGAACTCGGTGCGGCTGACCCGCCAGATCTCGCGAAGACCGCCGAGATCGATCAGGTTCAGCGCAGCGAAGGCGAGGATGGCGCCCAGCGCCGGATTGGGCAGGAGGCGCAGCGCGTCGTTGAGATAGAGCAGCAGCGCCGTCAGCGCGAAGGCGGCGACGAGCCCCGAGATCTGCGAGCGCGCGCCGGCCGAGATGTTGATCGCCGTGCGCGAGTCCGAGACCGTCACCGGAAAGCCGCTGAACAGGCCCGAGAAAATGTTGCTGTATCCAAGTCCGGTCAGCTCGCGGTCGGCGTCGACGTCGAACTTGTCCCGAGCTCCGAAGCTGCGCGCCGCGACAAGGCCGGAGCTGACGCTGACCAGCCAGACCGCGCCGGCGCCGAGCAGCAATTCCTTCACCGGCAAGCGCGAGACATCCGGCAAGGACAAGCTCGGCATCGTGCTCGGCAGGCTGCCGATCACCTTCATGCCGCGGCCCTCGAGATCGAACAGCGCCGAGGCGATGCCCGCCAGCACGACGACGACGAGCGGCCCGGGAATCGGAAAGCGCAGCCGCGCCAGCAACACGAGCAGGCCGAACATCACGGCACCGAAGCCAAGCGAGGGCCAATGGATCTGGCCGGCCTTGCGGATGATCTCGAGCAGCGGCTGAATCAGCCCGTCACCTTCGATACGGACACCGGTCAGCCGTCCAATCTGGCCGATCAGGATCGAGATCGAGATGCCGCTGATGAAGCCGATCAGGATCGGGCGCGACAGGAAGGACGCGACGACGCCGAGACTCAGCCTGCCAGCCAGGACACAGAGCACGCCGACCATCAAGGCCAGCGCCGCCGCTGCGGCGACGCGATCGGCCGGATTGTCGAGAGGCAGGGTCGCCAGCGCCGCGGCCAGCACGGTCATGGTCGCGGCATCCGGGCCGACCATCAGCTTGCGCGACGGCCCGAACAGCGCGTAGCCGACCAGCGGCAGGATGCTGGAGTAGAGGCCGACCTCGGCCGGCAGGCCGGCGATCGCCGGATAGGCGATGGCACTGGGAATGGCGACGGCGGCGACCGCGAGGCCAGCCGTGACATCGAAGCGCAAGCTTTCCAGCCGGTAGCCCACAAGGCTCGCGGGAAGCAGATCCCGGGCTTTCATCGCCGCAGCCCCGGCAGTTTCCGGGTCTTGCCTCCCGAATGGGCATCACGAGCCGAACGAAGATGAATGCGGGCTCGAAGCATCCGGAGGCCACCACTGCTGCTATTGGCCGGGCGAAACCTTCTCCCAGCCGCTGTCGGGGTTGAAGCTGCCCATCCGGGCCGCGATGCGGGCGGTCCGGGGGCCGAGGTCCTTCTGATAGACCGTGCCTGAATGATTGAGCATGAAGCTCATCACCCCGGACCTGCCATACTCCGCCGGATAGGCCAAGATGGCGAAGCCGCCGATCATCCGCCCGCCGGCGACATAGTCGATCCGGCCGCCGGGCGCCGCGGAGCCCTGCCGCGTCAGGATTTTGAAGTAATAGCCGTGATAGGGCCGGCGCTCCTCGCCAGCGCGGTAGCCCTCGCCAGCCGCTTCGGCGGCGAGCTCTCCCAGCGGGCTCTGCTCCTCGCCGGCAGCGCTCGGCCAGTACAGTCCATCGCGCGTGCCCGGCCGGCTGACGATCCGGCTCGCATAGAGACCCGCCCCCTTCCCTGTCCGATCCTTCGCGGCATAGTCCTGCTGCGCATCGTAGAAGGCGAGGATCGCCTGCATGGCGGCAAGCTCGTTGCGGCCGATCCGGCGCGCGGTGATCTCCCTGCTGCCGGCCTCGGAATCGAACTTCCAACGGCCGCCGCTGCGAACGATGGGAATCGGGAACGGAAACTCGTCCTGGCCCACCAGCAAGGTGGCGGTATCGCCCTTTTCGCTCACCGAATGGCGATTGTCGTAGGCGACGACGAAGCGCTCGCGATCGGCTGCGTCGGCGACCGTATCACCGGAGCTGAGGATCGCGCGCGCCGGAGCGCCGAGAATGGTCCGCAGGCGCGCCGTGTCGCGGGCGCGGACCGCGTCGACCAGGGCGGCCGCGGCCTCGGCCGGGGTCTTGAAGGGCTGCTGGGCGCGTGCGGCCGTCGCCGGCGAGAGGATGAACGCCGCGCCCGCCGTGAGCAGGAGAGCGAGCCGACGCAGCGCTTGCCATGGCTTTGTCATGGAACCGATCCCGGGAGTTGAATGAAACTGGCGACGAGATCCCTTCTCAATCCGCGCCGCCGACCGGCACGAGCGAAGGCGTGGCGGAGACGCGCCAGTGGTCGAAGCTCTGGAACGGCACGCCGATCACCCGGTAGTCGACGCGCAGATAGCCATCGGCGCCGCGCCTCACCGCCCAGGGCGCAACGCTCAGGACCTCCTGGGCGATCACGCCGACATAGCGCTTCTCCGAGCCGCCATAGGCGAAGCTGTAGAGGCCGAGGCCATTGTCGAGATGCCCGAGCAGCGCGACGTCGTGCTTCAGGCGGATGTCGGAGCGGCGACCGCCGCCCCTGCCACCGCCACGGCCGCCGCCCATGCCGCCGCGGCTCATCCCGCCGCCCCGGCTCATGGCTGGCCCGCGCCCCATGCCGCCGCCGGGCCTCATGGCCGGTCCGCGTCCCATGCCGGGACCGCCGGCATGCATCGCCCGGGGAGCAGCAGCGCGCGCATGCGCCAGACTCGCCTGCCCGCGCTGGGACTGGCGGTTCGCAGCCCGCCCCTGCTGCACATTGCCGAAAGCACTGTCACGACCCGGCGCAGGGCGCCGCGCACCCGCATCCGGACGCCGAGGCTGCGTCGCTGCGCGCGCACCCTGGCCGCGGCCATCACCGCCCGGGCGCGCGTCACGGCCGGGCCCGCCCGGTCGATTGCCCGCGCCTGCCCGGTCGCCGGGACCGCGATCGGGACGGTTCGCAGCATTGGCGCGGTCACCCGGGCGCTGGTCAGGGCGGGCTCCGGCGCCGAGATCGCCGCGGCCACCTTCGGGGCGCAGCACCTGATCGCCACCACGGCCGCGGAAGTCCATCCGCTCGCCGGCTCCGGCCCGGAGGTTGTTGTTGCCCCCGAATTTCTGCTGGACGGCATTGTTCCGGTACTGGACGCCATGGCGATGCTGGGGGTTGTGCTCCCAATGCGCCACGCGGTTGCGGTCGATATTGATGTTGTTGTTGTTCCAGTTGACGTTGCCGCCCCAGTACCCACCCGTGCTCCAGCGCCCGAGCGCGTAGGCGGTTCCGAAGGCGAGTCCGGTCGCGAGCACGCCGGTGGCGATGTATCCCGGCGCCGGGAAATAATAGGGCGGATAGGCCGGATAGGGCCAGGAACCATAGGCCACGGCCGGGTCGTAATAGGGAACGTAGAGCGTGTCGGGCTGCGTCGGCTCGATCAGGATCGTCTGCTTGCCACTCTCCTGCCGCACCGTGACCTTCTGCTGGGAGCCGGAGGACAGCTTCTTGGCATCATAAGCCCGCGTCCGCATGCGCTGGACGCCATCCATCACATCCGGCTGCTGGGCGAGGACCGCGTCGCCGAGCTTCTGCGTCCAGTCCAGGTTCTTGCTCATCATCTCGAGCACGGAAGGCGTCGCGACCAGTGATTTGACGCTGGCGTCCCAGGGCTGCTTCTCGGCAGCGACCTTCAGCGCATCGCCCTTGAGCTTCTTGTTGGCTGCGACCCAGCGGTCGGCCTGCACGACCTCGAGCGGATAGGTCGATGCCATCAGCACCTGCGCCAGCAGCGTATCGGGATAGAGCGCGACCGGCGCGACGAGCGCCTCCAGTTCCGCATTGCTCAGTACTTGCGCGGCCTGCGCGGGCGTTGCCGCGACCGGCGCGGCCGCCGGGGGCGCGGCCTGAGGCGGCGGGGTCTGCGCAAGCGGCCGGGAAACCAGGCCACAGGCGAGGAAGCAGGCCAGCGCGATCCGCAGATCCATGAGCTTCTCCCTGGCGAGACGCCTTCGCGCCCGCACCCGGCATCCAGGTACAAGGCTGCCTCTACGTCTTGGTCAGAGCATCGGATCGGGCCGATGCTTTATCGCGGCGCCGCCACCGTTCTCCGGGCCGGCCAGGTCGCCATGTTTTCCTCGGCCTCGCGCAACCTCCGGAAGGCCTCGACATTGGCGCGCCCGGCGGCCATCGCCTCGGACATGCGCCCATCGCGCATCATGTCGTGGCTTTCCTCCAGCGTATCCATCGCGCATCCGGCCGTCTTGTTGCAGGCCTGGGCTGGCTGGCTGCCGATGCACGGACAGATCATGGCGCCGAGCACGAGAACTGCCGCTGCGGTCACGGTTCTGCTGGTCATGGGCGCAAACTCCGAGACGAAATTCCCTCAGATTCGCCCCGCTCGCGGGGCGCTGCATGCAAGCCCGGTCTCGATCGGCTCCGGCCCGGCTCAGCGCCGATAGTAGCGCATTCGCCAAGGCGGAAACCTGTCCCTGGGGACAATAGCCGGTACCGATGTCGGGCGGACGGAGCGCCAACCCAGCCTTCAGCGCTGCCTGGTCCGAGCCGACAAGAAGCCGTGATGGCCGGCACGGGCAGCCAACCGCGCGCTATCAGGCCACAAGCCGGACAAGCTGGCCCAGCCGCCGGCACATCGCCGATCTAGACGTGCGAACCGCCGGATTCGCCGCTCTTGTTGAGCGGAGGCCGTCCATCAGGCACGCAGAAGCCATGCGATCGACCTTCGCTGATCAACTGGCAGATTGTCAGACCGACCGCGTCTCCCTCGCTTGCGCGACCCGCGCGGTAAAGACCGAGTTGCTCGCGCTCGAGTTTCGCGAGTCGATCCAGCCATTCCTTGAGTGTCATGGACAGTGGCCTCCCCCGAAGCGACAGGAGATCTTAGACACTGCGCCGCACATGCCCTTGAGGCAAATCAAATTCGAGATGGCGGCGCAGCCGCCGGCCCCGTCTCGATTCGCCGGCTGCGCGTAGGGCATCACGTCAGCCGACCGATGAGCCGCGAAGATCGAGGGCGAGGGAAACGCAGGTCCTAGCCCGCCCTCGGAGTGCGACGACACCGCCGGCCCCACGAACGGGAGCGCTAAGCTAGGCAAGCTGCTGTGAGATCAAGGAAGTGGCGGACAGGGAGGGATTTGAACCCCCGATACCCTTGCAGGTATGCCGCATTTCGAGTGCGGTGCATTCAACCACTCTGCCACCTGTCCGCGGTGCTCATGTCGAAGCGGGGTGCTTGTTACACACCACCCGCGCGCCGCACAAGCCTCCTTGAGCAGAAGTTTCAACTCATCGACAGGGAGCGTGCCGGGCAGGGTTTTCCTTGACGCAGGCCCCCTGCCCGCCTAGAGAGCCTCGTCCGGCGTGGGGAAACCCGCGCCCGATCTCTTTTGGCGCGAGCGTGGCGCCGGGCTCTTCAGGGAGCCGGCGACGCAAGCCTCGGAAGAGCAAACCCAAAACGCAACGACTGCCAAAAAGTCGCCCTGCATGCGCCGCGAGGCCAGTGACAGGGCGGGGCCGAACATGGAGAACAATGATGTTCGCAGTCATCAAGACCGGCGGCAAGCAATTCCGCGTCGCCGCCAATGACCGCATTACGATCGCCAAGCTCGAGGGCAACCCGGGCGACACCGTCGCCTTCGGCTCCGTGCTGATGCTGACGGACGGCGAGAAGTCGACGATCGGCGCCCCCTTCCTGAGCGACATCACCGTCGCCGGCGAGATCGTCGAGCAGACCCGCGGCGAGAAGGTCATCGCCTTCAAGAAGCGCCGCCGCCAGAATTCGAAGCGCAAGCGCGGCTTCCGCGCCGAGCTGACCGTGGTGCGCATCACCGACATCCTCACCGGCGGCAAGAAGCCGGAGATGAAGAAGGGCGAAGCCGCTCCGGCCGCGCTCAAGGCCGCCAGCCCTGCCGTCAAGGGCAAGGCCAAGCCGGCCGCCAAGGCCGAGGCGCTCGACGCCTCTAACCTCTCGCTGATCTCAGGCGTCGGCCCGACCATCGAGAAGAAGCTGCGCGCCGCCGGCATCACCTCGTGGAACGACATCGCGTCGTGGACCGAGGCCGACGTCGCCAAGTGGGACGAAGAGCTGAAGCTGCGTGGCCGCGCCACCCGCGAAGAGTGGGTCGAGCAGGCAAAGGAGCTGCTCGCCGGCAAGCCGCCGCGGGCCAAGGCCGACCAGGCCGAGCTCGCTTCCGGCGAGGACTACTGACCCTCGCTGTCAGGTTCTCACGGGCTTCGTTTCCGAAACCGGTGGCATTTGCCGCCGATTCGGGTTACATGGACTGAAGAGTTTTCGAGGTAGGGCGTTATGGCTCACAAAAAAGCAGGCGGTTCGTCGCGCAATGGTCGCGACTCCGAAAGCAAGCGTCTCGGCGTGAAGCGTTTTGGCGACCAGGCCGTCGTGGCCGGCAACATCATCGTGCGTCAGCGCGGGACCAAATGGCATCCCGGCGTGAACGTTGGCCTTGGCAAGGATCATACCCTTTTTGCCACGGCGAACGGCCGCGTGCGATTCACGACGAAACTCGGCCGAGCTTTCGTCAACGTAGTTCCGGCCCAAGAGGCCGCAGAATAAACGGCGGATAGGGAACTTTCTCGATCCGCCGGTTCCATCGAACCGGACGATCGAGAAGGGGCAAAAACCCGTCACGGGTTTCCCGAAGGTCAACGAACCGGGGGAGATGGGACCAAAGCCCATCTCCCCCTTTCTCGTTGCGCCGACGGAGAGACCCCGATGTTCCCTGAACTGACAAGAGACGACGTCTTCCGGCTCGAGACCCGGCGTCTTTGGCTGCGCTGGCCGCGCATGGCCGACGCCTCCGCGATCCTGCGCCTCGCCGGTGCCAAGGCCGTGGCGGAAATGACCGCATCGATCCCGCACCCCTATCCTTCCGGGGCGGTCGAGCCTTTCATCTTCGCGATGCGCAAGGGCAATGCGCTCGGCGAGCACCTGGTGCTGGCCGTCACGCCGCGCGACCGGCCCAATGAGCTGATCGGGATGATCGGCGCGCATCCGCAGGCGAGCGGGCGCCCCTTCATCGGCTACTGGCTCGGCACGCCGCACTGGAACAAGGGGCTGGCGACGGAGGCGGTGCAGGCGCTGATCGACACGCTGTTCTCGCTGGTCGAGATCGAGGCGATCGAGGCCGATACGCGCGTCATCAACCCGGCCTCGCGGCGGGTGCTGGAGAAGAGTGGCTTCCGCCAGGAGGGCTCCTTCCTCAAGGCGCTTCCGGCACGCGGCGGCCTCTTCCCCTGCGAGCAGTTCCGGCTCGACCGCTCGACCTGGGCGGCGCTGAAGAGCTGGGGCGCCTCGGGCTGGACACCGGCCCCGCCGGAGGGAATCCCCGACGAGGAAGCCTGCCTCGCCTGATATCGCACAAGGGCCCGCCAGGAGGCGGGCCCTCTTTTCATCGACCGCATTGCTCTCCCCGGCGCATACGACTACCTAAGCCAGCATGAAATTCCTCGACCAAGCCAAGATCTATGTGAAAGCCGGCAATGGCGGCGCCGGCTGCGTCTCGTTCCGGCGCGAGAAGTTCATCGAGTTCGGCGGCCCCAATGGCGGCGATGGCGGACGCGGCGGCGACGTCGTGGTCGAATGCGTCCAGGGCCTGAACACGCTGATCGACTTCCGCTTCCAGCAGCATTTCAAGGCCAAGACCGGCGAGCACGGCATGGGCAAGGACCGCCATGGCGCCAATGGTGCCCCGGTCGTGCTCAAGGTGCCACCGGGCACCGAGATCCTCGACGAGGACGGCGAGACGCTGATCGCGGACCTGACCGAGCCGGGTCAGCGTTTCGTGCTGTGCAAGGGCGGCAATGGCGGCTTCGGCAACGCCTATTTCAAGACCGCGACCAACCAGGCGCCGCGCCACGCCAATCCCGGGCTCGACGGCGAGGAGCGCTGGGTCTGGCTCAGGCTGAAGCTGATCGCCGATGCCGGGCTGATCGGGCTGCCCAATGCCGGCAAGTCGACCTTCCTGGCGACGGTGACGGCCGCCAAGCCAAAGATCGCCGATTATCCCTTCACCACCCTGCACCCCGGCCTCGGCGTCGTTCGGATCGACGCCCGCGAAATGGTGCTCGCCGACATTCCCGGCCTGATCGAGGGCGCGCATGAGGGCCATGGGCTCGGCGACCGTTTCCTCGGGCATGTCGAGCGCTGCCGGGTGCTGCTGCACCTTGTCGAAGGCACGAGCGAGCATGCCGGCAAGGCCTACAAGACGGTGCGCAACGAGCTCGCGGCCTATGGCGAGGGGTTGGTGGAGAAGCCGGAGATCGTGGCGCTCTCCAAGGTCGACGCGCTGACGCCCGAAATGCTGAAGGAACAGCTCGCCCGCCTGAAGCGCGCCTGCAAGCGCACGCCGATCGTGCTCTCGGCCGCGTCCGGCGAGGGCGTCGAGGCGGCGCTGCGGGCGGTGCTCTCGGTCGTCGAGTCCGCCCGTGCCGAGGAAGAGCGCGAAAACGCTCCGGCACAGGAGGTCGGCTGGCGGCCCTGAGGCATCGGCGCCGCCGGCGCCAGGGCTCCCTTCAGATGGCGCAGTGCAGGGAGTGACCCAGATTTCCAGCATCGTGCGCTATACGCCTGAAGACGCGCGGGAATTCGCGTTTCGGTCGGCGATTGCCGCTGGCGCAGGAGAAGCCGCCGCGAGTGCGCTCGCGAGCGCGACCGTCGCCGCGGAACGCTCCGGTCGCTCCTCCGTCGGCTTTGCCCATTTGCCGGACTATCTCGACGGCTTCGCCGCCGGACGCATCGTCGGCACCGCCGAACCCGAGATCGACTTTCCGACCCCGGCGGCCATCCGCGTCGACGCCAAGGGCGGCATCGCCCAGCTCGGCTTCGACCGCGCCTTCGATGCGCTGATCGAGCGCGCCGGCCTCTATGGCCTGGCCGTCTTCATGCAGCACAACAGCTACACGGCCGGGGAGCTCGGCTACTATGCGCGGCGCCTGGCCGAAGCCGGGCTCGTCGCGCTCGCCATGAGCAATGGCCCTGCCCTGCTGACCGCCGGAATCGGACGCAAGCCGGTCTATGGCACGAACCCGATGGCGTTCGCCGCGCCGGTGAGCAACGCGCCTCCCCTTATCATCGACCAGGCATCGAGCGCGACCGCCTTCGTCAATGTGCGGCGGGCTGCGGAGATGGGCGAGGCGATTCCCGCCGGCTGGGCCGTCGATGCCGCGGGGCGGCCCACCACCGATGCCGGCGAGGCGATCAAGGGAGCGCTTCTCGCCTTCGGCGGCGCGCGCGGCGCCAACATCGCGCTGATGGTCGAGATCCTGGCCGCGGGCCTGACCGGTGGCAACTGGTCGCTCGATGCACCATCCTTCGCCGACGGCGCGGATTCGCCCGGCATCGGCCTGTTCCTGATCGCCTTGAGCCCCGCCCTGCTGGCGCCCGACTTCCCGGCCCGGATGGCTTTGCAGGCCGAACGGCTTGCCGCCAGCGGCGTTCATATTCCCGGCCGAACGCCGATGGCCGACGAAATCACGCTGCCGCAGGCGCTGGTCGACGCGATCAAGGAACGCGGCAGGGCTTGAAAGCGGTCGCGGCGCCCCTTGCCTCCGGCGCCCACTTGCCATTCAACTCGGGTCCTTGCCTCCCAAGCGAACCGGACCTGCCATGCTGATCAAAACCACGCTCTTCGCGCTGCTCTCCTCGCTGGCGTTGGCGGGACCGGCCTTGGCACAGGCGCAGCGGCCGGCGCAGCCTGCGCCAGCCGCGCCCGCCCCCCCGGCCGCAGGCGCGGTCTCGCAGCCCGACAACACCACCGCGACCTATGGCGACTGGGTGCTGCGCTGCCAGCAGGGCGTCGGCACGAATCGCGTCTGCGAGATCGTCCAGACCGTCGAGCAGCAGGGCCAGCGAGGACCGGTCGCCCTCGTCGCCGTCGGCCGCCCGGTCAAGGGCGAGCCCTACAAGCTGGTCGTCCAGGTGCCGCCCAATCTCACCCTCGGCAACAATGCCGGCGTGCGGGTCAGCGGCGGCGACAAGGAGGACGTCGTCGCCCTGTTCCAGCGCTGCATGCCGGCAGGCTGCTTCGGCGAGGCCAATCTCAGCGACGAGGCCTTCAAGCGCTGGCGCGGACTGAGCGAGGCCGGGCAACTGCGCTATCTGGACGCGGCGAAGCGCGAGGTGACGCTGCCGATCTCCTTCCGCGGCTTCACCGCGGCCACCGACGCTCTGGTGCGCGAGCAGCCCTGAGCGCCTGGCTCAGCCTTCGGCGAATTGCAGCCGGTAGAGCCGGGCATAGGCTCCGTCGCGGGCGATCAGGGCGTCATGGTCGCCGGTTTCGACGATCCGGCCCTCATCGAGCACGACGATCCGGTCGGCATCGCGCACGGTCGAGAGCCGGTGCGCGATGACAAGGGTGGTGCGGCCCTTCATCAACTGCGTCAGCGCCTGCTGGACCACCCGTTCCGAGTGCGTGTCGAGTGCGCTCGTCGCCTCGTCGAGCAGCAGGATCGGCGCATCCTTGAGGATGGCGCGGGCGATGGCGAGGCGCTGGCGCTCGCCGCCGGAGAGCCGCGAACCGCGCTCGCCGACCCGGGAATCATAGCCTTCCGGCATCGCCATGATGAAGTCATGAGCCGCCGCCGCCTTGGCCGCTGCGATGATGTCGGCATCGGTCGCGCCGCGCCGGCCGAAGCCGATATTTGCGCGCACCGTATCGTCGAACAGCACGACATCCTGGCTGACCACGCCGATCTGGGCCCGCAGGCTTGCCAGCGTGACATCGCGCAGATCCTGGCCGTCGATCTCGATGCGTCCCTCGTTCGGGTCGTAGAGGCGCGGCACCAGCGCCAGCATGGTCGACTTGCCGGAGCCCGAGCGCCCGACCAGCGCCGTGGTCTTGCCGGCCTCGGCCACGAGATCGATGCCCTCGAGCCCGCGCGCATCGTCGCGGTAGCGGAAGCGCAGGTCGCGGAAGGCGACCTCGCCACCGGTGACGGCGAGCAGCTTGGCGTCCGGGCGCTCGGCGATCAGCGGCTTCTCGTCGATCAGGGCGAAATAGCGCTTCAGCGAAGCGCCGGCCTCCTGGACGATGGCGTTGAGGTTGCCGAGCGAGCGCATCGGCTGGGCGGCCAGCAGCAGGGCCGAGACATATCCCGTGAAATCGCCGACGGTCGAACCGCCGGAGGTGATGCGCACGCCGATGGCGGCAAGAACGCCAGCGACCGCAAGGCCGCCGCCGACCTCGAGCAGCGGGTCCAGCCGGCCGCGCGCATTGGCGGCCTTCATCTTCAATGCCCGGATCGTCTCGAAGGCGCCGGCCGCGCGGTGCTTGAGATAGGGTTCGAGCGAATCGGTCTTGGCGACCCGCGCCCCCTGCAGGCTCTCGGTGACGAGGCTCGCCATCAGCCCGGTCTGCTCCTGCTGCGACATCGCCATGCGGCGCAGCTTTTTGCCGATCCGGCCGATCGGGCTCGCCACGACGGGAGCGACCAGGAGCACGATCAGGGTCATCTTCCAGTCGATCCAGAGCATCGCGCCGACCAGCGCGACCGCGGTCAGCACGTCGCGGATGGCGATATTGATGATCCGGGTCAGCGCTTCCTTGACGAATGTGAAGTCGGTGGTGAAGCGCTGCGTGAGGGAGGCGGGATTTTCTCTCTGCAACTGCGCGAGGTCGGCATCGATCAGATGCGCGTAGAGCGCCGTCTGCATGTCGGCCTCGATCCGGCTGACGACGCTATTGGTCATCACGGTCTGGGCCAGCAGGGAGAAGCCCTTGATCGCGGTGACGATGACCACGACGATCGCGACGGCGTTGACGACGCCGATCTCGATGCCGATCGACTTGGAGACCAGACGCTCGGCGCGGCGCACGAAGCCCGTGGCCTCGGCGGTGAGCGGGTCGGCGAAGGCGTCGAAGGCAGCCTTGATCAAGAGCGGATAGAGGCTCGTCGTCGCGGCGATAACGACGACCAGGCCGAGGATCATCGCGATCTGGGGGAGATAGGACTTGACCCGCTCGCGCCAGACGCGGGCGAAAAGCGCGAGGGTATCGTCCGTGACCTTGCCAATCTTCATGGGGCGCGGCCTATCATGGCCGCCATGCGAGCGCCACTGCCGGTCTTGCTCGCGACACGATGCTGACGTCCGATAGTCCGATTGATTCACCAGACATAGAGAACCCATGCCTCTCACGCCGCCGGCTCAGCCCGGACAATCCTTCGCCGAGATCGACACCCCCGCGCTGATTCTCGATCTCGACGCCTTCGAGAGGAACCTCGTGACCATGGCCGCCTTCGCGGAGGCCTCCGGCGTGCGTTTGAGGCCGCATGCAAAGACCCATAAGAGCCCCGAGATCGCGCTACGCCAGATCGCGCACGGCGCCGTCGGCCAGTGCTGCCAGAAGGTCGGCGAAGCCGAGATCCTGGTCGCCGGTGGCGTCAGCGACGTGCTGGTCACGAACGAGATCGTCGGAGCGACCAAGCTCGACCGGCTGGCCCGCCTCGCCCGCGAGGCCCGGATCGGGCTCTGCGTCGACCATGTCGACGGCGTGCGCGAAGCGGCCGAGGCGGCGGCCCGCAACGATGTGATCTTCGACGTTCTGGTCGAGCTCGACATCGGCTCGCGGCGCTGCGGCGTCGCGCCCGGCGAAGCAGCGGTGCGCCTCGCCGAGGCCGTGGCGCGCAGCAATTCGCTGCGGCTCTCCGGCGTGCAGGCCTATCACGGCAGCGCCCAGCACATGCGCTCGATCGACGAGCGCCGCGAGGCGATCGAGCGCGCCGGCTTCCTGACCCGCAACGTGGTCGACCGCATTCGCCAGGTCGGCCTGCCCTGCGAGATCGTCAGCGGCGCCGGCACCGGCACCTTCGACCTCGAAGGCCGCTCCGGCATCTGGAACGAGCTGCAAGCCGGCTCCTACATCTTCATGGACGCCGACTACGCCCGCAACCGCAATGCCGATGGCTCGCCCTTCCAGACCTTTGAGCATGCGCTGTTCATTCTGGCAGGCGTGATGAGCAAGCCGGTCCCGGACCGCGCCATCGTCGATGCCGGGCACAAGACGGCAGCGGTCGACTCCGGCATGCCGACAGCCTTCCGACGCGAAGGCGTGGTCTACACCAAGCCTTCCGACGAGCACGGCGTCCTCACCGGAGATCCGGTTGCCCTGCCCCATCGCGGCGACCGGCTGCTGCTGGTGCCCGGCCATTGCGACCCGACCGTCAACCTGCACGACTGGTATGTCTGCGTCCGCGGCCTGCACGGGCCGGATGCCCATGTCGAGGCGGTCTGGCCGGTGGCGGCGCGCGGCGCCCTCACCTGAGCGCATGCTGGCCGAGCTCGCCCTGCGCGCGCTGACTCCGGCCGAACCGCTCGCACGCCGCTTCGGGTTGCTGCAGGAAAGCGTGGCGCTGTGGTCGCGAGGCCTGCGCCAGCGCCGCGCCTGGGCCGATCATCATGCCCGTTGCCGCAAGCTTGTCGCCGAAATTGCAGCGGCGCTGCCAAGCCGGCGCAAAGCCGTGATCCTCGGCTCCGGCCTCGTCCGCGACGTTCCCCTTGATCAGCTCTGCCGGCAGTTCGAGGAGGTCGTGCTGGTCGACATCGTGCACCTGCCGCTGGTGCGCCTGCGGCTTCTGCCGCGCCGCAACATCCGTCTCCTGACCCGTGATCTCACCGGCGCCATGGCCTGGCTCGCAGGCGAAGCGGAAGGCCGCGCGGACCCGCTCGCCGATCTGATCGCCGACGAGGCCGTTGATTTCGTCGTCTCGGCCAACCTGCTCTCGCAGCTCGCCTGGCCGGTGGCGGACTGGCTGGAAGACCACCCGGAGCGGGCCGCCACGCTCCCGGCCGACCTGCCGGCCCGCTGCATCGCCTGGCATCTCGATGATCTCGCGCGCTTCAGGGGACGCGTCTGCCTGATCAGCGATGTCGAGATGGTCGAGCGCGAACGCGACGGCGCGATCCATGACCGGCTCGACCTGATGTACGGCGTCACTCTGCCGCCGGAGGACCAGAGCTGGCCCTGGCCCGTCGCGCCCTTCGGCGAAGCGGCGCGGGACCGCGAATTCGTGCACCGCGTCTGCGCCTGGCGCGATTTCGGCCGAAGCCGGGCCGCACACAGGCCTGCTAGCGATTGAGCCGGATCGTCCCGCTGAGCGAAAGGTCATAGCCGCCGAATTCCCGCGCGCGCGCCGCCATGTCGGGGCTGCGCATCCAGGCCAGCAGCTTCTGGGGACCGGGCTCGAAATAGCTCCGCCGACGCATGACGAGGTCGACATGCTCCCAGACCAGCGGCAGGAATTCGAGGCCGAAGGCCGTGGCGATGGCACGCGCCGCGATGCCGCAATCGGCACGGCCATTGCGGATCGCCAGCGCGAGATCCTGCCCGGTGGCGCAGATGCCCTCCGCGGCAACCATCCTGCCCGAGCCGACCCCGGCCCGCTCCAGCAGGCTCTGCAGCAGTAGCTGCGCGCCGGCGCCGCGCTGGCGCTGGGCGAAACGCGCGCCCTGCGCGATGGCCGAGGCGAGGCCGTCGAGCCCCAGCGGATTGCCGGGCGCCAGCAGCAGGCCCTGCTCGCGCCGGGCGAAATTGATCACCACCGCATCGTGCAGCATGCCCTCGGCACGGATCGCCACGAGATTGGCGGCGTCATCATCGGGCGTGGCGTGGAGATGCAGCGCCGCGATCGCAACCTCGTTGCGCAGCAGACGGTCGAGCCCGGCCTGCGAGCCCTCTGCCAGCAGCGCCAACCCGCAGCCCGATTCACGGATGGCGAGTTCGAGCAGCGAATCCTGGCTGCCGCCGACGATCGGCGGTGGCGGCGCCGGCTCGAACCCGTCGGGGCGTGCCAGACCGGCCTCCAGCCAGCGGTCGAGACCGCCGCGCGGGAACAGCCATTTACCGGAAACCTTGGTGCAGGGCACGGCGCCCTGCGCGACGAGCTCGTAGAGCTTGCGCTCCTTGAGCCGGACATAGGCGGCGGCTTCCTCAGTGGTCAGCCAGGATTGATCCTGCACCTGCATGTTCCTGTCTGCACAGGCTACGAGATTGGCTTTTGGTCGCATTGAACTCTACCAATTGCAAATGCTTGCAATCGGATGCGGGCATTGGCGGGAGCGGGGTGTGGAGGTCGGCGCAGTATTCCAGGCGGCTTTTGCGCTGGTGGTCGGGCTCGATCCCGACTTCCTCGGCATTGTCGGCCTGTCGCTGCGGGTGACGCTGACCGCGGTCGCGGTCGCGGCGCTGGTCGGCCTGCCACTCGGTGCGGCGCTGGCACTGGCGCGCTTTCCCGGCCGCTCGGCGATCATCGTCTGCCTGAACGCGCTGATGGGGCTGCCGCCGGTCGTCGCCGGCCTCGCCGTATTCCTGATGCTGTCGCGTTCCGGACCGCTCGGGCCGCTCGGCCTGCTGTTCACCCCGACAGCGATGATCATCGCCCAGGTCATCCTGGTGCTGCCGATCGTGATCGCGCTGACCCGGCAGGTGATCGAGGACCTCTGGGGCGAGTATCGCGACCATCTCCGCTCGGTCGGCCTCGAAGGCATGCGGGCGATCCCGACGCTGCTCTTCGACGGACGCTTCTCGCTGGCGACCGCCCTGCTCGCCGGCTTCGGCCGGGCCAGTGCCGAGGTCGGTGCCGTGCTGATCGTCGGCGGCAACATCGCCGGCTACACCCGCACCATGACCACGGCGATCACGCTGGAGACGTCGAAGGGCGACCTGCCACTGGCGCTCGGCCTCGGCCTCGTCCTGCTCTCGTTGACGCTCGCCATCAACGCCGTCGCCTTCGGCGCGAGCCGGATCGGCGCACGCTATGCGGGATAGGCGCCATGCTTGACGCGACCTCGATCCTGCCGCTCACCGTCGACGCCGTCTCCTTCTCCGGCGGCGGCAAGCAGTTGCTGGAGCCGAACAGCTTCGTCATCCCCGCCGGCGGCCTGACGGTGGTGCTCGGCCCCAATGGCGCCGGCAAGTCGCTGACGCTCAGGCTCTGCCACGGCCTGCTGAATCCGAGCCGCGGGACGGTGCGCTGGGCGGACGCGCCGGGTGGCCAGCACGCCGCCAGAAGGCAGGCCAAACGCCATGCCATGGTCTTCCAGAAGCCGATCATGCTGCGCCGCTCGGTCGAGGCCAACATAGCCCATGCGCTGGCGGCGTCCGGAACGGCAGGTGCGGAGCGCAAGGCGCGCACGCAGCAGGCGCTCGCCCGCTTCGGCCTCGCGGAGCGCGCGGCGCAGCCGGCACGGCTGCTCTCCGGCGGCGAGCAGCAGCGCCTCGCCATCGCCCGCGCCTGGGCGCTGCGGCCGGAACTGCTGTTTCTTGACGAGCCGACCTCGCAGCTCGACCCCGCCGCGACGCGCCAGATCGAAGAACTGCTCACCGTCCTCGTCGCCGAGGGCATCACGGTGATGATGTCGACCCATGATCTCGGCCAGGCCCGCCGCCTCGCCGACCGGGTGCTGTTCCTGCATCGCGGCCGCCTCGTCGAGGACGCGGCTGCCGCGAGCTTCTTTGCCGGCCCGCAATCGGCCGAGGCGCGCGCCTTCCTGGCGGGAGAGCTGCTGTGGTGATACCGCGCGCCGCCCGTCACAGCCTCCGCCCTCATTCCGAGGAGCGGTGGCAGACAGATCTCGAAGGATGCTTCGCAGCGCGCCGAGCCGTCCTTCGGGGCGCCGCGGAGCTCTTTGCCGGCCAGCCAAAGGCCAGGCCGGAGAGTGGCGCGGCATAACGAGGTCTGAAGGAACATGTCCGACAGAAACCAAGGGGATGAAACAATGTCATTGATCCACCGCCGCTCCCTCATCGCCGCCGGGCTGTTCCTGGGCCTTTCCGGCCATGCCCTCGCGCAGGCTCCCGCCGCGGCGCCGCCGGCCGCGACGGCCCCCGCCGGAACCCGCTTCATCACCGTGGCGTCGACGACCTCGACCCAGGATTCCGGGTTGTTCGGCCACATCCTGCCGATCTTCAAGGACAAGACCGGGATCGAGGTCCGCGTCATCTCGCAGGGCACCGGCCAGGCGCTCGACACCGCGCGGCGCGGCGATGCCGACGTCGTCTTCGTCCATGCCAAGGCGCAGGAGCTGAAATTCGTCGAGGAGGGCTTCTCCACCGAGCGCCGTCCGGTGATGTACAACGACTTCGTGCTGATCGGGCCGAAATCCGATCCGGCCGGCGTTGCCGGGACCACGGACATCGTCGCCGCCCTGAAGAAGATCCAGGAGAAGGGCGCGCCCTTCGTCTCGCGCGGTGACAAATCCGGCACCCATGCCGCCGAGCTCAATCTCTGGAAGGCCGCCGGCATCGACATCGCCGCGCAGAAGGGTCCGTGGTATCGCGAGATCGGCCAGGGCATGGGCGCCGCCCTCAACACCTCCGGCGCGATGAACGCCTATGTGCTCTCCGACCGCGCCACCTGGATCTCGTTCAAGAACCGCGGCGACCTCGTGATCTCGGTCGAGGGCGACAAGCGCCTGTTCAACCAGTACGGCGTGATGTCGGTCAGCCTCGCCAAGCACCCGCACGTCAAGTTCAACGACGGCAAGCTCTTCGCCGACTGGCTGACCAGCCCGGAAGGCCAGAAGGCGATCGCCGACTACAAGATCGACGGCCAGCAGCTCTTCTTCCCCAACGCCGGGCAGGCCGGGGCGTGACGTCGTGCGCCGCCTCGCGCTCGCCGGACTTGTCTGCCTGATGGCCGGGACCGTAGCGGCGCAGGAGCCGGTGCTCCTGCATGCGGCCGGCAGCCTGCGCGGGGCCCTGACCGAGGTGGCGCATGCTTTCGAGGCGCAGACGAAGCTTGCCGTGAAGCCCGTCTACGGGGCTTCCGGCCTGCTGCATGACCGTATCGCCAAGGGCGAGGCGGCGGAGGTCTTCGCCTCCGCCAATATGGAGCACCCACAGGCACTGGTACGGGCGAACCGTGCCGGGCCGGTCGTGCTCTTCGCCCGCAACGAGCTCTGCGCCTTCGTCCGGCCGGACCTTGCCGTGACCAGCGAGACCCTGCTCGATCGCCTGCTCGATGCCAAGGTGAAGCTCGGCACCTCGACGCCGCGCGCCGACCCGTCCGGCGACTATGCCTTCGCCGTATTCGCCCGCGCCGAGGCGGTGAAGGCGGGCGCCCGAGCTGCCCTCGAAGCGAAGGCGCTGCAGCTCACCGGCAGCGCGACCAGCATGCCGGCGCCGGCCGGCGTCAATGTCTACGGCCACAAGATCGCCAGCGGCGAGGCCGATATCTTCCTCGCCTATTGCACCAACGCCCAGCCCCTGGCGCAGGAGCAGCCGGGAATCCGGCTCGTCCGCCTGCCGCCGGCGCTCGCGGTCGGCGCCGATTACGGGCTGACGGTGCTCGATACGGCCTCGCCAAATGGCTACCGGCTCGCCATGTTCATCCTGTCGCCGGCAGGGCAGACGATCCTGGCGAGGCATGGCTTCTCGGCGCCTGGACTGCCGCGTGGCGAACCTTGAACGGAACAGGACGGCGGCCATGGACTGGCAAGCGACGCGGCCGGGCGAGACCGAAGCCCCCCTGCCCGAACGCAGCGACGCGCATCTCGTCTTCATCGGCCGCATCCGCACGCCTTTCGCGAAGCGCGACCAGTGCCCGCGCCGCGGCAGCCAGGATGGGCCGCTCTGCCGGATCGAGCTCGACCCGGCCTTTCGCCCGGCGCTGCTCGGCATCGAGGCCTTCGACGAGCTCGACATCCTCTACTGGATGCACGAGGCGCGGCGCGATCTGCTGACGCAAACCCCACGTGGCGGCACCGTCTCCGGCACCTTCGCCTTGCGCTCGCCGGTCCGGCCGAATCCGATCGCCCTGTCGCGGGTGAAGCTGGAGGGCGTCGAGGATGGCGTCCTGCTGGTGCGCGGGCTGGACTGCCTGGACGGCACCCCGCTCATCGACATCAAGCCCTGGCGCTGCCCGCATTCTGCCGCCCGGGCGGAGAAATCACATGCTGCGTCCTGACAGACGCGCCCTGCTCGCCGGTCTAGGGGCCGTCCTCGCGGCGCCGCGCCTCGCCCGCGCCGCGACCGTTCGCGACGGTGCCGGGCGCGAGGTGCCGATCCCGGGCAAGGTCGAGCGCATCTTCCCGGCCGGGCCGCCGGCCGCAATCCAGATCTACACGCTCGCCCCCGATCTGCTGCTCGGCTGGCCGCGCGCCAACCGGCCCGAGGAGCGCGAATTCCTGCTTCCGGGCATCGGCGACAAGCCCGAGATCGGCCGCATCACCGGCCGCGGCAACAGCGCCAATCTCGAGGCCGTGCTGCAGCTCAAGCCGGATCTGATCATCGATTCCGGCTCGACGGGCCGCACCTATGTCGAGCTCGCCGAACGCGTCCAGAGCCAGACCGGCATTCCCTATGCGCTGCTGGACGGACGTTTCGCGCAGATTCCGGCGAGCTATCGCATCCTCGGCCAGTTGACCGGTCGCAGCGAGCGTGCCGAGACGCTGGCGCGCTGGTGCGAGGAGACGATGGCGACGATAAGCGGCCGCATTGCCGCGATCCCGGCGGAGCAACGGCCGAGCGTCTACTACGCCCGCGGCCCGCGCGGGCTGGAAACCGGGCTCGGCGGCTCGATCAATGTCGAGACCCTGTCCTTCCTCGGCGCTCGCAATGTCGCCGCGGAGCAACCGGGCAGCGGCCTCGCCCAGGTCTCGCTGGAACAGGTGCTGAGCTGGAACCCGGATGTGATCGTCACCATCGATCTTGCCTTCGCCGAAAACGTGCGCAGCGACCCGAATTGGGCCGGGGTCAGGGCGGTGAGCGAGGGCCGCGTGCATCTTTCGCCGAAGCTGCCCTTCGGCTGGGTCGACTTTCCGCCCTCGGTCAACCGGATGATCGGCCTCTGGTGGCTGGCGAAGCTGCTCTATCCCGCGCAGTTTCCGGAAGAGATCCGCCCGCTCGCCCGCAATTTCCACACGCTATTTTATCAGGTGACGCCGAGCGAGGCGCAGCTCGACCGCGTGCTTGCGGGGCGGGGATAACCCCTTGGCATCACCTTCCCTGCGCGGCAACCTGATCGCCCTCGGACTGCTCGGCCTCGCCGTGATCGCCGCCTTCGCGCTCGGCCGGTTTCCAGTCAGCCCGGGCGATATCCTCCGGTCGATCTGGTCCTGGCTTACCGGTACGCCTTCGGCCCTGCCGCCGCAGATCGAGACGGTGATCTGGAATATTCGGGGCCCCCGCGTCCTCGCGGCGATCCTGTGCGGCGCGGCGCTCGCCGTCGCCGGCGCCGCCTTCCAGGGCCTATTCCGCAACCCGCTCGTCTCGCCGGACATTCTCGGCGCTTCCTCCGGCGCGGCGCTCGGTGCCGTCCTCGGCATCTATTTCTCGCTCGGCCTGCTGGCGATCCAGCTCGCCGCCTTCGCCGGTGGGCTCGTCGCGGTCGCCGCCGTCTATGCGGTCGGCTCGACGATCAGGCGCGGCGATCCGGTGCTGGTGCTGGTGCTGACCGGCGTCGTCGTCGGCTCGCTGCTGGGGGCAGGCATCGGCCTGATCAAATACTGGGCCGACCCCTACAATCAGCTGCCGGCGATCACCTTCTGGCTGCTCGGCAGCCTCGCCGGTACCGCGAGGCCCGACCTCGTGCCGTTGCTGGGTCCTGTCCTGCTCGGAACCGGCGTGCTGCTCGCTTTGCGCTGGCGGATGAACGTGATGTCGCTGCCGGAGGAGGAGGCGCGCGCGCTCGGCCTCGCCACCGGCCCCTTGCGCATCGCGATCGTTGCCGCGGCGACGCTGGTGACTGCGGCGAGCGTCGCAGCCGCAGGCATCATCGGCTGGGTCGGCCTCGTCGTGCCGCATCTGGCGCGCTTCCTGGTCGGACCCGATTTCGGCCGCCTGCTGCCGACGGCCGCGATCCTCGGCGGCGGCTATCTTCTCGCCATCGATACCCTCGCCCGCACCGCCGCGCCGGTCGAAACGCCGCTCGGCATCCTCACCGCCGTGGTCGGGACGCCCTTCTTCATCTGGCTGCTGGCCTCGGCCCGCGGAGGCTGGTCGTGAGCCTTGCCGCCAGCGCCCTCGCCTATGGTTACCCTGCGCGCGAGATCGGCCGCGACATCGAGCTTGCCCTGCAGGCCGGCGAGGTCATGGCCCTGCTGGGCCCGAACGGGCACGGCAAGACCACCCTGCTCAAGACCATGCTTGGGCTGCTGCCATCCCGTGGCGGCGGCCTCAGCCTCGACGGGCAAGCGCTGGAGACGCTCGGCGCCGGCGCGCGGGCGCGAGCACTCGGCTATGTGCCGCAGGCTCATGCCGGCACCTTCGCCTTCTCGGTGGCCGAGATGGTGCTGATGGGCCGCACCGCCCATGCCGGGCTCTTCGCCGCCCCCTCGGCCCATGACCGCACCGTCGCGCGGGCGATGCTGGAGCGGCTCGGCATCGCGGCATTGGCGGAGCGCCCGTATACCGAGATCTCCGGCGGCGAACGGCAGCTCGCGCTCGTCGCCCGCGCCCTGGCGCAGGAGCCGCGCTACATCATCCTCGACGAGCCGACCGCCAGCCTCGATTTCGGCAACCAGGGCAAGGTCATGGCGCAGATCCGCCGGCTCGCGGCGGAAGGGCTCGGCGTGCTGTTCACCACGCACGATCCGAACCAGGCGCTGCGCTATGCCGACCGGGTGATGCTGCTGCGCGATGGGCGGGCACTTGCCAGCGGACCGGCTGCCGCCCTGCTCACCCAGGACAATCTCGTCGCGCTCTATGGCAGCGCGGTCGAGATCGTACGCGACGCCGATGGCCGGCTCGCCTTCCTGCCAGGGTGACACCGGCCCGTCACGGCAATCTGGTCAGAATCTCCCGATTCTGTTTACCTAACGGCAGACAAGACCATGCGAGCTTGCGGCCTCCTGCCCGGCCCGCAGCGTATCCTCGCCGCGATTTCTCGGCCTTTTTCAATACCCTGGAGCGACTGGATGAAGCGATTCCTCGGAACACCCGTGCTGCGCGGCCTCGCGCTCGCCGGCGCCTTGGCGGTCAGCGGCGCGCAGGCGCAGGAGCCGAGCCAGGCATCGATCGAGGCACTGCTGCCGGAGCTGGAGAAGCAGGTGGCCGCCGGCATGAAGGCCTTTTCGGTGCCCGGCATCGCCGTCGGCATCGTGCACGACGACAAGCTGATCTACGCCAAGGGCTTCGGCATCAAGGCGCAGGGCAAGCCCGAGCCTGTGAACGCCGAGACGCTGTTCCAGGTCGGCTCGACCACCAAGGCGTTTCTCGGCGTGACGCTGGCGCAGGCCGTCGATGCCGGCCGGATCGGCTGGAACGACCCGGTGATCGATCACCATCCCGCCTTCCAGCTCTCGGACCCCTGGATCACCCGCGACTTCCGCGTGCTCGATCTCGCAGCGCAGCGCTCCGGGCTGACGCCTTATGTCAACGACGCGCTGGCCTTCCTCGGCTTCGACAAGGAAACGCTGATCCGCTCGCTACGGGTAGCCCCGCAGCTCGGCGCCTTCCGCTCCGATTTCCGCTATCTCAATATCCCGCATGTCGTCGGCGGCGAGATCGTCGCCAAGGCCAATGGCACGCCGTCCTGGTTCGCCTCGCTGAAGCGCAGCGTGCTCGACCCGCTCGGCATGGCGGCGACCACGGCGACCGCCGAGGCAATCGAGAAAGCACCGGACCATGCCATGGGTCACCGGCTCGACGCCGCGCCCATCGCAGTGCCGTTCCATCCCGCCTTCCCCTATGCGCTCGGGCCGGCCGGCGCGCTGAACTCGAACGTGCCCGACATGGCCAAATGGCTGCGCCTGCAGCTCGGCCGCGGCATCTTCGACGGCAAGGTCGTCGTCTCCGAGGAGAATCTCGACGTGACCTGGACCCCGCGCGTCGCGATGAACGAGCGCACGGCCTATGCCGTCGGTTGGGTCGCCAGCGCGACCCCGCGCGGCCGGATCATCTGGCACAATGGCGGGACCTCGGGCTTCGGTGCGCATGCCGGCTTCCTGCCGGATGCCAGGACCGGCATCGTCATCCTGACCAATCTCGAGAACACCGGCATGCCGGACTCGCTGGCGATGTGGTTCTACGATCGCGTCCTCGGCAATCCGACCGTCGACAACATCGCGCTCGGCGCCGCGGCCTCGAAGGCCAAGCGCGAGGCCGCCCTCAAGGAGGCCGCCGGCTTCGTGCCGGGGCCGCTGCCGGCCAATGCCGCCGCCCTCGCCGGGACTTACGTCTCGCCGATTCTCGGCGACGCGACGGTCTCCCTGGTCAATGGCAACCTGCAGATGAAGCTGGAAACGACGGAGGCCATCGGCCTGCTCACGGCAAGCCGGGACGACCCCTTCCTGTTCTCGGCGACGCTCGCCCCGGTCGGCGACTTCGCGGGTCCCGCAGCGATGAGCGGCGGCGAAGCCTTCACCCGGTTGCGCTTCGAGCCCGACAACAACGGCAGGATCACGCAGATGCGCTGGCTCAGCCCCGAGCTGCCGCATCTCTTCAACCGCACCCCGGCCCAGTAATGCCGACGACACCGAGGATGCCCGACATGATGCTCCGCCCTGCCCTGATCCTGAGCCTGGCCGCTTTCATCGTGGCCTCGCCGGCCGCAATCGCCGCGCCTGCTTTCGCGCCGCTCCCGGCCGGCGCGCAGTCCCTGCCGGTCGAACCGGCCCGCTCGCTGCTGAAGAACTTCCTCGACGCTCTCGGCGACGACGACGATGTCCATGACGACCACTACGACTGGAAGGACTACCGCAACTCGACCTCCCGCAAGGAGCGGATCCGCGACTATTACGAGATGCAGCGGCAGGGCCAGATGGACTACTGGAGGGCCCAGAAGGACATGCAGAAGAAGGCGATCAAGGCCCAGCGCGGCTGGTGACGCTGGACGTCAGCTACGCCTATCGTCCCCCCTACCTCTCTTGGTGCGTCTGTTGCATAGTCAGCCCCAGCGCCGCGCATGACGCCTAAGGACGCAGGGGAACAGGACATGAAGACCATCTATCTGGCAGGGGCCATCCTCGCCGGCAGCGCCTCAATGGTGCTCGCCCAGCAGCTCGCGCCGAGCCCGACGCTCGACGCGGTCAAGGCCCGCGGCCATATCGAATGCGGCGTTCATCTCGGCCTGCCCGGTTTCTCCTTCGCCAACGACAAGGGCGAATGGACCGGCCTCGACGTCGACTATTGCAAGGCGCTCGCTGCGGCCGTGCTCGGCGACGCGACCAAGGTCAAGTTCACGCCGACCTCGGTGCAGCAGCGCTGGCCGATCCTGCAATCGGGCCAGGTCGACCTGCTCTCGCGCAATTCGACCATCACCTTCTCGCGCAATGCGACGCTCGGCCTGAACTTCCAGGGCATCAACTTCTACGAAGGCCAGACCTTCATCGTCCGCAAGAAGGCCAACGCCAAGACCGCGGCCGATCTCGACGGCGCCTCGATCTGCGTCGCCGCCGGCTCGACCGAGGAGAAGAACGCCGCCGACTGGTTCCGCGAGCGCAACCTCAAGGTGACCATCACCAACTTCCAGAAGAACGACGACGCCATCACCGCCTATGATTCCGGCCGCTGCGACGCCTACACCGCCGGCGTCGGCGCTCTCGCCGGCCAGCGCGCCAAGCTCAAGGTGCCGGACGAGCACGTCATCCTGACCCAGCCGATCTCGAACGATCCGCAGGGGCCGGTGACGCGCTGGGGCGACGAGCGCTGGCAGCTGATCGTGCGCTGGGTGCTGAACGGCACCATCGCCGCCGAAATGCTCGGCGTGACCTCCAAGAACGTCGACGAGATGAAGGCGAACTCGAAGAACACCGAGGTCCGCCGCCTGCTCGGCGCCGAGGGGGGCTTCGGCGCGATGATGGGCCTGCCCGACGACTGGATGTACAAGGTCATCAAGCAGGTCGGGAACTATGGCGAGAGCTATGAGCGCACCGTCGGCATGGGCTCGCCGCTGAAGCTCGAGCGCGGCCAGAACCAGCTCTGGACCAAGGGCGGCCTGCTGTTCACGCCTCCGTTCCAGTGAGAGCGGGGCGGCCCGGCCAAGCGAGCTGAGCGCCGTCATTCCGGACAAGCCGCACCGCGGCGCAGCTCCGGAATCCATCGAAAGGCGCCGGAGTCCTGCGATGGATTCCGGCCCTCCGCTTCGCTCCGGCCGGAATGACGGCCCGCTCCTTCAGCCTTTCCCAGCGAGCCTGCGATCGTGAGCAAAGCCCTCGCCTTCATCAACGACAAGCGCGTCCGCGACTGGTTCTACCAGGCGGCGGTGCTGATCGGCCTCGTCGGCCTGCTGGTCTATTTCATCCGCAACGCCTCGGAAAACATGGTCAAGGCCGGCATCGCGTCAGGCTTCGACTTCCTGTGGCGCACCTCCGGCATCGACGTGCCATTCGTGCTGACGAACTACACGCAGTCCGACAACATCCTCGCGCTGTTCTGGGCCGGCGTCGCCAACACGCTGTTCGTCACCGCGGTCTCGCTGGTGCTGGCGACGCTTCTGGGTTTCGCGATCGGCATCGCCCGCCTCTCCTCGATCTGGCTCGTCTCGGCGCTCGCCGGGGCCTATGTCGAGTTCGTCCGCAATATCCCGCTGCTGTTCTTCGTGCTGTTCTGGTATTTCGGCGTCATCGCCGCGCTGCCTTCGCCACGGGAGAGCATCAGCGTCTTCGGCGTTGCCTTCCTCAACAATCGCGGGCTGACCATTCCGCTGCCGGACGCGCCGGCGAACTTCCACTGGGCCTTCGGCGTCATCCTGGCGGCCTTCGTCGCGCAATGGCTGTTCGCCCGCTGGGCGCGGCGGCGGAAGGAAGCGACCGGGCAGGACGCGCCGCTCCTCGCCGTCAGCCTGATCCTGCTCGTGCTGGTGCCCGTGCTGGCCCTGAGCTGGGCGAGCCTTGCGACGCGCTGGGACATCCCGGTGCTGCGCGGCTTCAACTATCGCGGCGGCTTCGTCGTCATCCCCGAATTCGTGGCGCTGCTGGCGGCGCTGGTGACCTACACGGCCGGCTTCATCGCCGAGATCGTGCGCGGCGGCATCCAGTCCGTGCCGCACGGCCAGATCGAGGCCTCCGCCGCTCTCGGGCTGCGGCCTGCCCAGACGCTGCGCCTCGTCACCATCCCGCAGGCGCTCAGGGTGATGACGCCGCCGATGACCAACCAGTATCTCAACGTGCTGAAGAACTCGTCCTTCGGCGCCGCGATCGCCTATCCCGATGTGGTCAGCCTGTTCATGGGCTCGGCGCTCAACAATACCGGCCAGGCGATCGAGATCATCGCGATGACGCTGGCGGTCTATCTCGTCATCGGCCTCGCGGTCTCCGCCTTCATGAACTGGTACAATGCCAGGATCGCGCTGGTGACCCGATGAGCGCCGCCACCGCAACCTCCCAGAGCTGGCGCGAGCGCCTCTTCGGCACGCCGGTGACGACGGTCGTCACCCTGGTCCTCGCCCTCTTCATCGCCTGGATCGCCATCCCGATCATCCGCTGGGCGCTGATCGACGCGACCTGGCGCGGCACAACGCGCGAGGACTGCGCATCCGGCGGGGCCTGCTGGGTTTTCATCCGCGCCCGCTTCGGCCAGTTCATGTACGGGCTCTACCCGCAGGAGGAGCGCTGGCGCGCCGATCTCGCCGGCATCCTGTTCGCGCTGTCAGGCGCTGGGCTGGTGTTCGCGCCGCAGCGGCTGAAGCTCAAGCTCGCTCTGGCGGCGCTCGTCATCCTGCCGCCGCTCGGCGTCTGGCTGCTTGCCGGGGGCTTCGGCCTCAGGCCCGTCGAGACGCGCGAATGGGGCGGTCTGATGCTGACCGTCTTCATCTCGATCTATGCCAGCCTGATCGCGATCCCGCTCGGCATCGTGCTCGCGCTCGGACGGCAATCGCAGCTCAGGGTGATCCGACTGATCAGCGTGCTGTTCATCGAGTTCTGGCGCGGCGTGCCGATCATCGCGGTGATCTTCCTGGCATCGCTGCTGCTGCCGCTGATCATGCCCTCGGGCATCGGCGTCGACCGACTGGCGCGGGCGGTGATCGGGCTCGGCTTCTGCATCGCGGCCTATATGGCGGAAGCGGTTCGCGGCGGCCTGCAGGCCCTGCCCTCCGGCCAGCGCGAGGCGGCGACTGCGCTCGGCCTGACCTATTGGAAGGCGACCTGGTTTATCATCCTGCCGCAGGCGCTGCGCATCTCGCTGCCGGCGATCACCAACGAGTTCATCGCGCTGGTGAAGAACACCACGCTCGTCCTCGTCGTTTCGATCCTCGACCTGCTCGGCATCGCCCAGGCCTCGCTCGCCGACCCGAACTGGGTCGGCATGAGCATGGAAGCCTATGTCTTCTCCGGCGGGATCTACTGGCTGATCTGCTTTGCACTGTCGCGCTGGAGCAAGAGCCTGGAGACGAAGCGGGGACGATAGCCTTAGCGCCACGGCAGGAACCCTCTCTGAGAGATCGATTCCGCAATCGCCTCTAAACACCTGTCATTTCAGGTAAACGCACACCTGTCATCGCTCCTGCGGCGGCACGGCGCGCAGGCGCTCGGTCAGCTCGCGGCGCTGCGCTTCCGTCCATTGCGAGTGCTTGCGGGCGGTCGATGGCGGCCGGTTGGCGAGGCCGAGCCCGATGCCGCGCAGATCGTTGACCGGGCGGACCGGCCGCTGGACGAAGCCGCCGCCGCAGGTCGGGCAGACATTTTCCAGCACCCGCTCGGCGCAATCGGCGCAATAGGTGCACTCATAGCTGCAGATCCGCGCCTCCAGAGAGGTCGGCGGCAGGTCGCGGTCGCAGAGTTCGCAATTCGGGCGCAGTTCCAGCATCGTCGTTTCCGTTCCAGCCTGGCGTCAGCAGCCTTGCGGCGAGTGAAGCCCGAGGCGAAGACAGCGTGCGTCAGTGGCGACGCCGCCGACCCCGGGGCAGCCATGCCCCCTGATCAGCTCGCCCCAAGCTCCACCGGCACCGAGAAGGAGCGCTTCACCTGACCGAGCGCGAAGCTCGATTCGATCGAGGCGACATTGTCGAGCCGCGTCAGCTTGTCCTTCAGGAAGCGCTCATAGGCAGCGAGATCGCTGACGATGATGCGCAGGAGGTAGTCGCGCTGGCCGGTCATCAGATAGCAGTCGGCGACCTCGGGCCAGCGCTGCACGGCCGCGCCGAAACGGTCGAGTTCCTCCTCGCGCTGCCGCTCCAGCTTGATCGAGGCGAAGACCGAAACCGGCAGGCCGAGCTTCTCCTGGTCGATCACCGCGACATAGCCCTTGATCACCCCGGCATCCTCGAGCAGCCGGACACGCCGTGCGCAGGGGCTCGGCGAGAGCCCGACCTGCGCCGCGAGGTCCTGAATGCTCATGCGTCCGTCGGCCTGCAGGGCCTGAACGATGCGGCGGTCGATATCGTCGAGTTTTGGATTTGGCATGAATGTTCGCTCCTCGGCTCAAGATTAGCGGAACCCGCCAATTCTGGAAGCACGCAGCTCCGTCTTTAGCTGCTTTCGCCAGCGCGAATATGCATGATACGCTAATCCAAGGAGCGCGCCCGATGTCCGACCCACGCCTGCCCGTTCTCGCCGAACTGGAAAAGAAGATTCTCTGGCTGGCCTCGTGGACGATCCACAACGCCAACCATCTGCGCGATAATGGCGACGGCATGAAAGTGGGCGGCCATCAGGCCTCCTCGGCTTCGCTCGCCACCATCATGACCGCGCTCTACATGGCGGCGCTGAAGCCGCAGGACCGGGTCGCTGTGAAGCCGCACGCCTCGCCGATCTTCCACGCCATCAACTATCTGATGGGGCTGCAGACGCAGGAGAAGCTCGAGAACTTCCGCGGCTACAAGGGCGCGCAGAGCTATCCTTCGCGCACCAAGGACATTGACGACGTCGATTTCTCGACCGGCTCGGTTGGCCTCGGCGTGGCTCAGACGCTGTTCTCCTCGCTGACCCAGGACTATGTGAAGGCGCATGGCTGGGCGAAGGACCGCCCCGAAGGCCGGATGGTCTCGCTGATCGGCGATGCCGAGCTCGACGAGGGCAACATCTTCGAAGCCCTGATGGAGGGCTGGAAGCACGGCGTGCGCAACACCTGGTGGGTGATCGACTATAATCGCCAGTCACTCGACGCGGTGATCCGCGAAGGCCTTTACGACCGCTTCGAGACGATGTTCCGCAATTTCGGCTGGGACGTCGTCACCCTGAAATACGGCTCGCTGCAGCAGGCCGCCTTCAAGGAGAAAGGCGGCGAGCGCCTGAAGGCCTGGATCGATTCCTGCCCGAACCAGCTCTATTCGGCGCTGACCTTCCAGGGTGGTGCCGCCTGGCGCAAGCGCCTGATGGACGATCTCGGCGACCAGGGCCCGGTGACCAAGCTGATCGAGAAGCGCTCCGACGCCGAGCTCTCGAAGCTGATGTGCAATCTCGGCGGCCATGACCTGCCTTCGATCCTCGAGGCCTTCGAGGCGATCGACCATGACCGGCCGGTCTGCTTCCTCGCCTACACCGTCAAGGGCTTCGGCCTGCCGCTCGCCGGGCACAAGGACAACCATGCCGGGCTGATGACCAAGGAGCAGATGGAAGGCTTCAAGCAGGCCAACAAGGTCCGCCCGGGCCATGAATGGGACCTGTTCGAGGGCCTCGACCTGCCCGAGAGCGAGATCCGCGCCTTCCTCGGCAAGATCCCGTTCTTCTCCGAAGGGCGGCGCCGCTACAGCGCGCCGGCCCTTCCCGTGCCGGAAAAGCTGGAAGCCGGCATCCAGCCGGTGATGTCGACGCAGATGGGCTTCGGCAAGGTGCTGGACGAGCTCGCCAAGCTCGGCGGGCCGCTGGCCGACCGCATCGTCACCACGGCGCCCGACGTCACCGTCTCGACCAATCTCGGGCCATGGGTCAACCGGCGCGGCCTGTTCGCGCGTGCCTCGATGGCCGACACCTTCAAGGACGAGCGCATCCCCTCGATGCAGAAATGGGAGTTCTCTCCCAAGGGCCAGCATATCGAGCTCGGCATCGCCGAGATGAACCTGTTCATCAACCTCTCGGCTCTCGGCCTGTCGCATTCGATCTTCGGCGAGCGCCTGATCCCGATCGGCACGCTCTACGACCCGTTCATCTCGCGCGGGCTCGATGCGCTGAACTATGCCTGCTACCAGGATGCCCGCTTCATGGTCGTCGCGACGCCGTCCGGTGTCACGCTGGCGCCGGAGGGCGGCGCGCATCAGTCGATCGCGACGCCGCTGATCGGCATGAGCCAGGACGGGCTCTGCGCCTTCGAGCCGGCCTTCGTCGACGAACTTTCCGTGATGATGCGCTGGTCGTTCGAATATCTGCAGAAGGATGGCGAGGGCGATCCGGACGAGCGCACCTGGCTGCGCGACGAGACCGGCGGCTCGGTCTATCTGCGCCTATCGACCCGTCAGGTCGAGCAGCCCAAGCGGGCGATGACGCCGGAGCTGGAGCGCGACATCATCGACGGCGCCTATTGGCTGAGGAAGCCCGGGCCGAACGCCTCGGTGGTGATCGCCTATACCGGCGCGGTCGCGCCCGAAGCGATCGAGGCCGTCGGCCTGCTCGCCGAGGACCGGCGCGATGTCGGCCTGCTCGCCATCACCTCGGCCGACCGGCTGAACGCCGGCTGGCAGGCGGCGGAACGGGCGCGCCAGCGCGGCAATCATCGCGCCACCAGCCATGTCGAGCGCCTGCTCGGCGAGCTCTCGCGCGATTGCGGCATCGTCTCGGTGCTGGACGGGCATCCGGCGACGCTGGCCTGGCTCGGCAGCGTCCACGGCCACAAGCAGAAAGCGCTCGGCGTCGAGCATTTCGGCCAGACCGGCACCGTCGCCGACCTCTACCGGCATTTCGGCATCGACGCGAACGCGATCGTCCACGCCGCCCAGTCGGCGGCGCCCGGACGGCCGGTGAGGTATCTGAAGGCGCTGCCGTAGGCGCGGCGCGCTTCCTTCTCCCCTTGCGGGAGAAGGTGGCCCAAAGGGCCGGATGAGGGGTCGAGCAGTCCTGGACGGTTTCGCCCGTCAGCACGGTAGCGTGTGGCTAGCGTCGCGCGACCCCTCACCCCAACCCTCTCCCGCAAGGGGAGAGGGAGCAGGTCGCGCCGCCCGCGCCTTGAATCAACCGCCGCGCTTCACCTTCACGCCGGCGATCAGCCAGCCTCCGGTGAGGAAGAAGGCGATCAGCACGGCGAGGCCTGCCCGTTGGCTGGCAAAGAGCGTCGTCGCCAGCGCGACCAGGGTCGGCCCCATGAAGGAGGTGACCTTGCCCGCCAGTGCGAAGAGGCCGAAGAACTCGCCGATCCGCGCCGGCGGGGCGATGCGGGCGAGCAGGCTGCGCGAAGAGGCCTGCAACGGCCCGGCGACGAGGCCGATCAGAAGGCCGAGCCCGAGATAGACCTTCTCGGGCAGCGAGGCGAACAGGCCATCGCCGGGGGCCGCCGGCGTCGCCTCGATGAAGAAGGCGACCTGTCCCGGCCCGAGCGAGAGAATGCCGAGACAGGCGAAGAGCAGGCAAGCGATGGCGCCGAGGATCACCGGCTTGCCGCCGACGGCATCGTCGAGCTTGCCGCCGAGAAAGGCGCCAAGCGTGCCGGTGATGGTGAGCAGGATGCCGAACACGCCGAGCTCGATCGTCTGCCAGCCGAACACCCCTGCCCCGTAGATGCCGCCGAAGGCGAAGAGCGCGACGAGCCCGTCCTGGTAGATCATGTTGGCGAGCAGGAAGCGGCCGAGCCCGGGCAGGCTCGGCAGCTCCGCCAGCGTCGCCTTCAGCCGTGCCACGCCGCCGCTGGCGGCCTCCCGGAAGGATATGCCGGTGCGCGGCGTATCCGGCGTCAGCAGGAACATCGGCGTGACGAAGATCACGAACCAGAGCGCAGTGAGCGGCCCGGAAAAGCGATCGCCCTCGCGGGTAGCCGCATCGAGCCCGAACATCGGCGAAAAGCCGGCGAGCGTCTTGCCAGTATGCGGATCGGCCGCGAGCAGGCCGAGCGTCAACGCCAGCGAGACGAGCCCGCCAAGATAGCCGACGGCCCAGCCGGTACCTGATAGGCGCCCCAGACGCTCGGGCGGCACGAGCCGCGTCATCATCGCGTTGTTGAAGGTCGTTGCGAACTCGGCCCCTATCGTCGCCATGACGAAACCGGCGAGCGCGATCGGCACGGCCGCAGGCGAGCCGGGCTTGGCGTACCAGAGCATGCCGGAGCCGATGACGAGCAGCGCCCCGAAACTGGCGATCCAGGGCTTTCGCGGACCGGTTCGGTCGGCGATGCCACCGAGCAGCGGCGAGAGCAGCGCGATGCAGAGCCCGGCAAAGCCGGTGGCGTAGCCCCAGAGCGCCTGCCCCTGCGCAGGATCGGAAGCCAGCGCCGCCGCGAAGAAGGGCGCGAAGACGAAGGTGGTGACCAGCGTGAAGAAGGGCTGGGCCGCCCAGTCGAAGAAGATCCAGGCGACGATCGAGCGCCGCGGCGGATAGGTCACCGGCGAACTGCCGGCACCGCCGGACTGGGTCATCGCGACATTCAAAGGACAGCACCTGATCTGAAAGGAAGCTGGTCGTCCCGGACAAGCCGCGTCAGCGGCGCCGATCCGGAATCCATGCCTGGACGTCTGCCTGAACCTCTCCGGCAGACGTCCAGGCATGGGTCCCCGGTCTCCCTCCGGTCGCCCGGGACGACAGCCGGAGGGAAAACCCGCAAATCACTCACTGCAGCGTCGTGTCCGGATCGGAACCGCCGCGGGCAAGCTCGATTTCCGTGATCGCGACCAGAACCTCGGCCCGGCTCCTGAGGTCAGGCGCCTCGAGCAGTGCCTGCTTCTCGCGCGGTCCGAAGGGGCACATCATCGAGAGCGCATTGACCAGCGCCTCGTTGGGCGCCTCGTTGACGCCCTTCCAGTCGATCTTGAGCTCATTGGCCTTGGCGAAGCTGCGCAGCGCCTTGAGCAGGCTCACGCGATCGACAGCCTCCTCGCCGGCCCGCGCCTGGAAGTCGACCGCGAAATCATCATAGGAGACCCTGGCCTGGCGATAAGCGGTGGTGACCGAAAGCTCCTCGACCAGCCGGAAGCGGGAAATGCCGGTCAGGGTCAGGATGTAGCGGTCGTCGCCCGTCTCGGCGAACTGGGTGATGCGGCCAAGGCAGCCGACGTGCAGCAGCGCCGGCGCCGTCGATTGCCGACCGTTCTCCGGCTCAGGCTGGATCAGGCCGATGACACGATGGGTGCGGATCGCGTCATCGACCATGGCGAGATAGCGCGGCTCGAAAATGTTGAGCGGCATCTGCCCACGCGGCAGCAGCAGCGCGCCGCTGAGCGGAAACAGCGGGATCACCGCCGGGCAATCCTCGGGCCCGTGATAAACCGCGTTCATGCCCATCGGCGCCTGCCCATCTGCACGTGGTCCCCTCCGGCCTAGGCGAAGAGTGCGGTGGAGAGCTTGCGGCGCCCGGCGACGCTGTGCTCGTCCATCGGCCCCCAGGCCTCGAAGAACTGCAGCAGCTGCTTGCGCGCGCCATCCTCGTTCCAGCTCCGGTCCGCCTTGAGAATGGCGATGAGCTGGTCGACCGCCTCCTCGCGCCGCTCGCGGGCGTTCAGCGCGAGAGCGAGGTCGAAACGGGCCTGATGATCCTTCGGATTCGCCGCGACCCTGGTCTCGAGCTCGGCGGTGTCGCCGAGGGAGGCCGCCTGTTCGGCGAGCTCGATCGCGGCACGCAGCGCCGTCACGGCCTGGTCCTCGGCCTTGTCGGCCGGCACCATGGCGAGGAAGCCCTTGGCGCCCTCGATATCGCCCTCGTCGAAATGCAGCCGGGCCATGCCGGCGATCGCTGCGACATTCCCCGGCTCCAGCGCCAGCACCTCGGCATAGAGCTCGCTCGCGCCGCCGGCATCGCCGGCCTCGAGCGCCTCGCCCGCCGCCGCGAGCATCTCCTCAACCGGGCCGGGGCCCATCGGCCCGACAAGCTTCTCGATGAAGGCCTTGATCTGGCCCTCCGGCTGGGCGCCCATGAAGCCGTCGACCGGCTGGCCGCGCTGGAAGGCGATCACCGCCGGAATCGACTGGATGCCGAGCTGGCCGGGGATCGCCGGGTGCTCGTCGATGTTCATCTTGACCAGCTTGACCTTGCCGCCGGCCTCGTTGACCACCTTCTCGATCACCGGCGTCAGCTGCTTGCACGGGCCGCACCAGGGCGCCCAGAAATCGACCAGCACCGGCTGGTTCATCGATTCGGCGATGACGTCCTGGCGGAAGCCCTGCGTCGTCGTGTCCTTGATCAGCCCGGGGGCCGGTGCCGCTTCGCCATTGACCAGCATGGGTCGTCCTTCATCTCGTCAACAAGCCGGGCTCCACGCCGGCAGGGTCGTAGCCCTGCCTTTTAGGGGATTGCCCGGACAACCGAAACCGCCGGGCAGCGCTGCCCGATCCGCGCCCCATAGATGGGGAGCTTCGTCCGTTCTGTCCATTGCCCCTGGCGCATCTGATGCGATGGCCGGTGCAGGTCATCCGCCTCAAGGCTCGGGCGGCGCCGGCAGCTCGACGATCAGCGGCTCGTGGCCGGTCGAACGCAGGAAGGCGAGCATGTCGTCGCGGGCGATGCCGAGCGTCGCCGTGTTGACCAGAGGGTGGAAGTTCATCGGCTCGCCGGTCATCAGGCCGGCGTCCAGCACCATGGTCACATCTCCCGCCCGGTCGTTGATCACCGCGAAGGCGGTGACCGAGCCCGGCGTGACGCCGAGCTTCTCCATCAGCAGCTCGGCCGAGCCGAAGGAGAGCCTGCCGCTCGCACCGAGAGTCTCGTGCAGGCGCTTCAGGTCGATTCGCGTGCTCTCCAGCGCCGAAACCAGGAAAATCCGGCCCTTCTTGTCCTTCAGGAACAGATTCTTGGTGTGGTGCCCGCTGATCGCGCCACGCAACTCCTTGGATTCGGCCACGGTGAAGACCGCCTCGTGGTCGATCCGGGTGGTGGCGATGCCGAGGTTATCCAAGGCTGCGACGAGATCCTGAGGAGAAATTGGCGCGGTCATTTTTGCCCTGGAAACGCGGAAAAGCTGGAAATCCCTAGCTTTCTCCCCTCGCCGCGGCAAGCTCGAGGCATTGCCCCCGGCTGAACCGGGCAGCGAGTTGTGAAATTCCTGCAACAAGGCACTTGCGCTCCTCGCGGCGATGGGCAATAAGCCGCCCATCGCCGCTGCGGCGGCGATGAATGTCTCGGATGCGGGTGTAGCTCAGGGGTAGAGCACAACCTTGCCAAGGTTGGGGTCGAGGGTTCGAATCCCTTCGCCCGCTCCAGACAATCTCAAGTTAAGAGAAGCATGCAAGCGTCGGGTTTCCCGGCGCTTTTTGCTTTTCTGGCCTGGGCGGCTCGGCACCAGTTCTGAACGGTTCCGAAAGCCCGTGGTTACACCGCGGTTACAAGTACGCCTCAGGCGCGCACAGGTCGCCTGGGCGCACTCCCTCCTCCTCACTGCTTGAAGCAATTCTCTCGGTGCCACCGCAGGAAATGCGGGTGCGGACGGTCGTGAGCTCGCACAGGCGGTAGGGCTCGACCGGTCCTGTTTATGAAGCTGCGTATTCCATCGGGGTCGTTCGCCTGCCGGGAGATCAGGATGTCGAGGTCGTCGGACAGACTGATCAGACCGCGATCGAACATCCAGTGCGCGGTGCCTGACAACGCGATTCCGTTGCTGACGATGTCAGGCCCCTTCCTCTCGACGGGACGGATGTGAGCCGCATCGACTTCCGCCCGGCCGCCGCCGTTGATGAGCTTCAGGCCGGTGATCGCGCAGCGTTCGTCGTAAGCGCGCAGAACGACGCGGCGAAAGACGCGGTCGCGGACGATCCGGGAGGCCAAGAATGTCGCCCGCTCGCGATCCTGCTCGAACACAAACGGCGCCTGTTCCTCCGCGAAGCCGTTCGATGCCGCATCCGCATCAACGCGCGGCAGCAACGGGGCCTCGTCGTCCAAGCCGAGACTGGTGATACGGTGAAAGTCGGCTGGTGAGAGCGGTCGAACCGCCGCCTGAGCGCGCCCAGAGATGCGCCCGTCCTCATTCAGTACGCCGCGCTCGATCACGCCCCGAGCATCCGTGAAGGGAACCGGGTTGGCGAAGTCGAGATAGCTGCCGGGCTCGATGATGGCGATGTACATGTCCGGCGCGCCCTGATCGGGGATCACCTGCTGGACCTTTGCCACTGCAAAGTAGCCACGCGTGCCGGCCACCTTGCGCGGCTCGTAATAGATGATCCAGCTCCCGACGCAGGCCTGGACGCGGCCGAGATACTGACGCGGGAACTGATAATGTTCGGCCGGACTGTCCCGATAGATCGAATCGTGCCGATGAATGAAGACGCCGAAGGCCATGCCTGCTCAGATTCGCGCGAGCCCGAGCGAATTGAGCAAGGCCGGCCTGCCAGGTCAATCCATCGGCAGTGCGCGACAAGCTGACCTTGGTGCTTCGCCCGAAAGCGGACGGTAGCGGCTTTCAGGCGAGATCGGTTCCCGACCAAAAACCGCCGCTGCCGAAAGCTCAGATGGCGCGTTGGAGCCGCCGGCACCCGGCGTGCTCCTGTCATGGGCCGGCTTTGGACGCAGGGCCGACGATTGAGCCTCCCGACCAAGGAAGATCGGGCAAGTTCCGTCTGTAAGGTTCATGTCAGCTGCCGCGACCTAACCTCATTTCATCAGGAAGCGGACGGGGTGTCCCGGGATCGGCTTCCAGGCATCGAACGAAGGACATTGCCATGACCACCGGTTTCAACATCGCCTCCTCCCAGGTCTCCGAGCGCGGCGCGCCGCTGAGCGACGATGTCCTCGACGCCGTCAGCGGCGGCGGGCTGATCACGGGCGCTGTGGATCTCGTGGCCTCGGGGGTGAAGACGGGCATCCACTACGCTGCAAAGGGGGTCGGGATGTTCATGGACGCCGATCAGGTCGGTGGCCGCTCCATGCACAACTTCCAGGACAGTGTTCCCGCCTTCGTCGACAAGATCGTCGACAAGATCATCTGAGGCGCTCTCGAGAGCGTCGCTCCGCGGCCGCCGAAGCCGATCGGCGCTGACCAAGGATCGCGCCACGGAGGGGGACCTCGTGGCAATCCTCGGCGACAAGACGACGCGAAGCCAGATCGGGCGAGGCGGGGCGCACGCGCGCGCCAAGCAGATGCACCGGCTAGAAGCGCAGCGCATCCGCTGAACTGGGAAGACTCCTGCTGAGGCCCGACCTCAGGGAGAGCGCCCGATCAGCCGGTCTTCCACATTCTGCAGGTGGCGCCTCACCGCCTCGGCTGCCGCTGCGGGTTCGCGGTGGGCGATGGCATCGACGATCCGGGCATGGTCGTCGAAGCTGTGGTGGTCGGCGGGTGGGCTGCTCAGGCTCGGTCGAGGCCGTCCCCAGGTAACGGCGCGACGCACTGCGTTCAGCGTTTCGAAAAGCGCGAGCAGGATCGGGTTGTGCGCAGCCTCGGCGATCTCGTGGTGGAAACGCGCGTCATAGGCCTCGTATTCCCGCCAGGTCGCCGAGGCGCGGCAGGCCGCGTTCAGTTCTGCCAGCGTACCGATTTCAGCCGCGGTCGCGTTGACCGCGGCAAGGCGTGCCAGTTCCGGCTCGAGAGCTATGCGCGCCTTCATCACCTGGATCGGATTGCAGCGCTGCGCGAGATCCGAGATGTCCGCCAGTTGCGGCGGCCTTGGCCCGACGAAAGTCCCCTTGCCGACATGGCGCCAGAGCTGCCCCTCGCGCTCGAGCGCAGCCAGCCCCTTGCGCAATTCGGTGCGCTTCACGCCGAGCAGTTCGGCGAGCTCCCGCTCCGGCGGCAGGCGCCCGTCATCGGGCAGCCGGGCAGCCGCCAGAAACCCGTAGAGCTGGGTCAGCACCCCCGGGAGGGCAGCATCGGTGGGAGCGGCGACTTTCTGATCCATCATGCGTAACCGGCGGCGAGTGATACCCCTTGATCCCACGGATTTTCCGTCAACGCAACCATTTTGCCAATTGGTTCGCAAAACCCATCGCATACGCCCCAATATCGGCTCTCTTTAGACCAAGACACGGCCTTGACAGGATCAAATTACCATTTGACACTGCCCAAAAGAAAATTGGTTGCGACCAGATCGCTCAAAAAAGCCAAACAGAACTCTGGGAGGAGTCAGACCATGAAGCCCTTGGGAAGCAGGCTGTCCACCGTGTTCGCCGCCGCCATCGCGGCCACCGTCGCCCTTCTGGGCGGCAGCCCGGCAGCGCAGGCACAGAGCAAGGTCCGCGTCGCGCTGGGAGACGTCCTATCGACCGAAACGCTCGCCATGGTCATCGCGCTCGAACGCGCCAAGGAGAAGGGCGTCGACTATCAGGTGACGCATTTCTCGAAGGAGGATCTCGCCATCCAGGCCGTGATCAACGGCCAGGCGGACCTCGGCATCGGCACGCCGTACGCAGTCGTCCAGAAGAGCAAGGCGCCGCTGCGCGTGCTGTTCCAGGGCACCCGGCTCGTCTTCTTCCCGGTCGCCGACAAGTCCTACAAGACCTGGAAGGACATGAACGGCCAGCCGATCACCTTCCATGCCCGCGCGACGGGCACGGAGGCGATCGGCAACATCATCGCCAAGCGCGAGGGCATCCAGTTCGGCGAACGCAGCTATGTGCCGGGGTCCGAGAACCGGATCATCGGAATGATGAAGGGGCAGATCAAGGCCACCGTCGTCGATCTCGCCAACAAGAACATGCTGCTCGAGAAGGCCGGCGACCGCTTCCATGTCCTTCCCGGCGTCAGCGCCCCCGCTTCCGACGAGACCCTGTTCGGGCAGATCGAGTGGATCAAGAAGAACGAGCAGCAGGTCGACGTCATCGTGACGGAATTCCTGCGGCTCTGGCAGGAGATGGCGGCCAATCCGGCAGTGGTCGAGCAGGAGCGGGCCAGGCGCAAGCTGATGGCCGACCAGCCGAAGGAGGTGCTCGAGGGCATCACGAAATTCTACACGATGGCGACCAAGGAAGGCGTCTATGCGCCGGCCGGCGGCAACGCCGAGATCGCGAAGGCCGATTTCGAGTTCTACACCGAGGCAGGCCAGATGCAGGGGCCGGCGGCGGAACTGAAGGTCGAGGACTTCTGGTATCTCGCGCCGCTCGAGCGGGCACGCAAGTCGCTCGGCGGCTAGCGCCACTCGCCCTCACCGGGCAACCGGCATGCCGGGTCCTCACGATCCGGCATGCGACCAAGCTGCGGCCTCAAGCGGAGTGACCTCCCTTGCAGATTTCCGACCTTGCTACCGCTCTCCCTCGCCTTCGCGACACTCCGGCCCGGCGCTGGCGCGACATCCTGATCCACCCGCTCGTCCTGCGTCTGCTTTCCTTCACGGCGGCATTCGCGCTCTGGGAGTATGCCGGGCGGATTCCCTTGAGCCCGGCCTTCCCGACCTTTCTTGAAACGCTGGGCGGGCTCGGTGCGATCATCGCCGACGGGTCTCTCCTCAAGGCCTTCCTGATCACGCTCTACCCCCTCGCCATCGGCCTTGCCGTTTCGGTGCTGCTCGGCGTCGCGCTTGGTGTGCTGATGGGCCTGCACGAGCCTTCGGAATGGCTGATCGCGCCGCTCTTCATCATCGCGCAGGCCGCCCCCCTGGCCGCACTCATCCCGATCCTGACCTTCGCCTACGGCATCGGCCTCACCGCCAAGATCATGACCGTCTGCATCATGGCCATGCCGGTCATCGTGCTGAACACGCTCGGCGCGGTCCGCAACACCCCGAAATCGCTGCTGGAAATGGGCCGCTCCTTCCTCGCCACCCGCAGCCAGAGCATCCGGCTCATCATCCTGCCGGCCGCGAGCCCGATGATCTTCGCTGGCCTGCGACTCGGCTGCGCCGCCGCCTTCATCGGCATCATCCTCGCCGAACTGCTGATCACGCCGACCGGCATCGGCGACGTGATCTCCTACAACCAGTCGGTCGCCGACTATCCGAAAATGTACGCGGCCATTCTCGCCATCATCGCCTTCTCGGTCCTGTTCATCGAATTGCTGGAACGGATCGAGGTCACCCTGTTCCGGCCGGAGGGACGCGCATGACCCCGAACGTCGCAGACGCCACAGCGCGGCACATGGCCGAGCTCCCTCCCCCCGCCCTCGCCACGCGGCCGGTCGTCGAGGTCAAGAGCGTCTCCAAGACCTATCCGGGCGGCATCGAAGCGCTCAGTGGGATATCGCTGGACTTTCCCGAGGGCCGGCTGACGACGCTGCTCGGGCCGTCCGGCTGCGGCAAGACCACGTTGCTCAAGATCATCGCCGGCCTGATCCCGGCCACCGGCGGCCAGGTCTTCGTCGACGGGCGCGAGGTCAAGGGGCCCGGCCCCGAACGCGCCTTCGTCTTCCAGGATTTCGCGCTGATGCCCTGGGCGAGTGTCATCCGCAACGTCGCCTTCGGGCTTGAGCTGCGCGGCGTCGCCCATAGCGAGCGCGAGGCGATCGCCGAGCGCCACATCGCACGAGTCGGCCTCAAGGGTTTCGAGCGGAAATATCCGCACGAGCTCTCCGGCGGCATGCGGCAGCGCGTCGGCCTTGCCCGCGCCCTCGCGGTCGATGCCAAGGTCGTGCTGATGGACGAGCCGTTCTCGGCCGTCGACGAGCAGACACGCCGCAAGTTCCAGGAGGAGCTGCTCGAGCTCGTTGCCAACGAAGGCAAGTCGTTCATCTTCGTGACGCACAGCATCGAGGAGGCGGTCTATGTCTCGGACCGGATTGCGCTGCTTTCGCGCCGGCCGAGCCGCGTCTCGGCGGTGATCGAGCCGAAGATCAGCCGCGACGGCGACCCCGACAAGATCAGGCGCGACAGCGCCTACCTCGATGTCGTCGAGGAGATCTGGCAGCAGCTCAAGCACTATCTCGATTAGGGGGGCGGGCATGGTTATTTCCGGCATCCGCCTGCCCTTGATGACGTCGCTCATCGTCTGGGCCGTGATCTGGGAGATCGTCGGCCATACCGATGCCGGCTTCATCCTGCCGCCGCTGTCCAGCATCGTCTGGCGCGTCGTCGAGATCGTGCCGACCGCTTCGTTCCTCGACGCGCTGGTGATCACCGGCCGCGCTTTCCTGTTCGGCAACATCATCGCGATCGGCATCGGCGTCCCACTCGGGATTCTGCTGGGCCGCTCCGTCATCGCCGACCGGCTGCTCCTGCCCTGGGTCAACCTCTTCCTCTCCGCGCCGCTCAGCGCACTGGTTCCGGTGATCATGGTGCTGTTCGGCCTGGGCGAGACGACGATCGTGCTGACCGTGGTGCTGTTCTCGATGTGGATCATCGTCCTGAACACCCGCGCCGGCATCCGCGCCATCTCGCCCTCGCTGATCGAGATGGCGCGCAGCTTCGGTGCCAGCCGCTGGCAGGCCTTCAGCCGCATCTATGTCTGGGCGGCGCTGCCCGAAATCCTGGCCGGCATCCGGCTCGGCATGATCCGCGCGGTCAAGGGCGTGGTCATCGGGCAGTTGCTCGTCTCGGTCGTCGGTTTCGGGACGCTGTTCGAGATCTACCAGTCGCACTTCCTGATGGAGCATTTCTGGGCGCTGCTGCTCGTGCTCTTCAGCTTCGCCTTCACCCTCAACGAATTGCTGGCCGGGCTCGAACGTCGGTTCGCCTATTACGCCGCCTCGCGCTGACCCATCCTCTTGCCAACGAAGGACGCCGCAAGATGAACATCGCCACGCCTCAGAACCATGTCGTCACGGCCCCGGCGCCGGTCACGCTCCCGGTGCGCGGGACGCAAAGCCGCTTCCCGGTCCATCGCATCTATTGCGTCGGCCGCAACTATGCCGCCCACACGATCGAGATGGGCGGCGATCCGAACCGCGAGGCCCCGTTCTTCTTCCAGAAGAACCCGGACAACGTCGTCCTCGATGGTGGCGACTTCCCCTATCCGCCGCGCAGCAGCAACGTCCACCACGAGATCGAAATGGTCGTCGCCCTCGCCAAGGGCGGCAAGGACATCCCCGTCGAAAGCGCTCTCGACCATGTCTACGGCTACGCCGTCGGTCTCGACATGACCCGCCGCGACCTGCAGGACGAATGCAAGAAGGCGGCAAGGCCGTGGGAGATCGGCAAGGCCTTCGAGCATTCCGCGCCGATCGGCGAGATCGTTCCGGCGAGCACGATCGGGCATCCCGAGAATGGGGCGGTCTGGCTCAAGGTCAACGGCGAGATCCGCCAGCAGGGCGACCTCAACCACATGATCTGGAAGGTGCCGGAGATGATCTCCTACCTCTCCGGCCTCTTCGAGCTCCAAGCCGGCGACCTGATCATGTCGGGCACACCGTCCGGCGTCGGCGCGATCGTGCGCGGCGACGTGATGGAAGGCTATGTCGAGGGCATCGGCACGCTGCGCACGACGGTGGCGTGACCGGCGGCGAAGGCGCCTCGTAGAGGCCGAGGCATTGGCTGACAGTGCCGAAAAAAGGAGATCTCGGGACAAGGTGCCGACGGAGACTTATCGCGCCGGCTCCGTCGGCACCTTCCCCAAAGGCAACCCCCCGAGGTCCGGCGAGAGCGCGGTATGCCGGCCGCTTAGGCTCTACGTGAACGTCGGCTCGAGACACTGGCAGCGACGATTGCTGGTCTGCGGCCAACGCCAACGGCAGCCCGGAGGCGGAGGCTCATCAGAAGCGAAGCTCGCCAACCTTCGTCTTGCTCCCGTCCACAATCGTCAGGGCGCTCAAGCCAGCAACTGGTCGCGCGAAAGCCCGGTTCTCATGAGCTCAGGCAGAATGTCGTTGTCCTCAGCGAGATCGCGCCCGTAGAGCGCCGAGAAGATCGCAAGGCCCGCCTGATGCAAAGGCATCGCCACGCCGGCGAGGCGCCCGAGCTCGGCCAGCGGCAGCAGCCCGAACGGCACGTCCTCCAGCGTATAGCGGGTGTCGATGGTCGCCGGTCCCAGCGTCGTCGGCTGGGTCTCCGCCAGCATCCGGGAGGTCTCGCCGAGCGGGGCGTCAGGCACGCCATAGGTCAGCGAATAGTGCTCGCGCATCGTCCGGACGGTCAGGCCGAACGCAGCCGCCAGGGCGAGCCGCTCGGCATCGATGGCTTCGAGCAGGCGGCCGACCGCCATGGTCAGGTTCTCGCTCTGCCCCCAGGCTTCGCCCTTCTCCATCCGGGTGAAGTTGGCCAGCGCCAGCGCCATGTGGCTCTGCGGATTGACGTTGCTCAGTGACACCGCGAGCAGGCCGTCTACGGCGCGGAAGCGATCGCCGAAGAGCTTTCGGCAGAGGTCGAGGCCGTCCTGGGCGAGCGGCCGCGGCAGGGTGGCGATGTCGACCTTGCTGCGGATGGTCGCGATCTTGACCGTGTTCGGCCCCGTGCGCCGCGAGCGCAGGATCGTTGTGCTGAGCGCGATGATCGGCACCTCCACGCCGCGCGCGGCCAGCAAACGCGAGAGGTAAAAGGCGCCTAGCGAGGCGTGCGAGGAGATGATGACCGGCTGTCCCGGCGATAGCAGCGGCGCCATCGCGTCCATGACGTGCTTGTGCCCGTTCGCCGGCAGGGCGATCAGAACGGCGTCGGCGCCGTGAAGGGCAGCCTCACAGCTCTGCGCTACCCCGGTGCGGAACTCCCCCGTGATCTTGCCTTCGCTGACGAGCGGGGCGCCGGCGGCGAGCGCCTCCGTGCTCTTGCCCGAAGGCGACCAGAGCACGGCGTCATGCCCGTTCTCGGCGAGAAAGGCGGCGGCGGCGAAGGCGGCGGCGCCCGCGCCCATGATGGCGACACGCATCGTGCGATCCTCAGTTGAAGAAGCGGTTCGGGCGGAATTCGGCGAGCTCGTCGCGCTCACGTCCATGGACGAGCTCGTCGGCGACCACCTCGCCGAGGAAAGCGCCGAGCGTCACGCCGCTGTGGGTGACCACGGCATAGTAGCCGGACAGGCCGGGCACCGGGCCGACGGCGGAATAGGAGTCCTTCGGGATCGGCCGCGTCGCGATGCGGACCGCCTCGACCTCGACATTCTTCAGCGCTGGAACGGTCGTGATGGCGCGGCGCATCAGCTCTTGCGCCTGAGGATGCGACGGCACCGCGCCTTCATCGGTTGTCAGCAGCCGGTCGAGCTCGTTCGAGCGCAGCAGGAAGCGCCCGCCCCCATCGGGGCGCATATTGACCAGGGGCGTGCGCAGCGCACTCCTGAGCGACGTGCCGGCAGGCGGCGTGTAGGCGACGATACCGAGCGTCGGTGCCAGCGGAACGCGATGCTGTGGCGTCTGGACGAGGTCGTTGAGCCAGCGACCGGCGCAGTTCACCACGACATCGGCCTCGATCGTCTGGCCATCGCCCAGCACAACTCCGGTGCAGCGCTCGCCGGCCAGCACCAGGCGCTCGACGCGGCCTTCGACGAATGTCGCGCCATGCCGCTCCACAGCGGCTGCGACCAGGGCGCCGGAATACGGCACCGGGTCGAGCCAACCATCCTGGGGATAGTGGATGACCGGGGCATTGCCGATCGCCTCGGGATTGATCTGCGGCTCGAGCCTGCGGACGTCGTCGAGGCTGAGGACCTCGGCCGGATAACCCCAGGCGATCAATTGCTGCAGCTTGGCGAGCGGGTCGGTGCCGTCGCGCCCGCCGGCTTCCGCTTCCGCGTCCTGCCATTGCAGCACGCCGGGGCGATGGTACCAGTCCGCGCCGGGGAATTCGGCGAGGATGTCCTCATGAGCCTGGCGGCCGGCGAAGTTCAGCCGGAAATAGGCCTCCGAGGTCAGCTTCTCGCAAGCGTTGACCCAGGCATAGGTCACGCTCGAGGTGCCGCCTCCAGGCCGCCTCGCCTCGATGACGGTGACCTCGGCCCCAGCCTGAGCCAGGCGATAGGCTACCGATGAGCCGACGACGCCGGCTCCCACAACGATCGCTTTCATTGTCCAATCCTCGAAAGGTCAGGATCGGCCGGCCGGGCGCTCAGCCCTTGCCAACCAGGATGCGGTCCAGCCCGTAGATGCGGTCCACGATGGCCATGAGCAGGAAGGTGAGGAGGATGACGACGGTCGAGACCGAGGCCACCAGCGGATCGATCGACTCCTCGATGTAGTGGTACATGCGCACCGGCAGCGTCATCGAGGACGGGGTCGCGACGAACACGGTCATCGTCACCTCGTCGAAGCTCTGGATGAAGGAGATGACCCAGCCGCCGGCGACGCCGGGGATCATCAGCGGGAAGAGCACGCGCCGGAACACCGTCCATTGCGAGGCGCCGAGCGAGATCGCGGCCCGCTCGATCGCCGGGTCGCTCGTCGTCAACGCCGCCAGCACCAGCCGCAGCCCATAGGGGAAGATCACCAGCACATGGGCGCCGAGCAGCCCGATGAAGGTCCCGGTCGTGCCGATCTGGGTGAAGAAGCGCAGGAAGGCGACGCCGAGCACGACATGCGGGATGATCAGCGGCGACAGAAAGAGCGCGACGAAGCCGTCCCGCCCCGGGAAACGGTAGCGGGCCAAAGCGAGCGCCGCCGGCACGGCCAGCACCATCGCGAGGCTCGCCGAGAGGGCGCCGAGCAAGATGCTGAACCAGAAGGCGTCGATGAATTGGCTGTGACGCAGGATCGCCCAGAACCAGCGCAGCGAGAACGAGGTCGTCGGCAGCGACAAGAGGTTCGAGGGCGTCAGCGACATCCACATCACCACCACCAGCGGCGCCAGCATGAAGGCGACGAACAGCGTGTGGAACGCGACCGCGAAGGCTCCGTTGCGGCTCATTGCGCGAACCTCTGATAGCGCCGCTCGACGATGCGGTTGTAGGTCAGCATGATCGCGGCGTTGACGATCAGCAGGACGATCGCGATGGCGGCGCCGAGCGGCCAGTTCAGCGTGCCGAGGAACTCGTCATAGGTCGCGGTCGCCACCACCTTGAGCTGGCGCCCGCCGATGATCGCCGGCGTCGCGAAGGCGCTGGCGGCAAGGGCGAAGACGATCAGCGAGCCCGACAGGATGCCGGGGATGACCTGCGGCAGCACGATGCGTCGGAAGATCGTGAACTCGCTCGCCCCGAGCGAGCTCGCGGCCCGGATCACCTTGGGATCGAGGCGCTGCAGCGCGGCCCAGACCGAGATCACCATGAACGGCACCGCGACATGGACCAGCGCGATGACGACGCCCTGGACGGTGTAGAGCATCGGGATCGGCCCCGAGGCGAGGCCGAGCGCCGCCAGGACCTGGTTGATCACGCCGTTGCGGCCGAACAGCAGGGCCCAGCCCAGCGTGCGGACCACCACCGAGATCAAGAGCGGGCTCAGGGTCACGATCAGGAAGATCGAGCGCCAGGGCGCGCGCATGCGCGACAGGAAATAGGCCTCCGGAGCGCCGATCAGGATGCAGATTGCCGTCGTCGCTAGCGCGATGCCGACCGTGCGCAGGAAGATCGTGTGGTAGTAGGGATCGCCCAGCGTGTCGGCGTAGTTGCCGAGGGTGAAGCCGCCGATCTGCCCGGTGTTGAGGTCGAAGGCCTGGAAGCTCAGACCCGCAATCATGGCGAGCGGCGTCACCAGCAGCGCCGCGAAGACCAGCAGCGCCGGCAGACTCAGCAGATAGGGCGCGCGACGCTTCGGGCTAGCCACGGGGCGCCTCCGGAACCACGGCGGCATCCTCCGGCGTCCAGGCGATCGAGACGATGTCGCCTTCCCGAAAGCGGGGCGCTCCGCGATGCGGCTCGGAGACCAGCACGCTGCCGAGATCCGTCTGGATCGAAAACAGCCAGGAGCTGCCCTGGAAGACCCGCGACTGCAGACGGCCGTCGACCGCACCCGAACCGGGGAGCCCGAGCTGAACCTTTTCCGGCCGCAGCGCGATCAGCACGGCTTCGCCCACCGGGACGGAGCAATGAAGTCGTCCGCCGACCTCGGCCGCGAGACCATCGATGCGCAGGCGCGCGACCGACCCGTCCACCGCGGTCACCGTGGCCGGCAACTGCGAGGAGCGCCCGACGAAGGCCGCGGCGAAACGGCTCGCGGGTGCATCATAGAGCGTCAGCGGGTCCGCGAGCTGGACGATGCGGCCGGCATCCATCACTGCGATCTTGTCGCAGGTGGCGAGTGCTTCCGCCTGGTCGTGCGTGACCATGATCGTCGTGGTGCCGACGCGACGCTGGATCGCGCGGATCTCGACCTGCATTTCCTCGCGCAGCTTGGCGTCGAGATTGGACAAGGGTTCGTCGAGCAGGAGCAGAGCGGGTTCGATGGCAAGCGCCCGCGCCAGCGCGACGCGCTGCTGCTGGCCACCAGAGAGCTGGCGTGGATAGCGCTCGCTCATCGCCGAAAGATGCACGAGGTCGAGGGCCTGGCGGATCGCCTGGTCGCGCTCGGCCCGGCCGATCCCGCGCATCTCCAGCCCGAAGGAGATGTTCTCCGCCACGGTCATGTGCGGGAAGAGCGCATAGCTCTGGAAGACGATGCCCATGCCGCGCCGGTTCGCCGGCACGCCCGCAAGGTCGCGGCCATCGAGGAGGACCCGGCCGCTGGAGGGCTCCTCGAAGCCCGCAACGATGTTCAGCGTCGTGGTCTTGCCGCAGCCGGAGGGCCCGAGAAGCCCGACGAATTCGCCCGGCTCGATCGCCAGGTCGATGCCGGAAAGCGCCGTGAAGCTTGCGAAGCGCTTGGTCAGCGCCTCGAGCACGATTTTGGCCATTGCTTGGAAAACCCGTTCGGGACGTGTCCGGCCGGGCAAAGCCGGCCGGTTCAGGATTGCTCAGCGTTCGACTTCGCGATTCCAGCGCTGCGTCCAGGCGGCGCGGTTCTGGTTGACCGTCGGCCAGTCGATCCGGGCGAGCTTGCCCACGGCTTCGTCACCGACCGCGAGCCCCTCCTTCTCCTGCTCTGTCAGCTCGGTCTTGCGATTGACCGGGCCATAGCCTGCCTTGGCGAAGACCTTCTGGATTTCGGGCGAGAGCATGTGCTGGATGAATTTCTGCGCCTGCGCGGGCATGTCGCTGTCGACCACGGGGCACATCGTCACCATCAGCGCCGCGGCGCCTTCCTTGGGCTCGACGGCCTGCAGCGGCAGCCCTTCCTTCTTCAGCGCAACGGCGCGCGAGCGAGCGACCACCGTCATCGCGATCTCGCCACTCTGCAGGAGTTCCTCCAGCTTCGGGGCGGAGGGAGCGAAGGTCACGATGTTCGGGCGGATCTCATCCTTGAAGGCCTTGAAGCCTGGGTCGATGCTGGCCTCGCCGCCGCCCTTGGCGCGCGCGACCATGATCAGCCCGTGAAGGCCGGTCGTGCTGGCGGCACCCAGCAGAGCAAGCTGGCCCTTGTAGGCGCTGTTGCCGAGGTCGCCCCAGGACGTCGGGACAGGAAGCCCCTTCTCCTTGAAGATCTTGGTGTTGTAGACCGGCGCCGTGACACCGATACCAAACGCCATCGCCTGATCGGCCAATTTCGCGATCGGATAGATGTCGTCGAGGACCGGCGCCTTCTGGATCGGCGCGCAGAAGCCGAACTGCACGGCCTGATACATCGGACCGTCATCGACAATCGCGACATCGATCTCCTGCTTGCTGCGCTGTGCCTGCAATTTTGCGAGCGTGGCCGTCGACTGACCCGCGACGTACTCGATCTTGACGCTGTTGGCTTTCTCGAAGGGCGGAATCACCGAATCCCGCATCAGGCGCTCGAACGAGCCGCCATAGCCGGCGACATACATGGTGTCCTGCGCGAGAGCGCCGGGCGCCATCCAGCCCGTGGCCGACAGCGCCAATCCGAGCGCGATCGAACAGATTCCGTGATGCGGAGACTTCATGCCAGCAACCCCTCGTTCTTGTCCTGATTGCCATCAGGGTTTCGGTCGGAGGGGTATCTGTCAATTGACGAAGTATGGATCGCTCGATCCGGATTTGATATGGGCGCAACTCTTCGTTCGGCGAGCGCTGCCGCTCGTCGAGCATCGTTTGGCCGGAGTATGAGGCGTTCGATCCCGGGGAGCTTTGATTTGACGCAAATTGGCCACAAGCACTGGGAGGCCTTCAACGCCGTGCTGCATGTCGGCAGCTTCACGCAGGCGGCGCGCCTGCTGCGCACCTCGCAGCCATCCATCTCGAGGCTGCTGAAGGAACTGCAGGAACGCCTGGGCTTTGCCCTGTTCACGCGGGCGGATGGACGCAGCTGGCCCACGGCGGAGGCACTGGCCCTGCACGAAGAGGTCGAGCGCAGCTTCGTCGGGCTGGAGCGGATCGCCGAGCGGGCTGCCCAGATCAAGGAGCAGCGCGTCGAGCAGCTCAGGATCGTCAGCATGCCGGCACTCGCCCATCAGTTTCTGCCGGCCGCGCTCGCTCGCTTCCTGAAGCAGCACCGCGGCGTGGCGGCCGCCCTTCAGGTGCAGCGCTCCGAAACGATCGCGTCCTGGGTCTCAACCCGCCAGTTCGACATCGGCTTCGCGATGCTGCCGATGGAGAAGCCGGGCGTCGACATCGAGCTGTTCGATCCGGCGATCGGGGTTTGCGTGATGCTGCCCGACCATCCGCTTGCGGCGCGCGAGGTGATCACCCCGCGAGACCTGCACGGCTTGGCCTTCGTCGGAAAGGGGCGGGACAGCTTTGCCCATCTGCCGCTGCAGCGCGCTCTGGATGATGCCGGCTCCATACCGGACATTCGCGTCGACACCCCCATCGCCGCAGTGGCTTGCGAGCTGGTCGCCAATGGTGTCGGCGTCACGATCACCGATCGCTTCACCGCAAGCGCCTTTACGCCGCGAGGCCTCATCTGGCGCCGGTTCGAGCCCGATGTACCCTATAATTTCGGCGTACTGTTTCCCTCACACAGCCAGCGGACCGAGCTTGTCGAGGAGTTCATCCGCTTCCTGCGAAGCGAGAGCCTGCGTTCCGGATCCTCGTAACTCCCGCGCGATCGCTCGCGATCTGATGACTAGGCCCGGTGCATTGAGCCTGCGCTGCTCGACGACCGCCACCTCGGAAGGCAGGACCGCTGTCGGCGGATTCCTGGCAGCGGTTTCTTGGCGGCGGCCGCCAAAGAGGCGTTCAGCAAGACGGCCGACACCAAGGGAATATCGATGGGTAACATCAAGATATGTCGAAACATCCGGGCATCTATTGAGGTGAGCGACAGATTTTCTCAATGCGCAATCAAGAAATAAAATATCATCTTTGCAAGTGCGTGTGATTCGATGCTCTGCCGACCCAGAGGCGCCTGCTCGTTTTCCAGATGATCGCGGGTGCGTGTCAGACTTGACCCGCATTCGCGAGGGCTACGTCGAAATCACCGCCAGGACGCAGGTGTCGTTTGGGGCGGGGGCAAGAGACTGTGAAGATTGAGCGCCGGAAGTCCAACCTCCGTGCAGAGCCCTCCGCCCGGCGGGCAAGTTTCGCAAGGCAGCTCCTCTGCACTGTCAGCTGGGCCTCCTTCGTCCCCTTCCTGGCCATAGACCCGGCGTTGGCACAACAGGCTCCCGAGCGGGCGTCGATCGACCGGCGCATGCTCAGGGGCGCGAACGGAACGGCCGGGCGGGCGGGCTTCTTCGGCGTCGAGCGCCACGCCACGGACGGCGCGGCAGGGCCCGGGATATATCTGGAGAATTCCCTTTCCTCGTCCAAGGAAACGACCAAAGGCAGCGCGGTCATCATCGGATCGACCGGCGGCTATGGTGGCGATGGTCCCTCGACCGGTTTCACCGATGTCGACGGCGGCCATGGCGGCAAGGGCGGCGAAGTCTTCGTCACGCAGACCGGCTCCTTGTCGGGCCTGGGCGAGCAGAAGGGGCCTCCGCTTCCCGGCACGCTCAACGATCCCTGGTTCCACAGGGATCCGCGCTGGTCGGGGGCGAAGGGCACGAGCCTGCTGCTGCTCTATTCGCACGGTGGCAATGGCGGCGACAGCAACGCCGCGATGGGCCGAGGCGGGGCTGGTGGAACCGTTCGGCTCGACCTCCTCGGCTCGATCCAAACCGAAGGATCGAACTATGCCGGGGCATGGGCACGTTCGCTCGGCGGCGATGCCGGCGGTGGCGGAACCTCCCGGGATCAGGTCACGAATCTGACAGGAGGCGTCGGTGGCAGGGTGTCGATCGACGTCAGAACGGCGAGCACGATCGTCACCAGCGGAGCGAGCGCGACGGGCATCATTGCGGAATCGCTGGGCGGGGCCGGCTCTACCCGCGGCAACGCCTTCTTCTCGAAAGCCTACACCAGCAACGGTGGCGCCGGTGGCTTGGTCGAAGTGACCAACAGCGGCTCCATCACGATCAATGGCTCCAGCTCGGCCGGCATCCTCGCCCAAAGCATCGGTGGACACGGCGGCAATCAGGAGCACAGCGGCGGCCAGCCGGGCGGCGCCGGCGGCAAGGGCGGGATCGTCAAGCTCACGCAGTGGGGCGGCATCCTGACCCGGGGCGAGTATTCGTTCGGCGTCGTCGCGCAATCGCTCGGAGGGACCGGCGGACGAGGCGGCGGAGGCGTCTTCGGAGGCGGAGATGGCGGCATGGCCGGCGCCGGCGACGAGGTCATCATCGCCAATTACGGTACCATCGATACCCATGGGCTGGGCGCGACCGCCATGGTCGCCCAGAGCGTCGGCGGCGGCAATGCGACCGGCGCCTTCCAGCTTGGCCGGATCAAGCCCGGCGTATCGACGACGAGCGGCGGCGAAGGCGGCTCGACCTTCTTCGGCTCCGGTGGCGCAGGCGGCACTGGCGGCAAGGGCGGTCAGGTCATGGCCAGCAATCTCGGGGCCCTGTCGACCAGCGGGAAGGAAGCCTATGGCATGCTCGTCCAGAGCGTCGGCGGCGGCGGCGGCGCCGGTGCGTCCTCCCAGACCCTGGGCTTCGCCGTCAGCGTCGCGGTAGGCGGTCACGGCGGGGCGGGCGGAAACGGTGGGGAGGTCTTCGTCTCGCGGCGGGCCGCCGAGCTGACCGGCGGGAATTTCCAGCCGGGAACAGCACCATCGATAATCACGACCGGCGAGGCGGCCACCGGCCTGATCGCGATGAGCGTGGGCGGCGGCGGCGGCGTCGGCGGAGCGGCCAAGGCTTCGTCCGGCGGGGTGGTCGCCAGCCTGTCGATCGCGATCGGCGGCGCCGGCGGCAATGGGGGCAATGGCGCGAAGGTCACGGTCGACAACGATTCGCTCATCACGACCAAGGGGCGTGCTGCGATCGGGATTCAGGCGAAAAGCGTCGGCGGTGGCGGCGGCAATGGCGGCAATGCCGCGAGCTACGCCCTGGCGGTAGCACCGCCCGACCTGCCGGCGGTTTCCCTGAGCTTCGCCGTCGGTGGCAAAGGTGGCAAGGGCGGCAGCGGCGACGAGGCCGTGGTCTACAATCGCGCAGCGATCTCGACCTTCGGCAACGACGCGACCGGTATCGAGGCGATGAGCGTCGGCGGCGGCGGGGGATCCGCCGGATCGGCGACGACGACCGCGGACATGCTGAGCGGCTATGCCAATATCGGACTGGCCGTGTCCGTCGGCGGCGCCGGCGGCGACGGCGGCAGCGGCAAGGCGGTGACGGTTCACAACTACGGCTCAATTCGAACCGCCGGGGACTTCGCGACCGGCATCATCGCGCAAAGCATCGGTGGCGGCGGCGGAAACGGCGGCAGCGGCTCGGCCCAGGCAGCTCCGGGACTGTCGTTCAACGATATCGCCAAGACCATCGCGAGCGAGGCCCTTCCGCTCGCGGATTCCATCTCGGCCCGGGTCGCGGTCGGCGGATCGGGCGGTGACGGCGGCGCAGGCGGCAAGATCGAGGTCGAAAACGCCGGCCTCATCGCCGCGACCGGCAAGAACTCATTTGGCGTCTTTGCCCAGAGCGTGGGCGGTGGCGGAGGCAACGGCGCCGGCTATCTCGCGAGCGGCAAGGGCACGCTCAGCGGCAAGCTGACGATGGGCGGCAGCGGAGGCGGCGGCGGCAAGGGGGACGTCGTCTCGGTGACCAACAGTGCGGGCGCGCGCATCGAACTGGGCGGGCCCGGCACGATCGGGATCTTCGCGCAGAGCGTCGGCGGCGGCGGCGGCAATGGCGGCAGCTTCAGCGGCAGCACCAAGAAGCTGCCGGAATTCGGCGAGAAGCCGGCGGAGTTCATCGTCCAGGTCGTCGACGAGCTGTTCAAGGTCGACGGCCTCATCGTCAGCGCGATCGGCGACCCGAACGACAAGAAGGCCGTCGAGGACTACAAGTTCTTCGACAAGAAGAGCCCGGCGCAGACGAAGATCGGCCACGCCAAGAACGTGCTCAAGATCGTCAACATCCTGATCGAGAAGGACAAGAGCTTCGGCGAACGTCTGCTCAAGGCCGGCGGCTTCGCCGTCGCCGGCGTCGCATTGCAGAAGCTCAAGAGCGAGTTGAAGGCTGCCTACAAGGAGGCAAGCTCCAAGCCCAAGCAGGAGTTTCCGAACATCGATCTCACGCTCGCCTTCGGCGGTTCGGGCGGGACGGCGGGCGAAGGCGGGGTCGTAACCGTCGACAATTACGGCACGATCGCCACCAAAGCCGACAACAGCTGGGGCATCTTTGCGCAGTCGATCGGCGGCGGTGGCGGCCGAGGCGGCAGCGGCGTCGCCACCGGCAACAACAACATCAACGCCAATTTCACGTTCGGCGCCGATGGCGGCAAGGGGGGCAAGGGCGGCGACGTCATCGTGACGAACACTTGGGACATCGCGACTGCGGGCGCGGGTTCGATCGCAGTGTTCGGGCAGAGCGTCGGTGGCGGCGGCGGCACCGGGGCGTTGGCAGCCAGCGGCAATTCGATTTCGATTTCCAGCAATGTCCGGATGGGCGGCGACGCGGGAGAAAGCTCGCCCGGCGGCACGGTGAAGATCACGAACACCGGCAAGATCGAGACGCGTGGTCGCGAAGCGCACGCGGTGGTCGCGCAGAGCATCGGCGGAGGCGGCGGAGCGTTCATCTTCAGCCGACCCGACCCGACATCGTCCTCGGTTCTGGCCGCCGATGCCGATCAGCAGGAAGCGCTCGACCTGACCTACGAGTTGCTGCGAAAGGTCGGCCTCGTCACAGGCGACGGCACGTCCACGGGTGGCGGCGAGGAGAACCTGTCGACCACCATCCTGCCGATGCCCACAGCCACCCTTGCCTTCGGTGGAAAGGGCGGTCGTGGCGGCGCTGGCGGCAAGGTCGAGCTCTCTCATTCGGGAACGATCGAGACGCACGGAATGGGCGCGTTCGGCATATTCGCGCAGAGCGTCGGCGGCGGCGGCGGCTTCAGCGCCGACGCCTCGAGCAGGGGATTCCTGGAGCAGGCGACCAAGATGGGAGCCGAAGGCGGCAGCGGGGGAGCCGGCGGCAAGATCGAGCTCAAGCTGGGCGCCAGCGCTTCCGTCAGGACCGAAGGAGATGGTGCGCACGCCGTCTTCCTGCAGTCGATCGGCGGCGGCGGCGGCTATACCGGCGTCGGCTACGGGGCACCTGTAAGCCAAGGAGCCGGGTTCGTCCGGGACTCCGCCGCCAGCGGAAAAGGCGGCGATATCGAGCTCATGATGGCCGATCCGCAGAGTTCGTTCACCCTCGCGACGAGGGGCAAGGCCGCCCACGCCATCTTCGCCCAAAGCCTGGGCGGTGGCGGCGGCTGGACATTCGACGTCAATGGCAAGGCAGGCACGGCCAAGGACGGCGGCACGACCCGTTCCCGTGCGGTGGGCGAAGGCGGCATCATCAAGCTCGATACGCGCGGCCAGATCCTCGCCTTCGGTGACGACGCCTATGGCATCTATCTGCAGAGCGGCGTCCAGAAGACCGACGGCTCCCTGGACCGCACGCGCAAGGCCGGCTCGATCACGATCGAGCACGCGGGCACGATCATCGGTGGCTCCGGGCAAGGTGCAGGCATCCGCATCGATGGCGGCAACGACGAAAACAAGATCGTCCTGAAGAGCGGCTCGCATCTGAGCGCGATCTCGGGCACCGCGATCCTGGGTTCAGTTCATGCGGATCGGCTCGAAAATCATGGCGAGATCATTGGGAATGTGGACTTGGCTCGCCAGGGCAACTTGGCAGACGACACCTTCATCAACATGCCGGGAGGGCGATATGCCGTCGCCAGCTCCGGATATGTGAATGTCGGCCCAAATGGGCTCTTCCGGAATGATGGCGTGTTCGACATCGGAGGCCGGGCGCGTGTCACCGGTCGCTTCGAGCACAAGGGCCAGATGATCGTGCACTTCATGAATCCTGCAACGAACAACGGCCTGAGCCACGGCCAGTTGCAGGTCGACGGCTCGGCCCACATTGGCGGTGACATCGAACCGAGAGTTTCGTGGCTGCTGCCGGGCAACTATCGGGTCGTGTCCGCGACGAGAGGAGTCGATGGCTTTGGAGGCGTCACCGGCCCGCAAGGAAACGGCATACCGATATCCTGGGCGGTCGGCCGCGATTGGGGCAGCATCACGCTCACGCCCCAGGCCAAGTTCGACAACCCGGCCGGCATGACGCTGACACGCGATCAAGGCGAGGCCGCCAAGCACCTGCAGGCCGCATGGAATGCCGGATCGAAGGCGCAAGGAAGCGTTTTCCCGCGCTTCCTCGGGATCGGGACGCCGGAGCGGTATGGCGCCGCGCTCGACGAGGTTTCGCTCGAGTCGACGCAGTATGTGACCAACACCAAGTTCAAGGATGCACGCCTGTCGATGCGGGCGGCGATGAGCTGCCCCGCTTTCGAGAGCGGGACGACGCTGATGCGCGAAGGCGAATGCGTCTGGGGGCGGATCAGCGGCGACTATTCGCGGATGTCGCCCTCCCCGGACGAAGGAGGCTATCGCCAACGGCAAACGAGCTATCGCATCGGCGGGCAGAAGGAGTTCTCCCCCGGCTGGTTCCTCGGTGCCACAGCGTCGTTCGCGCGCGGCGAACTCGACGATGCGGACGGCATCACTGGCAGCAAGACCGATAGCTACGACGCATCGATCGCGGTGAAGCGGCAGCTCGGCAACTGGCTGTTCGCGGCTTCTGCTACGATCGGAAAGACCGAGCAGCAGAACCTGAGAGCGATCACGATCGACTCGATCACGGCCGTGGCCAAGAGCCAATCGCATGTCGAGGCACTCGGCGGTCGGTTCCGTGCCGCTTACGAACTGCCGTTCGCAAACTGGTATCTGCGCCCCTATGTCGACGTGGACGCGCTCCATCTCCGCACGCCCGCCTTCCGTGAATTCGGCGCGGAAGGTCTCGATCTCGACGTCCACCGGCAGAGCAAGACGGTGTTCGCAGTCAACCCGAACCTCGAGATCGGCAGCCGCTTCGAACTTTCCGGCGGGTATTGGGCGCGACCATATGCGACCGTCGGCTTCACTTTTCTGTCCTCGGATCACTTCACGACCCGCGCCAGCCTGATCGGGGCGCCTGCGGAAGTCGGAACCTTCGAGAGTCGCTCGCGGATGCCCGATCGCTTGCTGGATCTCGGCCTCGGCTTGCAGATCAGCTCCGGAAGCGGGCTGGAGTTCACCGGCGAATACCAGGCACAGACCGGTCGGGACTTCTTGTCCCATACAGGCTCGGCACGTCTGGCGTGGCGGTTCTGAGGCAAAGGAGGGTTGAGCGCGCTACGCGCACCACCCTTCTCATCGTCCGGACTTGCAGGGTGCTCCCCTCGTCAAGCCACCGCGGCACTCCTGACGCACTGCATCACCAGGCGCGCCACCAGCGCGCCGGCTTCGACATGCGGCATATGGCCGACGCCTTCCAAGCTGTGGCAAGCGACATGGCCGGGCAGCTCGTTCTGGTGCGCCTGTGGGATGATGCGGTCGGAACGCCCCCAGAGGACCTTGAGCGGCCCCGAAAAGCGCTCGAGGTCGCCGGCGATCCTGATCGTCTGGGTGCTGTCCGGGAAGAGCGTCTGCGCCACATCGGCCTGGGCGGCTCCGACGCCGAAGCGTTCGCGCTCGCGCAGAACGGCCTGAGCGTAGCCGCGCGGCAGCGTTGCGGCGTCGCCGACCAGGCGGTCGAGCCAGGGCTGCAGGCCTTCCGGGGTACGGGCGGCGAGGAAGCCGGCGAGGAAGGCCCCGTCGATCTCCGGTCCTAGGCCGGCCGGCGCGATCAGGGTGAGCGAGCGGACACGAACGGAGAGATTGCCCGACAGGACCGCCGCGACAGCGCCGCCGAGCGAGTGGCCGACGAGATCGCACTCGGTTGCGCCGCTCTCTTCGATCTGCGCCAGCACGGTCTCGGCAAGACCATCCAGCGACGGCTTCGACAGGGCCGCGGTGCGGCCATGGCCCGGAAGTTCCGCGGTCAGGACCTGACGCCCACCATCGAGATGCGGCCTTAGCGTATTCCAGGCGGCGGCATTGGCGCCGAAGCCGTGGATCAGGACGAGCGGAGCGGCAGAATCCGTCGAAGCCGAGGAAAGCGGCCTGGCCGCCGCCGACGCCACTGCCGGCACCGGCGCACGCTCGCGCAGCGCCCGCTCGACATCGCGGCTCTTGATCCGCCCGCCCGGCCCGCTGCCGGTGAGGCCCGCAGGGTCCAGTCCGGCCTGGCGTGCGAGGCGGCGTGCCAAGGGCGAGATGCTGATGCGCCGACCGACCTCACCGCTGACCACGATAGCGGGCATTTCCAGCGTTGCCGGAGCCGGAAACGCGGCTTCGACCATTGTCACGGCCTGCGGCGCAGATGCCGGCAGGCTGTCGGCGATGCGGCCGAGCACGGCGCCGATGCCAACCTCCGCGCCCTCGGGCGCCAGGATCTCGGCAAGGATGCCGTCGCGCTCCGCTTCGATTTCGGTCGCGGCCTTGGCGGTCTCGACGACGACGACGACCTCTCCCGCCTTGACGGGATCGCCGAGCTTGGCCGACCAGGAGACGACGGTCGCGCTTTCCATGTATTCGCCGGCGCCACCGGCGAGCGTGATCTCACCCGACATGTTTCCTCCTCAGGCCAGCGCCCGGCGTGCCGCCGCCGCGATCTTGGCGGCGTCGGGCAGGACGGTGCTTTCCAGCGGCTCGCTGTAGGGAATCGGAATGTCGTGGGTCGCGACGCGCTCGACCGGCGCATCGAGCTCGTCGAAGCAGCACTCCATGATCGTCGCGCTGAGCTCGGCGGCATAGCCGCAGAAGCGCCAGCCCTCGTTCACCACGACGGCGTGATGCGTCTTGGCGATCGAGGCCCGGATCGTGTCGCGGTCGAGCGGGCGCAGCGTGCGCAGGTCGACGACCTCTGCCGAGACGCCCTCCTTCGCCAGCTCGTCTGCCGCCTTCAGAGCGTCGATCACCATCTTCGAGGAGGCGATGATCGAGACGTCCGTCCCGGCGCGGGCAATGCGCGCCTTGCCGATCTCGACCAGATGGTCTCCATCCGGCACCTCGTCGCGGGTGTTGTAGAGCAGCTTGTGCTCGAGGAAGACCACGGGATGGTCGTCGCGGATCGCCGCCTTGAGCAGCCCCTTGGCGTCGGCAGCCGTCGCCGGCGCGACGACCTTGATGCCGGGAATATGCGCGACCAGCGCGTCGAGGCTCTTGGAGTGCTGCGCTCCGGCGCCCGCCCCGCCGCCGCCTTGCGTGCGCAGCACGAAGGGCATCGTGACCTGCCCGTTCCAGATGTAGTTGTAGATCGAGGCCTGGTTCATCAGCGCATCGACGCTGAGCGGCAGGAAGTCGGCATACATGATCTCCAGCACCGGGCGGGTGCCGGCCATCGCCGCCGTCACCGCCATGGCGGTGAGCGTCTGCTCGGAGATCGGCGTGTCGCGCACGCGCTCAGGCCCGAACTCCTCCATCAGATCCTTGGAGACCTTGAAGACGCCGCCATAGACGGCGATGTCCTCGCCCATCAGCCAGACGGATGGATCGCGCTGCATCTCCTCGCGCAGCGCCGCACGCAGCGCCTCGGCATAACGCATCATCGCCATGGTCAGGCTCCCGCGATGGTGTAGGGCGCGCTCGGCGCATGGTCGGTGAAGGTTGGCAGCGGATCGTTCAGCGCCTGCTCGACAGCGGCATCGACCTCGGCGCGCGCTTCTGCGACGATCTCGTCGAGACGCCCGGCCGGGATGCTGTCGGCCAGCATGGCACGCGCCAGCACGATCGGGTCTCGCTCGCGCCAGATGGCGAGATCCTCGTCCTTCTGGTAGCCGCCGACATCGCTCGTCGAGAAGCCGACCATGCGATAGGTCTTGGCCTCGACCAGGGACGGCCCCTCCCCGCGCCTTGCCCGCTCGACCGCCGCGCCGACGGCGCGGTGGACGGCGATGACGTCGTTGCCGTCGACGATCTCGCTCGGCATGCCGTAGCCCGCCGCGCGGATCGAAAGGTCGGGCACCGAGGACTGCGTCGAGTGATGCGCGGTCAGCCCGTACTGGTTGTGCTCGAGCACGAAGACGACCGGCAGCTTCCACAGCGCCGCGATGTTCATCGATTCGTGGCAGATGCCGGTCTGCGCGGCGCCATCGCCGAAGATGCACATGGCAACGCGCTGTCCGCCATCGGCACGGTTCTTCATCTGCAGCGAGACGGCGAAGCCCGTCGCCGCCGGAATGCCGCCGCCGACGATGGCGTTGCCGCCGAGCAGGCCCTTCTGCATGTCGGCGATCAGCATGTGCCCGGCCCGGCCGGCGCAGGCGCCGGTGGCGCGGCCGAGGATCTCGGCGACGATCGGATGCATGCCGACCCCCTTGCCGACATAATGCGCGTGGCCGCGATGGGTGCTGGTCAGCAAGTCCTCGTCGTCGAGCATAGCCGTCGCCCCGATGCCGATGGCCTCCTGCCCGTCGCAGCGATGGATCGGCCCGCGCGTCTTGCCGGCCTTGTGCAATTCGCCGAGGCGCTCCTCGAGATGGCGCACGGCCACCATGCGCCGCAGCATTTCGAGCTGCTCCTCGACCGTCGGTGAGTTCTTCATCGCCACCCTTCTCCCCGCGCCGAGCGCCATCGCCCGCGCTTGGCGGGACAAGTGCGGCTCCGGCGCGCCGTGCCTTTTGCCGACGGGGACCCTAGCGCAGTCGGCGGCGCAGCGCTATAAGTGTCTACACAAGATAATGCAGTCTTGCAGCGAGCGGCGAAACCAGCCGTAGCGCCGTACGGACAGCCTCCGATCGCGAGCAGCGGGCGGCGGCACCATCGGACAGAACGGGCGGCCTTCCGCCGGAGCATGGAGAAGCACGATGATCTTCGACCACCGCGTCTATACGGCCCGACCGAACCGCCTGAACGACTTCCTGAAGCTCTATGAGGATGTCGGCCTGCCGATGCAGCGCCAGTATCTCGGCGAGCCCTTCGGCTTCTTCCAGACCCATATCGGCGACCTCAGCCGGGTCGTACATCTCTGGAAGTACGACAGCCTGGCCGATCGCGAGGCGCGCCGTGACGCGATGGAGGCCGACCCCGCCTGGCAAGCGTATCGCCGGCAGGTCGTCGAGGCCGATCCACTACTCGACATGCGCAACCAGATCCTCAAGCCGGTCTCGTTCTTCAACCCGAAGGGCTGAGCCATCTTGCGCCGCGCTGGACGCCATTCATGAAACTCGACCTTCACATCGGCGATACGCGCTGGCGGATCGCCTGTGACACGGCCCGAGCGCCGCGAACCCTCGCGGCGCTCAGCGCAACGCTTCCCGCGGAGCTTCAGCTGCACACGCCGAAGATCGCCGGCCAGCACATCTACTGGCACGCGCCCTTCGTCGAGGACGCTGAGGGCGGCGTCGACGTGATGGAGGCGCAACCGGGCGCCTTCCTGTATTGGCCCGCCCGGCAATTCCTCGAGCTGATCTTCGCGCCGCTCCAGGCCGAGACGGCCGAGGTGACATTGCTCGGCCAGATCGAAGGCGGGTTGCCGGAGCTGCAGGCCCTGGGCCTGAAGCTGCGCGAGCAGCACGGGCGCCAGCTGTTCGCCGGCAGCCTGAGGCATGTAGAGACCGACCGGCATTCGGCAGCACCGCTCTCGCCACTGCCGGCCGAGCTCATTGCCCTCAGGCAAAGGCTCTGGGACGCGTCGCCGGCCGACATCGAGACGCTGCTGGCCTCGCGCGCCACCATGCATCCGGCCGGGCCGCTTTTCCTCGCCGAATCCGAGGCTCGCATCCTGCACGAGCTGCTCTGGTGGGTGCGCGGCGGCCTTTCGCGGGAAGAGCCGCATGTCTCGCGCCGCATCGCCGCCGTGGCCTGCAACAAGGCCGGAACGAGGCTGCGCGATTTCTGTCATCTCGGCGAGAGCGCTGCTGCGATCTTCGCCCTGGAGGCCGCGTTCGGTCGCGAGGAGATTCCGCTCGCCGAACTGACCGACGAGGCGATCCTTTGCGCCGGCCGGCTGGCAGCCTGGCTCGATCTGCGGATTCCGTGGTCGGCGGTGAACGAGGCCACGCGATCGGCTCTCGACGAGGCCGGCACTGAGGCGACCGCGTCATGAACACCGGGCTCGCCTCCCTTCCCGATGGCGGGGCTCTCGCCTACACCGTCCGCGGCGAAGGCCCGGCGCTCGTGCTGATTTCGGGCCTCGGCGGCCTCGCCTCATTCTGGAACGCCTTCGCGGAGGTCTGCGCTCCGTATTTCCGGGTCGTCACCTATGACCATCGCGGCGTCGGTGGCTCGTCGGCCCTGGAAGGGCCAACCAGCATCGCCGCGATGCGCGAGGACCTGATCGGCCTGCTCGACCATCTCGGCATCGCCAGCGCCGCCGTTCTCGGCCATTCCACGGGTGGTGCTATCGCCCAGGATCTGGCGCTCGCCCAGCCCGAGCGCGTCTCGCGGCTGGTGCTGTCGGCCACCTTCGCCCGCCCCTGCGCCTATATGCGCCGGCTCTTCGCCGGACGGATCGAATTGCTCGACCAGCTCGGCATCGACGCCTATCGCCGCCATGCGGTGACGCTGCTCAACGCGGCCTATTGGCTCGACGCCAACGACGCCGTCGTCGAAGCCGAGCTTCAGGCAGCCGCGGCGCGTTCGAAGCTGACGGATGCGGCGGTGGTGCGCGAACGCATGCTCGCCGTGCTCGGTCATGACGCGCAGGACCAGCTGGCGCAGATCGCCGCCCCGGTGCGCGTCGTGGTCGCGGCCGACGACATCGTCACCCCTGCCTATCTGTCGCAGCGCCTCGCGGACGCGATCCCGCAGGCCGAGCTGCGGCTGCTGCCGCGCGGCGGCCATTACGCGATGCGCGCCGAACCCGCGCTCTACCGCGACGCGGTGCTGGATTTCCTGCGCGGCGGGCACCCCGCTGCCGAGACGAGGACATGACCATGGACATCACCCCTGAGCGCGGGCCGATCGGCGTCGTCGGGCTCGGCACGATCGGCCAGCGCTGGGCGGCGACCTTCGCCCATCACGGCTACGAGGTCTCCTGCTACGACCCCGACCCGGCGCGCTGGGAGGCGTTCCAGACGCTGCACCCGGCCCTGATCGACGATCTCGAACGCCTGGCGCCGGCGCGGGTCGCCCGCGGCCCGATCCGCTTCTCGACCGATCTCGGCAAGGCACTCGCCGGCACCGCCTTCGTGCAGGAATCCGGCCCCGAGCGCCTCGACCTCAAGCAGGAACTGCTCGCGGCGATCGAGCGGCATCTCGGCGAGGAGGTGGTCATCGCCTCCTCCTCCTCCGCGCTGCTAGTCTCGGAGATGCAGGCGAAATGCGCGCGTCCGCAGCGCGTCGTCCTCGCCCACCCGTTCAACCCGGTCCATCTGATGCCGCTGGTCGAGATCGTCGGCGGGCGCGAGACCTCCCCGGAAGTCGTCGAGCAGACGCGCGCCTTTTACGACGCACTCGGCAAGAAGCCCGCCGTTCTGCGCAAGGAGGTCACCGGGCATCTGGCGCTGCGCCTGATGGGCGCGATGTGGCGCGAGGCGATCGCGCTGGTCGAAAGCGGCGTCGCCAGCGCCGAGGATGTCGACCGCGCCTTCTGCTACGGGCCCGGCCCGAAATGGACCCTGCAGGGCTCGTTCATCTCGAACCACCTCAACGCCGACGGCATCGAGTCCTTCCTGACCAAATACGGCAAGACCTATCAGGACATCTGGGACGATCTCGGCGATGCGAAGCTGCAGCCGGAGACGATCACGCGCGTCTCGCGCGAGGTTCGCCAGGCGATCGGCGAACGCAGCGACGCCGAATTGCGCGACCAGCGCGATGCCGGCCTGGTCGACCTGCTGCGCGTGATGACGCAGCGCGCAGCCCTCTGAGGACAGCAACGGGAGCCCCCGCATGGCCACGGACTTTCCCTACCGTACAGCCCTCGTCACCGGCGCCTCGCGCGGCATCGGAGCGGCGATCTGCCGCCGCCTCACCGGCCTCGGCATGACAGTCTACGGCGTCGCCCGCAGCCGCGAGGCGCTCGACGATGTCGTCCAAGAACTCGGCGTCGTGCCCGTCGTCGCCGATGTGCGCGACCCCGATGCGATCGTCGCCGGCCTTGCCAGCGACGAGATCGACGTTCTCGTCAACAATGCCGGCATGGTCGCGACGGTGAAGCCGCTCTACGAACAGAGCGCCGAGGAAATCGCCGAGACAATCGCGGTCAACCTGACCGCGCCGATGCTGCTGATGCGGGCGCTGCTTGGCGGGATGGTCGCACGCCGCCGCGGCCATGTGGTCAACATCACCACCACGGCTGCGCGCGGCGTGCTCGCCGGGACTTCGGCCTATGGCGGCGCCAAGGCCGGCCTGTCCCATGCCTGCCGCTCGCTACGCTACGATCTTGCCGGCAGCAATGTGCGGATCACCGATCTCGCGCCTGGACGCGTCGAGACTGAGATCTACCTCCGCGCCTTCGGCGGCGACCGCGGCAAGCTGCATGACACGATGTACGGCAATGTCCGGGCCCTGCAGCCGCAGGACATCGCCGAGACCATCGCCGCCGTGCTCAGCCTGCCGCAGCATGTCGACGTCACCGAGATCGAGATCTCGCCGACCGATCAGGCGGTGGGCGGCCATGTCTTCAAGTCGGTGCAGGGCTGAGCCGCAGAAGCGTTCAGGCGCCCCGGTCGACCGGGGCGCCGTCGGTCAGCTTCGCCAGCACGGCGTCGCAGGCCCGGTTCCAGCCGGCCTCGACACCCTCGGCCGCAAGCACCTTCAATCCGCATTCGGTGATGCCGCCCGGCGTCACCAGACTCTGCAGCAGCGCCTCGCCCGTTTCCGGCCGCTCGGCGATCATCCGCCCCGCGGCCACGAAAGTCTCAGCCGCCAGGCGTCTTGCCGCGTCCGGTTGCATGCCGTGCGCGACAGACCAGTCGCTGCCGAGGCCGATCAGCATCTGCGCCCAGCCATAGATCGCGGCACTGACGGTCGCGGTCTCGAACTCGGCCTCGTGGGAGAGTGGAATCACCGAGCCGAGCCGCCCCAGCAGCGGCCGGAGCTCCGGCAGGTCGGGATAGACCGTCGTCGGGCTCGCTCCGAGCGAGGAGGCGGTCAGCGGCATGATCCGCACGACCTCCGCCGGCGCCGCGGCCGCCCGAAGCTCCTTCAGCTGCACACCGGCGCAGGCCGAGATCAGGATCTGCCCGGGGCGCCAGCCGAGGCCCGCGACCGCCGCGACGGCATCGCGGGGACGCGTCGCCAACAGGACGATATCGGCCGCGGCGACCAGCTGCAGATTGTCCGTTGCGAGATCGATTCCATGCAGAGCCGCCAGCTTCGGCCCATAGCCGCGCGAGGACAGGATGAGTTCCGAGGCCGGCTGCCCGCTGCGCAGGAGACCGTCGATGATCTCCTGAGCGAGATGGCCGACGCCGAGAAAGCCTATTCTGGTCATGATGCATCCATGAGTGCACACACCACCGGGCGGGTTTGCGATCGGTGGTTGATTTTTGGTCGCGACACCATTTGAAACGTCGAGCGTCGTGAGGCCGCGAACGTCGCGGCAAGAGATCGGCCGTAAAGAGAGGCGGAATGCCGGACACCTCGAAGGCCCCCAGCGTCGACACCGACAAGACGGGCGCGAAATCCCCCGCGCCGCGCCGCGCGGCCGACAGCGCAGAACGCGCCTACAAGGCGATCCGGCAGCAGCTGGTCGAGTTCAAGATGCGTCCGGCGGAGCGAATCAACGAGGTCCATCTCGCGCAGATGCTCGACCTCTCGCGCACGCCGGTCCGCGAGGCGCTGAACCGGCTCGCCTCCGAAGGCTTCGTGGTGTTCACGCCCAATCGCGGCTTCTGCTTCCGGGGCGTCGACATCGACGATCTGCTCGACCTGTTCGAGATGCGCTCGATCATCGAGACCGGGGCCTTCGCCCTCGCCTGCGAACGCGCCGACGAGGCCGGCATCGCCCGGCTCCAGGCCTTCTGGGCGGATGCCCGCATGCGCTACGAGAACAAGGATCCCGACGAGATCCTCGAACTCGACGAGGGTTTTCACGTCCATCTCGCCGAGCTCGCCAACAATCCCGAGATCGTCCGCCAGCTGATCGGCGTGAATGCGCGCATCCGTTTCGTGCGCCGCGTCCAGATCGAGAACGGGCCGCAGCACTGGAGCCTGGTCGAGGATCACAGCCGCATCGTCCAGGCGATCGTCGATCGCGACCGGGAGCGCGGCATCGAAATCCTGCGCAGCCATATCTCGCTGACCTTCGCGGAGGCCCGCGCCGTGCTGAAGGAAGCCCTGCTCAAGATCTTCCTGCCGGAGCAGACCGCGCCACGCCGCGGCCGCGCCCGCTCCCGAAAATAGCACGGCGATCTCGCCGGCGTGGTCCGGGAGGCCGTCCAGCGCAGCTTCGGCGAAGGCTGCTCTCCGGCCGCGCCCGGGCATCATCGCATTCTGGCAGTGCATTGTATTCAAAGGAGTTTTCTTCACTTCCCAAGTTTACCGCGCGCCGATCCGGACGTTGCATTGCCGCCGCTTTCACCAGCGAAGCCGAGATTTGTGCATAAGCCGAGCACGCGATAGCCAAAAGTGCCTGTACAACTGCATGCACTTATGACACGGTCTCGCCATCGGGGAAATCCCGCCTCGCATGGAACCTTTGCCGAATGCGCGACCACGTCCTTGGGCTCGACCACATCGTCATCGCCGTGAGCAATCTCACTGCGTCGGCCGAGCGCTGGCAGGCCCTCGGCTTCACGGTTTCGCCGCGCGGCCTGCACAGCGACTATCTCGGCACCGCCAACCACACGATCATGTTCGAGGACGACTATGTCGAACTCCTCGGCGTGCTCGCCGCGACCGAATTCAACCAGCCGACCCGGGCCTTCCTGGCCCACGGCGCAGGGCTGGAACGCCTCGCCATGCGCACCGACGACGCGGAAGCCGGGCTCGCCGCGCTGAAGCGCGACGGCTTCGAGGGCAGCACCGGGCCGTTCGAGTTCCGCCGTCCCGTCGATCTCGACGGTGGGCGCACCGGCGAGGCCGGCTTCCGCATCTTCCAGTGGCCGCTGGAGCCGGCGCCCGGCGGGGCGCGCCTGTTCGCCTGCCAGCATCTCACCCGCGAGACGGTCTGGCTGCCGAGCCTCATCGAGCACCGCAACGGCGCCCGTGCCCTGAAGCGCATCGAGATCGTCGCCGCCGCCCCGCGCGCCGAAGCCGAGCTCTGCGGCCGGTTGCTTTCGCTTTCGGTCGGCGAGCGTGACGGCGCCTTCACGGTCGCGATGCAGCCGCGCGGAGCAGACCTCGTCTTCGTCGATGCAGCGCGGTTCGCGCAGCGCTGGGGCCGCAATCCGGACGACGCGCTTCCGCCTTGCGGCATCGTGCTCGCCTGCGACGACTTTTCCCGCGCGCAGCCCTTCGCGGAATGGACGGGCCCGGGCGCCCTGCCCTGCGCTGCCGTCGACGGGGCGCTGATCGGCTGGGAAACGGCATCACGCCGGCCAGGCTGACCGCCGGCCAGGCAAAAATTCACAAGCAACCGCAATAATGGAGGGGACTATGACTGCAGGACATCCGACCCGGCGCCATCTGCTCGCCAGCGCCGGCGCCCTTGCGCTGGCGGCCGCCTTGCCCGCCGGCGCCTTCGCCCAGGAGCCCAAGCGCGGCGGCACCGTCACGGTGCACATGCCGCAGGAGCAGCGCATCCTGAATCCGGCCCTGCGCGCCTCGACGGGCGTCTACGTCATCGCCTCCAAGATCATGGAGCCGCTGGTCGACCTCAACGAGAAGGGCGAGCTGGAGCCGATGCTGGCGACGAGCTGGGAAGGCTCGCCGGACGGCAAGACCATCACCATCAAGCTGCGCGAAGGCGTGAAGTGGCATGACGGCAAGCCCTTCACCTCGGCCGATGTCCAGTACACGGCGATGGAGCTGTGGAAGAAGCACCTGAACTACGGCACGGCGCTGCATTCGGCGCTCGAGGCGGTCGACACGCCGGACGCCCATACCGCGATCTTCCGCTACAGCCGTCCGATGCCGATGGACCTGTTCATGGGTGCGGCGCCCGACCTCGGCTACATCGCGCCCAAGCACATCTACGAGGGCACCAACATCCTCGACAACCCGGCGAACGTCGCGCCGATCGGGACCGGACCGTTCAAGTTCGCGCAGTACGAGCGCGGCCAGTACGTCATCGCCGAGCGCAACCCGGATTACTGGCGCAAGGGCTACCCCTATCTCGACAAGATCGTCTGGCGCTTCATCACCGACAAGGCCGCCGCGACCGCCGCGATCGAGGCCGGCCAGGTCCATATGAGCAATTACTCCTCGCTGCCGCTGGCCGATATCGACCGGCTCGGCAAGGATCCGCGCTTCGAGGTCTCCTCGCGCGGCAATGAGCGCCAGCCCTTCCAGAACACGATCGAGTTCAACCTGCGCCGCAAGGAACTCGCGGATGTCCGCGTGCGCCGCGCCATCATCCACGCGGTCGACACCGACTTCTTCATCGAGAACTTCCTGTACGGCAACGGCAAGCGCGCCCACGGGCCGATCCCGTCGGTCTCGACCAATTTCTACAAGCCGGGCGCGCCGGACTATGCCTTCGACGTCAAGAAGGCCAACGCGCTGCTCGACGAGGCCGGTTTCAAGCGCGGCGCCGGCGGGGTGCGCTTCTCGCTGAAGATGCTGAGCCCGCCCTTCGGCGAGGACATCCCGCTCTGGTCGACCTTCATCCAGCAGTCGCTGCAGCAGGTCGGCATCAAGGTTGAGCTCCAGCGCCCGGACGCCGCGACCTATCTCACCGCGGTCTATCGCGACTGGGATTATGATCTCTCGACCGGCTGGCACATCTATCGCGCCGACCCGGCGATCAGCACGATGGTCTGGTACCGCTCGGGCAGCCCGAAGGGCACCGCCTTCACCAACCAGTGGGGCTGGGTCGACCCCAAGGCCGACAAGATGATGGACGATGCGGCGTTCGAGATCGATCCGGCCAAGCGCAAGGCCGCCTATCCGGAGATCGTCAACCTGCTCAACACCGAAGTCCCGCTGTGGATGGCGACGGAACGCCAGTTCATCTCGGTCACCAGCAAGAAGCTGAAGAACCACCACAACAATCCGCGCTGGCCGTCGAGCCACTGGGCGGATCTGTGGATCGAGTCCTGAGTGGACGCACCAGAGCTGCCTGTCCCTGGCGACAGGCAGCTCCGGGCCTGACGAACGTCTTTTGACAAGCACCGCTTGGCGATCTCGGATGGCCCGCCCCGTGCGGCCATCCCGGCTTGCTCGGCGCTGGAAGAGCACGCCATGCAAATTCTGAAGCTGGCCGGACGACGGCTGATGAGCAGCGCGCCGACGCTGCTCATCCTGCTCGCCGGTTTGTTCATCCTCCTGCAGTTCGCGCCCGGCGACACGGTCGACGCGCTGATGGCGCAGATGGGCGGCGGCGATCCGGCGCAGGCAGCGGAGCTGCGGCGCTTCTACGGGCTCGAAGGCAGCGCCGCGGTGCGACTGCTCGACTATCTCTGGCGGCTGGTCCGCCTCGATCTCGGCTTCTCCGCCATCTACAATAAGCCCGTCGCGACCGTGATCCTGGAACGGCTGCCGGCGACGCTGATGCTGATGTTCTCGGCGCTGAGCTTCGCCTTCTTCGCCGGCATGGTGCTCGGCATCGTCTCGGCGCAGCGCGTCAACGGCTGGGCCGACACGCTGATCTCGCTGCTCGGGCTGCTGTTCTACGCGACGCCCTCCTTCTGGCTCGGCCTGATGAGCATCGTCGTGTTCTCGATCTGGCTGGCCTGGCTGCCGCCGGGCGGGCTCTACGAGATCGGCTCCGGCGCGACCGGCATCTGGCTGGTGCTCGACATCGCCCGCCATCTCGTCCAGCCGACGATCACGCTCGCGCTGATCTTCCTCGCCATCTACCTGCGCATCATGCGCGCCTCGATGCTTGAGGTCTCGACCCTCGACTTCGTCCGCACGGCGCGGGCCAAGGGCCTGACCCGCGGCGAGATCGTCCGCAAGCATGTGCTGCGCAACGCGCTCCTGCCGATGGTGACGCTGATCGGCCTACAGGCCGGCACCATGCTCGGCGGTTCGGTGGTGATCGAAAGCGTGTTCTCGCTGCCCGGCATCGGCCGCCTCGCCTACGAATCCGTAGTGCAGCGCGACCTCAACACGCTGCTCGGCATCGTCTTCGTCTCCGCCATCATGGTCATCCTCGTGAACTTCATCGTCGACCTGATCTATGCGCGGCTCGACCCACGCATCGCGGCGGGAGCCTGAGCCATGAAGGCCCTCAAGCACTTCCTGATGAGCCCGGCCGCGATGCTCGGCCTCCTGCTCCTCGTCGGTATCGTCGGTCTCGCCGTCTTCGCCGACCTGCTCTACCCGCGTGATCCGCTCGGCCTCGCCGGCCGGCCGCTGCAATGGCCAAATCCCGCCGGCCGCTTCCTGCTCGGTACCGATGCCTCGGGTCGCGACATCGCCGCCCAGATCGCCCATGGCGCCCGCACCACCCTGCTGATGGGCGTCGTCTCGACACTGATCGCGATCGCGATCGGCATCGTGGTCGGTGCTGTCGCCGGCTTCTATGGCGGGCTGACGGACGATGTGCTGATGCGCCTGACCGAGGCTTTCCAGACGCTGCCGAACTTCATCCTGCTGCTCGTCCTCGTCGTCGTGGTCGGCTCCAACATCACGGCGGTGACGATCGCGATCGGCGTCGTCTCCTGGCCGGCCGTGGCCCGGCTGACGCGCGCCGAGTTCCTGACGCTGCGCAACCGCGAATTCGTCCAGGCCTGCCGCACGCTCGGCCTGACCAATCGCTGGATCATCTTCCGCGAGGTCCTCCCGAACGCGCTCGCCCCGATCATCGTCTATGGCAGCGTCGTGATGGCGACCGCGATCCTGCTGGAAAGCGCCCTCGCCTTCCTCGACCTCTCCGATCCGAACATCGCCTCCTGGGGCAATCTGATCGGCCAGGGCCGCAAGGTGCTGCGCAGCGAATGGTATGTCTCGGCAATCCCCGGCGTCGCCATCCTCCTGACCATCCTCTCGGTCTCGCTGGTCGGCCAGGGGCTGAACGACGCGCTCAATCCGAGGCTTCGCAACCGATGAGCGCCGCCCAGATGATTGCTTCCGCGCCGGCGCCGCTCGTCCGGATCGAGGACCTGACCATCGCCCTGCCCAAGGGCGCCGACCGGCCCCATGCGGTCGAGAACCTGTCGCTGACCCTGAACGCCGGCGAGATCGTCTGCGTCGTCGGCGAAAGCGGCTCGGGCAAGTCGATGACCGCATCGGCCCTGATGGGGCTGCTCCCGCCCATGCTGCCGATCCGCGGCGGCAGGATCATGCTCGGCGAGCGCGACATCGTCCGCCTGTCCGAGGACGAGATGCGGGCGATCCGCGGCCCCGAGATCGGCATGATCTTCCAGGAGCCGATGACGGCGCTGAACCCGCTGCGCACCGCCGGCGACCAGATCGCCGAGATGTTCCGCGCCCATACCGATCTGCCTAAGAAGGAAATCGAGGCGCGCGCCCTCAAGCTCCTCGACGAGGTCGGCATCCCCGATCCGGCTTCCGCTTATCGCGCCTATCCGCACGAGCTCTCCGGTGGTCAGCGCCAGCGCGTGATGATCGCGATGGCGCTGGCGCTCGAGCCGAACATCCTGATCGCCGACGAGCCGACGACGGCGCTCGACGTCACGATCCAGGCGCAGATCCTCAAGCTGATCCGCGACATCCAGCGCCGCACCGGCATGTCGGTGCTGTTCATCACCCATGATTTCGGCGTGGTCGCCGAGATCGCCGACCGGGTGATGGTGATGCAGCACGGCAAGGTGGTCGAAAGCGGCAGCGCCGAGGCCGTGCTGGAGAACCCGCAGCACCCCTATACCAAGGCACTGATCGCGGCCGTGCCGAGCCTGACGCCCCCGCCGCCGCGCACGCTGCCGCAGAACAGCATCGCGACGATCCGCGAGCTATCCAAGACCTATCGCAGCGGCGGTGGCTGGTTCGGCCGCAAGGAGCGCGTCACCTATGCGGTGAAGTCGGCGAGCATCGAATTGCCGAGCCAGGCGACGCTCGGCATCGTCGGCGAGTCCGGCTCCGGCAAGTCGACGCTGGCGCGCTGCATCGTGCGCCTGCTCGACCCGGACCAGGGCGCGATCGAGCTTGACGGCGTCGATTTCGGCAAGCTCGAAGGCGAGAGCCTCCGGCGCCATCGCCATCTCGTCCAGATGGTCTTCCAGGACCCCTACGCCTCGCTCAACCCGCGCCGAACCGTCGGGGATCTCGTCACCCAGGGCCTGATCGCGCGCGGCACCAAGCACGGCGCGGCGATGGCGCGCGCCAAGGAGCTCTTCGCCCTTGTCGGCCTCGATCCGAGCGCGACCGACCGGCTGCCACACGAATTCTCCGGCGGCCAGCGCCAGCGCATCGGCCTCGCACGGGCCCTGGCGCTGGAGCCCAAGGTGCTGGTCGCGGACGAAGCCGTGTCGGCGCTCGACGTCTCCGTGCAGGCGCAGGTGCTCAAGCTTCTGGTCGAGCTGCGCGACAAACTCTCGCTTTCGATGATCTTCATCACCCACGATCTGCGCGTCGCGGCGCAGATCTGCGACCGGATCGCGATCATGCAGCGCGGCGAGGTCGTCGAGCAGGGCGTGACGGCGGAGATCTTCGCCGCGCCCCAGCACCCCTACACCCAAAGGCTGCTCTCGGCCGTGCCGGGACGAGCCAACTGACGGAGTCTTGCGCCATGAGCGAAGTCCACGAACCCGGCGAGACCTTCGTCGTCCAGCCCGGCACGGCCACCAGCTTCTGGCAGCCGGTGCCGGCCAACGGCCATATCGAGGTCGCGCTCGACCCGTCCAAGGTCAAGATGGACAACCCGCTGGCCTTCGGCACCCAGACCGTGCCGCCCGGCGGCTATGTGCGCGAGCACAGCCATGACCGCCATGAGGAGGTCATCTACTTCATCAAGGGCAAGGGCCGCGCCGTGCTCGACGGCAAGGACGTCCCGGCCGTGCCCGGCACGGCGATTTTCGTCGGCAAGAGCCGCCGCCACATGTTCATCAACGACGGCACCGAGGACCTGCACTGGGTCTGGCTGATCGTGCCGAACGGTCTCGAAGACTTCTTCCGCCTAATCGGCCGCCCGCGCACTGCCGGCGAGCCCGCGCCGGAGAATTTCCCGCGGCCGGAGAACGTGCTGGAGATCGAGCGCCAGACGGTCTTCGCGGCCCAGCCCACCGACCAGCGCAAGCCCTGACGGAGGCTGGAATGGCGAGCGAGCGGCGCCTCGCGCTGATCGGCTTCGGCACGATCGCGCGCGACATTCACGCCCGCCTTGGCGGCGATGGCTTTGCCTTCGCCTGCCTGCTGCGGCCGGGCTCGCCGAGCCGGGCGAGCCTGCCTGCCGGCGTCGCTGCGCTCGATAGCCTTGGCGACCTGCTGGCCTGGCGCCCCGACCTCGTCGTCGAGGCCGCGGGCCATGCAGCGGTCGCCGAAACGTTGCCGCAAGTGCTCGCCGCCGGTATCCCGGCGCTGCCGGCCTCGACCGGTGCGCTTGCCGACGATGCCCTGCTCTTGCGCCTCGCCGAGGCTGCACAGAAGGGCGACGCCCGGCTGATCGTTCCTTCCGGAGCGGTCGGCGGCCTCGACTATCTCGCGGCGTTGCGCGAGACGCCGGACGCGAAAGTCCGCTACACCTCGCGCAAACCGCCGGCAGCCTGGAGGCCGGAGCTTGCCGCGGCCGGCCTTGCCGAGAAAGCCGCTCAGGCCGAGATCGTGCTCTACGAAGGCTCCGCGCGCGAAGCCGCCAGGCGCTACCCGAAGAACCTCAATGTCGGGCTGACCATTGCGCTCGCCGTCGGGCATGACCGCCTCTCGGTCAGGATCGTTTCCGACCCGGCCGCGGCCGGCAATACGCACGAAATCGAGGCGACGAGCGCGCTCGGCACCGCGCGGCTGAGCTTCGTCAACCTGCCCTCGCCAACCAATCCGAAGACCTCGGCCCTGACGGCGGCGAGCCTGACCGCCGCTATCCGCCGCCAGTTCGACCGCATCGCGGTCTAGCCGGCAGGCCGGTGGAGAACGCCAGATGACCGCGCCTGTCTTGCCGCCGCTCGCCGACCTCGTCCCGCCGCGGCTGCGGCCCGGTCATGAACTGCTGACCGAGGGCGCCGTGATGGCGCGCGAATGGCAGGTCGGCCGAAATCTCTTCCTCGATACGGCGCAGGTCGCCTGCGAGGCTGATTACAAGCGCAGGACGGCCGCCGAAGGCCGGATCATGCAGCACGCCCATATCGGCTTTCGCAGCGTCGAACGCACGCTCGAGGCGATCCGCAGCGTGCATGAGAGCTGTGCCGGGCGCGGCGTCACCGTCGATCGCTTCGGCATCACCCTCGACTGGTCGATGGGCTATCCCATCGCCGAGCGCGACAAGCGTCCGCGCGGTACCGGCATCGTGTTGACCGGGCCGGAGGATTTTGCCCGCATCACCGGCGTCGTCCCGGCCGCGGCGCATTTCGGCGATTTCATGCTCGGCCTTCCGGGCGCCGTCGAGAACACCCGTGCGGCACTCGCGGCGGGCGTCACCACGGTCGGCAATCTCGGCCAGTACTTCACCTTCCGCCTGCCCGACTGGGACGACGACGTCGCGACGACCGAGGCCACGGTGACGGCGCTCGGACTGATCGCGGCCCAGCCGGTCGAGGTTCTCGTCCATTCCAATCTCGACGACGGCTTCGCCGGCCTTTTCTCCGACATGAGCTCGGCGCTCGGCATGGTGCTGGTCGAGAAATACATCGTCGAGGAGCTGATCGGCGCCCGCGCCTCCCATTGCTACGGCCATCATTTCACCGCGCCGCTGGTGCGGCTCGCCTTCCATCACGCGCTGATGCAGGTGACCGACACGCCCGGCAGCATGATCTTCGGCAACACGGTCAGCTACAAGTCGACCCCGGCCGGCAACTTCGCCAGCCTCGCCAGCTATCTCCAGGCCGATATCTGGTCGCTGCGCCGGCAGCACAGCGGCCACGCCATCAACCCGGTGCCGGTCACCGAGAACGAGCGCATTCCCGACACCGACGAGATCATCGACGCCCAGACCTTCGCCGGAAAGCTGGTCGAGCATGCCTCCGCCAGCCTTGGCCTGATCGATCTGGGACCTGTCGATGCGATGGCGGGAAAGCTCGTCGCCGGCGCGCGCCAGTTCCGCGACCAGGTCCTCGCCGGCCTGGCGCAGATCGGCGTCGATATCCGCGATCCCGCCGCCACCATGCTGGCGCTCCGCCGGATCGGGCCGCGGCGGCTGGAAGCGCTCTATGGCGTCGGGACGCAGGACCACGCCGCCTGGGGCGGACGCCGCGCGCTCGTCGAGGCCGAATGGGTCGAGGAACTCCGCCACGAGACCGAAGCCTGGCTCGACAAGGTCGCGGCGCCGGTCCGCAGCGGCATCGGCCAGGCGGGGCTCAAGGTTTGCGTCGCCAGCAGCGACGTGCATGAGCACGGCAAGAGCCTGATCGAGCATCTGCTGACCCAGCTCAAGGCCGAGCCGGTCGATGGCGGCACCTCGGCCGATCCCGACGACCTCGTCGCCATCGCCCTGGCGAATGGCTGCGACGTGATCGCGATCAGCACCTATAACGGCATCGCCCTGCGTTTCGCGACCGAGGTACTGGCGGCGCTCGAACGCGCCGGCGCCAAGCTGCCGGTCTGCATCGGCGGCCGCCTCAACCAGATCCCCGAGGATTCCAACTCCGGCCTGCCAGTCGATGTCACCGACGACCTCGCCCGGCTCGGAGCAATCCCCTGTCCGACACCAGAACGGCTGGTCGCCGAGCTCGCAGCATTGTCGGCCGCGCGCCCGCAACCTTAGGGCCGACGTACCAGCGCCGACCCAAGCGAAGGACCGGGCTTGCTGGCACTATCTCAGGCGGCCGACGCCCTCGCCTCCTGCTTCTCCCATTCCTCGCCCCAGATCATCACGGCATGGCCCGGCGAGACCTCGCGATATTGCCGGACCGGCGGGACATAGTCGGGTGCGCGGACCGGGCTCCTGATCTCGTCGTTCGAAACCGGGCGCTTCTCGTGGCGTCGGGCGGGATCGGCGACCGGCACGGCGGCGAGCAGGCGCCTTGTATAGGGGTGCTGGGGATTGCCGAAGATCGCCGCGCGCGGGCCGATTTCGACGATCTCGCCGAGATACATCACGGCGACGCGATGGCTGACGCGCTCGACTACCGCCATGTCGTGCGAGATGAAGAGGTAGGCGAGCTTCATCCGCTCCTGCAGCTCGAGCATCAGGTTGATCACCTGCGCCTTCACCGAGACGTCGAGCGCAGAGACGGCCTCGTCGGCGACGACGAGCCGCGGCTCGACCGCAAGCGCCCGGGCGATCGCGATGCGCTGGCGCTGGCCGCCGGAGAATTCGTGCGGGAAGCGGCTCGCCATGTCGGGCTGGAGGCCGACGCGCTGGAGCAGGTCGGCGACCTTGTCCTGCGCCTCCCGGCGATTGGCGAGCTTGTTGATCAGCAACGGCTCGGCGACCGCGGTGCCGACCGTCATGCGCGGATTGAGGCTCGCGAACGGGTCCTGGAAGATCATCTGCATGCGGACCCGGCGCTCGCGCAGCGTCTTCTGGTCGAGCTTCAGCACGTCCTCGCCATCGAGCAGGACCGAGCCGGAGAGCGGCTCGATCAGGCGCATCACCGATCGCCCGGTCGTCGACTTGCCGCAGCCGGATTCGCCGACCAGCGCCAGCGTCTCGCCCGAAAGCAGGCTGAAGGAGACGTTCTCGACCGCATGGACCCGGCCGGAAACACTGCCGAGCAGCCCGGAGCGGATCTCGAAGCGCGTGGTCAGATTGGCGACTTCGAGCACCGGCCGCTCGCTCGCGGCGACGGTATCGGCCGTCTCGGCCGGCACGTCCGAGAGACCGGTCTTGCGGTCGACCACCGGGAAACGCATCGGCCGGCGGCGCCCTTCCATCGAGCCCAGCCGCGGCACCGCCGAGAGCAGCGCCTTGGTGTAGGGCTTCTGCGGATTGGCGAAGATGTCCTCGGTCCGGCCGGTCTCGACCTGCTCGCCATTGTACATCACGACCGTGCGGTCGGCGATTTCGGCGACCACGCCCATGTCGTGGGTGATGAAGAGGACCGACATGCCCTCCTCTTCCTGCAGCAGCTTGATCAGCTCGAGGATCTGGGCCTGGATCGTCACGTCAAGCGCCGTGGTCGGCTCGTCGGCGATCAGGAGCTTCGGCTTGCAGGCGAGCGCCATCGCGATCATCACGCGCTGGCGCATGCCGCCGGAGAAGCGGTGTGGATAGTCGTGGAAGCGCGCCTTCGCCGCCGGGATCCGCACCTTCTCCAGCAGCCTGACCACCTCGGCCTCGGCCGCCGAACGCGACAGGCCGCGATGCAGCATCAGCGCCTCGGCGATCTGAAATCCGATGGTGAGCACCGGGTTCAGGCTCGTCATCGGCTCCTGAAAGATCATCGCGATGTCGTTGCCGCGCACCTCGCGCATCCGCGCCTCCGGCAGCGTCAGAAGCTCCTTGCCCGAGAGCTTCACGCTGCCTTCGATCTTGCTCGAGCCGGGCGGGGTCAGCCGCATGATCGAGAGCGCGCTCACGCTCTTTCCCGAACCTGACTCGCCGACGAGTGCCACGGTCTCCTTCGGCGCGATGTCGAAGGCGGCGCCCCGGACCACGGAGCGCCACGCTCCCTCGACCCGGAACGAGGTCGTCAGGCCGGAAACGGAGAGAATTGGAGTCGTCATGAGGTCGCTTTCCGGTCGGCTTCAGATGACGCGGCGAGGATCGAAGGCATCTCGCAGGCCGTCGCCGATGAAGTTGATCGAGAGCACGGTCAGGAAGATCGCGGCGCCGGGGAACATCGCCCAGTGCGGGGCGACGTCGAGATGATCCTTGGCGTCGAAGAGCAGGCGCCCCCATGTCGGGATATCCGGCGGGAAGCCCAGGCCGAGGAAGGAGAGCGTCGATTCCGCGATGATCGCCGAGGAGACCTCGATGGTCGCCGCGACGATCACCGGACCGATCGCGTTCGGCAGGATGTGGACGACCATCTGGCGCGTCTTGGTCGCGCCCTGTGCCCGCGCCGCCTCGACGAACTCCTTCTCGCGCAGCGAGAAGAACTGGGCCCGGACCAGCCGCGCCACCGGCATCCAACGCAGGCCGCCGATGACGACGACGATCAGGATGAAGACGCCGCCCTCGACGCCGAAGACGGCCTTGAGCTGCTCGCGGAAGAGATAGATCACCAGCAGAAGCAGAGGCAGCTGAGGCAGCGACAGGAAAAGGTCCGTCACCCACATCAGGAAGGGATCGAGCCCGCGGCGCGACATGCCGGCAAGCGCGCCGACCACCACGCCGACGAGCGTCGCGACCACCATGGCGGCCAGCCCGACGGCGAGCGAGATGCGCCCGCCATACATCATGCGGGCCAGCAGGTCCTGGCCGAGATCGTCGGTGCCGAAGGGATGCGCCCAGGACGGGCCCTGCAATTGCGCCGAGAAATCGATCTCGTTGATTGGCACCGTCCAGATCCATGGGCCGACAACGACACCGAGGATCAGGAGGGCGAGAATGACGGTACTTGCCATTGCCAGGCGATGGCGACGGAAGCGCCGCCAGGTTTCGCGCCCGGGCGAGACCGATACGCTCGCCGCGGCGGCGGCCGCAGCCGGATCAGCCGAAGGAGATGCGAGGGTCGAGCCAGCCATAGAGCAGATCCGCGATGAGGTTGAAGAGGACGACCAGGCAGGCGAAGACGAAGGTGACGGCCATGATCACGGGCGTGTCGTTGGCTAGGATCGCGTCGATCAAAAGCGAGCCGATGCCGGGAATCCGGAAGATCTGCTCGGTGACGATCGCGCCGCCGAAGACCGCCGGCATCTGCAGGGCGACGAGCGTCACGACCGGGATCAGCGCGTTGCGGGTGATATGCCGGAGCGTGACGGTCTTCTCGCCCAGGCCCTTTGCGCGCGCCGTGGTGACGTAATCGAGCCGGATCACGTCGAGCACGGCCGAGCGGACATAGCGGGTATAGGACGCCGCCTGGAACAGGCCGAGCACCGTGATCGGCATGATCGCCTGGCGGAACATCTCCCAGTACCAGCGCCAGCCGGTCGCGGCGATGTCGGAGCGATAGACGAAGGGGAACCAGTCGAGCTTGATCGAGAACAGCAGGATCAGCAGCAGGCCGGTGAAGAAGGTCGGCAGCGAGAAGCCGACGAAGGCGAGCGTGTTGGCGATCTGGTCGAAGACCGAATAGGGCCGCGTCGCCGCGTAGATCCCCACCGGCAGCGCGACGCACAGCGCCAGTATCTGCGAGGCGCCGACGACGAAGAGCGTGGTCGGGACGCGCTGCAGGATCAGGTCGTCGACATTGATGCGGCTGGCGAAGGAGAAGCCCCAGTCACCCTGCAGCATGGCGGAGAGCCAGCGCAGATAGCGCACCATGATCGGATCGTTGAGGCCGAAGCTGGCGCGCAGCGCCTCGCGCACCTCGGGCGGAACATTCGGATTGGTCGCCATCTCCGAGAACGGGTCGCCCGGCGCCATCGCCAGGACCGTGAACAGGATCAGGCTGATGCCGAGCAGGCTCGGAATGGCGATCAGCAATCGCCGCAGAAGATAAGTCGCCATCAAGGGTTCCCGTGAACGGGGTCGCTAAAGCGAGCAGCGCGAGTCGATGGCGAGGAGACACCACCGGGCCGAGCCAACTCGCGCGGAAGCGGCAGAGGGCCGCTCACGGACGGTTTCGACCGTCCGTGAGCGGTTTAGCCGGCCTCAGCTGCGATACCAGGCAGCCACGTTCCAGGTGTCGACGTCCCAGCCGCTATGGTCGTGCATCAGATTGCTCGCCGAGGCGGCGACGCGGGTGCGCGAGAGCAGCGGCAGGATCACATTGGCTTCGCAGAAGATCTCGTTGACCTTGATCAGCAGCGCAGCGCGCTTGGCCGGGTCGAGCTCCTTCTGCGCAGCCTTGTAGGCTTCGTCGGCCGCCGGGTCCGAATAGCGCGAGACGTTCCGGCCCAGCCACTTGTTCTCCTTGGTGGCGATCTCCCAGGAGACGAACTGGTTGAGGAAGCGCTCCGGATCGGGCTGCGGCTGCGTCGTGGTGTACATCTCGATGTCGACATAGAGCTTGGTGTAGGTGTCGGGGTTGGCGACGTCGGAGGAGAAGAACACCGACGCCGTCACCGACTTCAGCTCGAGATCGATGCCGGCCTTCTGGGCGGCCTGCTTGATGATCGCCTGCGTCTTCTGGCGCGGGGCGTTGATCGAGGTCTGGTAGACGTATTTGAGCTTCTTGCCGTCCTTCTCGCGGATGCCGTCCGAGCCGCGCTTCCAGCCGGCGTCGTCGAGGATCTTGTTCGCCTTGTCGACGTTGAACTCGTATTTCAGCTTCTGCGACTTGAACTGCTTGGGCTCGTTGACGAAGCTCGCGGTCGCGGTGCCGCCGCGGCCATAGATGAACTTCTGGATCGAGTCGCGGTCGATCAGCAGGTTGAAGGCCTCGCGGACCTTCGGGTCCGACAGCGTCGGGTGCTTGGTCTTGATGCTGGAGCGCTCGCCATCGACCTCGGTCCACGGATCCGTGGTGTTGAGGATGATGAACTCGATGTCGCCCGACGGCACCGCGCTGACCTTGCCGCGGCCACCGGTTTCCATGCGCTTCAGGACCTCGTCCTCGACCTGCAGGTTCCAGGCATAGTCGAACTCGCCGGTCTGCAGCACGGCGCGGGCCGCCGATACCGCATCGCCGCCGCCCTTGACCTCGATCGTGTCGAAATGCGGCTGGTTCTTGACGTGATAGTCCTCGTTGCGCACGCCGGTGAGAATGTCGCCCGGCTTGAAGTCGACGAACTTGTAGGGGCCGGTGCCGACCGGCTTCAGATTGGCCGGCGCCTCGCGGGACTTGGCGCCCTTGTACTCGCCGAAATGGTGCTTCGGCAGGATCTGGCCGACGACGCCGACGAAGGGGTCGGCCCAGAACGGCGTCGGCTCCTTGAAGATCACCTTGACGGTGTGGTCGTCGACCTTCTCGACCTTGATGTTGGTGTAGGAGCCGGTGGTGTAGGCGGCAGTCGCCGGGTCGGCGGCATATTCCCAGGTGAAGACGACGTCGTCGGCGGTGAACGGCTTGCCGTCATGCCATTTGACGCCCTGCTTCAGCTTCCAGGTCACCACCTTGCCGTCTTCGGAGAGCCCGCCATTGGCGCGGGTCGGCACCTCGGCCGCGAGCTGCGGCGTCAGGTTGCCTTCCTTGTCCCAGCCTGCGAGCGGCTCGAAGAAGATGCGGCCGGCGATCTGGTCCTTGGTGCCGCTGGCGAAATGCGGGTTGAGCAGCGTCGGCGCCTGCCAGAGCAGGATCTTCAGCGGGCCGCCGCCGCCGGCCTTGGTCGGCTTGTAGGCGAGCGAAGCCTGCGCCATCGCGACGCCGTTCCAGGCCAGGATCTGCGATGCAAAGGGAGCGGCGACACCAACGGCCGCCATTCGCCGCATGAAAGCGCGCCGCGAGATGGCACCGTCCTTCACGCCCTCAACCAGTTCGCGCAACTTGTGGTCGTCCATAGCTCATCCCCTCTGCTGACCTTGGTCAGTCTGTTCCGAAAGCGAGGCTTTTCGCCTCATTCTTGATAGTCGGCTGCGCCAGCAAGGCATGTGCCGCGAAAAGCGTCAACCGGCGGCTTGCGGAGGGATGGTCTCGACCGTCGCTCCACGCACCAAAACCGCGGCGGGCGCGGCATCCGCTCGCACCAGCAAGTTCCGGGCCGCTTGCCGGCCGGGCCGGGACCCGTTCGTCGGAGCACACCGGAAACCTCGAATCGACACATTAGACTTTCTATAAACTACTGTTTTCGTTGACTTTCTTCTCGCGATCGGTCGATAGCGGGCGCGGCGCCGGAGGGCGCAATGACTGTGGAGATCGATGTCCGACGAGGCGCTCAGCGTGGCCGCACTTTACGCAACCGAGCAGGACAGGCTCCGGCGGCGGCTGATCGGGCGCGGCCTCAGCGCCCAGCAGGCGGCGGACGCCGTGCAGGAGCTTTTCCTGCGCCTGCTGCGGGCGCCGCGCGCCGAGCTTCGCGATCCCAGCGCCTATCTCAGCCGCGCCGCCGACAGCATCGCCATAGACCATTGGCGAAGAGAGCAGCGCAGCAGGCTGCTGTTCGCAGTCGAAGAACCGGATGCCCTGGCGATCCCGGACCCGGGCCCCTCCGCCGAAGCCCGGCTGGTCGAGCAGGAAAGGTTCGCGGATCTGGAGCAGGAGCTCGCCGCGCTGCCCCCGCGCAGCCGCGAGGTGCTGCTGCTGCACAAGTTCGAAGAGCTGAGCTACGCCGAGATCGCCCAGCGTCTCGGGATCTCACGCAACACCGTGATGGTCCATCTCGCCAACGCCATGCGCCTGCTGCGGCAGCGCGTGCGGGAGAAAAATTCCCCGGGCGCTAATTAGTTTTCCGTGCCGGATCGTCTAGAGAATCAGGACAGGGCCGAGATCGGCCAGATGGAGTTTTGGCGCGCGATGCGTCTGCGAAAACCGGCCTCGCGGCCCGGGCCGACCCGCTGATGGAACCGGTCCAGGCCGACACGATCGACGATGCCGCCATCGCCTGGTTCGTCCGACTGCGCGACGAGCAGGCCTCGGAGGCCGATCGCGCCGCCTTTGCCGCATGGCGAAGGGCGGACCCGGCGCATGAACGGGCCTGGCGCGAGCTCGAGGTGATCTGGGGCGCGCTGGACCAGCTGGCGCCGCCGAAGCTCGCAGGACCGGCCACAGTCGTCAGCGCTCCCCGGCGCCGGCCGCGGCCGCTCTGGCAACCGCTCGCCGCCGCCGCGATGCTGCTGCTCGCCGTCACGGCCAGCCTGCGCCTGCAGCCGCCGGGACTGTTCGCCGATCACCGAACCGCGATCGGCGAGCGCCGCACGATCGCGCTGGCCGATGGCTCGCGGGTCGAGCTCGGGCCGGGGAGTGCCATCGATGTCGAAATCGACGGCGCGCGTCGCGCGGTCAGGCTGGTTACCGGCGAGGCCTTCTTCAGCGTCGCAAGGGACGAGACGCGGCCATTCGTCGTCAGCGCCGGACAGGGGCAGATCGCGGTGCTCGGCACCGCCTTCGACGTCAAGATCGCGCCGAGCGAGAGGGTCTCGGTGGTGGTCACCGAGAGCAAGGTCGCAGTCAGCGCCGGCGGCGGGGCGGCGGTCGGCGTCAGCGCCGGCCAGGAGGTCAGCTATGACGGACGCGGCGTCTCGCCGGTCCGCATGGCCGACCTCGATGCCGCGCAGGCCTGGCGGCAGGACCAGATCGTCTTCCACGACGCCCCGCTCGACACCGTGCTGAGCGAGCTTGGTCGCTACCGGCGCGGCCATGTCCAGCTGCTCGGTGGCGAGCTCGGCAAGCGGCGCGTCACCGCGGTGTTCGACGCCAAGCGCCCCGATGCGGCGCTCGAGACCATCGCGCGCAATCTCGATCTGCGGCTGCTGCGCGCGACCGGCTATTTCGCCGCCCTCGTGGCCTGGTGAGAAAAATCCGCGCACCGGCCTAATTACTTTTCGCCACGCCAGCGTCTTCCCCAGCGAGGGAGCGCCACAGCGGCGCTCCGCAGGATTGCGGACGGGGACTTTGCCGACATGAACAACGCAACTTTGGCCGGCGGGCGCTTCCGGCGGTCGACGCTCGTCACGGCCCTGCTCGCCAGCTCCGCCCTCGCCTCGCTCCACTCCATCCCTGCGCTCGCCCAGACGCCCCCGGCCGCCAGCACGAGCATCTCCATCCCGGCGCAGCCGCTCTCCTCGGCGCTGATCGCCTTCTCGCGCCAGACCCGGATCGAGATCTTCGTGCCGTCCTCCCTCGCCGCCGGCAAGCGCTCGAGCGCGGTCTCGGGCGCAACCTCGCCGGAAGCGGCCTTGCAGCAGTTGCTCGCCGGCACGACCCTGACCTATCGCTTCACCGGCGCGCGCTCGGTGACGGTCGAGGCTCGGCGGGCGCCGGGCGCCGCCGGTGCGGCGCCGGCCGGCGCAATTGCGCTCGACGAGGTCGTGGTCGACGGCGCGGGGCTGCCACCGCCGACCGGAACGATCGGTCAGCCGCCCGTTCCCTATGCGGGTGGGCAGGTCGGAACCGGCACGAGGCTCGGCTTCTTCGGCAACCGCTCGGTGATGACGACGCCGTTCAACGTGACGGGCTATACCGACAAGCTGATGCGGGACCAGCAGGCCCGGTCGCTCGCCGACGTCGTGCAGAACGACCCGTCCGTGCGCAACGATGCTCCGGCGTTCAGCGAGCGCGATTCCTTCTTCATTCGCGGCTTCTCGGTCGTCAATCTCGACACCGCCTTTGACGGCCTCGCCTACATGGCCAATCCGCGCCGCAGCTTCGTCGAAGGCATCGAGCGCGTCGAGATCCTCAAGGGCCCGACCGCGCTGCTGAACGGCGGCGTCGCCCGGATCGGCGGCACGATCAATCTCATTCCCAAGCGCGCCTTCGACGAGCCCCTGACCCGCGTCACGACCACCTATCTCAGCGACTCGCAGCTCTGGACCCATCTCGACCTCGGCCGCCGCTTCGGCGCGTCGAAGGAATGGGGCGTCCGCTTCAACGGCTCCTACCGCCAGGGCAACACGGCGCTGGACAAGAACGACATCGAGGTCGGCAACGCCTCGCTCGGCCTCGACTACCGGGGCGACCGCTTCCGGGCCTCGCTGGACTTCGCGCACTCGACCCAGAACGTCACGGCCCCGACATCCCTGTTCAACGAGGTGGCGCCCGGCATCGTGATCCCCAAGGCCCCGAACGGCCGCAAGAACACCTCGAGCTCGCTCGAATACATCGACAGCCGGTACAACATGGTCGCCGGCCGGATGGAGTTCGACCTGCTCCCTGACACCACGATCTATGCCGCGGCCGGCGCCAGCCGCTATCGCGAGGACTTCCTGTCGTCGTACTACCGGATCACCAACTCGGATGGCCGGGCCACGAACAGCCTGACCATCATGCCACTGGAGCTGCAGGGCTTTTCGGGCGAGGTCGGCCTGCGCTCGAAATTCCAGACCGGGTTCATCCAGCACCAGTTCAACATCTCCGCCTCGCAGGCGGTCAACGAGAACTACTCGCGCGGCTTCTTCCCGGTCGCGCTGCCGAGCTTCCAAACCAATATCTATGCGCCGGTGCATCTGCCGCGCGGCTCGGTCAGCACGATCGGCTTCCCGAGGTCCAACCAGCAGCCGCTCTTCACGAGCCTCAATCTGCGCAGCATCGCGATCGCCGACACGATGTCGGTAGCCGGCGATCGGATCCAGCTCACGCTCGGCGGGCGCTATCAGGACATCGACCTGAAGAGCTACGTCACCCGTCCCGTCCCGACCCAGGGGGCGCTCGCCTCGACCTATCAGGAAGGACGCTTCAGCCCGGCGATCGCAGCGCTGGTGCGCCCGACCGACAAGCTCTCCGTCTATGCCAACTACATCGAGGGCCTGACCGAAGGGCCGAGCCCTCCGGCGAGAGCCGTCAACGCCAGCGAGGTGTTCGCGCCGGTCGTCAACAAGCAGACCGAGGTCGGCATCAAGTATGATTTCGGGACCGTCGCCATGACGGCCTCGCTCTTCGAGATCCGGCAGCCCAACGGCTTCACCGACCCGGCCACGAACCGCTTCTCGGTCAGCGGCCTCCAGGTCAATCGCGGTCTCGAACTCACCATGTTCGGCGAGCCATTGCAGGGCCTGCGGCTGCTCGGCGGCGTCACCTTCATGCATGCCGAGCTCGCCAGCACGGCAGGCGGCCTGCTCGATGGCAAGACCGCGCCGGGCATTCCGAGAACGGCGATCAATCTCTACGGCGAGTACGATCTTCCCTGGGTCCAGGGCCTCACCGTCACCGGCCGGATGATCTACACGAGCAGCATGTTCTACGACCAGGCCAACACGCAGTCGGTGCCTGACTGGACGCGGTTCGACATCGGCCTGCGCTATGCCTTCACCGGACCGGCCGGCAAGCCGGTGGTGGTCAGGGCCGGCGTCGAGAACGTGTTCGACGCCTCGTACTGGGCATCGGCCGCGCGTGGCTTCCTGGCCGTCGGCGCGCCCCGGACCTTCGTGGTCTCCGCCCAGGTCGACTTCTAGCTCCCGCCCGAAGCTCACCCGGAAGCCCAACGCCATGCTGCGCAGCGTCCTGCTTTGCCTAGCGCTCCTGCTCGCACCCGCCTCGGCGGGTGCGAAGCAGATTACCGACCTCGCCGGCAGGACGGTCACCGTTCCCGACAAGGTCGAGCGCCTCATCATCGGCGAGGGCCGCTATATTCCCGCCCTCGCCATTCTCGACAGGGACGACCCGGTCGGCCGCGTGGTCGGCATGATGGGCGATTACGAGAATGTCGACCCGGCGAGCTATGCCCGCTATCGCGAACGCTTCCCGGGCATCGCCGGCATTGCCCGGATCGGCCGTACCGCCAAGGAGAGCTTCAGCCTGGAGCAGGCGATCGCGCTCCGGCCGCAGGTCGCGATCTTCGGCATTGGCGGCCATGGTCCCGATACCCGTTCCGGCGAGGTGATCAGGGCTCTGGAGGCGACCGGCACCGTCATCCTCTTCATCGACTTCCGCAGCGACCCGCTGGCCAATACCCCGCGATCGATGGAGGTGCTCGGGCAGGCGCTCGGCCGCGAGCGCGAGGCGGCCGAATTCAACGCCGCCTGGCGGGCCGCGCTGGCGCAGGTCACGGAGCGGCTGGCGCAAGCGAAACCCGCTCCCGTCGGCGTCTTCGTCGAAAGCCGCGTCGGCCTCGATTCAAGCTGCTGCGAGACGATGACGCGCGGCATGATCGGCCGGTTCGTCACTGCGGCCGGCGGCGTCAACATCGCCGAGGCGATGGTGCCGGGCGAAGCCGGCACGGTCAGCCTCGAATGGCTCATCGCCAACCCGCCGCAGGTCTATATCGGCACGGCGATCGGCGATCTCGCCTCCGCCGGCTCGCGACCATGGCTCGCGCTCGGTGCCGGTGTGCCGGCGGGCGTGGCGCAGGAGAACCTGAAACGCTCGATGGCACGCCCCGGCATCGCCGAACTGCAGGCGATCCGCGATGGGCGAGCCCATGCCGTCTGGCATCATTTCTACAATTCGCCTTTCAATGTCGCGGCGGTGCAGGCTTTCGCCAAATGGCTGCACCCTGCCCTCTTCGCCGATCTCGACCCCGAGGGGCTGCTGCGCGAGCTGCATGCACGCTTCCAGCCCTTCCCGCTCGACGGCGTCTACTGGAGTTCGCTGCCATGACCGAAACGCCCAAGCCGACCCGCCCTGCCCTCGACGAATGGCATCTTTCCGTCGTCGAGGCCTTCGACATCGCCCCGCGCCTGCGCCGCGTCGTCTTCACGGCCGAAACGCTCGACCAACTCGACTACCGGCCCGGCCAGGCACTGATCCTGCGCATGCCGTTGCCGGGCGGCGAGACCGGCCGGCGCGACTACACCATTCGCTGGTTCGACCGGGAGGCGAAGCGGCTCGCCATCGATTTCGTCCTGCACGGGACGACGCCGGCGCCGAGCTGGGCAAAGGCGGCCCGCCCCGGCGACACGCTGCTCGCGCAGGGTCCGCGCGGGCGTAGCGTCGTAGCAGCGGGCGCCGACTGGCACCTGTTCTGCGTCGACGAGACCGGCCTGCCGGCGATGCTGCACATGCTCGAGACGATGCCCGCCGGCTCGGTCGTCCACGCCCTGATCGAGACCGCCTCGGCTCAGGACGAGATCGCGATCGAGACAGCGGCGGCACTCACCTGCCGCTGGCTCGCCCGCGATGGCATGGCACAGGGCCCGAATACGCTGGTACTGGACGCGCTGCGGTCGCTGGCGCTGCCGACCGGGCGCGGCCAAGCCTATCTGATGGGCGAGACGAGCAATGTCCGCTCCTGGCGGCACCACCTCGTCCAGGTGGGGCTGCCGAAGGCGAGCATCGCTTCGGAGGGCTACTGGCGGCCGGGGCGGATCGGCGGTCATGATCATGTCGACGACTAGGCCGTGCGTCGGGCGCGAGGCGCGCCGAGCGGTGTCGCCCCCCAAGCCTCGCGGAGAGGCTTGCAATAGGCTGCCGGCTGCAGTCCTGGCACGCATGGCGCCGGCCGGCGCGTCGCCTTTTGGCGCCGCAGGACACGAATCGAACATGTGACGCGAAACCGGGCGCCCCGCTCTCCTGCGGCTTGGCCGGCGCCCTTTTCAGCAATGCGATCCGCGCGTCCGCGACGAATGCCAGCAAACGTCCATGTGCCGGCGGCAGCACAAAAAGTGATCGCCCCCGCAGCGTGTCAAGCCGCCGATTGACCTAACATTGTGCTTATCGTTGCGCTGACGGGTTGGCCGAACAGCGAGAATCAATTGTATTGGGGGCAGCGAAACTGCTTTCGACAGATGCCCGTTTAACGCGAAGCGCCATGTAAGCTCCCGTTAACGAATATTAACGATGGTCAAGACATGACGGCACGCAACAACCGCTTCGCGCGACCATGACAGGTTGCCGGCAGCTGCCGACCGCTCTTGGTAACAGGCGCGCGTTACGGCGCACCCGACGAGCGGCTCTGGCAGCAGCGGCCGGCGTCGCGGCGATCCTCGCCGGCTGCGGCGAGCAGCGGCTTTCGGAAAGCGATCTGGTGTTCTCCACCCGCGCGGTGAACGTCGACCCGAGCCGGGCGATGGTCGTGCTTCCGCCCGGAGGCCCGCCCGCCGTCGCCGTCACGCAGCGCCAGTACGACAACGCCATCGCCCAGACGATCTCGCTCGCGACGCGCGGCCGCACGCCCGGCGAGAACACGATCCATGTGGCGTTCCTGACCTCGGCTGACCTTCCCGACGGCGAAGGCGTTGCCGGGAACCTGCTGAAGGAGCCCGGGCTCGACGACCACGTCCTCGCAGCGGAAATGGAGGAGCGCTTCCCCGGCGTGGCGATGTCGACCGCCGCCGTGTTCGTGCAGAACAAATACGGCCCCTTCGGCTATGCCTACGGCCGCGGCGTCGGCAACGATGGCTGCATCTATGTCTGGCAGCGCCTGATGCGCGGCGACAGCCTGTTTCGCCCCAAGACGGGTGCGGCGTCGATCCGCCTGCGCGTCTGCGAGCCGGGCGCGAGCGAAGCGTCGCTGCTGCGGCTCGCCTATGGCTACGCGCTCAACGCCTCGCTCGGGCGCAGCGGCTGGGATCCCATCGGGGAAGCGCCGGACCCGGCGCCGAATCTCGGCGAGGCAGGCGCGCCGATCTATCCGGCGCCGCAGCCCTCCTTCGATGATGTCATGGCGCCACGCACCACCGTGGTGCGGCCCCGGCCCCGGCCGGCACGCGTAGCCCCCCTGCGCGACGTAGCGCCCGCAGAGACTGCCGTTCCCGACCGCCCGCTCGAAGGCTACCCGACAGTGCCACCGCCGCCCTCACGCTGAGCAAGAAGTCCGTAGCATCTGATGCCAACCGCGATTTACGTCATCGTCTGGGCCGTCACGGCAGCGCTGGTCACGGCGCTGATCGCGCTGCCGATCAGCCTGCAGGCGCATCTGATCGCGGGTACCATCCTGGTCGGCGCGATGATCCTGCTGAAGCTGCTGCGCCCGCTCGGCGTCTGGCGGCTGATCGCGCTCGGCCTCGGGACAGCCGTCGTGCTGCGCTACGTCTATTGGCGGACCACCAGCACGCTGCCGCCGGTCAACCAGCTCGAGGACTTCATCCCCGGCGTCATCCTCTACGTCGCCGAGCTTTACAATATCGGCATGCTGTTCCTCAGCCTGTTCGTCGTCGCGATGCCGCTGCCCCGCCGCGCCACGCCGCCGATCGACCTTGCGAACGCCCCGACCGTCGACGTCTTCGTGCCGTCTTACAACGAGGATGCGGAGCTCTTGGCGACGACGCTCTCCGCAGCGCTCGCCATGGACTACCCGACCGGGAAACTGCAGGTCTATCTGCTCGACGACGGCGGCACCGACGAGAAGTGCGCCTCCGACAATTTCGCCGCCGCACATGCCGCCAAGGAGCGCCGGGCGACGCTGCAGAAGCTCTGCGAAGGGCTGGGCGTCACCTATCTCACGCGCGAGCGCAACCTCAACGCCAAGGCCGGCAACCTCAACAACGGCATCGCACATTCGCAGGGCGAGTTGATCGTCGTCTTCGACGCCGACCATGCCCCGGCGCGCAGCTTCCTGACCGAGACCGTCGGCTTCTTCGCCCGCGACCCGAAGCTCTTCCTGGTCCAGACCCCGCACTTCTTCATCAATCCCGACCCGCTCGAGCGCAATCTGAAGACCTTCAAGGAGATGCCGTCCGAGAACGAGATGTTCTACGGCATCATCCAGCGCGGGCTCGACAAGTGGAACTCCTCCTTCTTCTGCGGCTCGGCGGCGGTGCTGAGCCGCAAGGCGCTGCTGACCACCAACGGCTTCTCCGGGCGCTCGATCACCGAGGACGCCGAGACGGCGATCACTCTGCATGCCGCCGGCTGGAACAGCGTCTATGTCGACAAGCCCCTGATCGCCGGACTGCAGCCGGCGACCTTCACCAGCTTCATCGGCCAGCGCTCGCGCTGGGCCCAGGGGATGATGCAGATCCTGATCTATCATCGGCCGCTGCTGAAGCGCGGTCTCTCCCTGCCGCAACGGCTCTGCTACACCTCTACCGCCCTGTTCTGGCTGTTCCCCTTCGCGCGAATGATCTTCCTGATCTCGCCGCTGTTCTACCTCTTCTTCGGACTGCAGATTTTCGTCGCGACCGGTGGCGAGTTCATCGCCTACATCCTCGGCTACATGGTCGTGAACCTGATGATGCAGAACTACCTCTATGGCCGCTATCGCTGGCCGTGGATCTCCGAGCTCTACGAGTTCATCCAGTCGATCTATCTGCTGCCGGCCGTGATCTCGGTGATGCTCAATCCCAGCAAGCCGACCTTCAAGGTGACCGCCAAGAACGAATCCCTGGAGACGCGCCGCGTCTCCGAACTCGGCATGCCCTTCCTGATCATCTTCATCGTCCTGACGCTCGGCGTCGTCGCCCAGTACTGGCGGACCATCGCCGAGCCCTACAATGCCGACACGACCCTGGTCGTCGGCCTGTGGAACATGATGAACCTGCTCATGGCCGGATGTGCCCTCGGCGTCGTCTCCGAACGGCCGGAGGGGCGCGCCGCGCGGCGCTTCGCCGTGAAGCGGCGGGGCGAGATAACGCTGAACGGGGACGCCATGCCGATGGTCACCGAGAACGCCTCGGTCGACGGTATCGCGATCCGGATCGGCGCGGCACCGGCCACCAAGCCCACGGTCGGGGACCAGGCGCTGATCTCGTTCGAGACCACGCTCGCCATGCCGCGCGGCACGCTGCCGATCAGGGTCAAGCGCATCGAGCAGGACCCGCAGGGACTGATGCTCGGCTGCCGCTACGAGCCGTCCGAGCCGCTGCACAGCCGGATGATCGCCGATCTCGCCTTTTCCGACGCGGAGCGCTGGAGCCGGTTCCAGAAGGCGCGGCGCAACAATATCGGCGTGGTCCGCGGCACGACCCGCTTCCTGCGGATCGCGCTCTTTCAGACCAGTCGTGGCCTGTCCTATTTCCTCGGCCTTTACCGGCTGGGCAAGGTCGCCTCCAAGCCGAGTGCCGCGGAATGACGGCGCACCGTCCACCCCTTCTGCTTCGTGGCCTGGCCGTTGCGCTGGCCATGGCGACGGCGCCCGCCCTCGCCCAGCAACCGAGCACTGGGACCAATCCGCCGCCCCCCTTCATGATCGCTCCGGGGACGGCACCTGCGGCTCCGGCGCTGACGCCGGCCGCGCCTCCCCCGATGGCCAGCAAGCCGGCGGCAGCCCCGGCTCCCGCCGCCGGTCCCGGTTTCAAGCCGCTCCTGCCGGCGGCACGCGTGACGCTGGAAGGCGAGGCCGACACGCGCAGCTGGGCCTTCTACCTGACGGAGGAAGAGGCGAATTCCGACCTCGCCCTCGACATCGCCTTCCAGAATGCGCTGGTCGTCATGCCGGAAGCCTCGCGCCTGACGGTCCGGGTCAATGGCGAGCGCGTGGTCGAGACGCCTGTCGCCTCATCCGATCGCATGGCGCGCCTGTCGACCAATCTGCGCAAGGGCCTGCTCCGGCCCGGGCAGAACACGATCCGCTTCGAGGCGATCCAGCGCCATCGGACCGATTGCTCGGTCGCATCGACCTATGAGCTCTGGACCCGCATCGACGGTGCCGGAACGAAGCTGAGCTTCCGATCCCCGGGCGCGGCCGAACTGCGCCTGCGCAGCATCGACGACCTGCCCGCGATCGGCGCCGACGAGGCCGGTCAGACCACGATCCGCATCGTCGCGCCCGGCGCTTCGAGCGCTGCGGCAGCGAACATGATTTTCGCTGTGTCGCAGGCCACGGCGCTGCGCGGACGCTACGGCCAGGCGGTGGTGCAGGTCTCGGAACGGGCGCCCGGCCGCGCGAGGCCGGGCACGCTGACCATCGTCCTCGCGACGACTGCGGAACTGCCGGAACTCCTGACACGAGTGCCGGAGGAGGCGAAGGCACGCAGCTTCGTCGGTTTCATTTCCGACGCGCGCCTCGGCCCGTCCACCCTCCTGGTCACGGGGGCGAGCTGGCCGGACATCGAGAACGTGGTCGCCACGCTGCTCACGGCGCCGGTTTCCCGGCCGACCAACCTCAACCGCCGCATGATGGACACGTCGAGCTGGCATCTGCCCGACGCGCCCTTCCTGTCGGAGGCGCGCGCGCTGCGCTTCTCCGAGCTCGGCATCGCCAGCCAGGAATCCTCCGCCCGGCGCCTGCGGACCCGCGCCGTCGTCGCCTTTCCGGGCGATTTCTATGCCGCCGCCTATGGCGAGGCGACACTCTATCTCGACGCCGCCTATTCCGCCGACGTGCTGCCGGGCGACAGCCATATCGAGGTCTTCGTCAACGGCAACGTCGCCGCGACCGTTCCCTTGAATGCGACGACCGGCGGGCTGTTCCAGCAGTTCCCGATCACCCTGCCGCTCCGGCATTTCCGACCGGGCATCAACGAGATCTGGTTCGAGGCGGTGACGCTCACCAGCTCCGACCTGTCCTGCGGTCCGGGGGCGACCCTGCCGGGCCGGAATCGGTTCGCGCTGTTCGACACGACGAGCCTCTCCTTCCCGGACTTCGCCAAGATCGGCGTGCAGCCCAATCTCGCCGCCGTCGCCGGAACGGGCTTCCCCTATTCGCTGGCGACGCGCACGCCTTTGATCCTCGGCCGTCACGACACCGCCAATTACGGGGCCGCTGCGACCCTGCTGGCCCGGCTGGCCCAGCGCGCCGCGCGGCCGCTCGCCGTCGACGCCCTGACCAGCGTCTCGACCGTGAGCGACCAGCCGGCCCTGATCGTTGGCGCTGCGAGCCAGCTGCCGCCCGGCCTCCTGCCTCGCGTCGGGGTGTCGGAGACCGTCAGGACCACCTGGCCGACCCGAGCCGATGCCGTGGTCGTCGCGCCGGAGAACGATGCCGGCGCCGTCTTCGACGCGGTGATCAACCGCTTCCAGGGCCAGAAGGGACCGGCCGTCGCCGAGAACACGCAACCGACGACCGACGCGCTGCGCGATCGCTGGCGCAGTTCGCTGGGGGGGCCGCTCGCCCGCTACTTCGTCGCCTTCGACCAGTGGCTGCAGCGCAACTTCCATCTCTCCTTCGCCCAGCTGCGCATCCCGTCCTCCAACGAGGCTCTCTACGAGCCCGCGGATGGCACGGACCTGATCGCTGCGCAGGCCGTGGAGCCTGCCAGCAAGCAGGTCTGGACCGCCTTCGTCGCGCGCCGCGAAGAGACGCTGGAGGCGACGATCGCCCGTCTCGTCACGCCTGGGAACTGGGCCAATCTCGCCGGACGGGTCACGGCGTTTCGCGGCACCCAGGACGTTCACGTCGTCGCAGCGAACGATCCCAATTTCGTCATGACGCGCAGCTTCTCGCTGACGAACATGCGGCTCATCCTCGCCAACTGGCTCTCGGACAATATCGGCGCCTATGCGCTGGCCCTGCTCGCCGCCTGCATCGCCCTCGGCATCTCGACCTCGCTGATGCTCGGCCGTCTGGGGCAGAAGCCATGAGGCGCTCTCCCATGAAACGGCTGCTCGGAGCCCTCGCAGCGATCATGCTCGCCTTCGTCCCGACGGTGCAGGCTGCCCTGCCGCTCGAAGCCTGGGAGCTCTACCGACAGAAATTCGTCATGGAGGACGGGCGCGTCGTCGATGACGTGAACGGCGCGATCAGCCACAGCGAAAGCCAGGGCTACGGCCTCCTGCTCGCCTGTCTCGCTGGAGACCGCACGAGCTTTGCCCGCATCCTCGCCTTCACCCGCACCGAGCTGCTGATCCGCGATGACGGGCTCGCCGCCTGGCGCTGGGACCCGAACGCGACCCCGCGCGTCACCGACGTCAACAACGCGACCGATGGCGACCTGCTGATCGCCTATGCGCTGAACTGCGCCGGCACAGCCTGGGCGATGCCGGGCTACACCAACGCTGCGCGTCAGCTGGCGCGGAACATTGCGAAGACGACGTTCCTGGCGCGCGGCAGCGAGACCTGGCTGATGCCAGCCGCGAGCGGTTTCTCCGAAAAGGACCGCGCCGACGGCCCGGTGATCAACCCGTCATACTGGGTCTTCGAGGCCCTGCCGGTGATGGCGCGGCTGACCGGCGACAATAGCTGGCTCAAGGTCCAGGCGACCGGGCTCAAGCTGCTCGACACGCTCGCCAAGGCGAACATGCCCGCCCCCGAATGGATGTCGGTCAAGGCCGAGCCGCGGCCGGCAGACGGCTTCCCGGCGCAGTTCGGCTATAACGCGATGCGCGTCCCGCTCTATCTCCTGCGGGCGGGCCTCGCCGAGCCGGCACGCCTTGCGCCCTTCCGCGAAGCCTGGGCCAACGGCCCTGCGATCATCGATGTCCGGACCAGGAAGGTCGTCGAGGAGCTCTCGGATCCGGGCTACCGCATCCTCGTCGCAGCCATAGCCTGCGCCATCGACGGGACCGCGATCCCGCAGGAACTGAAATCGTTCCAGCCGACGGCCTATTACCCCTCCACCCTGCATCTGCTGACCCTGGCGATGCTGAGCGAGAGGTACGCCCGATGCATGTGAAGGCAATCCTGCTCGCGGCGGTGGCATCGGGCGCGCTGTTCTACGGCCTCGGCCGCTACGGACAGGGCGTTGAGCTGCCGGCAGTGAGCCAGCCCGGCACGCCCGGCGCCCTGGCGCTGGAGCAGCCGCACGCGGAGACGGGCGAGGCGAGATCGGAGCTTGCCCAGGCGCAGCAGCCGGGGAACCAGCCCCCCGGGACGCGCCAGGGCCAGCCTCAGGCCCCGGTGGACGAGAGCGCACTGCGCTATTTCGCCAACCAGGGCGATACGCGGCGCTTTGAGGCGGAACTCGCCCGCCTGCGGGCGCTCTATCCGCAATGGCGGCCGCCGACCGACCTCAACACGCCGATCCCGGCCGGCGACCCTGAGCTCGAGCGGATGTGGAAGCTCTTCGCCGAGGGCAAGCTCAGCGAGGTCCGTGCCGCGATCGCCCAGCGCGCCACCAAAGAGACCGGCTGGAGCGCACCGGCCGACCTCGTCCAGCAGCTCGACCAGGCCGAGGCCGGGATTCGCTTGGTCAACGCCTCCAATGCCCGGCAATGGGAACAGGTGATCAGGATCGGCACCGAGACGCCTGCCCTGCTCACCTGCGCCAATGTCGATGCGCTCTGGCGTGTCGCCGAGGCCTTCGTGCGGACCGAGCGCATGGACCGGGCGCGCGACGCCTATTCCTATGTCCTCGCCAATTGCGACAAGGCCGATGAGCGGCTCGGTACGATGCAGAAGGCGCTGGGAACCCTGCCGGACGAGCAGATCAGTGCCCTGCTGGCGCTGGAGAAGCAGAACGAATTCACGAGCATCCGCGACGAGCTCGCCCGCCGCCGCATCGGCCGGGCGTCCGAAGACCCGAAGCTGGTGGTGAGCGCCGACGACCTGCGCCGGCTCGAGACGCTCGCCAATGCCGACACGACGCCGGGCGACCCGATCCTGCTCGGCTTCTACGCCCTGCACCATGGCGAACCGGCCAAGGCGTCTGACTGGTTCCGGATGGCGCTCGCCCGCAATGGCGGAGCCAAGGCGGCGGAGGGCGCGGTGCTCGCCTTCGCGGCCAGCGGAAAGTACCAGGAAGCCGAGGCGCTCGGCTCGCAATGGCTGGAGGCAGGCCAACCCAACCGCAAGGCCTATCTCGACGCCCTGACGGCGCTGCTGACGCAGGAGCCACCGCCGCGCCTGGAGCCGGCCGTGCTGGCGCGCATCGTCAAGACGGTCAGCGGCGACCGCTATGCGCTCGGAGCCGCGGCGCTCGGCTGGTATGCCTATAATTCCGGCCAGATCGTGCCGGCCGAGACCTGGTTCGAGACCGCCCTGGCCTGGGACAAGGCGCATGAGCCGGCGGCCTTCGGACTTGCGCTGTCACGCCAGCGACTGCGCGACACGGCGGGCCTCCAGGCGATCGTCGCCGAATGGCGCGGACGCTCGCAACGCATCGCCGATATTCTCGATCCGCGCCGGCGTGCCCTGCGCTCCCGCGAGCCGGCACCGCCGCGCGAGGTGCGGAGCATGCCGACGGCGCCCGAACACGAACTGGTGGAACGTGCTCCAGCGGAACGGATTTCTCCCGTTCCGCCGCGGGCATCCGTGCAGGCAGAACGCCGCGTCACCAGAAGCGAGCCTGTCGAAGACTATATCCCCGTCGAGCGTCCGCCCGCCATCCGCGAAGCGGCGCGCGCAACCAGCCCTGGCAGCTGCGGCAGCGGCAATTCGGGTGCAGCGGCGCTTGCGCGCGGCTGGTGCCTGCTCAATCTCAAGCGCCCGGCTTCCGCCATGCAGGCCTTCGAGGCGGCGATGCGGACCGGCACCGGCCAGGTCGCCGCCGACGCAGCAGCAGGCAAAGCCTATGCAGCCATCCAGCAGGGACTGACCACCGAGGCGAGCGCGGCTGCGGCCTCCGCCGCCTTGCCGCCTGCCCGGCGGCGCGAGCTCCAGGCCCTGCTCCTCGCCGAACGCTTCTATGCGCAGTACGAAGCGAAGAACTACAATGCGGCGCTGATCACGCTGGGCGAGCGCGCGAAATATGCGCCGGAAACCACCGATCTGATGCTGATGCGCGGCTGGTCCTATTTCAACTCAGGCCGTTACTGGGATGCGCGCAAGGTCTTCAGCGCGCTCTACAAGATCGACAGGTCGCCCAAGGCTCTTGCCGGACTGAGCGCGATCGACGACGCGACCCGCAGGAACCGCTACTAGATCGGCGCTCGCCCGGCCGCTCGGGCCGGCAGCCTGCGCGGCGGCCTCAGACCAGGGCGATCGCTGGCCGCCGCCGTCAGCTCTTGTGCTTTCCGCCGCCGGGGCCATTGCCTTCGCTGGCCAGTTCCACGCGGGCGCGCTTCATGGCTTCGCGGGCGTCGGCGTCGAGCTTCGGGAATTGCGGGTCGAGTTCCTCGAGCTTGTCGGCGACAGCGGCCGCCACGACCAGGCGGCTGAACCATTTGTTGTCCGCCGGCACGACATACCAGGGGGCGTGCTTGGCGGCGGTGCCGGCGATCGCCTCCTCATAGGCGTTCATATAGTCCGGCCAGTGCTTGCGCTCGGCGAGGTCGCCGGCATCGAACTTCCAGTTCTTGTCGGGCTCGTCGATGCGCTCGAGCAGGCGGCGGCGCTGCTCGCCTTTCGAGACGTGCAGGAAGAACTTCAGGACAACCGTGCCGTTGCGCGCGAGATGGCGCTCGAAATCGCGGATGCTGTCGAAGCGCTCCTCCCAGATGTCGTCCTTGACCAGCGCTGGCGGCAGGTTCTGCTTCGCCAGGATCGCCGGATGGACGCGGGCGACCAGCACCTCCTCGTAATAGGAGCGGTTGAAGATGCCGATATGACCGCGCTGCGGCAGGGCGCAGGTCGTGCGCCAGAGGAAGTCATGGCGCAATTCGACCGTGCTCGGCGCCTTGAACGAGGTCACCTCGCAGCCCTGCGGATTGATGCCGGACATCACATGCTCGATCATGCCGTCCTTCCCGGCGGCATCCATGGCCTGCAGCACGATGAGCACGGACCAGCGCCCCTCGGCATAGAGGCGCTCCTGCAAGGCGTGGAGGCGCTTGGTCCCGCTCGCGAGCAGTTCCTTCGCATCGTCCTTGTCGATATCGAGGCCCGCAGTGTCGTTGGGGTCGATGTCGGCGAGCTTGAAGCCCTTCCCGTCCGTGATCCGAAAACGCTTGATCAGGTCGTCTTTCAGCATCGTCATCGCTCCGGTGGACACACAGCCTTCCAGTCGGCCTCGATGTCGATGACGACCCAGCCTTCGGCTCGGCCCCGGCGGGGCCTCGCCGAACTTAGCGGCATGCGGTCCGTGGTCATAGGCCCATCAGGGTTGCCCCACGCGCGAGGTGCCGGAGCAGGCTATCCCTCGCCGGCGGCGACCGCGCGTGCCACCGCGACGAAGCGCCGAAGCACCGGTGTCTCGCGATCAAGTGGCCAGGCGGCGACGAGTTCCGAGACCGTCGAATCCAGCCCCTTCAGGGACCGGTAGACCACGTTCTCAAGATTGAGACGCGACACCGATTGCGGCACCAGCGCGACGCCGATGCCGCCGGCGACCAGGCCGATCATGGTATGGATCTGGTGGACCTCCTGCGCCACCTGGGGCTCGAAGCCGGCGCGGCGGAAGGCGGCACGGAAACGGCCCTCGACATAGCGGCGCTTGCCCGGCGGGGTCATGATGAAACGCTCCTCGCGCAGCGCGGTCAACGGCACCGCCTCGAGCTGAGTTAGCCGGTGGCCGGCCGGCAGCGCCACCACATAGTTTTCGCGGAACAGGGGCAGCGTGCCGAGGCCCGGCTCGCTGAACATCGGCCGCAGCAGGCCGACATCGATCCGGCCGGAGCGCAGAGCCTCTACCTGCTCCTTGGTGACCATCTCCTGCAGGACCAGCGAGACTTCCGGCAATTCCCGGCTGAGCCTGGAGACCAGCACCGGCAGGATATTGAAGGGACAGGCCTCGACGAAGCCGATGGTCAGCCGGCCGATCTGGCCCTGCGCCGCGCGGCGCGCGCCCGCCACCGCCAGATCGAGCTGGCGCAGGATCGCCAGCGCGTCGTTCTGGAAGTTCCGGCCGGCATCGGTCAGTGCGACGCGGCGCTTGGTGCGCTCGAACAGCTTCACCTCAAGCGTCTCTTCGAGCTTGGCGATCTGCTGGCTCAGCGCGGGCTGGGTCACGCCGAGGCGCGCCGCCGCCCGGACGAAATGCAGCTCCTCGGCGAGGGTGACGAAAAAACTGAGCAGTCTCTGGTCCATGCCGCGACCCTAGCCGTAAAACTAATAAGCAAAACTAATTTCTTGATCGCCGATTATTGGCTCAGTCTTGAATTCGTATGCGCGCGGCCGGCAGAGCCGCCGCTTGGCGTGGCGCGATTGGGAGTCTCGGGGATGATGGGCATGAAGCAGAAGGACGTGTTTCTCCGCCTTGCGAGCTGGACGGCGGCGCTCGCGGTCGTGCCCGCCCTGTTCTCGGCTTCCGCCACGGCTCAGACGGCTTGGCCGAGCAAGACGATGCGGATCGTCGTGCCCTACCCGGCCGGCGGCAATGTCGACCTGCTCGGGCGGCTGATCGGGCCGAAGCTGAGCGAGGCGCTCGGCCAGACCATCGTCATCGACAACAAGCCCGGCGCCGCGGGCGCCATCGGCGCCACCGATGCGGCCCGCTCGGAACCCGACGGCCATACCCTGCTGATCGGCGACATCGCGACCCATGCGATCACCCCTGCCTTGCAGGACAAGCTGCCCTACAACCCGCTCACCGACTTCGCTCCGGTGATGCGGCTGACCTCGGTCTCGCTGCTGCTGGTGATCAATCCGAAGAACCCGGCCAAGGACCTGGCGGCGCTGCTCGCCGATGCCAAGGCCAATCCGGAGAAGGTCACCTACGCTTCGGCCGGCGTCGGCACGCCGCAGCAGCTCGCCTTCGAGCTGCTGAAGGAGAAGACCGGCATCAAGGCGACCCATGTGCCCTATCGCGGCTCGGCTCCGGCGATCAACGACGTCATCGCCGGCCATGTCACCGCGATGATCGACGGGACCGCCGTGCCGATGGCGCGCGAGGGCACGCTGCGCGCGCTCGCCGTGACCGGAGCGAAGCGCTCGGCCGCCATGCCTGACGTTCCGACCGTCGCCGAGGCCGGCGTGCCCGGCTATGAGTTCGCCTCCTGGCATGGCGTCTTCGTGCCGGCCGGCACGCCGCCGGCCGTGGTCGAGCGGCTGAATGCCGAGCTCAACAAGATCGTCGCCGACCCGGCCGTGCGCGAGCGCATGGCCGCGCTCAACATCGAGCTCGTCGGCGGCACCTCCGCGGCCTTCGGCGATTTCATCAAGGCCGAATCCGGCAAGATCGCGGAGCTCGTCCGCATCTCCGGCGCTAAGGCTAACTGAGCCTGGCCATGCAGAACGTCTCCGGCGATCAGGCAGGCAATCCAGCGGCGGGCGCAGCGTCCTCTCCGCCTGGAGACCGCCACGTGCTGTTCGTCACGGTCGATCAATGGCCGGCGCGCCTGCTCGGCATCGCCGGCCACCCGACGGCGGAGACGCCGACGCTCGACCAGATCGCCCGCACCGGCACGCGCTTCACCAACGCCTATGCCGAATGCCCGATCTGCATTCCGGCCCGGCGCTCGATGATGACGGGCACGAGCCCGCGCGGCCATGGCGACCGGGTCTTCCAGCCGGCGCTGCCGATGCCCGAGGGGATGCCGACCTTGGCGCGCTCCTTCCGCGATGCCGGCTACCAGACGGCTGCGATCGGCAAGCTGCATGTCTATCCGCAGCGCGACCGGATCGGCTTCGAGGAGGTGCTGCTCGCCGAGGAAGGCCGCGGCCATCTCGGCGGCATGGACGACTACGAGCTGTTCCTGACCGACAAGGGCCAGCCCGGCCAGCAGTTCATGCACGGCATGAGCAACAATGAATACAGCTGGCGGACCTGGCACCTGCCGGAAGAGCTCCACGTCACCAACTGGATCACCTTCGCGGCGGCGCGCACGATCAAGCGGCGCGACCCGACGCGGCCGGGCTTCTGGCACGTCTCCTATACCCATCCGCACCCGCCGATCGTGCCGCTGGTCAGCTATTTCGAGCGCTATCGGGCGCGCGATGTCGATGCGCCGCTGATGGCGGACTGGGCCAGGGACCCGGCGGCGCTGCCCTATGCGGTCCGCGTCGCCCACAACTACTGGGAGCAGCTGCCGCCGGCGCAGCTCGCCGACATGCGCCGCGCCGTCTATGCGCTCTGCACCCATATCGACCACCAGCTGCGGATCCTGATCGGGACGCTGCGCGAGGAAGGCCTGCTCGACGACACGATCATCCTGATCTGCGGCGACCATGGCGACATGCTCGGCGACAACGGCCTCTACGCCAAGCGGCTGATGTACGAGGCCTCGGCCGGCGTGCCGATGCTGCTTTCGGGGGCGACTGGCGACAGCCGCGTCGGGACGGGCGTCACCGATGGCCGCCTCGTCGGGCTGCAGGACATCATGCCGACCCTGCTCGATCTCTGCGGCCTGCCGATTCCGGAGAGCTGCGAGGGCCTGTCGATGGTCGGCGAGCAGCGCCGCGAGATCTTCTACGGGGAATCGCTCGAAGGGGCGAAGGCGACCCGTATGGTGCATGATGGCCGCTACAAGTTGATCTGGTACCCGGCCGGCAACCATTTCCAGCTCTTCGATCTCGACGAAGACCCGCAGGAAATGCGCGATCTTTCCAGCGATTCCGGCCATGCCGAAATCCGGGCACGTCTCGGCGAGGCGCTCGCAGCCAGACTCTATGGCGAGGACGAGGCCTGGCTGCAGGATGGCAAGCTCGTCGGCATGACCGAGCCCGAGCTGGTGATGGCGCCGAACCGCGGCCTGTCGGGGCAGCGCGGCCTGCACTATCCGCCGATCCCGCCGACCGACCCCGCCAAGGCGGTGGGCTCGGGCTGATTGCTGCGCTGTCCAGCGGCATCGGACAGCCGGCCAGCGAGCTCCTTCAGTCCCTCGGATAGGCCGGCGGCATCAGGCTGCGGGCGAACCAGTCGACGAAGCCGATGATGTCGAAGACGGGGCGCCCCGTCGCCCTGGCGATCGCAGCCGAATGCGGCGGCAGATTGGTGCATTCGCACAGGATCGCGCCGACATTCGGATGCTTCTCGACCAGCGCCCGCGCCGCGGCAACCACCTCCTGCTCGAGTACGGCGAAATCGGAGACACCGCCCTTGGCGCCGTAGACCTGGCGGAACAGGCTCTCCGGCGCCAACCCCTCGATCGGCGTATCCGTCCGCACGCCGACGGCTGAAAGATGGCGGGCGCTCAAGGCCTCGGGCGCAAAGGTCAGGATGCCGACCTGCTGCCCGGCCGGCAGCATCGCCTCGATCAGCGGCGCCTGCAGCAGGCTGCTGGTCGCGACCGGTACGGGGAGCGCCGCCGCGAGTTCCTTCTGCAACAGGGCGAGGAAGCCGCAACTCGTGGTGATGCCGCGCACCCCACAGGAGACGAGATCGAGCGCGGCCTCGATGAAGGGCTGCAGGAAATCACCGGGCCGGCCATGCACGATCGCGGCCGGGTCGGCGCCGCGCACGACGCGGAACTGCACCGGCGTGGACCAGCTGCGGGCATTGCCGATGTCGCCGGGAAGCCGCCGGAAATGCGTATCGAGCATCAGGATGCCGATGCCGAGATCGCCAACCGTCCCCGCCTGCGGGCGCGATTTGTCCGTGCCGCCCGTCATGCCGCGCTCCTCGGGTTGGTCAGGCCCCCCTCTTCCGCACTAGCCGCGAAGAACCACGAGAGGAAGCGGTTGGCGCTGAGGGCGGAGAAGGGAATTTCCTCCTGCGCGCAGAGGCCGGGTTTCCCGATCACGCCTGTGCGCAGGAGATCGAGCACCGCGGCGACATGGGCGGCGGCGGTGCGGCGCATCGCGCTGACCGTGCTGCCGCCGATCTGCGCCGGGACGACCTCGCGGGTGAACTGCTCCTCGACGCTGCGCCCATCCTGCCGGGAGGTCGCGCTGATCGAGATCAGCAGTCGGTCGTCGACGATCTCCGGCAACGCGTTGAGGAAGAGGTTGCGCAGGAGGTCGGTCCTGCCGCGCAATTTCAGGTCGTCGAGCAGGAAACGCATATAGTCGAGATGGCCGGGATAGCGGATCGTGCGTGAGGTCAGCCGCGCGACCTGCCCCTCCAGACGCGCGCACAGGCTCGCTGGAATATTGCCGGAAACGAAGTCCTCATAGTCTCGTCCGCCGAGACGCAAGCGGCCGAGATCGCTGAGGGCCGGCAGGCTCGCGCGCCTGCCTTCGACCAGAGCCGTCGAGGGCTGGATGTATTCGCGCAGCAGCGCATCGACATCCCAGGTCAGCCCGTAGCCGAGCCGATTGGCCGGCTCGCGCGGCAAGGTGCCGATGCGGACATCGACCTCCGCCTTCCCCGAGGTCCGGGAAACGAGGTCGAGCACCAACTGCGAGACCAGTCCCGGCGCGATGCCGCATTGCGGGACGAAGCAGCCGGCGGCCGAACGGGCCTCGCTCAGCACCGCACCGAGCCCGGCGGTATCGTCGCCGAGATCGAGATAATGGATGCCGTTGCGGCGCGCGGCGACGGCGACCATCGGTGTGGCCGAGGCCGGCAGCGCCGCGACCACCGCCTGCGACTGCGCCAGGAGGCGGTCGAGCTGCGCGACGTTGCCGGGATCGATCTCCGCCAGCGGCAGGTCGAGCGCCTCCATGCGCCGCCGCGCCGGCTCGGTCGGGTCGACGACCACGACCTCGAACTCCGGTGCCTCCCTCAGGAGCAGGGCCAGCGCCGAGCCGACCCGGCCGGCGCCGACGATGACGACCTTGAACGGGTGTTCAGGCTGTCGCACCGGCTCAGCCATGGAAGCGCGCGAGGAACGCCTTGAGGCGCTCATTGTCGGGACGCCGCAGGATGGCGTCGGGCGAGCCTTGCGCGACGATGCGGCCATTCTCCATGAACACCACCCGGTCGGAGACGTCGGCGGCGAAGGAGATCTCGTGGGTGACGATGACCATGGTCATGCCCTGATTGGCGAGATCGCGCACCACACCGAGCACTTCGCCGACGAGCTCGGGATCGAGCGCGCTGGTGACCTCGTCGAGCAGCAGCGCGTCGGGCTGCATGGCGAGCGCCCGGGCGATGGCGACGCGCTGCTTCTGGCCACCGGAGAGCTGGTCCGGCCGGGCATCGCGCTTCTCGGCGAGGCCAACCTTGGCGATGTAGTCCATCGCGATCTCGACCGCCTCGGCACGCGATTTCCGTTGCACGATCACCGGGCCCTCGATCACGTTCTCCAGTACGCTCATGTGCGGAAACAGGTTGAAGTGCTGGAAGACCATGCCGACATGGCGACGCAATTCGCCCTGCCCGAGCAGATCGCCACTGCCGCGATATTTCTCGCCGACGCGGCGGTTGCGGAAGAGGATCTCGCCGGCGTCCGGCTTCTCCAGCATGTTCATGCAGCGGATGAAGGTCGACTTGCCGGAGCCCGAAGGGCCGATGATCGAGACGACCTCGCCGGCCTTGAGGGCGAGATCGATGCCGTGGAGCACGGTCAGCGCCCCGAAGCACTTGGTGATGCCGCGTGCCTCGAGCACGATGTCGGAGGCGTTCTGGGCCGAAGCCGATGCCGAGGAAGCGGGGGCGGACGAAACGGAGGTCATGGGCGCTCTCGATCAGTTGCCGCGGCGCATGCGGTGTTCGATGTAGTCGGCGAACTTCATCATCGGGAAGAGGATGACGAAGTAGAGCACAGCGACGACCGTGTAGGATTCGAGCGGCCGATAGGTCTGGCCGTTGACGATGCTGGCCATGTAGGTCAGGTCCGCGACCGAGATCACCGAGACCAGCGAGGTGTTCTTGAACTGGGTGACCGACTGGTTGATGAAGGCCGGCATCATCCGGCGGATGGCCTGGGGCAGTATGATGCGCCGCATCACCTGCCAGCCCGACATGCCGATCGCCGCGCCGGCCTCGAACTGGCCCTTGTCGATCGAGACGATGCCGCCGCGGAAGACTTCGGCATAGAACGCCGCCGCATAGAGCGAGAGCGTCAGCAGTGCCGCCGCCCAGTTGGGCATGTCGAAGCCGAGCAGCAGCGGCAGCGCGTAATAGATCCAGAGCAGCTGGACCAGGAGGGGCGTGCAGCGAAACAGCTCCTGGAAGCCTTGCGCGAACCAGTTCAGCGGCCCGATGCCCGAGAGCCTGGCGAAGCAGACGGCGAGGCCGAGGACCAGACCGATCGCGATCGAGCCCGCCGTGTAGAGGACGGTGATCCACGCCCCCCACAGGAAGAGATCGCTGGCCTGGATGATCGGGGCGAAGCTCCAAGTATACATGTCTTGCTAGCCTTCCTTGGGGGCGGCCCTTTTCGGGCCGCCCTATGCTTCAACCACCGAAGCCAAAACCTTCCGGCATGTCGTCGAGCGTGATGCCGAAGGGCGCCAGGCTGTTGACGATCCAGGTCTGGTTGTTGCCGATGCGGCGGTTGTATTCGGCCCAGGCCGAGATGAAGGAGCGCCACTTCTCGTCGCCCTTCCAGTTCAGCGCGACGACCGAAGGCGTCGAGAGCACCGGGCTCGGAACCATGACCTTGCCGATGCCGTTCGCCTTCTTGGTCATCACCAGCCCGTTGAGCATGGTGTTGACGAGGCCGTCGGCCTTGCCGCTGACCACGGCGACGATCGCCTCGTCGCGCGTCTTGAAGCGCAGCATCTTGGCCTTGGGCAGGTATTGCTGGGCGATCAGGTCCTGCGAGGAGCCGAGATCGACCGCGAAGGTGTATTTGGGGTCGTTGAGCTCGGCCCAGCTGAGCTTGGAGAGCTCCGGCTTCGGCGAGACGATGACGAAGCTGTTGAAATAGGTCGGCGCCGAGAAGGCGACAGACATGGCGCGCTGCGGCGTCGCGGTCACGCCGAGGGCGAGATCGACCTTGCCGCTCTGCACATCGAGGATCGAATTCGGCCAGCTCGACTCGACCACTTCGAGCTTGACGCCGAGCGTCTTGGCGATGTCGCGCGCCATCTCGATGGCGAAGCCGCGCCATTCGCCGGTGCGCGGATCCTTGTTGAAATAAGGGTCCTCGTTGATGATGCCGGGGATACGCAGCACGCCGCGCGAACGCACGGATTCGATGCTGTCCTGCGCCTGAACCGGCGACTGGAATGCCGCCAGCCCCAAGCCGGCCGCAAAAATTGCACTGATGATCTTCTTCACGACAGATGCCTCCGTTCCCTTGCCGATGATCTTCGGTCTTGCCCCCGGCATGCCGGGTTATCGGAGGAGCCTAAGGAAGGCACCTCCGCAAACAATGCGAGAGTAGGCCGCTCGCCTACCGGTTTTCTTATATGTTCCGGGCGACCTCGAAGGCCGCCAGGCTGGCTTCGAGCGCTTTCAGATTCTCGGGCCGCAGCGCCGCGAGCGGCGCGCGCACCTCGGCCGAGATCGCTCCGCTGCGGGCCAGCGCGGTCTTCACCGGCACCGGGTTGCTCTCGATGAAGAGATGGCCGGTGACATCGAACAGCGCCTGATGGAGACGGCGCGCTTCGCGCGCCTCTCCTCTGGACCAGGCCGCGCACAGCGCCACGATCTCGCGCGGCAGCAGGTTCGAGGCGACGCTGGTGACGCCATCGGCGCCGACCGCGAGAAATGGCAGGGTCAGCCCGTCATCGCCGGAATGGATGACGAAATCCTCGCCGAGCGCTCGCCGCAGCTCGGTGATCCGCTCGGTCCTGCCGCCGGCTTCCTTGATCCCGACGATATGCGGATAGGCCTTCGCCAGCCGCGCCGCCGTCGCCGGCGCGATCTCGACTCCGGTGCGTCCCGGCACGCTGTAGAGCATGATCGGGATCGTCACCGCTTCGGCGACGGCGGCGAAATGGTCGAACAGGCCGTCCTGCGACGGCTTGTTGTAATAGGGGGTGACGACGAGGATGCCGTCGGCCCCGAGCGCCTCCGCGCGCTTCGCCTTGGCGACGGCAAGAGCGGTCGCGTTCGAGCCGGTGCCGGCCATGACGAAGGCGCGGCCCTTGGCGGCAGCGACCGTGATGCGGATGACCTCGTCGGCCTCTGCCTCGGAGAGGGTCGCAGCCTCGCCCGTGGTCCCGACCGGCACCAGGCCGGCGACGCCGGCTGCGAGTTGGGCGGCGATCAGGCGCTCGAAGGCGGGGGCGTCGACCGCGCCGTCGCGGAACGGAGTGACGAGGGCGGTGAAGACGCCGGAGAGGCGCCGGCGCAGCTCTGAATCGATCATGACTTTCTTTCCCATCTCACTCAGTCGATGACGACCTTGGTCTCGCTCATTTCGCGCAGGGTCATGTGGATGCCCTCGCGGCCGAGCCCGCTGGACTTGATGCCGCCGAACGGCACGTTCTCGGCGCGGAAATCCGGGCCTTCGTTGATCATCACGCCGCCGACCCGCAGCTCGCGCGAGAAGCGCTTCACCAGCGCATGGTCATTGGTGAAGACGCCGGCCTGCAGCCCGTAGGGGCTGTCGCTGACCTCGCCGATCACCTGACCGGGATCGCTGAAGCGGCGCACCGCGAGCACGGGCCCGAAGGTCTCGCTGCGTACCAGCTCGGCTTCAGCCGGCACGTCGTCGAGCAAGGTCGGCGCGAACATGGTGCCGCGGCGCCGGCCGCCGGCGACGACCCTCGCCCCCTGCGCGACGGCGAGCTTGACCCGACGCTCGACCTCCGCCGCCGCGGGCTCGTCGATAACGGTGCCCATCACGGTAGCCTCGTCGGCGGGGTCGCCGGTGCGGACGTCCTCGATCAGCGCCGCGATGCGCGTGATCATCGTGTCCCGGATCTCTTCGTGCAGATAGAGCCGCTTCACGGCGGCGCAGCTCTGGCCGGCGATCTCGAAGCGGTGCCCGATCGCGGTCTGCGCGGCGCGGTCGAGATCGGCATCGGGCATCACGATCAGCGGGTCGTTGCCGCCGAGCTCCATCAGACAGCGCACGAGGCCGGAGGCGTTCTTGAGCGCGAGACCGGCCGCCGGCCCGCCGGTGAAGCTCAGCAGGTCGATATCGCCGCTGGCGATCATGGCGGCGACCTCTGCCCCGCCATGGACGACGCTGAACAGCCCTTGCGGGAAGCCCGCCTTGATCGCGAGCTCGCCGAGCCGCTCCGCCGCGAGCGGCGCCTTGGGCGAGGGCTTGGCGACGACGGCGTTGCCGGCGGCGATCGCCGGGCCGAGCTTGTGGCAGAGCAGATTGAGCGGGTAGTTGAACGGCGTGATCGCCCCGACAACGCCGGCCGGCTCGTAGGTGATCGCGGCGAACTTGCTCGGGGCGCCCGCCACGATCGCGGTCGGCAGCACCTCGCCGTGCAGGACGGTGATCGCATCGCCGCTGAGGCGCAGCGTGTTCTGGGCGCGGCGGACCTCGTTGCGCGCCTCGGTGATCGTCTTGCCGACCTCGGCACAGATGATCTGCGCCATCCCTTCGGCATCCTCGGCGAGCAGCTCGGCGAGGCGATGAAGCAGGCCCTTGCGCTCTGCCGGCGTGCTGAAGCGGAAGGCACGCCAGGCCTTGCGGGCCGCACGCAGCGCATCGGCGACCGCGACCTCGTCGGCGGTCTCGACCTTGCCGACGCTCACACCGGAGAAGGGGTTGAAGACGTCGATCGTCGGCCGGGCGCTGCTTCTGAACGATTTTGCGAGAGTGCCATTCACGGCTCTAGGTCTCCGTTTGATCAATCGAGAAATTGGCGAGGGCGGCGAGAGAAACCGGCCGCAGCGGCCAACGCGGCGGCGAAGCCGAGGGCAGTGCCTCGCCACGCAGTTCATCGAGCATCGGGCGGCAGAAGCGCCCCTGGCAGGCACCGAGCCCGAAGCGACCCATCAGCCGGATCTCCCGGGCCGAGGCGTCGGCCGGCAGCGCGGCGAAATCGGCATAGCGTCGCCCCTCGCAGCGGCAGAGCATGGTTTCGGGCGTCGGCGGCGTCGCTTTGCTGGACAGAGCCTCGGCGAGCGCGAGCTGGAAGTTCCGCGCCTTGCTCAGATCCGCTTCGAGCGATGCGGCGGATGCCGTGCGCCCCAAGCCCGCGAGGATCGCCGACGCGGCGCGCTGGCCGTCGAGGATTGCCGCATCGGCACCGAGAATCTCGCGCCCGTCGCCGGCAAGCAGCACGGGAATCTCTGCCCCGGGAGCCGGCTGGGGGATGCCGGCGCGGTTCGGCTCCAGCCCGTCATGGATCAGCAGATGGCGAGCCTGCAGCAGGCTCTCGGCGGAGCCCGAGCGGACCCGGATCGCGAGCCCCTGCCCCGTCTCGCTGACGCCCAGCACCTCGCTGCCACTGCGATAGGGCACGCGCTTCAAGGCGAGCGCGGCGGCATAGGCGGCCGCTTCGGCGAGCTGCGGCCCGGCCGTCATCAGGCCGGCCAGAGCTTTCGGCTTCTGCCATGGCCTTCCGCGCTCCAGCACGGCGAGCGGCGGGTTGCCGGCGCGGGCGAGCTGGGCAGCGACGGCGAGCAGCAGCGGGCCACTGCCGGCAACGACGATCGGACCTTCCGGCGGCCGGCCGGTTTCCTTGAGCAGGACCTGGGCGCCGCCCGCGCTCATTACGCCCGGCAGCTCCCACCCCTCGAACGGGTGGATCCTCTCGACCGCCCCCACCGCGACGATCGCTGCCCGGACGCGGCGCGCAAAGACCTGACCCACCCTGCGATCCTCGAAGAGGAAGCGCCCCGCGCCATCGACGCCGAGGAAGACGGTCGAGGTCCGCAGCTCGATCTGCCCCGCCGCCCGGTCGAGGCGCGAAGCCAGTTCCGCCCAGTTGCGCTGGTGCCGAGCCGGCCCCCTCCAGATCTCCGGCGCACCGGGAGCCGGCTGACGATGGATGGCGCCGCCGAGCCGGTCGCGCTGCTCTATCAGCAGCACCCGCAGACCGGCTTCCGCCAGGGTCACGGCCGCAGCGACGCCCGCAGGCCCGCCGCCGACGACAAGGACCGGTAGCTCAGTCATGGTGCAGTCCGATGCCGGGCTGGGGGGCAAGGCGCATTCCGGAACGCGCCGGCGTCAGGCAGGCTTCGACGGGCCCCTCGCCCGCAATCGCGACGACGCAGGCCTGGCAGGCGCCAATGCCACAGAACACGCGGCCACGCACGGCTCCGCCCTCGGGGCCGAGATCGGCGATGCCGGCGCGCAGCAGCGCCGCGGCGATGCTCTCGCCCGGACGGAAGGAAACCGGGCGGTCGATCCAATAGAAGCAGGGGTTCATGCCAGGGCCTCGACGGCGGCGAAGCGCTGGGGCGAGAGCAGGGAAAGATCGACGCCCGGCGCCTGGCCGAGGATCATCCGGGCAGCGCTGGCGCCCATGAACGGGCCGAGGCAGATGCCGTCGCCCTCGAAGCCGGTGGCGACCGTGACGCCGCCGAGATGCGGATGCGGGCCGATGATCGGCAGGCCGTCGCGCGAAGCGGTGCGGACACCGGCAAAGGTCCGCAGCACGCGGCGCTCGCGAAGCGGCGGATAGAGATCGAGCGCATCCCGCAGGATCGCCGAGATCGTCACGGCGTCGGTCGTCTGGTCGGCGCGGTGGTCCTCGCGGCTGCCGCCGATCAGGAACTGGCCAGTGACCAAGGGATCGATGACGAGGCCGATATGGGCGTTATCACGGACTATGCCGCGCTTGGCGGCTAGATAGGAGGCCGCCATCAGATGGCCGTCGATCGCTGGCCGGCCGGCGGCGGCGCGGTCGGTCACGACCATCTGGCCCTTCCGCGGGATCAGGACATCGCCGAGACCGAGCAGGCCGACCGAGCCGATCCCGGCGGCGACGAGGACGGCGTCGGCCGCCAGAAGCTCGCCGCGGATCGCGACCCCGACGGCCTGCCCACCCCGCATGACGATTTCGGAGACGGGCGCATTGCGCCGAACCGCGACGCTGCTCCGCTGCAGCAGGCGCTGGGTGATCTCGTAACCGAGCGCGTGGCCGTCATCGGGGATTTCGAGGGCGAAGCAGACGCCGTCGCCGAGGCCCGGAATGCGCGCCAGCAGCGTCGGCCGGTCGACATCGAGCACGCGCTCGCCGGCGGCGGCAAGATCGGCGCCGTGCTCGGCGACGAGATCAGCTTCGAGCGGCGTACGGGCGACCAGGAAGGTCGAGCGGCGATGGAACAGACCGCGCAGCAATCCATCCGCCTCGCAGCTTCCATAGAAGGCGCGAGCATGGCGGGCGAGGTCCATCATCGGCCCGGGCTTCTTGCTCGCGACCGAGACCGCGCCGTCTGAAGCGCCGGTCGCGCCGGCCGCCGGACCGGAGGCATCGAGCAGCGTGACCCGCGCCCCGGCCGCCGCCAGGAAATGCGCGGCGGCGGCGCCGACGATTCCGGCGCCGATCACGGCGACATGGAGGGAAGGAGAGCGGGCCATGCGAGGCGACGGGGCGTCCTGAAAAGCGATGCGCGACCCTCGGTCGCTTCGCCTTTCGGGTCGATCCAAATGATCCGCCCCGACTTGCGCCATTGTTTGAAAGTGGCGGAAGGCCGCCGCCTATGGATATGAGTGGGGCTCCCCGCCGCGGAACGAGCCATGCGCGAAGCCAATCTGACGCTGATCCAGACCTTCTTCATCGTCGCGCGCGACGGCTCCTATTCGGCCGCGGCCCGCAAGCTGGGGATGAGCTACCAGTCCGCCGCCAACCATGTCCGCCGGCTCGAACAGGTGCTGGAGGAGCGCCTCGTCCTCTCAGAGCAGGGCGCCAAGACGGTGACGCTGACGCCGCGCGGGCGCAGCCTCTACAAGCTCCTGCTGCCGGAGCTCGACACGGTCCTGGCGAGGCTCGACCGCACGCTCGACAAGGAGCGGCCGGTGCTGCGCATCGGCCTGCCGCAGGCGATCTTCTACTATCTGCTGCCGCCGATCCTGGCCCGGTTCCGGGAACTCTTCCCACAGGTCGAAATCCTCGCCTATGAGCGCGACACCTCCCTGCCCGAGATGATCAAGGATGGCAGCCTCGATCTGTGCATCACCGAACGCTATTTCGGTGACCCCAACGTGCCGCAGCATCTGGTCTGCACCTATCGGCCGGCACTGGTCTTCCCCACCGCCTGGGGCGCGGCGCCGGCACCGGGCGAGATTCGGGAATGGGCGCAGGGGCGCCCCTTCGTGACCTATGAGCCCGGCCAGCTGCTGCGCAACCTCGCCATCGACTATCTGCGCCCCGACGGGTCGGAGATGGAGATCGCGATCTCGACCTCCGGCAGCTCGAGCGTGAAGCGCTGCGTCGAGGCCGGGATCGGCTTCGCGATCATTCCCGCCTGGTGCCTCGATGGCAGCGAGACCAGCATCGCCGGACTCGAGATCGCCGAGTTGCCGGAGATCCCGATCTATTTCGGCGAAGCGAGCTTCCTCGCCCGCAACCCTTATGTCGTGACGCTTCGCCAGCTCTGCGGCAACCTGATGCAGACGGCGTCCGGCCCGCAGATCCCGGCCGCTTGACGCCGCTTCGCGCCGATCTATGGTCTGGCCCGATCATGGTTCTCCAGGCGTCACGCCCTGGAGCTAAGAGGGAATTCGGTGAGGCGCGCAGCGCCGAGGCCGAGGCTGCCCCCGCAACTGTAAGCGGCGAGCTCTCCACCCATCGTCCACTGGCGCTCCGGTGCCGGGAAGGCCGGGCGGAGCCAGCATCGACCCGCGAGCCAGGAGACCTGCCCTGATCATCGGAAGGTCTTTCGGGCGGGGTGCTCCGGAGGGTTGCGGACAAGCGCGGGACGAGGATCCCGCCGCTCCGTCGCAATCGCCTGCTTCCCGCCTTCATCTCGGGGAGCGATGAATCCAGATGCCCATCTCTACGAGCGCCGCCGGCGCCTTTACTCGCACCAGCTTGACAGGTCGCGGCGCAGCCCTCTATCAGTTTTGTTATAACATTACATATCAGTTCAAGTCGCGCCGGCTTGGCTCATGCCTCGGCGCTGGCCGTTCTCTCCCGCCTTCGAAGGGTTTCATGCACATGGTCCAGCGTTTCTCTCTCCCGCTGGCCCTGGCTGCCGGCCTGTGCCTCGCTTCCGGCGCGCAGGCCGCGCCGACGCAGTATCCGCTGGCGCTGGAGAACTGCAGGGAGACCATCACCTTCAACCAGGCGCCGAAGCGCGTGGTCGCCGTCGGCCAGACGCAGACCGAGATCCTCTACGCGCTCGGCCTGGGCGACCGCGTCGTCGGCACCGCCGTCTGGTTCAGCCCGGTCGCCAAGCCTTATGAGGCGGTGAACGCCAAGGTGAAGCGGCTCGCCGACAATGATCCCAGCTTCGAGGCGGTCGTCGCCCAGGAGCCCGACCTCGTCACCGCGATGTTCGAATGGCATATCGGGCCGAACGGCATCGTCGGGAAGCGCGACCAGTTCGCCAAGGTCAAGGTACCGACCTACGTTTCCCCGACCGACTGCGTCGGCAAGGACAATTCCGGCCCCGGCGACGGCGTGCGGACCAAGATGTTCTCGATGGAGCTGGTCTACCAGAACATCCGCGAATTCGGCGCAATCTTCGACGTGTCCGACCGCGCCGAGGCCCTGATCGCCGAGCTGAAGGCACGCGAGGAGAAGGCGGTGCAGTCGGTTGCCGGGATGAAGGCGCGGGACGTGCCTGTCGCCGTCTGGTTCTCCAGCAAGGACATCAAGGGCGATGCCTTCATCGCCGGCAAGAACGGCGTGCCGGCCTATATCCTGTCGAAGCTCGGGGCCCGCAACGTCATCACCACCAATGAGGAATGGCCGCTGGTCGGCTGGGAGAGCATCGCCGCCGCGAACCCCGCCGTGATCGTCGTCGTCAAGATGGACCGCCGGCGCTTTCCCGCCGACGATATCGATCTCAAGCTCAACTTCCTCAAGACCGACCCGGTGGCGAGCAAGCTCGATGCCGTCAAGCAGGACAGGATCGTGGTGATGGATGTCGGCGCGACGCGCGCCGGGCTCGACACCGTCGACGGCATCGAGGCGCTGGCACGCGGCATCGAGCGCTTCGGCCTGGCGCGGTGAGCCACTACCCCGTCCAGCCGAACTGGCCGGCGCGGATCGGCATCGCGTTCGCAGCGCTCGCCGCGCTGGTCTTCGCCATCGCGCTCGCCGTAACTATCGGCGAGATGCGGATTCCGTTGGGGACCGCCTTCCAGGCGCTTGGCAACGGGCTGTTCGATCTCGGCTATCCGGTCAGCGCGATCCAGCAGGGCGTGATCTTCGACTACCGGCTGAGCCGGGCGCTGCTGGCCGGGCTGTGCGGCGGCGCGCTGGCGCTGTCGGGCGCGATCCTGCAGGCGCTGCTGCGCAACCCGCTGGCCGAGCCCTATATCCTCGGCATCTCGGCCGGCGCCTCGACGGGCGCTGTGGCAGTGATGATCCTCGGCTTCGGCGGAGCGGTGCTGACCGTCTCCGGCGGCGCCTTTCTCGGCTCGGTCGCGGCGCTGCTGATCGTCGCGCTGCTGGCCGCCGGCGCCGGCGGGGCGAGCGACCGCGTCATCCTCGCCGGGGTCGCCGGCTCGCAGCTCTTCAACGCCGCCACGGCGACGATCGTCACGACGCTCGCCAGCGCCGAGCAGGCGCGCGGCGTGATGTTCTGGCTGCTCGGCAATTTCGGCGGCGTGCGCTGGCCGGACGTCTTCGTCGCGACGCCGGTCGCACTCGCCGGCTTCGCGATCTGCATGCTGCACGCCAAGGCGCTCGACGCCTTCGCCTTCGGGGCGGACGCCGCCGCCTCGCTCGGCGTCGCGGTGACGCGCGTGCGCATCATCCTCTTCGCGGTGACCGCGGTGATGACCGCGACCATGGTCAGCATCGTCGGCACGATCGGCTTCGTCGGCCTCGTCATCCCGCATGCCGCCCGTTTCCTGGTCGGCCCCGGCCATGCCCGCCTGCTGCCAGTCTGCCTCGTGATCGGCGCGATCTTCATGATCCTCGCCGATATCCTCTCGCGCATCCTGGTGCCGCAGCAGATCCTGCCGATCGGCGTCGTCACCGCCCTGGTCGGCGCGCCCGCCTTCGCCATCATCCTCTATCGCGCCAGGCGGCCGGCATGACGCTGTCGGCACGCGACGTTTCCTGGGGCACATCCGGGCGGATGATCGTCGGCGGCGTGACGCTCGAAGCCGCGCCCGGCAAGATCCTCGGCCTGATCGGGCCCAACGGCTCCGGCAAGTCGAGCCTGCTGCGGCTGCTCTGCCGGCTGCGCAATGTCTCGTCCGGCGTGGTCGAGCTCGATGGCCGCGATATCGGGCAGGTGTCGCGGCGCGAGCTCGCCCGCCGCCTCGCCTTCGTCGAGCAGCAGGCGACGACCGAGATCCAGCTCTGCGTCTGCGACGTCGTCCGCCTCGGCCGCACCCCGCATCGCGGCGCCCTCGCCTCCTGGAGCGCGGCCGACGAGCAGGCGGTCGATGCGGCACTGACGCGGGTCGGCATGAACGAACGGCACGACCAGCTCTGGCACACGCTCTCGGGTGGCGAGCGCCAGCGCGTGCATATCGCGCGGGCTTTGGCGCAGACGCCGAGCGAGCTCATCCTCGACGAGCCCACCAACCATCTCGACATCCAGCACCAGCTCTCGATCCTGACGCTGGTCCGCCGGCTCGGCGTGACCTGCATCGTCGCCCTGCACGATCTCAACCTCGCGGCGCTGTTCTGCGACGAGATCGCGCTGCTGCACGAAGGCCGGCTGGTCGCCTCCGGCACGCCCGAGACCGTGCTGACCGAGGAGACGATCCGGCGGGTCTTCGGCGTCGCGGTCAGGATCGGCGCCACCGCTTCCGGCCGGCGCCATATCGAATACCTCGTCGACCCCGACTGCTATGGAGAGGCCGCGCCATGACCGCTTCCGACGTACAGCATGCCGTGACCGGCTACTGGACCGCGCGCGCACCGAAATTCGACGGCGTCGCCTCGCATGTCGCCCAGGCCGCGCTCTGGCAGGAGGTCCTGGAAGCAGCCTTCGCCGCAAAGCAGCCGCTCGACGTCGTCGATCTCGGCACCGGCACGGGCGCCTGCGCGCTGGTCGCGGCCTCGCTCGGCCATCGCGTGCGTGCCTATGACGGTGCGGAGGGCATGCTCGCCGTGGCGCGGGCCGCCGCGGAGGCTCAGGGCCTTGCCGTCGACTTCATCGCCGAGACGCTGCAGGACGCGGCGATCGCGCCGGGCTCGGCCGATATCGTAACGCTGCGCAATGTGCTGTGGACGCTGGAGCAGCCGATGGCGGCGCTGCGCAAGGCTCGCGACATCCTGCGCCCGGGCGGACGGGTCGTGATCTCGGACGGGCTCTGGTCGGTCGCGCCGCAATACCGCTCGACCTATCCGGCCGACATTGCCGCCCGCCTGCCGCTGCATGACGGGCTGACCGAGGACAAGGCGCGGCAGATGCTGGACGAGGCCGGCTTCGGCCCGGCCACCTCCTGGCAACATCTCTTCCCGGCTCCGCCCTATCCCGGCGACGTGCCGATGTTCGTGCTGTCTGCGATGCGGCCCTGAAGGCCGCACCGGGGAGCGCCGCCCTTTCCCTCAGTGGCCCGCTGCCGGAACCGGCGGCGTGCCATGGGTGTGGAAGCTCTCGATGGTCTTCAGTCCCCAGGCCTGGCCCTTCTTCCGCTCCTCCTCCGTCCAGGTGACGGTCTGCCAGTCCGGATCGAGGATCAGGCGCGCGCCGGCATTGGCGATCTCGACGCGATTGCCGGCGGGTTCGTAGACATAGAGGAAGAAGGTCTGCTGCACTGCGTGCTTGTGCGGGCCAGTCTCGATGTAGACGCCGTTCTCGAGGAAGATGTCGGCGGCTTCCAGCACATGCTCGCGCTGGTCGACGGCATAGGTGACGTGGTGGAAGCGTCCCAGGCTGCCGGTGTGGTCGCGGGTATAGGCGATGTCATAGCTCTTGTTGTTGACGGTGAACCAGCAGCCGCCGACCTCGCCGGAATCGAGCACGATCTGCTCGGTGACGCGGCTGCCCAGCGCCTTCGGCAGGAAGTCGCGGATCGCCGCGACGTCGCGGGCAAGCAGGTTGAGATGGTCGAGCCGGCGGACTGCGCAGCCGCGGCCGTGATTGCGCTGCGGCTGGTTCTTAAGCGCCGGGCGCTCATGCGGTGGGGCGACATATTTGTTGGTGTCGAAATAGATCTCGAAGACGTGGTCGTCGGGATCGCGGAAGCGATAGGCCCGGCCATGGCCGAGATCGCCATCGACCCAGCCGATGCCGCAACCCATCGCCTCGATCGCCGCGACACGGCGCTGCAGCGCCTGCTCGCTGGTCGCCCGGTAGGCGACATGGCCAATGCCGGTGGTCTTCGCCGCCGTCAGCTTGAGCGTATGGAACTCGTAATCGTCCCAGGCGCGCAGGAAGACGCTGTCGCCCTCGCGCCCGCTCTCGGTCAGCCCGTAGACATTGACGAAGAAATCGAGGCTCTCGGCCGGCTTGTCGGTGAGAAGCTCGACATGCGCGAGATGGGCGATGTCGAAGCAGGGTTCGCTGCTCATCCCCAGACCTCCTTGGCGACTTCGAGGATGCGCGAGAGTTTTGCCCATTGCTCGTCCTCGGCGAGGACATTGCCCTCCTCGGTCGAGGCGAAACCGCATTGCGGCGACAAACAGAGCTGCTCCAGAGGCGCGTATTTCGACGCTTCCTCGATCCGGCGCTTGAGATTGTCCTTGCTCTCGATCTCCCCGAACTTGGAGGTGACGAGGCCGAGCACGACCTGCTTGTCGCCCTTCGGCAGGAAACGCAGCGGCTCGAAGCCGCCGGACCGGTCATCGTCCCACTCCATGAAATAGCCGTCGACATCGATCTGGTTGAAGACCATGTCCGCCACCGGCTCGTAGCCGCCAGAAGCGATGAAGGTCGACTTGAAATTGCCGCGGCAGGTGTGGGTGGTGATCTGCATGTCGGCCGGCTTTGCCTTGAGCGCGGCGTTGAGCACGTCGCGATAGACGAAGATCAGCTTGTCCGGATCGTCGCCGCGCTCGGCCAGCATCTTGCGCTGCTCGGGATCGCAGAAATAGGACAGGCTGGTGTCGTCGAGCTGTAGATAGCGGCAGCCGGCGTCGTAGAAGGCCTTGATCGCCTTGGCATAGGCCTTGCCGAGATCCTCGTAGTAATCCTCCATCCTGAGATAGGCGCTCGGGTCGATCGCCTTCCGCCCGCCGCGGTAGTGCAGCATGGACGGGCTCGGAATCGTCATCTTCGGCACGCGGCTGGTCACCGAGGCCAGGAACTTGAAATGGGCGAGATGCGGGTGGTCGGCCGGGAAGTCGAGCTTGCCGGTGACGCGGATGCCGTGCCCCTTGGTCGCGACGCCCTTGAACTGGATTCCCGCATCGGTCTCGTAGGTCGTGACGCCGGTCAAGCCGTCGAGGAAGTCGAAATGCCAGAAGGCGCGGCGATATTCGCCGTCCGTCACCGCCTGCAGGCCGACCTCCTCCTGCTTCTTGACGAGTTTCCTGATCTCCTCGTCCTCGATCCGGGTCAGATCGGCCTGGCTCATCTCGCCGGCGGCATGCTTGGCCCGGGCGTCCTTGACAGGCGCGCTGCGCAGCAGGCTTCCGACCATGTCGCCCCGGAACGGCGGCTTCTTCCTCTGGGTCATGACGTTTCCTCCCGGTTCTCGTTGATCAGGCAGCGGCCGTTAGGCCGAGATGGTGTTCGAGGCGCTCGGGCTCGGCGATCAGCGTAGCACTGCGCTCGGCCAGGACCACGCGCCCGCGTTCGAGCACGATGGCGTCATCGGTCAGCTCGAGGATCTTTCGCGCATGCTGCTCGATCACGATGGCGGAAAGCCCCTCCTCGCGGAACAAGGCCTTCAGCGCCTTGAGCAGTTCCTCGACGATGATCGGGGCGAGGCCCTCGGTCGGCTCGTCGAGCAGCAGCAGCTTCGGATTGAGCATCAGCGCCCGGCCGATCGCCAGCATCTGCTGCTCGCCGCCGGAAAGCTGGTTGCCGAGATTGGCCTTGCGCTCGGCCAGTCGGGGAAACATGCGGAAGACGCGGGCCGCGTCCCACGGCCCCGGCAGCGCCACCGCCGTCAGGTTCTCCAGCACCGTCAGCGATTTGAAGATGTTGCGCTCCTGCGGCACCCAGCCGATGCCGGCATGGGCCCGCTGCTCGGGCGAGGCCGTGGAGAGGTCGCGCCCGGCGAGCACGATCCGCCCGCCGCGCCGGCGCGTCACGCCGATGATGCTGTTGACCAAAGTCGTCTTGCCGACGCCGTTGCGGCCGAGCAGCGCGAGCGAGCGCCCTTCGGAAAGGCTGAGGTCGATGTCGAACAGCACCTGCGCCTCGCCATAGCCGGCGCTCAGCTTCTCGATCCTCAGGAGTTCGGATGGCGCTGCTTCAGGCATGGGTGCCCTCGCCGAGATAGGCTGCGCGCACGGCTTGATCCCGCGCCATCTCCTCCGGCGTCCCCTCCGCCAGCACGCGCCCGTTGACCAGCACGGTGATGCGCGTCGCGAAGCGGAAGACGAGGTCCATATCGTGCTCGATCAGCAGGACTGAGACATCGTCCGGAAGCTCGGCAACCGTCTGCATCAGCTCGCGCCGCTCGGCTTCCGGCACACCGGCCGCCGGCTCGTCGAGCAGCAGGACCGTGGGCCGCGCGGCAAAGGCAGCGGCGATCTCGATCTGGCGCTGCTTGCCATAGGGCAGCGTCGCGATCTTGCGGTCCATGATATCGTCGAGCCGGAAGCGGCTCAGGATTTCGGCGGTCTGGTCGACGAGTTCGGCGTCGCGGTCGAGTGCGCGGAAAGGCTGGCTGCCGCGGCCGAGCCGCTCCGAGGTGACGAGGGCGATCATCTCCAGCGGCGTCATCGTGCCGAAGAGCTGGTTGATCTGGAAGGTGCGGGCGAGGCCGCGCTTGACCCGCCCCTCGCGCGGCAACCTGGTGATGTCCTCCCCCAGCAGCGCGATGCGCCCGGAGCTCGGCCTGAGCACGCCGGTGAGCTGGTTGACGAAAGTGGTCTTGCCGGCGCCGTTCGGGCCGATCAGGGCGTGCCGGGCGCCCTTCGCGAGCGAAAAATCGACATGGTCCGTCGCGGTGATCCCACCGAAGCTCTTGCAGAGGTCGAAGGTCTGGAGAGCAACGCTCATCACGCGCCTCCCTTGCCGAGGCGGGCGAAGCGGCCGACCACCGTCTTGATCGCGCCATGGATGATCTCGCGGCCGCCGAGCACGAACAGCACGAGGAAGAGCCCGATCCAGAACATCCAGTACTGCGGGGTGAAGCTCGAAATCGCGTCCTGCAGCAGCTTGAAGGCGATGGCGCCGACGAGGCCGCCATAGAGATAGCCGGCGCCGCCGATGATCAGCACCAGCATCAGATCGGCCGAGCGATGAAAGTCGAGCACGTCGAGCGAGACGAACTGCGTCGTCTGGGCGAGCAGCGCCCCGGCCGCGCCGGCATAGGCGGCCGCCAGGGTGTAGGCCGCGGCGAGGCGCCGCCCGTTCGGGACGCCCGAAGCCGAAGCGCGCAGCGGATTGTCTCGGACCGCGCGCAGCGAAAGCCCGAAGGGCGAATGCACCACCCGCCGCGCGATCAGAAACAGCACGAAAAGGACGCTGAGCGAGTAGAGATAGGCGGTGCGGCCGAAGATATCGAACTCGAACTGGCCGAGCACCGGCTTCATCATCACGCCCTGCAGCCCGTCGGCGCCACCCGTCAGCGAGCCGAAGGAGTTGGCCAGCTCGTAGAGGATCAGCGCGACGCCGAGCGTCACCATCAGCCGGGTGAGATCGCTGCCGCGCAGGACCAGCGGGCTGGTCAGGAGGCCGACCAGCCCGGCGGCTGCCATGCCACAGGCAAGGCCGGCGAGCGGGTCGCCGGTGACGTGCTTGGCCAGGAGCCCGGCCGCATAGGCGCCCATGCCGAGAAAGGCGGCATGCCCCAGCGAGACGATGCCGGCATAACCGAGGATCAGGTCGAGCGAGAGCGCGAACAAGGCGAGGATCGCGATCTCGTTGAGCAGCAGCAGATGGCTCGGGAACAGCAGGAAGGCCGCGAAGGCGAGTATCCAGAAGGCGATCTCGGCCGGATGCCAGCGGCGGCCGGCATAGAGCGCCTGCCGGACGCGGGCCTCGAAACTCTCGGCCCTCATGCCCGCGCCCTCGCGAACAGCCCATGCGGCCGGGTGATGAGCAGCACGACCATCAGCGCGTAGATGATGAAGGCGCCGACCTGCGGCACGAGATATTTGCCGACGACATCGGCGACGCCGAGCAGCATCGCCGCGAAGAACGGCCCGGTGATGCTGGAGGTGCCGCCGACCGTGACGACGATCAGGAAGTAGATCATGAACTTCAGCGGAAAGGTCGGGTCGAGCCCCATGAGTTCGATGCCGAGCGCACCGCCGAGACCGGCCAGCCCGCTGCCGAGCGCGAAGGTGAGCGCAAAGAGCCGGTTGACGGGAATACCGAGCCCGCGCGCCACCCGCGCATCGTCGACGGCGGCGCGCAGGCGGCTGCCGAAGCGGGTGTGGGTAAAGCCCCATTGCAGGGAGACGGCGAGCAGCCCGCAGATCGCGATGACGAAGAGCCGATAGCGGCCGATGCCGATCCCGGCGATCTCGAAGCGCCCCTGCAGCCAGGCCGGCAGGCGGATGAACTGCTGGGTCGAGCCCATCAGCCAGTCGGTGCCGGCCACTGCCATGAAGACGAGGCCGATCGAGAACATCACCTGGTCGAGATGGCTCTTGGCATACATCGGCCGATAGATCAGGCGCTCGAGCACGATCCCGATCACGGCCGCGGACAGGAAGGCGAGCGGCAGGCTCGCCAGGAAAGGCAAGCCGAGCCGCTGCATCGCCAGCACGGCGACATAGCCGCCGAGCATGGCGAAGGCGCCGTGGGCGAGGTTGACGAAGTTCATCAACCCCATCGTCACGGAGAGCCCGCAGCCGAGGACGAAAAGCACCATCCCATAGGCGATGCCGTCGAACAGGATGGTCAACATGCGTTTCGTTCCGCCCGGGCCTGGCCCGCTGCCGTCACTTGCGGGCCTTCACCGGGTCCTTGACGTCCTTGATCGTCGCGAACTCGACATTCTGGAGCTCGGAGCCGACCTTCTCGGTCTTGCGGACATAGATGTTCTGGATGATGTCGCGGGTGTCCGGGTCGATCTTCACCGGCCCGCGCACGCTCTCCCAGGAAGCGCCCTTCATCGCCGCGATCAGCTTGTCGCCATTGGCGTCGCCCTTGGTCGCCTCCAGCGCCTTGGCGATCAGCTTCATGCCGTCATAGCCGCCGACCGCCATGAAGTTCGGCCGCATGCCGGGATTGGCCTTCTGGAAGGCTTCGACGAAGGCCTTGTTGGCCGGGCTGTCATGGGCTGCCGAGTAGTGATGCGTGGTGATGGCGCCGAGCGCCACGTCCCCGATGCCCTGGAGAATGTCGTCGTCGACCACGTCGCCCGGGCCGATCAGCTTGATGCCCGCCTTGTCGAGACCGCGCTCGACGAACTGCTTCATGAACTGCGCGCCGACGCCGGAGGGCACGAAGACGAAGAGGGCATCGGGCTTGGCTTCCGAGACGCGCTGCAGGAAGGGCGCGAAGTCGGGGCCGCGCAGCGGCACGCGCACGCTCTCGACCGTGCCGCCGGCCGCCTTGAACTTGTTGGCGAAGGAGGTTTCGGCATCGATGCCCGGACCGTAGTCGGTGACGACGGTGAAGACCTTCTTGATGCCGTTCGCCCAGGCCCAGTCCGCCATCGGCTCGGAGGCCTGCGGAAGGGTGAAGGAGGTGCGTGCGATATAGGGCGAGGCCTCGGTGATCGTCGCGGTCGCGGCCGCCATCACGATCTGGGGTACCTTGGCCTGCGTCGCGATCTGCGCGGTGGCCATGGCGAGCGGGGTCAGACCGAAGCCGGCCAGCACCGAGACCTTGTCGTTGACGACCAGCTCCTGCGCGAGGCGGCGCGTCGCGTCGGCGTTGCCGGCATCGTCCTTGAGGATCACTTCGAGCTTGCGCCCGCCATGGACGGCGCCCTCCTGGGCCAGGAAGAGCTTCACCGCGGCGTCGATCTGCCGGCCGGTCGAGGCGAAGGGGCCCGTCATCGGCAGGATGAGGCCGATCTTCAGCGCCTCCTGCGCCAGTGCCACGCTGGTGACCGACGCGGCCAGCGCGAAGCCCAGCACTCCTTTGAGAACAGTCCTGCGATGCGTCATGTCGTTCCTCCCCGAGAGTTCTGCTCGATCCCCGTTTGCGGGGTTCTTCTTGTGCTCAGTCGTCTTCGTCGTCGCGATAGACGAGGCCTGCCTTGGCGAGGCCTTCGCGCATAGCGTACATGTCCAGGCCGAGTTCGCCAGAGGCCAGACGCCGGCGCTTCTCCTCCTCGCCGGCCTCGCGCTTGCGGCCGGCTTCGGCGACCGCAGCCGCTTCGAGCCGCGGCACGACCACGACCCCGTCATCATCGGCGACGACGACATCGCCGGGGTTGACCAGCGCCCCGGCGCAGACCACCGGGACATTGACCGAGCCCAGCGTCGCCTTGACCGTGCCCTTGGCCGAGATCGCCCGCGACCAGACCGGAAAGCCCATGCGGGTCAGCACGCGGACATCGCGCACCCCGGCATCGATGATGAGGCCGACGCCGCCGCGCGCCATCAGCGAGGTCGCCAAGAGGTCACCGAACATGCCGTCGGTGTTGTCGGCGGTGCAGGCGACGACGAGGACGTCGCCCGGCCTGACCTGCTCGATCGCGACATGGATCATCCAGTTGTCGCCGGGCTGGGCCAGTACCGTGACAGCGCTGCCGGCGATCTGCGCGCCGGCATAGATCGGCCGCATATTGGGCTTCATCAAGCCGCTGCGCCCCATCGCCTCATGCGTGGTCGAGACGCCGAGCTCGCCCAAGGATGCGATGTCGGCGGCAGCGGCGCGCTTGTTCGTCCTGACGACCACGGGCTTCATGCCAGCGTCTCCAGCGCTTCCGGGAAGAGGCGCTGATACGCCTCGCCATAGGTCATCGCCTTGCCGGAATTGCGCCCACCCTGCATGCCGCGGTTGAGCGCGACGCGGGTGTAATATTCCCAGAGATGCTTCTGGGCGGCGAGTATCTCAAACGCCTGGCGCTTTACTTCCCAGACCTCGTCGATGTTGAGAATGACATTCGGCTTGAAATTGCACTGCTCGGGCTGGTGCGGCTCGAACAGGAAGAGCGGCGGCGCCGCATAGGCGCGCTCGGGGTTGGGCTTGTGGCCGGCCGCCTGGGCGATGATGCGCGCCTCCTGGGCGAAGCGCGTCGCCTCGGGGTGGTCGACATTGTAGGGGTCTTCGAGCGCGTGGGTCAGGACGAAGCTCGGATTGAGTTCGTGGAAGATGTCGATCGCGCGCTCCAGCATCGGCTCGGTCGTGCGCAGCGGGTAGTCGCCGGCGTCCATGAACTCGATCTCGGCGCCGAGGAGCGCAGCGGCGCGCTCAGCCTCGTCGCGGCGCTGCGCCTTGACGTCCGCCATCTTCACCCCCGCCTTCTTCCAGGCGAACTGGCTCTCGCCGCGCTCGCCATAGGACAGGCAGAGGATCTTGACGCGGAAGCCGCGCCTTGCGTGCAGCGCGATGGCGCCGCCAGCGCGCCAGACGAAATCGCCGGGATGGGCGGTGACGACCAGACCTGTCTTCTGCGGGCTCGGCATCGATCGAAAGTCCTCTTGTCGCGAACTCAGGCGGCCGGCCGCGGCGCCACGAAGGCCTGGCCGTCCATCAGGATGCGGGCGGTGCGCAGCAGCCCGGCCCGTTCGACCACCGGCTTCTCGGGCGTGCCGCCGACCGTCAGGCGCACGGTGAACTCGCCGGTGGGATGCTCGACCGAGAGCGAGCGCTCCCTTCCCGAAGGCATGATGGCGACGGAAGCCGCCGGCGATCCCGGCAGGGCAGCGGCGGTCGCGACCGTGACGGCGGCGAAAACGCCGATCGAGGCATGGCATTCATGCGGGATGAAGCTGCGCGTCGCGATGGCGCCACCGGCGCGCGGCGCCGCGACGAGCGCGATCTTCGGCACGACCTTGCCGGAGACGTCGCCGAGATTCATCAACGGGCCGGCCGCCAGCCTTATGCGCTCGATGCGCGCCTTGAGCTCGAGATCCTTGTCGAGCTCTTCGCGCGACTCATGGCCGGTGCGGCCGAGATCGGCAGCCCGCATCACGATGACCGGCATGCCGTTGTCGATCAGCGTGACCTCGACGCCGTCGACGATATCGACCGCATTGCCGGTGGGCAGCAGAGTGCCGCAGACCGAGCCCTCGGTACCGAGGAAGCTGATATCGATCGGCGCCGAGGTGCCGGGCACGCCGTCGATCCTCGCTTCCCCGCTGACGCCCGCCTGCCCGTCGCCGGTCTGCATCACGAGATCGGCGACGGTACCGGTGTTCAGCGTGCGGACGCGCACTGTCGTCGAAGCGCCGGCCGCGGGAACGAGGCCGCGCGCCAGGGCGAAGGGCCCGATGCCGGCGAGGATGTTGCCGCAATTCGGGGTCGTGTCGACGCTGGCGGTCTCGATCCCGACCTGCGCGAAGAGGAAATCGATGTCGCAGTCCGGCTCGGTGGAGCGCGAGACGATCGCGACCTTGCTGGTCAGCGGATGGGCGCCACCGAGGCCGTCGATCTGGCGCTTGTCGGGCGAGCCCATCACCGCAAGCAGGATGGCGTCGCGCTCGGCCGGATCGGAAGGCAGGTCCTCGCGGAGGAAATAGGCGCCCTTGGAGGTGCCGCCGCGGATCAGCATGCAGGGTATCGCGATCTGCATCGGCTCTCGGCCTCCGGCCGTGATCTTGGCGCCAGCGATGAGGCCGTGGCTCGAACCTGAACGGGCCGGGATCGCGGACAGCCTTGGCCTCGCCGCCAATGCGGCCGGGCGCGGTATCCTGTTCCTCCCGTTCGCCGCGACCATGGCCGCCGGCGATTGCTTATTCAAATGACAAGAATGCAGCGTTTCATGCACAACTCTCAGTAATCGATCAGCTGGTCAGGCGCTCGCTCTTCAGCGCGTCGACGACCAGCGAAAGCAGTTCGCGCGCTGCGGGCTTCAGGGCCACGCCTTTGCGCGTGATGATCCCGAGCGTGCGGGTCACCGTCGGCGAACGCAGCGGGATCGCCGCAAGCTCCTCGGCGGCGGCAATGTCGAGCGCGAGCTGCGGCAGGATGGTGAAGCCGAGGCCGGCACGGACGAAACTCACCGCGGTCGCGACACGCTGGACCTCGTAGCGCCAGGCGAGCTTCTCGCGGCGGGCGCCGAGCGCATCGTCGATCAGGATGCGATTGCCGGTTTCGGCGCTGATGCGGACCAGTGGCAGGCCCTCGAGCTGGGTCCAGGTCAGCGAAGGCGCGGCCGCGAGCGGCGAATTGCGCGGGCAGACCAGCACGAAGGGCTCCTTGACCACCGGCTTGAGATCGAGGTCCCAGCGGTTGGCGGCGACGATGGTGATGCCGAACTCGGCCTCGCCGGACTGGACCTTGTCGGCGATCTCCGAGGCGGAATTGTCGTGCACCCTGATGTGGATGTCCGGATGGCGGCGCACGAACTCCGCAATCACCTCCGGCATGCTGCGCATCGCGATGGTCGGCAGGCAGCCCACCTCGACGCTTTCCCCCACCTCCTCGGCATCGAGACGCAATTCGTCGAGGGATGTACCGAGCTCCTCGAAGATGCGGCGGGCCTTGGGCAGGAGGGCGGTGCCGGCCTTCGTCAGGGAGACCTGGCGCGTCGTCCGCTGCAGGAGCTGGATGCCGAGCCCCTCCTCGAGCTTGCGGATGCGGTGGCTCAGCGCTGTCTGCGACAGGTTGAGATGGGAGGCAGCAGCGTGGAAGCTGCCACGCTCCGCGATGCTTACGAAGGCCTGCAGGCCGAGCACGTCGATCCTCACAAGCGGCCCTTCCCTGCGCATGGTCGGTTCTGCTGCAAGATTTTCATCAAACCGGAGATTGTTCAAATCCACCTTTTCGCGGCCTCTGTGCAGCAGATCCCAGAATATCGCGATCCTCGCTGCGAGACTGATTCCGAACTTGCCCGCAAGATATTGGTGGTGCTTAGAAATTGTGCGGCATCTTCGCCAGTGGGAGCGGCGGCGAACTCACGGCATGGGCCCGCCCCCATCGTAACGCCGTGCCTCGCCTTGACGAATCCCGCCGCAGGCTGACTTCATCCGGCCAGAGGCATGATGTTCCGTTTCATCCACTCATCGGACCTGCATATCGGCAAGCGCTTCGGCAACATGTCGGAGGAGCTGCGCGGCCGCCTGCGCGATGCCCGCCACACCGTGCTCGACCGGCTCGCCGCCCAGGCGCGCGCCGCGGGCGCCGGCACGATCCTGCTCGCCGGCGACTGCTTCGACACGGAGACACCGAGCCCGGCCATGTTGCGTCAGGCGCTCGCCGCCATGGCCGGCCACACCGGCCTGCGCTGGGTGATGCTGCCGGGCAACCATGATTCCCTGCTCGCAGACGAGCTATGGGCCGCCGCCCGCTCAGCCCTGCCGGCCAATGTCGTGCTGGCGACGGAACCGGAGCCGATCCTGCTGGAAGCGGCAGTCGCGCTTCTCCCCGCCCCCTGCACGACGCGCCGCCCCGGCCGCGACCTGACCGAATGGATGGATCGGGCGGCCACACCGGAAGGCGCGCTACGTATCGGCCTCGCCCATGGCGCGATCCAGAGTTTTTCCGAGGACGGTTCCGGCCTCGACATCATCGCGCCCGACCGTGCCTCCCGCGCCGGGCTGGACTATCTCGCGCTCGGCGACTGGCACGGCCAGATGGCGGTCAATACCCGCAGCTGGTACAGCGGCACGCCCGAGCCCGACCGTTTCAAGCATGACGAGCCCGGGCGGGCGCTGCAGGTCGCCCTGCCCGGCCCCGGCGCTCTGCCCGAGGTCGCGCCCGTCGAGACCGGCAGCTTCGCCTGGCGCAGCCTTTTCCTGGAACTGCTCTCGGGCGACGATGCCGCCGCCATGCTCGCCGCCGAGCTTCCCGCCGGAGCGGCCCGCCGCCAGACGCTGCTGCGCGTCGTCGCCTCCGGCCGTCCGCGCCCGTCGGCGCGAATGGCATTTGAAGCCGAGATCGCAGCCGCCGCCCCGGAATTCGCCGAGCTGCAGCTCGACAGCGAAGCGCTGACCGCCGATTGCGAGGATACCGATCTCGACGCGATCGATCGGGCTGGCGCCCTGCGCCAGGCCGCAGAGTTGCTGCTCGCCGAGAGCCGCGATGAAAGCCGCCCGGAGGCCGAGCGCGAGATCGCCGGCGAGGCGCTGGTGCGGCTGTTCTCCTATTGCGACGCGATGCAGCCATGAAGCTGACCGCGCTACGCCTCCACAATGTCCGGCGCTTCGCCGGCACCGGCGTCGCCGTCGAAGGCATCGGCGACGGCGTCAACGTGCTCTGCGCCGTCAACGAGTTCGGCAAGTCGACCTGCTTCGACGCGCTGCATGCGCTGTTCTTCCAGCCCTATAGCGGCACGCCCGGCGCGGTGCAGGCGCTGCGGCCCTATAGCGGCGGTAGCCCCCTGGTCGAGGCCGATATCGCGACGCCCGAGGGTGCGTTCCGCCTGACTAAGCAGTTCTATGGCGGCAAGCGGGCGATGGTGCGCGAGCTTTCGAGCGGCCGCCTGATCGCGCAGGCCGACGAGGCGGAAAAGTTCCTCGGCGCTCTGGTGCAGGGCGGCACCACCGGCCCGGCGGGTCTGCTCTGGGTGCGCCAGGGCATCACCGGCATCGAGCGGCGCGCCAAGAGCGAGGAAGAGAGCGAGAAGCGGGCGCGCGAATCCGTGCTGGTCTCGGTGCAGGGCGAGGTCGAATCGCTGACCGGCGGCCGACGCATGGCGCAGGCCGTCGCCGCCTGCGAGGAAGAGCTGTCGCGGCTGGTGACCGCGACGCGGCGGCCCAAGGCCGGCGGCCCCTACGCCCTCGCTCTCGACGAACGCGACCGTCTCGCCGAAGCCGAGCGCAAGCTGGCGACCGAGGTCGCCGAACTACGCGCCGCGCTCGACCGGCGTCGCAGCATTCGCAACCGGCTGGACGAACTCGAGGATCGCGACGAGGAGAATGCCCGGCGCAGCGCCCTGGCGCTGGCCGAGAAGGACCTCGCCACCGCCAAGACCCAGGGCGAGGCGCTGAAGACCGCCGAGGCGCAAGCCGCCCTGGCCCGCAGCCAGCGCGATGCGGCCAACCAGGCGCTCTCGACCTATCGGCGCAGCCTGGCGCGCCTTGCCGAATTGCAGGCCCTCGAAAGCGAGGGCACGGGCAAGCGCGACGACGCCCTGGCCCGACAGCGCGCCGCCGCGGAGTTCGGCCGGGCCGCCGCTGCCGCGGTCGAGGCCGCCGAAAGCGAGGAAAGGCAGGCGCGCGACCTGCTCGCCCGGCTGGAGAAGGCCCTGCGGGCGCGCGAAGCGGCCGAGCGCCTCGCCGGCCTGCGCGAGGCCCATGCCGGCGCGGAGGCCGAGCGCGCGGCGATCGAAGCCATCGAGGCCGAGATCAGGGCGCTCGCCCTGCCTGCAGCTGGCCTGCGGCAGCTCGAAGCGCTCGAAACCGAACTCGTCGGGCTGCGTGCCGTCGTCGCCGCGCGGATGCCGCTGTTGCGCATCGATTATCGCGACGGCGTCGCCGCGGCCGTCAGCATAGCCGGCACGGCGCTGGCTGATGGCGAAGAGAAGGCCCTGACCGGCAGCACCAGCCTGGACATCGCCGAGATCGGCAAGATCACATTGACGCTGCCGCAGGGCCAGGACGGACAGGCAGAGCTCGCTCAGGCCGAGGCCCGGCGGGAAAAGGGGCTGAAACTGCTCGGCATCGCCAGCCTTGCCGAAGGCCGTCAGCGCGAAGGCAAGCTCCGCGAACTGGAGACCGCGCTCCGGCTCGGCCAGCAGCGTTTTGCCCTGCTGGCGCCGCAGGGTCTGGCCGCGCTGCAGGAGAGCATCGCCCGGCTGGAGGCCCAGCGCGGCGAAACCATCGAGATCAAGGCCGATCCGGAAGTCGCTCGCCTTGCTCTCGAAACCGCCGAGGCCCGCGTCACCACATCGCGCAACGCCGTGCGGGAGGCCCAGCCGCAGCGCGAGGCGGCCGATGCCGCCATTCTTGCCGCCGAGCGGGCCCTGGCGGCGATCTCCTCCGAGCGCGCCGGGCTCACGAGCCTGTTAGGAGCCGAGGAGGGCCGCGCGGCCCAGGCGGCCGGGCTCGAGGCGGGTTTCGCGAGGGCCGAAGCCGAACTGGCGACGGCCTTGGAACGCGTCGAGAGCCTGCGCGCCAGCGCGATCGACCTCGCCGGCGCCGAGGCGAAGCTGCGGCGGATGCGCTCGATCGTCGATTCCACCGCGAACGAAATCGCGAAACTGCGGGAGGATGCCGCCGAGCTCAACGGCCAGATCCGCGCCCGCGCCGATGCCGCCGTCGAGGAGGCCTGGCAGGAGACCAGCGAGAAGCTGGCGGCGGCCGAGAAGCGCCGCGCCGGGCTGGAACGGGAGGTCGCCCTCCTCTCGCGCCTGCGCGACGCGCTGGAAGCGGCCCGCACCACGGCGCGCGACCACTACTTCCGCCCGGTGATGGCCGAATTGAAGCCCCTGCTCGGGCTGCTCTTCGAGGATGCCTCGGTCACCTTCGACGAGGAAACCCTGCTGCCGCGCACGGTCCGCCGCAACGGCCTCGAGGAGCCGGTCGGCGTGCTCAGCGGCGGCATGCGCGAACAACTCGCCGTGCTCACCCGCCTCGCCTTCGCCCGGCTGCTCGCCAAGGATGGCCAGCCGGCCCCCGTCATCCTCGACGACGCGCTGGTCTATTCCGACGACGACCGCATCGAGCGCATGTTCGATGCCCTGCACCGGCAGGCCAGCGACCAGCAGATCATCGTCTTCTCCTGCCGTCAGCGCGCCTTCTCCCAGCTCGGCGGCAATATCCTGCGGATGAAGCCCTGGACCCCGGAAGGTTGAAAGCTCTCTCGCCGGCAAGCTTGGAAACCATCTAAACTACTGATTTATTTTACATTTTATCCTGCCCCGGGTATCATGGACCGATCTCCCTGAGGTCGCGATGTCACCTGGTCCTGTTTCCGAACCTTCGTCCGGCGGAATGCTGAAGCTGTTTTCAGACAGCCTTTCGCTCAAGGCCGGAACCTTCTTCATCGCCGAAGGCGAAAGCGTGACCGGCCCGATGCGCTCGGGGCTCAAGGTCGGCGTGATGCTGGACGGGCGCCAGACACTCGAGCTCGACGACCGGCCGCCGGTGATGATCGAAGGCCCGGCCCTGCTCGTCGCCGCCAATGGCGGCGAGCATATTCAGCAGCGCACCGGCCTGACGGGCGGCGCGGTACGCTGCGCGCTGATGCAGTTCGAGCTGGATTTCGTCGCGCGTGAATTCGGCGCCGAACTCTCGCGACTTTTGCTGCTGTCCGGCCCTGACGATGCCGGCCTCTGGGTCCGCCCGGCGAGCGCCGAACTGCGCGCTCTTGCGCTTCAGATGGCGGAATGCCGCGTCGGCGAATCGCTCCGCAGCTTCTATCTCGCCGGCAAGGCGCTCGAACTCGGGGCGCTCGCCGTCAACGAGATCATCGGCGAGCGGCCGGTTCGGCCGGCGAAGCTCGATGCGCGCACGCGCGAGCAGATCCAGGCGGTGCGCGAGATCCTGGAGCAGTCCCTGCAGGAACCGCCGAGCCTCTCGGAGCTGGCGCGTCGCACCGGCCTCAATCCGAGCAAGCTGACCTCGGCCTTCCGCGCCCAGTTCGGCACCAGCGTCTTCGGCTACCTGCAGGAATATCGGCTCCAGCAGGCGCATGAACTGATCGCCAGCGGCGAGGCCAGCATCGCCGTCGCCGCCTTCCGCGTCGGCTACAGCCCGGCGCATTTCTCGAGCGCCTTCCGCAAGCGTTTCGGCATTTCGCCGAGCGCCTTGCGTTGACCGCCAGCGGTTCCGCGCCTCGTTTTCTCTCGTTGAAGCGGTTCGAAACTGCAGCGAAAGAATTACTGCCGCGATCGAAAGCCGACTTCGTTGCCCCCAGTGCGGCGTTCCTGAAACAACCCGCACGGGTAATCCACCGCAAGGTGGCGGGGCAAAGGTCGGGTTCATGAACTTCATCATCGGCAATCGCACTGCGGCCAAGGCCTCGGTCGCGCTCGCGGCGATCATCGTCGGCTGGTCGGGCTCCGGCCACGCCCAGAACGCGCCGGCGATCGGCCTCGACACGATCGAGGTCCAGGGCGAGCGGGCGAACGGGCCGGTCGACGGCTATGTCGCGCGGCGCAGCGCCACCGCGACCAAGACGGACACGCCGCTGATCGAGACGCCGCAATCGGTCAGCGTCGTGCCGCGCGCGCAGATGGACGACCAGGGCGTGCAGAGCGTCAGCCAGGCACTACGCTACAGCGCGAGCGTTCTGGGTGAAACCCGACTCTCCTCAGGACGTTACGACAGCGTCTTCATCCGCGGATTCGGCGGCAGCGGCGGCAGCGCCGGCTTCATCAACAATCTCGACGGCCTGCGCCTGCAGCGCGGCGTCAACTTCCTCGTGCCGATCGCCGAGCCCTGGGGGCTGGAGCGTGTCGAGGTGCTGCGCGGTCCGTCCTCGGTGACCTTCGGCCAGGTCAAGCCGGGCGGCCTGATCAACATGGTCAGCAAGCGCCCGCAGGAGCAGGCGCATGGCGAGGTCCAGGTCCAGGTCGGCAGCTATCAGCGCCGCCAGCTCGCCTTCGACATCGGCGGGCCGGTGACGGAGGACAAGACGATCCTCTACCGCCTCGTCGGCCTCGGACGCGCCGCCGACACGCAGGTCGACTTCACCAAGGAAGAGCGGCTCTACATCGCGCCGTCGCTGACCTTCCAGCCGAATGCGGCGACCAGCCTGACCCTGCTGACCTCATTCCAGCGCGACCCCGAAACCGGCTTCTACGGCTTCATCCCCTCGGTCGGCACGGCATTGCCGAACCGGAACGGGCGCATCCGCAGCAATCTCTTCCCGGGCGAGCCGGACTATGAGGGCTACAGCCGCAACGCGCTCAACCTCGGCTATGCCTTCGAGCACCGCTTCAACGACGTCTTCACCTTCCGCCAGAACCTGCGCTACAGCGACCTCGAATCGCGCAACCGCACGGTCGCCGTCGCCTCGCTCGCGGCCAACCAGCGCACCCTCAACCGGCGCGTCACCGCCTCGAACGAGAAGGCCCAGACCTTCGGCGTCGACAACCAGCTCCAGGCCGATTTCCGCACCGGCCCGCTGACGCACAAGCTGCTCTTCGGCGTCGACGGCTACTGGGTGGACGGCACCGCCTTCACTGGCGCCGGCGGCGTCGTGCAGCCGCTCGACGCCTTCGTCCCGGTCTATGGCCGCCGGCCCTTCGCGGTCCCGGCCATTCCCGGCACGACGCAGCTCACCGAGCAGTACGGCGTCTATCTGCAGGACCAGATCAAGCTCGACCGGCTCTCGCTCCTGGTCGGCGGCCGCTTCGACCGCGCCATGGCCCGGACGCGCAACATGGCCAACGGCGCCCTGACCAAGCAGGACGACACCGCCAATACCGGGCGCGTCGCGCTGATGTACAATTTCGACAATGGCTTTGCGCCCTATGCGAGCTATTCGACCTCGTTCGAGCCGATGGCCGGAACGAGCTTCGGCGGCAGCCCGTTCAAGCCGAGCGAGGGCGAGCAGTTCGAAGTCGGCCTGAAGTACGAACCGCCCGGCTACAACGCCTTCTTCCAGGCTGCGCTCTACGACCTGACTCAGACCAATGTTCCGACCGCCGACCTGAACAATGTCGGGTTCCAGATCCAGACCGGCGAGATCCGGGCCCGCGGCTTCGAGTTCGAGGCGCGCGCCACGGTGCTGGAGAACCTCGATCTCGTCGCCGCCTATGCCTATACCGACGCCGAGGTGACCAAGAGCAACGGCGCCGATCTCGGCAAGCGGCCGCCTGTCGTGCCGCGCCACATGGCCTCGCTCTGGGCGCACTACACCTTCAAGACCGGCCTGTTCTCCGGCCTCGGGCTCGGCACCGGCGTGCGCTATGTCGGCAAGGGTGCCGGCGATCCCGGGAATACCTTCTTCACCGACGACTACGCCCTGGTCGATGCCGCGATCAGCTACGATCTCAGCGCCGCCAATGCCGCAATGAAGGGCTGGAAGATCCAGGTCAACGCCCAGAACCTGTTCGACAAGGAGTATGTCGCCGGCTGCTACGGCGCCGTGCAGTGCTCCTTCGGCCTGCGCCGGACGGTGCTGGCGACGCTGTCCTATCGCTGGTGAGGACGGACGGCGTGCGCACGGCATCCGCCAGCAACAACCCGGGCGAGCTTTCGCCCGGCACCGCGGTCGCGCTGCCGCATGCACGCCAGTTCGAGATCCACTCGGCGCAAGGCCTGCCCTATCGCCTGCTGGTCGCTGTGCCTCCCGAGGCGCCACCCGCCGCAGGCTTCCCGGTCCTGGTGCTGGTCGATGGCGACGCGCTGTTCGCGACGGCGTTGACCAACGCCCGCCTGCAGGGTGGCCGGCCCGAAGTGAGCGGCGTCGGCCCGGCGGTGATCGTCGGGATCGGCTATCCCGGCGCAGCCCCGTTCGATGCCGAGCGGCGGCGGCAGGACCTGCTGCCGGATGTTGGCGGTGCCGACCGCTTCCTCGATCTGATCGAGACGCGATTGCTCCCGATGGTGGCAGATCTCGCGCCGATCGACCGGGCGCAGCTCGCACTCGCCGGACATTCCTTCGGCGGGCTTTTCACCCTGCACGCCCTGTTCAACAGGCCGGGGCTGTTCCGCAGCCTCGTCGCCGGCAGCCCTTCGATCTGGTGGAACGAGCGCGCCATCCTCGCCGCTCGGGCGCAGTTCCTGCGCAGCCCGGCGCCGATCCTGCGGCCAAGGCTGCTGATCACCGTCGGCGGCGAAGAACAGAAGACCGATCCACTCCGGTTCCCCGATCGCGCGACCCGGCTGGAGAAGGCCCGCATGGTCGACAATGCCGCCGAGATGGCAAACAGCCTCGCCGCCTCCGGCCGGCTCGACTGCGAGCATGTCGTCTTCACCGGTGAGAACCATGTCTCCGTCATTCCCGCCATGCTCTCGCGCGCCGTGGCCTTCACGCTCGCCGAGCCATCCGTTCGAGGGGATAGCGCCCGATGATCGCCCGGCTGACGCGGATCGCGACGAGGCTCGTCGCCCCCCTTCTCGCGCTTGGCATGATCGCCACCCCGGCGGCGGCTCAGCCGGTGACGGTGACGGACCTCGCCGGGCGCACGGTGACGCTGCCGGGGCCGGCGAAGCGCATCGTGCTCGCCCAGGGACGCCAACTCAACGGGCTCGGCCTCCTGCATCCCGATCCGATCAGCCTGCTCGCCGGCTGGGGCAGCGATCATAAGCGGCAAAATCCCGACGCCTATGCCCGCTATGCCGCGAAATTCCCCGCAATCGAGACCCTGCCGACGGTCGGCGATGGCGGCACGCAGGACGGCTTCTCCTTCGAGAAGGCCGTCTCGCTGGCGCCGGATCTCGTCATCCTCAGCCAGTCGCTGGCCGGCTCGCGGCACGGACCCGGCGATCTGGTTGCGCGTTTCGAGGCGGCCGGCATCACCGTCGCCGTAGTCGATTTCTACCTGCAGCCGCTGCGCGACACGGTGCCGAGCCTGCGCGTGCTCGGCAAGCTGATCGGCCGCGAGGAGCAGGCCGAGGCCTATATCCGCTTCTATGAGGAGCGCCGCGAACGACTCGCCAGCCGCGTTCGCGGCATCGAGCGGCCGAGCGTCTTCATGCATGCTCACGCCGGCGGCTTCGACTGCTGCCAGTCACCCGGCAAGGGCACGTTCGACGACTTCATCACGCTCGCCGGCGGCCGCAACATCGCAGCTTCCATCCTGCCAGGCGCCACCGGCCAGATCAGCCTCGAGCAACTGCTCGCCGCCGACCCGGCGGTCTATGTCGCGACCGGCGGCGTGCATCTCGCCCGGCGGGGCGGGCTCGTGCTCGGGCTCGGCGTCTCGCCGGAAGAAGGCGCGCGCAGCTTCGCCACCCTTATCGCCAGCCCCGGCATCAGCGCGCTCAGCGCCGTCCGCAGCGGCCGGGCCTATGGCCTCTGGCAGCTCTTCAACGACACCCCGCTGCATATCGTGGCGATCGAGGCGCTGGCCAAATGGATCCATCCCGAGCGCTTCGCCGATCTCGACCCGCAGGCGACGCTGAACGAGATCCAGGCGCGCTTCTCGGCGATTCCGCTCGACGGCACGCTCTGGATCGACGGGACGGCCAAGAGCCGACCTTGAGCGACCGTCTTCGCAGGAGCAGGAAGGCTTTCCGACCATGACGATCCTTTGTGCCGAAGCGCGCTTCAGCCTCGCCGATCCCGACGCCCTGCTGCGGGCGCTCCGCGAGCACCTCGTCGAACACCATGCGACGGTGAGCGAGCGGGACGGCGCGACGCTGATCGCCCTCGATGGCAGCGAGGCTGTGCTGCGCCTGATGGCGGGCGAGCTTCTCGCCCGTGTCGAGGCGCCGAGCCTCGCCGGCCTGCAGGCGATGAAGCTCGCGATCGCGAGCCATGTCGTCGAACTCGCGCCTGCCGGCAGCGCGCCCGCGATCAGTTGGCAGGGCGATGGCAGCGGCCCCTCGCTCCTGCCCGATTTCCGGGTTCTGACAGTGACCGGAACCGAGCGGCTGACGCCGCATATGCGCCGCATCCGCTTCCGCGGCGAGGATCTCGCACGCTTCGACTCGCTGGAGGCGCTGCATGTGCGCCTGTTCATCCCGCCGGCGGGCCTCGCCGAGCCGATCTGGCCGATGCTGAGCGAGGACGGGCTGATCACCCAGCCTCCGGCCGAGCAGCGCCCGGCCGTCCGCAAATATACGATCCGCGAGATCGACGCCGCCGCCGGCACGCTCGCCATCGATTTCGTGTTGCACGGCGATGTCGGGCCGGGCTCGGCCTTTGCCGAGCGCGCCGCCGCCGGCGACCGGATCGGCATGGCGGGCCCCGGCGGGCGCGGCCTGCGCGAAGCCGAACGCTATCTCTTCCTCGCCGACGAGACCGGCCTGCCCGCCGTCGCCCGCATGCTGGCGAACCTGCCCGGCGATGCGCAAGGGCTCGCCTTGATCGAGGTCGCTGATGCGCAGGAGCAGCAGGCGCTCGAGGCCCCGGCCGGCTTCACCATCCGCTGGCTGCATCGCGACCGGGCCAAGGCCGATGCGGCGCCGCAGCTGCTGGCGGAATTCGAGGCCCTGGACTGGGAGCAGGACGGACCGGGGACCTATGTCTGGGCCGCGATGGAGCACGACACGTTCCGGCTGCTGCGCGCCGCCGCGCGCCAGCGGCTGCGCCCGAACCTCGACCAACATCTGATCGTAAGCTACTGGCGCAACGGCCTTTCCGAGGAGCAGCACGCCCTGGAGAAGAAGGCAGCCGCCCGCGCCGCCTGAGCGCAAACGTCGCCGGCCGACACCTGCCTCAGAACGGGTTGACGTAGTTGGTGATCGCGATCTGCCGCAGCAGGACCTTGCGGATGACATGGGCGGGCTTGACGTGCTCCGTGAAGATCGCGGCGTCGCCGGCCGCACCTGCCGGAAGGGCGCTCGCGAAGCCCTGATCGTCGAGCCGGACGCGCACGATGAACGGCGCCGCATGCACTGCCGTCGGTGAGACGGCGAGCCCCGAGGTCTGCACCTGCCCGGTCGAGATCGCCTGCAGCACGCTCTCGACCTTGCCGGTCTGGACGGTGCCCGGCGTCCGCTTGAAGGTCAGCTCGACGGGCTGGCCCACGGCGAGATAGCGCGCATCGATCTGGTTGATCTCGACGCCGATGATGGTCGCCGAAGTGTCGATGAAGGCCATGACGGGCGACAAGGGCAGACTCGATACCCGCGCCCCCTTGCGCAAGGCGAGGTTGGTGACATAGCCGTCCGCCGGCGCACGCACGGTGGTCTTGTCGAGGTTCCATCTGGCGCCTTCGAGCTGCGCCCTCAGCTGATCGACCGAGGCCTGACGTTCCTCGACGTCGAAAGTCCTCCCCGTGCCATGCGTCTGCAGCTGGGTCATCTCGGCGAGACGGGTCTCCTGGAATCTGAGCTGCGCCTCGATGGCCTGGACCTGAGCCTCGAAAGGAACGGGGTCGATCCGGAACAGCACGTCGCCGGCCTTGACCGGGCTGTTGGCCTGGACCGGGACGTCGATCACCTCGCCGGCGACACTGGGGACGATCGCGACCGAGTTCCTGACGACGAGCGCAGGCCCCTGCGGCGCGCCCCAGTTCATCGGGATGAACAGGCCGATCAGCAGGAGCAGCAGGACGAGAACCGGCGAGACCTTCCAGAACAGGTTGAACGGAACGATTTTCAACTTCACCAGGATGAAGAGCAGCGCGAGATAGACGTTGAGCAGGACGACGATCATCGGGCCGCCTCCACCTTCCCGGTCGCGCGATCAGCCGGCTGTGGCACGTCGACATAAGCCCAGATCAGCACGATCGGCCACAGCACGAAGCCGAGGAACAGGGTCACCCAGCCGCCGATGCTCACCGCCTCGGCCCAGGGATGGCCCCGCCGCCTTGCCACCATGCCAGGCCACATCGCCATGAAGACGATGACGAAGACCGTGCTGGCAACCAGGACGATCAGGACGATCCAGGCGAAGATGTCGAGTCCACTCATGGGGGGCTCCTGAAACGGGTCAGGTCGAACAGACAGGATTGAGCGGCGGCAGCGGCGCGCGCGCCGCTGCCGGAGCCTCAGCCTGCTGGGAGCAGGTATTCACCGCGCTTGCCATCGCCTCGCCTTTCTCTGGCTCCCAGCCACTGCCGCTGCCGAACAGCGAAGCTTCAAGCGCGGCGACCAGCGGTCCCAGGCGAGCATCGGCACGCACGCGTTGGCGCTCGCCGGGCGACAGGCGCTCCAGCCAGACGCCGAGCGCGCGATAGGTCGCGGCCGGATCGCCGGCCCGCGCTTCCTGCACCAGAGCACGGCGTGCGAAAGCTTCCGAACCCTGCCGGCGCTGCTGCCAGCCATGCCAGGCGGCGACCAGCCGGCGCCGGATGAAGATCGACGCCAGAACGATCAGGGCAACGGCAGCAGCTGCAGCGGCAATCAGCCCGAGAGGCGGCGCTTTCGCTCCGCCGGCGACATGGCTCGCCGGCGCGGCGACCGAGATCGTAAGGCCCGGCAGGCTTTCGGCCCGCGCCCGCTTGTCGGCGAGGCTCCACCAGGGCTGGGACAGGTCCGGCAGGACATAGCTGCCGCCGCGCTCGAAGACATAGGTCGCCTTGTCGACGCGCTCACCGTCGACGATGCCGCGATTGCTCTTATCCTCGACCGTCGGCGGGTCGACATAGACGCGCACGCCATCGGGCGCCGTGAACCGGAACTCAGCCATGCCCAGCGCCGGCACGCCCGCTGCCTGCCGCCGGATCGTCCGGGTGACCGCGTCCCCCGCCTTGAAACGCGTACTGCCGGGATCGGGCGTCCAGCTCTCGCTGGCCGTCACCTTGTCGGCCGCGAGCACGGGGCCGGAGATATCGAGGCCGGCCGGGACGCCGACATCGATCCGCGTCGCCTCCCCCTTGGCCGAGCCCATCGGATCGCCGCGGCGGTCGAGCAGCGTGACCTCGGGCGCCGGGATGGCGATCTGCCCGCCGCGCCGCGGGAATACGGTGAACGCGAAGCTCTGGCCGACATAATCCTGGTCGGAAATGCGATCGCGCATCGTCGTCGCCTGCGTCTCGAAGCGCAGAATCTGGGCGCCGGCCGCTTCCGGCACCCGAACCAGCGGGGGATGCGGCATCTCGCCCGGAAACAGCACGTCGATATTAAGCTGCACGGGCTGGCCGATCACGACGCCCTCGGCCGGCACGACGCGGGTCCGCACCAGCGGCTGGCTCGCCGGCTGCTGGGCCATGGCAGGCCCAAAGATGGCAAGGGCGAACAGAGCGGCGAGCAACCTCATGGCGCTTTCTCCGCTGGCGCCGCCTGGAGCTGATAGGCGAACTTGGCGCGCAGGAAGTCGGCAGGCCTGGTCTGCACCCGCTTGAGCCAGAGCGCGCGCACCGCCTCGTCCGACATCGGCTGGGCGGCCTCGACCGTCGTGTCCTCGCCGCCCTTCTTGTTCTTGTCGAACACCACCTCGTCGGGCTTGTCGTCGGTGTTGCCGGTCTCGCCGCCCTCGGTCTTCTTGCGCTCGCCGCGGATACGGGCGATCTCGCGGTTGTTCAGCGCCGCCTCCCAGCCGGGGCGCAGCGCCAGCGCCCGATCATAGCGCTTCAGGGCGTCGTCATACTGGCCGAGCATGACCAGCGCATTGCCCTGATCGAATGCGCCCACCGCCGTATCGCGCGCGGCGAAGGCCTGCGCGGCCTCCTTGAATTCGCCGGCCCGAAACAGCGCGACGCCGCGCCAGAGCGGGTCGCGGAACGCCTTTGCCGCGTCAGCCGCCCGGCCCTCGTCGATCAGGACGCGCCCCCGTTGATCGGCCGTCAGCCAGAGCGCCTGCCAGCCCAGGCGATGGGAGGCGAAAAGCAGCGCCAGGGCCGCTATGCCCGCGATCACCGCATAGGGCGAGCTTGCGAATGCGCGCCTCATGGCAGCACCCATCCGCGCCGGAACCAGAGCAGCGCCAGGAGGGCGATCAGAGGCGTCAGCCAGTAGCCGGCCTCGCGCCAGTGCTGGCCCTCGCCCGCGACGCTTCCCAGCTGATCGGCGCGGTCGAGCCGCCGCACGATCTCGGTGACGTCGGCCTGATCGACCGTCGTTTCGATCAGGGTCGCATCCAAGGCCTTGGCGATCTCAGGCAGGCCGCCGGCTTCCGACCCCGGCGCCAGCAGGGACAGGATCGTCACCGCGCTCCCGCCGCCGGAGTGCCCCGCGATCGCCTGCGGCGTCGCGGCATCCGCCATGATCAGCACCGAGCCGGCATCGTCCATGCCTGCGAGCACCCGCCTCGCCAGCGCCAGCGCCCCGGCGAGATCGTCACCCTCCCGCGGCATGATCTCCGGCGACAGGGATTTTGCGAGATCGAGCACGACCGCGCTATCCGGGGTCGGCGGCAGGACGAGATGTGAGGAGCCGGAATAGGCGATCAGGCTGGCCGCCGCCCCTTCCCGCGCCGTGAGGATATCGGCCAGCTTCTGGCGGGCGCGGTCGAGCCTCGTCGGCGCGAGGTCCTGCGTTAGCATGGACGGCGTGACCTTCAGCACGATGGCGACGGGTGGCTTGGCCTGCGCAAATGGCGATGGCTCGCGCTGCCAGGCAGGGCCCGCAACAGCAATCGTCACCAGCAGCCAGGCCAGCGCGAGTGCATTGGCCGGGGAGACGATCGCCGGCCGCGTCTCCCCATCCACGAGATGCGGCAGCAGGGCCGGATCGATGACACGGCGCCACCTCACCAGCATATCGGCGCTGCGATGCGTCAGGAGCCAGAGCGCCGCCGCGGGGATGAGCGCCAACAGCCAGAGCGGGCGCTCGAAATGGAACGGGGCGAGCGCCGCGATCACGACGACCTCCCCGCGATCGCAGGAGAGCGGGCGGAAGCGTGGTCGCTCCGGTGGCGCCATGCCAGCTGCAGCCCCTGCGCGAGCAGCGTCAGAACGAGGCCGGCGGCGAGCGGAATCCAGTAGATGTCGCGCCGTGGCCGGAAGCTGACCGTGTCAATCCGGCGCGTCTCGATCTCGTCGAGGCGCTGGTAGATCTGAGCGAGCTGCGCGCGGTCGAGCGCCCGGAAGAAGCCGCCGCCGGTGGTGCTCGCCACCTCCTTGAGCGCTGCCTCGTCGAGCTTGTCCTCGCCCGCGGCCGTTGGATCGCCGACCGCGACGGTGTGGATGACGATGCCCTTGTCCTTGGCGACGCGCGCCGCCTCGGCCGGCGGCACCTTGCTGACCGTGTCGTTGCCGTCGGTCAGGGCGATGATCGTCCTTGCCTTGACCGTGCTGCGCGCGAACAGGCCGATGCCGAGACCGATCGCGTCGCCGAAGGCGGTGCGCGGACCGGCCATGCCGACAGCGGTGTCGCGCAGCATCGCTCGGCTCAGCTCGAGGTCCGTGGTGAAGGGCACCAGGGCGAAGGGCGCATCGCCGAAGACGACGACGCCGACGCGGTCGCCTTTCCGGCGCGAGAGGAAATCGTCGAGCACCTGCTTGACCGCCGTCAGCCGGTCGACGGTCTGCCCGGACTGGTCGACGAAATCCTTGGTGTCCATCGAGCCGGAAAGGTCGACCAACAGAAGCAGGTCGCGCGTCGGCAGGTCGCGATGCAGCGGCGGATCGATCCATTGCGGCCGCGCCAGCGCCGCCAGCGCGAGCAACCAGACCAGGGTGAGCACGGCAAACCGCGCAGCACCTCGTCGCGCGACCACGCCCCCCTGGAATGGCTTCTGCCCGCTCAGGCGCGCCAGCTGGTCGAAGAACGGCACGCGCAGGCCGGCGCGACGCTCGGCATGGGCCGGCAAGCCGAGCCAGATCAACGGCAGCGGGGCGAGCAAGGCGAGCCAGGGATAAGCGAAGGCGAGCATGGTCAGGCCTCCGCCGTCAGGCGGCCGCGCTGGCCGTGAAGCCAGGACCTCGCCTGTGCGAGTGCTTCCGCCGCAGCCGCCGGTTCGAGGGCCGTCGTCGCCGTGACGGCGCCCTCGATCGCCGAAGCGAGGGCCGCGACCTGCCGATCGCCAGGCGCCGTCTCGGCAAGAAAAGCCCCCCAGGCCCGACCGGTCAGGGCGGCGACCCGCTCCCGGCCATGGGCGACGAGGGCAACACGCTTCAGCACGGCCGAGATTGCTTCCGCCGTAACCGGAGCGGCACCGAGCCCGTCGAGCTCGGCCGCCGCGGCACGCAGATAGGCATCGGCGCGATAGCGTGACCAGCGCCGCCAGCCGAGCACGCAGAGGGCCGCCAACACGGCGCAGCCGACGATCGCGGTTCCGGCGGCCGGTGGCCAGAACGGGACCGGCGGCGGCAGGGCCAGATCGGCGAGCCTGCTGAGATCGCCGGGATCGCTCATGGCGCGCTCCGCCCGGTCGCGCCCGCCATCTGCTGCGCGCGCCGCTTGCCGATGAGTTCCCGCAGCTGTTCGCCAGCATCGCGCTCCGTCGAGATCGGCAAAACGGGGATGGCCCGACTGCGCGAGAGCTGCGCCAGTCGCGCACGCCACTCGGTGCGCTCCCGGGAAAACTCCCGCCGGAGCGATGCGGCCGATGAATCGATTTCGATCTGGGAACCGCCCGAACTGAAGGTTGCCGGTCCGATATCGGGCAGGTCCTGCTCCAGCGGGTCATGGATGAAGATCGCGAGCACATCGTTATGGGCGCAGAGCCGCGTAACGAGCCGTGCCGTCTCGTCATTCTCGCCCGCGACATCCGAGATCAGGCAGATCAACCAGTCATGGGTCGCGATCCGGGCGGCGGCCCGCAAGGCCTCGTTCAGCCGGCCCGGCCCTGCCTCCCGATCGCCCGGTTCCGCGAGGGCCGCGTTCTGCCGGGCGACTTCCGAGAGCACGCGGACCGCGCCATGGTCGCGCGCCTGCGGTCGCACCGTGACAAGGCCGCGATCGCCGAAGACGACGGCGCCGACCCGGTCGCCGAGCGAGGTCACCCGCCAGGCGGCGAGCGCGGCAGCCTCGGCCGCCGCCACCGATTTCATCGCCCGCCGGCTGCCGAAGAACATCGTGCTGCGCTGGTCGACCAGCAGCAGCACCGGCCGGTCGCGCTCCTCGGAGTAGACCCGGACATGTGGGCTGCCGAGCCGCGCCGTCGCCAGCCAGTCGATGGTGCGGGTGTCGTCGCCCTCGAAATAGTGGCGCAGCTCCTCGAAGTTCAGACCGCGCCCGCGCAAACGCGAGGCATGGCGCCCGGCGAGGAGGCTGTGCACCGGCTGGCGCGGCAGGAAGCTGAAGCCGCTGGCGCGATGCTTGAGGCGCAGGAGTTCGTCCAGGCTCACGAAGGCGCGCGCGCCATCGACTGAAGCGCTGCCAGCCGCCCTCGGTTTCTCCCGCATCAGCGCCATGGCGTTCCGCCCTACACTGCGACCGCGACCTGCCTGACCACCTCGTCGAGAACCGCGTCCGCGTTCATGCCGTCCGCGCCGGCCTCATAGGACAGCGAAACCCGGTGCCGCAGGCAGTCATGCGCCACGGCCTGAACATCCTCCGGCGTGACGAAATCGCGGCCCTGCAGCCAGGCATAGGTGCGCGAGCAGCGATCGAGTGCCAGCGAGCCGCGCGGACTGGCCCCTACCGCAATCCAGTTCTTCAGCTTGTCGCCGAACTCGGCAGGACGGCGCGTCGCGGCGATAAGCGCGACCATGTAGCTTTCGACAACGTCCTTGGTCACGACACGGTCGATCTCGGCGCGTGCGTCGAAGATCACTTGCTGCGGGATCTTGGCGGGCTCGGCTTCGGCCGGGTGCGCGGCGCTCTCGCTGCGGACCAGCCGCATCACCTTCACCTCGTCGGCATCGGACGGGTAGTCGATGCGGATATGCATCAGAAAGCGGTCCATCTGCGCTTCCGGCAGCGGATAGGTGCCTTCCTGCTCGATCGGGTTCTGGGTCGCGAGCACCATGAAGAGCGGCGGCAATTCATAGCGCTTGCCGGCCACGGTGACGTGGCGCTCCTCCATCGCCTCGAGCAGGGCGGACTGGACCTTGGGCGGGGCACGGTTGATCTCGTCGGCGAGGACGAGATTGCCGAAAATCGGTCCCTTCCGGAATTCGAAAGCGCCGTCCGGACGCAGGATCTCGCCGCCGGTCACGTCGGAGGGCAGCAGGTCCGGCGTGAACTGGATGCGGCTGAAGTCCGATTCGAGATTCTTCGACAGGCTCTTGATCGCACGGGTCTTGGCGAGGCCGGGCAAGCCCTCGAGCAGGACGTTGCCATTGGCGAGGAGCGCGATGACGATGCGTTCGACGACGCGCTCCTGGCCGATGATGTCCCGGTTTATCCGGCTCTGGAGGTCGCCGACGGCACTGCGTACGCTCGGTCCGGTTCCGTCCATCGCCCGTTCCCTTCGGCCAGCATCGGGAGATTCTGCCGAGCGAGGCGGGCAAGTCACTGCTGTAACCGTTACAGCGCCGGTTCGTGTCGCCCCTCGCCTGCTTGCCTGGACGCGGCGAGCATGAGCCGGCCCACGGCTCGGCAATACTTCGAGCGGCCGCAGCCGGACCGCTCGCCGTGTATCGGCGTCATGGGTTCTGTGGGAGCAGGTCGTTCCCGAAGAAGTCGGTCTGTCGCGTCGCGCTGGTCTGATTGGCCCGGACATAGGCCGGCCCACCGGTCCGCGCCGGGTTGGGGCCGGGGTCGAGATAGCTGCGCTGCGGCGGTTGGACAGAGGCAGGCGAAGGCGCTGGCGCCAAGACCGGCGGGGCCTGCTCGGCGGTCGTGGTGCAAGCGACCAGGGGCAAGCAACACAAAAGGGCAGCCGGCAGGCGGAAGGACTTCAGCGCGTATTTCATCCGATCCTCGACAATTAAAGACAAACCCTGGCCATGCGGCGCTGTGAGGATGCGGCCCCTTCGCCGCGAGAGCAAGGGGCCGCGTGGGTGCTCAGCGTACGGCTCGCAGTTGTTCCTCGATCTTGGTCAGGTTGAAGGAGCCGGGCGTCTGGCTCGGCGGATAGTCCTTCATCGTTTGCAGGAACTTCGCGGCAAGCGCCTGGATCGGAACAATGACGAAGACGCGCTCCAGGAACCAGTCATTGTAGACATTGGCATTGTGCTGCGCCTTCTCGAACGGGTCGCGGCGGAGATGGAACAGCAAGGGCACGCGCAGTTCGGTGAAGGGCTCGCGCCAGACGCCGAAAGCCTGCCCGCGGTTCTCGAGGAAGACGACCTTCCAGTCCTCATAGCGCGCCGCCACGACCTGGCTGTCGTCATTGACGTACCAGAACTCCTTGCGCGGCGATTCCTTGGTCTTGCCAGTGAGATAGTCGAGAAGGTTGTAGCCATCGATATAGTTCTTGTAGGGCCGGCCGTTGAGCGTGACGCCCTTGAGAAGCTGTTCCGCGATATCCGGCGCGCCCGCTACCGCCGCGAAGGTCGGCAGCCAGTCCTCATGGGCCACGATGCCATTCAGCGTCGTGCCTGCCGGGAACTTTCCCGGCCAGCGAACAAAGGCCGGCACGCGATAGGCGCCCTCCCAGTTCGAGTTCTTCTCGCTGCGGAAGGGGGTGGTCCCCGCGTCCGGCCAGGTGTTGTAGTGCGGGCCGTTGTCGGTCGAGTAGAAGACGATCGTATCGTTGGCGACGCCGAGATCGTCGAGCACCTTGAGCAGCTCGCCGACCATGCCGTCATGCTCGACCATGCCGTCCGAGTAGTCGTCCTGTCCGGACTTGCCCTTGCTCGCCGGCTTGATGTGGGTGCGGAAATGCATCCGCGTCGCATTCCACCAGGTGAAGAACGGCTTGTTGGCGCGGACCTGGCGCTGGATGAAATCCTTCGCGGCGGCCAGCGTCTCCTCGTCGATCGTCTCCATCCGCTTCTTGGTCAGCGGCCCGGTATCTTCGATCTTGCCGTCGGCCGAGGCTTTGATCACGCCGCGCGGGCCGAACTTCTTGCGGAACTCGGGATCCTTCGGATAGTCGGGGTTTTCCGGCTCCTCCTCGGCATTCAGATGGTAGAGGTTGCCGAGGAACTCGTCGAAGCCGTGCTGGGTCGGCAGGTGCTCGTCGCGGTCGCCCTGGTGGTTCTTGCCGAACTGGCCCGTGGCGTAGCCGCGCGACTTCAGCACGGTCGCCATGGTGACGTCGGTCTTCTGCCAGCCCTCTTTGGCGCCCGGCAGCCCGACCTTGGTCATGCCGGTCCGCACCGGAACATTCCCGCCGATGAAGGCGGCACGCCCCGCGGTGCAGCTCTGCTGACCATAATAGTCGGTGAAGCTGACGCCTTCCCGGGCGATCCGGTCGATGTTCGGCGTCATGTAGCCCATCATGCCGCGATTATTGTGGCTGATGTTCCAGGTGCCGATATCGTCGCCCCAGATGACGAGGATATTCGGCTGACGGCCTGAGCCGCCGCTCGCCTGAGGCGTCGGAGCCGGCTGCTGCGCCTGGGCCTGTGTGCCGGCCGCGGCGGCGGCCACGAAGGCCGTTCCCGACAACAGGATGCGGCGGCGGTTGAGGTCGATGTCGTCCCTTGCAGTCGCAGTCTGGTCGGTCTTGTTCGGGTCTGCTGTCATCGAACATCCTCCTTGTGCTTCTGTGGGGACTACTCAGGATGCCGGCCTGACAACGCAGCGGAAGCCGACATGGCTTGTCGATGTATCGACTGGCTCGGCGTGCCGCGCAGCCGGGCGGTAGCGGCGGCAATAGCTCGGTGCGCAGAGATGCGAGCCGCCTTTCAGGACCTTGCGCGGGATAAGGATCTCCGGCTGGCGCGGATCGTAGCTGTCCGCTTCCGGCCCCCCGCGAGGGTTCTGCGGCACACAGCAGGCCTTCGGCGCATCGGCCTGATGGCGGGTGGACCAGAAATCGGAGGTCCATTCCCAGACATTGCCGATCATGTCGTAGAGCCCGTAGCCGTTGGGCGGATAGCTGCGGACGGGCGAGGTCCGGGCCCAGCCATCGTCCTTGGTGTTCTCGTGCGGGAAGCTGCCCTGCCAGGTGTTGGCCATGTGGCGGCCTTCGGGGACGAGTTCGTCGCCCCAGACGAATTCGCTGCCCTCGCGACCGCCCCAGGCCGCAAACTCCCACTCCGCCTCGGTCGGCAGCGATTTCCCGACCCAGGCGGCATAGGCTTCGGCGTCGCGATAGGCGACATGGACGACAGGGTGATCGTCGAGCCCCTTGATCGAGGAACCCGCGCCATAGGGCTTGCGCCAGGTCGCCCCGAACTTGAAGGTCCACCATTGCGACCAGTCGCGCAGGTCGACCGGGTGCGTCGGCGGGTTGAACATCAGCGATCCCGCCCGCAGCATATGCGGCAAAGCCCCCGGATAATCCTTCGGGTCCGGCGCGATCTCGGCGAAGGTCACATGTCCGGTCGCCTCGACGAAGGCGCGGAACTGCGCGTTGGTGACAGGGATCTCGTCGATCCAGAAGGCATCGACGGTGACGCGGTGGCTCGGCGCCTCCTCGGCATAGTGCACGTCGGAGCCCATGCGGAAGGTGCCGCCCTCGACCCGTCGCATGCCATTGGTAAGAACCGGCTTATCGAGCATTTTCGGCCCCTGCCCTAGCGGCTTTCCGGAAAGACCGTCTTCCAGTCCTTCTTCATGTCGACGACCGTCCAGCCCTTGGCCGCGGCCTCGTCAAGTGCCCTATCGAGCTTGCCGATCTGGGATTTGCGATCATAGGCCCATTCGCGCTCGGCGTCGGTATGATGGACGATCAGTGCCAGCCGCGTACCATTTCCTCCCGCCGTGTATTGCAGCATCTGGAGATCGCCGTCGGAGTTGCCGAAGGCGAGAATCGGGCGCCTGCCGATGAAGCGGTTGATGCCGACCGGCTTGCCCGGTCCGTCATCGATAAACTCGACCTTTCGGTCCTTGACCAGCTCCGGCTTGCCATTGGCTCCGATCCGGAACTTGACGGCGCCGGACGAGCCGACGACCTGCTCGGGCGGGATGCCATAGGCCTTTTCGGCAAAGACCCGCATGAACTCGACCCCGCCGCCGGAGACGATGAAGGTCTTGAAGCCATTGGCGCGCAGATAGGCGAGCAGCTCGAGCTGCGGCTGGTAGACCAGTTCGTCGTAGCGCCGCTGCTTGGTCGGATGGCGGGCCGAACTCAGCCAGTTGGCGACCGAAGCTTCGAACGCTTCGGTGGTCATGCCGGAATGGGTCAGGGCCACGACCTGAAGCAGACCCTTGTTCCCGTCGGCCGCCAGCGCCTTGAGATCGCGCGCGATTACGGAACGATAAGGCTCCTTGCCTTTCAGCTCGGGCTTCTCCGCCACTTGCCGCTTGATCTCGTCGAACGCGAAAAGCAGCTGGAAATAGGCTGGCTGCTCCGCCCAGAGCGTCCCGTCATTGTCGAAGGTGGCGATGCGCTCGGCCGGCTTGACGAAATCCGGGCCGCCATCCCGCGTCACCTTGCCGACGAAATCGACGATAGCGGCCTTGGCCTTGCCGTCATTCCAGGAGGGGAGCGGGTCGTTCTGAGCCCAGGCGACCGAGGCGACCGAGAGAAACAACAACAGCGCCGCCCCGCCAAGCGAGCGCCTTGTCATCGCAGTCGGCAACTCGCAGGCCATGGCAGGCTCCTTCCCATGCGGGGCATCTGGAGCGAGCCGGCCGCCGGGGCCGGCTCGCTCGTCGGCAGGTTACTTCGTCGCCCGGCTGGCGGCCTGGTCGAGGTTGCGCATGAGCGCATCGACCATCTGGTCGACGCTGAAGCTCGCCGGCCGCTGGCTCGGCGGATACTCCTTGAAGGTCTGCAGGAAGGGCGCGACCTTCCAGACGCCGTACTGGATCAGATAGGCGTTCTTGGCGAGCCAGTCGTAATACTGGTCGGAGACGACATCCGCCCGCTCCATCGGGTCCATGCGCAGGTTGAAGACCTTGGGCGCCCGCAGGCAGGTGAACGGATTGGCCCAGACGACGAACCCACCCGGCGCGCGCTGCTCGCAGAAGACGATCTTCCAGTCATTGTAGCGATAGGCGACGAGCTCGCCGTCATCGTTGAAATAGTGGAACTCGTTGCGCGCGGATTTCGGCTGCTGGCCGGTGAGATAAGGCAGCTGATTGTAGCCATCGAGATGGACCTTGGCCTGCTTGCCGTCGAGCGGCGTGCCCTTGGCCAGCTTGTCCTTGATCTCGGCATCGCCGGCCGCCGCGACCAGGGTCGGGAACCAGTCGAGCCCCGAGATCATCTCGTTCGAGACCTCCCCCGCCTTAACCTTGCCCGGCCAGCGGATCATCGCCGGGACGCGGAAGGCGCCTTCCCAGTTGGTGTCCTTCTCGCTGCGGAACTGGGTGGTGGCGGCGTCCGGCCAGGACCACTGGTTCGGGCCGTTATCGGTCGTGTAGATGACGATGGTATTGTTGGCGACACCGAGATCGTCGATTGCCTTCAAGAGCTTGCCGACATCGCCGTCATGCTCGATCATGCCGTCGGCGTAGTCATTGCCAGGCATGCCGCTGATGCCCTTGTTGGCCTCGCGGATATGGGTGAACACATGCATGCGCGTCGTGTTCATCCAGGTAAAGAACGGCTTGTTGGCCCGGACCTGGCGCTGCATGAAATCGATCGCGCCGGCCGTGGTCTCGTCGTCGATCGTTTCCATCCGCTTGCGGGTCAGCGGCCCGGTATCTTCGATCTTGCCGTCGGACGAAGTCTTCAGCACGCCTCGCGGCGAGTTCGACTTGACGAAGGCAGTATCGTTCTTCGGGTAGTAAATGCGCTCCGGCTCCTCCTCGGCGTTGAGGTGATAGAGATTGCCGAAGAACTCGTCGAAGCCGTGCCGGGTCGGCAGATATTCGTCGCGATCGCCGAGATGGTTCTTGCCGAACTGCCCCGTGGCATAGCCGAGAGGCTTCAGTGCCTGGGCGATGGTGACGTCGCGATCCTGCAGACCGACCGTCGCGCCGGGGATGCCGACCTTGCAGAGACCGGTGCGCAGGCAGGCCTGACCGGTGATGAAGGTCGAGCGGCCGGCCGTGCAGCTGTTCTCCGCATAATAGTCGGTGAACATCATGCCTTCCTTGGCGATCCGGTCGATATTGGGCGTGCGGTAGCCCATGAGACCGTGCGAGTAGGCGCTGATGTTCGACTGGCCGATATCGTCGCCGAAGATCACCAGGATGTTCGGTCTGGCGGTGTTCTGGCTCGGCGCCGGCTGGGCCTGCGCCGGCATCGCCGACAGCCCCAACCCGACCACGAGACCCACTGCGGCGAGGAATTTATGGCGTCCCATGAGACACTCCCGGTTCCGGATCGGCGCCAGGCGCTAGGCGTCTTCAAGACCGCAAACCTGGGCACGCGCGGCGAGAAGCTCGCATGGGGGTAGGCCCGGCATAAGCGTGTAACTGTATCAGCTTTGCTGGCGGGCGGCCGACGTCACCGAAGCGCAAGCACTGCCGTGATCGATCTCGCCGCGTCCTGGGCCAGTTCATCGATCAACTCGAAACCCGCCACTGCCCTGGCGAAGTAATCGCGGAAGTCCGAAGCCAGCACCTCGCCGTTGCGCAGGTCGCTGAAGCGCCAGGAATAGCGGCTGCGCTCCGCCAGCGGACGCACCGCGATATCGAGCAGGTAGGATTCGCCGGGCTTCTCGAACAGGGCCTGGATCGAGCCCGACGCTGCCGCTCGCTCCGCCGGCGGCACGACGAGCGTCTTGAAGCGCGCCTTGCGCAGCAGAACGAGCAGTGCATCGGTGAAGAGCTCGCCGCGCAATTCGGCCTCCGGATCGGCATGGCCGGAATGGTCGTGAATCACCACGGTGGCCGCCGGCGCGGCATTGGCCTCACCCGCTGTCATAGCCTTGGCTGCGACCATGCTGTCCGCGACGTCGGGCGACCAGGCGAAGCTCGGCACATACCCCCCGCGCGGCATGGCGATCCTGATGCGGTCCCCTGCCCCGGCGCCTTCATAATAGGCCGTCAGGGCCGAGCGCAGGCGCGTCGCCTCGATCCGGACGATCGGGTCGACCGTCGGGTCGAAGCTGTCATCCCGGCCGAAGACATCGACACCGATCGAATAGGCTTTGATACGGTCCGAGCGACCTTCGATGGTCTGCGTTACCACGAAGGACAGAAAGCGCCTGTTGCGCTCCGACAATCGTAGCGCGTCGTTAGCGAGTAGAATTTGGAGCGATTCAAATATCTCGCCAGGTGGCGGCTCAGCGCCGTGGGCCGAAACACTTTCGTCCATTGCTCCGCCTCCAAAGCCTGGACTGAAAAACAGCTTCCCCGATCACTATGACAATGGCGCAACGACAGTTCACTTGGCAAGGTGCACCGCAGGTCCGGACGCTGCACCGGAAGCCGTGAAGTTAGGAAATCCTCTCCAGAATATCTTGTTCTGTCGCGGATGCGAGCGCGTTGTATTCCTCTGCCCGCTGCTTGCCGACCGCCGCGGCGGATTTCGCCCAGTAGGCAGCGGCTTCGCAGGCGGCCTCATAGGCCTCGCAAAGCTCCACGAGACGCTGATCGCGGGCAAACTTCTCGCGCAGCTCCGTGCGCCTGTTCGGCCAGCGAAGCATGAGGCGTGCGAGCCCGCGTCTTTGCGCCTGTTCCATAGCCACGCGTTCACCATTTCGTGAGGCGTAGAGGGGGAGCATATCGGTGAAGTGCCGTCGGGTGCAGCCGTAACAGTTGCGCCGCGATCGAGCTTTCAAACCCGGCCTGTTTGCGCCTCGGCTTGACGGTTACGGCCAAAGCACCCCAGGCTTCGTCACGACGCATGGGAGGCCGGTAATGCAGCGACTCAAGGCCGCTCTGCTTGGCGCATCTGCCTGCCTTTGCGGCAGCCTGATCCATACGCCGCTGGCCGCGACGGAAGGCGGGGCGAGCCTCTTCGTTCCCGGACTGCATGGCCCCGGCGCCGGCATCATTCCGCCGCCGGGCTTCTATTTCGAGAACGATTTCTACTCCTATTCCGGCCGTCTCTCGGCCCGCAAGCAGACCCAGTTCGGCGGCGCCATCCTCTCGAATGTCGAAGTCGAGGCCAGGATCAACTTCGCGACTCCGACCTGGGTGACGCCTTTCGAGATTCTCGGCGGCAACCTTGCCTTCGCAGTCTCGATCCCGTTCGGGACGCCCAGGGTCAGCGCGGGCGCAGTGATCGCGGCGCCCCGCTTCGGCCGCGCAGTCGGCCTCAGCCTGCGCGACGCGACCTTCAACATCGGCGACCCGGTGGTCACCAGCTCACTCGGCTGGCATGCCGGGAACTTCCACTGGCTGGTCGGCGGCGCCGTCAGCATTCCCGCGGGCGCCTATCAGGATGGCCAGCTCTCCAACGTCGCATTCAACCGCTGGATCGGCGACGTCTACGCCGCGGCGACCTGGCTCGATCCGAAGATCGGCCTCGATATCTCGACGACCGTCGGCTTCGAAATCAACGGCACGAACCAGGCTACCGACTACAGAAGCGGCAACGCCTTCCACGCCGATCTGGCGATCACCCAGTATCTGAGCAAGGAATTCTCGATCGGCGTCCTCGCCTCGCATTACCATCAGGTCAGCGGCGATGGCGGCGCCGGCGCCTCGCTCGGTCCCTATAAGGGGCGCGTCACCGCTGTCGGCGGCACGATCGGCTACAATCTCGACATCGCGGGAACGCCGGTGTCGACCCGCCTGAAGATCATGCGCGAGGTCAGCGTCGAGAACCGGCCGCAGGGCACGAGCGTGCTGGTGAGCGTCGCCTTCCCGCTCGGGCCTGCGCCATCGCCCAAGGCCGCGCCCGAGCCAAAAGTCGTCAAGCACTAGATCCGGCGGGACCAGGCAAGGGTCCGGCGCCGCTAGCGCCGGAAACCGCCGCCGTGGAAACCTCCTCCATGGAATCCCCCGCCATGGAAGCCGCCTCCAAAGCCCCCTCCACCGTGGAAGCCACCGCCGCGAAAGCCGCCGCCGGCGAAGCCTCCACCGCCGAAACCGCCGCCGCCACGGAAATGCTCCAGGCCCTCGCCGCGGAAACGCGCCGCCTGCTCGCGGTCGAAATGCCTGAAATCGCCGCCGCCGGCATTCTGCCAACGGCCGTTCTCGTGCCTCTGCCAACCATCGGCGCCGCGGCGCATGACCTCGCCATTGCGCCCGGCATAGAGATCGTTGGCGCGGGGATGGTTCTGCCGCAGGTTCGACGCCGCCTCGCGCGTGCGAGCCCCACCGGCGAGATTGCCGCGCTCGCCGGCACGGTTCTCGAGGCGATTGCCGGCGCGGCCATCGACCCGGTTGCCGATCCGACCGTCGGTACGATTGCCGATGCGGTTATCGATCCGCGAATGCACGGAGTTGTTGGTCCAGCGATTATAGATGTTGGCCTGGTTGAAGTTGAAATTGTTGACGACGACATTGCCGCCACCATGCCAGCCCCAACCGCCCCAGCCCCAGCCGGGCCCTGCCCAGGCCCCGCCGGCCCAGGCCGCCCCGGCAACGGCGCCCAGGGTGAAACCGGTGACGGCGCCCCAGCCGAAGGCTGAGCCATAGCCATAGGTCAATGGCGCCGGGTACCAGGCCGAGCCGATCCAGGCCGGATAGGCATAGCCGGTGCCGTAGACCACGACGCCGCCAGGCGCGACGACGGTGCCGAAATAGCCCGGCGTGTAGCCGACATAGACGGTGTCGGGCGTCGCGCGGTAGACCTTGGCGTAGGTCACGTAATGCAGCGGCGAGTCTGCCGGGATCGCATAGATCGCGGCCGGCACCTCGGTCGCGACCAGCCAGGGGCCGGAAAGACTGGCCGAGGTGAACCAGACCCCGTTCTCGACGACATAATAAGCCTCGCCAGCCTTGATGACCGGCAGCGAAGCGTTGATGACATAGTCTAGCCCAGCCCCCGGAATCGGCTTGAGCTCCGGCTTGCCGTCATAGTGAACTGTGGCCTTGGCCTTCTTGCGATCGACGGCCGCCGTCTGCGGGATCTGGTTGTCGATCAGCGATTCCTGCGCCTGTACCGTTCCGCTCACCGAAGCGAGCACCTCGCCCTTGGGATGGCTTTCGGCAATCTTGGCAAAGTCGGCCGGCAGCTTGTCGCTGGCGACGAACTCCCACGGCCCGTTCTGCAGCGACTTGCCGCGGAACCACCTGCCGGAGACCAGGAGGTAATTCTCCTGGCTGGCGACATCGACGACGAGCTGGCTCCCCGTGTTCTTGACGTAGAGCAGCTGCGTGCCGGGAATCGGCGCGTATTCGGGATGCCCGACCGTCTGGATCAGTTCGGCCGGTTCGAGACTGACATGCAGCGCCGGGGTCGCGCCCGCCGCGACGGCCTCGGCGATGTCGGGCGGCGCCTCGTCCATCAGATTGGCGCGCGAGCCCGCAGCCTTCAGCGCCGCCGCGAGGCTCGCCGGCGGCTGGCTCGCGACACTCCAGCTGCCTTCCGGCGCCTTCGCCGTCCACCAATGCCCGAGCGCGCGCAGATAATAGCTCGCGCCCGCCTCGTCGAAGAGCATCAGCGCCGGCGTATTGATCACGCGCAGCAATTTGCTGCCGGTCATCTGGCGCAATTGCGGCTTGCCGTCGACCAGGACCAGCATGGCCGGGTTCTCGCTGTAGATGATCTTCGGCGGGTCGTTCCTGACCGCGACCTCCTTCACCCCGGTCTCGGCCTCGGACACTGCGAGGCTAGCCTGCAGGCGCGACAGCGAGAGGGTTCGCAGGCCGCCGCCGGCGTGCTGGCGCAAGGCTGCGGCATAGGCCTCGGCGTTGGCTGCATCGGAGGGGAAACTCGCCCGGACAACCTCGATATTGCCGAGGGTCACCAGATCGTTCTCGCGGTCGACGTCGGTGTGGGCCTTCAGCCAGACCACGCCGAGCGTCGGCGACGCAGCACCCGGGCGCTCCACCGAAACAGCGGCCCGGGCCTCCAGCGTGCCGTCCTGCCAGCGCTCGATCTGCGGCTGATAGACGGTGATGTCGCGCTCGCCATCGGGAACGACGCGCGGCCAGCCGATCTCGGCCTCGTCTGCGACCGGGCTCGGCGCCGCGGCGGCACCTGGCGCTGCTGCGGGACGCGCGCCCTGCGCAAAGCCCGCTGTCGGCGGCAGGACGAGGCCGATGACCGCAACCAGCGCGACCGTTCCCGACAATCTGGCTCTCAAGCTGGCTCGCATCCCGGATCCCTCCTGTTTCGGCAGCCTGCCAGGAAACCCGATGGCACCTCAGGCCGGCTCGGCGCCCCTCATGTCACCCGTCGCAGCGGTGATAAGGCGTCTCGACCTCGGGAAACTCCGGATCGAAACGGACGAGCCCGCCATCGGGCTTGAAGCGGACCGAGACGCTCACATTCTCGAAGATGATCTCGCTTTCGCAGCCGAGCAGGAAGGTCAGCACATCGCCCTTCTGCTTCGACGAAATCACGTCGCAGCTCGCATTGGGGCTACGGATATGCTTGCCCGTCGCGATGAAGCCCGACCAACCCTCGGCCGAATTCTTGTTGAAGACCAACCTGCCGGTGCGCTTGGTGAAGACCTGATCGCAGGTCGCGGCATTGGTCGCCCAGGCGCCCTGCAGGCGCTCCGGCGAAGCCTGGGCCGACGCTTCCTCGGATGCGGTCGCGGCGCCGGCAAGCAGCAACACCGCCAATAGCCCTTGGCCTCGCCTCATGGTTCACCTGCCTCGCTCTCTTGCTCGAATCACGCAGCTCGCGCGGATCGCCCGAAGGCCCGCATGCCCGATGGGAACAGCCTGCAATGTCTGACGGATCGTCACAAGCGGGAAGCGAGCCTGGGGCCTGTAACGGTTACAGCCGGCGGAGGCCGCGCGGAACTCGATCGCCACATTGGCGGCCCGCCGAGGCCCAGGGCTGGATCGCCGCCCCTCCAGTCGGACGCGGGCGATCCAGCTTCTTGTCAGAGCATCGGCTCTCTGCGGAGAACGGGCTCCGCTTTTCGGCCCACGGTCCTAGAAGCCGAGGGCGATGCCATCGCCGCGCGGATCGGCGCCGCCTTCATAGGTTCCGTTTTCGTGGTCGATGCGGATCGCCTGGGCATGGCCCAGGGTGCCGTCCCAACCGTCCACGATCTTCACCGGGTGCCCACGCAGGCGCAGCTCGCGCTTCACCTCGTCGGGCATGCGGGCCTCCAGCGCGAGATCGCGCGACGCCGTCCCCCAGGTCCGCCCCATCAGCCAGCGCGGCGCCTCGATCGCCTGCTGCACGTTGAAGCCGAAGTCGATGATCCGGGTGAGCAGCGCAGCCTGGGTCTGCGGCTGTCCCTCGCCGCCCATGGTGCCATAGGCCAGCGCCGGCTTGCCGTCCTTCATCAACATCGCCGGAATGATGGTGTGGAAGGTACGCTTGCCCGGTTCGAGGCTGTTCGGATGCGAGGCATCGAGCGAGAAGAACGAGCCCCGGTTCTGCATGACGATGCCGGTATCGCCGGCCACCACCGCCGCGCCGAAGTCGTGATAGATCGACTGGATGTTCGAGACCACGAGCCCGTCGGAATCGGCGGCGCAGAAGTAGACGGTGTCGCCCGAGGGGGCCTGTCGCTTGGCCGCGCTGCCGAAGCTGATACCCGGCTCGATCGTGTCGAAGGGACGGGCGGCAACGGGATCGATCAGCTTCCTGCGCTCATCGGCGTAGTCCTTGGAGAGGAGCCGTTCGAGCGGGATGTCGACATGGGCGGGGTCGCTCAGCCACTCGTCGCGATCCGCGAAGGCGACTTTGATGGCCTCGACGAGGTGGTGGTAATAGGCCGCCGTGTCATTGCCCCAGCTCTTTACGTCATAGCCTTCGAGCAGGTTGAGAATCTGCAGGGCCGCGAAGCCCTGCGTCGACGGCGGCAGCTGGAACACCTCGTAGCCACGATAGCCGGTCGAGATCGGCTGGGCCCAGCGTGCCCGATAGCCGGTGATATCCTCGAGCCGCAGCGGCGAACCTTGCGCCTCGAGCGACCTCGCCATTTCCTGCGCGATCGGCCCCTCGTAGAAGCCTTCGCGCGGACCATGCTCGGCGAGGAAGGCGAAGGTCCTGGCCAGGTCGGCCTGGGCCAGCATCTCGCCGTCGCGCTGCGGCCTGCCCTTCGGCAGGAAGATGCGCGCCATATCCTTGTCGTTGTTGAGGATGGCCTCGTCCGTCACCAGCCAGTCGGCAAGCGAGCGGGAGATCGCCATGCCGTCGCGGGCATAGGCGATCGCGTCGGCGAACAGGTCCTTCCACGGCAGCTTGCCATGACGCTCATGCGCGAGACGCCAGCCATCGACGACGCCGGGCGCAGTCAGCGCCGCAAGCGGGCCTCGCATTGGAATCTGCTCGCTATGGCCGTTTGCCTTGTAGAATTCGCGTGTCGCAAGACGCGCGGCAGGGCCGCTCGCCTCGATCGCTTCGACGCCCTTGGCGCTGCCGCCGGCGATCAGCCAGAAGGCGTCGCCGCCAAGGCCGGCCATATGGGGATAGACCACGCAGAGCGTCGCATTGATGGCGATCGCCGCGTCGACCGCGCTGCCGCCACGGCGCAGCGCGTCCTGCCCGGAGGCGGAGGCGAGGTAGTGAGGCGAGCTCACCATTCCCCTCGCCGCGTGGATTGCCGGTCGGCCGGTCCTCGGCCCGTTCGCGTTTATCATGATGTCCTTTCTTCGCTTTTCGTGGACGAAGCAGCGTCGTCAGTTGGGCTTCGGCGGGAAGAGGAGGCGCTGCAGCGGCGGGATCACGGCCGCGATGCTGAGGGCGACCATTCCGGCGGTCGAAACCAGGCGCCAGTCATTGGTCGTTCCGATGCTGATCAGCGGCAGCGCCGCGAGGAACAGCAGGAACGAAACGCTGAGATACGACAGGCGATTCTGCAGGATTCGCTTGATCATCGGTTGTCTCCGTTCACTGGGTCACGAGGACGAGGACGACCGTGGCGACGCCGGTGACGACGAAGGCCAGGATGGTCCAGGGGATCGTCTTGCGAAGGATCGCGCCCTCCTGCCCGTTGATGCCGGTGGTGCTGGCGCCCATCACCACATTGGCCGGGGCGATGGCGTTGCCGATGGCGCCGCCGGCGCTCTGCGCGGCCAGGATCGTTGCTTCCGGCAGGCCCTTGGCGCGCGCCAGCGTGACCTGCAGCTCCGAGAACAGCACCTGGGACGACGTGCTGCTGGAGGTGATGAAGGCGCCGAGCACGCCGATGCCGTTCGCCAGGAAGGCGAAGACATAGGCCGGAGCGACTTCGGCGATGCCGAGCGCCAGCATCGTGTTCTGCCCGGAATGCTTCATGATCGAGGCCATGGTCAGGAAGGCGAGGATCGGCACCGAGGCCGGCACGGCGCTGGCGATCAGGCCCCAGACAACACCGGGCTGCGCCTTGCCGGTCCGCTGCGCCCACTGCGCGAAGTAGCCCTTGCCCGCAAAGATCATCCAGACGATCAGCGCAGTCAGCAGGATGGTCGCGCCGGGATGGCTGAGGAAGCGCAGGGCTGAGTACTGCTCCGTCGCAGCCGTGGTGACGCCGAGCCCGGTGGCCACGGCCGGGAAGGCCCAGCCAACAGCCGGCCCATCGAGGAACTGGCGCAGAGGCTCGATCAGCGAGGTGCCCGTGGCCAGCACGGTCAGCAGGCCATAGGGGGCGAGCGCCGTCAGGGTGCCCATGGGCGGCTCGGCACCGCGATCGTCCAGATGCGCGTCCTCGCGCATGGCCGGACGTTCGGTAATGCCCTCGACCGGCCGGCTGTAGCGAGACCAGCGCGACAGCGGGTAGAGCGCGAGCAGCGCGACCGTCGCCGGCAGGAACGCCGCCAGCACCGGGTCGATCCAGACCGTGGCGACCTGGCCGAAGCCCTGGATGGCGGCGATGATCAGGACCAGCGGCCAGCCGGCGCGCACGGCCGGCCAACGGCCATAGAGCCAGACGACGGCGAAGCCGCCGAGCACGGCCTGGATGACGATCAACAGGGCCGCCTGGACGCCGGTCGAGAACACGGTCGCCGCGTCGAGATCGACGACCTGCAGGGTCGCGAGCCAGCCAACGCCGAGCGTGCCGTAAAACTTCGCCCAGATATGCGCGATGATCGGGATCGCGACCGCGTAGACCGGCTTCATGCCGAAGGCGACGAGCAGCGGGGCGACCACGGCGATCGGCGTGCCGAAGCCGTCAATGCCCTGCAGGAACGAGGTGAAGACCCAGCCGAGCGCGACGATGATGAACAGCTCGTTGCGGGACATCCGGGCAATGCCATGGCGCAGCGCGTCGTAGCCGCCGGACTGGTTCATGATCTGGTAGAGCAGCAGTGCCGGCCAGATGACGTAGAGGATCGGGATCGCATCCCAGATGCCCTTGGCCGAGGCCACCGCCAGGGTCCGAGCCGGCGTCTCGAAGGAGAAAGCGGCAACCGCGGCCGCGATGAAGATGCCAGTGGTGCCCGCCTGTTGTGCCGTCCAGCCAAGGCCGACCATGAGGACAATGAGGAGCACGATGGGAACCGATGCCAGCACCCAACCCAGCAGATCAACACTCAACAATATGTAATACCTTTCTACTTTGTGATGAGATGAAAATTGATCTCGCACCAACGCAGAAAAATGATCATCCCCACCACGGTAAAACAACAAGCATGATGCTTGTTTGAATCGAGACTGAACGCAGATATGCGCTGATCCTCAGCATTGGTTACGATAGCGAGGCAAGCCATGGGTTGATTCAAATCAACCAGGGAGGCATCCATTCCTTGAGAACAACCTGACCATTGGGCAGATGGAGACGGGCGCCAGAGCCCCCCTGAACGCGTCCCGTCACAGGCCCGCCGCAGTCTTGTACCTGCAGCGCAACGGTCGGGGCGCGCGCGCCCGAGCATGAAGCGCGCTTCGCGGGTCACGACCGCCTGCGGCCTCCTGGACTAGGCCTTGCTGGAGATTTCCGGTTGATCAGCCCAGGCGGCGCGCAGGGCCTTCGGCATGACGACGCCGAAGGAGGCGCGGGCCACCTTCATCTCCGTCGGGGCGAGGCGGGAACTCCGCTCTCCTCTCAGCCTGCCGCGGCTGGAATCAGCAATGGACGAGCTACGACTGACGCATAAGGCAAGCCATGCCTAGAGGCCAAGCATCGGCGGCAGGTCTGTTAGCAATTTCAGTTATTTAGAAACGACAGCCAAAAGAATGGCTGGGGGACTAGGATTCGAACCTAGACAACCAGAGTCAGAGTCTGGGGTCCTACCGTTAGACGATCCCCCAACGGGCGCGCTGTGCGTCGCGTCGGATGGCGCGGGTCTAAACAACCTCGGCGCCGGTTGCAAGCCTTGTGTGACAGATTTCGACAAGTCGCGTGCGGGGACGGACAAGCCTCACGCCGAACGGCGCGAAACGGCCATGACGGAAAGCGCCGGGCCAGCAGGGTTCCGGCGCCGGGATTGCGGAAGGCGGTCCACAGCGCCTGCCCGGCAGGGTTCGCCGCTGCCTGCTATAGGGCCTGAAAAGGGGCACGCACGCGCAGGCGATGCGCGGGGCGCCTCCGCCGAGCCTGATTCGAAGCGCTCGCCTGCGGCCTTGCGCAACCGAGAGGAAGCGCATCCAGGCGGCTTACGCGCCTGGATGCGGGAGATCGGGCGAGACTGCGCGCAAAGCCCCCTGCCCGGCCCTGAACTGTGGCGCATCGACCCGGGTTCCGCGCGACCGAGCAGCGGCGATGGCCGCCTCATGCCGAGCGGCAAGAATCAGCTGGCGCTCAGCGTCCGGCGCACCGCATCGCGCCAGCCGGCGACGGCCGAGCGGCGTGCAGTCTCGGCCAGCTCGGGCGAGAAGCGCCGCTCCAGCCGCCAGCGATCGCCGAACTGCGCCGGCTCCGGCAGCAGGCCGGCGTCGAGCCCGGCGAGATAGGCGGCGCCCAGCGCCGTGGTCTCGAGAACCTCCGGCCGGTCGACCGGAGCCGCGAGGATGTCGGCGAGGCGCTGCATCGTCCAGTCGGAGGCGACCATGCCGCCATCGACGCGCAGCACCGTGCCGGCGCCCTCGGCTTCCGGCCAGTCGGCGCGCATCGCCTCGAGCAGGTCGAGGGTCTGGAAACAGACCGAATCGAGGGCGGCGCGGGCGAATTCGCGCGGGCCGGTGTTTCGGGTCAGGCCGAACATCGCGCCGCGCGCATTGGCGTCCCAATGCGGCGCGCCGAGCCCGGTGAAGGCCGGCACGAGATAGACATGCTGGCCGGGGTCGGCATTGGCCGCGAGCTGCCCGCTTTGCGAGGCCCGCTCGATGATCCCGAGCCCGTCCCTGAGCCATTGCACGGCCGCGCCGGCGATGAAGATCGAGCCTTCCAGCGCATAGCAGCGCTCGCCGCCGAGCTGGTAGGCGATGGTGGTCAAGAGCCGATTCTTCGAGGCAACCGCCTTGCTGCCGGTGTTGAGCAGGGCGAAGCAGCCGGTGCCATAGGTCGATTTCAGCATGCCCGGCGAGAAGCAGGCCTGGCCGACGGTGGCGGCCTGCTGGTCGCCGGCGATGCCGCGAATCGGGATGGCGCCGCCGAACAGCTCCGGCTCGCTCTCGCCGAACAGGGTGGCGCAATCGCGGACCTCGGGCAGCAGCGAGGCGGGAATATCGAGCAGGGTGAGCAGGTCCGCGTCCCAGCATCCCTTGTGGATGTCGAACAGCATGGTGCGCGAGGCATTGGTCGCGTCCGTAGCGTGGACGCGCCCGCCGGTCAGCCGCCAGAGCAGGAAGGAATCGACCGTGCCGAAGGCAAGCTCGCCGCGGTCCGCCCGTTCGCGCGCGCCGGGGACATTGTCGAGAATCCAGGCGATCTTGCTGCCGGAGAAATAGGGGTCGAGCCGCAGGCCGGTGCGGGCGGCGACAAGGTCGCCATGGCCTTGTGCCTCCAGCGCGGCGCAGCGCTCCGAGGTCCGCCGGTCCTGCCAGACGATGGCCCGGTGGATAGCCTCGCCGGTGCGCCGGTCCCAGACGAGCGTGGTCTCGCGCTGGTTGGTGATGCCGATAGCCGCGACCTCGGCCGCGCTCACCTGCGCCTTGGCGAGGGCCTGGCGGCAGACGGCGAGCGTACTCTCCCAAAGATCCTCCGGCTCGTGCTCGACCCAGCCGGAGGCGGGAAAGTGCTGTGCGAACTCCTGCTGGGCATTGGAGACGGGGTGGAGGTGATCGTCGAAGAGAATGGCACGCGATGAAGTGGTGCCCTGGTCGATCGCCAGGATCATGCGCCGCGCCGCCATACCGTCTCTCCCTAGCCATTCCCGCCGCGATGCTGATGCCCGGCGCTGCGGGAGCTTTGCCGCCAAGCCGGCTTCCAGGCAAGCGGCCAGCTTCCCCGCCTACAATGCTTTGCTTTCGCAGGTTCTGCTTGGCAGGCGCGAGGCGCTGTTGTTACGCTGCCCGAGAATGGAAACGTTCCGGCCTCGTGCCGGGCTCCCGGCAGGCTGCCGCGACGGCCTGACCGGCGAAGGATTGCAAAGTGACGGTCGAGGACCGCCAGGAATCGGACCGACCCGCCGTGGCAGCGGTCGCTGCGACGACGGATCGCGCCGCGACCACCCCCGGTGGATTCGCCACTCCGGCGTTCCAACGCCGCAGTTCTGCGACCTATGCCGCCCTCGACCTCGGCACCAATAATTGCCGGCTGCTGATCGCACGGCCGGCCCAGCACGGCTTCCGCGTCGTCGACGCCTTCTCGCGAATCGTCCGGCTGGGCGAAGGGCTTTCGGCCAGCGGCCGGCTCTGCGAGGGAGCGATGGAACGCGCCGTCGAGGCGCTGAAGATCTGCAAGAGCAAGATGGACCATCGCGGCGTCACCCGCGCCAGGCTGATCACCACCGAGGCCTGCCGCTCCGCGACCAACGGGGTCGATTTCGTGCAGCGAGTCGGCCGCGAGGCGGAACTCGAGCTGGAGATCGTCGACCAGCGCACCGAGGCCTCGCTCGCTGTCACCGGCTGCGCCGCCCTGGCAGCACCGGAAGCGAATGCGGTCATCGTCTTCGACATCGGCGGCGGCTCGACCGAGATCGTCTGGCTCGGCGGGCGCGAGTCTGGCCGCGATCCGGCCTCCCGAATCCGCGAATGGGCTTCGCTGCCGATCGGCGTGGTCTCGGTCGCCGAGCGCTATGGCGGCGTCGAGGTCGGGCGCGACCTGTTCGAGCGCATGGTCACCGATTGCAGCGCCGCTCTGAAACCCTTCGCCGACAAGGCGGCAGCGGCGCGCCAGGCGCCCGGTTTCCACCTGCTCGGCACCTCCGGCACCGTCACCACCGTCGCCGGCATCCATCTGCGCCTGCCGCGCTATGACCGGCGCCAGGTCGATGGACTCTGGATGCGCGAAGCCGACGTGCTGAGCGTGATCGATGAGCTCGTCGCGATGGACTACGCGCAAAGACAGGCCAATGCCTGCATCGGCCGCGACCGGGCCGATCTCGTGCTCGCGGGCTGCGCCATCTTCGAGGCGATCCGGCGCGCCTTCCCGAGCCCGATGGTACGGATCGCCGATCGCGGCCTGCGCGAAGGCATCCTCCTGCGCATGATGCATGAAGACCGGGCTTGGTGGCGACGCCGGCAATGAGCTAAGTCGAAGCCATGAACCCGTCAAAACCGAGCGGTGGCGCCCGCGACCTGCGCGTCAAGGTCAAGAAGCCGGCCAAGCGCAGCCATTCCTCGCAGCTCTGGCTCGAGCGCCAGCTCAACGACCCCTATGTGAAGCGCGCCCGCGAGATGGGCTATCGCTCGCGGGCCGCCTTCAAGCTCGCCGAGATGGACGAGCGCTTCAAATTCCTGAAGCCCGGCCAGAAGCTGATCGATCTCGGCTGCGCGCCGGGCGGCTGGTGCCAGGTCGCATCTGCGAAGATCGGCCTCGACAAGGGCAAGGGCCGGATCGTCGGCATCGACCTGCTGGCCGTCGATCCGATCCCGGGCGTCGAGTTGATCCAGCTCGACTTCATGGCGGAGGAGGCCCCGGCGATCCTCACCGAGAAGCTCGGCGGCAAGGCCGATGGCGTGATGTCGGACATGGCGGCCAACACCACCGGCCACAAGAAGACCGACCACCTCAAGATCATCGCGCTGGCCGAAGCCGCACTCGAATTCGCCAACGACGTGTTGGCGCCGGGCGGGTTCTTCCTCGCCAAGCTGTTCCAGGGCGGCGACAGCGCCGAGCTGCTCGGCCAGCTGAAGCGCGACTTCAGCAGCGTGCGCAATCTCAAGCCGGCGGCGAGTCGGGCGGATTCCTCCGAGCTCTACGTGCTGGCGACGGGCTTTCGCCGCAAAAGCGAGCCTGCGGCGGAAGACTGAGCCGCGCAGCGCGCCTCAGCTCTCGGCCAGCCTGCCGTCGACGAGATGGATGCGCCGGGTCGCCCTTGCGGCCATCTCGGTGTCGTGGGTCACGGCGATCACCGTCTTGCCGCGCTCGCGCACCAGCGCATCGAGGATCGCGAAGACCTGCTCGGAGTTCCGACTGTCGAGGCTGCCGGTGGGCTCGTCCGCCAGCACGAGCGGCGGATCGTTCGCGAGCGACCGGGCGACTGCGACCCGCTGGCGCTGGCCTCCGGAGAGCTGGTCGGGCCGCTTGTCGAGATGGCCGGCCAGGCCGAGCGCCTCGAGCAGTTGCGTCGAGCGCTCGCGCATCGCGCCTGCACCAAGGCGGCCGAGTCGACGCATCGGGATCTCGACATTCTCGCGCACGGTGAACTCCGGCAGCAGGAAGTGGAACTGGAAGACGAAGCCGAGCGTCGCCAGCCTGATCTGCGCCCGCTCGCGCTCGCTGAGGTCGGCAGTGTCGCGCCCGCCGATGCGCAGCGCGCCGGCACTCGGCCGGTCGAGCAGACCGAGCAGGTAAAGCAGCGAGGACTTGCCGGAGCCGGACGGGCCGGTGATCGCGACGAACTCGCCCTCGCCGATCGACAGCGTCACATCCTGAACCAGCGTCACCGGTACGGCGGCGGGCAGGATGCGGGTCAGGCCCGTGGTCTCGACGAGCGAACTCATGTCGCCCCCCGGATGATGTCGACCGGGTTGAGCCGCGCCGCCTGCCGGGCCGGCAGGTAGCCGGCGATGCCGGCCGAGGTCAGCGCGAAGCCGGCGGCGATCAGATAGTGCCAGATGCTCCAGGCCAGAGGCAGGCGCGTGATCTCCTGCGCGACCGCCGCGCCCGACAACTCGAAGCGTATGAGCGAGAGCGCAAAGCAGAGTCCGAAGCCGACGGCCCAACCGATCAGCGAGCCGCAGGCCCCCAGCGCCAGCCCTTCCAGCAGGAAAAGCCGGCGCATATCGGCCTCGGTGAACCCCAGCGATTTGAGAATGGCGATATCGCGCGCCTTCTCATGGGTGATCGTCGAGATGATGTTGAAGATGCCGAAGCCGGCGACGAGGAGGATGGCGCCGACAACGGTGTACATGATGACGTTGCGGATCACCAAAGCCTCGAGCAGCGATTCGTTCGCCTCCTGCCAGGCCACGGCCTTGTAGCCGATTTGCGCCTCGGCGCGCCGTGCCACCTGCGGCGCAGCATTCGGATCGTCGAGCTTCAGCCGGATCTCGTTGATCGCGTTCGGCCGCTCGCTCAGGATCTGGGCGTTCTTGAGCAGCACATAGCCCTCGCCCTCGTCGCGGGCGGTCGTGCCGGTATGGAACAGGCCGACGATCTTGAAGGCGCGGCTCTGGCCGGTCGCGGAGACGACCGTGACCGTCGTGCCCAGCCCGGCGCCGAGACGCTGGGCCAGCCGGCTGCCGACAACGATGTTGTTGCCGCCCGCGATCAGCGAGGCAAAACTGCCTTCGCGAAAATCCTTGGTCAGCGAGGATATCTGCATCTCGGCCAGCGGTTCGACGCCGATGATGCCGATGCCGACATCACGCCCGGCATAGCGCACCACGCCCTGCGTCTTCAGGCTGAGCGCCATCTTGCCGGGCACCCAGGCGCGCAGCATCGCGGTCGCTTCGGTCGGATTCAGGATGCCGCGCCGATCGTCCCTCGGCCGCAAACCGGCGATGTGAAGCGTCGCGAACGCGTCCTCTGCCGGCTGGCGGCGCGCCGCGCGGCGCTCGTCGGTGATGTCGACATGCGGCATGGTGTCGACGAGCTTGGCGACGAAGTCGTCCTCGCCGCCCTGCATCAGCGAGGCCATGGCGATCGAGAAGCCGACGCCGAGCGCGACGCCGAGCACGGCGACCAGCGTCTGCCGCCCCCGCCCCAGGATATGCGTCAGCGCAAGTGTCAGGATCAGCCGCATGGCTCAGCCATCCCGCAGCCGGATGCGGCTACCGTCGCCGAGCTTGTCCGGATAGGGCGCGATGACGCGCGCGCCTTCGGGCAAGCCCGACAGGACCTCGACCTCGCCGGTGCCGCGAATGCCGATCGTGAGCTCGCGACGCCGCGCGACATCGCCCTCGGCGAGCACGACGGCATTGCCCTGGACGGCGTTGACGGGCAGCAGCAGCGCGTTGCGCGCGACGCGCACGATGATGTTGAGTTCGGCGGTCATGCCGATCAGCAGCGGCGTGTCGTCAGGCAGAGCAAGATAGACGCGGTAATTCTTGGCGACCGGGTCGCCCTTGGGCGTGATGCTGTCGACGGTCGCCTCCAGCGTCCGTCCGGGAAACGCGTCGGCGCGGATCAGGGCGCGCTGGCCCGGCCTGACCTGCGGGATATCCTCCTCGTTCACCTCGGCGACGATCCGCAGAGGCTTCGCCTCGCCGATCCAGAACAGCACTGTACCGGGTTCGGCGATCTCGCCGACTTCGCCATCGCGGCGCAGGACAGTGCCGCTCATCGGCGCCCGCAGGATGTAGTTCTCGAGCCGGGCGGTCTGGCCGGCAACCAGCGCGGCGGCCTGCCCGACCTCGCTGCGGACCCGGTCGAGCGCCTGCTGGCTCATGACATTGCGCTCGACCAGAACGGCCTGGCGCTCATGCTCGGCGGCGGCCAGCTTGTGGCGCGCCTTGAGTTCGGCAAGGGCGGTCTCGGCGAGGACGCTGTCCAGCCTGGCCAGAATCTCGCCCTTCTCGACCCGGCGGCCCTCGCAATCGCAGCGCTCGACGATGCGCTCGCGCACGAGCGGCGTAACCTTGGCCCAGTTGCGAGGCTCGACCACGCCCGTCGCGTAGACGATATCGGCGGCGTCGCCGCGCTTGGCGGTCACGGTCGCGACAGCCGCGGGCCTGCTATAGGACCAGAAGGCCGCGCCCGCCCCTGACAGCGCGACGAGCACGACGAGGCTGCGAACGATCTTCACGGCATACTCCTCGCGGGCATCGACCTCAGCCTGACGAAATCGTGCTTCCAGACAGGCCACTCGATGCCGCATCGCCGTTGCATCGGGCCCTGTCTCAGACCTATCTTATATCAGACCGACCGTCGGTCATTTTACAGACCGACGGTCGGTCGTCAAGAAAATGCGAGATCGGAGCTCTATGCCGCGCATCGTCAAACATCCGGAGGATCGCAGAAGCGAGCTACTCGACTGCGCGCAGGCGCTGTTCTTCGAGCAGGGCTATGAGCGCACGACGATCAATGACGTCATCGCGAAGGCGGGGATTTCGAAGGGCGGCTTCTACCACCACTTCGCTTCGAAGGAGGAGTTGCTGGAGGCGCTCGCCGTCCGTCTGGCTCACGAGGCGGTCGCCCGGGTCCGCGACGTGCTCGACGACCCCGCCCTTGGCGCCCTCGCCCGTCTGAACAGCTTCCTCGCCCGCTCGCGCCAGACCAATCTGGAGGATGCGCCGAAGCTGCGGGCGGCATTCGACGTCGTCTTCCGCCCGGAGAACATCGTGCTCTACCACCGGGTCAACGCCGCCTCGATCGCGGTGATGCTGCCGGTGCTCGCCGGCATCATTGCGGAGGGGGCAACTGAGGGGGTGTTCGCCGTGTCGGAGCCGGAGGATGCGGCGGAGACGATCCTGCATCTGGGCGCCAGCGCCCATGATGCCTGGGCGCGCGCTATCGCGGTCTCGGGTACCGCGGAGGAGGAAGCCGCGATCGAAGCGCTGGAGCGGCGCTTCGAATTTCTGGGTCTCGCAGTCAACCGGATCCTCGGCCTGCCGGACGGCAGCGTGATCTTCGTCGAGCCGGGCTTCATGCGGGCGGTGATGACGGCGCGCTGAACCCGCCGTCATCACCGCAACCCGCGTCTCAATCGAGGTTGAACTTCGCGAATTCGCGATGCTCGCCATAGATCCGCCGGACGGTGCCGGTGATCGAGCGGTAGACAATCGTCTCGGTCTCGATCACCTCGGGCCCGAAGCGCACGCCCGAGAGCATGCCGCCATCGGTGACGCCGGTGGCGCAGACGATGACGTCGCCGGAGGCCATCTCGGCCATGTCGTACTTCTTGTTGGGGTCCTTGACGCCCATGGTAGCGGCGCGGGCCCGCTTCTCCTCGGTGTCGAGGATCAGGCGGCCCTGCATCTGGCCGCCGACGCAGCGCAGCGCCGCCGCGGCGAGGACGCCTTCCGGGGCGCCGCCGATGCCGAGATAGAGGTCGATGCCGGTCTTCTCCGGCTCGGTGCAGAAGATCACGCCGGCGACGTCGCCATCGGTGATCAGGCGGATCGAGGCGCCGGTCTTGCGGACTTCGGCGATCAGCTTCTCATGGCGCGGGCGGTCCATGATCAGCGTGTTGATCTCATGCGGCTTCACGCCCTTGGCCTTGGCCAGTGCGTTGATGTTGTCCGCGGCCGAGGCGTCGAGGTCGACGACACCGGTCGGGTAGCCCGGGCCGATGGCGATCTTGTCCATGTAGACGTCGGGCGCATAGAGCAGATGGCCAGCGCCGGCCATCGCCATCACCGCGATGGAGCCGGGCATGTCCTTGGCGCAAAGCGTCGTGCCTTCCAGCGGATCGACGGCGATATGGACCTTCGGGCCCTGCTTGTTGCCGACCTTCTCGCCGATATAGAGCATCGGCGCCTCGTCGCGCTCACCCTCGCCGATGACGATCTCGCCGTCGATCGGCAGGCGGTTGAGTTCGCGCCGCATCGCGTCGACGGCAGCCTGGTCGGCGGCCTTCTCGTCGCCATGGCCGCGCAGACGGGCGGCGGCGACGGCGGCGCGCTCGGTGACGCGCACGAGTTCCATCGAGAGATAGCGCTCGATGATCTGGTCGGGCGAGATGCGAAGATCGACGGACATGGGCTTTCCTCTGTTTCGGCAGGCGGCAACCGGGCGATCGGCAGCGGGGCGCCCCGCCGCCGGCCGGCCACGACCCTATTCGCGTTCGATGCGGATGACCTGCGGCGCTTCCGAAATATGCCCGTCGGCGCCAACCTTCTCCAGCGCGCCGCGGATCGCCTGCTCGCTGGTCGCATAGGTGATCAGGACGACCGGGACCGGAGCGCCGGAGCGCCCACCGGGGTCGCGTGCCGCGGCAGCTTCCGAGCGGCGCTGGACGATGCTCTCCAGCGAGATGTTCGCCTCGGCCATGCGGGTCGCGATGGCGGCGGCGGCGCCGGGCCGGTCGGCGACGGCGAGGCGGATATAATAGCCTCCCTCATGGCGCTGCATCGGCGCCCGCGTCGGCTGCTCGAGCCGGGCGACCGGCATGCCGAAAGGCAGGCCGGCGGTGCCGCGGGCGATGTCGGCGATGTCGGCGATCACCGCCGAGGCGGTCGGGCCGCCACCGGCGCCGGGGCCGACCAGGGTGATCTCGCGGACCGCATCGGCATCGATGGTGACGGCATTGGTGACGCCCATGACCTGGGCGATGGCAGACGACTTCGGCACCATGGTCGGGTGCACGCGCTGCTCGATGCCGGTCTTGGTGCGCTCGGCGACACCGAGCAACTTGATCCGGTAGCCGAGCTCGTCGGCCATCTTCAGATCGAGCGGCGTGATCGAGGAAATGCCTTCGACATGAATCGCTTCGGCGTCGATCTTCGTACCGAAGGCGAGGCTGGTCAGGATGGCGAGCTTGTGCGCGGTGTCGAAGCCCTCGACGTCGAAGGTCGGGTCGGCCTCGGCATAGCCTAGACGTTGCGCGTCCTTCAGACAGGCCTCGAAGGTCAGCCCTTCCAGCTCCATCCGCGAGAGGATGTAATTGCAGGTGCCGTTGAGGATGCCGTAGAGCCGGCTGACATTGTTGCCCGAAAGCGCCTCGCGCAGCGTCTTGACCACCGGGATGCCGCCGGCCGAAGAGGCTTCGAAGGCGAGCGCCGCGCCCTTGCTCTCGGCGAGTTCGGCGAGCGCGACGCCATGGGCGGCGAGCAGCGCCTTGTTGGCGGTGACGACATGCTTGCCGGCGGAAAGCGCCGCCTCGACCGCCTGCTTCGCCGGCCCGTCCGAGCCGCCGATCAATTCGATCAGGCAGTCGATCTCGGGGGAAGCGGCCAGCGCGACCGGATCGTCGAACCAGCTCATGCCGGAAATATCGATACCGCGATCGCGGTTGCGGTCCCGTGCCGAAACGGCGGTGACCCGCACCGGCCGGCCGCAGCGGGCGGCGAGCGCGTTCTCCTGACGCTTCAGGATGGTGGCGACCGCCGCACCGACGGTGCCGAGGCCGGCGATACCGACGCGAAGGGGTCGGGAGTCAGGGGGCGGAGCGTGCATGGTCATGCCGCGCGGGGTCGCATGGGGCGTGCCCCGAGTCAACGGCGCAACCGCATGCGGACTCAGTCGAAGCGGCAGATCACCTCGGCCGCGAGCCGCTTGAGCTTGCCCTCTTCGAAGCCCAGGAAGACGCGCAGCACCTGATTGCCGAAGGCCGTGATCTTGATGGTGCGCAGCGCCTCGAGGCTGTCACCGTTCGAGACGATCGAGTTCTCGTTGACCGGCTTCCAGAACCAAGGCTTCGGCGGATTGATCACCGTCTCCGCGAGGATCTTTTCGGCTTCGGCCTGGCCGATCCCGATCGGCAGATAGCGCGCAACGATCTCGGTGGCGTCGCGGCCGCATTCGCGTGCCTTGGTCGCGCTCAGCAACTCGCCCACCAGCGGCGAAGCCGATTCGGTCGCGCGTCCACGCGAGAAATCATAGGTCGCGAACAGGCAGACCAGGGCGAAGAGACCGAAGATGACTCCGATCACGCGGCCTTTCGAGACCATATCCGCCCGCCTCTCCTCAGCCGGCCACTCCGGCAGCCCCCGGTTCACATGTTTTAGGGGAGCGGTCCAGCCCCGTCACCTTCCGGGCGCGTTTAGGTCGCACCGGTTTCGCCGTGCCAGACAGATTCCGGAGCGGCGCAGGGCGCCGCTCCGTTGCCCGGAAGGCGCCAGGCGCCCTGCCCTCAGCCGGCCTTCGGAATCTGGATCACATTGTGCAGTGTCTGGTCGGCCGTCTTGAGGAAGCGCCCGATATTGCGCGCAGCCTGGCGGATGCGCTGCTCGTTCTCGACGATGGCGATGCGGACGAAATCGTCGCCATGCTCGCCGAAGCCGATGCCCGGGGCGACCGCGACCTCGGCCTTCTCGATCAGCAGCTTCGAGAATTCGAGCGAGCCGAGATGGCGGAACTTCTCCGGAATCGGCACCCAGGCGAACATCGAGGCCTGCGGCGCCGGGAAGTCCCAGCCCGCCTTGGTGAAGCTCTCGACCAGCGCGTCGCGACGCTTGCGATAGATCTCGCGCATCTCGCGGATGCAGTCGTCGGGGCCGTTGAGCGCCGCCGCGGCCGCGACCTGGATCGGCGTGTAGGCGCCATAGTCGAGATAGGACTTCACGCGCGCGAGCGCGGCGAGCAGGCGCTCGTTGCCGACGGCGAAGCCCATGCGCCAGCCGGCCATGGAGAAGGTCTTCGACATCGAGGTGAACTCGACGGTGACATCCATCCCGCCCTGGACCTGCAGCATCGAGGGCGGCGGGTTCTTCTCGTCGAAATAGACCTCGGCATAGGCGAGATCGGAGAGCAGGATCAGCTCATGCTTCTTCGCGAAGGCGACGAGGTCGCGATAGAAATCGAGCGAGGCGGTATAGGCGGTCGGGTTCGCCGGGTAGCAGGTGACGAGCGCTATCGGCTTCGGCACCGAATGCGCCATCGCCCGCTCGAGCGCCGGGAAGAAGGCGGGCGTCGGCTCGGCCGGAACCGAGCGGATCACGCCGCCGGCCATCAGGAAGCCGAAGGCGTGGATCGGATAGCTCGGATTGGGCACCAGCACGACGTCGCCGGGCCCGGTGATCGCCTGCGCCATGTTGGCGAAGCCTTCCTTCGACCCGAGCGTCGCGACCACCTGGGTGTCGGGATTGAGCTTCACCCCGAAGCGGCGCTCGTAATAGTTCGCCTGGGCGCGGCGCAGGCCGGCAATGCCCTTGGAGGCGGAGTAACGGTCGGTACGGGCCTTGCCGGCGGTCTCCACCAGCTTCTCGATGACGTGCTTGGGAGCCGGCAGGTCGGGATTGCCCATGCCGAGATCGATGATGTCGACGCCCTTGGCGCGTTCGGCTGCCTTGATCTTGTTGACCTGCTCGAAAACGTAAGGCGGCAAACGCTTGATGCGGTGAAAGTCGGTCATCTTACTAATCGGTCCCTGGCCGAGCCGGCATTGAGGCGCCAGAAATGCGGCAAATCACATTCCTTGCGTCGGGATGCTCTAGCATCGCAGCTTCCGTCATGACAGGCCCAAAAACGCAAGATTCATCGAACAGGAACGCAGGCCGCGGGCTTGCATCCGCCTCGCCGAAGCCACGGTAGCGACGCGGGCAATATCGTTGCCGCAAAGCCTGTCGGCTGCGGCCGGCGCCTGACCGAAGATTAACCCCTTGGCCAACGTCCCTATATCTGCAGGCGCCTACCAATCCGGATGGTGGGGAAGGCTCGCAGACTGCACAGTCACAGATCTGGCATCGTTCAGGCGCAGTTCGGCGACACCCTGCCGGGGATAGCCATGCGAGGAACGACCGGCATGAGATTATCCGACCGGATCCTGTACTGGTGCGGATACCGGCTCTCCGGGTTTCTCCTGCGCGAGAGACCCGGCCGAGAGCCCTTCGTTCCATCCGATCCCGACGAGATGCGCCGTACGCTGCGACCCGGCGATGTGGTGCTGGTGGCGGGCTCCAACAGGGTTTCGACCGCGATCAAATATCTGACGCATTCGACCTGGTCGCATGCAGCGCTCTATGTCGGGCCCATTCCGGGGGCGACGGACGGCCCCGAACCGCATACGCTCATCGAGGTCGTTCTGGACGCGGGCTGCCGGTCCTTTCCGCTGTCCCGCCTCGACCATTTTCACACGCGCATCTGCCGGCCCATCGGCCTGACCGACGCCGACCGCAGCAAGCTGGTCGACTTCATGATCTCGCGAATCGGCATCCGCTACGACACGCGCAACATCGTCGATCTCGCGCGCTATCTGCTGCCGACACTACCCGTGCCTTCGCACTGGCGGCGGCATATGATCGCACTCGGATCGGGAGAGCCGACCCGGGCGATCTGCTCGACCCTGATCGCGCAGGCGTTCGAGCGCGTCGGGTATCCGATCCTGCCGCGCATCGAGCTGCGCCCGGCAGCGGAGCGCGGCGCCAATGACTGGCGCCACCGGGAACTGCTGCATATCCGGCACTTCAGCCTCTATGCACCGGCCGATTTCGACATCTCGCCCTATTTCCAGATCGTCAAGCCGACCCTCGAGGAGGGTTTCAACTACAAGGCCCTGACCTGGAGCGACGAACCCTGACGGCAGGAGGCGGCAACCCTGCCCTCGCCTGACCCGTCCGCGCCGCCCCGGCTGTCTGCCCAGAGGGACCGTCCCCAAATCAGGTCAGTTGGTCGGCTGGGCCTGCGCAGGAGCCGGCGGCGGCGTCTTGCCGAGGCTCTGAGCCTGCGTGCCGGCAGCCTCGTTCGAGATCCGCTTCGCCTCGAGCTCGGCCTCGAGCTTCTTGAATTCGTCGACGGTCTTGCGCTTCGCATCGCGCTTTATGGTGGATCCGACGGGGACGTAGTTCGGGTTCTGCGGCCTCGTCTCGAGGACGAAGGGCTTCGGCTCGGCCGGCTTGGTGGCCATGTCTGTGAACTCCGCGACGCCGCGTGCGGCCTCGCAGCCACCGAGGAGCATGCCGAGCAGCGCCGCTGCGCAAACGACCTTCGGCGAGGTCCGGATCAGGGCTTGAGGCATTGCCGGGGCTTTCACGATTTTCCTTTGTCTCTCTTATCGGTTAGGTCCTTAATAGGTCCGAAATGGGGAGTTCAACTCCCGCTGGCAAGCAATCGCTAGGGAGCAATACCATGAGCCCACCTGCCGGCAGCAAGGCCAAGGGCGCACAAGGCCCGGCGGAGCCGCCGGTCTTCGATGCGCCTGCGCTGCCGGATTTCGACGCGATGGCGCAGAACATGGGCAGGCTGGTGGAACAGGCCGGCAAGGTGACCGCCGCCTATCTGAAGCCGATCGAGCGCGGCGAAGCCAAGACCGGCGCCGCCGACGAGGCGAGCGAGATGGTCAAGGTGCTGGGCCGGGTGGCCGAGCGCTGGGTCAGCGATCCCCAGAAGATCATCGAGGCGCAGGCCTCGCTCACCACCGACTTCCTGAGCCTGTGGAGCGCGACGCTGAAGCGCCTCGGCGGCGAGCCGGCCGAACCGGTGATCGAGCCGGAAAAGCGCGACGCCCGCTTCGCCGATCCCGAATGGGAGAGCCATCCGGTCTTCGATTTCGTCAAGCAGGCCTATCTGTTGTCTTCCCGCTGGGCGGAAAGCATGGTCGAGCAGGCGGAAGACCTCGACCCTCATACGCGCGACAGGGCCCGCTTCTACGTCAAGCAGATCGCCGGAGCCCTCTCCCCCTCCAATTTCGTCGCGACCAACCCCGAGTTGCTCCGCGAGACACTGGCGCAGAACGGCGAGAACCTTGTGCGCGGCATGAAGATGCTGGCGGAAGATATCGAGGCCGGCGGCGGCGAGCTGAAGATTCGCCAGTCCGACAACCGCGCCTTCGAGATCGGCGTGAACATCGCGACGACCCCCGGCAAGGTCATCTATCGCAACGACATCATCGAGCTGATCCAGTACGCGCCCTCGACCGAGAAGGTGCTGAAGCGGCCGCTGCTGATCGTGCCGCCCTGGATCAACAAGTTCTACATCCTCGACCTCAACCCCGAGAAGAGCTTCATCCGCTGGTGTGTCGCACAGGGGCTGACGGTCTTCTGCATCTCCTGGGTCAACCCCGACCATCGCCACGCCCTCAAGGACTTCGAGAGCTACATGCGCGAGGGCATCTTCGCGGCGCTCGAAGCGATCGAGCAGGCGACGGGCGAGAAGCAGGTCTCGGCGATCGGCTATTGCGTCGGCGGCACCCTGCTGGGCGTCACCCTCGCCTATATGGCGGCGACGCAGGACAAGCGCATCGCCAGCGCCACCTTCTTCACCACGCAAGTCGACTTCTCCAAGGCCGGCGAGCTCTCGGTCTTCGTCGACGAGCAGCAGATCCGCACCCTCGAGGAGCAGATGGCCGAGCGCGGCTATCTCGACGGGGCGCGCATGGCAGGCGCCTTCAACATGCTGCGGCCGAACGACCTGATCTGGTCCTATGCGGTCAACAACTACCTGAAGGGCAAGGCCCCGACCGCGTTCGACCTGCTCTACTGGAACTCGGACTCGACGCGGATGCCGGCGGCGAACCACTCCTTCTATCTGCGCAACTGCTATCTCGACAACAAGCTGACCAAGGGCGAGATGCGCATCGGCGGCAAGCTGCTCGATCTCGGCAAGGTCACCATCCCAATCTACAATCTGGCGACGCGCGAGGACCATATCGCGCCGGCGAATTCGGTCTTCATCGGCTCGCAGTCCTTTGGCGGGCCGGTCTCCTACGTGATGGCCGGCTCCGGGCACATCGCCGGCGTGGTCAACCCGCCGAGCAAGGTAAAATACCAGTACTGGACCGGGGCGAAGCCGGAAGGCGCGTTCGAGAACTGGGTGAAGCGCGCCGAGGAGCATCCCGGCTCATGGTGGCCGCACTGGGTCGCCTGGCTTCAGGAACAGGCGCCGAAGCAGGTGAAGGCGCGCATCCCCGGCGACGGCAAGCTCAAGCCGCTGGAGGACGCACCGGGCAGCTATGTGAAGGTCAAGGCCTGAGCGCAGCCCCCGCCAAGGCCTGCGCGACCTTCGCACCGCCTGCTTGAACCCGCCCCGTGGAGGCCACCATGCGGGCGGCCTCCGCGCGCTTTTCCAAGCACTCCCGCCGAACGAAAAAAGCCGGCCCGAAGGCCGGCTTTCGCGTCTCGCCTAGGCGAGGATCAGTACTTGCGGACGACCGGGCGAACCGGGACCGTCTCCACCGGGTTGTCCCAGCGATAGGTGAGTCCGGCCGAGACGATGTGAACGAAAGGCTCGGCCTCGGCGGTGTAGGAAATCGCCCGCAAGGCCGGATTCACGACCTGCTGCGGATGATTGCCGGTGTAGTTCACCTTGGCGTTGTTGACGTGGATATAGGTGTAGCCGACGTCGATTTTCAGCTTCTCGGTGAGCTGGTAGCTCGCACCGGCGCTGAGCCACAGACGATCGTTATCCGAAATGAAGATCTGGCGATTGTAATCGTTCACCGCCGAGAGCTCGTAGGCGATACCGGCGCGCAGCGTCAGGTCGCGATTGTACTTATACTCGGCGCCGGCCGAGAAAAACCAGCTGTCGTCATACTGGAAATTCAGGCTCGTGACCGGCGCTCCGTTGAGCTGGCTGACCACCGGAATGTTGCGGAAGCGGCTCCAATTGGTCCACTCCACACCGAGATGGGCCTGCCACTGGTCGTTGATGACCTGCGAGACACCGAAGACCACGGAATCGGGCAGGTTCAGGTTGGCCTTGACCGGGAAGGCCGCCGTCGGCGTCGGCCCTGTCGAGATACGCATGGTGCCGTCCAGGGTCTGCCGAACCGAGGAGCGATAGCCCAGACCGATCGTGGTGCCGTCGAACGGCGTCAGCGTGAGACCGAGGCGATAGCCGAAGTCGATCGTGTCGCCTTCGATGATGATCGGCGCGGCATTCGCAGCGATGCCGTTGGCCTGCTTCAGGCTGGCGTTGAACCACTGGATCTGCATGGCAGCACCAACGGAGAGCCAGTCATTGACCTTGTAGCCGATCGTCGGCGCGACGTTGACGGTCTGCACCTTCGCCGAACGGCCGAAGGCCTGCGCGGCGTTGACCTGGTTGTCGGGCTTCGAGCGCAGGCCGAAGGGCGCGCCGGTGGTCATACCGATCCAGAGCCGGTCGGTGAGCTGCCAAGCGGAATAGGAAGCGGGGATGAAACCGCCGTCACCGCCGATATTGCCGGTTCCGAGCGGGCTACCTCCGGCCGCCTGGATCGGCACGGGGCCGCGCGGCGTCATGACCGTGGTCGGCGAGGTCGGCTGATAGTCGCCGCTGGCATAGAGATAGGTGAAATTCCAGTTGCTGTGGCGACCGGGAAACATGGTGATCGTTGCCGGGTTCCAGGCCATCGAGGCCATGCCGATGCCGCCGGCGGCGGCGCCCGCATAGGCCATGCCGAGACCTTCTGCGCCCTGCCCGCTGCGGATCGCGAAGGAGCTGGCGGAGGCGGCGCCGGCCGTCAGCAAGGCCGCGAGCGAGACCGTGGCGGCGGCAGTGAGTTTCCGGAAGCTCGTCATCGCGGCGTCTTTCCCCAGGGTGAGGTTCTCGTTGGCGCCCATCTCGGCCAGGGCCAGACGGAATCTTCCAGCACAATGCCGACAGGTCATCTTTGCCGCAATCCCGCCGCGATCGCCCATTTTTGGCCATGCTTGGCAAGGCTTCCGCAAGGTTAACGTCGGAATCGAGAGATTTATCGCCTTTTTTCGCGGGCGAGCCTTAACGGCGCGCCGGAAAAGATCGTTTACATGAGAACTATCGCCGATTTCTCATTGTGCATCGCAACATAGGACGTTCGGTCACCTCCAATACCAACTGTTCTTTGCTGAACAGCGTTGCAAAAGCGTCACAGCCCCAGGCTCCCGGCGAAGCAGGCATGCCATGCGCACACACGGGCTTGCGCAGGAGACGCCATCCGCACAGGATCGGCGCGGCCCTCGGCCGATGCCGGCCGTCCTTTTGAAACGTTTGAATTGGGGGAAACGCAGTGAAATTGGTTCGTTATGGCGCGTTCGGTCAAGAGAAGCCTGGTCTGATCGACTCCGCCGGCAAGCTGCGCGATCTCTCAGCGCATGTTCCCGACATCGCCGGCGCGGCGCTGACCTCGGCTTCGCTTGCGAAGCTGAAGGCCCTCGCTCCCGAATCGCTGCCGCTCGTCTCCGGCGATCCGCGCATTGGCGCCTGCGTCGGCGACGTGCGCAACTTCATCGCCGTCGGCCTGAACTTCGCCGACCATGCGGAAGAGACCGGCTCGCCGATCCCGAAAGAACCGATCCTGTTCAACAAGGCGCCGAACTGCATCGTCGGCCCGAACGACGACGTCATTATCCCGAAGGGCTCCGAGAAGACCGACTGGGAAGTCGAGCTCGCGATCGTCATCGGCAATGGCGGCTCCTATATCGAGGAGAAGGACGCGATGGCGGCGATCGCCGGCTTCTGCGTCTGCAACGACGTCTCCGAGCGCGCCTTCCAGATCGAGCGCGGCGGCCAGTGGGCCAAGGGCAAGGGCTGCCCGACCTTCGGCCCGCTCGGCCCGTGGCTGGTGACGCCGGACGAGATCGCCGACGTGCAGAACCTCGCCATGTGGCTCGAAGTCGATGGCGAGCGCGTCCAGAACGGCTCGTCGAAGACGATGATCTTCGGCGCCGCCTATCTCGTCCACTACATCAGCCAGTTCATGCGGCTCGATGCCGGTGACGTCATCACCACCGGTACCCCTCCGGGCGTCGGCCTCGGCTTCAAGCCGCCGCGCTTCCTGAAGGGCGGCGAGACCGTCACCCTCGGCATCGAAGGCCTCGGCACGCAGAAGCAGAAGTTCAAGGCCTACGCAGGCTGATAAAAAAGCGCCGCCAGGGCTGTTCGACCCAGCCCGGGCGGCGCTCGTCCCGACCGCGCCTGGCGCGGCGGCGACAGTTCCGTTCGCGGCGCTATTGCCGCTCCAACCAATCGACGACCTGGGCCACCGCGGCACGCGGCGTGTCCTGGTGCCCGGCCTCGACGACGATGCGCGTGCCCGAATAGGCGGCGCGGTCGTTCATCGCCGGGCGGTCGCCGGTACCGACCACCCAGAGCGTCGCGCTGCGTACGCCACTCGCCTGCGCCGCCTGCGCGGCGGGGCCCGAGGGGTCGAAGAAACTGAGATAGGCATCGGCGGTCGTCGTGACCGGGAAGACCTTGCCCTGGTTGAAATCGAGGAAGCGGGCCTTCTGGCCGCCCTGCCCGGCCGCCGCCATCGCCTTGGCCTCGGAGATGCTGCTGCCGGTCTGGCTGGCGATGAAATCCGGCCGGTGCCCCGGGGCGAGCGCGACCACCGCATCGACCCCGCCAACACGCGCGGCATATCCCATCGAGATATTGGCGCCGAGGCTGTGACCGGCGAGCACGATATGTCTGGCGCCGTTCGCCTTGAGGCGTGAGACCGCGGCCTGCACCTCGCCCAGCGTCTGGTCGTAGGTGCGATAGCCTCCGGTCCACGACATGCGCGGCATCAGAACGGTGGCGCCGCGCGCCTTGAGCGCCTGCGCCAAGGGCTGCAAGGGCCCCTGCCCTCCAGCCTTGCCATGGATCAGCACGACACCCGTGCTGCGCAGATCGAAGGCAGCCGCGCCAGATGCAAGCAGGCATGCCGCTCCGGCGAACGCCAATCCGCTCATGAACCTGCCAACGCGCAGGTTCGCCGCCATAACGCCCCAGTTAGTCACCGGCCGTGCCTCGCCAACGGAATCGCCCGTACAAGACGAGCTATGACGCATCGGCAAGACCCTGCTCATCCCCCATTTGGGGGGAATCGCGTAAAAAAGTTCGCGGGCGAACTTCCGCTGCACATTTGAAGTGGCGCGCGCACAAATGAAAAAGGCCCGGCTACCTGCCGGGCCTCATGGCATTACCTCGCCGAGAGATCAGGCCTCCGTCAGGCCAAGCATCAGGCGGATGTTCTGAACGGCTGCGCCGGACGCTCCCTTGCCGAGATTGTCGAGCCGCGCGACGAGCACGGCCTGTCCCAGATCCTCATTACCGAAGACGCGCAGCTCGAGCTTGTTGGTGTCGTTCAGCGCCTCCGGCTCAAGCTTGCCGTCGCCGGTCGCAGGCAGCACGGAGACGAAGCTCGAGCCGGCATAGCGTGCCGCCAGAGCCTCATGCAGGTCGGCCGGCTTCGGCTTTCCCGGCAGCGTCTCCAGATGCAGCGGCACGCTGACCAGCATGCCCTGCCGGAAATTGCCGACCGAGGGCACGAAAATCGGCCGCCGCTCCAGCCGCGAATAGAGCTGCAGCTCCGGCAGGTGCTTGTGCTTCAGGCCGAGGCCGTAGAGCTCGAAATCCGGGGCGGTTCCGGCCTCGTAGGCCTCGATCATCGCCTTGCCGCCACCGGAGTAGCCGGAGACGGCATTGACCGTGACCGGATGGTCGGCGGGCAGCAGGCCGGCATCGACGAGCGGGCGCAGGAGCGCGATGCCGCCCGTCGGATAGCAGCCGGGATTGGAGACGCGGTTGGCGTTGGCGACCTTCTGCGCGAAGCCAGGCTCCAGCTCGGCGAAGCCGTAGGTCCAGTCCGGCGCGACGCGATGCGCGGTCGAGGCGTCGACGATCTTCGGGGCCTGGGCGCCGAGCTCGTCGGCGAGAGCGACCGATTCCTTCGCGGCATCGTCGGGCAGGCAGAGCACGACGAGGTCGACGCCGGCCATCATCTCCTTGCGGGCGCCCGGGTCCTTGCGCTTCTCCGGGGCGATGCTCTTGACCACCACCTCCGGCACCGCGGCCAGGCGATCGCGGATGCCGAGCCCGGTGGTGCCGGCCTCGCCGTCGATGAAGATGGATTTCAGGTTCTGGCTCATCGGACCCTCGCAAGGTGTCTGGTGGGCGCCGGCCGAAACTCCTTGGCCGGCTTCGGGCATAAAAAAACCGCGCTCTCCGGCGCGGTCGCGGGCGTTCGGACTTCTAGCCGAGCGTCATCGCGGGCGCGCCGGGGCGGCCGTGACAGTGCGACGTCGGATCGGGTTCTTGACCATGCGTCGGTATATGTTCGCTGCCCGCCCCGCTGTCAATGCGCAGGCCTGCGCGCCTCGCTGCCGGCCACCATGCATGCAGCGAAGGCGAGCATGGTGGCCGGGGATTCCGCAATGATCGGAATCCCCTGCGCAGCGTCGTTGCCATGATGATTCCGGAACTTCAGAACCCGATTCAGCGCGCAGCCTTCCTCAGCGCCAGCGCCTGGATGTAGTGCTGCGCCACCGCTGCCCCGGCGATCGCGGTCGCATCGGCATGGTCGTAGGGCGGCGAGACCTCGACGATGTCCATGCCGCGGAAGTCGAGATCCCGGATCGCCCAGACCATCTGCAACGCCTGCGCCGAGGAGAGGCCGCCAGCGACGGGCGTGCCGGTGCCGGGCGCGAAGGCCGGGTCGACCGCATCGATGTCGAAGGTGAGATAGGCCGGCCCCTGCCCGACCCGCGCCTTGATCCGGGCCGCGACGCCTTCAACGCCCAGAGCATGGGCTTGGTAGCCATCAAGCACCTCGATGCCGCAATCGCGCGGCGCGACGGTGCGGATACCGATCTGGATCGAGCGCTCGACGTCGATCAGGTCCTCGCGCACCGCCTCGAGCACGAAGGTGCCGTGGCTGATCGCGCCGACGCCGTCATCCCAGGTGTCCTGATGCGCGTCGAACTGGACCAGAGCGAGCTTGCCGTGCCGGGCGACATGGGCGCGCAGCAGCGGCAGGGTGATGAAGTGGTCGCCGCCGAGCGTGACCAGATGGGCGCCGGTCGCGATGATCGCAGCGGACTCGTTCTCGATCGCCCTGGCGCAGCCCTGAAGATCGCTGCGCGGCAGGAGGCAGTCGCCATAGTCGACGGCTGCCAGGATCTCGAACGGGTCGATGCGCGAGGGATACTGCGCGTCGCCGTCGAAGATCGAACTGACACGGCGCATCGCCTGCGGCCCGAAGCGGGTGCCGGGCCGGTTCGAGACGGCGAGGTCGAAGGGAACGCCCCAGATCGCGAGGTCGCAGCCGGCAACGTCCTTGCTGTAGCGCCGGCGCATGAAGGAGAGCGCACCGGCATAGGTCGGGTCATGGGCCGGTCCCTTGCGGCCGCCGGTGAAGGCGTGGTCGATCGTCGGGGTTTCGGCGGGTTCGGTCATGGTCGGTTCCTGAAGGAGGCTCAGCGGCGGCCGCTCAGCCAGACATGAAGGCACCAGGGCAGGATCAGGGCGAGCCCGGTGAGAACGAGGCGAAGGGTCGTCCAGGCGATCGGATATTGCAGTGCCCGGCCGTCGAGCTCGGGCACGCCATGGATCAGCCCGAGCGCGAAGGCCGGTGCCAGGAAGATCACCAGCGCATTGAAGATCCGCCGCCCGCGCGGCAGGTCGGTGCGTGCCAGTGCGAGCAGCGCCGGCGCGGCGACCATGCCGAAAGCGATCAGGACGAGCAGGACGCGCATGGGCTGCCTTCGGCCAGGGGAACGAGCAGCCGCTTTAGCACGCCGGCCGTCCGGTTCCAGCCATGAACGGTCCGGCGCGTGGCCGAAACCGCCCTCTCCGGCCGGCTAGCGGCCGCCGCCGACCCGGATGATCGAGCCGACCATGTAGGACGCCGCCTCCGAAAGCGCGAAGAGCACGGCCTCGGCGATTTCCTCCGGCTGGGCCACGCGCTTCAGCGGGATTGTCGGCGCGATGCGGGCGACGCGACCGGGATCGCCGGTGGAGACGGCATGGATATCGGTCTCGGTCATGCCCGGCGCGACCGCATTGACGCGGATGCCCTGCGGCGCGAGCTCCTTGGCGAGACCGACGGTGAGGGAATCGACCGCTGCTTTCGAGGCCGCATACCAGACATATTCGTCGGGCGAGCCGAGGCCAGCGGCGATCGACGAGATGTTGACGATCGCGCGGTTCTCGGCGCCCTCGTTCGCGAGCAGGGCGCGGGCGGCCTCGCGGGCGACCAGGATAGCGCCGGTGACGTTGAGATCGATGCAGGCGCGGATGATCTCCGCCTCGGCCGCGACGAGCTGGCTCGACTTGCCGGTGATCGCGGCATTGTTGACGACGGCGGTCAGCGGCCCGAGCGCAGCCTTCGCCTCGGCGAAGACGCGGACGATATCGGCCTCTTTCGCCATGTCGCCTTGTAGCGCGATGGCCTTTGCCCCTGCCCGCTCGCAAGCCGCGACGACCTCCGCCGCAGCCGCCGCATTGCCCTGATAGTTGACGGCAACGTCATAGCCGCGCTCGGCGGCGAAGCGGCAGATGGCGGCGCCGATGCCGCGGCTGCCGCCAGTGACGAGAAGGACGGGACGGGACATGGGGGCTCCTTGGCGCGGTCTCTGTTCGGACGCTGCGCGTCATCGTGAGTGGCGAGCCATCAAAACGAAAAAGGGCGGCTCTTGCGAGCCGCCCTGATGCATGGCCGACAGGAAGCCGGCGAGTGCCAAAGATATCAGCGCTTCGAGAACTGGAAGCTGCGGCGGGCCTTGGCCTTACCGAACTTCTTGCGCTCGACGACGCGCGCGTCGCGGGTCAGGAAGCCTTCCTTCTTGAGCGGGCCACGCAGCTCGGGCTCGTAGAAGGTCAGAGCCTTGGAGATGCCGTGGCGGACCGCGCCGGCCTGGCCGGAGAGGCCGCCGCCCTTGACCGTGACGATGACGTCGTACTGGGTCATGCGATCGACCAGCATCAGCGGCTGCTGCAGGATAAGGCGCAGCACCGGGCGGGCGAAATAGACTTCCTGATCACGGGTGTTGACCGTGATCTTGCCGGAGCCGGGCTTGATCCAGACGCGGGCAATGGCGTTCTTGCGCTTGCCGGTGGCATAGGCGCGGCCGTGGGCATCGACCTTCTTGACGTGCACGGGGGCGTCGGGCTGGGTGCCCTTGGCGACCTGGCCGAGCTGATCGAGCGACTGCAGGACTTCGGCCATCGTCAAACCCTCGCATTCTTGCGGTTGAGCGCCGAGACATCGAGAGCCTCAGGCGACTGGGCGGCGTGCGGATGCTCCGAACCCTTGTAGACACGCAGGTTCCCGAGGATCTGGCGGAACAGCGGGCCACGCGGCAGCATGCGCTCGACGGCCTTCTCGACGATGCGCTCCGGGAAGCGACCCTCGAGGATGAAGCGCGCGGAGCGCTCCTTGATGCCGCCCGGATAACCGGTGTGGTGATAGTAGTTCTTCTGCTCGCGCTTGCGCCCGGTCAGGACCACCTTCTCGGCATTGATGACGATGATGTTGTCGCCGCAGTCGACATGCGGGGTGTAGGCGGCCTTGTGCTTGCCGCGCAGACGCATCGCCACAACGGAGGCGAGACGGCCGACGACGAGCCCGGAGGCGTCGATCACAACCCACTTCTTTTCGACATCGGCGGGCTTGAGCGAGATGGTCTTCATCGCGGCACCCTTCGGCTGCTTGAAAAAAGGACAAGCCGCCGGGAGGCCGGCGGCGGTGTGTGGCGGTGGATAGGTGGCAGGCCTTACGATGTCAAGCGACGATAACGCCGATCATTGCCAAAAACCGCATTGTTTTCAGCGCAGTGCCAGAAACGGTATTTAGATACCGCACTTATTGTTTCAATGTCGTGGTCGGGCTTTGCCAGGCCACCCCTGCAACCAGGAAAATCCGGCCAGGAGCTTCTCGGGTCTCCGCTGCGCTCCGCCCAGAATGACGTCAGTCAGCGCTCGGCCGGAATCGAATAGGTCCCCGTGGCGTGGCAGACGATCTCGCTCTCGCCTTGCGAGTAGAGCGAGACCTCGCCGATGGCGAGCCGCTTGCCGAGCTTGAGCAGCCTCGCCTGCGCGATCAGCGCCGCCTGGCCGGGCTTGCGCAGGAAATTATAGTTCAGGCTGGTGGTCACAGCGAGCGCAACCGGGCCGATCTGCCCGAGGATCGCGACATAGAGCGCGAGATCGGCGAGAGCCATCATGGTCGGGCCGGAGATCGTGCCCCCCGGCCGCAGGTGCCGCTCATGATAGTCGCAGCGCATGCGGGCGCTGAGCGGCCCGACCTCCTCGACGAAATAGGTCCGTCCGCCATAGTGGAGCTGCGGGAAAATCCGGTCGAGATAGGCCTCGATCTCCGAGGCGCTCATACGTGTCGTCATCGTGCGAGAAACCGAAGGCTGGCAGGACGCTACTCCCCTTGCAGCATGGCCGCGGCACTCCGACAATAGGTGGAACTTCGAAAGGCCCATGCCATGAACGCCCATATCCGGCCCGATGCCGCGCCGGTGCTGCTCCGCCAGGATGCCGACGGCATCGCCACGCTGACGCTGAACCGGCCGCAGGCCCGCAACCCGCTGAGCGAGGCGATGCTGGCCGCGCTCGCCGAGAACTTCGCCGCTATCGCAGCCGACCGCAGCGTGCAGGCGGTGGTGCTGGCGGCGGCCGGCCCGGTCTTCTCGGCCGGGCACGACCTCAAGGAGATGAGCGCGCGGCGCGCCGATCCCGATCGCGGCCGCGCCTATTTCGCCGACATTCTCGGGCGCTGCTCGCGGGTGATGCAGCAGATCACCGCCCTGCCCCAGCCGGTCATCGCAGCCGTCGAGGGCACCGCCACAGCGGCCGGTTGCCAGATCGTCGCCAGCTGCGACCTCGCCGTAGCCGGCGAGGATGCAAGGTTCAGCACCCCCGGCGTCCATATCGGCCTGTTCTGCTCGACGCCGATGGTCGCGCTGTCGCGCAACCTTTCGGCCAAGCACGCAATGGAGATGCTGCTGCTCGGCGAAATGGTGCCGGCGCGGGAAGCGGCCCGGATGGGGCTGGTGAACCGCATCGTTCCGGCAGGAGAGGCCCTCGCGGGGGCAAGGGCGTTTGCGGCGATCATCGCCTCCAAATCCGCCGCCACGATCAAGACCGGCAAGCGCACCTTCTACGAGCAGCGCGAAATGGGGCTCAAGGCGGCCTATGACCATGCCAGCGCAGTGATGGTCGAGAACATGCTGGCGCGCGATGCAGAGGAAGGCATCGGCGCCTTCATCGAAAAGCGGCCGCCGGTCTGGGGCCAGTCGTGACGCGGCAGGCCAGCCTTGGTCGACCGGCCTGCCGGAAAGGCGGCCGCCGGAACCTCCGGCGGCCCGGTTAGCGCGATGCGCCCGTCAGAAGCCGAAGGAGATGAGCGCCATCTCCGACGCGGGCCTCGTCTCCTCCTGCGGCTGCGTCCTCGGCTCCGCATCGGAGGTCTGATCCGCCGGCAATTGCAGGACGGTGGCCGTCTGGCCATCCGACAGGTTGGTCACCAGAACGATCTGCCCATCGGGCAGTTCGAGCGCGTCATGGTGGACATAGGGCTTGTCGAGATCGACCTGGCGGAAGCGCGCGACCCTGGCCGCAAACTTGCGATGCGGCAGGAAGCCGACAAGGCGGTCGCATTCGATATCGGCCGCGAAGGCCAGTTCCGTGCCAGGCAGGACGCAGACCGCAACATTCGGATCGCCCGCGGCGCAGAAGCCGCGCGTGCTCGAACCGATGAAGCTGGTCGTCTTGAGGACATCGCCGACCTTGGCCGGGGTCGACATCACATGCTGCAGACTATAGTCGCACATGGCAGGCCCTCCTCGCTGAGAAGACTGGGATTGCCCCTCCAGTCCCTATCGACCAAACGACCATGGCGAAGCTGTGTTCCAGGCGCCGCCCCGCCGGGCCGGAAAAACCGCCGATGCTCGCAACCGCCTCGATTTGCTAGGATTTTCGTGCCGTGAACCATGATTCCTATGATGATGCGCTCATTCGCCGCATTCTGCGCGAGGTGAAGACCGTGGCCCTGGTCGGCGCTTCCGCCAACGAGGCGCGGCCGAGCTGGATCGTCACCAAATATCTGCTCGACCGCGGCTACGAGGTGATCCCGGTAAACCCCGGCCTCGCCGGCCAGACGCTGCTCGGCCGGACGGTCTATGGCGCGCTGAAGGACATCCCCGGCCCGGTCGACATGGTCGAGATCTTCCGGAACTCGGAAGCCGCCGGCCCGATCACCGACGAGGCGCTGACGCTCGATCCCTTGCCGAAGGTGATCTGGATGCAGCTCTCGGTGCGCAATGACGAAGCCGCGGCCCGGGCCGAAGCGAAAGGCCTCACCGTGATCATGAACCGCTGCCCGAAGATCGAATACGGCCGGCTCTCGGGCGAGATCGGCTGGCAGGGCATCAATTCGCGCATCCTCTCATCGAAGAAGCCGGTGCTCGCCGGCAAGGGCTTCCAGAAGCTGACGATCAACCGGCCGGGGACGTGAGGCCACAGGCTCGACAGAGCCGCTTGATCACGAGTGTCTTGATCTCCACTCTTCGGGTCGTCCCGGGCGACCGAAGGGAGACCCGGGACCCATTCCGGAACCTCTCTCGGAAAGGCTCCGGAATGGATCCCGGATCGGCGCCGCTGACGCGGCTTGTCCGGGATGACCACGATGTTTGTGAGCCATCCCGTGGAGAAGGCCGATGCCCCCTCTCGATCGCCGCACCCTCCTGCTCGCCGGCCTCGCCAGCGCGCTCGGCGCCGGCGGCGCCCGTGCCGCTTTCCCGGAACGGCCGATACAGCTCGTCGTGCCCTTCGCCCCGGCAGGTGGTACCGACATCGCGGCGCGCCGCCTGGGTGAGACACTGGCCGGCAAGCTGGGCGGCTCGGTGATCATCGACAACCGCCCGGGCGCGAGCGGCATCGTCGCAGGGCAGGCTGTGGTGAAGGCGCCGGCCGACGGCCACACCCTGCTCATCGCGACCGCCGCGAGCTTCGCCGCAGCCCCGGCGCTCGGCCAGAAGCTGCCCTATGACGTCGCATACGACTTCGCGCCGGTCGCGATGCTCGGCCTGTTTCCGCTGGTGCTGAACGCCTCGCCGACGCTCCCGGTCAGGACGCTGTCCGAGTTCATCGACTATGCCAGGCAGCGGCCGGAACAGCTCAATTTCGCCTCGGCCGGGATCGGGGGCACCAACCACCTCGTCTTCGAGATGATCATGCAGGCGACCGGAATCCGGCTGGCGCATGTGCCCTATCGCGGCGCCGGCCTCGCCGCGGCCGATCTCATCTCCGGCCAGGTCCAGGTGATGATCGACAGCCTCGCAGCCAGCCTCGGCAATCTCCAGGGCGGGAAGCTCAAGGCGCTCGGCGTCACGACCGCCGCGCGCCAGCCGCAACTGCCCGATCTGCCGACGCTCAGGGAACAGGGCGTCGACGTGGTCTATCCCGGCTGGGCCTCGATCGTCGCGCCGGCCGGCATACCGGCCGAGACGATGCGCACCCTCAACGGTGCGATCAACGAGGCGATGGCCGATACGACGCTGGTCGCCCGCTATCGCGAGCTGGTGATCGAACCGGTCGCATGGAGCGCCGAGGAGACCGGCGCCTTCATGGCCCGCGACCGCGCGGCGCTGAGCGAGCTGGTGGCAAAGACCGGCATCAAGCTCACCGAATAGGTGGAGCAATGGCCATGCTCCGCGAGAGGACGACCTGCTGCATTGCCGGGGGCGGCCCGGCCGGGATGATGCTCGGCTTTCTGCTCGCCCGGGCGGGGGTCGACGTCGTCGTGCTGGAGAAGCACGCCGATTTCCTGCGCGATTTCCGCGGCGACACCATCCATCCCTCGACCATGGAGGTGATGCACGAGCTCGGCCTGCTGGAGGAGTTCCTCAAGCTGCCGCACGTACGCGAGGACGATCTCGTCGCCCGCTTCGGCAAGGAGGACATCACCGTCGCCGATTTCAGCCATCTGCCCGTCAGGGCACCCTTCATCGCCTTCATGCCGCAATGGGATTTTCTCGACTTCCTCGCCGATCACGGCCGGGCTTGCCCGAACTTCAGGCTGCTGATGCGAACGAAGGCGACCGGGCTGGTCGAGGAGAACGGCCGCGTCGTCGGGCTGAAGGCGGAAGGTCCGGACGGCCCTATGGAGATCGCCGCCGATCTCGTCGTGGCGGCGGATGGGCGGCGCTCCGATGTGCGCGCCGCCGCGGGCTTCGCGGTCACCGAACTCGGTGCGCCGATGGACGTGCTCTGGTTCCGCCTGAGCCGGCGGCCGGACGAGCCGGCGCAGGCCTTCGGCCAGGTCGCAGCCGGGCGCTTCTTCATCCGGCTCAACCGCGGCGACTACTGGCAATGTGCCTTCATCATCCCGAAGGGCTCGCTGGAGCGCCTGCAGGCCGCCGGGCTCGATGCCTTCAAGGCCGGACTGCTCGCGCTCGCGCCGGAACTTGCAGACCGTACCGGCGAACTGGCCTCCTGGGACGACATCAAGCTGCTCTCGGTCGCCGTCGACCGGCTGGAGCGCTGGTGGCGGCCGGGCCTCATCTGCATCGCCGATGCCGCGCACGCCATGTCGCCGATCGGCGGCGTCGGCATCAACCTCGCGATCCAGGATGCGGTCGCGACGGCGAACCTGCTGGCCAGGCCGTTGCGCGATCGCCAGCTGACCGACAGCGACCTCGCCGCGGTCCAGAAGCGACGCGAATGGCCGGCGAAGGTCACGCAGACCGTGCAGATCGCGATCCAGAACCGGGTGATCACGCCGCTGCTGGCGGCGGACAAGCCGATCGCACCACCCTGGCCGCTCAGGCTGCTGCAACGCTTCCCGCTGCTGCGGCGCCTGCCGGCGCGCATGGTCGGCATGGGCGTGCGGCCGGAGCATCTCGGGCCGGAGCTGAGCCCTCGACGCTGATTTGACGCCCTGCGAGGCGTTCGTTAAATCGAACAAGACGTCCGAGATCAGAAGTTTCGAGGGAGCACGCCATGACCGACCGCATTCCGGGTTTCAACACGCTCGCCATCCATGCTGGCGCAGCCCCCGACGCGGCGACCGGCGCGCGCGCCACGCCGATCTACCAGACCAGCAGCTTCGTCTTCGACGATGTCGACCACGCCGCCTCGCTGTTCGGCCTGCAGGCCTTCGGCAACATCTACAGCCGCATCGGCAACCCGACCAACGCCGTGCTCGAGGAGCGCGTCGCGGCGCTCGAAGGCGGCACCGCGGCGCTCGCCGTCGCCTCCGGCCATGCCGCCGAGTTCCTCTGCTTCCATGCCCTGCTGCAGCCCGGCGACGAGTTCGTCGCGGCCAGGAAGCTCTATGGCGGCTCGATCAACCAGTTCAACCATTCCTACAAGAACTTCGGCTGGAACGTGATCTGGGCCGATTCAGACGATCTCGAAGCCTTCGCCGCGGCGGTGACGCCGAAGACCAAGGCCATTTTCGTCGAGTCGATCGCCAATCCGGGCGGCGTCATCGTCGACCTCGCCGGCATCGCGGCCATCGCCAAGAAGCACAACATCCCGTTCATCGTCGACAACACGATGGCGAGCCCCTATCTCGTCCGGCCGTTCGAGCATGGCGCCGACATCGTCGTGCATTCGGCGACCAAGTTCCTTGGCGGCCATGGCAACTCGATCGGTGGCCTGATCGTCGACGGCGGCTCGTTCAACTGGGTCGGCGACGAGCGCTACCCGATGCTCTCCAAGCCGCGGCCGGAATATAACGGCATGGTGCTCGGCGAGACCTTCGGCAACTTCGCCTTCGCGATCGCGACCCGCGTGCTCGGCCTGCGCGACATGGGCCCGGCGCTCTCGCCCTTCAACGCCTTCATGATCCTGACCGGCATCGAGACCCTGCCGCTGCGCATGCAGCGCCATTGCGAGAACACGCTGAAGGTCGCGACGCATCTTGCCCAGCACCCGGCGGTGGAATGGGTGAACTATGCCGGCCTGCCCAACAACAAGTACCATGCGCTGGCCCAGCGCTATTGCCCCAAGGGCGCCGGCGCGGTCTTCACCTTCGGCCTCAAGGGCGGCTACGACGCCGGCGTCAAGCTGGTCTCGAACCTCCAACTGTTCTCGCATCTCGCCAATATCGGCGACACGCGCTCGCTGGTGATCCACCCGGCCTCGACCACGCATCGCCAGCTCAGCGACGCGCAGAAGACGGCTTCGGGCGCCGGGCCGGAAGTCGTGCGGCTCTCGATCGGCCTCGAGGACGTCGAGGACATCATCGCCGATCTGGAGCAGGCCCTGGCCTGAGCCAAGTCGACGTAAGATCCTGCAGTATGGCCGGCCTCGCGCCGGCCATTTTCGTGTCCGCCCCCAGCGCGCGCACTCAGGGCAGGATAATCGCTGCCGAGGCGCGGCCAAAGGCGCGTTCAGGCGCTTTCCGGACGCAGGCCCTGTTCGGTGCGGGTGAGATGAACGACGCCCATGGCGAGCACGGCGAAGCCGAGCGCCTGATGGGCGAGGCCGGCCCAGAGCGGCACCACCAACAGCAGCGTGACGATGCCGAGCGCCGATTGCGCCAGGACGAGACCGGTGATCGCGCTCGCGCGCTTGGCGCCGCCCGAGCCCGGCGCAACGCGGCGCAGGCTGGCGAGGTGCCAGAGCGCCAGCGCCAGCAGCAGATAGGCGCCGATGCGGTGGTTGAACTGCACCAGCGCGACATTGTCGACGAAGTTCTCCCAGAAGGGCGTTCCGGCGAAGAGCGTCGAGGCCGGCGGCATCAGCGCCCCGTCCATCAGCGGCCAGGTGTTGAAGGTGAACCCCGCCTTGGAGCCGGCGACGAGCCCGCCGAGCGCGATCTGGACAAAGAGCATCAGCAACAGGAACCGGGCGCCCGCCCCGCCCTGCCGCGCCTCGACCCGGCGCAGCGGCGTCAGCCAGGTGGCGAAGGCGATGACGCTGGCGAAGAACAGGCCGGCGAAGGTGAGATGCAAGGTCAGCTTGACCGGGGCGACGGCGACCATGCCGGGCTCGAGGCCAGAGGCGACCATGATCCAGCCGATCGTGCCCTGCAGGCCGAGCAGCAGGCCCATGCCGAACAGCACCGCAACCTGCGGCCAGGGCAGCAGGCGGCGCAGCGCCACGACGAAGAAGCCGGCGAGATAGAACAGGCCGATGAAACGGCCGAGCTGGCGGTGGCCCCATTCCCACCAGTAGATGAACTTGAAGTCGGCCAGGGCCATGCCGGCATTGAGCAGCTGGTATTGCGGGCTGGCGCGGTATTTGTCGAATTCGAGCGCCCAGGCGGCATCGGTCAGCGGCGGCAGCGCGCCGGTGACCGGCCGCCATTCGGTGATCGAGAGGCCGGAGCCGGTCAGACGCGTCGCGCCGCCGACCACGATCATCACGAAGACCAGGAAGGCAGTTGCCCAGAGCCAGCGGCGGATGCCGGGGTGGCCGGAAGCAGCGGCGGCCTGCCGGGGGTGTTCGAGCGCGATCGTCACGGAAGCGGGACCTCGGGTCGCAGGTGAAAGGCCGGAATGCGCTTCACAAGCGCGGCGTCGGGTGACAGATAGTCCGGCGGGCAAGCCCGAACAACGCCCGCAATGCCGCAGCCGGAAAGCAAGACCCATGACCCAAAGCCATCGCAAGCTCGTCGGCACGGTCGTGATCCTGGTCTTCGTCTGCGTCTACGCGCTGGTCGCCATGGCCCTGGCGCAGGGACGCATCACCGAAGCCTCGAAGCCGGTGCAGACCATCGCCTATATCGTGCTCGGCCTCGCCTGGGTGCTGCCGCTGCTGCCACTGATCAAGTGGATGGAGCGAAAGGACGGCTAGCCGTCATTCTCGGCCGGAGCGCAGCGCAGAGCGGCGAAGCTACGGCCGAAGATGCCCGGGGCAGGCCCGGACATGACGCCCCTCAATCGACATTCAGCTTCCGGCCCCGGTTCCAGAGCAGGAAAGGCAGGCCGGAAAGCAGCGGCCTGAGCGCCGCCTCGCTCTGATGCAGCCCGTTGAGCGACACGCGCGGCAGCGCGTGCAGGTGCTCGGCATGCTCGGCAAAGAGGTGTCCCGGCCGTGTCGTCACGGCGCTGGCAAAGCCTGCCTCCTTTGCCAGCGCGAATTCGCGCGGCCCGGCCGAGCCGGGATCGCCGACGGGATAAGCGAAATGGCGGATCGTCAGGCCGAGCTTTTCCTCGAGCCAGGCCTTGCTCGCGACGATCTCGCGGCGCGCCTCGTCTTCCGGATGCTTGGCGAGCATCGGATGGCTCATCGTATGGGCGCCGATGGTGACGCCGGGGGCGCCGGCGAGCGCACGCAAAGTCTCCAACGGCAGGCATTCGCGCTCGACCAATGCGACCGGGTCGACGCCGGCCTGGCGGCAAAGATCGGCGATCGCCGACAGCAGGACCGCTTCCGGCCCCCTGCGCAGGCGCCAATAGAGTCGGTCGAAGGCCTTTTGCTTCTCGGCGTCGGAGCCGGCGAGCGCACTGAAGCGGCCATCGGGCAGATCGAGCGCGATCCGCGGCAGCGCGCGAATCGCCTCCTCAAGCTCCAGCCACCAGAGCCGCGCCGTGCGCTCGGCGAAGCCCGGCGTCACGAAGAGCGTCCAGGGCGCCTGATGTTTCGCCAGCACCGGCCAGGCATGGTCGAGATTGTCGCGATAGCCATCGTCGAAGGTCAGCGCGACGAAGAACCGGCCGGGCCTGGGGTCGGCGAGCCGCGCCGGAACCTCGTCGAGCGGGATGATGTCGTAGCCCTCTGCCCGGATCAGCCTGAGGGCGCGGGCCAGGAAGCCGGGCGTGATCTCGAGCAGGCCGTTCGGCCGGAAGCCCCCGGCCCGCGCAGGGCGGACGTGGTGCAGCATCAGGATCGCGCCCCGCCCCTGCGCCAGCCCCCTGCCCCAGCGATCGGCGCCGGTCAGCGCGATCGCCTTGAAGGCGGTGGAAAAAGCCTTGTGGCGCAAACTCATGCCAGGCCTATCGAAGAGTTTGATTCAACCGATCGCTAACGCTGTTCGGCGATCGCGGGATGCGATGGTTCCGATAGTGGCAGGTCCGTTCACAATGCGGGGTTAAGGAAGCCCGTCACGAAGAGCCGGGAACCGATCGAGGAATGTCAGCCGTCGCATGTGCACCGGGCCTGCCAGCCGCCGCCGCTTCGCAGCGGGCGGGCGCGCGCGGCTGGAGCCGGATCTGCGTCGGCAGCGAGATCGGCGCGCTCGAAAGCGAATGGCGCCAGCTGGAAACGAGCGGCCTCGCCACCCCCTATCAGGCCTATGACTGGATCCGGCCTTTCGTCGAGACCGTCGGCCGCGCCGAGGCGATGGCGTTCCGCTTCGTGCGCATCTGCGACGCCGAGGGCGCGACGCTCGCCCTTCTGCCGCTGGTGATCACGCGCCGGCACGGCACCCGCTTCGCTGAGTTCATCGGCGGCAAGCATGCCAATTATCACATGGGCCTCTACCGGCACGATTTCGCGGAGAGCCTAGACGACGACATGACCAGGCAGTTACTGGCCGAAGCCGGCGCCGCGATCGGCGAGGTCGACGCCTTCGTCTTCGTCAACCAGCCCACCTCCTGGCAGGGCATCGAAAACCCGATGGCCCGCCTTTCCGCCGGTGCGAGCCCGAGCCGAGCCTACAAGCTCGCGCTCCAGCCCGGCGACTGCGACGGCACCTTGCGCCGCTCGATGAGCAAGCACGCCCGCAAGAAGCTGACCACCAAGCGCAACCGCTTCGCCGAGTTCGGCCATTCGGAGCTGGTGCAGGCGCAGGACCCACTCGCAGTTGATCGCGTGCTCGATGCCTTCCTGGCGCAGAAAGCGGCCCGCTTCGCCCAGATGCGCCTGCCCGACCCCTTCGCCGATCCGGCGATCCGTAGCTTCCTGCGCGTGGCCGCCCTCGGTACGCCCGGGCGCCCGCCGGTCGTCGAGCTCTATTCGCTCGATCTCGAAGGGCAGCCGGTCGCGACCTATGTCGGCGCGGTCCATGGCGCGCGTTTTTCAGGCATGGCGACGTCTTTCGACCTCGCCTCGCCTGCGGCACGTACCAGCCCCGGCGAGATCCTGCTGGTCCAGCTGATCAAGCGCAAATGCCGGGCGGGGCTGACGATGTTCGATCTCGGGGTCGGCGAGGCCCGCTACAAGACGACGATCTGCGACGACCGGGACGACCTGGTCGACACCTTCTTCCCACTGACCGCCAAGGGCCGCGCCTATGCCGGCTTCAGCCAGGCGAAGCGGGCGCTGAAGCGGCGGATCAAGGCCTCGCCGCTGGCATTGAAGCTGTCGCTACGCGTGCTCGGCTGGCTGAAGCGTAGGCCGTCGCCTGGCGACGACGACTGAGGTCGCCGTCGCGAGGCTTTGCAACGCGTCTTCAGGCCATGACCGGGCTGGGCTCGCGCGTGATCTCGCCGGCGCGTCCCTCCCCTTCGACCATCACCAGCGCGATCGGCGCCTTGGTCAGATCGGAGAGGCGGTAGGCGGCTTCGACCGCATGCCCGTTGCCGACATGGCCGGCCATGACCAGCGCTGCCTGGGCCTGGGCGACGAGCGGCGCCAGCACCGCGGCCTCGTCGGTCGAGGCGGCGACGACCAGAACCCAGTCATAGGTTTCGCAGAGCGCGTCGAGCGCGACCTCGACGATATCGGGCGCGGCGAGCACAGCGGCGCGGCCGGCATAGCCCGGCCCGATCTCGTGCAGGCGCGAGTTCGGCCTGCGGGTGATGATGTCGGAGAACAGCGCCTCGCCGGAGAGCAGCTCCGAGAAGCCCGGCTGGTGACGCTCGGCATCGCTGCCGAGATCGATCAGGACGCAGCGGCAGCGCTCGGAAAGCAGGGTCGCCAACTCCCGGGCCGAGGCATCGCCCGGCGCCGCGCCGTCGAGCACGACGACGAGCGGGGCATAGCCAGGCCGGCCGTCATCGACCCGCGCCGACAGGTCGGCGAGGCTGCGGTCGGGATCGGAAAGGTCGAGCTGCATCTGGCCGACGCGGCCGCCATGGGTGAGCAGGCCGGCGACGCGGGCTTCCCGCGGATCGACGGCCTTGTCGCCTCCCGCTTCCGGCTGCGTGTCAGGACGGCAGGCGGCGGCGCCGACCCAGCCCGGCGGCTTGCGGGGCGGCCGCGAGGTGCCCGCCCCTCCGGGTCCCGCCGCCCCGTTCAGCAGCTCACGCGAGATGATGGCCGCGAGCGCGATCAGGAAGGTCGCGAGCGTCGCGACGATCATCGTCGGAATCTTCTTCGGGAAGGAGGGCTGCGTCGGCTCGACGGCGCGCGAGATGATGCGGGCGTCGGCCGGGGTCGCATTGTCGGCATCACGCGCGAGCGCCTCGCGATAGCGCAGCATGTACTGTTCGAGCTGCTCGCGCTGGGTACGCGCCTCGCGCTCGAGCGCGCGCAGCTGCACCTCGCTGTCATTGGCGCCGGAGACGGTCTTCTTCTGCCCCTCCAGGGCGGCGGTGAAGCTCTCGACGCGCTGGCCGGCAATCTTGGCCTCGTTCTCGAGCGTCCGCACGGCGCGCTCCGAGGCGGCGCGCAGCTGGCCTTCGAGATCGGCGAGCTGGGCGTTGAGTTCCTTGATGCGCGGATGCTCGGAGAGGAGATTGCGCGATTCGAGCGCGATCTGCGCGCGCAGATTGACGCGCTGCTCGATGAGGCGGCGCACCAGCTCGTTGTTGGCGACATCCGGAATCTCGAAAGTGCGCCCGGTCTTCATCGCGTCGCGGATGATCGAGGCCTTGGCCTGCGCCTCGGCCTGCTGGGTGCGGGCGTTGGAAAGCTGGCTCGAGAGATCGGCGAGCTGCTGGGAGGTGATCGTCGTATTGTTGGTGCCGACCAGCAGGCCGTGGCGTGAGCGGAAATCCTCGACCTTGGCCTCCGATTCCGCCAGCTTCTTGCGCAGCGGATCGATCGTGGTCGAGAGCCAGGACGAAGCGCTGCGGGCTGTGTCCTGCTTGGCCGCGCCCTGCATCTCGAGATAGGTGCTGGCAATGACGTTCGCAGCCCTGGCCGCGAGCTCGGGGTCCTGCGAGGTGAATTCGATCGCGACGATGCGCGAGCGACCGACGGGGTAGACCAGCAGCCGGTCGTAATACTTCTCCAGCACACGTTCCTCGGGCGAGCGGTCGGCCGGGTGCGCGCCAAGACCAACCAGCACGCCGAGCTTCTTCAGCGCGCCGAGCGCACCCGCGCCGGAATCGAACTCGGGATTGCCGACGAGGCCGATGCGCTTGATCGCCTCGCGCGCCAGATCACGCGACATCACCACCTGGACCTGGCTCTGGACGCCCTCGCTGTCGAACTGCGCGCCGTAATTATCGGCTGTCGGCCCTGGGCGCGTGTAGAAGCTGTCGCCGTTCTCGAGCAGCAGCCGTGCCTCGCCGGTATAACGCGGCGGGATGACATTGACGGCAACGAAGGACAGGCCAAGCGCCGCCAGCGTCGGCCCGATGATCCAGGCCTTCCTCGCCTTGATCGCGGCCCAGAGGGCAGTCAGATCGAGCATGTCACCGGAGCGGCCTTCGCCGGCAGCCGGGGCAGTGTCATCGCGAGCGGTCATGACTCTTCCATTCACGCAGAACTCTCGCGTCCTCGGCAGGACGCAGCGTCAATGAAAGCGGATTAAGGTTATTGGTCGGTAAACGCGGCCCGGCGACAGCGTATGATCGATACCGGCCACAGCTTCAGCGCCGCGACAGTGGCAACCTCCCACGAGAATGCGGCAGCACGGCCGACATGGTTAATCGGGAGCGAATTTTAACCTGCTCTTAAGCATGTCCGCATAACCCTGACCCTGGCTTTTTCGATGGGTTCAGCACGCGATGATGAGTAGACGCCCCGTCTGTCTTGCGCTGGCGGTCGCGCTTGCGGCGGCAAGCTGCGCGCCTCGCATCGTCGCGCCGGAATTCTCCGTCGAGAGCGCGGGCCCCTATCAGCTCGCCAGCGGCGATCGGCTGCGCATCATCGTTTTCGGCCAGGACAACCTCTCCAACGTCTATGCCGTCGACGGCAGCGGCCGCATCTCGATGCCGCTGATCGGCGCGGTCGACGCCAATGGCCGCACCACCGCGCAGCTCGAGCGCGCGATCGAGGCGCGGCTGCGCTCCGGATATCTGCGCGAGCCGAGGGTTTCGGTCGAGGTCGACGCCTACCGGCCGTTCTTCGTGCTCGGCGAAGTCACCAATTCCGGCCAGTTCCCGTTCGTCAACGGCATGACGGTGCAGACCGCCGTGGCGATCGCCGGCGGCTTCACGCCGCGCGGCCAGCGCAACTACGCCGAAGTGACACGACTGATGGACGGCCAGCTCGTCACTGCCACGGTGCCGATTACCTATGCGGTGCGCCCCGGCGACACCATCGTGATCAAGGAACGCTGGTTCTAATCCCGGCGCGGAGCTCGACCCCATGCCCGCCGCGACCGACGCCGGCCCCTTGAAGATCCTGCATGTCTTCCGCGCCCCGCTCGGCGGGCTGTTCCGGCATGTGCTCGATCTCGCACGCGGCCAGGTCGAACGTGGCCACGAGGTCGGCATCTTCTGCGATTCGACGACCGGCGGCGCCCGGGCCGACGAGGTTTTCGCCGAGCTCGGACCGAAGCTCTCGCTCGGGGTGACGCGCGTGCCGATGTCGCGCTATCCGAGCCTGACCGACGCCAGAGCTCAGCTTTCCGCGGCCGCGACGCGGCGCAGGGTCGCGCCGCAGGTCGTGCATGCCCACGGCTCCAAGGGCGGCGTCTATGCCCGCCTGCCGGCGCTGATCTCTCCCGGGCGCAGCTACATCACGGCCTACACGCCCCATGGCGGCAGCTTCAACTACAAGCCGGGCAGCACGGAGCACCGCGTCTATATGGGCGTCGAGCGCCTGCTCGAGCCGGCGACGGACATGTTCCTGTTCGAGAGCGCCTTCATCGCCGGCCGCTTCCAGGCTTGCACCGGCCATCTGCCGCGCACCGACCATCGCATCGTGCTGAACGGCATCTCGGATGCCGAATTCGCGCCGATCGACCATACCGCCGCGAGCTTCGATCTCGTCTATCTCGGCGAATTGCGCTCGGCCAAGGGTGTCGACACGCTGATCGAATCGCTGGAGATCCTGAAGGCGCGCGACGGGCTGACCCCACGCGTCCTGATCGTCGGCTCCGGCCCGGACGAGGCGCTGCTCAAGCAGATGACGGTCGAGCACGGCGTCTCGAAACAATGCGTCTTCGAGCCGCCCGGCCCGATCCGCGCCGCCCTCGCCAAGGCCAGGATCATGGTGATTCCATCACGCGCGGAATCGCTGCCCTATGTCATTCTCGAAGCCGCGGCCGCAGCCCAGCCGCTGATCGCGACCGATGTCGGCGGCATCAAGGAAATCTACGGCCCAAAGCACGCACCGCGCCTGATTCCGCCCAATGACCCGACGATCCTTGCCGACACGATTCGCGCGACGCTCGCCATGCCGGAAGCGGCGCGCAGGGCCGAAGCGACCGATCTCGCGAGCTATGTACGGGCGAATTTCTGCCTGAATGCGATGGTCGACGGCGTGCTCGGCGCCTATCGCAGCGCGCTGGCCAAGCGCCTCGGCTGAGCGCCGGCGCCTTCCCGCGAGGGCTTCGAAAAGCCGTTCGACTTTCGCGCCCCCTGCGCTATACGCTGGCCTTTCCCTCACTGCGGCGGACCGGCGATGGCCTGATCCCTCCGCACGAGAACTGGTTCGGATGGCGCGATCATGTGGCGCGACGGACGCAAGTCGACGCGCAATGCGCGGCTCGAACGCGAATGGACTCGGCTCTTCCGCTATGCCTGCGCCCTGACGCGGGATCGCGAACGGGCCGGCGACGCCGCCCAGGAGGCGGCGCTGCGCGTACTCAGCGCGAAGAGTGAGCCCGCAGACGACGTCGCCTATCGGCGCTGGCTCTACTGCATCCTGCGCAACCTGCTGGTCGATCAGAGCCGGCGGCAAGCGCGCGAGACAGGCAGCGAAGCGCCCGAACCGATCGACTGGCGTGTCGCGGAGCGCGCGCTCAACGCCATCACGGTGCGGCAGGCGCTGGAGCAATTGCCGCTCGCGATGAAAGAGGTGGTGGTCTTGGTGGATCTCGATGGCTTCAGCTATGCGGAAGCGGCGGCGATCATCGGCGTGCCGACCGGCACGGTGATGAGCCGGCTGGCCCGTGCCCGGGCCGCCATGCTCGCCGTCATCGGCGAGACCAATATCCGCATGCTGCCGCAGCGCCATGTCTCGGCGCGCTGACATGCCCGGCCCGGCCGACTGGGAGCGGCTCAACGCCTTTGCCGATGGCGAATTGGCGGTCGCCGATCAGCGCGAGGTCGCGGCCCTGCTCGGCGCCTCGCCTCCGGCGGCGCAGTCCCTGCGCGGCATCATCGGGCTGAAGGAGCAGTTGCGGGCGCTGCCGATCGGTGATGCACCGCCCTTCCCCCGCGCCAAGGCGCCGCCGCAGCGACGCCATCGCAACCTCGCCGCCGCAGTCGCCCTGGCACTTGTCGCCGGCGCAGCCCTTTTCGCCCTTGGACCGGCGGGCAGTCCGCCGGACGACCGCTTCCTGGCCGCATCGCTCGCCGCCCATGAGCGCCATGCGGACACCGTCCCCGCCGAGGGCGTGGTGCAGGTTTCGGCCGATCCGATCGCGAGCGAGCTGGCACGGCTCGGCCTGCGGCCGGCCTGGCGCAATGTGGCGACACGCGGCGAGGAACATGCCGGCTTCACCGGGACGCGCGGCTGCCGCCTGAGCCTGCACGTCACGACGCAGCTTCAGCCCGAGCGCCCGCCCGGCCGCAGCGAGACACCCCATGCGCTCGCCCGCTGGAACGCCGACGGCAAGAGCTATCTTCTGATCGCGACGGGCATGCCGGCGGCGCGTTTCGCCATCATGGCCGGCTTCCTGAGAGACCTGACGTCGCATCCCGGTCCCGGCATCGAACCCCTGCGCACCGCGCTTCGCCAGGACTGGAGCGCCGCGCCGTCCTGCCTCGCCTGAGGTCCCATCCCAAAAAGACGGGACAGCATGGAATTATTCCAGACGCTCGAACGTCTCATCCTCCAGTGGCGCCCTTTTCGTGATGCGCCTGAAGGAGGAAACCGATGGCGAAGGCTGAACGCTCCCTGGCGGAACTTTATCGCGACGATCCAGAGCGGGCCGATGCGCAGGCCTTCGACCGGCGTACCGATTCCTCGCGACGCGGCTTCCTGGGCGGCGCCGGTCTCGCGGCGATGGGCGCGGCCGTCGGCGGCGCGATCCCCTTCTCGGCCAACATGCCGGCCGGGCTGATCCCGGCCGCGATGGCGCAGGGCACCGCGGCCCCGGCGGGCGCCCCGCCCGCTGCCGCGCCCAAGGGCCCGCAGCTCCTCGACTTCCCGGGCAAGGCCAAGGGCCTCGTCCTGCTCGGCGACCGTCCGCTCGTCGCCGAGACTCCCGAGCACATGCTCGACGACGACACCACGCCGACCGAGAAGTTCTACATCCGCAACAACGGCCAGACCCCGGAAGGCTTCACCGAAGGCGATGCCTGGGAGTTCAGCATCGACGGCGAGGTCAACACCCCGCTGAAGATGAAGCTCGGCGAGCTCAAGCAGAAATTCGCCGCCAAGACCTATCGGATGGTGCTGGAATGCGGCGGCAATGGCCGCTCCTTCTTCCAGCCGACCGCGCGCGGCAACCAGTGGACCAATGGCGGCGCCGGCTGCGCCGAATGGACCGGCGTCTCGCTGGCCGAGGTGCTGAAGAGCGCCGGGCTGAAGCCGAGCGCGGTCCACACCGGCAATTACGGTGCCGACCAGCATCTCTCGGGCGATCCGAGCAAGGACGTGCTCTCTCGGGGCGTACCGATCGAGGCCGCGATGGAGCAGCACGCGCTGCTGGTCTGGGCGATGAACGGCCAGCCGCTCAACAACATCCATGGCGGGCCGCTTCGGGTGATCATTCCCGGCTTCCCGGCTTCCGTCTCGCATAAATGGCTGAAGCGGATCGCAATCCGCGACAAGGTCCATGACGGCCAGGGCATGGGCGGCACGTCCTATTCGGTCGCGATCAAGCCGATGATCCCCGGCGGCAAGACCGACGAATCCAACATGCGCACCATGACCTCGATGCCGGTGCGCGGCATCATCACCAACCCGGCCAATGGCACGCGCCTTCCGGCCGGAACGCGCAAGCTCGCTTTGCGCGGCGCCGCCTGGGACGGGCATGACGGCGTCTCCCGCGTCGATGTCTCGATCGATTTCGGCGCGACCTGGCAGCAGGCCAAGGCGGCCGAGCCTCGCAACCGCTTCGACTGGCGCCGCTGGACGGCCGAGGTCGAGCTGCCCTCCGATGGCTATTACGAGCTCTGGGTGCGGGCGACCGACGGCAAGGGCCGGGCGCAGCCGCACGTCGCCGGCGGCTGGAATCCGCAGGGCTATGGCGCGAACCCGATGCATCGGGTGGCGGTGCTGGTCGGATGATCTCGATGGGTTCGTTGTTGCGCCGCGCCGGGCTCACGCTCGGCGCGGCAGTATTGCTCACGGCTTCGCTGGCGCTGGCGCAAGCGCCCACCCCCGCCGAGGAGACTCCCGAGATGTTCCCGGAGGCGCCTCATCGCGAGGAGGCGTTCTATGCCTGCGTCGCCTGCCACAACTTCAAGCTGGTCGCGGCCCAGGGCATGAGCCGCGACAAATGGGAGGAGACGCTCGCCTGGATGGTCAGCAAGCACAACATGCAGCCGCTCGGGGACGAGGACCGCAAGAAGGTGCTCGACTATCTCGAGGCGAGCTTCCCGCCCAAGGCGCCCGCCCAGCAGGGCGGCTGGAAGAATCCGTTCCTGCAGTGAGGAGCGGGCTCAGGCCAGCTTGAGCGCCACCACGCCGGCGACGACCAGCGCGATGCCGAGCCAGCCGGCCGGCCGGATGGCCTGGCCGAAGGCGAGCGCGCCGACCACCGCGGTGATGACGAGACCCGCCCCGCCCCAGGCGGCATAGGCAACCGAAAGGTCCATGCCGCGGATCGCCTGGGCCAAGGCGCCGAAGGCGCCAATGACGAGGATGACGCCGGCGCCGCCGATCAGGCGGCGCTTCAGCCCGTCCGAGAGCTTGAGCAGCGCCGTGCCGGCGACCTCAAGCCCGACCGCGAGCACGAGCCAGAGGATGGCCAGGCCTTGCGGAGAGAAGGTGGCGCTCATGCGACCCTCCTCTGCTGTTCATGGCCGACCTCGTCATGGTCGGGCTCGTCATGGCCGACGCCGCGCTCGAGCAGCACGATGCCGGCGACGATCATGGCCAGCGCCACAAGGCGCTCCGGCGTCAGATGCTCGGCGAACAGGACATGGCCGATGACGGCGATGCCGACGATGCCGAGCCCTTCCCAGACCGCATAGGCGACCGCCATCGGAATGACGCGCAGCGCCAGGCTGAGCAGGGCAAAGGAGAGGCCGATCAGCACGAGCGGCAGAAAGGCCAAGAAGAGCGGCGCTGAAACGAAGACCTTCAGCGCCGACGTAGCGAGAACCTCGACGGCAACCGCCGCGAGCAGAACAATCCAGTGAAAAGACACAGGTCACACAATTGGCGCGGGCCCAAGGCGCCGGCGACGCGGGTGCGACGTCGACGGGGTGCGCATCGTTGGCGTTTTAAAGACGAAGCAAGAGAGTAAAAGGAACGCTTCGATTGTCACCGAAGGTCAGCACAGCATCTCACCCTGTTTCCGGAAATCCCGGGGGCGGAGGCCTTCAAAAATGTGCTTCTCAGTCGCTCATCGCGACCCTTGAATGCCTGAAACGGGGCCTTTTGTCAACGCTACGCTGGATTTTGACGCTGAAAACTGTATTTTCAGGGTATTTTCTGGCCAGCGAAAACTATGGCTATCGCCTTGAATGCCTTCGCTAAATTCTATCCCCGCCGCGGGCGCCGCCGGAGGGGCGAGGCATGCCGGTTAAACACCCGGAAACCGCGCTCGAACTCCCTCAAATCGCTGCACCTTTCGCAGCGGCGGGTTAAACCTTCCGAGAGCAATTTGCGCTAGTCGACAGCCGATGCTCGAACCTCTGGTCCGGGCAGGCGGAGAGGACATGACGAGATGGGCGCTTTCGACGTTCGCGACCTGATCAAGGCGGATTCGGCCGGCCCGGCACAGGAGGGCACGCCCACCTCCGGCGCCACCCGCGCCTTCCATCCGTTGGCCGAGCGCATCGCCGCTATGCCGGTCAAGCGCACATTATCGCCGGTGCTGATCGAAGGTCTGGTGCGGCTGGCAGACTTCGTGGTGGTGGTCGGCGTCGGCGGCCTGATCTTCTGGCTCTATGTCGCCGGCAAGGTCGAGAACGCCCTGCCCTATCAGGTCACCATTCCGCTGCTTGCGGTCGGCGCGCTCGCCGCCTTCCAGGCGCTGCATCTCTATCATATCGGCGCGCTGCGCAATTTCGTCACCATGGCGGTGAGGATCATCGCCGGCTGGACAGTGCTGTTCCTGCTGGCGCTGGCGGCGTTCTTCTTCCTCAAGATCGGCGATCAGGTCTCGCGCGTCTGGCTGGCAAGCTTCTATGCCGGCGGCCTCGCGCTGCTTCTGGCCGAGCGGCTCGCCGTCACGATGATCGTGCTGCGCCTGACCCGTCTCGGACGGCTGGAACGGCGCACTGCCATCGTCGGGGGCGGGCCGGCGGGAGAGGAGCTGATCAAGGCGCTGGAAGCCCAGCGCGACACGGGGCTACGCGTCTGCGGCGTCTTCGACGACCGCAATGACGACCGCTCGCCCGACCTCGTCGCCGGCTATCCCAAGCTCGGCACGATCGACGACCTCGTCGAGTTCGCCCGCCGCACCAAGCTCGACCTCGTGATCTTCACCTTGCCGATCTCGGCCGAGGCACGGCTTCTGACGATGCTGCGCAAGCTCTGGGTGCTGCCGATAGACATTCGGCTCTCGGCCCATATGTCGAAGCTGCGTTTCCGGCCGCGCTCCTACTCCTATATCGGCGCCGTTCCGGTGCTCGACGTCTTCGACCGGCCGATCGCGGACTGGGACATCGTCGTCAAATGGCTGTTCGACAAGATCGTCGGCACGCTGGCTCTGATCCTGCTCTCGCCTCTCATGCTGGCGACAGCGATCGCGATCAAGCTCGACTCGAAGGGCCCGATCCTGTTCCGCCAGAAGCGCTACGGCTTCAACAACGAACTGATCGAGGTGCTGAAATTCCGCTCGCTCTATCACGAGATGAGCGACTTCGCCGCCGCCAAGCAGGTCACCAAGGACGATCCACGCGTCACCCGCGTCGGCCGCTTCATCCGCAAGACCTCGATCGACGAGCTGCCGCAACTCTTCAACGTCGTCTTCAAGGGCAATCTTTCGCTGGTCGGCCCGCGCCCGCACGCGATCCATGCCACCGCCTCGAACCGCGCCTATGAGCAGGTGGTCGACGGTTATTTTGCCCGCCACAAGGTCAAGCCCGGCATCACCGGCTGGGCCCAGATCAATGGCTGGCGCGGCGAGACCGATACCGAGGACAAGATCCAGCGCCGCGTCGAGCACGATCTCTATTACATCGAGAACTGGTCGGTGCTGCTGGACCTCTACATCCTGATCAAGACGCCGTTCTCGCTCCTGACGAAGAACGAGAACGCCTATTGAGCACGCTGGCGCAGGGAGGTGAGGCTGGTGGCCGGCGCCATGGCGGCCTGCAGATCTCCTATGCCGCGATCAAGCGCGGGGCTCTCTGGCTGCTCACCGCCTCGAGCGGCTTTGCCCTGATCGAGCCCTCGCCCTACGAACTCGTCTTCCTGATCGCGCTCTTCGTGTTCGCGCTGACCGGCATCCGCTTCTCGCAGAAGCTGCTGCCCCTCGCGATCCTGCTGCTGCTCTACAATCTCGGCGGCGTCTTCTCGCTGCTGCCCTGGATGGACGAGGCCCCCTCGGTCCGCTTCACCGCCGTCTCGGTCTATCTGATGCTGACGGCGATCTTCTTCGCCGCGATCATGGCGGAAGACCCGCTCGGGCGCCTCGACACGCTGCGCAAGGGCTATCTCTTCTCGGCCTGGTGCGCCGGCTTTGCCGGCCTGCTCGGCTATTTCGACGTGGCCGGCCTCGGCAGCGTGCTCTCGCTGCATGGCCGTGCCTCCGGCACCTTCAAGGACCCGAACGTGCTCGGCCCCTTCCTGGTGCTGCCGATCGTCTACACCCTGCATGCCGTGCTCACCGGGCGGGTCGGCCTGGTCAAGGGCTTCCTGCTGATGAGCGTGCCGCTGCTCGCGCTCTTCCTGAGCTTCTCGCGCGGAGCCTGGGCCAATCTTGTCGCCGCCACGCTGATGATGACGGCGCTGACCTTCCTGACCTCGCCGAGCAGCAAACAACGCACCCGCATCGTCTTCCTGACGCTGGTCTCGCTGGTGCTGGTCGTGGTCGCGATGCTGATCGCGCTGTCCTTCGAGAACATCCGCAGCGTCTTCGAGATCCGCGCCAGCCTCGACCAGGATTACGACCAGGGCGTCACCGGCCGATTCGGCAACCAGTTGCGCTCGATCCCGCTGCTGCTTGACCTGCCGAACGGCTTCGGCCCGCTGCGCTTTCGCTGGCATTTCCCGGAGGATCCGCACAACGTCTACATCAACGCCTTCGCCTCCTATGGCTGGCTCGGCGGCGTCTCCTTCCTGGCGCTGATGGCCGCGACCTGCCTCGCCGGCTGGCGTGTCGCGATGCGGCGCTCGCCCTGGCAGGGCCATGCGATCGTGCTCTGGTCGGTGCTGTTCGTGACGATCCTGCAAGGCATCCAGATCGACACCGACCACTGGCGGCACTTCTACCTGATGCTCGGCCTGGTCTGGGGGCTGGCCGTGCTCAACCCGGCGATGCCGCCGCGCGGTGACTAGCCTCAGCGCTCCTTCCGCACGACCACATAGGCATAGGTCGTCAGGGCCTCGAAACCGATCCTGGCCGCCAGCCGGTTGAAGGCATCGTCGACCTCGCGCACCCCCGGCATCCGGTCGAAATAGCCGTGCCCCCAGAAGGGCTGGACATGGATGTCGCTGAAGCCGGCCCGCTTCAACATCGGAGCCAGCCTGGTGCGGCTGCCGCGGCACCAGTCATAGAAGGCAGGGAACTTCGGATCGTCGCCACCTTCGCGCCGTGCCGGAAACAGCGCATGGACGATGGCGCGGGAGGCCTTCTCGGGCAGGACATGGTTGAGCGCGAAGACCGGCGCCCAGAGCGTCGGCACGAAGGCGAGGCCGACGCCCCCCGGTGCCAGCAAGGCATGGATGTTGGTCCAGGCGCGCTCGACGTCCTGGACATGCTCGAAAACCATGCGCGAGACCATCATGTCATAGCCGCCGCGCGCGATATCCGGCTCGGAAAGGTCGCCCGCGATGTCGAAGCGGGCGGTGCGCAGGCCTTTCGGAGTCAGTGCGAGCTCACCGGCGTCGATGTCGTTGACGACGAGGTCGAGCCCGTAGCGGCGCGCCTCCTCCGGCGAGAACAGCGGGTCGCGCCCGCCGCCGACCTCGCAGACGCGCCTCAGGCCGAACTGATGCGCGAGCGCCAGGATCGTCGCCTCGTAATGGTCCCAGGCCCAGCGCGAGTGCCAGTCCGGCGCGAGACCGGCGAAGAAGCTCTCCAGCGAGCCTCTGCCCGGCTCGGCGGCGGCTCGAACAGGGCGCGGCCTGCGATCGGCCAATGCCATCGACATGACGTTTCTCTCGCGTTTGCGATTTCAAGGCGCAATCTTGCGTCCGAGGAGCTGCCGCCGCAATCGAATGCTTAACGAATGGTTAAGGCGTGGCAGGCGTCGGCCCCACGCGCGACTCAGGCCGCCAGCTTGACCTGGTTCCGGCCGGCCGATTTCGCCGCGTAGAGCGCTTCGTCGGCGCGCCGGAGCAATGCGTTGAAATCGGCATCCTCCCCCCGGCAGATGGCGACACCGACTGAGACGGTGATCGATATCTTGACGGTGCCAGCGACGAAAGGATCAGCCCGCACCGCAGCGCGCAGCCACTCGGCCGCCGCCTCGACCTGGTTGGGCTCGATCCGGTCGAACAGCACCACGAACTCCTCGCCACCGGTGCGCGCCACGAGATCGACGCCGCGCGTCGCCGACTTCAGCCGCGCTCCGACATGCTTCAGGGCGATATCGCCGACATCGTGACCATGGCGATCGTTGATCGCCTTGAACGAGTCGATATCGACGACGGCGATCGCGAAGCTCTCATCCTTGGCGCGCGCCGCCTTGAAGCGTTCCGTACCGGCCGCGGTAAGCGTGCGCCGGTTCGGCAGGCCGGTGAGATAATCGGTCGATGCGGCCCGCTCCCATTGCCGGCGAATCCGCTCCGAGCACATCAACACGAAGGCGGTCGTCCCGATCACCGGCAAGATCGCCGCGAGCATGGGCGTGGCGAGGTTCATCCAGCTGGCATCGTCGGCGATGCTGAAGTTCGTCGCCATTCCCAGGCTCAGATAGTGCAGCAGACGCACGATGGTGAACAGGAATACGCTGGCGAAGATGGCGAACAGCATGCGCCGGCTCATCGCGTCGTCGCGACCGGCGCCGCGCTTGAGGATCAGGGCGCTATTGCCCATGAGCACCAGCCAGGCCGGGGAAATGATGATGATTCGGATCTCGGTGTTCGGCTGAATGGCCGAGAACCAGAAGACACCCAGCGTTCCCAGGACTGCCGGCAAAGGCAGCCAGACGCCCGGCTTGCGCTCGTAGAAGGAATAGAGGGACCGGCAATAGGCCGTGAGCCCCAGTAGGATCAGGCCGTTAGAAACCGTCACCGAGACGGCGAGCGGCACGAGCGGCTGGATGGCGAACAGCGCGCAACCGCAGGCGACGAGCAGCGTGCCTGACTGCCAGCTCCGGGACGCCGGACGCAACGAAGCCGGCAGGTCGCCATGCATGAACCCCAGGACAGTACCATTGGCGAGCATCATCAGCGATGCCGCGAAAAAAGCAGTGCTGGAATCCATTTTGGGGAGGGTACCTCCGGCGCCGTGCCTGTCCCGGCGCTCGCACCGATGCGAGCATTCGAATTCGCTATAGCAGACCAGTCTTTCCGAGACCTTGTCGCCTTTGCGTCAATCTCCGGCCTTTCCGCAGATGCACCGGCAGCCGTCGGAATGTTCGATGCCTTGCTGCAATCGCAGGGCAGCGTTCCGGCTTCGGCCGAAGCGGATGGCTGGCGGAGGGAACGGAGCATCCCGATCGGCCTACCCACCGAAGATTTGCAGAACGGCGCATCTGGCGCGTTGCATCGCGGCGGCAGCGCCTCTATAAGCCGACGCGTCGGAGCGTAGCGCAGCCCGGTTAGCGCACTTGTCTGGGGGACAAGGGGTCGGAGGTTCGAATCCTCTCGCTCCGACCATTTTTCATTCTGTTCAGTCTCGGCTGCGGGCGCCCTGCCCTCGCATCGGCCGGGGCACGTGATCGAAGCCAACTGCGGGCGGAGCAGTGCGCCGCCAGCCAGGCCTGCCGCATCCTCACCAGAGGCACGACCATGAGCCATGACAGAACCCGCCGGCCGAGCGATCCTCGCAAGCTCGCGGAAGCCCTCTTCAAGCCGGCGCCCCCCAAGGCACCGGCCCCGAAGCGGGCAGTGGTTCCCGGGGCGCGGGAGATGGTGACCCTCCGGATCGACCGCGAAGTGCTCGAGCATTTCCAGAGCGGCGGTCCGGGCTGGCAGGACCGAATCAACGCGGTGCTGCGCGAGGCGGCCGGCATCGGCGGCGGCGATGGCCTGACCCCGGACGAACTCAACTCCTCGAACGACGGCTGAGCCCGGACAGATCGTCCGGCAGTACGCCAGGCGTTCGTTCGCGGGGCTTGCAGGATCAGTCGCGCTTCGGCTCCGACGGACGTCTGGCGATCTCGGCCGGCGTGATCCCCAGGCGCCGGCTGCGGCGCACCATGGTCCTGAGCAGACCGGCGAAGACGATCGCCAAGGGCAGCGCCATCACGGCATTGCCCTCGAAAGCCAGCCATAGCGCCGTCGCGACGGTCGCGAGCATCGAGACGGCAAGGAGAAGCGTGACCATCGCAGGAAGGTGAACCTCGCGCGCGAGAGCCGCAAGCGCCTTGCAGGACCTGCGGAGGGAGACTGCCCTAACTTTGCCAGCTTCGCGGGAATCATCTTGACTGGCCGCACAGCGAGAGGCTGCCAGCGATGACACCGCACTGCATCATGACCGCCGCCGATACGGGTTTCCCGCCGAGCAAGCGCGACGGTCCGGTTGTTTCGATCGGCGCCGCCGAGCGGACTGGGTCGACGCAGGTCGCGCTCGAAGCCGGCGCGACGCCCGCTCATCGAACGCCGCGCTGGCCGGAAGAATCGTCGCGCTCTGCCCGGAATATGGCCGCCGGCCAGTTGTCGCGAGTGAAGCGACAGAGCTGCCGAGATTACCGCAAGCCCATTAAGGAAAGTCCCGCCCCGGCAATGTTCGGTTAACGCATTTCATTCAAATGCGGTTCAGCGGGTCAACTCTATCTTTATGATGCTACCCACCAGAGGAGGAGGTTGTCATCATGATCCTGGACTGGCGCAACGGCCTCATGCTCGGCTTCATCGCGGCGGTTTTCGTCGCCTGCCTGTTCGGGCCCTACATGATCTCGGTCATGCTCGGCGGGCTCGGGCTGATGTGCTATCTCTCGAAGCGCGCCTGAGCGCCTGCCCGCCGGCCTGACTGCGTCCTCCTACCCTTAGACGGGGCGACGCCACACCTACGCGGCCTTCGCCCGCTGCCCCGCAAGCCACTTCTCGAGCAGGCCCACATCCGCCTGGGACAGGCCATGGCCAGTCGGCAGGACCTGATGCTCAACCGCAGCCCCCGCCCGCTCGAGCGTTGCCGCAAGGCCAGCCGCATTCGCCGCCGGAATGATCGGATCGAGCCTACCCGAGAGCAGCAGCACCGGCTTGCCTGAAAGCTGCGCCTCCGGCGGCTTTGCGAAGGGCGCCATCGCCCGCAGCAGCGCGGCACCGGCGAGCGCTTCCGGCCGTAGCAAGAGTAGCGCGGCGGCGATGTTGGCGCCATTCGAGAAGCCGAGCGGGACCGGGGCCTGCAGCCCGTAGCGCGTGCGAGCATCGGCGATGAAATCCGCCAACTCATGTGTGCGCTTCGTCAGGTCCGCCTCGTCGAAGACGCCTTCGGCGAGCCGGCGGAAGAAGCGCGGCATGCTGCCTTCCAGGACCTGGCCACGCGGCGAGAGCAGCGCAGCGCCCGGCAGCACGGCACGCCCGAGCGGCAAGAGGTCATTCTCGTCGCCCCCGGTGCCGTGGAGCAGTAGCAGCGGCGGCAGGCCCGGCGCGGTCGCCGGCTCGAAGCGGTGGATGAAGGCAGAGGATTCAACCATGATTCGTCTCCTTTTGTGATCGAGAGCACGTCGGCGCACCGAAGCAGCGCGCCGAAGCGGCTCAGACCAGGGCCGGCAGCGCGGCTTCGATCTCGCCGCGGCGCTTCTCGTATTGCGGCGGCAGCTTGAGGGCGCTGCCGAGGCTTTCGGCCGGCTCGTCGGCGGCGAAGCCGGGAGCGTCGGTCGCGATCTCGAATAGCACGCCACCGGGCTCGCGGAAGTAGACCGAGCGGAAGTAGTTGCGGTCGCGCTGTCCGGTGGTGCGCAGGCCGAATCTGTCGGACAGCAGCTTCACCATCCGCGCCTGCTCGGCATCGTCATGGGCGCGGAACGCGACATGGTGGACCGAGCCGCCGCCGAGACGGGCAGGCAGGGAGCCGCGCCCCTCGCGCAGGTCGACGACCCCGCCCTGGACGGTGCCGGCTGCCTGCATCCGGACGATGCAGTTCTCGCGCCCGACCTCGGCGAAACCGAAGACCTCGGACAGGATGGCAGCGGTCGGCCCGGTCTCGGCCAGCAGCAGAGTGACCCCGTGGAAGCCGCGGATCGCGAAGGCGCCGGGGATCTCGCCATTGTCCCAACTCGGCTCGCTCTCGCTGCCGGGAACCGCCACGAGAGCGAGGCGCATGCCGTCCGGGTCGCGAAAGGCGAGCACCGTCTCGCCGAACCGCGTTTCGGGCGCATCATGCACGACGCCGAGGCCGACGAAGCGCTGCGTCCAATAGTCCAGCGCCGACGCGGGAATGCGGAATGCCGTCTCCTGTGTCTCCCCGACGCCGAGCCGGCCGGGCGCAACATGCTCCCAGGGGAAGAAGGTCAGGATCGTGCCGGGCGCGCCATCGGCATCGCCGAAATAGAGGTGCCATGTCGTCGGGTCGTCGAAATTGACGGTCTTCTTGACCAGGCGCAGGCCGAGGACACGGCTGTAGAAATCGAGATTGCGGCGCGCCGGGCCAGCAATGGCGGTGACGTGGTGGATGCCGTTGATCTGCATGGTGGCGGTCCTTTCGGGCTGCGGAACGCCGCCCTCGTTGACGCCAAGATGGTGATCGCGAGCGTGCAGGCCAGTCCAAGTTCATTGTGATAATGCAATTTCAATATCGCTAAATCGATATTTGAATTGCACAACGGCGACGCGCATCTTTCTCCGCAGAACGATCCCGCCTTTCCTCTCGACCTTCGGAGAACCATCATGATCGACACCCGTCTCGCCCCTTATGGCGCCCTCGGCCTGCGCATTGCGCTCGGCCTGATGTTCATCGCCCACGCCTATCTCAAGCTCGCGGTCTTCACCGTTCCGGGTTTTGCCGGCTTCCTCGGCCAGCTCGGCCTGCCGGGCTTCCTGGCCTGGCCGATCATCCTCGCAGAGCTCGTCGGCGGCCTCGCCATCCTGACCGGCTTCTATGGCCGCTATGTCTCGCTGGCACTGCTGCCGGTCCTGCTCGGCGCGCTCGCCGTCCACGCCCCCAATGGCTGGCTCTTCACCGCCCCGAATGGCGGCTGGGAGTATCCGGCGTTCCTCGCGCTGACGGCTTTCGCCCATGTGCTGATCGGCGACGGTGCGCTCGCCCTGCGCTCCGGTCCGCTCCCGGGCTCGCGCCAGGCCGCCCTTGCCTGAGGCACCGATTTCCGGCTGAACGGGCGGCGGGTTGCTCCAACCCGCCGCCCGCACCATTTTATGGACACCCGTCAACGGGCGCCCTGCCCCCGGAGCCGACGCCTTGCCGAACCCGCCCTACACCGTCGCCTGGGATGATTTCCGCCTGATCAAGGCCATTGCCGATGCCCGCAGCCTGCCGGCGGCGGCCGAGCTGATCGGCCTCAACCATTCGACGGTGTTTCGCCGTCTCGGCCAGATCGAAGAGGCGCTCGGCACGCGCCTGTTCGAGCGTCATCGCAGTGGCTATGTCACGACGCCTGCCGGCGAGGAGATGGCGGCACTGGCGGAGCGGCTCGACCACGACATCGCCGGCTTCACCCGCCGCCTCGCCGGGCGCGAGATCGTCCCCGCCGGCGAGTTGCGCGTCACCACCAATGATTCCCTGCTGGTCGAGCTGCTGACGCCGCTCTTCGGCGCCTTCATGCGGCAATGCCCGGACATCCGGCTCGATGTCCTGCTCGGCAACCAGGCGCTCAACCTCAGCAAGCGCGATGCGGATGTCGCGATCCGCGCCACCGATACGCCGCCGGAGAACCTCGTCGGCCGGCGCGCTGCGCGGATCGGCTGGGCACTCTATGGGCGTGGGGCCGACTTCCCGGAGGGGCCGCCTGCCGACCAGGCCATCCTGGCGCAGCGGCGCTGGGTCTCGCTCAACGACCAGTTCGGTGCCTTCAAGGTCGTGCAGTACGTGCAGAAGCACATCGAGGCCGATCGCGTCGTCTACAAGCTGAATACGGTGCTGGGCCTCGCCGAAGCGGTCGAGGCCGGGATCGGGATCGGCTTCCTGCCCTGCTTCATCGGCGACAAGCGGCCGGGATTGAAGCGTCTCGGACCGCCGCAGGCCGGCTATGCCGCGGACCTCTGGCTCCTGACTCATCCGGACCTGCGCCAGGCGCCGCGCGTGCGGCTGTTCCTCGACTTCATGGCGAGCGAGCTCGTCCGCCTGCGGCCCTTGATCGAGGGCGTGGCCGAGGCCGAGATCCAGCCGGGGGAGGACGCCCAGGCTTCAGCCGCGCGCTGAACGCCTTGCGGGTTCACACTGCCGGGAGGCGTGCGTTGCGCCTTTGATATTTCCATCGAGCCGCAGCGCGCTCTAGACTGCCGCCATGGAAATCGCGATCCCCCTCATCATGGGCCTGACGCTGATCTGGCTGATCGGCCGCGGCACGCCCTGGAACGCCAAGCTGATGACGCTCGTGGTGACGCTCGCCGTCATCGTCCTGATCCTGCTGCTGGAGCGCAGCGGCTTCTGGCCCGACGCCTTCCGGCGCTGAGTTCTCCCGGCCCTGCCTCCTAACCGACCAGCTTGAGGCCGACGATTCCCGCGACGATCAGGCCGATGCAGAGCAGCCGCAGCACGGTCGCCGGTTCGCCGAACAGGATGATGCCGAGTATCGCCGTCCCGACGGTGCCGATGCCGGTCCAGATCGCATAGGCGGTGCCCAGCGGCAGGCTCTTCAGCGCGAGGCCGAGCAGTCCGAGGCTGACCGCCATGCTGGCGACGGTCAGCACGGTCGGGACCAGCCGCGTGAAGCCTTGCGTGTACTTCAGTCCAATCGCCCAGCCGATTTCGAAGAGACCGGCGAAGAAGAGATAGGTCCAGGCCATCGCGGCCCTCCTGTTCGGCAACTGGATCAGTTCACGCGGAGAAGGAGAGCGGCCCCGCAATCGACGGCGGATGGCCTGCGCAAGGGCCTTGTGGCGCGGTCAGGCTTCCTCGACCGCTCCTGAGCTCAGCGCTGCCCGCAGCAGCCGCCGGCATTCGGCGAGCTCCAGCAGCGTCGTCTTGAGGAAGGCCAGATCGTCGTCGCCGAAAGCAGCCGGCTGAGGCGCCTGCGACAAGGAAGAAAGGAGTGCCTTGGCGGCGAAACCCGGCTCGCCAGCGGGAGCCGGCCGCGACGATGGATTGGCGGCCATTTCGGCTGGTCCCGCCGCAACCGTGGCGGGCCGGGCTGCGGCGCCGGGTGGCGGCGCGATCTCGGCCCCACGGCCGATCGCCTGGACGTGGCGCGGCCCCTGCTCCTTGAGGATCCGCTGCAGGCCCTTGATGGTATAGCCTTCGCCGTACAGCAGGCGGCGGATGCCCTTGAGCAGGGCGACATCGTCGGGGCGGTAGTAGCGCCGGCCGCCGCCGCGCTTCAGCGGCTTGATCTGGGAGAAGCGCGTCTCCCAGAAGCGGAGCACATGCTGGGGTATGTCGAGGTCTTCGGCGACCTCGCTGATGGTCCGGAAAGCGTCTGGGCTCTTGGTGTCCAATTCGGCCTCGGTATCGCCGTTGTGGAACTCCAGGCTCACTCGTCTTCACCCTCGCCGTTCTGCCCGTTGATCCGGGCCTTCATCACGTTCGAGGGCTTGAAAACCATGACGCGACGCGGCTCGATCGGAACTTCTACGCCAGTCTTGGGATTACGCCCGATTCGCTCGCCCTTGTCGCGCACGACGAACGAGCCGAACGAAGAAAGTTTGACATTCTCGCCGCGCGCCACGGCATCGCAGATCTCGTCGAGGACCGCTTCGACGAGCTTGGACGACTCCGTCCGCGACAGGCCGATCTTCTGATAGACCGCCTCGCAAAGGTCCGCGCGCGTCACAGTTTGCCCTGCCATCAGCTCCCTCCAAGGCGTTATAGAGCAGCCACTACCCTGTCGAAGCATCCCCTACCAGAAACGGCGGACGCCAGAGCCGGCCGCCTTCGGATGAACGCGCGGGGCGCCCCGATCCGAAAAAACGTGCCGTCTCTCAACCAAGTGTCGGCGCGGAGCCTGTCCAGATGACCGGCCCCGCTTTTTCGCCTTCTGCTCTAGGCGCCAAGGCAATTCGGGTCAATCCTCGTGCCGCACGCACAGGTTGAAATGGCAAGAATCTGCGGCGATAACCGCCAAAAAAGTCGATAAATCGAAGTAACTTAGCGTGAGGACCTGAACGGCCATCACCAGCGGATCAGCGCCGAACCCCAGGTGAAGCCGCCACCCATCGCCTCGATGAGCACGAGCTGGCCGCGCTTGATGCGCCCGTCCGCATGCGCTTCGGCCAAAGCGAGCGGGATCGAGGCGGCGGAGGTGTTGCCGTGCCGGTCGACGGTGATGACGACCCGTTCCTCACCGATGCCGAGCTTGTGGGCGGTGGCGTCGATGATGCGGCGGTTGGCCTGATGCGGCACGAACCAGTCGATATCGTCGCCGGTGAGCCCGGTCTCCTCGAAGGTATGACGCACCGTCTCGGCGAGGTTGACGACCGCGTGCTTGAAGACCTCCCGGCCCTCCATCCGCAGGAAGCCGACCGTCTTGGTCGAGCCCGGCCCGCCATCGACATAGAGCTTGTTGGCATAGCGCCCGTCGGAGCGGATATGGGTCGTGAGCACGCCGCGGTCGGCAAGCGTCCCGGTTCCGGGCTCGGCCGTCAGCACGACAGCGCCGGCACCATCGCCGAAGAGGACGCAGGTGGTGCGGTCCTCCCAGTCGAGGATGCGCGAGAAAGTCTCGGCGCCGATGACCAGGGCGGCCTTGGCGGCACCGCTCGTCAGGAACTTGTCGGCGGTGGCGAGGCCGAAGACGAAGCCGGAGCAGACGGCCTGCAGGTCGAAGGCCGCGCCATGGCTGATTCCGAGCGCGGCCTGGATCTGCGTCGCCGTCGCCGGGAAGGTGTTGTCCGGCGTCGCCGTCGCGACGATGATCAGGTCGATCTCGCTCGCGTCCATGCCGGCATCGGCGAGCGCCGCCTGCGCCGCCTTGAGTCCGAGCGTGGCCGTGGTTTCGCCCTCGGCCGCGATACGGCGCTCGCGGATCCCGGTGCGCTGCACGATCCACTCGTCGGTGGTGTCGACCTTCTTCGCCAGATCGGCGTTGCTGACGATCTGCGCCGGCAGATAGGAGCCGGAGCCGCGCAGGACGGATCGCAGGATGGACAAAGGAGCGTCTCTCTTCCCTATTCGCCGATGGCCGGCTGCATGCTCTTCGGGCTCGCATCCGGGCGCGCGGTCGACGCGACCATCTCGCGCACCTTCGCCATCAGGTTCTCCCGCGCCATCTCGTAGCCCATTTCCGCGGCACTGGCGAACCCGATCGCATCGGTGCCGCCATGGCTCTTGATCACGATGCCTTCGAGGCCGAGGAAGACGCCGCCATTGACCTTGCGCGGGTCCATCTTGTCCTTCAGCGCCGAGAAGGCGCCACGGGCGAAGAGGTAGCCGATCTTCGACATCAGCGAGCGGCCCATCGCGGCGCGCAGATACTCGCCGATCTGCCTCGCCGTCCCCTCGGCGGTCTTCAGCGCGATATTGCCGGTGAAGCCTTCGGTGACGACGACGTCGACCGTGCCTTTGCCGAGATCGTCGCCTTCGACGAAGCCCTGATAGTCGAGATGGGCCAGATTGCTCTCGCGCAGGATGCGGCCGGCTTCCTTGACCGCCTCGACGCCCTTGATCTCTTCGACGCCGACATTGAGCAGGCCGACGCTCGGGCGATCGATGTCGAAGACGACGCGCGCCATGGCCGCGCCCATCACGGCGAGGTCGACCAGGTGCTGCGCGTCGGCGCCGATGGTCGCGCCGACATCGAGCACAACGCTCTCGCCGCGCACCGTCGGCCACAGGCAGGCGATCGCCGGGCGGTCGACCTGGGGCATGGACTTCAGGCAGAACTTGGACATCGCCATCAGCGCGCCGGTATTGCCGGCGGAGATGGTGACGTCCGCCTCGCCGGTCTTGGTCGCGTCGATGGCGCGCCACATCGAGGACTTGTAGCGGCCATAGCGCAGCGCCTGGCTCGGCTTGTCGTCCATCTTCACGGAGACGTCCGTGTGGTGGAAGACCGTCGCGGCCTTGAGCTTGGGATGGGCGTCGAGCAACGGCTCGACCTGCGCCTGATCGCCGAAGATCACGAACTTGGCGTCAGGGCGGCGTTCCAGCGTAAGGGCCGCGCCGGGGATGACGATGGACGGACCGTGGTCGCCGCCCATCGCATCGAGCGCGAGTGTAACCGGACGTGTCATGAGGAGGCGATCAGTTCCAGGGGCGGCGCCCCTGGCTGGAGCGGCTCGACGCGGCGGGACAATAGCGAGTTGAACGCCGGCCGCAAGAAAAAGCCGCGACCGGGGCCGGCATCATTCCGAGCCCTTCAGGCGCGCCAGCGCCGCGAAAGGCGATTCGGGTGCCGCTTCCGGCGCGGTCTCATCGAAGCTGACGCCAGGTTTGCGCGGATAGGGATCGAGCGCCAGCGCCAGGAATTCGAGGGTGATCGAGCCCAGATCGATGACGCCGTCGACGATCGGCTCCGGCGGATCCTCCTCGTTCAGCAGGACCTCGATGTCGATCTCGCCCTCGCCGGTATCGCCAGCCGCCAAGGTGGCCAATTCGGCCTCCGGCACGAAATCGAGCTTCACCGGCACCTTGAGCGCAACGGGAAAAGCCTCGAGCGTGACGACGCAGGTCTGGTGCAGCGCCGCGGAGATCTTGCCTTCGAGCTTGACCCGGTCGCCATTGCGGGACAGCGAATAGCTCGCCTTCAGCGACTCAAGCGAAGCGACGCCGATGTGGCGCGCGATCGCGGCGAAGTCGGGCTGCGCCGCCGCGATCTCGAAGGTCATCGGCCGCAGCGTGATCGTCTCGACGCGAACGGGATGGCGCAGCGGCAACGCGTCCTTGCTGGCGGAACTCATTTCGACAGGCTGCTCTCAAACTTGGGAAAAATCGGATCGGCGGTGAGAATACCGTCGAGATCAAGGGGCGCCAACTGTGCCGCAGCGGCATGGGCATGGCGGGCCAAGGCCTCAGCATCGGCCTGCGGCGAAACATTGCGTCCCAGCGCGGCTGCCAGCGCACCCGGCTCGCCCGAGGCGAAGGCTTCCTCATAGGCACCGACCCGGCCGTAGAAGCTGCGGCCGATCTTCTTCATTCGCTTGGGCACGGAGACGTCACTGACGCCGCCCTGACGGAAACCGAGCTCGAGATAGCTGAAACTGGCGTCGACGAGATCCTGCGCCACGTCCGCTGCAGGCGCCGGCAGTTCACGCAGCCGCCGCAATACCAGGAAGACATGGAGCGTCAGCGCCTCGAAACGTCCCTCGAAATCGTCGGGCACACGCCCTTCGAGATAAAGCGCGGGCTCCCGGGAGGCTGCGACGATGCGCGCCAGCAGGGCGTTGACCGGCGCCATCCGGTCGGGTCTCTTGCCGAACAGACCGAAAATCACTGCCGCCACTCCACCGATTGCGCTTGCGATTGCGCTCGCCTTGCCAAAGCCATGCTCGGGCGTTACGCCAAGCATACCCCTCATGACAAGCGCGGCCTCGCTGTCGCGTGCCTGCCGTTGGACCTTCCCCGCATGACCGCTCCGACCCGCCGCACTGTCCTGATCGGCACGCTCGCCGCAATGTTGCCGCTCGCCGCCTGCAGCGGCGCCAATCACGGCTTCCGCGTCCCGACCTCCGCCGGCCTCAACGAAGAGTTCACGCGCGGCTTCATCATGGATGACGAGCTGATCGCCAAGGTCAGGCCCGGCATGGACGTGCAGGCGGTGCTGACCACGCTCGGAACGCCCTCGACGACCTCGACGGTCGGCAACCGCACCTTCTACTACATCAGCCAGACCGTGCGCCGGCGCTTCCAGTTCCAGGACTTCACGGTGATCGACCAGCGCGTGCTGGTGATCTATTTCAACAAGGCCTTCAAGGTCGAGCGTATCGCCAATTACGGCCTGCAGGACGGCGTGATCTTCGACTTCATCAGCCGCACCACCCCGACCGGCGGCGAGGAGCAGAGCTTCCTGCGCAACCTCTTCCGCGGCGTCACCAAGTTCAACCCGCTCGGCTCCTGAGGACCTCCTCAGCGACAGAACGAAAAGGCCCTGCGGCGCTGTCGCAGGGCCTTTTTCTTTGCTCGCGCTCGCCTAGCTGGCGGGCGGCCTGCGCTCCGGCAGGGTCATCGCGAACACACCGATCAGCACCAGCGCGAGACCGGCCCAGGCGGTCGGGCTCAGGCGCTCGCCGAGAAAAACCACGCCTATGGCGACGCCGGTCGGCACCCGCAGATAGGCGACCGAGGTCGTCGCGACCGTGCCGAGCCTGTCGATCAGGCGAAAATAGATGATGAAGGCGAGCGCGGTCGAGAACAGCGACAACCCCAGCAGCGCCTGGATCGAGGCGGCCGACGGCGAGAGCGTCCAGGGCCGGTCGACGAACAGGCTGAAGGGAATCAGGACCACCGCGCCGCAGAGCAGCGAGCCCGCCGCAGGCATGATCGGATCGAGCCCCTTGAAGTTGCGCCCGAACAGGGCTGCTCCGCCATAGCAGGCCGCGGCCGCGACCAGAGCGAGCTGGGCCCAGAGCTCGCGGCCGAAACCCGACAGCGCCTCGACGCCGATGATCAGGCAGACTCCGAGCATGCCGGCAGCAACACCGAAGAGCTTGCGGCCGGCAGCCGCCTCGCCGCGTGCCAGGACCAGGGTGAGCAGGAACGCGAAGATCGGCGAGCCCGCGTTCAGGATCGAAGCCAGGCCGGCCTCGACGCTGGTCTCGGCCCAGGCGATCAGCGTGAAGGGCACGGCGCTGTTGAGACAGGCCTGGATCAGGAAGCGCTGCCAGATGGCGGGATCGCGCGGCAGCGCCAACCCGCGCAACCGGATGACGACGAGCAGGATCGCGCCGGCGATCAGGGTGCGCGCCGCGATCAGCGTCAGCGGCGGGATCGTCTCGACGCCGATCCTGATGAAGCTGTAGGAGGCGCCCCAGAGCGTCGCCAGGGCGAACAGCAGGACAAGGTCCGTCGCCTGTCCGGAGCGTGCGGGTGCTGAAGCGGCTGGGATGGTCATCGAGTCCTCCGTTGATGGGGCGGACCATGACAGGCAGCTGCGAGCGCGTCGCGCGGGAACGCTACGGTCGTGACCGTAGCCTCCCGGTTTGATTCAACTGCCTCGCGGATTGATTCCGCTTAAACGCACAACGCATTGCGCGCAAAAGAAAACCCCGCGGATTGCTCCGCGGGGCCGAGCCTTGCTCAGGCGATCTCGCCGATCAGCTATGCGCCAGGATGGCGAGCAGCAGGAGCGCGATGATGTTGGTGATCTTGATCGCGGGGTTCACCGCGGGGCCCGCCGTGTCCTTGTAGGGGTCGCCGACGGTATCGCCGGTCACCGAGGCCTTGTGCGCCTCGGAGCCCTTCATGTGGCGCACGCCGTCCTTGTCGACGAAGCCGTCCTCGAAGCTCTTCTTGGCATTGTCCCAGGCGCCGCCGCCCGAGGTCATCGAGATCGCGACGAAGATGCCGGTGACGATGACGCCCATCAGCATGGCGCCGACCGCGGCGAAGGCCTGGTTCTTGCCGGCGATGGCGTTGATGACGAAGAAGGTCACGAACGGCGCCAGCACAGGCAGGAGCGAGGGCACGACCATTTCCTTGATCGCGGCCCGGGTCAGCATGTCGACGGCCCGGCCATAGTCGGGCCGGTCCTTGCCTTCCATGATGCCGGGCTTCTCCTTGAACTGGCGACGCACCTCCTCGACGACCGAACCCGCGGCCCGGCCTACCGCCGTCATGCCCATGCCACCGAAGAGGAAGGGAATCAGGCCGCCGAGCAGCAGGCCGACGACGACGAAGGGGTTGGAGAGTGAGAAGTCGACCGTGACGCCCTTGAAGTACTGGAAGGTCGTCGAGCCCGCCTTGTTGGCCTCGGCCACGAAGAAGTTGAGATCCGAGGTATAGGCGGCGAACAGCACCAGCGCGCCGAGGCCGGCCGAGCCGATCGCGTAGCCCTTGGTGATCGCCTTGGTGGTGTTACCGACCGCATCGAGCGCGTCGGTGGACTGGCGGACCTCCTTGGGCAGGCCGGCCATCTCGGCGATGCCGCCGGCATTGTCGGTGACCGGGCCGAAGGCGTCGAGCGCCACGACGACGCCGGCGAGCGCCAGCATGGCGGTGGTCGCGATGGCGATGCCGAACAGGCCGGCGAGGCCGTAGGAGACGATGATGCCGGCGATGATCACGATGGTCGGCAGCGCCGTCGATTCCAGCGACACCGCAAGTCCCTGGATGACGTTGGTACCGTGGCCGGTGACCGAAGCCTGGGCGATCGAGACCACCGGGCGCTTGCCGGTGCCGGTGTAGTATTCGGTGATGATGACGATCAGCAACGTCACCGCGAGGCCGACCAGCGAGCAGGCGAAGAGGCCGCCCGAGGTGAAAGCGACGCCCTGCCCCGTGGTGAACTGGGCGCCGAAGCCGCCGAACATGATGTGCGTCACCGCCGCGATGGCGCCGATCGAGAGCACGCCGGCGGCGATGAAGCCCTTGTAGAGCGCGCCCATGATCGACTGGTTGGCGCCGAGCTTGACGAAGAAGGTGCCGATGATCGAGGTCACGACGCAGGCGGCGCCGATCGCCATCGGGTAGAGCATCATCGCGTTCAGGACCGGCTGGCCGGCGAAGAAGATTGCGGCGAGCACCATCGTCGCGACCAGGGTCACGGCGTAGGTCTCGAACAGGTCCGCGGCCATGCCGGCGCAGTCACCGACATTGTCGCCGACATTGTCGGCGATGGTCGCCGGGTTGCGCGGATCGTCCTCGGGAATACCGGCCTCGACCTTGCCGACGAGGTCGGCGCCGACATCCGCGCCCTTGGTGAAGATGCCGCCGCCGAGACGGGCGAAGATCGAGATCAGCGAGGCGCCGAAACCAAGCGCCACCAGCGAATCGATGACGACGCGGCTGGAGGGCGCAAAGCCCTGCATCGAGGTCAGGAAGCCGTAATAGACGGCGACCCCGAGCAGTGCGAGGCCGGCGACCAGCATGCCGGTGACCGCGCCCGCCTTGAAGGCGACGTCGAGCCCCTGCCCCAGCGACTGCATCGCCGCCTGGGCGGTGCGGACATTGGCGCGCACCGAGACGTTCATGCCGATGAAGCCGGCGACGCCGGAGAGCACGGCACCGATCAGGAAGCCGATGCCGACATAGCGCCCGAGCAGCCAGGTCAGGCCGACGAAGAGCACGACGCCGACCATGGCGATGGTGACGTATTGCCGCTTGAGGTAAGCCTGCGCGCCCTCTGCGACCGCGCCGGATATCTCCTGCATGCGCTGATTGCCGGCGTCGCGTTTCATCACGTCGCTATAGGCCCAGATGCCGTAGACGATCGAAAGCGCACTCAGAAGTATGATGATGAGCAAGGCCGACATCGACTTTCCTGTCCCTGAGATCTGCATCTGGGGCAGGACGCCCCGACGGAGCCGGCTTGCCGCCGGTCTGTTGAACGCCAGGGACTGCTCTTCCGGGCTCTAGAATCGCGCCCGTAGCGCCGATCGCCAGTGTCTGCCGAATTGTTGCCAAGTTTCCGACAGAATCGCAAACCCGGCGGCTGACAATTACGTCATCTTGTCAGGCCGCAGCCGATCGCCGGCGAAAACCTTGCCAGGCGACCAGCGCCAGCGCGATCGCGACCGGCGGGAAGACGAGCCAGTTGACGCTGTCCCAGCCGCCGGCGCTGAGCAGGCCGCCGGCCGAGAAGGAGGCGATGGCGACCGAGCCGAAGACGAGGAAGTCATTGGCCGCCTGGACCTTGACCCGCTCCTCCGGGCGATAGCAGTCGGTGACCAGCGCAGTCGCGCCGATGAAGCCGAAATTCCAGCCGATGCCGAGCAAGACGAGCGCGATCCAGAAATGCGCGACGCTGAGCCCGGACAGGCCGACGATAGCCGCGACGGCGGTCAGCAGCAGGCCGAGCGCGGTGACCTTCTCCTTGCCATAGCGGGCGATCAGGCGGCCGGTGAAGAAGCTCGGCCCGAACATCGAGAGCACGTGCCACTGGATGCCGAGCGCCGCATCGCCGATCGAATGGCCGCAGGCGACCATGGCAAGCGGCGCCGCGGTCATGACGAAGCTCATCAGCCCGTAGGCGACCAGCGCCGCCGTCACCGAGGCGATGAATTTGGGCTGGCGCATGATCTCGGAGAGGGGCCGGCCGCCACCGGAACGCTTCTCCACCACTGGGGGAGCGCGCAACAGGAGGACCACGCCGACGGCGAGCAAGGCGAGCCCGCCCTGCGCCAGGAAACTCGCCGCGAAGGGCGCGGCCGGCGTCAGATCGCGCGTCCAGTAGACCGATTGCGGGCCGATCACACCACCTGCCAGCCCGCCGAGCATCACCCAGGAGATGGCGCGTGGCTTGAAGGCCTCGCTCGCCGTGTCAGCCGCGGCGAAGCGATAGCTCTGCACGAAGGAGCCGTAGACGCCGCAGAGGAAGGTGCCGAGGCAGAACAGCCAGAACATGCGACTGCCGGTACCGCTCGCGGCGACGCTGGCGCCGATGACGCCGACCAGCGCCCCGATCAGATAGCCGTTGCGGCGGCCGAGCCGTCGCATCAGCATCGCGGCCGGAATGACGCCGCAGGCGATGCCGAGCTGCATCAGGCTGACCGGCACGGTGGCGAAAGCCTGGTCCGTGACGAGCTGGGAGCCAACGATGCCGCCGAGCGAGACCACGATCGCCGGGCTGGCGCCGCCAAGCGACTGGGCGCAGGCGAGGACGACCGCATTGCGCTTCGCCAGGGTGTCGTCACTCACCGGAACATGCTGGTTCATTTGCAGGCCGCTGACTCTCTGCGGCCGGGGCCGCTCTCAGAAATGAACGAAGGAGCCTCGCGCAAAGCTGCGCGGCCTGCCCGCCTCGCTATATCGCACGGTCCCTGCCTCCGCCGTGACGCGGCCGATGCAGGCAAGGCCAAGGCCTGCCGCCTGCGCCGCCGCGACAAGGGAAGGAAATTCCATCTCGGAGGCCGTGCAGAGAATTTCGTAGTCGTCGCCGCCGGTCCAGGCCAGTTCCGCCAGCGCGGGATCAGCCATGACGGCATTGCGGGCCGCAGCAGAGAACGGGACCGCATCGAGATCGATCTCGGCGCCGACGCGCGAGGCTGCGAGCAGCTTGCCGAGGTCGCCGACGAGCCCGTCCGAGACGTCCATCGCCGCCGAGGCATGAAGCTGCAAGGCCTGCGCGAAGGCCAGGCGCGGCTGGGGATGCAGATAACGGTCGGCGAGGAAAGCGCGGTCGGCCTCCGAGAGGCGGGCGACCCATTCCGGCCGCGAGGGGCCATGGGCGCGCAGGCCCAGCGCGCCATCGCCGATCGTGCCCGTGACCAGCACGAGATCGCCCGGCTTTGCGCCCGAGCGCAGCACCATGCGTCCGGCCGGAACGCTGCCGAAGGCGGTGATCGAAAGCGTCAGCGGACCGGTCGTCGCAACCGTGTCGCCGCCGATCAGCGGACAGATCGCCTCTCCCGCGACCGCAGCGAGCCCCGACGCGAAGGCCGCGAGCCAGTCCTCGGTCCAGCCCTTCGGCAGAGCGAGCGTCAGCACGAAACCGTCGGGCCGGGCGCCCTTGGCCGCAAGGTCGGAGAGATTGACCGCCAGTGCCTTGCGGGCGATCGAGCCGGCAGGATCGTCCGGGAAGAAGTGCATGCCGGCGACCAGCGCATCGGCGGTGACGACGAGCTCATAGCCCCTCGCGGGGCGCAGCAGCGCGGCGTCGTCGGTGAGGCCGAGGCCATCACGCCCGGCGATCGGCGCGAAATGCCGGGCGATCAGCTCGAACTCGCCAGGGCGATTGTCTTCTCTCGACATTGCGGTCTCGCTGGCAGCTGCAGCCCTCATCCTGAGGAGCCGCGAAGCGGCGTCTCGAAGGATGCTTCAGAGAGTGCAGACGGAGCAATCTGGTTCATCCTTCGAGACGCTGTTCCTGTTGGAACGGCTCCTCAGGATGAGTGCTCGGAGGTTACCCTCTTGCTCACGCCGCCGGGACGTCGAATTCCTCGGCGCGGAAATCGCGGGCGAGCTTGTCGAGCACGGCATTGACCATGCCGATCTCCTCGCCCTGGTAAAAGGTGCGGGTGACCGCGACATATTCGGAGATCACGGCGCGCGCCGGCACGTCCTTGCGGAAGGCGAGCTCGTAGGCTCCGGCACGCAGCACCGCACGCACGACCGCCTCGACGCGCTTCAACGGCCAACCCGCTGCGAGCGCATCGTCCACCGCGCGGTCGACCAGACGCTGCTCGCTGACGACGCCGCCGAGCAGGTCGCGAAAGAAATTCAGTTCGGCCTTCGGCAGCTCGATCTCCTCGACCTCCTTGCCGATCCAGAAATGCTCGAACTCGGCCATGGCCTCGACCACGCCGCGCCCGCCGACCTCCATCTGGTAGAGCGCCTGCACGGCCGCCAGCCGGGCGCCGCGGCGCATTTCGGCCCGGCTCATTTCGAGTCCTCCGCCAGCGAGCGCTTGTAGCGCAGCACCGAGAGAGCAGCCTCGGCCGCGCCGCCGCCCTTGTCCATCTCGGAGCGGTTGGCGCGGGCCCAGGCCTGGGCTTCGTTCTCGACGGTCAGGATGCCGTTGCCGAGCGGCAGGGCGAAAGCGACCGAAAGGTCCATCAACGCGCGCGAGCTCTCGCCGGCGACGATGTCGTAATGACCGGTCTCGCCACGGATCACGGTGCCGAGCGCGACAACCGCCTCATAGGGGTCGACAGCCTCGTCGGCGGCACGCAGGCCGATGACGATGGCGGAGGGGATTTCGAGCGCGCCGGGAACGGTCACGACATCGACGCGGCAGCCGGCCTTCTCGAGCACTGCGGTCGCGCCGGCGAGCAGTTCGTCGGCAAGGCCGTCATAGAAGCGGGCTTCGACGACCAGGACGCGCACGTCATCGAGCGGGGCGGCTGAGGCAGCCGATGATTGCCGGGATCCGGCCATGCAGGAATTCCTTCTGGTATCGTCGGAGATGCCTTCGACCGGGTCGAAAGCAATCAAGCCCTCATCCTGAGGAGCCATTTCGTCAGAAATGGCGTCTCGCAGGATGGCTCAGAGCGCGCTGGGCCATCGTTCGAGACGCCGCTGCGCGGCTCCTCAGGATGAGGGCTGAGGCTGGACCGGCTCTTAGCCCCCCGGGCGCGCCTCCGCAAGCCGCGCGGCATACCGCGCCATCAGATCGACCTCGACATGAACGCCGTCTCCCTGCTTGCGCTGCCCCCAGGTGGTGACGCTGAAGGAATGCGGGATCAGGAGGACCGTGAAGACGTCATCCTCGACGGTGTTGACCGTCAACGAGGTGCCGTCGAGGCAGATCGAGCCCTTGGCGGCAATGAAACGGGCGAGCCCCTGCGGCGCGCGGATGTGGAAGCGCGCGGTCGCGCCCCAGGGCTCGTCAGGATCGGGCGCGATCGCGTCGACCTTGATGATCGAGCCGACGCCGTCGACATGGCCGGTAACCAGATGGCCGCCGAGTTCGTCGCCCATCTTCAGCGAGCGCTCGAGATTGATCGGCGTCCCGACTTCCCATTCGCCGACCAGGGTCTTGGACAGCGTCTCGGCCGCTGCCTCGACCTGGAAGATGCAGCCCGGCTCGCCATCCTCGCGCGGGCTCAGGGCGGTCACGGTGAGGCAGACGCCGGCGCAGGCGATCGAAGCGCCGATCTCGATGCCATCAGCCTCCCAAGGGCAGGAGATGGCGAGCCGCTTCAGGCTCGGCCCCATCTTCCGCGTCTGGGTGACGGTGCCAATGGCGGTGACGATGCCGGTGAACATCAGGCGATCCTCGTGAAGTGCTGGAAACGGTCCTGGCCGATGAGCCTGGTTTCGGCGATGGCGTACATCTTGGGGTCCGCCAGCAGCGCCGCAAGGCCCGGCCGCACGGCGACGACGCCCGGCTCGCCGAGGACAGTCGGCGAGGTCGAGACGATGACCTCGTCGGCGAAGCCGCCGAGCGCCAGCCTTTCGCCGATGGTCGGCCCTCCCTCGGAGAAGACCCGGGTGATGCCGCGCGCGGCCAGGAGCCGAAGCGCCTCGCCCAGATCGAGATGGCCGTCGGCGGCCCGCCCGACGCGCATCACCTCGACGCCGGCGGCGACGAGGCGCGCCTCGGCCTCGACCGGTGCATCCTCTGCCGCGATCGCCCAGACCGGCACCTCGCCGGCGCCGCGCACCAGTTGTGAGTCCGGCGGCAGGCGCAGATTGGAATCGAGCACGACGCGGACTGGCGAGCGGATCTCCAGCCCGGCTAGTCGCACGGTCAGGAGCGGATCGTCGGCGAGAACCGAGCCGATGCCGAGCAAGATCGCGTCGTAGCGGGCGCGCTCGCGATGGACCCATTCGCCCGCCTCCGGGCAGGAAATCCTGATGCGGGCCTGCCCTGCCCCACCGGCGAAGCCGTCGGCGGTGCGCGCCACCTTGAAGGTCACCATCGGCCGCCCCTGCGTCACCCGCAGCACATGGCCACGATGGCTGCGCTGCGCCTCGTCTTCGAGCACGCCGGTGACCACCTCCACGCCGGAACTGCGCAGCAAGGCATGGCCGAGGCCGGCGATGCGGGGGTTGGGGTCGGCCATGGCTGAGACGACGCGGCGCACGCCGGCGAGCAGCGTGCGCTCGACGCAAGGCGTGCCGCCGCGCAGGGTCCGGTGCGAGCAGGGCTCCAGCGTCACGTAAAGCGTGCCACCAGCGGCCGCGGGGCCGGCCTGCTCGAAGGCCATCGCCTCGCCATGCGGCCTGCCACCGGGCTGGGTATGACCGGCGCCGACGACGACCGGACCGTCCGGACCGTCGCGCGTCACCACGGCCCCGACAGAGGGGTTCGGCCAGGTCTGGCCGAGGCCGCGTGCGCCGAGCTCCAGCGCCCGGCGCATGAAGGCGCGGTCGATCTCGTCGCGATCAGGCATCGTCGCGCGGCCTGATCCTCTCCCCGGCCGGCTCGGCTTCGCCCTCTGCCTCGTCGCCGCTGAGCTGGCCGAGCAGCTCCTCGAAATCTCGGGCTTCGCGGAAATTCTTGTAGACCGAGGCGAAGCGGACATAGGCGACGTCGTCGAGAGACTTCAGCCCCTCCATCACCAGCTCGCCGATGGTCGAGCTCATGATCTCCGCCTCGCCCGAACTTTCGAGCTGGCGCACGATGCCGTTGACCAGCCGCTCCACCCGCTCGGGCGCGACCGCGCGCTTGCGCAAGGCGACATCGATCGAGGTCTGGAGCTTGTCGCGGTCGAATGCAGTGCGCCGGCCCGAGCGCTTGACCACGGTGAGCTCGCGCAGTTGCACCCGCTCGAAGGTGGTGAAGCGACCGCCGCAATCCGGGCAGACGCGCCGCCGCCGGATCGAGGCGTGATCGTCGGTCGGCCGCGAATCCTTCACCTGGGTGTCGAGCGAGCCGCAATAAGGACAGCGCATACCTTGGGCCTCGAGGGTTGTTTGAGGGACGATACCGTCCGCGGCCCTTCATTGCCCCAGCCATGCCGTCGCAGGCCAGCGAAAAACGACCGAACGGCAGCAAGTGGGCAAGCGCAATATCGCATGATGCTTCGGCTGATGAAGGGAGGCGCCTCGCAAAAAGGACGCAGGTCGAGCCGTCTTCTCATGCCAAGATGAACCCGCTACCCGCCTGCCCTTCACCGCTTGCGCCTGCCCGCCGATCCCGCAGCTCGCCAATCGGAGTTTTGCAGATGTCCAACGACAGTACGGGCGATGCCTTCGGCGGCCTGGTCGTCCTGGCTTTCGACCTTCTCGACAGCGAGATCCACCGGTCTCCCGAACGTCTCGCCGAGGTGCTCAAGAGCCCGGTCGTGCTGGCGACGGCCCAGAAGGGGCTCTTGAGCTTTGCGAATGCGAAGCTCAAGAGCCAGACCACGCAGCTCTCGCCGGACGACATCCAGAAGCTCCGCTCGATCGGCGACGATGTCCTGTCCAAGGCGGCCGACGAATACTTCAAGCAGATCAAGAAATCCTCGGCGTACAAATCCCTGGAGAAACAGGTCGATGCCTTCAAGCAGGCGGCCGGCTCGTCAGCGCTCGGCGTCTGGGTCGATCAGCACAAGGGCGTCGTCTATGTCGTCGGAGCGGCGCTGGCACTCGGCGCGGGCGCGGCGCTGTTCGTCACCAAGCCGAACAGCGGAGCGGCGACACTCGGCCTGCAGCAGCTGGAAAAGTTGCAGTTCGAGGTCGTCAAGCTCGGCGCGCTGAAACTCGGCGTCGGCGGGATCGTCTTCGATCCGACGGCCGAACTCGTCGGCGCCAAGCTGACCGGCAAGCTGAAATGGGACCGGCTGAAGCTCGACCTCTCGCTTCAGCTGGTGACCAGATCGGCCGCCATCGACAAGGTCGAGGGCGAGGTGATGGTCAAATACGGCTCTTTCGACCTCACCGGCATTGTCAGGAAGGACGTGAGCAAGCCGACCGTCGATCTCAACCTCAAGCTCAGCGCGACGGAGGACCGCTTCAACGTCGCCGTCGCCGCACAGGTCAAGGACGGCCACTTCGGCGGCAGCGCCTCCGCCGGCTACAACGTCACCAAGAGGCTCGACCTCAGCGCGGAACTCAGCCGGACCGGCCGGGGCGATGCCCCCGGCGGCCCCGAGAACCTGTTCATGATCAAGCTGACCGGGACCTTCCCCTGAGGGTGAGGTCCCGGCGCTTTCCGTTCAGTAGATCGGGAAGCGCGAGGTCAGCTCGTGGGCCTTGGCCTTGACCGCCTGTTCGACGGCGGCATTGCCTTCCTCGCCATGCGCAGCGAGGCCGTCGAGCACGTCGGCGATCAGCTCGCCGACCTTCTTGAACTCGGCGACGCCGAAGCCGCGCGAGGTCGCAGCCGGGGTGCCGAGCCGGATGCCCGAGGTGACCATCGGCTTCTCGGGATCGAAGGGGATGCCGTTCTTGTTGCAGGTGATATGGGCGCGCCCGAGCGCGGCCTCGGCCGCCTTGCCTGTGATCTTCTTCGAGCGGAGATCGACCAGCATCAGGTGGTTGTCGGTGCCGCCCGTGACGAGGTCGAAGCCCTTGCTCTTCAGGGTCTCGGCCAGGGCCTTGGCGTTCTCGACCACAGCGCGAGCGTAGATCTTGAACTCGGGCTGCAGCGCCTCCTGGAAGGAGACCGCCTTGGCCGCGATCACGTGCATCAGCGGGCCGCCCTGCAGGCCGGGGAACACGGCCGAATTGATCTTCTTGGCGATGGCCTCGTCATTGGTCAGCACCATGCCGCCGCGCGGACCACGCAGGGTCTTGTGCGTCGTCGTGGTGACGACATGGGCGTGCGGGAACGGCGAAGGATGGGCACCGCCCGCGACCAGCCCGGCGAAGTGGGCCATGTCGACCATGAAATAGGCGCCGACCTTGTCGGCGATCTCGCGGAAGCGGGCGAAATCCCAGTGGCGGGCATAGGCCGAGCCGCCGGCGACGATCATCTTCGGCTTGTGCTCGACCGCAAGGCGCTCCATCGCCTCATAGTCGATCAGCTGGTCGACGACGCAGACGCCATAGGGCACGACCTTGAACCACTTGCCGGACTGGTTGACCGGGGCGCCATGGGTGAGATGGCCGCCGGCGGCGAGGTCGAGGCCCATGAAGGTGTCGCCCGGCTGCATCAGCGCCATGAACACGGCCTGGTTGGCCTGGCTGCCGGAGTTCGGCTGGACGTTGGCGAACCCACAGTCGAACAGCCGGCAGGCGCGCTCGATCGCGAGCTTCTCGGCGATGTCGACGAACTGGCAGCCGCCATAATAGCGCCGGCCCGGATAGCCCTCGGCGTATTTGTTGGTCATCACCGAGCCCTGCGCCTCGAGCACGGCCTGCGAGACGATGTTCTCCGAGGCGATCAGCTCGATCTCCTCGCGCTGACGACCGAGCTCGAGCTCGATGGCGCGGGCGATCTCGGGATCGCGATCGGCGAGGCCAGCAGCAAAGAAGGAATTCGAGAGGTGCTTCTCGGGGGCTTGGCTCATGGCTCTGCTCCATCGGCGCGCCGGAGCCGCCACCGGCACGCTGCCGGCCCGCCCGATGCGCGCCCTGTTCGGCTTGGTCGCGAGGCCGGCGCAACCCTTGCCCGGCGCTGCGGCGTCCTTAGACCATGACCGGCAAAAGGGGAATGCGGTTTTGTCGCCATCGGGGCGCAACCGGTGCGTGCCGTCGTCGCGCGTCAGAAGAGTCCGCTACAAGCGCCGTCGCAATTTCGCCGTCTCAGCGGCGGAACCATGGCGAAGTTCGGGCGTTGCTCATCCAGCGGCGGAGGCGACCATGGGCTTCGGACTTCTCGAAATCGCGATCGTGATGAGCTGCATCTCGATCCTCGGCTACATCATCGCCGACAATTTCGTCTGACGGCGGAATTCTCCCGGCGCAGGCCACCTCGGATGCGCGCTCTGCCGACAGCTCGTTGGCGGGGCTGACCGCGGGATCGAACGCGCTGCAGAGAACGCTGACAAGAGAAAGGGCTCCCGGACCGCTATCCGGGAGCCCTTATCAACTGGACGGCAGGAAAGACCTGCTCAGATGTCCTGCTCGCCCTGGAGCCGGGCGACCGGGACCGGGCCGAGCCCGTCCTTGTTGTAGATGTCCTCGCGGAACTGGACGCCGCCATCGGGCGTCGCCCAGGCGGTGATGTAGACCCAGTAGCACGGCACGGGGTTGGCGATGCGGGCGTTGATACGCTCACCGGACTGGATCGTCTCGTCGATCTTGGCGCGATCCCAGCCGGGGGTCTCCTTCAGCAGGAAGGTGATGTAGTCGCGCACGTTCTGGACGCGGATACAGCCCGAGGAGACGAAGCGGAAATCGTCGCCGAAAATGCCCTTGGCCGGCGTGTCGTGCATGTAGACGCCGTGCGGGCTCGGAATATTGATGCGCACGAAGCCGAGCGAGTTGAACTCGCCGCCCGGATCCTGGCGGAAGGTGTAGCGCGTCGCCTCGTCGGAATTCCAGTTGACCCGCTCCGGTGCGATCTCGCCGCTCGGCCCGATGATGCGGATCCGGTTCTCGGTGAGATAGCCCGGCTGCTTGCGCATCATCGGGATCAGATCCTTGCGGATGATCGATGCCGGCACGGTCCAGGTCGGGTTGAAGTTGACCTCTGGGATCTTGGTCTGCAGCAGCGGCGACTGGCGGTCGGCCTTGCCGACGCCGGCGGCGTGGCGGGTCGCGACATGGCCGTTCTCGACGGTCTCGATCGCAGCCGCCGGGATGTTGGCGACGACATAGCGGTTGCCGAGATTGCCCGACCAGGTCCGCAGCCTGACGACGTTGGTCTCGAGCTGGCGGATGCGCCGGTCGATCGGGATGTTCAGCGCGTTCAGGGTCGCGCGATTGACGGTACCCGTGGTCGACAGGCCCATGCGCGACTGGAAGCGGCGCACCCCGGCCTCGACATAGGAATCATAGACATTGCTCGTGCCGGCCGACTCGTCGAGGTCGCCGGTGATGATCAGGCGCTGGCGCAACTGGACGACGCCCTGGCCCTTAGAGCCGACGGCGAGGCGATCGCCGACCTGGAGCGTCGGCCAGCCGCCGCGCGCGGCGAGGTCGCGATAGCTCGCGATCGCCTGCTCGGTCGCGGCCAGCGCCGCCGGCGACAGCATCGGGGTCGAGGAACGCAGCACCGCATTGCGGGCGCCGGCATCATAGGTCTGGCGCCATTCGGCCTGCTGGGCAAAGGCAGGCAGGCTGACGCCCGCCGCGGCGCTCGAAAACAGGGCCAGCACCGTCTCGCGACGCGTCAGGCTGATATGCGGCATCGATCGTACCCCTCGGACTCGCAGTCAACATAAAGCGGGACGAACCCGCCCCTGTCAGCGAGGCCGGGCCACGCTGGTTGCTGGGGACGATCCCCTACCACAGTTAACAGGCTATGATGAGAGCGGCATTTTTGGGGCGGCGCTGCGTAAAGCTCACGCCAGTTTGACTTTTTACGCGCACCTCTACGGCAGGTGAGGCCCCCGACAGGCGGGTAGCGCGCCCCGGCCCTCAGGCCGGGGAGTTCTGCGGTCCATGCAGCCGCGAGCGGCTGGAGGCAGAGCGCGTCAGAGCTTGTAGCGGATCTGGTCGGTCCAGAAGCGCTCGAGGCGCAGCAGGGCGTTGTTCATGCGCTCGAAATCGTCGGTCGCGATGCCACCGATCTGCTCCACCGTGCGGACGTGCTTGTCGTAGACGCCCTTCACCAGATTGTGCACCTCGCGCCCCTTCTCGGTCAGGCTGATGCGCACCGAGCGACGGTCGATCCGCGAGCGGGCATGGTGCAGGAAGCCGAGCTCGACCAGCTTCTTGACGTTGTAGGAAACGTTCGAGCCGAGATAGTAACCGCGGGTCCGCAGCTCGCTGGCGCTGAGCTCGGCATCGCCGATATTGTAGAGCAGCAGGGCCTGGACGCTGTTGACGTCGTCGCGGCTGCGGCGCTCGAATTCGTCCTTGATGACATCGAGCAGGCGCCGATGCAGCCGCTCGACCAAGGTGAGGGACTCAAGGTAAAGCGGCTTCACCTTGAGTTGAACTTCCTCGGACACGGCTGGCGCCGCAGTCTTTACATTGCTTTTCATGGTATATCCCGCCTGTTGTATCCCGGCCAGGATTAGTCTCCCGGTCCGCTTCTGAGAGACACCATAGGATGGGCGGATGAAAACGAGTTTAAATATCAGGATGAATCAGGGATTTACCCATTTGGGTGAATGCGAAATGAACCGCAAATCCCTTAAGCTAAAGCGTTTCTTACCGCGGCCGTTCGCATTCGAACGGCCGCGCGGGGCTCAGCCCTCCTGGTTTTCGGCTGCCCAGGTCGCCACGAAATAGGCCAGCATCAGCATGACATAGCTGCCGATCAGCACCGGCGAGAGCGGCAGCCAGCGCGGGAAGAAGAAGCCGAGCAGGAGCTGGCTCATCGCCGCCAGCAGCCAGAGCACGCCACCCCAGGTCGAGGTCAGCCAGAGGCCGACGGCGGCGACGAGATCGAAGACCGCGAAATAGACGGTGATCGCCTGGAAGGTCAGAGGGCGCGATTCGAAAGGCGGCCCGCTCTCGGGGCCGAGGCCGAGGATCACGGCCCATTGCAGCAGGCCCTTGGCCATCCAGGCGATGGAGAGCAGGCGCAGCAGCCAGACCAGGATCGTCCGCCAGCGCATGCGGCCGGACTTGCCTTCGCCGCTCGCACCGCCGGGCTGGCTGCGCAGGACCTCGCTCTCGCGCACCAGGCTCACGCCTGACCGCCCAGTACGAGTTCGCTCGCGCCGAGCGGCGCAAAATGAGCCTCGACGGAGGCAGGGTCGACCGCCTCGATGCTGGCCGGCTGCCAGACCGGCGCCTGATCCTTGTCGATCACCACGGCCCGCACGCCTTCATAGAAGTCATGATCATAGGCGATGCGCGAGACGATGCGGAATTCTAGCGCCATCGCCCCCGCGAAATCGAGGGTGGCGCCGCGGCGCATCTGCTCGAAGGCGATGGCGACGCTGGTCGGCGACTTCGCCCTGATCGTGGCGAGCGCCTTGGTCGCGAAGGCCTCGCCAGCGGCGGCGCCAGCCTCGAGACGCGCCAGAACTTCGGCCAGCGTCGGTGCGCCGAATATCGCGGCGATGGCCTCACGCTCGCCGAAGAGCTTGCCGGGAGCGACCGGCTGCACGAAGGAGGCGAGGATCGCGTCGACGGGCTCCTCGCCGGTCAAGGCCTCGGCAAGTTCGGCCATGCGCGCAGAGGGAACGGCGTGCGTCACAAGGCCGAGCGCCAGCGCATCGCCCTGGCCGACGCGGTCTCCGGTCAAGGCGAGGTAGACGCCCGCCGCATCCGGCAGCCGCGGCAGCGCATAGGTCGCCCCGACATCCGGGAAGAAGCCGATGCTGACTTCCGGCATGGCGAAGAGATAGCGCTCCCCGGCGACGCGATAGCGGCCATGCAGGGATATGCCGACGCCGCCACCCATGACGATGCCGTCGATCAGCGAGAGGAAAGGCTTGGGATAAGATTGGATTCGGGCGTTGAGGATGTACTCCTCGCGCCAGAACGCCAGCATCTCATCCTGCCGGGCGGCCTTGCCGAGAGCATGCAGGGCGCGGATGTCGCCGCCGGCACAGAACGCCTTCTCTCCGGAAGCCGTCACCACGATGCGGGTCACTGCCGGATCGTTCTCCCAGGCATCGAGCGCGCGCGCCAGCTCGCGCACCATGCCGTGGCTGAGCGCGTTCAGTGCCTTCGGGCGGTTGAGCAGGACATAGCCCGCCGCGCCGCGCCTCTCGCAGATGATCTCCTGGTCCTGCGTCATGTCCCGGATGCCGTCCTGATCATCCTGCGGTTCTGGAAGCCGTGACCGGGCTTGTCAACGCGAGGCCGTGGCCTATCCGATCCTGTTTCGGCGCACAGCGGCACACGCCGGGCCGGCATGCGACGCTGGTGCCTGTTTTGGAATGGTTCCGATGTGCTAAAGCAACGCACAAGACTGCCGTCGGGCAGGTTGGAGGCGTTCATGGCATCTCGGGTTGTGCGGTCTTTCCCCGCCCCGCAAGCAAGACTGGTCGAGGCCCCGACATCGACTTCCCTCGGCCTCACCCGCCGCATGCGCCGCAACCGCAAGGCCGACTGGTCGCGCCGGCTGGTGCGCGAGAACCTGCTGACGGTCGACGATCTGATCTGGCCGATCTTCCTGATGGATTCGCGCGAGGCGCGCTCGCCGGTCGCCTGGATGCCCGGCGTCGACCGGCTCAACATCGACGAGGCGGTGCGGCAGGCAGAAGAAGCCGCTTCGCTCGGCATCCCGGCCATCGCGCCCTTCCCCTTCGTCGAGCGCGAACTGCGCGACCCGACCGGTTCGGAAGCGCTGAACAGCCGCAACCTGATGTGCCGGGCCGTCCGGGCGATCAAGGCGGCGGTGCCGGAGATCGGCATCATCTGCGACGCCGCGCTCGATCCTTACACCTCGCACGGGCATGACGGCGTCATGGATGGCGAGAAGGTGCTCAACGACGCCAGCGTCCACATCCTCACGCAGCAGGCCCTCGCTCTGGCGGAGGCCGGCGCCGACGTGATCGCCCCCTCCGACATGATGGACGGACGTGTCGCCGCGATCCGCGCCGGGCTCGACAACGCCGGGCTCGAGGACGTGCAGATCATGGCCTATGCGGCGAAATACGCCTCGGCCTATTACGGCCCGTTCCGCGATGCGATCGGCACCAATGCCACGCTGGTCGGCGACAAGCGCACCTATCAGATGGATCCGGCCAATTCCGACGAGGCGATCGCCGAAGTGGCGCTCGATCTCGAGGAAGGCGCCGACATGGTGATGATCAAGCCCGGCCTGCCCTATCTCGACGTCGTGGCGCGGGTGAAGGACACCTTTGCGGTGCCGACCTTCGCCTATCAGGTCTCGGGCGAGTACGCGATGATCATGGCCGCCGCCAATAATGGCTGGCTCGACGGCGACAAGGCGATGCTGGAGAGCCTGCTGGCCTTCAAACGCGCCGGCGCCGACGGTGTGCTGACCTATTTCGCGCCGAAGGTGGCGCGGATGCTGAAGGCGCGCGGCTGAGCAAACGCCGTCTTTCTCAGGCGAAGCGAAGCGCAGGCCCGAGAATCTCCTGAAAGCGATGCTCGGGTCAGGCCCGGGCATGACGCTCCGCACAAGCCGTGTTCCGCGCAGCCTTGAAGCGCGCTAGCGTCAGCGCCGATGCGCGCGCTGCTCACGTCGATTCTGCTCTGCCTGGCGCTCGCCTCCTGCGGGCAGCGCTTCGACACCGACCAGCGGCGCGCCTGCCGGCTGGCGATCCCGGCGCTGAACCCCGGCGACAGCACGATCGTGATCGAGGGCAGCGGCCAGGGCCCGCGCCCCGGCATATTGCGCATCGTCTACCGGGTCGAGCGCGCCGACCTGCAGCCGAGGCGGCGCACCATCGACTGCATCTTCGCCGGCGAGGGCACACCGCTGCAGCGCGGCGCGCTGGCAGGCCTCGCCTCGGACGGGCGGCCGATGACCGATGCGAGCTTCCTGCTCCTGCGGCGCTTCTATCTCGAGAACAAGGCCGAGCCACCGGTCGACCCGGAAGCGGCGCCGGTCGGGCATCTGCCATTGCTTCCGGCGGGCGCGGCCTATCTCATGCAGCAGAGCCTCGCCGCCCTGCCCTCGGCCGCGATCTACGCCCTGCTCGCCAGCGCCTATGCGCTGATCTACGGGCTGAACGGCCGCATCATCCTGACCTTCGGCGAATTCTCGGCGCTGGGCGCCGCCGCGGCCGTGGTCGGGGTGGCGCTAGTCTTCTCTCTCGCGCCCTCGACCCCGGCCTCCGGCCTCGCCATCGCCTTCCTGGTCGCCATCGCGGTCAGCGCCATCCATGGCTTCGCCATGGGGCGCTTTGTGCTGCGCCATCTCGACAAGGCAAACGGCCAGCAGGTGCTGATCGCGACGATCGGCCTCGCCATCGCGTTGTCGGAATATCTGCGCCTCGCCCAGGGCGTCGAACTGCGCTGGCTGCCGCCGGTGTTCAACGAGCCGCTGCCGCTGGCGCGGGCCGCCAACTTCACCGTCACCACCACGCCGGTCGGGCTCGCGATGACGGCGGGCGGGCTCGCGGCGGCACTGGGGCTGATCCACTATCTGCGCCGCTCAGCCTATGGCCGGGCCTGGCGGGCGGTGGCCGACGATGCCCGCACCGCCGCCCTGTTCGGCGTCGATGCGCGTGCCGTGCACGACCGGGCCGTCGTCATCGCCTGCGCGGCTTGCGGCGCGGCCGGCGTGATCGTGACGGTGATCTATGGCGGGATGGGCTTTTCCGGCGGCTTCACGCTCGGCCTGAAGGCGCTGGTGGCGGCGGTGCTCGGCGGCATCGGCTCGGTTCCGGGCGCCTGTCTCGGCGGGCTCGCCATTGCCGCCTTCGAGATGGCATGGTCGACGGCGATGCCCCTCGAACAGCGCGACATCGCCGTCTATAGCTTGCTCGCCGTGACGCTGATCCTGCGCCCCGGCGGCTTCTTCGGCGATGGCGCGCTGTCGCCGCGCCAGGTCTGAAAGCTCTCCGGGGGAAAAACGTGGCAGAGACCGCATTCGCCGTCAGCTTCGCCGATATCGAGGCTGCGGCGCGCACCATCGAAGGCCATGTGCTGAAGACGCCGCTCATGCCGGCGCCGCGCCTCTCGGCCCTCACCGGAGCCGAGGTCCTGGTCAAGCACGAGAACATGCAGGCCACCGCCTCGTTCAAGGAACGCGGGGCGGTGAACAAGCTGCTCAGCCTCTCAGACGACGAGAAGCGCCGCGGCGTGATCGCGATGTCGGCCGGGAACCACGCCCAGGCGATCGCCTATCATGCCAGGCGCTTCGGCATCCCGGCGACGATCGTGATGCCGGAGCCGACGCCGTTGGTGAAGGTTGAGAACACCCGCGCCCATGGCGCCGAGGTCGTGCTCTTCGGCGAGACGCTCTACGAGGCCGCCCAGCAGGCCCACAGCATCGCGCAGGAGAAGGGGCTGGTCTTCGTCCACCCCTATGACGACGCGGCGGTGATGGCCGGCCAGGGCACGGTCGCGCTCGAGATGCTGCGCGAGGCGCCCGATCTCGACGTCCTGCTGATCCCGATCGGCGGCGGCGGGCTGATGGCCGGCAATGCGGTCGCCGCCAAGGCGCTGAAGCCGGGGATCGAGCTGATCGGCATCGAGGCCGCGCTCTACCCATCCTTCCACAACGCCATGCACGCCGCCGAGCTACCGATCGGCGGCGCGACGCTCGCCGAGGGCATCGCGGTGAAGACGGTCGGCGTGCAGACCCTGCCGATCGTCAGGGAACTGGTTTCCGACATCGTGCTGGTCGGCGAGGATCTGATCGAGCGCGCGGTCAACGCCTATGCCTCCCTGCAGCACACACTCGCCGAGGGCGCCGGCGCGGCCGGGCTCGCCGCCATGCTGCAGCAGCCGGAGCGCTATCGCGGCCGCAAGGTCGGACTGGTTCTCACCGGCGGCAATATCGACACGCGGCTGCTCGCTGCCATCATGGTCCGCGAACTCGAGCGCGAGCAGCGCATCGCCGCCTTCCGCCTGACGGCGAGCGACAGGCCGGGTCTGCTCGGCAAGGTCGCGAGCCTGCTCGGCACGCTCGGCGCCAACATCCTGGAGGTCAGCCATGGCCGGCTCTTCCTCGACGTGCCGGCGAAGGGTGTGACGCTCGACGTCACCGTCGAGACCCGCGACGAGCACCATACCGCGGCGATCGAGCAGGCGCTGTGCCGGGAAGGTTTTGCGCCGCGGCGAATCTATCCGCGCGGCCAGGAGACCGATCGCTCCGGCCAGTGACATTTCGGGAGCGTGAATCGATCTCCTTCTCAACGAACCAGTGCGTGATCCTGGGCGAAAGCCGCTTGCACTTTTCGGCATCGCGGGCTTGCGGAACCGGGAGGCTGATCAAACATTGTCGGTGCGGGCGCCAATTCCGATCAGCAGCTTGCCCGCACGACAAAGGAAGGTCGACCACCCGATGAGCCAGCCCTCTTCCTACCGCCAGCAGACGCTCCCCGTGGAGGAGCGCCCGGTGCAGGATACGCGCGGCGTGCTCGGCTCGCGGCTCTTCGCCTGGATCGGCGACGTCGTCATCCTGTTCTTCCTGACCTGGATGGTCCTCGTCCTGCTGGGCATTCTCGGTATCGTCACCTTCGGACTGACCTGGCTGCTGATGGGCGGGGCGACCATCGGCGTCGCGCTCGGCTATGCGGCGCTGACGATCGGCGGGCGCAAGCAGGCGACGTTCGGCATGCGGATGGCCGGGATTCGGGTCGAGACCGCCACCGGTGGGCGCCCCGATGCACTGGCGGCTGCGGTGCACGCGCTGTTCTTCTATGTCGCGGCCGGCACGGTCGCGCTCTGGTTCCTCGACATTCTCTGCGGGCTGGCGCGCTCCGACCGGCGCCTCGGTCACGATCTGCTGACCGGGCTGGTGGTGGTACGCGCCTGACCCATGTGGAGAGCTTGTTGCCGTCGCAGCGGGTGCTAAACTCGCCGCGAGCGATTGACGGAGCCCTTCGAACGTGACGCGGCCCCTGCGGGATGCTCCGCAATTCTATCTGACCTCGCCGACACCTTGCCCCTATCTGCCGGGCCGCGAGGAGCGCAAGGTGTTCACCCATCTCGTCGGCGGCCGGGCGCGCGACCTCAACGACGTTCTCTCCCAGGGCGGCTTCCGACGCTCGCAGAGCATCGCCTACCGTCCGGCCTGCGAGACCTGCCGGGCCTGCGTCTCGGTCAGGATCGTCGTCGACGATTTCCGCCCGTCGCGCGGCTTCCGCAAGGTGCTGTCGCGCAATAGCGACCTGATCGGCGAGGCGCTGCCGCCGCAACCGCGATCGGAGCATTATTCGCTGTTCCGCAGCTATCTCGACGTGCGCCACCCCGAAGGCGGCATGGCGACGATGTCGGCGCTCGACTTCGCGATGATGATCGAGGACACCCATGTCGAGACCAGCCTGGTCGAGTACCGTCGGCGCGGCCCCGACAGCGGCTTCACCGGACGCGGTCAAGGCGATCTCTACGCGCTGGCGCTGACCGACCGGCTGAACGACGGGCTCTCCATGGTCTATTCGGTCTACGATCCCGATCTGGAAATCCGCTCGCTCGGCACCTTCATGGTGCTCGACCATGTCGAGCGTGCCCGCAAGCTCGGCCTGCCTTACGTCTATCTCGGCTACTGGGTCGATGGTTCGCCGAAAATGGCCTACAAGGCCCGCTTCCTGCCGCAGGAGCGGCTGATGCCGCAGGGCTGGGAACGCGTCGGCTGAAAGGCGCGCGGCTCGCGCCGGAAAAACGGGGGGCATGTCTAGCCTCGATCCCGCCGTATCTAAATCGTTTGAGATGCACAGCCGGGCTGCAGAACGAACACTTGCCCGGGCAGGAGACAACGGGCGATAGGTAGCCGCGAAGGCTGCCGCCCTCTCTCTGGCAGCCCGTATTGGAGGAAACATGGTCGACCAGCTGACCGAGCGCCTTGAGCGCTGCTACACCGGCGTGATCCACGACATTCTGCGCGAAATGGGGCTGAAGGACTTCACCCTGCCGCCGGAACTGCGTCCGCTCCTGCCCGGCACCAAGCTGGCGGGTCCGGCCTTCACCCTCGAGGGCAAGACCGGCGAGTTCGACGCGCATGAGACGCTGCTGGCCTGGACCGGCCTGCTCTCGCGCGCCAAGCCCGGCCATGTCTGGGTCTGCCAGCCCAACACCGAGGGCTGCGCGCTGATGGGCGAGCTCTCGGCCGAGACGCTGAAGAACAAGGGCGTGCGCGGCTGCGTCATCGACGGCCTCGCCCGCGACACCGAGTTCATGATCGACATGGGCTATCAGGTCTATTTCAAGGCCTATACGCCGCGCGACATCGTCGGCTTCTGGCAGCCCAAGGCGGTCGACGAGCCGATCAAGATCGGCGATGTCTGGATCCGCCCGGGCGACTACATCCTGGCCGACCGCGACGGTGTCGTCCGCATTCCCGCCGAGATCATCGAGGAAGTGCTGACCAAGTCCGAGACCGCGATCACCGCCGAGAACAAGGTCCGCACCGCGATCCTCGCCGGAACCGATCCCCAGCAGGCCTATCTGCAGTTCGGCAAGTTCTGATGACCCATGACCCGCGCCTGATCCTGCTCGACGCCCGCGACAACGTCTTCGTCGCGCGCGCCCGCCTGCCAGCCGGCGAGGCGATCGAGACCGGAACGGGCGCGGCGACGCTCGACCGCGATGTGCCGCTGGCACACAAGGTCGCTCGCCGGGCAATCGCGCCCGGCGAAAAGATCCTGAAATACGGCGCGCCCATCGGCGTCGCGACGGTCGCCATCGCCGCCGGCAGCCATGTCCATGTCCAGAACATGCGAAGCGACTACACGCCGACCTATCATCTCGAAGACGAGCGCAAGGCGGGAGCGACCCAATGAGCGAGCTCAGGGGTTATCTGCGCAGCGACGGCCGCAAGGGCATCCGCAACGTCGTCGCGGTCGCCTATCTCGTCGAATGCGCGCATCACGTCGCCCGCGAGATCGCCCTGCCCTGGCGCGAGAACGAGGTCCACGCGATCGGCTTTCCCGGCTGCTACCCGAACCCTTACGCCGAGCGGATGATGGAGCAGCTCTGCACCCATCCCAATGTCGGGGCGGTGCTGCTGATCTCGCTCGGCTGCGAGAGCTTCAACAAATACGCGCTGGAGCGCGTCGTCCGCGCCACCGGCCGACCGGTCAAGACCATCGTCATCCAGGGCACCGGCGGCACCCGCGCCTCGATCAAGGAGGGCCGCACCTGGGTCGAGGAGCAGCGCGCCCTGCTCGACGAGGTAGAGACCGTACCGATGGCGGTCAGCGAACTGGTGATCGGCACGGTCTGCGGCGGCTCCGACGGCACCTCCGGCATCACCGGCAACCCGGCGGCCGGCCGCGCCTTCGACCAGCTGATCGCCGAGGGCGCCGCCTGCATCTTCGAGGAGACCGGCGAGCTGATCGGCTGCGAGCACATCATGGCCGCCCGCGCCATCACGCCCGAGCTCGGCGTCGAGCTGGAGAAATCCGTCGCCAAGGCGGCCCGCTACTATGCGACGCTCGGCTACGGCTCCTTCGCCGCCGGCAATGCCGAGGGTGGACTCTCGACCATCGAGGAGAAGTCGATGGGCGCCTATGCCAAATCGGGTGTCTCACCGATTTCCGGCCTGATCAAGCCGGGTGACGTGCCGCCGCATGGCGGTCTCTATCTGCTCGATGTGGTGCCGGATGGCGAGGTCCGCTTCGGCTTCCCCAACATCAACGACAATGCCGAGATCGCCGAGCTGATCGCCTGCGGCGCGCATTGCGTGCTGTTCGTCACCGGCCGCGGTTCGGTCGTCGGCTCGGCGATCTCGCCGGTCGTGAAGATCTGCGCCAACCCCGAGACCTATCGCCGGATGAGCGACGACATGGACGTCGACGCCGGCCGCATTCTCGAAGGCCGCGCCAGCCTCGACGAGGTCGGCACGGAGATCCGCGACCTCGTCGTCTCGCTGGCGCAGGGCGCACGGACCAAGTCGGAAGAGCTCGGGCACCAGGAGTTCATCCTGACCTATAAGAGCTTCGAGCCGCTCGGCCCGGCCTGCCTGCCGGCCGCCTGAAGACGTTCAGCCGCCGCTGGCGGCCGGCGGCGGGGCGGAGCCGGGAGCCGACCAGCTGGTGGTCCAGGTCTCTGTCAGCGAGCGCAAGGGCGTCCGCAGGAAGAGGCGCAGATCGGTGCTTTCGCCGGGGCGCAGCGCGACGTCAACGATCGCCCGGAAGCCCTTCGCCGCATAATTGGGATCGAGGATCGTGTTGGTGACCGAGCCGACCGAGACCGTGGCCACCGCGGAGACACGCTTGGGATCGCTCAGGTAAAATTCGAGATCGCCGGCGTTGAAATCGACGATGAAGCGCTTTCGGACCAGCCCGGCAGCGGCATCCACCGCATCGTCGGCCGCAAAGCTGCTCTGGACCTGACCCATGCCGTGCAAGGTCTCGGTCGTCGAGACGCTCGTCATCCGGTAGCTCAGCTCGGTCTGGCGCCCCGGCTCCAGCGGCGTCTTCGGCGTCCAGCAGCAGACGATGTTGTCAAATTCCTCGCCCTGCGTCGGGATCTCGATCAGGTCGACGCGGCCCTCGCCCCATTCGCCCACCGGCTCGATCCAGTAGCCCGGCCTCGCATGGTAGTGCGCCTCGAGGTCCTGGTAATGGCCGAACTCGCGGTCGCGCTGGATCAGGCCGAAGCCGCGCGGGTTCCTGTCATGGAAGGAGGAGATGGTCAGCGCTTTCGGGTTGCGGATCGGCCGCCAGATCCATTCGCCGACGCCGGTGTGGAGCATCAGCCCGTCGGAATCGTGGATCTCGGGACGAAAATCGGTGCGCTGCTCGCGGTCCCCCTCGCCGGCGAGGAACATCGAGGTCAGCGGCGCGATGCCGATGCGCTGGATCGGCTTGCGCGGAATGATCGTCGCCGTCACCGCGATGCTGGTCTGCGGGCCGGGCGTCACCACGAAGCGGAAGGCTCCGCTGACCGAGGGCGAATCGACCAGTCCATAGACGACGAGATCGACGCTTTCCGGCTTCGGCCGCTCCAGCCAGAGCGAACGGAAGAACGGAAACTCCTCATCCGCCTCGCCACCGACATCGAGCGCGAGCGCCCGTGCCGACAGGCCATAGCGATGGCCGCGCCCGAGAAAGCGGAAATAGCTGGCGCCGAGGAACGAGATCACCTCGTCCTGCAGCTTCAGGCTGTTCAGCGTCGTCGTGACGGAAAAGCCGGCGAAGCCCAGCGACACCGGCAGCTTCTGCGGCACCGGCGCCTTGCCGAACTCGAACAGCGCCATGTTGTAGGGAATCGGAATCGCATTGCCGTTTGACACGACATGGATCTGGACCGGCCGGTCGTGCAGGAAGCCGAGATGGAAGAGCTGCAGACGGAAATCCGTTCCGTCATTCTGCCAGAGCGCCTTGTCGCGGCGGAACCTGATCTCGCGATAGCTGTCATAGGTCAGCGCCCTCAGCGCGTCCGGAATATCGGGCTGCGCGTCGTCGAAGGGGCGCTCGGCCAGGATGCGTGCCTGATTGACGACCTCCGCATAGCTGAAGGTACCGGGGCGCGGTGTACCGGGCGGCTGGCCGTCCGCCGATGGCGTGGCTGGGTTCTGGGCGAGCGCCGGCGGAGCAAGCATGGCGGTCGAGGCGAGGAGCGCGAGAGCCGAGCGGCGCGAGGGCAGGCTGGCCGCCGCCTCCCGGCGCGGCGGCTGCGACATTTCGGGAAGACGCACATCATCTCGGGCAGGACAGTTCACGCAAAGCTCCGGGCAAGATTCTTCGGCCGCCACCATGCCGTGACCGGTGCCGCGAAAACGTGGCGGTCGGGAGGAAGTTCCGGGGCGGACCTCGCAGGAAGCCCCCGGATGGTCCCCTTGACGCACGCGCGCACAATACTTGGCGAACGGCCCAAATTGGCCGGTCGGCTTAAGACTAAATCAAATGGACCTGGGGCAGGTTGCGGTCTTCGCTCGCGGCGTCGCGCGCTCATAATGGCCGGACCTACCCATGTTGCAGTCGCTTTCCCGCATGCCGGCGGACATGTCATCGGACTCGCGGCGCCAGCTCCTCAATGCCGTGACCGACCTGTTCCTGCTCGACGGCGAACCCAGCGACACCTCCAAGTCGCATTACGGCGACATCGCGCTGCGCACCCTGCCGCATCTCGAGAGCGAAGACCGCAAGCAATACGCCGACAGCGTCGCGGCGACGCCGAGCCTGCCGCATGAGGTCGCGGTCTCGCTGGCCAGCGACGCCGATTCCGAAGTGGCGAAGCTCGTGCTCAAGCTCTCGCCGGTTCTGACCGACACCGACCTCGCCGCCATCGCCGTCAGCCAGACGCAGGCGCATCTGACCGCGATCGCCGAGCGCGCCCGCCTCTCCGAAAGCGTCACCGACATCCTTGTCGAACGTGGCGACAGCGGCGTGCTGCGGACCGTCAGCGGCAACGAAGGCGCCCAGTTCTCCGACCATGGCTTCGACCGGCTGCTCCAGCGCGGCGGCGACGACGTCGCTGTCGGCGAAGCGCTGGCACGCCGCAGCGACCTCTCGCCACAGCGGGTCCAGCGCGTGCTGCGCATCGTCGAGCAGGTCGCGGAACAAGGCGAGCGCAGCAAGGATTCCGCCGATCTCGCCAGGCAGGCGCGGCAGCAGCGGCTGGAGGTCAAGCTGCTGCTGTCCGATCTGCGCGCGCAGGTCCGCACCCTGCCGGAGGTCGTGACCATGCTGGCCGACGAGGACCGGGCCTTCCACCTCGCTCAGGTCCTCGCCTCCGCTGCGGATATCAGCAACGAACAGGCGCTCCGCGTGCTGCTCCAGCGCGACGTCAGCGGCATCGCCGTTCTCGGCCGCGCACTCAACCTCGACGCGGAAACCTTCCGCGCGATGCTCAGCCTGCGCGGACGCCGGCTCTTCTTCGCGGCCAAGACGATCGAGGACGATCTGCGGGACTATGGCAGGCTCGATGCCGCGACCGCCGATCGGACGATGCGCTTCCTGCGGCTGAAGACCAAAGTCGCCTGATGCGACCAGCGGTCCGCCACAAAAGCGCGACAATCGCTCCCTCTCCTGCTAAACTATGAGCATGAGCGCGCCCGCTATCATGGCACGAGTGACAGGCATCGCCGTCATTGCCGGCCTTGCCTTTGCCAGCCGACCCGCCCAGGCACAGGCCTTCCTGCCCTTCATGGGGTTTGGGACATTGCCCAGCTTCGCCTGGTCGGCGCCCACGCTGGCGCCAGGCGGCGTGAAATGGGAAGGCTCCTACGCGCGGATCTCGAGCGGCTTCCAGGTCATCAGCTCGAAGCAGTTCGGCACCACCGCCGGCCCGACGATCGGGCTCGAAGGCGGCAAGATGTGGCGCGACGGCGACTTCGTCTACGGCATCGTCGGGGCGCTGGAATATGCTCCGAGCTTCGGCGGCTACAACAGCCCGGGCTTCGGCCAGGCGAGCTACACGCAGGACATCGCCGGCGCCTTCCAGATCAAGGCCGGCGTGCTCGCGACGCCCGACGTGCTGCTCTACACCAAGTTCGGCATGGCCGCCGCCAACGAGACCTATCGCTACGGTCCGACACCGTTCTCGGCGCCCTTCTCCCGCTCGGACATCGCGGTCAGGCCGGAAGCGCGCGCCGGCGTCGAATGGGCGGTCACCGACAAGCTGACGCTCGGGCTGGAAGTCGGACTGGTCGGCCAGTCGATCCGCTGAGAACTCGATTCAAGAGAGTCTCAAATCGATTCAGCGCCTGCTCGCAAGCCGCTGATAAACCGCAACAATCACGCGCCCGCCGCGCTCAGGCCATCAGCTTGAGCGTGTCCGCGTGCCTGTCCGACCAGGCCTTGATCTCGCGGAAGACAGGGCCGAGTTCGCGCGCGGCCGGCGTCACCGCATACTCCACGCGCGGCGGCACTTCCGGATAGATCGTGCGTTTGACGAGGCCGTGCGCCTCCAGATCGCGCAGCTGGGTGGTCAGCATATGCTGCGTGATGCCGGGGATAGCGCGGCGCAGCTCGCCGAAGCGCAAAGTCCCGTGCCCAAGCCGCCAGAGGATTTCCCCCTTCCACTTGCCGGTCAGGATGCGCATCGCGGCATGGAACCGTTCGACCGTCGCGGAATCGGGACAAGTCTCTGATTCCTCGGCACTCTCGGCATCGTCGCCGGAGCGCTGCGGCCCAATGGTCTGATTTTCCATACTATACCAGAAACTTCATTCTACTTGTGTTTCCGGTCTTAGCCCCGATTTCCGTCTGACGATAGCCGCAGGCCACCCGCCAATCCTCGGGCCTTTCGACGGAGACATCCATGCCGGCGCCGACCATTGGCGGATTCCGGCCCGCGCTATCCTCACCCCTCGCCCCGGAGCAATTCATGTCACGCCTGATCGCCGCCAGCCTGCTGGCGCTCGCCCTCTCGGCCTGCCACACCACCGATCTCGGCCGCTCGGTCGGCTGGCCGACGCCGCAGCAGACCGGCCGATAGCGCCGGAAGGCCAGCCGGCTGCTGCGTCGCTTACCCGCCGAACTTGTTGTTCTTCGGGAAGCCCTTGGGCGGCAGCCGGCCGGATTCGGCGCGATGGCCGAGCCAGTCGATCAGCTCGGCCTGCGGCACCGTCCAGGTCCGCGCCGAAGTGTCGAGCCAGGTCAGCCCGTCGGCCAGGGTGAAGACCTTCGCGTCGGAAAGCCCGCCATCCTTGTAGCGCTGCAGCTTGACGCCCTTGCCGCGGCTCATCTCCGCGACTTCCGAGATCGGGAAGCAGAGCAGCTTGCGGTTCTGGCCGATGATCGCGACATGGTCACCCTCGGCCGGCACGGCGAGCATGGCCTCGACCGGCGCGTCGACGTTCAACACCTGCTTGCCCTTGCGGGTGTTGGCGACGATGTCGTCGCTCGAGACCACGAAGCCGCGCCCCTCGGTCGTCGCCATCAGCAGCTTCAGCCCTGGCCGATAGGGGAAGGCGGCGACGATCTCGGCGCTTTCCTCCAGCTCGATCATCAGGCGGATCGGATCGCCGAAGCCGCGCCCGCCGGGCAGCTTCGAGGCCTCCAGCGTGAAGACCTTGCCATTCGTCGCCATCACCAGGATCTTCGCCGTCGTCTCGGTGAAGAAGGCCGTGCGCAAGCCGTCATCGCCCTTGAAGGAGAGGCTCGACAGGTCCTGGACATGGCCCTTCAGCGCCCGGATCCAGCCCTTCTTCGAGATCACCACCGTCACCGGCTCGCGCTCGACCATGGCCTGGGTCAGGTCGACCTCGGTGGTCTCGGGCATGTCGGCGAAGCTGGTGCGGCGCTTGCCGATCTCCGTCTCCGGCCCGAACAGCTTCTTCACCTCGCGGATGTCCCAGGAGATGGTCTTCCACTGCGTCGCCTCGGAGGCTAGCAGCCCCTCGATCTGGCCCTTCTCGGCAGTGAGCTCGTCGAGCTCGGTCTTGAGCTGCATCTCCTCGAGCTTGCGCAGCGCGCGCAGCCTGGTGTCGAGGATGGCGTTGGCCTGGATCTCGGTGAGCTCGAAGAAGCGCATCAGCTCGATCTTCGGCTCGTCCTCCTCGCGGATGATTTTGATCACCCGGTCGAGATCGAGATAGACGATTAGCAGGCCGCGCAGGATCTCGAGCCGCTTCTCGATCTGGCCGAGGCGGAAGCGCGAGCGGCGCAGCAGCACGTCGCGGCGATGGTCGAGCCAGGCGCGCAGAGCCTCGTTGAGGCCGAGCACGCGCGGCACCAGCCCGCCGGTCAGCACGTTCATGTTCATCGGAATGCGCGCTTCCAGCTCGGAGAGCCGGAAGAGCGATTCCATCATCAGGGCGGCGTCGACATTGCGGGCGCGCGGCTCGATGACGATGCGGATATCCTCGGCCGACTCGTCGCGGAGGTCGGCAACCAGCGGCAGCTTCCGCTCGTTCAGGAGCTCGGCGATCTTCTCGATCAGGCGCCCCTTCGAGACCATGTAGGGAATCTCGGTGACAACGACCTGCCAGGCGCCGCGTTCGAGATCCTCCTTGACCCAGCGGGCGCGGGTGCGGAAGGCGCCGCGGCCGGTGGTATAGGTCTCGATCATCGAGGCCCGGCTCTCGACGATGATGCCGCCCGTCGGGAAATCCGGCCCCGGCACGAAGGTCATCAGCTGCTCGGAGGTCGTCTCCGGATGCTGGATCAGGTAGAGCGCGGCGTCGCAGAGCTCGGCGGCGTTGTGCGGCGGGATCGAGGTCGCCATGCCGACCGCGATGCCCTGCGAGCCATTGGCCAGGAGGTTCGGGAAGGCGGCCGGCAGGACGACCGGCTCCTCATCCTCGCCATTATAGGTCTCGCGGAAATCGACCGCGTCCTCCTCGATGCCGTCGAGCAGGAGGCGCGCGACCTCGGTCATGCGCGCTTCGGTATAGCGGTAGGCGGCGGCGTTATCGCCGTCGATATTGCCGAAATTGCCCTGTCCGTCGACGAGCGGGTAGCGCTGGGCGAAATCCTGGGCGAGGCGCACCAGCGCGTCGTAGACCGACTGGTCGCCATGCGGGTGGAACTTACCGATGACGTCGCCGACGATGCGGGCGCATTTCTTATGGACCTGGCCGGGGTCGAGTCGGAGCAGGCGCATGGCGTGCAGGATGCGGCGGTGGACGGGCTTCAGCCCGTCGCGCGCATCCGGCAAGGCGCGGTGCATGATGGTGGAGAGCGCATAGGCGAGATAGCGCTCCTCGAGCGCGGTCTTCAGATCGACGCGCTCGGATTCCTCCTCCGGCGGCGGCTCGACAGGCTTACCCATGGTGCACTCAACCTCGACTTTACGGCCGCGTCCGGCCGCGAATCACTTCCCATGAAGATGCAGGCCCGCGCTGGCAACTGCAAAGTTTACCGATGAACAAGCTGCGAAAATCAGTGGATTTTTGTCGCCAGCTCCAGCAGCCGGGCCCGCTCGGGCGGTTCGGCGAGTCCGCGCGGCTCATAGAGGTATCGTCGCAGGAAATGGCCGGTCAGCGCAAAGCCTGCCGCGATCTCGGCCGGGAGGGGCTGGTTCGCGCCCTGCCCCTCGCTGAGGAAGCGCGGCAGGGCCAGCAGGCGGTCGAGATAAGGCTCCGCAGCCTTGCGACTCACCGCCTTGCCGGATTTCGGCGAGACATGGCTCAGCTCCTCGCGTGCGCCGGTCACCGCACAGCGGTTGAGCTCGAGCCCGAAGCCGAGCTCTCCCAGCATGGCAAGCTCGAAACGAACGATCAGCGCCGGTGCAAGACCGATCTCGTCGAGGTGCTCGATGAGAACGCCGAGCCCTTCATGCAAGGCGGGGTGCGGGTCTCGTTCCGGCAGGAGCCGCAGCAGCGCGGCGATGCTGGCGAGCCCGTAGAGCGCCACCGGCTTCGCCATCAAGCGGGCTGCGTGGGAGGTCAGGAGCTCGACCTTGTATTCGCCGAGATGCTCGTCGAGCCGCGCCCGCCAGCTCAGCGAAACCGCGTTCCCCGGCTGCAGCACGGGCTGCTGCCGGCTCGAGCGACCGCCGCGGACGAGACCGAGATGGCGGCCGTGATAGCGCGTCATCACCTCCAGGATCACGGCGCTCTCGCCGTGCCTGCGGATGCCGATGATCGTGCCCTCGTCGCTCCATTCCATGACGCGCAGTTAGGGTGTCGCTATCGTGCAGGTCAAATGACGCGCGTCATCCCGGGCGAAGCGCAGCGAAGACCCGGGATCCATTCCTGAACCGCTCCGGCATGGATCCCGGATCGGCGCGGCTTCGCCGCTTGTCCGGGACGACTTACGGGAAAAGTGTCACGCCACGTATTGCGCGATGCCGCCGCCGAACGACCAGTCCTCGCGCTTGACCTCGACCAGGTTGATGAAGATGTCGTCCGGCTTCAGCCCCGGCTCGCGCTGCAGATTTGCGGCGATCGCGGCATAGAGCGCCTTCTTCTGGGTGACGCCGCGGGTATTGGCGACGGCGACCTGGATGATGACCAGCCGGTCCGAACGCTGAAAGCCGAAGTAATTGGCGTCGAAGACGAATTCTTCCGCCTCATGCTGATGGACGACGGCGAACAGGTCGTTTTCGGGAACCTCAAAGGTGGCGCGCAGGGCGCGATAGACACCGTCGACGATGGCGGCGGGATGCGAGGCCGGATGGCCGCGGCGCATCGAGATGCGGATCAGAGGCATAGGGGGGCTCCATAGCTGGGTCGACGTGACCGTCGATACCGCCAAGCTAAGCTTGCCCATTAAATCTGAAAACCGTATCATTTATGATATCAGCGATACGGATTTTATATCTATGATGGGATCGCTAGACCTCGATGCAGTCGCCGCCTTCCTGCGGACGGCAGAGCTCAACAGCTTCACCCGGGCTGCCGAGGCGCTCGGCACCGCGCAATCCCTTGTCAGCACAAGGATCAAGCGGCTTGAGCAGAACCTCGGCCAGACCTTGCTGCAGCGGCATCCGCGCCTCGTCCGACTGACGTCCGAGGGTGAGCGCTTCCTGCCGGCGGCACGCGACTTGATGGCTGCACATGAGCGGGCGCTCGCCGCCTTCGCCCAGCCGGCGGAGAGGATCGCGATCGGCATCAGCGAGCAGGCGGTGGGTCCCGACGCTCCTGCCCTGCTCGCGAGACTGGCACGACACGATCCCGGCCTCGTCATCGGGCTGCGGATCGAGGCATCCGCGGCGCTCGACGATGCCTATGAGCGCGGCGAGCTCGATGTCGCGATCGTCAGACGCCTCGGGCCGGGTCGGAGCGGCGAAGTGCTGCGCCGCGATGTCTTCGGCTGGTTCGCGATGCCATCCCTGTCGCGGCCGGACGGGCCGCTGCCGCTGGTCAATCTCGCAGCGGAATGCCGACTGCGGCTGCATGCCGTCGCGACGCTTGAACGCGCCGGCATCGCCTGGCGCGAGGCCTTCATCGGCGGCGGCATGGCGGCAGTCCTGGCGGCGGTCGGCGGCGGGCTCGGCGTCGCGCCGCTCGCCGTGCGCATCGCGCCGCGCGGGGCGGTCGATATCGGACCGGATCGGGGCCTGCCGGCGCTTGGCGCCTCCGACGTCGTGCTGCGCAGCCAGGTCTCGACACCGCGCGCCAACGCCTTCGTCAGGGAGCTCGCCGCGGCGTTCCGGGCGGGGTGAGCACGGCCGTATCTCGAACCGTCATGCTCGCCCTTATGGCGAGCATCCACGTCTTGAACATCGCGCTGCCCAAGGGAAGACGTCGATGGTCGGGACAAGTCCGACCATGACGGAAGCGCCTAAGCCACCACCCGCTCGACCCGGCTGATCACGCGCTTTTCGCGCAATTCGCTGATGATCGCGCTGAGGTGCTTCAGGTCCCAGACCGTCAGGTCGATGGTGACGTCGGTGAAGTCCGGCGTCGGACGCACCATCTGCACCGCATCGATATTGCCGTCATGTTCGGCGATCGTCGTGGTGATCTGGGCGAGCGAGCCGGGCTCGTTGATCGAGTTCAGCATGATCCGGGCGGGGAAGCGCTGCGGGCGGCTGTCGTCGAGATCCCAGCGCACGTCGAGCCAGCGTTCCGGCTCGTTGTCGAAGGCGGCGAGCGAGGGCGACTGGATCGGATAGATCGTCACCGCCTCGCCGGGCGTCAGGATGCCGACGATGCGGTCGCCCGGCACGGCGCCGCCGCCCGGCGCGAAGCGCACCGGCAGGTCGCCGCCGAGGCCGCGGATCGGGATCGCATCGGCGCCAGGGGTCTCCTCCGGCAGCTTGAACTTGAGGTTCTCGCCGCCCTGACGCAATTCGAACCAGCCCTTGCCCACGGGCGAAGCCTTGGACTTGGCGTCGAGCGCCTGCCGCTTCTCGGGCTCCAGATCGGGATAGACCGCCCTCACCACATCGCCGGAGAACATCTCGCCACGCCCCACGGCGGCAAAGACGTCATCGACGGCGGTGCGTGCCAGGCGCTTCAGCGCCGCCTTGAGCTTCTCGTCGGAGAAGGGCCGCTCGGCGCGCTGGAAGGCACGCTCGAGGATCTGGCGGCCGAGCCCGGCATATTGCCGGCGCACGGCGGCGCGGGTGGCACGGCGGATCGCGGCGCGGGCCTTGCCGGTCACCGCAAGGGATTCCCAAGCCGCGGGCGGCGCCTGCCCCTCGGCGCGGGTGATCTCGACCTCGTCGCCGTTCTGCAGTTCGGTCAGCAGCGGCGCGATCCGGCCGTTGATCCTGGCGCCGACGGCAGTGTTGCCGACATCGGTGTGGACGGCATAGGCGAAGTCGATCGGGGTCGCGCCACGCGGCAGCGCGATCAGCCGGCCCTTGGGCGTGAAGCAGAAGACCTGATCATGGAAGAGCTCGAGCTTGGTGTGCTCGAGGAACTCTTCGGGGTTGTCGCCCTCGGCCAGCAGGTCGACGGTGCGGCGCAGCCATTGATAGGCGCGGCTCTCATCCGCCTCGCCGATCGCCCCGGCGGTGCGTCCGTCCTTGTAACGGGCATGGGCGGCGATGCCGTATTCGGCGACGCGGTCCATCTTGTCGGTGCGGATTTGCAGCTCGACGCGCTGGCGGCCTGGCCCGACGACGGTGGTGTGAAGCGAGCGGTAATCGTTCTGTTTTGGCGTCGAGATGTAGTCCTTGTAGCGCCCGGGAACCATCGGCCAGGTCATGTGGACGATGCCGAGCACGCGGTAGCAATCCTCCGGCTTGTCGACGATGACGCGGAAGCCGAAAATGTCGGAAAGCTGCTCGAACGAGACGGATTTGCGCTCCATCTTCTTCCAGATCGAGTAAGGCCGCTTGCGCCGGCCATAGACCTGGGCCTCGATGCCGCGCTCGGCGAGCTTGCCCTTGAGATCGTTCTCGATCTCGCTGATGACGCGCCCCTCGCGCTGGGTCACCTCCTCCAGCCGCTTGGTGATGGTCTCGTGCGCTTCCGGCTTGATGTGGCGGAAGGCGAGCTCCTCGAGTTCCTCGCGCAGCTCCTGCATGCCCATGCGGCCGGCGAGCGGCGCATAGATTTCGACCGTCTCCTCGGCGATGCGCAGGCGCTTCTCGGGCGCCATGTAGTGCAGGGTCCGCATGTTGTGCAGCCGATCGGCGAGCTTGACCAGCAAGACGCGGATATCGTCGACGATGGCGAGCAGCAGCTTGCGGAAGTTCTCGCCCTGCGCCGCCTTCTTGGAGACGAGGTCGAGCTTCTTGATCTTGGTCAGGCCATCGACGAGGCGTCGGATATCGGGCCCGAAAAGGTTCTCGATCTCCTCCAGCGTCGCCTCGGTGTCCTCGACGGTGTCGTGCAGGACCGCCGCGACGATGGTGGCGTCATCGAGCTTGAGATCGGTGAGCAGCGCCGCGACTTCGAGCGGATGCGCGAAGAACGGATCGCCCGAGGCGCGCTTCTGCGTGCCATGCGCGCGCATGGCGTAGACATAGGCGCGGTTGAGCAGGTCCTCGTCCGTGTTCGGATTGTAGCGCTTGACCCTGTCGACAAGCTCGTATTGCCGCATCATGCCCATGCGGGCCCTGCTCCGCCGATCATCTTCCCTGGATCCGTTCAATATCGGCAAGGGCGCGCCTGCCGGCAAGGCGCCTGCTTGCGCAGCGGGCATGAAAAAGCCCGGCAGCGCCGGGCTTTAGCGATCATCGTCAACGATTTTCCACATGACGCCCCGGCAGCGGGCCGGAGCGGTGCGCTCAGTCCTCGTCGTCGGCGCTCTCGGTCGGCGGCACGAGGCCGTCGAGGCCGCGCAGCAGGTCCTCTTCGCTCATCCGGTCGAACTGGACTTCCGAATCGGGGGTGGCGACATGCGACTGCGAGGTCAGCAGCGGCACCGGATCAGCCTCGGGCTCGTCGACCTCTACATGCTTCTGCAGCGAGTGGATGAGGTCTTCCTTGAGATCCTCGGGGGTCAGCTTCTCTTCGGCGATCTCGCGCAGGGCAACGACCGGGTTCTTGTCGTTGTCGCGCGGCACCAGGATCGAGGAGCCGGATGCGATCATGCGGGCGCGATGGCTTGCGAGCAGGACGAGCTCGAAGCGGTTCTCGACCTTGTCGATGCAATCCTCAACGGTAACGCGAGCCATCCCGCGGGCTCCTTCCAGATGTCGTCGATGCGATGGAAACGATGAAGGGCGCTCTTACAGCTTGCGCCGCGCAGATGCAAGATTTTCGCAGATCCCCACCGAGGCGGCCTACAGCCCACGCATGCGGGCGACGAGCTCCTCCAGGCCGGGCTCCGGCCGGCGTGCCGCGCCGGGCTCGTGACCGAGCATTGCCGGAAGCTCTTCCGGCCGCTGGTCGAGGAAGCGCATGCGCATCGTCGTCGCCACCGCCTCGCCGAAGGCGATGGCCTCGCGATTGCCGATCGAGGGCAGGAAGGCGATCGTGCTCGCCGAGGCGTCGGCGATCGCCGCGCGGATGATCTGCTGGTCGGCCTCGTTGGCGAGGCGCATGGCGAAAACGGTCGAGCACTGCGACAGGATCGTCGGGTCGAGCTCGCCCGGGCGCTGCGTGACGATGCCGAGATAGGCGCCGTATTTGCGGCCCTCCCTCGCGATGCGGGCAATGGCCTGACGGGTGGGAGCGAAGCCGAGCGCCTGATTCTGCGGAACGTAGCGATGCGCCTCCTCGCAGAGCAGCAGGATCTCGTATCCGCCCCGGCTCGACATTGCGAGGTCGAAGGCGAGCCGCGCCAGGCTCGAGGCCACCGCGTTCACCACTTCGGAAGGCAGGCCGGCAAGCTGGAAGACCGTGACCCGCCGGCCCTGATGCGGCACGCGGAAGATCTGGCCGATCACCGGCGCGATCGTCTCGATGCTGTTGGCATGGGCGAAGAGGAAGCCGTAACGCGGATCGGCGTGCAGCGTCTCCAGGCGCACGCGCAGCGACCGCAAAGTGGCGCGCGCGTAGCGTTGCTCGTGCAGGCCGATCAGCTCGTCGATCGCGGCGAAGAGATCGGCGATCCGATAGGGCACGGCCAAACCGGCCGCCCCACCCATTTCCGCCGGACGGCGCGCGCCAAGGTCGAGCGGCCGCTTCAGCACGCTGCTGCCGAGATCGCGCACCATGTCGTGGGCTGCGCCGCTCCGGTAACGGCTGCGCGCGACGGCGATCACCTCGCGCAGGATCTCGGCCTCGTCCTCGACCAATGGCCGGCCGCGGAAGACGATGTCGGCGAACTCGTCGAAACGGAAGGTCCAGAACGGCAGGTCGAGCGTCTGGGCGTCGATGCGGACCGAATTCTCAGGGAAAGCATGGGCGTATTCGTTGTGCGGATCGAGGATCAGCACCCGCAGATTGGGCTTGGCTTCCACCGCGTTGCGAAGGAGGAGCGCGACCGCGCTCGACTTGCCGACGCCGGTGGTGCCGAGCACGGCGAAATGGCGCGAGAGCAGGCGCTCTATGCTGACCGTCGCCGGGATCGCGCCATCCTGCGACAGCGTGCCGATCTCGGCGCCTTCGCACTCGCCGAGATCGTGGACGGCAGCGAGGTCGCGCGAGCGGATGCGGTGCGCCAAGGAGCCGAGCGGCGGATAGGTCGTGATGCCGCTCTGGAAACGGCAGCGACCATCCGGCAGGTCGACCACCTCGCCGAGCAGCTCGACGTCGATGCCGATCGCATTCGCTCCGCTCTCGTCCCAACCCGAGCTCATGACCCGCATCTGGTAGACGAGGCCGACGACCCGGCTTTCCCCCAGGTTGATCGAGATCAGTCGACCGACTGCCCAGATATTGTTGGGCCCCAACGCCGGCCCGGTGACGCTCGCGACGATGGTGGCACGCGCGCCGGAGCACGACACCACCCGGCCGAGCGAACGATCGGGCGGTTGACTGGCGTCGCGCCGATCCGGCGAAACGTCCGCTTCGAAGAGCTTTCGGTCCGAGATGGAGTACTGCATCGCTCCAGAATAGCGCGCAGGTCTTAACAACAGCTCGCTCGCGCAAGGGCCGACCCAGCGCGAATACTCACACGCACCGCAACCGATCAACAACGCTGAAGATGCCGATCAATTCCGTTGCCTTGAGCCGGCGCCGGCCAGGGCGTACAGGCTAGCGTGGAGCTGGGGACCGTGACGATGCCGAAGAACCGCCTGCGCCTTGGGATCAATGTCGACCACGTCGCCACCGTGCGCAATGCACGCGGCGGCGCCCTGCCCGATCCGGTCCGCGCCGCCCACCTCGCCATCGCCGCCGGCGCCGACGGCATCACCGCGCATCTGCGCGAGGACAGGCGCCACATTCGCGATGCCGACATGGAACGGCTGGCGAGAGAGCTTTCGAAGCCGCTCAACTTCGAGATGGCCGCGACGGAGGAGATGATCGGCCTCGCCGAGAAGCTGAAGCCGCACGCCGCCTGCCTGGTGCCGGAGAAGCGCGAGGAACGGACGACCGAAGGCGGACTCGACGTCGTCGGCCACGCCGCAGCTCTGGCGCCTGCGATCGCCCGTCTGAAAGCGGCCGGCTGCCGTGTCTCGCTGTTCATCGAGCCGGACGAGGCGCCGATCGCGATGGCGGCCGAGCTCGGCGCGCCGGTGGTCGAGCTCCACACCGGCACCTGGTGCCATGCCGTCGCCGACGGGCATACCGACAAGGCCGAAGCCGAATTCCAGCGCCTCGCCAAGGGCGCAGCCTTCGCCGCCTCGCTCGGGCTGGAAGTCCATGCCGGCCACGGCCTCGAATACGACACGGCGCGCAAGCTCGCCGCCGTTCCCGCCTTCGTCGAGTTCAATATCGGCCATTTCCTGGTCGGCGAGGCGATCTTCGTCGGCCTTGAGACGACCATCGCCCTGATGCGCCAGGCGATGGACGAGGGCCGCGCCGCCGGATAAAGCGGGCGTATGATCCTCGGCATCGGCTCCGACCTCTGCGACATCCGCCGCATCGAGAACTCGCTGCAGCGGTTCGGGACGCGCTTCACGCAGCGCGTCTTCACGGAAGGCGAGCAGGCGAAATCGGACCGAAGGGCGACCCGCGCGGCCTCCTATGCCCGCCGCTTCGCTGCCAAGGAAGCCTGCTCCAAGGCACTCGGGACCGGCATCAGCCACGGCGTGTTCTGGCGTGACATGGAGGTGGTCAACCTGCCGGGAGGCCGGCCGACCATGAAGCTGACCGGCGGCGCAGCGGCGCGGCTCGCCGAGATGACGCCGCCAGGGCACGAAGCGATCGTCCATGTCTCGCTGACGGACGATCCGCCGCTGGCGCAGGCCTTCGTGGTGATCGAGGCGCGCCCGATCCTCGCCTAACAAAAAAACCGGCCGCCCGCGGGGGCAGCCGGTCAATTCTTCGACAAGCCCGGCGCCGAAGCGTCGGGACCATGCCTTTTCAGGCCTCGTCGTTGATCCAGCGATAGAGCACGCCGCCGCAGATGCCGCCGAGGATCGGCGCCAGCCAGAACAGCCAGAGCTGCGAGATCGCCCAGCCGCCGACGAACAGCGCCGGGCCGGTCGAGCGCGCCGGATTCACCGAGGTGTTGGTGACGGGAATGCTGACGAGATGGATCAGCACCAGCGCCAGGCCGATGGCCAGAGGCGCGAAGCCGACCGGCGCCTGCTTGCTGGTCGCGCCGAAGATCACGAAGAGGAAGACGGCGGTCATGACGAATTCCATGACGAAGGCCGCGCCGAGCCCGTACTTGCCCGGCGAATGCTCGCCGTAGCCATTGGAGGCGAAACCCTTGGCGACGTCGAAGCCGGGAGCGCCGCTGGCGATGAAATAGAGCACCGCCGCCGCCGCGATGCCGCCGATGACCTGCGATACGATGTAGCCAGGGACCTGGCTCGCCGGGAAACGCCCACCAGCCGCCAGACCGATGGTCACGGCCGGGTTGAAGTGCCCGCCGGAGATATGGCCGACCGCATAGGCCATCGTCACGACGGTGAGACCGAAGGCGAGCGCGACGCCGAGCAGGCCGATGCCGACTTGCGGGAACCCGGCAGCGATGACCGCGCTGCCGCAGCCGGCAAAGGTCAGCCAGAAGGTGCCGATGACTTCGGCGGCGTATTTCTTTGCACTCATGTTGATTCCCCCAAAAGCGCCAGTCTCAGGCGAGACTGTTCTTGTGCCGCACTTTCGTCAACGCGCATCGCTGTACTTCGCCCGCGCACTGGGCAGGCCGGCCATGCGCCGTCCGGAGGTTCCGCCACGCACGAGGCCGTGACGCGATGCGCGTTGTCCCTTGCCCGACATTCGGCTAGACCGCGCATTCGAACAGGTAGCCAGCGGGAGCCCCTTGTGGCCAACGACGCCGAAATCAAGAGCAAGGCCAAGGACGAAGGCGGGTTCCTGGAGACCGTGAAGGTGGTCGTCCAGGCGCTGCTGATCGCGCTGGTGATCCGTACCTTGCTGTTCCAGCCCTTCAACATCCCTTCAGGCTCGCTGATCCCGACGCTGCTGATCGGCGATTACCTCTTCGTCTCGAAGTACACCTATGGCTATTCCAAGCACTCGGTGCCGTTCAGCCCGCCGCTGTTCAACGGCCGCGTCTGGGCCGCCGAGCCGAAGCGCGGCGACATCGCCGTGTTCAAGCTGCCGAGCGACAATTCGACCGACTACATCAAGCGCGTGATCGGCCTGCCGGGCGACCGGATCCAGATGATCGACGGCGTGCTGCACATCAACAACCAGGCAGTGAAGCGCGAGCGCATCGCCGATTTCACCACCACCGATCCCTGGGGCCGCACGGCGCCGGCGATCCAGTATCGCGAGACGCTGCCCAACGGCGTCAGCCACAACATCATCGAGCGCGAGGGCGACACCGGCACCTTCGACAACACCCCGGTGTTCACCGTGCCGGCCGGCCATTTCTTCATGATGGGCGACAATCGCGACAACTCGCTGGATTCGCGCGACCGCAGCGTTGGCTACGTGCCCTTCGAGAACTTCGTCGGCCGCGCCGAGATCATCTTCTTCTCGATCGACGAGGGCGCCTCTGCCTGGCGGATCTGGGAATGGCCCTGGACCGTGCGCTGGAACCGCATGTTCACGACGATCAAGTGACGAAAACCAGTGAAACCGGCCGCAAGCTGCCGGAGCTCTCGCGGCTCGAGGCAAAGCTCGGCCACCGCTTCGCCGAACGCTCCCTGCTGGAGACGGCGCTGACCCATATGAGCGCCGACCAGCGTCGGCTCGCGAGCTATCAGCGCCTGGAGTTCCTCGGCGACCGCGTACTCGGCCTCTCCATCGCCGACATGCTGTTCACCACCTTCCCGCAGGCGGTCGAGGGCGACATGTCGCGCCGCCTCGCCGATCTCGTGCGCAAGGAAACCTGCGCCGAGGTCGCCGCCGCCTGGGAGCTCGGCCCGCATCTGCGCCTCGGCGAAGGCGAGATCCTGGCCGGGGCGCGAAAGAACAAGGCGATCCTGGCCGATGCCTGCGAGGCCGTCATCGGCGCCGTCTTCATCGATGGTGGCTATGCCGCCGCCCGCAAGCTGGTCGAGGCCGGCTTCGGCCAGCGCCTGCTGAAGCCCGTCACGCCGCTGCGCGACGCCAAGACGGCACTGCAAGAATGGGCTCAGGGTCAGGGCCACCCGACCCCGACCTATGCGGAACTCGGCCGCTCTGGGCCTGACCACGCCCCGGTATTCCGGATCGTGGTACGGATCGGCACGCTCTCGGAAGCGGAAGCCGAGGGGCGCTCAAAGCGCCTCGCCGAGCAGGCGGCCGCCGAAACTCTCCTGCGCCGGCAGGGCCTGTGGAACGAAAATGCGGAGGGCGAGCATGGCTGAGCCTCAACTGCCGACCCGTTGCGGCTTCGTCGCGCTGATCGGCGCCCCCAATGCCGGCAAGTCGACGCTGCTCAATCAGCTCGTCGGCGCCAAGGTCTCGATCGTCTCGCGCAAGGTCCAGACGACGAGGACGCAGGTGCGCGGCATCGCGCTCTCCGGACCGACCCAGATCATCTTCGTCGACACGCCCGGCATCTTCGCACCGAAGCGCCGGCTCGACCGCGCCATGGTCACCAGCGCCTGGGGCGGTGCCGGCGATGCCGACCTGATCGGCGTGCTGATCGACGTCGAGCGCTTCGACCATGAGGAGAATACGCGCCTGCTGGAGAAGCTCGCCGAGCTGAAGCAGCCGAAATTCCTGATCCTCAACAAGATCGACACGATCCCGAAGGAGAAGCTGCTCGCCATCACCGCTAAGGTCAACGAGCTCGGATCGTTCGAGACGACCTTCATGATCGCCGCGCTGACCGGCTACGGCGTCAAGGACATCCTGACCTGGCTCGAGACGCGGCTGAAGCCCGGACCGTGGCTCTACCCGGAAGACCAGATCTCGGATGCGCCGCTGCGCTTCCTCGCCGCCGAGATCACGCGCGAGAAGATTTTCGAGCGCCTGCACGACGAATTGCCCTACCGCTCGACCGTCGAAACGGAGAGCTGGCAGCAGCGTCCGGACGGTTCGGTCCGGATCGAGCAGACGATCTATGTCGAGCGCGAAAGCCAGCGCAAGATCGTGCTCGGCGAAGGCGGGCAGACCATCAAGGCGATCGGCCAGAAGGCCCGCATCGAAATCTCCGAGGCGGCCGAGGCGAAGGTCCACCTCTTCCTGTTCGTCAAGGTTCGCGAGAACTGGAGCGACGATCCGGAGCGCTATCGCGAAATGGGACTGGAATTCCCGAAGGGCTGAGCCGGCCCGCCCCTGCCCTCACCGCGCCAGAAAACAGCGCGCAACGCCTCAGTGCGTACGACCGATGCCGGAATTTCGACCGGCATTCGACATTGTTACAACGCCTTTGTTTCAGATTCTTTATAATCGAGTGAATTTCAGCAGGAGATATTGCCATGGCAGCCGAGCCGCGCATCGCGCTCTTCATTGACGGCGCAAATCTCTATGCGACCTCGAAGCAGCTCGGCTTCGACATGGATTACCGCCGGCTGCTCAAGGAATTCCAGGGCCGCGGCAATCTGATCCGGGCCTTCTACTTCACCACCCTGGTCGAGAGTGAGGAGTACACCTCGATCCGGCCGCTGGTCGACTGGCTCGACTATAACGGCTACCGGGTCATCACGAAGGCGGCGAAGGAATTCACCGACGCGACCGGACGCCGGCGCGTCAAGGGCAATATGGACATCGAGCTGGCGATCGAGATGCTCGAACTCGCGCCGCATCTCGACCAGATCTACCTGTTTTCCGGCGACGGCGATTTCCGGCCGCTGGTCGAGGCGGTGCAGCGCAAGGGCGTCAAGGTTTCAGTGGTCTCGACCATCAATACCAACCCGCCCATGGTCGCCGACGATCTGCGCCGGCAATGCGACGAGTTCGTCGAGCTCGGCAACCTGATGCAGAAGGTCGGACGCGACCCGGCCGAGCGCAGCGCCCGCGCCCCGAGCGGGCATGGTACGCCCGCCCATCCCGGGTTGGAGCGGCGCTACGGCATCCGCCAGAGCGACGAGCCTACCGACACCTGAGGCTACAATCGTCTTTGAAGTCCGACGCGGAGCAGGCGCCCCCCTTTGTCATTCCGGCCGCGGCGAAACTGGGCGCCGGAAGCCGTCACAGGGTCCTGCGTTCCAGGATGGTTTGCGGCGCTCGTCCGGCACGACGCGATCGTTAGACAAACCGCACCCGGGGCGACACTAGCCCCCGGTCTTCATGATCCGCGCCTTGTCGCGGTTCCAGTCCCGGGTCTTCTCGGTCTCGCGCTTGTCGTGGAGCTTCTTGCCCTTGCCGAGGCCGAGCTCGACCTTCGCCCGGCCCTTGTCGTTGAAATAGACCTTGAGCGGGATGATCGTGTAGCCTTCGCGCTGGATCGCGCCCATCAGCTTGTCGATCTGGCGCCGGTGAAGCAGCAGCTTCCTCGGCCGGCGCACATCATGGTTGAAGCGATTGGCTTCCAGATATTCCGGGATATGGGCGTTGAACAGGAAGAGCTCGTCGCCCATCGGGCCGGCATAGCTCTCGCCGATCGTCGCCTTGCCGCCGCGCAGGGACTTGATCTCGGTGCCCTGCAGGGCGATCCCGGCTTCCAGCGTCTCGGTGATCGCGTAGTTGTAGCGGGCCTTGCGATTATCGGCCGCGAGCTTGTAGCGCTCGGGATCGGGCTTGCTCATTCAGAAAACTCCGGCTTCGGCGGCCGCGGATAGCGACCGCCGAACGCCTCACTTAAGCATTGAGCAGGCCGGCGTGAACCATGGCGCCGCGAATGACCTCGCCGGTCGCCGGTGTCACCGGCAGCAGGGGCAGGCGAACCTCCTCGGAAATGCGGCCGAGCAGCTTCAGCCCGTGCTTGGCGCCGGCGAGGCCCGGCTCCTTGAACACGGCGTCATGCAGCGGAACCAGCCGGTCCTGCAGCTTCAGCGCGCCGGCATAATCGCCCTTGAGCGCGCAGACCATCAGTTCGGCACAGAGCTTGGGGGCGACATTGGCGACGACCGAAATGCAGCCATGGCCACCGGCTGCCATATAGGCCAGCGCCGTCATGTCCTCGCCCGAGAGCTGGATGAAGTCCGGGCCGAGCGCATGACGCTGCTGCGAGACTCGCGCGAGATTGGCGGTGGCGTCCTTCACCCCGGCGATGTTCTTCAGCTCGTAGAGCCGCTTCATCGTCTCGACCGACATGTCGACGACGGAGCGCGGCGGGATGTTGTAGATGATGATCGGGATGCCTACGGCATCGTTCACCGCCTTGAAGTGCTGATACATGCCCTCCTGGGTCGGCTTGTTGTAGTAGGGCGTGACCACGAGCAGCCCCTGGGCGCCGGCCTTCTCGGCGTGCTTGGCCAGGGCGATCGCCTCGGTGGTGTTGTTCGAGCCGGCGCCGGCGATCACCGGCACCCTGCCCTTCGCCTGGTCGATGACGATCTCGGTGATCTCACCATGCTCGTCATGGCTCAGCGTCGGGCTTTCGCCGGTGGTGCCGACCGGCACGAGCCCATGGCTGCCGCTCTCGATCTGCCAGTCGACCAGCGCGCGCAGGGTCGCTTCGTCGATCTTGCCGTCCTTGAACGGCGTCACCAGCGCGGTGAGCGAACCGGTGAAGGGCACATGCTTGGTCATGGGCGGTCCTGAAAACGACATAGTTGCGCGGAAAACGGGCGACAGACATAGCCTTTCAGTCGCAGTCCGCAAAGCCGGCAACCCATCAATTATCGTGGCGGCATGGTTAGGACTTCATAAAGCTCCGTCTCGGAGCATAGGCCACTGCTACGATTCTGTTTGCCGGAGCAGGTTCCGCAAAAGTCGGCAGCTCTTTTGCGATGAGAACGTGCTCCAGTTCGTAACGCTGCGCGCCTTCTCCCGTTCGGCCGCTTTCGACCGACCGAGAGAAAGTGCGCTAGGGGGGATCCCTCGATGGCGCTATCGCCGGGCCGACGGTTCTTTGGAGCTGGCCTGACGCTCATATTGGTGGCAACCGGCCCGTGCTCGGCAGGCCCCGACGGCTCGCATCCCTTTCAGGAAGAGCGGCTGGCGAGCGTCAACACGCCTGCAGCAGATACCGGAAACACCAGCGTCGATGTCGGCGTCACCGCTTCGCTCGCGCCGCAGGTCGAGCCGCCCGCATCGCCCGTGCCGCCGGCCGAGATCGCCCGGCCGGAAGAGCGGATCGACCTCGAGCCGCTGAAGAAGGCGGTCCTGGCCTATCGGACCGGCAAGCTGGAAGAAGGCGACGCCGTCGCCCGCGGCGTCGACGACAAGGCGGTGCGCGGCATGCTGGAATGGGTGGCGCTGCGCAGCCTGACCAATGTGGTGAGCTTCGAGCGCATCGACGCCTTCCTCGACGAGTTCCCGAACTATCCCGGCACCACGCCGTTCCGCCGGCGCGCCGAGGCGGCGCTGATCAACGACCGCCGCAGCCCGGAGACCGTCCGTGCCTTCTTCCATGGCGGCGAGCCGATCAGCCCGGCCGGCCGCGTCGCGCTCGCGCGGGCCCTTGCCGCCGAAGGCAAGCAGCAGGAAGCGCTGGCACTGGCGCGTCGGACCTGGCTCAACGACCATCTCGGCGTCGGGCTCGAAAAGATCGTGCTCGACAATTTCGGCGACAAGCTCAGCACCCCCGATCATCGTCTGCGCACCGAGCGTTACCTCTTCGCCGGGAAAAGCGAGGAGGCGCTGCGCAATGCCGCGCGCGTCTCGCAGGACTATGTCGCGCTGGCGAAGGTCCGCCTCGCCTCGGCCAAGGCCAAGGGCCCGATCGCGCAGAAGCAGATCGACGCCGTGCCGGCGGCCATGAAGAAGGACATCTCCTTCGCTTTCCTGCAGGCGCAACAGGCGCGCCGCAGCGGCAAGGCTGCCGATGCCGCAAAGGCCATTGCCGAGGTCCCGCGCGACCCGGCCCTGCTCGGCGACGGCGATGGCTGGTGGACCGAGCGCCGGCTGATCGCCCGCAGGCTGCTCGACGATGGCGACGCCAAGGCTGCCTATGCCGTGGTTTCCGGCCATGGCGCCGAGGATGCGGCCGAACGCATCGACGCCGAATGGCATGCCGGCTGGATCGCGCTGCGCTTCGAGAAGGATGCGGAACGGGCAGCGAAACACTTCGCCGAAGCCGCCAAGATTGCCGAGACGCCGATCTCGGTTGCGCGCGCCACCTATTGGCAGGGCCGGGCTGCCGACGTTCTCGGCAAGGCCGAGGAAGCGAAGGCCTTCTATGCCCGGGCCGCCGAGCACCCTGTCGCCTATTACGGCCAGCTTGCCCGTGCCCGGCTCGGTCTCACCGAGCTGCCGGTCAGGCGTACCGTCGCGGCGCCGCTCGCGCACCTGCCCGGCTTCAAGGCCGCCAAGCTGCTCTACGAGATCGAGGCGCCCGACCTTGCCGGCCAGTTGCTGATCGACCTGTCGCAGCGCCTGCACGACACCGCCGCTCTCGAGGCCATCGCCGACCTCGCCCGCCAGCGCGGCGACCCCAAGACCCTCCTCACCATCGGCAAGATCGCGCTGCAGCGCGGCTTCCCGCTGGACGAGGCGGCATTCCCGACTTTCGGCGTGCCAGAGTTCCCAACCCTGGGGGACCCGATGGAGCGCGCCATCGTCCATGCCATCGCCCGGCAGGAAAGCGCCTTCGACCCGGCGGCGGTCTCGCATGCCGGCGCGCTCGGGCTGATGCAGATGATGCCGGCGACCGCGCGCGAAACGGCAAGGCGGGCACAGCTGCCCTTCGAGCTCGAACGGCTGACCAAGGACCCGCTCTATTCGGCGAAGATGGGCGCCGCCCATCTCAACGACCTGCTCGGCGACTGGCGGGGGTCCTACATCCTGACCTTCGCCGCCTACAATGCCGGCTCGGGCAATGTGAAGAAATGGATCACCGCCTATGGCGACCCGCGCCTGCCCGAGGTCGATGCCGTCGACTGGGTCGAGCGCATCCCGTTCACCGAGACGCGCAACTATGTCCAGCGCGTCATGGAGAACCTGCAGGTCTATCGCCAGCGCCTGAACCAGCGCACCGCCTACATGATCGACCAGGATCTGAAGCGCGGAGGAAAGCGCGAGTGAGGCGTAGGTCATCCCGCCCGAAAGAGGCGAGAACGGGCTTTGCCGCAGCGGAGCCGGCATGCGACAAGCCTTGTCGACCACGCCAGAGGATCGCGCATGGACGCCGATAGCGGATTCCGCTCGCTCTATTTCAGCGCCCGCGACGGGCTGAAACTGCATGTGCGTGAATACGGCCCGCTCGCGGCGCGTGCCCTGCCCGTCATCTGCCTGCCCGGCCTCGCGCGCACGGCGGCCGACTTCCACGAGCTGGCGCTGGCGCTGAGCAGCGATGCGGCCGAGCCCCGGCGCGTCCTCGCGCTCGATTATCGTGGACGCGGCCGCTCGGAATACGACCGCGACTGGCGCAATTACGACATCCGCGTCGAGCTCGACGATCTCATGCAGGTTCTCGCAGCTACCGGCATCGAGGAGGCGGCCTTCGTCGGGACCTCGCGCGGCGGGCTCCTGACCATGGCCCTGGCGGTGGCGCGGCCGAGCGTGATCAAGGGCGTCGTGCTCAACGATGTCGGACCGGTGATCGATGCGCGCGGCCTGCTGCGCATCCGCGGCTATGTCGGCAAGCTGCCGACGCCGCGCAGTTTCGCCGAGGGTGCCGAAATCCTGAAACGGCTGTCCGACCAGCAGTTCCCCCTCTTCGGTGACCGGGAATGGGAGATCATGGCCCGCCGCACCTGGACGGAGCGCAGTGGCGCGCTCGTCCCCGATTACGATCCAAGGCTGCTCAAGACGCTCGAGGAGCTCGATCTCGAAGCGCCGCTGCCTGTGCTCTGGCCCTATTTCACCGCGCTGAACCACGTCCCCGTGCTCGGTATCCGCGGGGAGAACTCCGACCTTCTGGCCGACCAGACCTTGACGGAGATGGCCGAGCGCCATCCGCAATGCGAAATCTTCACCGCCCCGGGACAGGGCCACGCGCCGTTGCTCGGCAGCCGCGACATGACGAAACGGATCGGCAGGCTGGTCGGCCGCGCGGAGAAACACGCCGCCTGACGGCACGCCAATATCAGGCTCGCCGGCAATCGGACGGTTCCTCACCCCCTGCCGCGTCGCTCCTTCTCTGCGCGCGAATGCGCCGTCTCGCCACCGGCGGCCAGGATGCGCGCCTCGGCCCGCCATTGCTCGGCGATGTCGCGCCCCGGGAAACCGGTGTGGTGCGCAATGTAGCGCAGCTCTTCCGCCCCGAGCGAAGCGAGTTGGTCGAAATGCCAGATACCGAGCCCGTTCAGCTTTTCGGCGATGGTGCTGCCGACGCCGTCGATCAGGGAGAGATCGTCCGGCCTGCCGTCGCGGGCCGACGCGAGCAGATTGCCCGGCCGCGTGCCTTCGAGAGCCGCACCGGACATGGTCACAGGCGCCGCCTGATCGGCCGGCGCCGCATTTCCGGCCAGCGCCGCAGCCTGCGCGACCCATTCCTCGCGCTCTATCCGGCCGGGGAAGGCGAGGTAGCCGCCGACCCAGTCGACATTCTCCGGTGTCCAGGCCGCGATCTGGCTGAAATGCCAGATGCCGAGCGCGTGCAGGCGCTCCTCGTTCTGCGGGCCGACGCCCTTGATCAGCTTGAGATCGTCGGCAACGCCGCCGCGCGCCGCGACATAGCCCGCCGGCCGGCGTCCGGCGATCGCATCCTCGCCCTCGAGCTTCGGCATCGGCGCCGGCTCGGCTGACGCGGAGCGCGCGGCTGCGGCTGCGGCTGGCGCCGGGAGACCAGGAGCCGGCTGCGGCAGCGCCAGGCGCGGCGCCGGCAAGGCCAACGCCGCCTCGGGCACCACCTCGCTGCCCTTCAACAGGCAGCCGACCAGGCAGCCGGCGGCATAGACCGCGACATAGAGCAGGCCGGTTTCGACCCAGAAGGCCGGCTGGTTGTTCAAGGCGCGTAGCCAGACCAGTGCCGCCGCCCCACCCCAGAGCAGAACGACGAGCAGCACCGGTCCCGACATGAGACCGCGCAAGCCGCCGCGGCAGGTCAGCCAGCCGAAAACCAGACCGATGGCGAAGGCCGCCACGAGGAACCAGACGAAATGGAGCGCGAGATACAGCATGGCTTGCGTCCCTATTTCGCGACGGTGAACTGGACGCGGCGATTCTTGACCTTGGCTTCGGTATCGCCATGGGCAACCAGCGGCCGCTCGACGCCATAGCCCTTGACCTCGAGCTGGTCGGGTTCCAGCCCGCGCCGCACGAGTTCCTCGCGGACCCGCAAGGCGCGCCGCCGCGACAGGTCGAGATTGTTGAAGCCTGCACGCTCGCCGTCGAGATTGGCATGGCCCTCGACGGTGACGCGCGAGGTCGGGCATTGCTTCAGGATCGCCGCCGCCTCGGTCATCGCCCGCTCGGTGATGGGGTCGAGCGTCACGACCGCAGTGCCCTGCCCGAACATCACATAGTAGCGCTGGGTCAAGGCATCGAGGTCGTTCTGGCAGGTGCTGGGCGGATCGATGACGCAACCGGTCTGGCGCAGACCGACCTCGGCCTTGCCGGTGAAGCCTTCCGGAAGGCCGCCCGCGGCATTGGTTTCGATCTCCGCGCGGATCAGATCGCGGCAGGTCAATCCCTGGACGCTGACTTCGTGATCCACGACGCTTACCGAACCGAGGTCGAGCCGCAGCAAATCCTGAACCGCACTGCGCGCCGCGACACCGAACCCCGCCGGCGCCGCCGGCACGATCGTCGTCTCGTCCTGGATCTTGCCATGCAGCGGCGAGGCCTCGATCAAGGCCGCGATCGCCTGCTTCGAACCGGCGTCCGGCAGATGCCCCGTCAGCGTGCCGCCGGTCTTGTCGACTGTGGCCGAGAAGCCGTAGCGGTTGATCGTCAGCGCCGGCACGCCGGAAAGCGCAAGGCCGGCAGGCAGGGCTTGACCCTTCAGTGCCTCCCGCAGCGCCGTCCAGCCCGCATGATCGGACGCCGCGCCCGCAACCGAGAGATTGCCGCCGGCCAGGTTGACGCTGCCGCGCTCGATCTTCGACAGCAGTCCGAGAGCGAAGCGCGTCACGGCACCGTAGTCGGCGGCATTGCGCAGATTCGGCTCGACACTGGTCTGGTCGGAAAGCGTCCCGCCGTTCAGGGCCCCGCGGGCGAGTTCCGCTGCGGCCGCCTTGGCAGCAGCATCGGGCGCGAAGCCCGACAAGGTGATGCCGGCGGCAGATTTTTCCGCCCGCCATTGCAGCGGGCGCGCCGGAACCGCAGGAGCAGGCGGCGGTGCCGGGGGCGGCGGCGCGGTCGCCACCGTCGGCGCGGCAGGAGCCTGCGGCGCGGGAGGTTCCACGGCCGCCGGCGGCGGCGGGGCAAAGGTCAGGTTGAGAGCCGGCGCCTCCGGCATGGGCGGCATCGCCGGCGCGGGAGGGGGCGGCGGTGGCGGCGGGCAGGTAATCGTCGCTACCGCGACCGATTCCGGGCCGTCGGCCTGGGCGATATTGAGCCGCAGCGCCTCGCAGCTGGCGAAATCCTTCGGGCCTTCGCCGCCGATCCGGTAACGGGGCCCATCGATCTCGACCTTGCCGCTATGCAGCCGCGCCAACTCCGAGATCGCGCGTCCGATCTGCGTCAGAAAAGCCGGGGGCTCGCCGGCAGCCGGCAGCGACCGATCGGTGATCCTGCCGTCGCCCGGAAAGGCGCGTGCGAGCGAGCTGGCGAGCTCGCGCTTCACGGCTTCCGACGGGTAGTAGCCGGAAACGGTGACGGCGCCGGCGGCGTTCTTCTCGGCAGTCCACACATAGGGCGCGACGGTCGGCGGGTTGAGCGTGCAGTCGACCCGCGTGAAGCCGGTCAGAGCCGCCGTGGCGGCGGCGGCGCGTAGCGCAAGGTAGGCTTCCGGAGACGAGGCCGTGCCCTCGACGCAGTAGCGGGCATCGTCGAGCGCGACCTTGCCGGCCGAGAGCCGGCCGAGATCGGCGATCATCGTCGCGGTCAGGGCGGCGAACCCGGTCGGCGCGCCGAAAGCGATCTTCTGCTGATCGTCGATCTGCAGATCGCTGCCAAGCGCCCGGGCAGCAGCAATATTGGCTTTGGCCGTCGCCTCGTCGGGCACGTGGCCGGCAAGCGTCACGCGCTTCGCGTCACGGCTCGCAGACCAGCTATAGGGCTTTTGGGCGACCACCTGGGTCAGGCCGCCGATGACGCGTCGGACGCCGAATTCGGAGCCGAGCTGTGCCAATGCCCGGGCGGCGCCGTCGGCACTCGTCGCTTCGCCGTCGAGATAGACGTCGCGACCGTCGACCTTGACCGTCACTTCGCGAATTCCCGGTGCCGCACCAGCGAGCGCACCGGCTGCGAGCGCCCTGCCCTCGACATCGCGGCGCACCGCGTCCGCCTGGATCAGATTGGCCGAGCTCCACAAAACCGCCAGTGGAACGAACCCCCACAGCCAACCGGCCTGCCGTGCCATCCCCGACCCTCGCCCCTGCCACCGAATCGAACCGATTCCGGCTCTTACGGCACCGCAAGAATCAGGCCCTATCCCATGATCAAGTCAAGCAAAGCGGGCAGGTTCTACCCTGAAATTCATTGCCTCCGGGGACGTCGACATGGTCGAGCGCTCCAGCCTCCCGGGGACACCCCAAACGCGCCGGCACCCGCCAAAACGAAAGAAGCCCCGGGTTTCCCCGGGGCTTCCGTCTTCACGATCGGAAGATCGATCAGAAGTCGCGCTGGATGCGGAAGCGGCCAGCCCAAGCGTCGTCGGACTTGATGCTGGTGCCAGCAACACGGCCACCGACGTTGTTGACGGCCAGGACGCGCGAGGCGAGCTCGGTACGGGTGTAGAGAACCTCAACACCGATATCCAGGCCCGAAACCGGCGACCAGATCAGGTTACCAGCGATGATGGCTTCCTTCGGATCAAGCGAGCGGATCGGCGCGCCAGCGGCGTAGACGCCGGTCGGAGCGTTGTAGCCGAGCTTGAGCTCCGAGTACGAGCCGTAGAGCTCCGAACGCAGGGTCGGGGTCCAGAAGTGGCGGAGACCCGCAACGATCGACCAGCCGGTCGAGTTCTTGACGCCGCCAAGGGCATTGATGCCGATGTCGCCGATCACGAGCTGGTTGAGGGCAGTCGCCGAGGTGATGCGGCCCGAACCGAACTGACCACCCCAGCCGAGATAGCCGAGAGCGCCGTCAGCATAGGCAGCCTGCAAGAAGAGGACGTCGCCAGCGGCGAGCATCGGCAGGTTGATCTTGACACCACCCTGGATGGCCCAGCCGAGCTCGTCGCCGCTGTTGATCGCCGGGACCGTGAGCGTGCCGAGCTGGTTGCCGACGCTACGCTGCGTCAGAGCACCCGACAGCTGAGCGGAGCCCCAACCCTGATCGACGCGCAGCGAGGCGACGACGTCCGGGAAGTCCTGACCTTCAAGAGCGACAGCAGTGCCGTCGAAGGCGGCGCCGCCGAGCAGGCCGCTGCGGAAGAACGCGCCGTTCTCACGGGTACCCGTGCCGGAGTTGCGGTCTTCGAGCGAGACGGTGGCCGAGAAGCCCGAACCGAAGGTGGCGGTGTAGGCCAACAGGTTCAGACGGCTATCAGCCGTGCGCAGGGTCGAGAAGCCGAAGTCGTTGGCGTAGAAGTCGAAGAACGACTGAGCGCGACCAGCGGTGATCGGACCGAACTGCACGAAGGCGAGGTCGACCAGCGAGGTCGTCGCAGCCGTCGTGAAGCGACCCTGACCCGGGGCGATGATGCCCTGGTTGCCGCCGATGGCGCCAGCGTACATGCCGGTGCTGTTGGTCAGCTCGTAGCGGAAGAAGGTGCGCAGCGTGCCATAGGCAGTCGCGGTACGGGCGTCGACGTTCAAGCGACCGCGAGCGCGGGTGCCGTAGGCGTCCTGACCGTTACCGTAGCGGGTGCCGACGGTGTACTCAGCGCGGACACGACCGCCAACGCGAAGGCAGGTGTCGGTGCCCGGGATGTAGAAGAAGCCAGCGCCGTAGGCGGAGCAGACGCGAACGTATTCGACCGGAGCGGCCTTCCGCGAAGGAAGGTCGGCGGCCTGAGCCCCGGCAACCGCGGCGATACCGGCGGCAGAACCGAGGAGGAGGCTCTTAACGAGCTTCATTTGATAACCTCCAAAAGAGTTTCGAGACCCTCGGGCTTCGGCGAACTCGTTTTCCGGACGGCCCCAGGAGACCCCACCGGCGAACCCGCCTATCCCGGTCTTCCCCCCCCACTCCCGAACCACTCAGAAGCGAAGTTGAAAAACAGCGACCGGGAATGTCCCGCCGCACAGTCACCATTACGAATGCCCGCCTCGCGATCAACCTTCATCACGTCGGGGTGAGGCTCGGCGGGGCGCTTTGGACCCCGGTGTTGCACGTCGGCCACGCTTTGAGCGCGGAACTTAAGACGCTGTTAACCGGCCGAGCCAGGATCGCTGCTCCCAGAGCGCATCCTGACCTTCTTATGAGGCGAATCTTCGGCCCTGGACGGCGGCGGCGATTCCCCGCCGGCCGACTCAGTATTCCCACTCGGCTCCGACGCCGACCGCGGCGCTGCCGTCGGCATTGGTCTCGGCCTGGAGCTTCAGCCGCCTTGTCACGTCGATGCCGACCGAGACCCCGCTTTCGGAGGGCTTGGCCCCCGCCTTCACGCCGATGGTGATGTTGTCGGACAAGGCGCGCGAGACGCCGACCGTCGGCCCATCCGGGCCCATCTGCACGTCGAGATTGTCGACGCCGAGCTGGCGCCGCAGCTTCTCGAACACGTCGTCGCCACCGGCGCCCGAGAACTGCGCTGCAGTCTGGGCCAGCTGGAGCGCCTGGAATGGCGAGAGCGAGCCGGAGGCGCGCTCGAAGAGCAGCCGTGACAGCACCTCGTCCGGAGGCAGCTCGGGCGAGGAGGTGAAGGTGAATTCCGGCGCCGATGCCTGGCCGCTGACGATGATCCTGGCCGTGACGTCGGCGGCGCGCGTCTCGGCGACGAAATCCAGCTCCGGCATGACATCGCCGGAGAAGGTCACGCGACCGCGGCTGAAATCGAGGCGCTGGCTCAGAACGCTCAGGCGTCCGCGGCGCAGATCGAAGCCGCCATTGAGCACGGGATTCGCCGAAGTACCGCCGACACGCAGCTCGCCGCCCAGCTCGGCGTCGATGCCGCGGCCACGGATGAAGACACGTCCCGGTGCTGAAACCGTGATGTCGAGCACGGCATCGAAGGCCGGCGCGCGCGAGCCTTTGCGCTGCGCGGCGGCACGAGCCTTGCGCTGCGCCGCGAGGCGCTGCGCAGCCTGTCCCTTGGCGTGGACATGCCTGATGCCGTCGACCGGGCGCAGGCTCGACGGCAGCCGGTCCGGCACGGCGACCTCGATCGTGACGACGCCGATCCGCCCGGCGATGCGCGGACGCTGCGCCAGCGGCCCGGCAAGGTCGAGCCCGAGATCGGCCACCGCGGTCACCAGCCCGTTGGCAACGAGCTGGGCGCGCTTCCCCTCGATCCGAATCGTCCCCGGGAAACCCGCTTCCGGATCGAGCCGGACATTGCCCCGGGCCGAGAGCGTTCCGCCGCCCGGTGTCTGCGCCGAGAAACGCTCGATCGCGAGCTCGGGACCGCGCGCGGCGAGCCGCGCTTCGATCGCTGTCAGCCTGACACCCTGGAGGGCATCGCTGAAGCTGCCATTGGTGAGCGTCGCGCCACCGGAGAGCTGCGGTGCGGACATCGTTCCGCCAGCCCGCATGTCGATGGCGATCTGCCCGGTCAGGTTCCGGCCATCGGCCGAGAGCTGGGTGTTGGCGAGCGCTGCGTCGACCCGGCCCTGAACGGCGAGATCGAGCGCGCCATTGCCGCCGAGCGGTACCGTGCCCTTCGCGGTGAGCGCGATGAAGCGGCCGCCATTGAGGCTGGCGTCGAGACTGGTCTGGCGGCCGTTCAGGGTCCCCTGCCCGGCGATCTCAAGCGGCGGCAGTCCGGCCTGGCGGGTCTGCGGCGCGACGAGGCGAGCGATCTTCACCCGCCATGGGCCGGTCGGGGCTTCCGGCGTTCCCTTGATCGTCGCCTCCGCGTCGAGCGTGCCGGACAGATCGAGCGTCGGCGCGGCGAGCCTGGCGGCCGAGAGCGGCACGTTCTGCGCCTGGAAGCGCAGGTCGAGCGCGCGGCCGACTGCGCCGTCGAGCGTGATGCGGCCGGCATCGACGGCGATGGCGAGATCGCGGATGGCGACGCCGCCGTCGATGGCGGTGAAGCTCGCCGGCTTGGAGAGCGCGATGCGGCGGCCATCGCGGCTGGCGGTGAAGCTGGCGAGGTCGAAGCGCAGCGGCTCGGACACGGAGAGCCTGCCCTTGGCCGCCAGCGCGAAACCGCGGGCCGTGGCATCGAGGCTGATATCGCTGGTCTCGGCTGCCCCCTGCGAGACCAGCCTGATGGCGCTGACCGGCTCGCCGGCGATGACGGCCCGGTCGATCTGGACGTTGCCGTCGATCCTTGGCTTGCGGAGCGCATCGACGATGGCGAGCGTGGCATCTAGCTTCTCGAGGGTCAGGCTCGGCGCGGACAGGCGCTGCGCATTGGCCTTGAGGTCGATGTTCTGGCCGCCATTCGGCCGGGCGAGGCGCAGATCGGCATCGATGCGGCCACCGAGCTTGGCCAGCGCCAGGGCCGAGAGATCGTCGAGATTACGGGCGGCGAGCTTCAGATTGCCTTCCGCGAGATTGGCAGCGTCGAGATCGAGCGCGCCGTTCAGCATCACCGAGCCGATGGCGATATCGAGCTGCGGCAGGCTCCAGCCGCCGGGATCGCGCTTGGCGAAGCGCAACGTGCCGGTCGCGGGCTTGCCTTCGACCTCTCCGGAGAGCTTCGCCTCGCCGGTGAGCGCGCCCTGCAGGTCACGCAGCACCGCATCGAGCGCGAGGCGCGGCACCGGCCGGCCGAGCGCCGTGGCGTTGGTGATGGCCGCGCGCAGCGTCGCGTCGAGCTTGTCGAGCGGGCCGGACAGGGTGGCATCGAAGGCGCCCTGCCCCGACAGCCGCGGGTCGGCGCGGCGCAGATCGGGAATCGCGATGTTGGCGCGCAGGTCAGACCCCTGGGCTCCGAGCGCGCCGTCGGCGGCCGCGGTGACATGGGTGCCGGCGATGCGCAGGCCGTTGACGACGAGCCCGCCGCTGCCGGGAACACGGACTTCGCCGCCGAGCGTCAGCTTGCCGGCGAGCAGACGATCGAGCGCCTCCTGATCGAGACCGAGTGCCTCGGCCGAACCGTCGAGCTTCACCGCATAGCTCTTGCGATGCGGCTCGGCATCGACCGCCGCGGCCAGGGTCGCGGCGCCCTTGAGCTTGCGGTCGGCAAGCCCGCTCAGGCGGGACAGATCAGGCAGCCGCGCCTGGACCTTGCCGAGGATGCGCTTGGGACCGAGCTGGCCGACATAGTCGAGCTCCGCGCCGCCGAAGGCGAGCTTCAACGTCTCGAACTCGCCGCCACCGCCCTCGCTCGCCGTGCCGCGCAAGGTGAAGCGGACGCGGTCGCCGACGAAGCGCGCGAGACCGGGATCGGCGAGCGCAATACCCGAAGCCTCGCCATCCGAGACCAGGACGGTCCGGGTCGCAGGATCGCCAAGCGCTCCGTTCGGCGTCGCGGTGAAGGTCAGGTCGAGCTTGCCGAGCTTGCCTGCCGGCACCGAGGCACCTTCCGCCTGCAGGCTGGCATTGACGCGCGGTCCGGCGGCCGGCCCCTGGATCCTGGCGTCGAAGGCGAGCTTGGCGATCTCGGTGCCGGAGGCGACCGTGCGGCCGTCGGCATTTGGCCTTGCCGCCGCGGTCACCGTGAAATCGAGATTCTTGTCGGCGCCGTAGAGACCTTTCACGTCGAGCCGGGCCAGGGCCGAAACCAGCGCCAGTTCCTCGACGGCGACCGCCCCGTCATCGGCGAAGGCAACGGCACCGTCGAGCTTGGTCGAGCCCTGGAAGACCGGAGCGACCGGAGCCGGCATCAGACCGGCGATACGGGAATCGAGCGCGAGCAGCAGGCGGCGCCCGGCGCCGCGCCGCGACAGGTCGGCGGTGCCGTCAGCGCCGATGCTCGGCCCGGCATTGAAGGCGAGCGTCGCCTTGAAACGGTCGAGCGGGCCATCGCCCGAGAGATCGAGCTTGACCGGCGGGCGGTCCGGCAGATCGGCGATGGTCGAAAGCAGGCCGCCCTGCGGCTCGTCGAGCTTCACCGCGAGCTGGAGCTGCGTCGTCTGCGGCACGAAGCGCAAATTGACGTCGAGCGTGCCGCCCATGTCGAGCCGACGGCCGGCAAGGCGCAGGTCGAGCCCCTCATTGGGCGGGCCGAGACGGGCAGAACCTGTCGCCGAAAGCCGCGCCGGCGCCCCGATCACGGTCGGGCCGAGTACGAGTTCGCCGAGCTGGAATGCCTCGATGATCACTTTCAGCGGCAATTCGGGCAGGAGCGGTCCGTCATTGGCCTGTGCGGCCGCGGTCGCCGGATCGGGCAGCGGCCTGCGCAGGATCTCGAGCTTGCCGATCTCGAGCCGGTTGACCTCGAGCCGGCGCAGCAGCAACGCCGAGCGCGTCCATATCAGGCGCGCCCGGTCGAGCCGGAGCCAGGGGCCGTCGCGATCGGAGATGACGATGTCGCGGATCGAGGCGTCCGAGGACAATGCCCCGTCCACGGCGCCGATCGAGACCTGGCTGCCATCTGTCGAGAGCGCCTTGGAGATCAGGTCCGCGAGGACGCCACGCTCGCCCGAGTTCTGAGCATGCAGGCCAAAACCCGAAACGAACATCAGCAGCCCGGCGATCAGGAGCGCCGCGAGGGATAGCACCAGCCGGGGTAAGCGGAGCGCGCCCATCAGAAGGCCTGCCCGATGCTGATGTAGAGGGCGACGGGCTTGTCGCCCTTGCGCGGGTTGAGCGGCGCCGCGACGTCGACGCGGATCGGCCCGATCGGCGTATAGTAGCGCAGGCCGAGGCCGGCGGCGAACTGCAGCTGCTCCTTGAAGTTCGGCACCTGCGATTCGAAGGCCATGCCTGCATCGAGGAAGGGCACGATGCCGATCGTGTTGGTGATCTTGATGCGGGCCTCGACCGAAGCCTCGAAAAGGCTGCGCCCGCCGGTCAGCTGGTAGTAGGGCCCGAGCGGCGCCAGCGAGCGATAGGCGTAGCCGCGCACCGAGCCACCACCGCCGGCATAGAAGCGCCGCGTCGCCGGGATCTCGTCGAGATCGGCGCCGGCGACCGAACCCAGCCCGATCCGCCCGGCGAGCACATAGCGGCTGTCCTCGTCGAGCGAGTAATAGCCGGACAGCGCAGCCTTGCTCTGGAAGAAGGGCGCCGCCGAATGGCCGTAGGAGTAGTAGGGCGCGACCGAAGCGGTGACGCGGATACCCCGCGTCGGGTCGAGCAGGCTGTCGGTCGAATCGTAGCGCAGCGAAAGCGGCACACCGAACATCGTGTAGTCGACCTGGCCGAGCACGTCGCTGGTCTGGCCGCGCTCGGCCTCCAGCCCGGCCTGGATCGAAAAGACGTCGCTGAAGCGGTGACGGATGGCGGCGGTGGCGTTGACGTAGCGGGCGGTATAGCCGCCGTAACGATTGGTGCCGACGCGCTCGCGCGTGGCGACGACATCGACGAGCAGATCGTTACGGGTGCCGCCAAGCGCCGGCTTCATGAAGCCGATCGAGAAACGAGCGCCGAGATCGGACGGCAGGAAATCGCCGAAGCGCTGGATCTTGGTGCCGTCGATCCGCGGCGCGAAGAAGAGATCGCCCTCCAGCCGCAGGCGCTCGGCACCGCCGAACAGGTTGCGATGCTCCCAATAGGTCCGCACCGTCGGGCCATCGATGGTTGAATAGCGCGCCGAGAAGCCGAGCAGGCGCTTGGGCCGCTCGTTGACTTCGACGAAGATCGGCAGGTTGCCGCGGGCATCGAGGGCCGTGCCCTCCCGCATCCGCACCGCGCCGACGGCAGGGATCTGCGCGATCGACTTGCGGGTGTCGGCGAGTGCCTTGGGCGAATAGGGATCGCCAGGCTCGAGGTAGATGAAGGAGCGGATCACCGGCTCGGGGATGTCTCCGCTCTCGCCGATGCTGAAGTCGCCGAAGCCGGCGACCGGACCGGGGTCGACGACGATAGCGACATCCATGATCTTCGCGGCATGGTCGACCACGGGCCGGATCTCGACGACCTTGGCGAGCGGGCGCGAGCGAGCGCGCCAATAGTCGACGAGCGCCGCCTGCGCCGCGCGCAACGAAGCCGACGCGGCCGGGTCGCCCGGCCTCAGCCCGGAGACCTTGCCGGGATCGGCGATCACCGCAGTCGGATCGCGCTTCGCGCCGGGGACGATGTCGACATTGCGGAGCGTGAAGAGCGGCCCGGGATTGACGGTGACGACCACCGGCGCCGGGGCGCGGTTGCGAAAGCGCTCGGCCGCCGCGGCGAAGCCCGGAGGCGGCTCGCCCGCCTGGCGGACCACCGCACCATCGACCGCGATCGTCACCTGAGCGCTGAAATAGCCGCGCGCCCAGAGCGCATCGAGCATCGGGTCGATATCGGCGCTGGCCCGGCGCGCAAGGCTATCGCCGTCGGGCGGCGGATCCTGCCGCAAGCGATAGAGCAGCGAGGCATCCTGCAGATTACGGGTCAGCGCGCTGGCATCGGGCGTATCGCCCAGTTCGAAGCTGAGTTCGTAGGGCAGCGTGGTGGCGCTGACCGCCGGCGGCTTCTCCTTCGAGCCGAACAGTCCGAAGACGTCGAGCGAGGACAGGTCGAAGGCGCGGGCCGGCGGAGTTTCGGCCGCAAGCATCGCGACGAAAGCGCATAAGCCCCCGCCCGCAACACCGAGCCCCCTACTCCGTCTCGACCGCATCAAACCTCCAACGCAACGCGACTAGAATGCAGAAAATGAGTTCTTTTTGTGATCTTGCCGTCAGTTGATCACAATTCAACGCTGCCGACCCGCAGCATGATCCGAGCACCGGCGAAGTAAACGTACCGTTACGTCGCCGCAACGAAAGCGCTCGCGGGCGAGAGTTTCCCGCGAGCGCACGGCCGGCTACGCCAGCGCGAAGGAGATCGCCGTGACCGGGTCGAGCCGGGCGATCACCGGCCCTAGCGTCGGCGCGAGAACGCCGCCGCAGAGGCTGCCGGTGGTGATGATCTGGCCGGCCTTCAGGCCACCGAGCGGCGTCTCGGCCGGGCGATTGGCCCAGGCCAGCGCCGTCACCAGCGGGTCGCCATTGGCGTGCTCGGCCGGGCGCTCATAGAGGACATCGCCATCGAGCTCGACGCTGCAGGTCAGGGCCGAGACGTCGTCGAAGATGCTGAAGGGAACCTCCGGCCCGAGCAGATAGGAGCCGTGGCCGAGCGCGTCGGCCAGCCAGAGCGGAAAGGCGACATGGGTCCAGTCGGCGATGCGGCTCTCGACGATCTCGATGCCGACCAGCGCGGCGTCGCAATGGTCGATCAGCTCGGCGCGCGTGTAGGGGTTGCCGGGCCGCAGCGGCATGTCGCGGCCGAGCCGCACCGCAAGCTCGATCTCGACGCGCAGCTCGGCGCCATGGGCGGAGCGATGCGTGTCGCCCGACTTCAGATACGGGCCCGGCATCGGGGCGGCGATCGGCCTGCCGCCCTCGGCGATCGAGACCTTCCAGCCGGCATCGGCGTAGCCCATCGCCTTCTGGACCTTGGCCTGCACGGCGAGCGCGGCATCGATATCGGCCGGGACCGGCAAGGTCGAGATATCGACCAGGCTGTGGCCGCGGCGTGCGGCGGTCAGCGCCTCGGCAAGGGTATCAATCGTCGTCGCCATCGTGCTGGGTTCCTGTCGCAGCAGCCTCGTAGAGCTCACTGGCTACAGCATCGGTCGGCGAATGGGAATTCTTCAGGCGCCGGGGCGGCTGCCGCCATGCGCGGGCCGGCGCCGCGCTAGGAAAGACGCACAGAGAGGAAACAGGAGAGATTCGATGACCAGATCCGAGAACGACCGCCGTATCGACTATGTCGAATTCGTCGTCACCGACCTTGCGCGGGCGCGGGCCTTCTACGAAGCCGCCTTCGGCTGGACGATGACCGATTACGGCCCGCAATACTGCGCCTTCGCCGATGGACGGCTGGAAGGCGGGTTCACGACGCAGGGTACGCCAAGGCCGGGCGGGCCGCTGATCGTGCTCTATGCCGACGACCTCGCCGCCATGCAGGCGTCGATCGAGGCGGCGGGCGGGCGGATCGTGCAGCCGGCCTTCGACTTTCCCGGCGGCCGGCGCTTCCACTTCGCCGACCCGGACGGCTACGAGCTCGCGGTCTGGACGAAGGGCTGAGCCCTTTCGTCACAAATCGCGGCCAGGAAGCCGGTTTTCGTGGTAGGATCGCCTCCGCAAATGTGGAGGCGCGTCATGCATGCCGTCATGCAGTTGCTGTCAGCCTACATCACCTGGCTCGCCCGGGCGCTCCAGGTGAGCCCCGACTTCATCACCAAGGACCGGCGCGGCAACCTGCCGCCGCCATCGGGAGGCATCGGGGCGTACTGATCGCCCCTGAGCCTCCCTCGCTTAATGCAACGCCGTGATGGCCTGTGCTACTTGCCCCAGCGCAGCGCCAGGGGGTTGAGTTCGCGCGCGAGCTCGATCAGGCCCTCACGGGTCTTCGGGTGCAGCGGCACGAGCGGATGGCGAACGGCCTCGCTCTTGATCACGCCACCCTCCTTCATAAGCGACTTCGTCGCACGCAGGCCGCACTGGCGGTTCTCGAAATTGATGATCGGCAGGACGTCGCGATAGAGCGCGGCGGCCTTCTTGCGATCACCCGCGGCATGGGCGGTGACGATCGGCTTGATCAGATCGGGGATCATGGCCGAGGTCATCGTGCCGGTGGCGCCGGCATCGAGATCGGCCATCAGCGTGATCGCCTCCTCGCCGTCGAACGGACCGACCACCGCCTTGCCGCCGGCCTCGATCAGCGCGCGCAGCTTGTTGGCGGTGCCGGCGATCTCGATCTTGAAATAGCAGACGAGCGGAACCGCCTTGGCCAGCCGGACCATGAAGGGCACGCTCATGTTGACGCCGGCGAGCGGCGCGTCCTGCAGGATGATCGGCAGGCCGCTGGCGTCGGCGACGCGCGCGAAATGCTCGATCATGCCGTCTTCGTCGGCCTTGAGCAGGGCGCCGTGATAGGGCGGCATCATCATCAGCATCTTGGCGCCGGCATCGGCGGCGGCCTTGCCGCGCTGGGCGGCGATGCGGGTCGAGAAATGCGAGGTGGTGACGATCACCGGCACGCGGCCGGCAACCTGCTCGATCGAGAGGAGCATTACCTGGTGACGCTCCTCGTCCGTCAGCAGGAACTGCTCGGAATAGTTGGCGAGGATGCAGATGCCATCGACGCCCTGGTCGATCATCAGGTCCATGACGCGCTTGTTGCCCTCGATGTCGAGGTCACCATTGTCGTGGAAGATCGTCGGCGCGATCGGGAAAATGCCCTTGTAGGCTTCGGTCATGGCAGGTCTCTCTGCGGCGGTGGAGCTGTCAGGCCTTTGCGGCCCGGGCGGTCGTCAGCTTGCGGATGCCGCGCCTGGCCGAACCCAACAGCGGGAAGAGAAGAAGGGCGAGCGCGATCGACATCAGCGACGCGACCAGCGGGTTCGACCAGAAGATCGAGAGCGAGCCTTGGCTGAAGATCATCGACTGGCGGAAGGCGTCCTCCGCCTTGTCGCCGATGACCATGGCCAGCACCAAGGGCGCGATCGGATAATCGAGCTTCTTGAAGAAGTAGCCGAGGATGCCGAAGGCGAGCGCGAGCCAGATGTCGAACTCCTTGCTGGCGACCGTATAGGCGCCAATGAAGCAGACGACGACGATCGCCGGGCCGATGATCGAGAAGGGGATGCGCAGGATCGAGGCGAAGAGCGGCACGGTTGCCAGCACGACGACGACGGCGACGACGTTGCCGAGATACATCGAGGCGATCAGGCCCCAGACGAAGTCCGGACGCTCGACGAAGAGCATCGGGCCGGGGTTGAGGCCCCAGATCATCAGCCCGCCCATCATCACGGCGGCGGTCGCGGAGCCGGGAATGCCGAGCGCGAGCATCGGCAGCATGGCGGCGGAGCCGGCGGCATGGTCGGCCGTCTCGGGCGAGATCACGCCCTCCGGCTCGCCCTTGCCGAACTTCTCCGGATTGCGCGAGGAGCGCTTGGCCATGGCGTAGCTCATGAAGGAGGCCGCAGTCGGGCCGCCGGGCGTGATGCCCATCCAGATGCCGATGATGCTTGAGCGCAGCAGCGCGAACCAGTAGCGCGGCAGCTTGAGCGCCGTCAGGAAGACGTCGCGCGGGCGGACCTTGGCCTTCACGCCGTCGAAGCGCAGCCCGTCCTCCATGGTCTGCAGGAGCTCGCCAAGACCGAACAGGCCGATAACCGCGATCAGGAAACTGACGCCAGCGAGCAGCACGTCGAACTCATAGGTCAGGCGGACATTGCCGGAGACCGAATCCATGCCGATGGATGCGAAGGTGAAGCCCATCGCCATCGAGACGAGGGTCTTCAGCGGCGAGGCGCCGCCGAGGCCGACGAAGCTGGCGAAGGTCATGAAATAGACCGCGAAATACTCCGGCGAGGAGAATTTCAGCGCGAAGCGCGCGACCCAGCCCGAGAGCAGCGTGATCAGGATGACGCCGGCCATGGCGCCGAAGCCAGCCGAGAGGAAGGCGAAGGACAGCGCTTCGGCCGCCCTGCCCTGCTTGGCCATCGGATGGCCGTCGAAGGTGGTGGCGACGGAAGACGGCTCGCCGGGGATATTGAACAGCACCGAGGTGGTCGAACCGCCGAACAGCGCGCCCCAATAGAGCGAGGTCAGGAGGATGATCGCCGAGACCGGGTCCATGGTGAAGGTCAGCGGCAGCATCAGCGAGACGCCGTTCGGGGCGCCGAGCCCGGGCAGCACGCCGACGAGGATGCCGAGAAGCACGCCGGCCATCATCAGCGCGATGTGATGGGTGGTCAGCGCGACTTCAAAGCCGTGAAGGAGCGAGGCGAAATTTTCCATGGGTCGATCCGCTCGCGAAGGTCAGAGGCCGAGCATCGTCTCGACCGGCCCCTTGAGCAGGGAAACCTGGGCGAACTTCTCGAGGCCGAAATAGAAGAAGGCAGCGGTGCCGAAGGCGGTCGCGAGCGTCGGCAACCAGCCGAAGCGCCCCTGGAAGCGCATCGCGAAAACGAGGTAGAGCACCATCGCGATATACATGCCGAGCGTGACGCTGAGCACGATGAAGGCGAGCATCGGCACGAAGAACGAGAGGACACGCTTGGCCTGCTCGCGATCGAGGAAGGTCTCGGCGAGCCCGGCCGAGCCGCCGATGCGCCGGCCGATCGTGGTGACGACGGTCCCGGCGCTGGCGAGCGCAATCAGCAGACCGCAATAGAACGGGAAGGCACCGGGCTGGGGGCCGGAAGAGTCCCAGCCGACGCCGAACTCGCGGGCGCCGTTGACGATCACGAGGCCGAAGGCGAGCGTCGCCAGGGCTGTCGCGATTTCGGCCTGGAAGCGGGTGATCATCGGCAGCCTTCCATCCCTGTCGGTTCTTGTGGCGGGAGGCGGACGAAAGGCCCGCCTCCCGAAGTCTTGCTGGACCGAGCTGCGATGGCTCGCGGGCACCTGTTGCGGTGCCCGCCCATCGCCTCTCAGCCGATCAGTTGACGACCCAGCCTTCGTTCTTGAAGGTCTTGGCGTTGGCGGCCTCGTCCTTGGCGACGAAGTCGTTGAGTTCTTTGCCCTTCATGAAGCGCGCGGTCTGCGCCGTGCGGGCGACGAACTCGGCCCATTCCGGGGTCTTGCTGACCTTCTCCATCACGTCGGCATAGAAGGTCACGGCATCGGCCGGAACCTCGGCCGGCAGCCAGACGGTACGCGGCATCTGGAACGACTCGAGCGGCAGGCCGGCTTCCTTGCAGGTCGGGATATCGCCCCAGCCCTTGCCGTTGTGGACCGGCTCGCCCTTGGCGAGACGCACCGGCGAGAAGACGCAGAGCGGCTTGACCTGACCGGCCTTCCACTGGCCGAGATTCTCGTTCGGGTTGTTGGTGTTGGAGTCGACATGGCCACCGGCGAGCTGCGTCGCGGCAGCGCCACCGCCCTGGAAGGGTACGTAGATCCACTTGGCGCCGGTGGCCTCCTGGATCATCGCGGTCAGCGTCTGGTCGGTGTCCTTGGACTGGCTGCCGGCCATCTTGAAGCCGCCGGGCTTCGCCTTCACCGCGTCGATATAGGCCTTGGCGTCGTTATAGGGCGAGTTGCCGTTGACCCAGATCAGGAACTCGTCGAGCGCGAGCGCGGCGACCGGGGTGAGATCCGAGAACTTGTAGCCGAGCTTGGCGACGTAAGGCAGCAGATAGGCGTTGTTGGTGCCGAAGATGACCTTGTGGGCATCGCCCTTGCCACCCTTGCCGTAGACGAAGGTCTCGGCGCCGCTGCCGCCGCCCTTGTTGAGCACGACGATCGGCTGCTCGACCAGCTTGTGCTTGGTGATGATCGACTGGATGACGCGGGCGAAGTTGTCGGTGCCGCCGCCGGGGCCCGAGGCCACGACGAACTCGATCGGCTTGGTCGGCTGCCAGGCCTGCGCCGGCATCGCCGTCGCGAAGGACGCGGCGACGAAGCTCGCCGCGATCGTGAACTTCTTCATGCTGTTCTCTCCCTTTCTTTGAATGATCGGGCGGCTCTTGACGGCCGCCCTGCCGGAACGTCTCAGGCGGCCGCCTTGCGCGCCGCCTTCCCTTCGCTCGCCATCTTGATGGCGAGCGACAGCGCCGCCCGGGTCGCGCCGAGATTGGCGATGCCCTTGCCGGCGATCTCGTAGGCCGTGCCATGGGCCGGCGTGCAGATCGGGAACGGGAAGCCGCCGATCAGCGTGACACCGCGATCGAAGCCCATCAGCTTCATCGCGATCTGGCCCTGGTCGTGATACATCGTCAGCACGGCATCGAAGTCGCCGTTCTTGGCGCGCAGGAACACGGTGTCGGACGGGAACGGCCCTTCGACCGTATAGCCCTTGGCCTTGGCCGCATTCACCGCCGGCTCGATCGTGTCGATCTCGTCGCGACCGAAATTGCCACCGTCGCCGGCATGGGGATTGATGCCTGCGACCGCGATGCGCGGCGGGTTGAAGCCGGCAGCGCGCAGGTTCTTGTCGGCGAGATCGAGCGCCCGCAGGATGCGCTCCTGGGTGACGTTCTTCGCAACTTCAGAGAGCGGGACATGCGAGGTGACGCGGGCGTTCCAGAGCTTGTCGAGCACATTGAACTCGCTCGCAGGCCCATCAAAGGCGATGGCGTCGCGCACGAAACGGATCTCGTCGTCATAGCCCGGATAGGCGAAGCGCATCGCCGCCTTGTTGAAGGGCGTGAAGAACACCGCGTCGGCCTTGCCGGAAGCAGCCAATTGCAGGGCACGGCGGAAATTCTCGGTCGCAGCCTTGCCGCCGGCGAGGGTCGCCTTGCCGCGCTGCAGATCGGCCGGATCATGGTTGGCGAGATCGACGAAGACCGGCTTGCCGGCATCGGCCGGCAGGGCCTCGCCGTCCTTGACCACGTGCACGTCGGCCTTGAGGCCGGCATCGGCAGCGCCGAGCTCGAGCAGGCGCAGATCGCCGAAGACGACATAGCGCGCAGCCGAGCGCAGATCGGCCTCGGCGAGAATGCGAACAGTGAGCTCAGGGCTGATGCCAGACGGATCGCCCATGGCGACCGCAATGACCGGCTGGGCGGTTTGCGCCTGCGTTTCCAAACAATCCTCCCTCGATCCGGTCAAGAAGCCGGCGACATGGCTTTGGCCTAACATGCGCCCAATGGCTAGGCAAGTATTCTGTATGCAGCATAATTTTAGTGGCGTAGAATGGTTTCGGAGACGCTGCCGGCAGACCGGCCAGAGGCCGCAGGCGTGCGTTTCCACAGCTTCCGCGGCTGCGCCTTCCCGCGCGTTGACACCGGGAAGTGGCCATGCCGTACAGGATGACGGAAAAGGAGCGTCTATGACGAGCGGAGCCGGGACGTTGGACGAAGCGCAGGAGGCCTATCCGCGCATTCAGCGCCGGACCTTGCACGACGAGGTGCTCGAGCGCATGCGCGACATGATCATCGAGGGCACCCTCGCGCCTGGGCAGCGGATCAACGAGGGGCTGATCGGCGCCCAGCTCGGCGTCTCACGCACGCCCCTGCGCGAGGCGATCAAGACGCTCGCCAGCGAAGGCCTCGTCGAGATTCAGCCGGCCAAGGGCGCCATCGTGCGCAAGTTCAGCTCGACGGACATGCGCCATATTCTCGAGGTGCTGAAGAGCCTCGAGCAGCTCGGCGGCCGCATGGCCTGCGAGAATGCCAGCGACGAGACGATCGCGGCGATCCGGGCGCTGCATGACGAGATGATGGAGCAGTACCGCGTCAGGAACCGGCTCGAATATTTTAAGCTCAACCAGGCGATCCATTCGGCCATCGTCGCCGCCTCGGGTAATGATGTGCTGGTGGAGATGCACGGCACGCTCCAGGCCCGCATCAAGCGGCTGCGCTTCATCGGCAATGAGGGCCCGGAGAAATGGGCGGGAGCCGTCGCCGAGCACGAGACCATGATCGAGTCGCTGGAGAAGCGCGACGTCGACGCACTGATGGAAGTCATTCGCCTCCACATGGATTCGACGCGGCTGCGGGTCTGGGACGTGCTCTGAGGCGCGCCCACGGCAGCCCCACCAGGAAGCAGAAGCCGAAGCACCGCACGGCGCCCGCCGTAGCGTTGCGCTGCGCGCAAGGCAGCGTCATCAGATTTTTGTTTAACAGGCCTACCGACGAATGCTACGGTCGGATAGTCGAAATCTGTACAGTTTTTCTAGAAAACTTCCAGACACGCACTCAATAGAATTTTATCCAGAATCCAAAGCAACATGACTGACTGCCGTAGACGTTTCGATGTCGAGGGAAAGCGTCCATGTCTTGGCTCCATGCTCTATTCAATCAATCCCCCGAGATCGCCTTGTTCCTGTCACTGGCGATCGGTTATTGGGTCGGCAAATTCCAGTTCGGCAAGTTTCAACTTGGTGGCGTCGCCGGCTCGCTTCTGGCGGCGGTGATCATCAGCCAGGTCGGCGTCTCCATCGACAATGGCATCAAATCCGTCCTCTTCGCTCTCTTCATTTACGCGGTCGGATTCGAGAGCGGGCCGCAATTCTTCCGCTCGCTGGGGCGTCAGTCGTTGCGCGAAATCGCGATGGCGACGGTGCTTGCCGTCAGCGGGCTCATTACCGTCGTCGTGCTCGCGCGGATGTTCGGCCTCGACAAGGGCCTCGCTGCCGGCATCGCAGCGGGCGGCCTGACCCAGTCAGCGATCATCGGCACGGCTGGATCGGCAATCGGCAAGCTCGGCCTCGCGGCGGACGAGACCCAGCGCCTGCAGGCCAATGTCGCGATCGGCTACGCCGTCACCTACATCTTCGGCTCGTTCGGCGCGATCATCGTCTGCGTCAACATCCTGCCCTGGTTCATGCGCCGCAGCATTCGCGACGACGCGATCAAGGCCGAGGCGGAAATGCTGGCCGGCGCGCGCAATCTCGGCGTCGGCGAATATGCAGCAGCGCCCGATCTCGTCGGCCGGATTTACCGTATCGACAGCGCTGCCGGCCGCACGGTCAGTGAGGTCGAGGGCGGTGCCGCGCTGCCGATCAGCATCGAGCGGGTCAAGCGCGATGGCGCCCTGATCGGGCCCGAGCCTTCGCTCAAACTGCAGGCGGGCGATATCGTGCTCGTGGTCGGCCGGCGCGCCGGCGTCGTCGGCCTGTCCTCGAAGCTCGGCCCCGAGCTCCAGTCCTCGGAAGGGATGGACGTGATCGTCGTGACGCGCGAGGTCGCAGTCACCGCTCCCGCTTTCGTCAAGCGCACTGTTGCCGAGATCCGCACCTCGACGGCCGCCGACATGCGCCACGGCGTCTACGTCGTCGAGGTGAAGCGCGCCGGGGTTCGGTTGTCCCTGAAGGACGATACGGTGATCGAGCCGGGAGATGTCGTCACGCTCTACGGCACCTCCGAGGATGTGCAGCGCGCCGCCCGCCAGGTCGGCAGCATCATCATCCCGAGCGACAAGACCGATTTCGTCTTCCACGGCCTCGGCCTCGTCGTCGGCCTGCTCATCGGCCTCGTGGTTGTCCGCTTCGGCGACATCCCGCTGACCCTGGGCAGCGGCGGCGGCGCCCTGCTCTCCGGCCTCGCCTTCGGCTGGTACCGCAGCCGCAACATGGCGCTCGGCAACATGCCGACCGCCGCCTCGACGCTGCTGCGCGATCTCGGTCTGGCCGGCTTCGTCGCGGTGGTCGGGCTGCAGTCCGGCCAGCAGGCGGTCACCACGATCGCCGAAAAGGGGCTGTCGATCTTCCTGATCGGCGTCGTCGTGACGCTTCTGCCGCTGCTGATCACCATGGTATTCGGCCGCTACGTGCTGCGCTACGACAACACCGCGGTCTTCGCCGGCGCGCTGTCCGGCTCGCGCAGCGCCAATCCGGCCTTCGGCGAGGTGCTCGACAAGGCCGGCAACTCGATCCCCACCACCCCTTTCGCCATCACCTACGCGCTCGCAAACGTCTTCCTGACCCTGCTCGGACCTCTCGTCGTCGCCTTCGTCTGAACCGATCGGAGACCGCCCATGACCACCGATTATTCGAAATATGCGAAGCTCAGCCCGTTCGAGCTGAAGGACGAGCTGATCAAGCTGGCCTCCGGCAAAGCGAACCGCCTGATGCTCAATGCCGGCCGTGGCAACCCGAACTTCCTCGCCACCCTGCCCCGCCGGGCCTTCTTCCGCCTCGGCCTTTTCGCCGTGGCCGAGGCCGAGCTGTCCTATTCCTACATGGAGAACGGCGTCGGCGGCCTGCCCAAGATCGAGGGTATCGAGGGACGGTTCGAGCGCTTCACGGCCGAGCACCGCGACCAGCAGGGCGTCGTCTTCCTCGGCCGGGCCTTGAGCTATGTCCGCGACCAGCTCGGGCTTTCCGCCTCGGACTTCCTGCATGAGATGGTCGAGGGCATCCTCGGCAGCAATTATCCGGTGCCGCCGCGCATGCTCCGGATCAGCGAAGAGATCGTCAAACAGTACATCGTCAAGGAGATGATCGGCGGCTTCCTGCCGGCCGGCAGCATCGACCTCTTCGCCACGGAGGGCGGCACGGCCGCGATGGCCTACATCTTCAACACGCTGAAGCAGAACGGGCTGCTCAAGCGCGGCGACAAGGTCGCGATCGGCCTGCCCGTGTTCACGCCCTATATCGAGATCCCGGAGCTCGACGAGTACGGGCTGGTCGAGGTCGCGATCAATGCCGACCCCGCCATGGAATGGCAGTACCCGGACAGCGAGCTCGACAAGCTCAAGGACCCGGCGATCAAGATCTTCTTCTGCGTCAATCCGAGCAACCCGCCTTCGGTGAAGATGGATGATCGCAGCCTCGACCGCGTCGCGGCGATCGTCAGGGAGCATCGGCCGGACCTGTTCATCCTGACCGACGATGTCTACGGCACCTTTGCCGACGGGTTCCGCTCGCTCTTCGCGACCTGTCCGCAGAACACCATGCTGGTCTACTCCTTCTCCAAGTATTTCGGCGCTACCGGCTGGCGTCTCGGCGTGATCGCCACGCACAAGCAGAACGTCTTCGACGGCGCCCTCGACGCGCTGCCCGAAAAGGCCAAGAAGGGGCTCGACCACCGCTACGGCTCGCTGCTGCCGGATGTGAGGTCGCTGCGCTTCATCGACCGCATCGTTGCCGACAGCCGGGCCGTCGCCCTCAACCACACGGCCGGCCTGTCGACGCCGCAGCAGGTCCAGATGGTACTGTTCTCGCTGTTCGCGCTGATGGACGAGAGCGATAGCTACAAGGCCGAGCTGAAGAAGCTGATCCGCCGCCGCGAGGCGGCGCTCTATCGCGAGCTCGGCATCGAGCAGGAGAGCGATCCGAACGCCGTCGACTACTACACCCTGCTCGATCTCGAGGCGATTTCGCGCAAGCTCTATGGCGACGATTTCGCGGCGTGGGTGCTCGAACGCTCGCAATCGGGCGACTTCCTGTTCCGCATCGCCGACGAGACCGGGATCGTGCTGCTGCCCGGGCGCGGCTTCGGGACGAAACAGCCGGCCGGCCGGGCTTCGCTCGCCAACCTCAACGAGTACGAATACGCCAGGATCGGCCGTTCCCTGCGCGCCATGGCCGAAGAGTTCCATGCCGCCTACAAGAAAGGCGGGGGGTGAACGGCGCGAGCAGCGCCTTGGCCATGAGATCGACAGGAGAATGCCGATGATCAAGCGCGCCATAGCCGCAGCGCTCGTCCTCGCCGCCTTCGGCGGCGGCGCCGGCATCACCGCCGCCTCCGCCTGCAACCGGATGGATGGCTGCATCCACGAGTTTCAGAACGAGAACTACGGGATGATGCATGACGGGCGCATGGACGAGATGATGCGCAGCGGGGCGGCCAATGTCGAAGCGTTCCGGTCGCCCGGCAGCGCTGCGCCGCCCCCGCCGGAGAACACCCGGCCGCATGTCTCGGGACGGTCCGGGCGGCGCTAAGGCCGAGGCTGGGCGGCAAGCCGCCTTTGCGTTCCACCGGTCGCTGACGGCAAGCGGATCGCCCCGCTTGACAGTTTTCCCGCGCTCGCTTCCGCTGGCGAAACAAGACCGGCGCGGGGGACCGCCTTGCCATGCTGACGCTGCGCCAGATCGAGGTGGTTCGGGCGATCATGATCACCGGCACGGTCGCCGGCGCCGCGAAGCTCCTGAACGTATCCGCGCCTGGCATCAGCCGGCTGATGAAGCACACCGAGCGGGCCCTGCGGCTCAGGCTGTTCGAGCGTCGGCACGGACGCTACGTGCCCACACCGGAAGCCAAGGACATCTTCGAGCAGATCAACGGCGTCTACCAGAAGGTCGACGACCTCCAATACACGCTGGCGCGGATCGATCGGGGTGGCGGAGTCGAGCTCCGGCTCGGCTCGGTGCCGAGCATCTGCAATGTCATGGTGCCGCGTGCGATCGATCGGCTGAAGCGCAAGCACCCGGACCTGCGCATCGAGATCAACATCCTCAAGATCGAGGAGGCGCTCGACTATCTCCTGCTCGGCAAGGGTGAGATCGCGGCGATGAGCTATCGGCTCGACCATCCCGGCCTCGACTTCGTGCCGCTGGCGATGGGCGAGCTGCTCTGCATCGTGCCCGAGGGCCATCCGCTGGCCGGGCGCGACAGGGTCTCGGCCAACGAGATCGTCGCGCACCCGCTGATCGGCATCGATCCGAACGATCCCTATGGTCGGATCATGAGCGAGATCTTCGTCCGCAGCGGGCTCAGCTTCGAGATGGCGATCAAGGCTCGCTTCGGCACCACTGTCTGCGCGCTGGTCAAGGCGGGGCTCGGCATCGCGATCATCGACCAGTTCACCGTCGCCCATGGTGCGATGCCGGGGATCGTCGCGATCCCGATCGCGGAACCGACGCAGTTCCAGACCTATGTCGCGATCAAGAAGGACAAGGCCCCTTCCCTCTATGCCGAGAGCTTCGTCAAGCTGCTGCGCGAGGAGATGAATGCGGTCGTGGTACCGCAGGGGCACGGCACGGCCTCGTCTGCGCCCAAAAGATAACATCGAGTTAGGTATGTGCGATAGATTGGTTATCGCGTTAGCGCAGGGGATCGGCTTATCTTTCGCCATCGCGCAGCCTGCAGAGACGGGCGCGCCCGGAAGGGACGGACATGCCGGCAAGCGTCAACGCCAGGAAAGCCAAGCGGGTCCTGCTCGGGCTGATCGGATACCCGATCGCCCATTCGGCCACACCGGCGATGCAGGAGGCGGCGGCCCGTGCGGCCGGATTCGAGGCGCATTACCATCTGATCGAGGTCGAAGGCGCCGGCACGAAAGATCTCGCCGCCATGCTCGACGGCGTCCGCCGGCTCGGCTTCTCCGGGATCAACGTCACCTACCCCTACAAGGAAGCGGTGGTGCCGCTGCTCGACGCGCTCTCGCCCGAGGCCGCGGCGATGGGCGCGGTCAACACTATCACCGTCAACGATGGGCGCCTCACCGGCCACAACACCGATGCCAGCGGCTTTGCCGCCGCCTATCGCAGGCTCGGCCGCCGGGATGGCGACGGGCCGGTCGCGATCATCGGCGCCGGCGGCGTCGGCAAGGCGATCGCCTTCGCGCTGTCCGGCAGCGGCGTCGGAACCTTGCGGCTTTACGACATTGACCGTGGCAAATGCGAAGCTCTGGCGCAGGCGCTCGCCGGCCGCGCCCGAATCGAGATTGCTCCGAGCGCAGCCGCTGCGGCGGAGGGCGCTGCCGGCATCGTCAACGGCACCCCGCTCGGCATGGCGCCGAACCGCGAAATGCCAGTTCCGGCCAGCGTTTTGCAGCCAGCGCAATGGATCGCCGATTCCGTCTACCATCCGCTCTGGACACCGCTCATGAAGGCTGCGCAAAGCATTGGCGCAACGGTGATGAGCGGGCGTGAGCTCGCCATCAACCAGGCTCTCGACGCCTTCACGCTGTTCACCGGCGCGGAAGCATCGGAAACCGCGATGAGCAGTGCGTTCGATGCCGCGATGGCGGAGCGCACCGGCGAACGTGCGGCATAAGAAGACGGACCGGCACGACCGGGACGACAAGAAACAAAACGGTTGGAGGAGACGTAAGACCATGAAGTCGCATTGGATCATCGCCGCCGCGCTCAGCGCCGGCATCGCCCTGCCCGCCTCGGCGCAGGACAAGGTCAAGCTGATCAACGTCGTCGAGCTCTCGGGCGCGGGCGCCACGGCCGGCACCAACTTCAAGAACGGCATCGACCTCGCCGTGGCCGAGATCAACGCCAAGGGCGGCCTGCTCGGCAAGCAGATCGAGATCATCCACTACGATACCCAGACCAATCCGGGGAACACCCGCGCCGCCGTGCAGCGCGCGATCGACGAGGGCACCTATGCCGTGCTCGGCCCGGTCTTCTCCGGCCCGATCGGCGCCTCGATGCAGATCGCCCAGCGCGCCGAGATCGCCCAGATCGTCGGCGGCGAGGCAGCCGGCCTGACCAAGCAGGGCAACCAGTACCTGTTCCGCACCTCGCTCAGCCAGGCGGCGGCGATGCCAAAGATCGCCAACTATCTCAAGAACACGGTCAAGGCGAACTCCGTCGCCGTGGTCTGGGTCAACAACGACTTCGGCAAGGGCGGCCGCGACGCGATCATCCCCGAGCTCGAGAAGGCCGGCATCAAGGTCGCCGCCGACGTTTCGACCGAGCAGGGCCAGGCCGATTTCTCGGCCGACGCGATCAAGATCAAGAACGCCAATGCCGACGCGGTCTTCGTCTATCTCAACGAGGAGGAAAGCGCCCGCTTCCTGCGCGCCGCCAAGCAGCAGGGCGTCAACAAGCCGATGGTCGGCGAGACGACGCTGCTCGGCGCCAAGGTGATCGAACTCGCCGGCGACGCCGCCAACGGCGCCAAGGGCCATGTCGGCCTCTCGATCGACGCGCCGATCCCGGCCTTCCAGGAGTTCGGCAAGAAGTTCCAGACCAAATACAACTACGCCTCGGACCATAACGGCATGAAGGGCTATATGGGCGTCTACATGATCAAGTGGGCGACCGAGAAGCAGAAGAAGTTCGACAAGAAGGGCCTTGCCGACACGCTGCGCGGCGCCACGATCAAGCCCTCCGAGGAGCCCGGCATCCTGATGGAGACCACGATCGAGCCCAATGGCGACCTCGATCGCGTCAGCTTCATCGCCGAAGTCATCGACGGCAAGCAGGTGATCAACGCGACCCTGCCGAAGATCAAGCCGTAAGGACCGTTCCACCCTCGACGTCATCCCGGGCGAGCAAGGCTCGACCCGGGATCGATCGAAGGGCGGCACGGCTGCATGGATCCCGGCGCTCCGCGTGCCTGCGGCCGGGATGACGCGAGCAGATAGAACGCAACGCTCAACGAACCGAGCGAGAACACCGCCATGGCCGAATTCATCGCCTATCTCATCGCCGGCGTCGCGACGGGCGCGATCTACGCGCTCGCCGCCATCGGCTTCACTTTGGTCTGGCAGACCTCGCAGACCATCAACTTCGCCCAGGGCGAGTTCGTGATGCTGCCGGCGGTGCTGGTGCTGCTCGCGATCAAGCTGTTCGGCGCACCGATCTGGCTCGCCGCGATCATCGGGATTGCGGCCTTCATCCTGATCTTCGGGGTCGGCTTCAAGATCGCCGTGGTCGACCCGATGATCCGCCATGGCGTGCTGCCGCTCGCCATCGCCACCATGGCGCTCTCGATCATCATGAAGGAAGGCGCCAAGGACGGGTTCTCGGCCGAGGCCCAGAACTTCCCCTCTTTCGTGCCGACCGACACGCTCTCGATCTTCGGCGCGGCGATCTCGCTGCAGCACCTCGCCATCATCGCCGTCGCCTTCGCCGTGATCGGCGCGCTGCAATGGTTCGTCGGCGGCACGAGGCTCGGCCGCCAGATGCAGGCGACGGCGCAGAACCCGACTGTCGCCCGCATCCTCGGCATACCCGTCGAGCGCATGGTGCTGCTGACCTTCGTGATCAACGCGGCGCTCGCCGTGGTCGCCTCGGTGCTGATCTCGCCGATCTATCTGGCGAAATTCTCGAATGGCGAGGTGATCGGTCTCTTCGCCTTCATCGCGGCGATCGTCGGCGGCTTCAACCAGGTGCGCGGCGCCCTCGTCGGCGGCCTGATCGTCGGCATCGTCGACAGCCTCGCGGCCGGCTACTTCTCGAGCCAGTACAAGCTCGCCGTGCCGCTCGTCCTGCTCATCATCATCATCCTGCTCAAGCCGGAAGGCCTGATGGGCCGCAGAGAGGAGCGCCGCGTATGACCGCGCCCGCAAGCCGCGCCGCCGTCCAGGCCGCGCCCGCCCGCTCGGCCGCCCTCGGCGGCTTCGCCGACGGTCCCCTGATCGCCCTGGTGATCGGCGCCGTCATCCTCTGGTTCGCCCCTTCCGGCATGGGCCGCTACGGCACCTATGTGCTCTCGCTCTGGCTGGTGATGGCGATCGCCGTGATGGGCCTCAACCTGACGCTCGGCTATGCCGGCCTGAAATCGCTGGCGCAGGCCGCCTTCATGGGCATCGGCGCCTATATCACCGCGCTCCTGACCACCAAGACCGGCATCTCCTGGTACGCCGCCTTCGCGATCTCCGGCATCGTCACCTTCGCGGTCGGCCTCTTGCTCGGCTTCCCGGCGCTGAGGGTCAAGGCGCATTACCTCGCTTTCGTGACGCTGGCCTTCTCGACCCTGGTCTGGCTGGTGATGCGCAACGAGCAATGGCTGACCGGCGGCGTCTTCGGCCTCTCCAACATCCCCCGGCCCTCGCTGTTCGGCTTCAAGCTCGACGGAGCGCTCGCCTTCCATCGCTTCGTCGTGGTGGTGACCTTTCTGCTCGCGGTGCTGCTCTGGTGGATGATCCGCTCGCCCTGGGGCCGTGCCTTCACGGCGCTGCGCGAGAACCCGATCCGGGCGGCGAGCCTCGGCATCGACACGCGCATGTACACGCTGCTCGCCTTCGCCATCGGCTCGGCCTATGCCGGCTTTGCCGGCGCGCTCTACGCGCCGCTGGTCGAGTTCATCGACCCCTCGCCCTTCTCGCTGTCGCAGAGCTTCTTCCTGCTGCTGATGGTGGTCGCGGGCGGCGCCGGCTACCTGCTCGGTCCGTTCATCGGCGCGCTGCTCGGCGTCGTGCTGCCGGAATGGCTGCGCTTTGCCGGCTCGCTCTACCTGATCATCTTCGCCGCCATCGTCATGCTGCTGCTGATCGCCTGCCCGCAGGGGATGAGCGGGCTGATCGAACGCGGCTGGGCCTGGATCACCGGCCGTAACAAGGCGGGAGGCGGCCGATGACACAGGTCCTCGAAGTCACCAACCTGCACAAGGCCTTCGGCGGCATCAAGGCGGTGAACGGGGTCTCCTTCTCGGTCAATGAAGGCGAGATCCTCGGCATCATCGGCCCCAATGGCTGCGGCAAGTCGACCCTGTTCAACTGCATCCTCGGCCAGCTCGAGCCGACCGAAGGCACGGTGAAGCTCGACGGCCGCGAGGTCACCAATATGCGCCCCTCCGAGCTCAACCGGCTCGGCGTCAGCCGCACCTTCCAGCTGCTGCAGGTCTTCCCCGAGCTCACCGTGCGCGAGAACCTGATCCTCGCCGGGCAGGAGCATCAGGGCTCGATGCTGTCGCGCTTCTTCGGCGCCCGCGATGCCGGGCTCGGCGAGGCCGCCGACAGGATGATCAGCTTCTTCAAGCTCGGCCATCTGATCGACGCCAAGGCCGGCGGACTGTCCTATGGCCAGCAGAAGCTGCTCGACGCCGCCATGGCCTTCATGGCCGGGCCGCGGCTGGTGCTGCTCGACGAGCCGGCCGGCGGCGTCAACCTGACCATGCTCGGCGACCTGAAGGAGCGCCTGCGGGCCATCAATGCCGAGCAGGGCTCCACCTTCGTCGTCATCGAACACAACATGGATTTCGTGATGTCGCTGTGCACGCGCGTCCTCGTGCTGGCCGAAGGCAAGGTGCTGGCGGAAGGCACGCCGGCCGAGGTCAGGGCCAATCCGGCGGTGATCGAAGCCTATCTCGGGCATTGAGGAGCGGTGCCATGACCACATCCCCCATCCTCGAGCTCGACGGCGTGGTCGGCGGCTACGGCGCCATGACCATCCTCAACGGCACGAGCTTCAAGGTTCGCCGCGCCGCGATCACCACCGTGATCGGCCCGAACGGCGCCGGCAAATCCACCGTGTTCAAGGCGATCTTCGGCCTGCTCAAGGTGCGCGAGGGCCATATCCGTCTCGATGGGCGGGACATCACCAACTGGAACCAGCGCAAGCTGCTGGAAGCCGGGATCTGCTATGTCCCGCAAGGGCGGAACATCTTCCCCGAGCTTTCCGTGCGCCACAATATCGAGCTCGGCAGCGTCGCGGCGGGGGCCGGCATCACCGACATGCCGAAGCGGCTGGAGGCGGCGCTCGACCGCTTCCCGGCACTGAGGCGCAAGGCCGACCAGCAGGCCTCGACCCTTTCGGGCGGCGAGCAGAAGCAGCTCGAAATCGTCCGCGGCCTGCTGCTCGACCCGCAGCTCGTGCTGATCGACGAGCCCTCGATCGGGCTCTCGCCGATGATGGTGCAGGAGACCTTCGGCATCCTGAAGGACCTGCGCGCGAAGGGCGTCACCATCCTGATGGTCGAGCAGAACGCCCGCTCGGCACTGGAAATTTCCGACGAGGGCCTGGTGCTCGAGCTTGGCCAGACCAGGATGCAGGGCCCGGCCGCAGAAATCCTCGCCGATCCGCGCGTCGGCCAGCTCTTCCTCGGCGGCGCGATGACGGACGCGGCGTGATCGGACCTCAGCCTGTTTGGCTCCCCGCTCCGGTCATCCCGGGCGGAGCGCAGCGTAGACCCGGGATCCATGCCTGGACCGTTCCGGCATGGATCCCGGATCGGCGCCGCTGACGCGGCTTGTCCGGGACGACCAAGAGGCACCACGGCACTGTTTCTGGCTAGCTGAGGACACGCATGAACCCGACCTCGATCGCCACCGTCTCGATCAGCGGCGACCTCGCCGAGAAGCTGACGGCGATCGCCGCAGCCGGCTTCGAGGGGATCGAGGTCTTCGAGAACGACTTCCTGAGCTTCGATGGCGGCCCGCGCGATGTCGGGCGGATGGTCGCCGATCTCGGCCTGAAGATCTACGCCTTCCAGCCCTTCCGCGATTTCGAGGGCATGCCGGAGCCGCTGCGGGCCCGCACCTTCGCCCGTGCCGCCCGCAAGTTCGAGGTGATGAACGAGCTCAGCGCCGAACTCATGCTGATCTGCTCGAATGTCTCGCCGCAATCCCTGGGCGGCATCGACCGGGCCGCCGCCGATTTCGCCGAGCTCGGCGAGCTTGCCGCCAAGCACGGCGTCAGGGTCGGGTACGAGGCGCTGGCCTGGGGCCGGCATGTCAACGACTACCGCGATGCCTGGGAGATCGTACGCCGCGCCAATCATGAGCGCATCGGCTTGATCCTCGATTCCTTCCATACGCTGGCACGCCGTTCGCCGCTGGAGCCGATCGCCAGCATTCCGGGCGACCGGATCTTCCTCGTCCAGCTCGCCGATGCGCCAAAGCTCGACATGGACGTGCTGAGCTGGAGCCGGCATTTCCGCAATTTTCCGGGCCAGGGCGACCTGGCGGTCGTCGATTTCGTCAAGGCAGTCGAGGCCACCGGCTATTCCGGCCCGCTCTCGCTGGAGATCTTCAACGACCAGTTCCGCGCGGGATCGACGCGGCGCCTCGCCACCGACGGGCTGCGCTCGCTGATCCAGCTCGGCGACAAGGTCGCGCGACTGGAGACGCCGGCCCGGTCCGAGATGCCCGATCGCGCCCCCTGCCTCGGCGTCGAGTTCATCGAGTTCGCACTCGACGAGGAGCCGGCCCATGAACTCGCCGCCCTCTTCACCGCCCTCGGCTTCCACCAGAGCGGAACGCATCGCAGCAAGGCGGTGACGCGCTGGAGCCAGGGTGGCATCAACCTGATCATCAACACCGAGAAGGATGGCTTCGCCCAGTCGCATGCGATCATGCACGGGCCCGGCGTCTGCGCGCTGGCGCTGCGGGTCGCCGATGTCGAGGCGACGATGGCGCGGGCGCGGGCGCTGAAGGTGCCGACTTTCGAGCAGCCGGTCGGCCCCGGCGAGATGGAAATCCCGGCGATCCGCGGCGTCGGCGGCAGCCTGATCTATTTCACCGAGCCCACCGGCGACCGAGCACATAGCTGGGAGAACGACTTCCTGCCGGTCGAAGACGACAGCGGCCGTCCTGCCCTGCTCGCCGGCGTCGACCACATCTCTCAGTCGATGGACTATGACGAGATGCTGTCCTGGCTGCTGTTCTACACCTCGCTTTTCGCGCTCGACCGGATTCCGCAGCTCGCCATCGCCGATCCTGCCGGGCTGGTGGAGAGCCGGCCGCTGGTCAATGCCGAGGGCAGCCTGCGCTTCATCCTCAACGGCTCGCAGGCGACGCGGACCCTGTCGTCACGCTTCGTCTCCGAGCATTTCGGCTCCGGCGTGCAGCACATCGCCTTCTCGGCCCCCGACATCTTCGCGGCGGTGACGGCGATGCGCGAGGCCGGCCTCTCCTTCCTCGACATTCCCGAGAACTATTACGACGACCTCGAAGCCCGCTACGATCTCGATCCGGACTTCCTCGAGCGCCTGCGCGAGCACCACATCCTCTACGACCGCGACGGTGAGGCCGAGTTCCTGCAGGTCTACACCCATGTCTTCGCGCAGCGCTTCTTCTTCGAGATCGTCGAGCGCCGCGGCGGCTATTCCGGCTTCGGCGCCGTCAACGCGCCGGTCCGTCTCGCCGCACAGGCGAGAGAGGCGCGGCCGGTGACGGTGCCGCGCCCCCTTCGCGAGGACTAGATCGTCACGACCACCTTGCCGACGAGGCGGCCGCCTTCGAGCAGTTCATGAGCTTCGGCGATGCGCTCCAGCGGGAAGCGCGCCGCGACCGCGTGGCTGAGCCAGCCCTGGCGCACCCCCTCGCCGATGGCGGCGGCCGCCGCGTCATGCGCAGCCCGATCCATCACATAGACGAGAACGAAGCGGATCGTCGCATCGAGCGTGATCAGCGGCCAGAACGGCACGGCCGGATCCGGGATCGCGTCCGAGGCATAGGTCGCGACGACACCACGCGGCGCCAGCACCTGCATGGTCACATCGAGATTGGCGCCGAAGGCAACATCGACGATGCGATCGACGCCGCGCTCCGCACCGGCGAAGGCGCGAATGCCGGCGGGCAGGTCATCGCTCAGGCGGTTGAGCACGAGGTCGGCACCAGCCGCCCTGGCCGAGCGCGCCTGCTCCTCGCGGCTGACTGTGGCGATCACCCGCGCTCCGCCCTGCTTGGCAAACTGGATCGCATAGCGGCCGACCGCGCCGGCACCGCCGGTGACGAGGACGACCTTGCCGGAGACCGGCCCGTCGGCGAAGACGCAGCGATGCGCCGTCATCGCCGGCACGCCAAGGCAGGCGCCCTCCTCGAAGGAGACGCCGTCCGGCAGCGGCTGGACCTGCCGCTCCGGCAGCGCGACGTATTCCGCCGCCCCGCCGAAGGGGCGGCCGAGCGCCGCCTCGTAGAACCAGACCCGCTCGCCGACACGGTGCTCCAGCTCCGGCGAGCCGGCCGCGACGACCTCGCCGGCACCGTCCTGATGCGGGATGATCAGCGGGAACGGCATCTGGTCGCGGCCGAGCCAGCCGGCGCGCGCCTTCCAGTCCGACGGATTGATGCCGCTGGCGCGAACCCTGACCAGCAACTCGCCCGGTCCCGGCGCCGGATCAGGCCGCTCACCCAGTTGCAGAACCTCGCGCGCCGGGCCCTTGCGCTCGTACCATGCTGCCTTCATCGCCGTGCTCCTGCTCGATTGCGAAAGCAGGCAAATGCCGCCATGGTTCACATTGTACAAGTACGTACAAAGAGAACATGTACTATCATGAATGTAAGTGTCGAGACTGAAATCGAGCCCCAAGCGGCGGAGACGAGGCCGAGACGGCGCCCCGCCGGCCGTACCGGCTGCGGGGTCGAGGCGACGCTCTCGGTTCTCGGCGGCGTCTGGAAGCCGGTGCTGCTCTTCCATCTGCTGCGCGGCAAGCTTCGCTTCAACGCGCTCTGCCGGCTGACGCCGCGGGCGACGCAGCGGATGATCACCTTGCAGCTGCGCGAGCTGGAAAACGACGGCGTGCTGCGCCGGATCGTCTATCCGGAAGTGCCGCCGAAGGTGGAATACGAGCTCACCGAGTTCGGCCGTTCGCTGGAGCCGGTGCTGCTGAGCATGCGCGCCTGGGGCGAGGCCTTCCAGGCGCGCATGGACGGGCCGGACAAGCCGGCGCGGACCTGCTGAGCCGCGTTCAGGCCCGCAGGGCCTCCAGCCCCTGCCAGTCGAAGGCGATGCCGTGGCCCGGGCGCGACGGAGCGATGGCAAACCCCTCCTCGATGCGCAGGGGCTCGGCGATGTAGCGGTCGAGCCCAAAACCGTGCGCTTCGAGGAAGGCGCCGTTCGGCGCCGCGGCGAGCAGGTGCACCGTGACGTCGTGGGCCCCGTGCGAGGTCACCGGCAGGTTGAAGGCCTCGGCGAGGTGGGCAATCTTCTGGAAGGCGGTGACGCCGCCGCAATTGGTGACGTCGGGCTCGGGGAAGGTGACGCCGCCGGTGGCGACGAGCTGCTTGAACTCCCAGAGCGTGCGCAGATTCTCGCCGGCGGCGACCGGCAGGCCGCCCTCGCGGACGATACGGGCGTGCCCGGCAACATCGTCGGGAATGATCGGCTCCTCCAGCCAGGTCAGCTCATAGGGCTGGAAGGCCCGTGCGGCGCGGATCGCCTCGTCGACGCTCCACTTCATGTTGGCGTCGACCATCAGCGAGAAGCCGTCGCCGAGGTGCCGGCGCATCGCCGCGACGCGCTCGACATCCTCCGACAGGCGCTTGCGGCCGACCTTCATCTTGATCGCCCGGAAGCCCTTCTTCAGGTTCCCGTCCGTCTGCGCCAGCAGCTTCTCCAGCGGGTAGTCGAGATCGATGCCGCCGGCATAGCAGGTGACGCGGTCGGCGTTGCCGCCGAGCAGCTTCCACAGGGGTTGGCCGAGGCGCACGCCCTTCAGGTCCCAGAGTGCGATGTCGGCGGCCGAGAGCGCGAGCACGGTCGGCCCGCCGCGGCCGCCATAATGCTGCGCCCACCAGATCTTGTTCCAGAGATGCTCGATGCGGTCGGCATCCTCGCCGATCAGCAGCTCCGGCAATTCGCGACGCAGGATGGCGTCGATGGCGGCGCCGTTGCGGCCGCAGGTATAGGTGTAGCCGACGCCGACCGCGCCGTCGGCATCGGTGATGCGGACGGTATTGAGCTCGAAGGCCAGCATCTCGCCATGCATGCTGTCGCTGACCGCGACCTCGAGCGGGATGCGGTAGAAGCCCGCCTCGACCTTGCTGATGAGCGCCATGGAACCTCCCGTGGATGGCCCGGACCCGTCCAGGCGTCGTTGGGAGGGAGCCTAAGGAGGCCGCGGCCCCGCCGGAAGGCGCCCGGCTGCATGCAGGCAGGCGCCCGGACGCGGGGCGGACGCAAGGGGTCGTCAAGACCGCGCCAGCCTAACCCTTTTCATCACCACCAGGACCGGCCGGCCACCGTCACCTTCGACGCCAGGGGGAAGGTCGCTTCGGCGTCGAGCCGGATTTTTGCGACCTGCCCGCGCGAGGGCGGGCGAAAGGCGCGCTGGAACTCCGCCGGGAGCGGGACGGTGATCGGCTGGATCTCGGAAATCGTGCCGTCCGTCTGCTTGAAGCCGTCGGCGACCTTCACGGGGTCGCCGACCTTGACCTCGTACAAGGTCCCGGTCTCCAGATAGACCAGCGCGAATTTGTGGCCGACATAGAGCTGCATCAGATTGTCGCCCGGCCGCAGGACGTCGCCCTGGACCGCTGTCTTCGGTCCGATGGTTCCGTCGGCGGGCGCCGTGATGATGCCGTCATTGTAGCTCCGGCGCAGCTGCTCCAGGGCTTGCCGGGCCTCGCCCAGCGACAGGTCGAGCTGGGCGAGCTGCTCGATCGTGCCGCGGCGCTCGGCCTCGCGCGAGACCTTCTCCTGCATGGCGGCATAGCGGTCCTTCTGGACGTTCGCGGCAAAGGCGTCCGAGACGAAGCCAAGCCCGGCGCGGGAGCTGTTGACCTTCCGCAACTGCACCTCGGTCTCCTTGAGCCGCTCCTCGGCCGTTTTCATCACCGCATTGGCGACTTCGAGCTTGATCGCGAGTTCGGCCTGCCGGGCCGTGGTCTCGGCAGCCCTGGAGGTCAGCGTCGCCATGGCCTCCATGATCTGCGGTGAGCTGACCGTGGCCAGGACATCGCCCTGCTTCACCAGTTGTCCGGGCTGCGCCGCCATCTTCGTGACCTGGACCGCATAGGGCGAGGCCACGATGACATGATCGGACAGGATCAGGCCTTCCGCCCTCAGCCAGAGCAGGTTTCCGACCAGGACATCCCCGAGATACAGGAAGGTCGCGATCACGGCCGCGATGTAGACATAGCGCCCGTAGTTGCGCCTCGCCTTTTGGTTGGCGCGCACGTCGTTGAGGAACTTGTCCGCGCGCTCATGGTCTCTCAGTTGCGTGATCATGGCGTCACCGTTTCCAGTGGGCTTGGTGGGAGACGCGGGATGGCGAATAGGAGTCGCGCGCCGAGGCGCGATAGATCCACTCCTCCCAATAGGCATGGAGACGCACGCACCGCATGAAGACGCCGTTGTAGAGGCCGAAGGTCAGGATGTAGGGGGCGATGGTCCAGACCATGGCGGCGCTGTAGCGCCGGCAGATCGTCAGGGCCATCAGGAAGCCGATGGCGTCGAGGACGAGATAGACGAGCGCGACCGCGATCAGGATGTTCAGGGCGCCGAGGCCGAAGCACAGGAACAGCCAGGCGACGTAGATCGGGAAGACCAGCGTCACGAGACCGTTCATCACCAGCCATTCGCACTGCTCGAAGGTCTCCAGCAGCGCGAACCGGCGCCGCCTGGCATGGAACGTGTCGCGGAACTTGCGCAGGCGCGTGCGCAGGGTGTCGCGGTCCCAGCGGCGGCGCTGGCGTATCAGCGCGGCAAGGGTCGCCGGGGTATCGGTGAAGCACCAGGAATTGGCGGCGAACCGGATCTTCCAGCCGCAACGGCGCAGCCGCAGCGTCAGGTCGAAATCCTCGCCCGGGCCGGGCGCGAGCAGGCCGACCTGATGGATCGCCTCGCGGCGAAAGGCGCCGAAGGCACCCGAGGCGCAGACGACCATATCGAGCATGTCGAGGGCGCGCTTACCCATGCCGATCGAGACGATGTACTCGATCGCCTGATAGGCGGTGACGGCGGAGTAGTCGTAATTGCGCACCCCGATCGAGCCGGTCGTGGCGCCGACCCTGGGATCGATGAAGGGCTCGATCAGCCTCTCGATGGCGTCGCAGTCATAGGAGCAATCGGCGTCGAGATTGATGATGATGTCGCCCTTGGCCAGGGAGAAGCCGAGGTTGCACGAGGCCGATTTTCCGCTGCGCACCTGATTGGACAGGGCGATGTCGATCTGACCCAGGAGCCGGTACTTGTGGATGATCTCGCGCATCCCGTCGGTCGAGCCGTCATCGATGAAGATGATCTCGTCGATCTTGCGGGTCTGCTCGCCGAGCGATCGCAGGCAGCGCTCGATGGCATCCGCCTCATTGTGGCCGGCGATGACGATGCTGAGCTTCAGCCCGTCGAGATGGCGCTGTTCCGCCGGCGTCGGCACGGCGGCCTTGGCGAAACTCGCGGCGAAGACCGCGATGGCAGACAGCGTGTAGCGCGGGACCTCGAGGAGCACCATGAACCAGAACATGGAAAACCAGGTGGCCCAGTCGAACTGCCCCAGCATCACCAAGGGAGCGTCGAGGTCGATCATGTTCAACCCTGCCGGCTGCGGAGGCCTTCGAGCACGACGTCATCGACCAGCGTGAAGCGAAAGCCCGGATCGACCTTGAGGACGCTCCTGATCCTGCCGGCGACCAGCTGCAGCGCGCGCGCGGCATCGTGTGGACCCGTGCGGGGCATCAGGATGAGGAAGCCCTCGGCATGCTCACGCACGGCATCGACCTCACGCAGTGCGCTGTGCAGGGTGTCGCCGACGAGTTGCAGGCTCTGTTCCCAGAGCCGCAAATCCTGCTCTGCGATCAGCTCGCGGTTGGTGAAGGTGACGTTTGCGACCTGATAGGGCGAGCCAAATTCCCGCTGCTCCTTCCTGGTGTGATCGAGCAGGAGCTGGAAGCGATCGAGCCCGGTCTGAGCCGGCAGGCTTTCGTCGGCTGCGCCCCGCAGCACCCGGCGCTGGCCGACAGCGGTCAGGCTGTAGGCGTACCAGGTCCGAGCCGGGACCTGGTCGGGCGCGTGATGAGCACCGCAGTCGATGCACTTGAAGCCGACCGCAGGCTTGTCGTTGATCGCTCCGCACTCGAAGCAGCGGGTGATCGAGCCCGGCTTGTCGTAGTCGAGCCCGATATGGCGCAGCGGCCGGGCGCATTTCGGACAGGTGAAGCCGCCATGGCTGCGGAACTGCGATTCCGGTGCCTCGTGCGCGCACTGGAAATGGTGGACGACGACCTCTTCGCTGATGTTGGCGGAGCGGCAGGAATGACATTCCTCCCGCACCGACAAATGCGCGGAACGGCATTGCGGACAGCAGAACAGCCGGTCGAAGAAGCGGCGCCTCAGGTAGCCCTTGTTGTCGAGACCGGCCGCCAGTTCCGAGACATTGTCGAGCGCCCCGGCGACTGGATAGCGCACCAGGTCTCGCAAGCCGGGATCATGGATCGGGACAAGCCCCTGATCGCGCGAATAGACCCTGGCAAGCAGGATGTCCTCGGGTTCGGCACTGTGGCGGATCGAGACAGGCAGCTCGCGCAGCTTGGCCTGAATCGCATAGGCGCGTTCCCAGGCGAACTGCTCGCCCTGCCCGGCCGCATCGATGCCCTGCCGTTCGTCCGGGACCAGGCTGACGATCGGCACCAGCGGATCGCCGATATGTGCCAGGATCGTCCGAAGCGCGTGATCGGGCACGGCGGCCGTCAGCACCAATGCGTCGATCATCTCGCCGCGTGCCACGAGTTGCCAGCCCGGCGGAAAGCGGCATTCGTCGTGGAGCCTTGGATAAGCGAGGAAGTTTGCGGTCGGCGTCAGTGCAAAGCCGTCGACCCCCATGAGCATGACGATACTCCATGCAGGAAGCGACGGGACCAGCCAGCACCGGCCGGCGGCCGCCTCTCAACGGGACACGAACGGGTGCGTCGGGAAATTTGGTAACACATCTTAACCATGCGGGAATGGCAAAGCCCCGCTCCCGCGGGGGGCATTCGGACTACTCCGTCCAGGCTCGCCGTGCGGTCGCACAAATGCGCGATCAGGTTTCGCCCGGCGACCGCAAGAGACACGGCAAGGACAACAACACAGCATGGCTGGAACCGCCGCTACCGCGGGAACGGGAAGGCGCGCCTGCGCTCTCCGGCGCGCGCTCCCCTGCCCTGGGCGGATCGGCTCGCTCCGCTCAGCCCCGCAGCATCTGCATCGGCGCCGGGTAGTAGCGGAAGCCTTCGCCGGCCTTGGCGAGATTGCCGAAGCCCGGCCAGGCGAAGTGATAGGACATCACCGGCGTCTTGTTCTCGGCGAGCATGCCGAGCAGCCGCACGCGCGACTGCGCCGCCTGCTTGGGATCGCTATCATAGGCGAATTCCATCAGCGGCTTTTCCAGCAGCAGCACGGCGTGATGGGTGAGATCCCCGAGGAAGGCGAAGGACTTTCCGCCGGACGAGACCACGAAGATGTGGTGGCCGAAGGTATGGCCGGGTGCGGCGATGGCCTGGACGCCGGGGAGAAACTCCTGCCCGTCCTTGAAGAAGACGATGCGGTCGCGCACCGGCAGGAGATTGGCCCTCGCATGCTCGATGAAGGCCTTGAGCGGCGAGCCGAGCTTGCTCTCATCGGTCCAGAAGTCGAAATCGGTCTGGCTGAGATAGATCTGGGCGTTCGGGAAGTGGGTCTTGCCCTCGGCCGAGCAGATGCCGCCGATATGGTCGATATGGGCGTGGCTGCAGACGATGGCGTCGATGTCGCCGGGATTGATGCCGGCCTCCTGCATGCTCTTCAAGAGCCGCCCCGTAGTCGGCCCGAAGGCCTTCGAGAAGCCCATGCCGGTGTCGAACATCACCAGCCGGTCGCCGAAATTGACGATCGGGATGTTCTGCTCGAGCACGACATTGTCCTTGGGCAGGAAGTTCGTCTCCAACATCTTGTAGACGTCCTCCTTGGGGACGCCGGCGAAGTTGGTGCCGGGATCGCCGAGCGGCAGGGGCCCGTCGGAGACGACGCTGACCTCGGCCTGGCCCAGCATGAAGCGATAGAAGTACGGCGCCTGACTGCCCGCGAGCGGCGCCTTGGCGAGCACCGGCCCGGCAGCCGGCAGGCCTGCTCCCACGGCGAGCGCCGCCGCCCCGGAGAGGAAGCCGCGGCGGCTGGTCGGCGATGTGATGAGCTTCGACATGGCGTTCCTCCTGGTTTCAGAGCGACGCCGGGTCTGGGCGGGCGCCCGGCCTTGCCGCACGGGCAGCTTGCACGCCCGCGCAGTGGACGGCCAATAAGCCTTCGCTCTAGTCTGCATAAGCGAAAGCTGCCGCCGCCCGCCGGGCCGGCAGGGCGCTGATCAGAGATCGGGAAGCAGGAGCGGCGATGGATCTGCGCCAATTGCGCTATTTCACGGCCATCGTCGAACAGGGCTCTTTCTCGAAGGCGGCGACCAAGCTGCGTGTTGCGCAGCCGGCGCTGAGCCAGCATCTGCGGCATATGGAGGACGAGCTCGGCGTTGCGCTTCTGCACCGGGGCACGCGCGGGGTCGTGGCGACGGAGGCCGGCGAACGCCTGCTCGAGCGGGCCCGTACCATCCTCGCCGAATTCGCGGGACTGCGCGACTGCGTACGCGGCGAGACGGTCGCCCCGACCGGCGAGGTCCGCATCGGCTTGCCGGGGACCGTCAGCGAACAGTTCAGCGTGCCGCTGATCGAGGCTGCGAAGGAGCGCTACCCGGCGGTGCGCATCCGCATTGCCGAGGCGATGAGCGGCTTCGTGCTCGACTGGCTGCGCAAGGGCGAGGTCGACCTCGCCGTGATCTATTCGACCTCTGATCCCAAGGGGCTCGGCATCCACCATGTCCTGACCGAGGAACTCTGCCTGTTCGGCGTGCCGGCGCTGACGGCGCTCGCAACGCCGCCGGGCGAGCCGGTGACGCTGGCCGAGGCGGCGGGGCTCGACCTGATCCTGCCGGGGCCTGGCCATGGCCTGCGCGACCAGATCGACGAGGCAGCGACCGGCATCAACGCCACGGTCCACGCCGCCGTCGAGATCGAATCCTATGCGCAGATCAAGCGCCTCGCCGAACGCGGCCTCGGCTACGGCATCCTGCCGCGAATGGCCGTGAGGGCGCAGGAAAAGGCCGGCATCTTCCGGACCTGGCCGATCGAGCGGCCCTCGCTCTATCGCAAAGTCTATCTCGCCTATTCGACGGAACGGCCGATGCCGGCGGCGGCACGAGCCATCGGCCAGCTCTCCTGGGAGATCCTGCGCGGCCTCGTCACCGATGAGAGCTGGGCTGCGACGCTCGGCGAGGATGGTGATCAACCGGCCTTATATGGCTGATCGGCATTTCGTCTTTGACAGGATGCCGACGAAGCCGAACACTCGCGCAACCATCCTCAGCCCTCGTCCTGAGGAGCCGCGCGGCGGCGTCTCGAAGGATGCTCCAGGAGATTCTGGAGACAACTCGTCCATCCTTCGAGACGCGATCTGCGATCGCTCCTCAGGATGAGGTCTGAGCTCAACGAAGCGTTCGATGCGAGGATACGCCTTGAAGACCCGTGCCGCCGTCCTCCATGCCAGCCCCGTCGCCGCCCCCTATGCGCAATCGAAGCCTCTCCGGATCGAGGAGGTCGAGCTCGCCCCGCCCGGCATGGGCGAGGTGCTGGTCAAAGTGCGGGCCGCCGGGCTCTGCCATTCCGACCTCTCGGTGATCGACGGCAACCGGCCGCGCCCGGTGCCGATGGTGCTCGGCCATGAGGCGGCCGGCGAGGTCGAGGAGGTCGGCCCAGGCGTCAACGACCTCAAGAACGGCGACCGGGTCATCATGGTCTTCGTGCCGTCCTGCGGCCATTGCGCGCCCTGCAGCGAGGGCCGCCCTGCCCTGTGCGAGCCCGGCAATGCCGCCAATGGCGTCGGCGAACTGATGGCCGGCGGGCGCCGGCTCTCGCAGAACGGCAAGCCGGTGAACCATCATGTCGGCGTCTCCGCCTTCGCCGAGCATGCGGTGATGTCGCGGCATTCGCTGGTCAAGATCGAAGCCGATATCCCGCACGAGATCGCCGCCCTGTTCGGCTGCGCCGTGCTGACCGGCGTCGGCGCCGCCGTGAACACCGCCAAGGTGCGTGCCGGCGAAACAGTGGCCGTGGTCGGGCTCGGCGGCGTCGGGCTTTCGGCTCTGCTCGGGGCCGCCGCCTGTGGTGCTGCCCGCGTCATCGCCGTCGACCTCTCGGACGAGAAGCTGAAGATCGCGCGCGAACTCGGCGCCACCGACACCTTCAACGCCGGCGCGCCGGATGTCGTCGAGGCGATCCGCGCCGCCACGAAGGGCGGCGTCGACCACGGCCTCGAAATGGCCGGTTCGGTCAAGGCGCTCGAACTCGCCTACCAGATCACCCGGCGCGGCGGCACGACCACCACTGCCGGCCTTGCCAACCCCGCCCATACGATGTCGCTGGCGCCGGTGCGTCTCGTCGGCGAGGAGCGGACGCTGAAGGGCTCCTATGTCGGCTCCTGCATCCCGGTGCGCGACATTCCCCGCTTCATCGACCTCTATCAGCGCGGCCGGCTGCCGGTGGACAAGCTCTGGACCAGCTCGAGCCCGCTCGACGGCATCAATGAGGGCTTCGACGCGCTGCATGAAGGCCGCACGATCCGGCACATCATCCAGATGTGAGGCCTATTCGGCGGGCTGGTTTCCTGCCGCCGCGGTACGCGGGGCGAGCGCGGTGGCGAGCGCCGCCGTCAGCATCAGAGCGACCGCCGTCAGCGCAAGCGCCGCAAAACCGGCGCGGGCGTAGAGCGGCCCGAAGGCCGTCGTCCCGACGAAGAGCGCGAGATAGGTCACGCCGCTGTTGAGGCCCATGATCGCGCCCCGGCGGGCAGGATCGAGCGCGGCCAGTCTGACGATCAGCACGTTCAGCGCCGCATGGTTGGCCATGCCCCAGCAGAACACCACGGCGAGCAGCGCGGGATAGGACCCGGCGACCAGGCTCATCAGCAGGTAGACGCAGCCGACCACCGCGAAGAACAGCGGCAGCAGCCGGGCCGGGCCGAGGCGATCGATCCAGCGATCGAGAAAGGCGGTCGCCCCGAAGCCGAGGCCGTAGCAGAGGGCGAGCAGGCCGGCGGCGCTTACGGGGAGACCCAGCACCCGGTGCAGATGGTCGCCGAAGTAGGCGTAGACGCCGTAGAACGAGGCCATGAAGGCGGCACAGGCGAGGAGCAGCGGCGCGATGCCGGGAACACGCAAGGCGGAGAGTGGCGATGGCGCAGCGCGGCCGGCCGCACTGCCTGCAGCAGTGAGCTTGGAGGTTCCGGCGACGGCCGCCAGGCCTGCTACGACGACGATGCCGTAGACCATGCGCCAGCCGAAGAGATCGGCGATCACCGCCGAAAGCGAGACGCCCGCGACCATGCTCAGTGTCCAGCCGAACAGGACGACGCCGAGCGTGTCGCTCTCGCGGCCGGGCGGCGATGCCAGCGCGGCGAGCGTGTAGATCGCGGGGAGCGCGACGCCGGCGGCGAGCCCGGCCAGCAATTGCGCGCCGATAAAGGCCGGCAGGACCGGCGCCGCCCCGCTCGCCGCAAGCGCGGCCAGAAAGGCGAGCAGCGCATAGCGCAGCATGCGCCCCGGCCCGAAGCGGTCGATCAGCCCGGCGAGCAGGAGCGCGCTCGCCGCCGTGCCGATCCCGAAGGCGGCAGAAGCGGCCATTACCGCCGGCACGTCGCTGGCGAAGCTCTCCGCCACCCGGGGTGCGATCGGGCCGAGCGCGAGGGAGTTCGCGCCAACCAGCCCGATGCACAGGCAGAGCGCATAGGCGGCCGCCGGAACCCGAGAGGTGATTTGATCTGAATTCGCCATTTCGGCAAAATGACCGAACTGCATTCCGGTTCAATCGGAGAATATCGAATGCTGGAAAAAACAGATGGCGTTCGGCGCGGCCGCACCTCCGAGCGCGAGCTCGATGCGATGGACCGAAAGCTGTTAGGCGTTCTCGTCGAGGATGCGACGACGAGCTACGCCGAACTCGGCGAGCGCGTGGGCCTGTCGCCACCGGCGGCGCATGAACGGGTGAAGCGCCTGCGGCGTTCCGGCGCGATCAAGCGGATCGCGGCGCTGATCGAACCGGAGGCCACCGGCAAGACGCTGCTCGCCTTCGTCCATGTCGACACCACCGGCTGGGGCAAGACGACGACGCTGCTGGCGATCGAAGCGCATCCCGAGGTCGAGGAGATCCATTCGGTCGCCGGCGACACCTGCATGCTGCTGAAGGTCCGCACCGAGAGCACGCATGCGCTCGAAGGCCTGCTGGCGAAGATCTACGACGTGCCCGGCGTCACCGCGACGCGCAGCTATGTCGTGCTCTCGACCTATCTGGAACGGCCGGTCCAGCCGGGCATCACGCAGGAATGGCCTGGGCGGGTCAAGGATCCGCGCGCACCGGGCGGGCCCAATACCAGATAGGCGACGCTGTCAGCCGTAAAGTGCGGGATTGCCCCCCGGACGCGGTCCGACCGGCACCTTGAGATGGTGCAACCGGATCGGCTGATGCAGGAGATAGCCGCGCCCGTCGCGCTCCGACAGGGTTTCGAAACGCGCCTGCAGCTTGTCGCGCGCCGCCACCGCCTGCTCCAGGCGCGCCGGATCGGCGGCGACCGCACGCGCGACGAAGGCGGCGAGATCGGGGAAGGCCTCGATCCGATCGAATTCGATGCGGCGCTGCTCGCTGACGACGCCGCGACGCATCGCCCTGACGATTGCATCCTGGGCCGCCTGGCGAACCTCGGTCTCGTCCTCGATCAGGCGCAGCGCATCGAAGAAGGTACCTTCCGAAAGCGGCTCGACGACGATGACGGTGCCGCCCTTGCCGACGACGCGGGCGGCCTCCTCCAGCGCCGGCAGCATCTCCGGGACCGGCACGTGATGCAGGCTGTTGAGGAAGATCGCCACATGCATGGAGGCATCGCCCCAGGGCAGATGCAGCGCGCCGGCCTTGCGGAGCTGCGCCTTGGGCACGAGCGCGCGCGCCGCTTCCAGCGCCGCCTCGTCGGGATCGACGCCGGCCATGCGAGCGCCACGCTCGGCCAGCGCATGCAAGAGATGGCCCCGCCCGCAGCCGATATCGACGATGCGGCGATCCTGCAGGGGCGTCAGCAGCGCTGCGAGAATGTCGACGGTGTCGCCAGCCGGCCGGGTTCCCATGTCGGTCATTGGATACGCGGCCGGCGAACCGGCGCAAGACCCGATTTCGGGGGATCCTGCGCCGGGCGTTTTAGAGCCGGGCTCAGCCGTGCTTGTGCACGATGGTCTTGGTCACCGCGAACTCCTCGAGCGCCATGAAGCCCTTCTCGCGGCCATGGCCGCTCTTGCCGGTGCCGCCGAAGGGCAGCTCGATGCCGCCGCCAGCGCCATAGCCGTTGATGAAGACCTGGCCGGCCCGGACGCGCTTGGCGACACGCTGCTGGCGCCCGCCATTGCCCGTCCAGACGCCGGCGACGAGGCCATAGTCGGTGGAGTTGGCGAGCCGGACCGCATCCTCCTCGTCCTCGAAGGAGAAGGCGGCGAGCACCGGGCCGAACACCTCTTCCTGCTCCAGCCGGTTGCCGCGCGGCACCTGGCCGAACAGGGTCGGCGTCACATAGAAGCCGCCATTCGGCACGCCCTGGGCGATCGCGCCCTCGGCGAGAACCGGGATGCCCTGCTCGCGGGCCTGGTCGATGAAGCTCTGCACCCGGCCACGCTGCTTGGCGTTGATCACCGGGCCGCAATCGAGGTCCATCTCCGGCGTGCCGGCGCGCAGCTTGGTGAACTCCTTGGCGACGGCGCCGATGAAGTCGTCATAGACGTTCTTCTGGACGAGCACACGGCTACCGGCCGAGCAGGTCTGCCCGGTGTTCTGGACGATCGCCTTGCAGACGGTCGGGATCGCCGCGTCGAAATCGGCGTCGTCGAAGATGATCTGCGGAGACTTGCCGCCGAGCTCGAGCGTGCAGGTGATGAAATTGTCGGCGCAGGCCTTTTGGATGATCTGGCCGACCTGCGGCGAGCCGGTGAAGGAGATGAAGCCGACGCCGGGATTGCGGCAGAGCGCCTCGCCCGCCTCATGGCCGCGGCCGGTGACGATGTTGATCGCGCCATCGGGGAAGCCGACTTCCGAGGCGAGTTCGGCGAGGCGCAGCGCGCTCTGGCAGGCATCCTCGGCCGGCTTCAGCACGACCGCATTGCCCATGGCCAACGAAGCGGTCAGCGAGCGGCCAATCATCTGCGCCGGATAGTTCCAGGGCAGGATATGGCCGGTGACGCCGTAGGGCTCGTGGACGACGTTGACGCTGTAGCCGTTGAGGAACGGGATGATGTGGCCGTGCACCTTGTCGGCAGCCCCGCCATAGAACTCGAAATAGCGCGCGGTCGCCTCGATATCGGCCCGCGCCTGCGCCATCGGCTTGCCGGTGTCCCGCGCCTCGATCTTCGCCAGCTCCTCGAAATGATCCTGGACCTTGAGGGCGAGCTTGGAGATCAGCCGGCCGCGCTCGGCGGCGGTGAGCTTGCCCCAGGCGCCCTCATAGGCGGCCTGCGCCGCCTTCACCGCATCGTCGATATCCTGCGCGTTGCCGCAGGCGATGCGGGTGAACTCCTCGCCGGTCGCCGGGGCGAGCACGGCCATAGTCTCGCCGGTGCGGCCGGCCACATAACGGCCGTTGATGAAATGCTGGGTCATGTAAGATCCTTCCAAGTCCTGCGAGGCATGTCCTGTGAGGCGAGCCCCGACCTGTGGCGCCCCTTGTGAGGGATCGTCAGGGATAGGGATAGTCGGCCGTGCGATCGGACGCCTTGCGCTGGCCGCACGACGAATCGCTGCGGGCAGTAAAAGGTCGCCTCCCTCGCCCGCCCTGCCCGGCTCGGGAAAGGAACTTGCGCCCGGCCCTCAATGCAGCCCAGCCGCAGCGAGCGAGCTCGCGGCCAGCGCAGCCTCGCTGACCTCGCCACGCTCGATAGCATAGGCTTTCTCGGCAAAGTTGCGCAGCAGGCTCGGATTGGATTCGGTGATCAGCAGGGCGATGTCGGGGTGGCTGTCGCGCAAGGTCCGCAGCGCCGCCGCATAGCGGTTCGCCAGGACCGGGGCGAGCCCCTGGAAAGGCTCGTCCAGCAGGATCACGCGACTGCCGACCATCAGGGCCCGCGCCAGCGCCGCCATCTTGCCCTGGCCGCCGGAGAGGCCCGCCGCCGGCCGGTGGCGCAGCTCGGCGAGTTCCGGCAGCACGGCATAGATGCCCTCCAGCCGGCGTGCGATCTCCGCCGCCGGCAGCTTCATCACCTCGGCCGGGAGGCGAATATTCTCCTCGATGCTGAAGCTCGAGAACAGCCGCCGGTCCTCCGGCGCGTAGCCGATGCCGAGCCGCGGGCGCAGATGCGCCTTGACGCTGTCGAGCGGGCGCCCATCGAAGCTGATCGCGCCCTCCGTCACCTTCATGAAGCCCATGATGGCGCGCAGCAGGCTGGTCTTGCCGGCGCCATTGCGGCCGATCAGCGCCACGGTCGCGCCCTCGGCCAGCGACAGGTTCGCGCGGCGCAGCACCTGCACGCCCTCGATCTCGGCTGACAATCCCTTGATTTCCAGCATGATCAGACCCCCACTCCGATCACGGTCTCGCGCACTTCGGGATGGTTCAGGATCTCCTCGGGAGAGCCTTCGAGCGCGATCCTGCCGCCGGACCAGACGGCGACGCGGCTGGCATAGCGGGCAACCACGTCCATATCGTGCTCGACGAAGATCGCCGTGGTGGCGCGGGCGTCGAGGGCGCGCGTCAGCGTGTCCATGACCTCGAATTTCTCGGTCGAGGAGACGCCGCTGGTCGGCTCGTCCATGAAGATCAGCTTCGGTTCGAGCGCCAGCGCGACGGCGATGTCGACGAGCTTGCGCATGCCCTCCGGCAATTCGCGCACGATGCGTCCGCCGATCGCCTTCAGCCCGACCATGTCGAGCAGCTCCCACATCTCCTCAGCCTTCGGATGGCGCTCCATCACCAGGAAGGGCGACCATGAGCCCTCGCGGGCGGAGAGCGCCAGCAGCAGGTTGTCGATCACCGTGTTGTCGAGGAAGAGCTGCGGGATCTGGAAGGAACGGCCGATGCCGAGCCTGGTGATGGCGCGCGGCGAGAGCGCTGTGATGTCCTGCCCGGCGAAGACGACGCGGCCGGATTGCGGCTTGAGATAGCCGGTGCAGAGATTGATGAAGGTGGTCTTGCCGGCGCCATTGGGGCCGATGATGGAGATACGCTCATTGGCCGAGACCTTGAGCGAGGCACCGTTCGCCGCCTGCACCCCGCCGAAGCGCAGATTGAGGTCGCTCGCCTCGAGGATGATGCTCATCGCCCGCCCTCCTTGCGGCGCGAGCCGGTGGCGATGCCATAGAGTCCGGCCGGCGCGAAGAAGATGATGACGAGCAGCATGACGCCGAGCACGGCATGCCAGGTCTCGGGCGCGTAGACCGCCGCATAGCCGCGGATGATCTGGAACATCAGCGCCCCGAGGAAGGGCCCGGCGACGCCGCCGATGCCGCCGAGGATGGCGATGAAGACGAATTCGCCGGAACGCACCCAATAGGCCAGCTCCGGCGTGACATGCCCGGAGACCAGTGCGATGACCGCGCCGCCGAGGCCGGCAAGCAGGCCCGAGAGCAGATAGGCGCCGAACAGCACCCTGCGCGGGGATACGCCGAGATATTCGAGCCGCGTCTCGTTCGACTTGATCGCCTCCAGCGCTTTGCCGCCGGGGGAGGCCAGGTAACGGGCGACGAAGAGCGCCGCGACGAGGCAGAGGCCGAGCGTGATATAGAAGATCCAGAGCTCGAACTGCTCGCGGCCAAACTCCATCCCCGCGAGCGTCGGGCGCGGCACGCGCTTGCCGTCGGCGCCGCCGGTGATCGGGAAGAGCTTCTCCAGAAGCGAAAAGAACACCATCGAGATGGCGAGGTTGAGCATGCCGAAGAAGATCGCCCGGTAGCGGACGATGAACAGGCCGACGATGGCTGCGAGCAGGCCGGATGCCGCGGTCGCGACCGGGATCAGGATCAATGCTTCATGGCCGAGCCGGGCCGCCGCCATGAAGGCGACGGCATAGGCGCTGAACGAGAAGAACAGGCCATGGCCGAAGGAGACCTGACCGGCGCGCAGCAGCACCATGATGCCGAGCGCCGCCAGCCCCTCGCAGAGCGCGACGGTCAGGATCACCGTCGACCAGGGCGAGAACAGCGGGAAGACGGCGAGCGCGATGAGCAGCGCGAGGCCGAGGACGAGCTGGCGCGCCATCACACCTTCCTCGTCTGCACGGTCGAGAACAGGCCCTGCGGACGCACCAGCAGCACCAGCATCATGATGAGATAGGGGATCAGCACGTCGAACTCCGGCGCGAAATAGACCGCGACGGAGCGCCCGAGACCGATCAGCAGGGCCGCGACCGCCGCGCCCTCGATGCGCCCGAGCCCGGCTGTCGCGGCGACCGCGAAGGAGAGCACCAGCGTGCCAGCCCCGATGCCGGGGGTCAGCGAGGTGGTGGCGGAGGCGAGCGCGCCGCCGAGCGCCGCCAGCGAGGCGCCGATGATGAAGGTGATGAGGTAGACGCGGGCCGCGTCGATGCCCATCGCCGTCGCAGCCTCGCGGTCCTGCGTCACCGCGACGATGGCGCGGCCGAAACTCGTCCGGCGCAGGAAGAAGCGCAGGCCGGCGAGCACTGCGAGCGCCACCAGCGGCATCAGGATGAGCTGATACTTGGTGTAGAAGATGCCGAAGACCTCGACCGTGCCGAGCCAGTTCATCGGCGCATTGGCGAAATAGGGCTGCACCCCGAACACCACCTTCTGCGCGTCCTCCAGGATCATGAAGACGGCGAAGGTGACGATCAGCTGCAGCACCTCCTCCTTGCCGTAGACCCGGCGCAGCAGGACGATCTCGACGAGGCCGCCGACCACGGTGCCGACCAGCGCCGCGGCGACCAGCAGAAAGGGAAAGGCGAGCCAGGCGGGCAGGCCCATCGCGCCCATCGCGAGAACGCCGGCGGCGGCGACATAGGCGCCGATCGCGTAGAACGAGCCATGGGCGACGTTGATGATGCCGAGTACGCCGAAGATCAGCGAGAGTCCGACCGCGACCAGGAAGATCAGCGAGCCATAGGCCAGGCCGTCCAGCGCGGCGAGAAGAAGCATTTCAATGGGCATGCAGACCGTTCTTCAGAAACTGATTCAAGTGCCTGAGAGGCTGATTCAATTTGTCGCTCCCATCGTCCCGGGCGAATGCAGGGAGCCCCCGGGACCCATGCCTGAACCGTTCCGGCATGGGTCCCGGATCAGCGCCGCTGACGCGGCTTGTCCGGGACGACCATTGACGAGGACAGCCGCACTCACTTCGCGTAGTCGAAGGTCTCGATCGACTTGTCGTTGACCAGGGCCTGGGTCGCCTTGGCGAACCAGTCGAGCGACTTCTCGCCGACCGGCGTCGTCACCAGCTTGCCGGGATAGAGCGCCATCTTGTCGTAGACCGCGAACGGGTATTCGGGCACGCGCTTGGTCGTGCCGAGCATCTGGTCCTCCAGCCCCTGATGGTCCGCGCGGATGGTGATCGTGCCGGTCAGCGACTTGAACTCCAGCCCCTCGAAGGCGGCGATAACCTGCTCCTTGCTCGGCCATTTGCCGCCAGCACCCGCCTTCTCATAGGCCTTGGCTAGCCCGGTCAGGGCCTGCTGCATGTGGAAGGTCGGATAGATCGGATAGACGCCGGTCTTGTCCTTGTACTTCTTGACGAAGGCCTGCATCTCCGGGGTGTTCTTGGTCTTCGGGTGCAGCCAGTAATGGTCGCCGCGAGCGCCGACGATGACGCCTTCGGGCAGCACGTTGCCGAGCCGCTCCAGCGAGCTTTCGGCCAGCGGCAGCACGAAGGTCGACTGCTTCAGGAGGCCGCGCGCCGCCGCCTGCTGGACGAAGGTGTCGAGGTCGCCGCCCCAGGAAGTCGAGAGCACGACGTCGGGCCGCAGCGCCGAGAGCCTCGTGATCTCGGTCGAGAAATCAGGCGCGCCGAATTTCGGGAAGAGCTCGGCGACGACCTTCACATCGGGCTTCAGCGCCTTCAGCCCGGCCTGGAACAGCGCCCAGGATTCGCGGCCCCAGGCGTAGTCCTGGTTGACCACTGCGATCGACTTGAAGTCGGGCTTGACCTTCATCAGGTAGAGCAGCGTCGCCATCATCTCGGCGCCGGCATGCCCTTGCGTGCGGACGGAATACTTCCACTTGCCGTCCTCGAAGATCGTCTGCGTGCCGCAATCCCACATCACGTTGACGACCTTGAGGTCTTCCGCGACCGGCGCGAGCGCGTTGCAGGAGCCGGACGAGATCGCACCCAGCATGACCTGCGCGCCCTGCTCCTGCACGACACGGCGATATTCGGAGAGAAGCTGGTTGGTGCCGGCGCCCTCGTCGACATAGACCGGCTTCACCGGCACGCCGAGAATACCGCCCTTGGCGTTGAGTTCCTCGATCAAGAGGTCGGCGGCGTTCTTGCCGGGCACGCCGAACACCGAGGCCGGGCCGGAGAGGAAGGTCGCGATGCCGACCACGAGCTCTTTCGGCTTGTCCTGCGCCAGCGCCGGCAGCGACGCGAGCACACCAGCCAGGACGGCACCCGCCGCCGCCAGTTTCATCCTCACCATGATCTCCTCCCTGATGTCCGCAGAACGGGGCACGGCGCTCTTTTGCGGCGCCTGAACCATGGCGGAAGGGGCGCATAGGCGCGCTGAGCTCACAAGTAGGATAAAGCGATGAAGCCCATAGCGATTTTCTATAGTCCCTCGCCCGCGCCGCGAGCCGGCAGCGCTATGGCCCCCATCGCAAAAGACTATTTGACTTCGCCCTGCCGAACGGCGCGTCTCGCCCGAAACGGAAGGCGGACCAAATCAAGATGGCGGATGCTCTCGAAGGAATCCTGGTGGTGGCCTTGGAACAGGCGGTGGCGGCGCCGATCGCCAGTTGCCGCCTCGCCGATGCCGGAGCACGCATCATCAAGCTCGAACGGGCCGAGGGCGATTTCTCGCGCGGCTATGACGACTACGCGGAAGGCCTGTCCTCCTATTTCGTCTGGATCAACCGCGGCAAGGAATCCTGCCGGGTCGACCTCAAGGACCCGAACGACCTCGCTCTGGTCGAGACGATGCTGTCCGAGGCCGATGTCTTCATCCAGAATCTCGCGCCCGGTGCCACCGGCCGGCTCGGCATCGGCTCGGCCGAGCTGCGCCAGCGCTATCCAAAGCTGATCACCTGCGACATTTCCGGCTATGCGCCGGGAACGCCGCACTACAACCGCAAGGCCTACGACCTCCTGATCCAGGCCGAGGCGGGCCTCTCGGCGATCACCGGCAGCGAGAGCTCGGGGCCGATGCGGATCGGCGTCTCGATCGCCGACATCGCCACCGGCAACGCCGCCTATGCCGCGATCCTGGAGGCGCTGCTCCGGCGGGCACGCACCGGCCAGGGCTCGCAGATCCAGCTCTCGCTGTTCGACACCATCGCCGACCTGATGAACGTGCCTTATCTCACCCGGCGCTATGGCGGGATCGAGCCGCCGAAGCTCGGCCTCGCCCATCCCTCGATCGCACCCTATGGCGTCTTCCGCCTGGCCGATGCCGAGGTGCTGCTGGCGGTGCAGAGCGAGCCGGAATGGCGCATCCTCGCCCGCGACGTGCTGCGCGACGAGGCCCTCGCCGATGATCCGCGCTTTGCGAGCAATGTCCTGCGCGTCCGCAACCGCGCCGCACTCGACGCGGCGATCCAGGCCATTCTCGCGCCGCGCAGCTTCGCCGAGGCGACCGCCGCGCTCGACAAGGCGCGCATCGCCTATGGCACCGTCTCGCATGTCGGCGACCTGATCAGCCATCCCGCCGCGACGGCGCTGCCGGTCGAGACGCAGAACGGGCCGGTCCAGGTGCTGGCGCCGCCGGCGATCGTCGACGGCAAGCGCACGGTGATGCGGCGCGTGCCCGCGCTCGGTGAGCACGAAGCCGCGCTGCGCCGGGAATTCGCGCCCAAGGCAGCGCGCACGGCCTGAGTTGATCCGATGACGCAGCACGACCACAGCGAAATCCGCCACGCCGTCGCCAGGCTCTGCGCCGATTTCCCCGGCGAGTACTGGCGCAGGCTCGACCGTGAGATGGCCTATCCCACGGAGTTCGTGACCGCGCTAACGCAGAGCGGCTTCCTCTCGGCGCTGATCCCGGAGGCTTATGGCGGCGCCGGCCTCCCTCTCTCGGCTGCTGCGGTGATCATGGAGGAGATCCAGCGCCAGGGCTGCAACGGCGCCGCCTGCCATGCCCAGATGTATGTGATGGGCACGCTTTTGCGCCATGGCTCCGACGCCCAGAAGCAGCAATACCTGCCGAAGATCGCTTCGGGCGAACTCAGGCTGCAGGCCTTCGGCGTCACCGAGCCGACGAGCGGCACCGACACCACGGCCCTGCGCACCACCGCAAGGCGCGACGGCGACCACTACGTCGTCAATGGCCAGAAGATCTGGACGAGCCGGGCGGCGCAATCCGACCTGATGCTGCTGCTGGCGCGGACGACGCCGCGCGATCAGGTGCAAAAACGCACCGACGGGCTCTCGGTCTTCATCCTCGACATGCGCGAAGCGCTGAAGGCCGGCCTTACCATCCGGCCGATCCGGACGATGATGAACCACGCCACCACTGAGGTGTTCTTCGACAATGTCCGCGTGCCGGCGGAGAACCTCATCGGCGAGGAAGGCAAGGGCTTCCGCTACATCCTCTCGGGCATGAATGCCGAACGCATCCTGATCGCCGCCGAATGCGTCGGCGACGCGAAATGGTTCATCGAGAAGGCGTCGGCTTACGCGAGGGAGCGGCAGGTCTTCGGCCGGCCGATCGGCCAGAATCAGGGCATCCAGTTCCCGATCGCGAAGGCCTACGCCAATATGCGCGCCGCCGAGCTAATGGTGCGCGAGGCGATCTCCCTCTACGAGGCCGGCGAGAACCCGGGCGCCGAAGCGAACATGGCCAAAATGCTCGCGGCCGACGCTTCCTTCGAGGCGGCCAATGCCTGCATCCAGACACATGGCGGCTTCGGCTTCGCCGAGGAATACGATGTCGAGCGCAAGTTCCGGGAGACGCGGCTCTATCAGGTCGCCCCGATCTCGACCAACCTCATCCTCTCCTATCTTGCCGAGCATGTGCTTGGCATGCCGCGGTCGTATTGAAGACAACGACATCGACCATCACCCCTGCCCCTCTCCTGGAAGGAGAGGGGCAGGGGTGAGGTGTTCGGACTGGAAACGTTGGCTTGAACCCAGCCGCGCGGTGAGCGCTCGCGGAACTGGTCACAGGGCCTACACCTCACCACTCTCCTTCCAGGAGAGGGTGCCCCGCGCCCTTCCTTGCAGGGAACATCATGGACATCGACCATCTGAAATCCTGGATCGGCAGGACGGAAGAGGCTTCCGACCTCGTCACGCCGCGGCTCGTCGCGAGCTATGAGGCGACGTTTGCCCCTCATCTGGCGCCGTACCAGCAAGGCGAGGCGCCGCTCGCCCTGCACTGGTGCCTCGCTCCGCCGATCGCGCCGATGGCCGCGCTCGGGGAGGACGGACACCCGGCCAAGGGCGGTTTCCTGCCGCCGATCCCACTGCCACGACGGATGTGGGCCGGCGGGACGATCGAGACGATCGCCCCCTTGCAGACCGGCGACGAAGTCACCCGCCGCTCGCGCATCGCCGACATCGCCTACAAGGAGGGACGCAGCGGGCCGCTCTGCTTCGTCGCCGTCGACCATGAGCTCGTCACGCCGCGTGGCCTGGCCCTGCGCGAGCGTCACAACATCGTCTACCGCGAGGCCGCGCAGGCCGGCGCCGAACCGGCAGCGACCACACCGCCCGTACCGGCGGCCGAGCCGCGGACGGCCGACCTCATCTGGACGGTCGAGGGCTCGCCGGTGCTGCTGTTCCGCTATTCGGCGCTGACCTTCAACGGCCACCGCATCCATTACGATGAGCCCTATGTCACCGGGGTCGAGGGCTATGCCGGCCTCGTCGTGCACGGCCCGATCCAGGCGACGCTGATCATGAACATCATCGCGACGCTCTCCGGCGGCGAGCCGATCCGGCTCGAATATCGTGGCCTCGCCCCGCTGATCGCCGGCGAGCCCTTCGTAGTGAAGGCGAAGCGGCTCCCGAACGGGGCGATCGCCGCCTGGACGGAGGGCCCGGATGGCCGCGTGCGGATGGAGGGCGTGAGCCGCTGAAGAGAGCCTTTTCACAAGACAGAGAGAACCGCCACGCGAACCCCTCTCACGGATGGGAGAAGGGTTTCCCGCGCTCCTCCGTCAGCTGGCTCGCTGCACAGCCATCTTCTGCGATGTCACGGTCCTGCCATGGTGCTAGCGTCTGTCGCAGCACCTCGCTTCAGGAGCCGACGATGGACCGCGCCCCCCGTTTCAGCCGCCGCGACACGCTCAAGGCTGGAGCGGCGATCGCCGCCTCGGCCGCCCTGCCCGCCCCGCTCGCGGCGCAGGCCCCGGCGCGCCTGAAACTCAGGCTGCTCGAAACCACCGATCTGCACGTCAATGTCGTACCTTACGACTATTTCCGCGACGCGCCGGACGACACGGTCGGCCTTGCCAAGACCGCGAACCTGATCAAGGCGGCGCAGGCGGAAGCCAGGAACAGCCTGCTCTTCGACAATGGCGATTTCCTCCAAGGCTCCTCGCTCGGCGACTATGTCGCCTACAAGAAGGGGCTGAAGGCGGGCGAGACCCATCCGATGATCGCCGCGATGAACGCCCTACCCTATCAGTGCGGCACGCTCGGCAACCATGAGTTCAATTACGGGCTCGACTTCCTTGAGCACGGGCTCGCCCGCGCCGAGTTCCCGATCGTCTGCGCCAATGTCGAGCGCGTCGGCGGCGGCATGCTGATCGAGCCCTGGCGCATCTTCGAGCAGAGTTTCGAGGACGAGGCCGGCGCCAGGCATGTCCTCAACATCGCGGTGATCGGCTTCGTGCCGCCGCAGATCATGCAATGGGACAAGGCCCATCTCGATCGCAAGGTGACCGCGACCGACATCGTCGAAGCCGCGCAGAAATACCTGCCGGAGATCGCGCTCGCCCATCCGGACCTGACGATCGCGCTCTGCCATTCCGGCATCGCCGGCGGCGAGCGCCGGGGCGGCGAAGAGAACGCGGCGCTGCATCTTGCGAAGCTCGACGGCATCGACGTGATCCTGACCGGGCACCAGCATCTGGTCTTCCCCGGAGCGAAGGCCTTCGACGGCATTGCCGGCGTCGACAACAAGAAGGGCTCGCTGCATGGCAAGCCCGCCTGCCAGCCCGGCTTCTGGGGCTCGCATATCGGCATCCTCGACCTCGAACTGGAGAAGCGCGAGGGCGGCTGGAAGATCGCCGATTTCAAGATTGATCCCAGGCCGATCTTCGAGCGCACGCCCGACCGAAAGATCGTGCCGAAGGCGCAGGCCGAACCCGCGATCCTCGCCACGGTGAAGGCTGATCACGAGGCGACGCTGGACTATATGCGTGAGCCGGTGGGCGCGACCTCGGCGCCGATCACCAGCTTCTTCGCTTTGGTCGCCGACGATCCTTCGGTGCAGATCGTCGCCGACGCGCAGCTCGCCTATGCCCGGCCGCTGATGGCGCAGACGCAGTACAAGGATCTGCCGATCCTCTCTGCCGCCGCCCCCTTCAAATCCGGCGGGCGCGGCGGTCCGGGCTTCTTCACCGACATCCCGGCCGGGCCGCTGGCGATCAAGAACGTCGCCGACATCTATCTCTACCCGAACACGGTGCAGGTGGTGAAAGTCACGGGTGCGCAGCTTCACGAATGGCTGGAGCGCTCGGCCGGCATCTTCAACCGCATCGACGTCGCGAAATCCGAAGAACAGCCGCTGATCAATACGGGCTTCCCGGCCTTCAATTTCGACGTGATCGACGGCGTGACCTATCGGATCGACGTGACGCAACCCTCGCGCTACGACCTCGACGGCAAGCTGGTCGCGCCGGACGCGCGGCGCATCGTCGACCTTTCCTTCGAGGGCAAATCGGTCGACGAGAAGGCGCAGTTCCTCGTCGTCACCAACAACTACCGCGCCTCGGGCGGCGGCAATTTCCCGGGCACCAGGACGACGATCGTTCTGGAAGCGCCGGACCTCAACCGCGACGTCGTGGTGCGCTACATCCTCGACAAGAAGACGATCGACCCGACCGCCGACGGCAACTGGTCGCTCGTGCCGCTGCCGGCCAACGTCAACGTCACATTCCCGACCTCCCCGGCCGCCGCGAGCCGAAAGCCGGAGGGGCTGAAGGCGCAGGCCGTGGGCGATGCCGGCGAAGGGTTTGTTAAATACCGGCTGGGCGGGTGAGCGTAGCCGAGCGGCAAACCAATTCAGTAGATACCAATATCGCCAATCATATATTTAGAAAAAAAATTGCATTTATTGTCGACAACACAAAAGACAACACAATCATCGCCGTCGCGGCTTTTTTAGACTGGACAATAAGCGCTTCAGAGACATTTCCTCGCTCAACCCCCTTGCGAAGAGGGCTTATCAACATCATTACGAGCCCCAAAAAAATTAAGAAAATCGCCAGAAAAGTCACTATTAATTGAGTATCAAGACTCATTAATCTACACATATGATTGAATAATAGTATCTGCATAATGATAAGCGCAGGCCCCAGCCAAATGGCATCCGGGTCGATCTTCTTCCACAAGAATGTCGGGAACGGCATACCAGGGTCTCCGAATCACGACCTTGGGTAGCGATCTCTCGATGCCGCGACCATAAGCATCTGCAAATTGACTTAACGAGCCTTGCCCAGGAGGCCCTGGATGGCGGCATAGTCCCGCGAACGGCCTTCCACGCCGGTTCGCTATCGTGCTGCGCGTTTGGCCCATCGGCGCCTCGTCGCGGCCCTTCCAGCTACGGGGACGCCTTCTCGTTAGAACCTGACCTCGAACCTGCCCTTGAGGGCGTGGTCGCGGGTGCGCTCGCCGATGGCGGCGGAGTAGGCGATGCCGACCGTGGTCGAAGCGGTGGCGCGCCAGTCGAGCCCGGCCTCGGCGACGAGGGCGTTGCGGTCGATCTGGGCGGCATAGACCCGCGCCGGGGTGATGCCGGCGACGAAGGCGGTTCCGGCCTGCGGGGTGAGATCGCCAAAGCCGTAGCGCCAGCCGACGACGCCGCGCGCGAACAGCGGCATCGCCCCGATCTGCGCCTCGGCCCTAAGGCCGAGCGTGGTGAAGCCGAGAGACTGGTCCTTCGACGCGACCCAGAGCGCCGCTGCTCCACCCTGCTCGATCGCCGAGCCGGAGGAGACCCGCAGCAGCGCGATCTGGGCGAAGGGCTCGAGCGCAAAGCCCTGGAAGCGGAAGGCGTAGCCGAGCTCGGCGAAGGCCTGCAGCAGGTCGGTATCACGCTCCGAGCGCAAGCTGTCGCCAAGACCGCGGATCCGGACCTGGCGGGTCAGATTGGTCTCGCCGAAGGAATAGCCGACGCCGCCATCGAGCCGCCAGTTACCGTAACGCCCCCCGGCATAGAGCAGGACATGGCCGCTCTCGAGCCGGCCGCTCGACAGCCTGGCGTCGACGTCGAAATCCGAGCGGGTATAGCCGCCGGCGATGCCGACCCTGAGCGAGCTCAGGCCGCTGTCGTAGAGCTTCAGGTCGGCGCCGACCACGGCGCCACCGGTGCGGCGCGACAGGCTCGCGGCATTGCCGTCGCCATCGGTGTTGGCATGGGCACCGAACGCCTCGCCCCAGAGGGTGAAGCGCTCGTCGAGACGCGGCGCCGGCATCACGACCGGCCCCTTGGCGCTCGGCAGATCAGCCGAGAACCCAGCCGAAATCTCAGCCCCCGGCACCGGCAGCAGCGAGCCGCGCAGGCGCCCGAGCACCGCCTCGCGCACCAGCCGGCTTTCGCCGACCGCGACCGCAACGCCCTGGGCATGGGCCTCGCCAGAGAGCGCATCGAAGCCCGCCCTTGCCTCGGCTGCCGTTGCCGAGACCAGCGTGTCGTAGATCGGGTTGCCGACGCCCAGCCGCTCCGCCGCATTGGCGATGAAGCCCTGGTTGCGGGTCGCAGCGATGTAGGGCCGGGAGCCGGCATTGCCGCCGCTGCCGCCGCCCGTGGCCCCGCCGCCACCGGAGCCGCCCGAACCACCACCGCTCCCGCCCCCCGCGCTTCCACCACCCGACCCGCCTCCGCCATCCGGGCCGAAGCCGGTGTCGTTGCGGGTCATGGTCAGCGTCACGTCGCTGGCACCATGGACCAGCGTCGGGGTCAGGAAGGCGAGGTTCGACGAGACGCCGGCGAAGCGGCCGGCCACGCCGCCATTCGCGGTCAGGATGGTGTAGTTCGTCGCCGCCGCATAATTGCCGGCCTCGGCCAGCACCTGGACGGTTCCGCCGGACAAAGTCGCCATCCCCGTCGCAGCGATCCGGTCGCCCTGGCCGGCGGCGTTGATCTCGACCTGATAGGTGGAGCCTGCCGCGAAGGCGACATTGCCGGCGACGTTCAGCGTCCCGATCGAGTTGCCCGGCGCCACCGTGCCGCCGCTTGCCACCGCGATCCCGCCGACCGTGCCGGAGCCGCCGAGCGTCGCCCCGCCATTGACCGTCACTGCGCTCGCCAGCGAGCCGTTGACCACCAGCTTGCCGGCATTGACCGTAGTCACGCCGGTATAAGTGTTGGCGCCCGACAGCGTCAGCGTGCCGGCGCCGGTCTTGATCAGCGCGCCGCCGCCGCTGATCACCGCGGCCAGCGTCGCGGCGTCCGTGAAATCGGCGACGATGCGGCCCTCATTGCGGATGATGCCGGCGTCGAGCTGGACCGTTCCAGCCTTGTCGCCCGCGCCGAGATTGAGCGTACCGAACTCAGCGATGACGATGTCGCCTGAGGTCTGGACGAGCGTGCCGCCATCGGCGACCGTAACCGAAGCCGCGAAGGTTTCGCCGGAGCGGCCGATCTCCAGCCCGCCATCGACGCTCCAGCGCGAGCCGGTGCCGGTCACCAGCACGGAAGCATTCGCGCCGAGGCCGTAGACGCCGCCCCCCGGGCCGGGCCCCAAGCCGCTGGCGCGCGACGTCAGCGTGGCGCCAGCGGATATGCTCACCGTCGCGGGATCGAAGAAGCCCTGCACGAAGGTGTCGCCGACCGTCACGCGGGTGCCGGCGCCGTCGATGCGCAGCGCCGAGGCGACGAGGAGGCCATTTCCGCCAGCATCGAGCCTGCCGCCCTGGTCGACGACGAGCGTGCCGCTGGAGACCATGACGAAGTCGCCAAGCGTCAGCGAACCGCCGCGGATGACGAAGGAGCCGCCGCCAGCGCCGCAGGAACAGACCGAGAGCCCTCCGCCGAGCGAGCCGGTGCCGGTGTAGATCTGGGTGCCCGTACCATTGTACTCGAGCGAGCCACCGCCGCTGAAGCTGCCGGAGAAGGTGGTCGTCGCATTGGTAGAGCCGGTGACGAGCACGCTGCCGGTGCCGATCACGACCTCGCCGGCTCCCGCGAGCGAGCCGACCCCATAGAGGCCCCCGCCGCCGGTGGCTTCCAGCACCGCCCCGGCTGCGATCGTGTAGTCGGAGTTCGGCGACAACCCGGCCGCGGTATCACTCACCAGCCGTCCGCCGAGCACTGATGTCGCGCCGGAATAATCATGCGTCCCGCTCAGCACCAATGAGCCGGCGCCGGCCTTGGAGAGCGAGCCGGGCCCGGAAAAGGATTGCGTCACCGTGAAGCTGTGGCCGGCCTCGACGATGTCGAAGCCGCCGCCATTGGCGCCGAAGACGATGTCGCGGGTGAGCCCGGCCAGCGCCGTCCCGGTGACCTGCAGCACGCCGCCATCCAGGGTCAGCGCCCCCGACACGTTGCCGAGCTTGCCCTCCTTCTCGATGCTGATCGCCCCGCCCGCGATCGTGGTGCCACCGGAATAGCTGTTCTCCCCGGTCAGTGTCAGCGTGCCGGTGCCGAGCTTCCGCAGGCTGCCGCTGCCGTAGATCATGCCGGAGAAGCTGACCGCATCGCTGCGGTTGAAGATGAGCTGTGCATTGTTTGCGATATTGCCGGTGATCGAGCCGGTCGTGCCGCCATTGCCGATCTGCAGCGCACCGGCAGAAATGGTCGTACCGCCGGTGTAGGTGTTCGTGCCGGTCAGGGTCAGCGTGCCCGTGCCGGTCTTGACCAACGCGCCGCCGGCGCCGGAAATGACACCGCTCACCTCAGTCGAGAGGTCGTTCGAGCCGACCGTGAACTGCTTGGCGCCGATGAGGTAGTTGCCGGCGCCTTCGATCGAGCCCGCGGTCATCGTCGCGTGGCCGGTCGGGTCCGAGATATCGACAACGCCGCCGGACTGAGTGATGAAGCGGGCTCCGGCGCTGCTGCCGGCGGCGATGAACTGGGTCGTGGCGCCGGCGGCCGTCGTGATCGTCGCGGTGGCGGCCGTGCTGAAGCCGCGAAAGATCAGGCTGCTCTCATTGACGATCGTCGCGCCGTCGGCGGAGCTGCTATCGTAGAATGTCAGGCTGTTCCGGTTGGTGATCGTGGCGCTTCCGGCCTTGCTGTTGTCGTAGAAGCTCAGGCTGGCATTGTTGGTGATCGATGCGTTCCCGGCCGTGCTGTCGGTATGGAAATTGATCAGGCCCGAATTGTTGCTGATCGTGGCGCTGCCGGCGGTGCTGTTGTCGTAGAACAGCAAGGTCCCCGTGTTTGTGATGGTGGCGCTGCCCGCCGTACTGGTGCCGTGGAACTCCGTGAAGAAGCTGTTCGTGATGGAGGCGCTGCCAGCGGAGCTGGCGTTCCGGAAGTAGAGGTCGCCGCTGTTGGCGATGGTTGCGCCGCCGCCATTGATGACGATGCCCGCGCCGGTGAATTCGAGCACGCGGCTGTTGCTGAAGCTGTAGTTCGCGGCCCCTGCGTTGAACGTCCATCCGCCGATCTGCGCGTCACTCGCGAAGAACAGGCTGGTCCGGTTCGATGCGCCGAAGAAGGCCGTGCCCGTCGGCAACGTGCTGGTGCTCCAGTTTGCGCCGGCGTTGAAATTGGCCGAGCCGGGCGCCGCGAGCCAGGTCGCATCCTGCGCCAGGGTAGAATCCCCGGCGGCTGCCAGAGCCGCCGCGGCCAGGAAGGCGGCGCCCAGGACGCGGCCGAGCGTCAGCGTCGATGTGGAATGGCGTAGCCGGCTGCGCGCCGGCAGCCTCCCTGCAGGCTTCCTGTCATTTCGCATCGATATTCGGACCCCAACCGCAGCGGCAGGGTTCACGCAGCTCGGCGCGCAAGGCAATGAACCGCCATTCACAACCCGCCAAATCGCTCCGGTGTGGCAAATCTGCTGCCGAAACCGCCCCCGCCCCGCTTCCAGCTCATGGCTAGCCGCCACGCTACGTGCTAAAGGCCCGCCGCCATGCTCGCCCGCTTCTTCGCCTATTACCGCCCGCATCGCGGCCTCTTCCTGCTCGACTTCTCCTGCGCGGTGATCTCAGGGCTGCTCGAGCTCGGCTTCCCGATTGCGGTCAAGCTGTTCGTCGACGAGTTGCTGCCCGGCGGCGACTGGCCGCTGATCCTGCTGGCCTCGCTCGGCCTGCTGGCGATCTATCTCGTCAATACCGGGCTGATGGTGGTGGTGACCTATTGGGGCCACATGCTCGGCATCAACATCGAGACCGAGATGCGCCGCAAGGCGTTCGACCATCTGCAGAAACTCTCCTTCGGCTGGTTCGATAACCAGAAGACCGGCCATCTAGTCGGCCGGTTGACCAAGGACCTGGAAGAGATCGGCGAAGTCGCCCATCACGGGCCGGAAGATCTGTTCATCGCGGTGATGACCTTCATCGGCGCCTTCGCGCTGATGCTGATGGTCCATGTCGAGCTGGCGCTGATGACGGCGGTGATCGTGCCGCTGATGGCCTGGCTGACCAGCCGCTATGGACGGCGGATGACCAAGACCTGGCAGAGCCTGTTCGGCCGCGTCGGCGCCTTCAACGCCCGGATCGAGGAGAATGTCGGCGGCATCCGCGTCGTCCAGGCCTTCGCCAACGAAGAGCATGAGCGCAAGCTGTTCGCGCAGGACAACCAGCGCTACCGCACCACCAAGCTCGACGCCTACCGGCTGATGGCCGCCTCGATCTCGCTCTCCTATTTCGGCATGCGGCTGACGCAGATGGCGGTGATGATCGCCGGCGCCTATTACGTGCTGATCGGCGATCTCAGCGCCGGCGGCTTCGTCGGCTTCCTGCTGCTGGTCAACGTCTTCTTCCGCCCGATCGAGAAGATCAACTCGGTGATCGAGACCTATCCGAAGGGGATCGCGGGCTTCCGGCGCTACACCGAATTCCTCGACACCCGGCCGGACATCGCCGACCTGCCCGGCGCCGTCGCCGTTGCCGGCCTCAAGGGCGACATCGCCTATGAGAACGTCTCCTTCGGCTACACCAGGGACCGCAGCATCCTCAGCGGCATCGATCTTGCGATCCGCGCCGGCGAGACCATCGCCTTCGTCGGCCCGTCGGGCGCCGGAAAGACCACGATCTGCTCGCTGCTGCCGCGCTTCTACGACGTCACGGGTGGGCGCATCATCATCGACGGCATCGACATCCGCCAGATGACACTGGCCTCGCTGCGCGGCCAGATCGGCATCGTCCAGCAGGACGTCTTCCTGTTCGCCGGGACGCTGCGCGAGAACATCGCCTATGGCAGGCTCGGCGCCAGCGAGGCCGAGATAGAGGACGCGGCGCGGCGCGCAAAGCTCGACGAGATGATCGCGCGACTGCCGGACGGACTCGACACCGTGATCGGCGAGCGCGGCGTCAAGCTCTCCGGCGGGCAGAAGCAGCGCCTCGCCATCGCCCGGATGTTCTTGAAGAACCCGCCGATCCTGATCCTCGACGAGGCGACCTCGGCGCTCGACACCGAGACCGAGCGGGCGATCCAGGCCTCGCTGGCCGAGCTGTCGAAGGGCCGCACCACGCTCGTCATCGCCCACCGGCTCGCGACGATCCAGGACGCCGACCGCATCATCGTGATCGACGAGAGCGGCGTCGCCGAGCAGGGCCGGCATCAGGACCTGGTGCAGCGGCCAGGCATCTACCGGCGTCTGCACGAGGCGCAATATGGCGGGGGCGGACGCTAGCTAGCCAGCCGCCGCGCCTGCTCCTTGCAAGTCGAACCTCGTCAGATTGCGCCCGTGCCTTGAGGTTTAGTCTGGGACAGAACTTATCCCCAGCGCGTTTTCCGAGCTTACTATCTGTATCCGTCGCGGAGATCAGGGACGGATGCTCAGCTATCGCTCAATCCTAAGAAATACCAGCACCGGCCGGTTGCGAAGGAACGCCGTTGCGAGCCGCATCGCTGGTGAGAAGATGATGGCCGCCTTCACGCGGTTGCAAACATTAGTACTCACAGCAAAGTTCAACCCAGACCAGCCTCGCGCGCCAGCAGATTCCGCCATTCAACTACTGAGAACAGCGATGGTCATGATGCGTAGAGGGTTGACCTACCGAAGCGACACCGGCGACCTTGCGGTTCCGGTGACGGTCCACGCTCCCCTCAAAGGCGAGCACGACTGGTCCTGTGCCTACGAGATCGGCTGGCCGGACCGGACACACCGCGGCCACGGCTACGGAATCGACGCCACGCAGGCGATGTTGCTCGCCCTGAAGGCTATCGGGGCTGACATCTACACCAGCGACTTTCACCGGGCCGGCAGACTTCGCTGGCTGGAGCAGGGCGACGGCTACGGTTTCCCTGTGCCCAGTGCCATCCGGCACCTCCTGATCGGCGGGGATGCCGAGGCCGAGGGGTAGCGCCTCAGCCCTCGACCAGCCTTCGCGCGATCACCTGCGCCTGGATCTCGGCCGCGCCCTCGAAGATGTTGAGGATGCGGGCGTCGCAGAGCACGCGACTGACCGGATATTCCAGCGCAAAGCCGTTGCCGCCATGGATCTGCAGGGCGTTGTCGGCCGCGGCCCAGGCGACGCGGGCGCCTAACAGTTTGGCCATGCCGGCTTCGAGATCGCAGCGCCGCTCGGCATCCTTCTCGCGGGCGGCGAAATAGGTGAGCTGACGGGCGATGACGAGCTCGGCCGCCATCATGGCGAGCTTGTCGGCGACGCGCGGGAAGGCGATCAGCGGCTTGCCGAACTGGATGCGCTCCTGAGCATAGCGCAAGCCGAGATCGAAGGCCGATTGCGCGACGCCGAGCGCGCGCGCCGCAGTCTGGATACGGGCGGCCTCGAAAGTCTGCATCAACTGCTTGAAGCCCTGCCCTTCGACGCCGCCGAGCAGATTCTCGCTCTTGACCTCGAAACCGTCGAAGGCGAGCTCGTATTCCTTCATGCCGCGATAGCCGAGCACCTCGATCTCGCCGCCGGTCAACCCCTCGACCGGGAACGGCTCGGCGTCGGTGCCGCGCGGCTTCTCGGCGATCAGCATGGAGAGGCCGCGATAGCCCGGCGCATCGGGATCGGTGCGGACCAGCAGGGTCATGATGTCGGCGCGGACGGGATGGGTGATCCAGGTCTTGTTGCCGTAGACTTTCCAGACGTCATCGTCCTTCACTGCCTTGGTGCGCAGCGATGCAAGGTCCGAGCCGGTGTTCGGCTCGGTGAAGACAGCGGTCGGCAGGATCTCGCCGGACGCGATCTTCGGCAGCCAATAGGCCTTCTGCTCGTCGGTGCCACCGCAGAGGATCAACTCGGCAGCGATCTCGGAGCGGGTGCCGAGCGAGCCGACGCCGATATAGCCGCGCGAAAGTTCCTCGGAGACGACGCACATCGAGACCTTGCTGAGGCCCATGCCGCCGAATTCCTCGGGGATGGTCAGGCCGAAGACGCCGAGCTCGGCCATCTGCTCGACCACCGGCATCGGGATGTACTCGTTGGCGAGATGCCATTCATGAGCGTGCGGCGTGACCTGCGCCTCGCAGAAGCGGCGCATCTCGGAACGGATCGCCTCGAGCGTCTCGTCGAGGCCGGGATCGCCGACGCTGGCGAGGCCCTGCGACTGGCTGAACAGGGAAACGAAGCGGGCGCGGTTCTCGGGCGTGTTGCCCTGCGCGATCAGCGCGTCCGCAGCGTCGGAGCAGGCATCTGCAACCGCCTTGGCCGAGAGCCCGAGTGCCGGGAGCCGGACGATCTCGCCCTGGCTCATCGGAATGCCGCCGAAGATCTGCGCGGCATATTCGCCGGCGCCAATCCTGATGGCGTAGTCCTCGATCGCGCCGTAGCGATCCTCGGCCTGGAGGCGCTCGCCATAGGCCTTGAGCTCGCGCAGCGCCATGACATAGGTGGCAAGCCAGGAGAGGCCGTGGGCAGCGTGCTGCTCGTGCTCGAGCTTCGCCGCGGAAACCCGGCCCTCGACCACCACCTTCTGACGAACCGCCGCGACGGCCTGCTCCAGCAGGGTCTCGAAGCCCGGTAGCGCGGCGCCGATCAGCTCGATGGCGGAAGCTTGCGTCGCGGTCCTGAGGGCGGCGTTGGCGCTCATGTCTCTCTCCCTTGTTGCGGCGCAGCATAAGGGAAGTCGGAGCGCTTGCGATAGTCGTGTTTCGGCGCCCGGTGCCCTACTTTCGGCTGGCGAGAACAACGCCGAGCACGGCGACCGACATGCCGACGAGCTGGATCGGCGACAGGGTTTCGCCGAAGAGCAGCCAGGCCTCGACCGCCACCGCCGGCGGCACCAGAAAAAGGAAGGTCGCAGTGCGCGAGACCTGGCCGCGGCGGATCAGGATCAGATAGAGGCCGATCCCGCCGAGCGAGAGCGCCAGCACCGACCAGGCGAGCACCAGCGTCATCGTCAGGTTCCACTCCATCCGCATCGGCTCGAGCAGGAAGGCGAAGGGCAGCGTGAACAGGAAGGCGGCGGCATATTGCACCGCCGTCACCGTGCGCAGGTCGCCGGAGACGATCCGCGCCTTCTGCCAGAACGAGCCGAAGGTGACGGCAAACATGCCGATGACATTGACCACAATCGGCACCAGCACGGCGCGCAGCGCCTCGGGCTCGACGCCGACGAGCTTGGGCTCGAGGACGAGCCCGATTCCGACAAAACCGCAGACGATGCCGGCCCAGCGCACAGGCGAGATCCGCTCGCCGACGATCAGCGGGGCGAAAAGGGCCGTCAGCACCGGCTGCAAACCCGCGATCAGCCCGGAGACGCCGGCCGGCAGGCCATGGCGCACCGCCCACCAGACGCCGCCGAGATAGAGCGCGTGCAGGAGGATGCCGGCGATGGCACAATCGATCCAGGCACGCCGCCCCTTCGGCCAGGGCGCCCCGACCGCGACGGAGAGCGCCGCGAGCGCGACGAAGGCGCAGGCGAAGCGCAGCGAGAGGAAGGTCAGCGCGTCCGAATGCCGGGCCGAGTAGCCGGCGACGATCCAGCCGCTCGACCAGAGGAAGACGAAGAGCACCGGCGCGAGGCGCAGGAAGAGCGGCGAGTCGAACATCGGGCGACCTTTCCGAAGGGCCTGATACGCCGGAACGGCCTCCCTTGTCGTCGCCGCGGACGCCGTGACGGCATGTCCTCCGCGCCTTCCCAGCTTGCCAGCGGCGACGAAGCTGTGACAATCGCCGCCTGCCCTACCGAGCCTGCCGATGTCCCTGCTCTCCGCCCCCGCCATCGCCTTCGAGCGCTTCATCGCCCATGACGGCTGGGCGATCGCCAGCCACATCGCGCTGTCGGTGCTGATGTCGCTGTTCCCCTTCCTGATCATCGTCACCGCGCTCGGCGGCCTGTTCGGCTCGCAGGCGGCAGCCGACGAGGCGGCGCAGCTCCTGCTCGAAGCCTGGCCGCGCGAGATCGCCGAGCCGATCGCGCGCGAGGTCCGCTCGGTGCTGACCGCGGTGCGGCGGGATGCGCTGACGCTCGGCGCCGTGCTGGCTCTGTACTTCTCCTCCTCCGGCGTCGAGGCGCTGCGGATCGGGCTCAACCGGGCCTACGAAGCCTATGAATGGCGCTCCTGGTGGCGCACCCGGCTGGAATCGATCGTCTATGTGATCGGCGGCGCCTTCTTCATGCTGGCCTTCTCGCTGCTGGTCGTGCTCGGGCCGCTGATCTGGCGAGGCGTCGTCGGCTACGTGCCGGCGCTGGCGCCGCTCGGCTTCCTGCAGGCCTTCCTGCGCCTCTCCGCTGCGACGGTGGTGATCGTGCTGGCGCTCTGCGTCGCCCACAAGCTGCTGCCGGCGCGGGCGCCGCATATCGGGGCGATGTGGCCGGGCATCCTCATGACGCTCGCGGTCTGGCTGGTCGGGGGGCTCGGCTTCGGCTGGTATCTCGATTCCTTCGCCGGGGCCTATGTCACGACCTATGCCGGCCTCGCGACGGCGATGATCGCGCTGGTCTTCCTGTACTGGCTGGCTGCGATTTTCCTCTACGGGGCCGAGCTCAATGCCGCGATCGCGATCGTGAGGGCGCCGAAAGCCACGCCGGGCGAAGCGATCGCGTCGCTCTAGCCGGTGATGTCGACGCGCAGTGCCAAGATGGGGTCTGTGACCGGATGATCGAGACTGCGCGCCTGCAACTGCGCCCTCATGCGCTCGGGGACTTCGAAGCCTGGTACGCGATGTTCTCCGACCGGGAGCTGTTCCGGTTCATCGCCGCGCCGCAGCTTTCGCGCGAGGATGGCTGGAACCGGCTGTTGCGCTATGCCGGCCACTGGTCCCTGCTCGGCTACGGCATGTTCGCGGTCTTCGACAGAGCGAACGACGCGTTCATCGGCGATGTCGGCTTCGCCGATTTCCATCGCGGCCTGGGCGAGCGCTTCGATGCCATCCCGGAAGCGTCCTGGATTCTGAACCGCGCGGCACAGGGGCGCGGGCTCGCCGCCGAGGCCGTCGCGGCCTGCCATGACTGGATCGACCGGACGCGTGCGCCGGCCCGTACCGTCTGCCTGATCAATCCCGACAATGCCGCGTCGCTGCGCATCGCCGACCGGTTCGGTTATCGAGCCTTCGGGAACTGCCTCTACAAGGATGCGCCGTGCATCATGCTGGAACGGCTGTGTCCTCTGCCGTAAACGGCGCGGCGCGATTGAATATCTCCGAACCGAGGGAAAGCCTGCCACCATGCGGATCGAAGCCTGCACCGCCGACATGCTGGACGACTGGGTCGCGCTGCGCCTTGCGCTGTGGCCGGAAGGCGGCGCGCAGGACCATCGCGACGAGGCCGCAGGGATGCTCGAAAGCGAGAATGACGTGGCCTTCATCGCGCGAGATGATGACGGGCTCGCCATCGGACTGGCCGAGGCTGCCCTGCGGCACGACTATGTCAATGGCTGCGACAGCTCGCCGGTCGGCTTTCTCGAAGGCATCTATGTGCAGCCCGAGAACCGGAAGCGCGGCGTGGCCCGTGCGCTGTGCCGCGCGGTCGAGGCTTGGGCCGCCGGCCATGGCTGCGCCGAATTCGCCTCCGATGCGGGCCTGCTCAACACCGGCTCGCAGCAGATGCACGAAGCGCTCGGCTTCGAGGAAACCGAGCGGGTCGTCTATTACCGCAAGCTGCTGCAGCCGGGCTGAGCGTCCGGCCGGCAGCGTCAGCCCTCGCCGAGCAGCGACATCGCCCGGGTGATGTCGGTCTTCTCGAGCCGGCAGGCGACGCAATAGGCGGGGTTGAAGACGTTGGCGACGTCGTAGCGCACCATCTGTCCAAGCAGATGGCTCGCCTCGAGCGCATCGACGCCGAGATCCTCGACGATCCAGCGCAGCATCTCGGTCGTCGCGAACTGCAGCGGCTGGTCGAGCGGGCGGCCGCTCGCCAGGGTGACGATCTCGGTCGCGGTCTCGCAGCGCGGCCAGCGGCCCGGCGCGTTCTTGCGCAGATGCAGCGTGAACTCGATCTCGAAGCTGGTCTCGATGCCGGTGCCGACGATCTCGCCATCGCCCTGGCAGGCATGCCCGTCGCCGAGGAAGAACAGCCCGCCCTTCTCGGATACCGGAAAGGCGATGCGCGCCCCCGGCCCGAAGCGGCGATAGTCCATATTGCCGCCATAGGCGCCGCTGGTCGCGGTCGAGATCGCCTGGCCGCCGGCCGGCGCAACGCCGAAGCAGCCGATCATCGGCGCCAGCGGAAAGCTCCAGCCGGAAATGCGCTCCGAACCGCCGATCAGGCTGACCGTGCCCTTCTGCGCATCGATCGCCCATTCGAAGCGCTCGCTCTTCGGCAGATCGGCGACCGCCTTTGGATCGACCACCTGCTGCGAGAGCGGCGAATAGGTCCAGCCGGTGGCCCGGTTCGGGGTCATCCGCTCGATCGTCACGATGATCGCATCGCCGGGCTCGGCGCCCTCGACCGCGAACGGGCCGGTCATCGGATTGCCGCGCGGCGCCTTCTGGACGCCGGCATGGTCGAAGCCGGCAGCGTCGAGCGTCGTCGTCACGATCGTGTCGCCACTCGCGACCGTGAGAACCGGCGGCAGCGTCGCCATGACGTTGGAATAGGTGGTCGGGACGAAACGATGAAGCGTCATGGGTCTCCTTCCGGTCTTTACAGGCGCCGCGGACGGCAAGGATCAGCCGTCGCGACGCATGCCGGCCGAATCCCGCGGGAGCCGGCCGTTGCGTCAGCCTAGGCGAACGCGCGGCGAGAACGCCAGCGATGCGACTCGGTGGCGCCGGGCTGGCGGCCGGTGGCCGGGCAACGGCAACGCTTGCCCGACCCCACACCGGGTTGTGAACGGCGGTCCACAGCGCCGGCGCTTCGGAGGGCACAGCAAGGCGATGCGGGCCGAAGCGTCTCCGCCTGTGAACAACCGTTCGAATGGCCGGTTTGACGGTCCCGGCGGGCGTGAAGCCTATCGCGACGCCGCCGGACCAGGCGGTGATCGAAGAGGCTCCACCATGAAACTCAAGCTTTCGGCGCTGCTCCTGGCGGGCGGCGTTCTGGCCAGCGCATCCGCTTTCGCGCAGAGCGCCGACGACAAGAAATGGATCAACCAGTGTCTGAGCGACAACAAGGACGCGAAGGTCGCGGCCAGTGTCGTCAGCACCTACTGCACCTGCATGAACGGCAAGATGAGCGACAACGAGACCCGCTCGATCACGCAGTGGGAGAAGGCCAACCCGAACGCCCGCAAGGCCTGCGAGCAGGAAGCCGGCTGGAGCTGAGCGAGCGGGCTTCAGCCTCCCAGCGGCCGGCCCGCAAGGCCGGCCGCCCATTCTTCGACTGCTGCTGCCAGGAGCTGTCAATCATTGCCGAGTTTGGGCTTCAACGGGGGAGACGCCTGTTGCACGATCGCCCCGCCACGACGGCAATGAGTGTCGAGATGTCCCAGGTGCTGCCCGGCCAACCCTCCCCGTCCCTGCCCGGCGGCACGGCGCTGCTGCTCGGTCAGATGCTGCTCTGCTCCTGCCTGTGGGGTTCGTCATTCCTGCTGATGAAGTTGATCGGCACGGAGATCTCGCCGCTGGCACTGACCGCGCTGCGAGGCCTGATGGGCGCCATCCTGCTCGGGCTCTGGCTCGCCTCGCGGGGCGAGAACGTGCTGCCGCAGGGGCGCGAGTGGCGCGACTGGGCGATGCTGGGCCTGCTGCAGGGCGCGATCCCCAACACGCTGACGGCCTATGCGCTGACGCAGATCACGGCCTCGCTGACCTCGCTGATCCAGGCCTGCACGCCGCTGATCGTCGCCCTGCTGGCGCATCTGCTGTTTGCCGACGAGCGGCTGTCGGCGAAGCGCGCCCTCGGCGTGCTGGTCGGCTTTTCCGGCATGGCGATCCTGCTCGGCCCCGCCGCCTTCGCTTCGGGCACGCCGAGCGCCATGGGCACGCTCGCCATGGCCGTCACAGCGCTGAGCTATGCACTCGGCAATCTCTATATCCGCAGCATCCCGAAGGTTCGGCCGGCGCGGCTCGCGCTCGGCCAGCAGGTCTTCTCGGGACTGCCGACGCTTGCGCTGATGCTCGCCCTTTCCGGCCCGGCCGCCTTCGCGGCGGCACCCGGCCTCGCCCTGCCCTTGCTAGCGCTCGGCATCTTCGCGACCGCGCTGCCGATTCTGCTCTACATGCACATCGTGCACCGCGCCGGCCCCGTGCTCGGCTCGATGAACGGTTACCTCGTGCCGTTCTGGACGATCCTGATGGGCGTCGGCCTGCTCGGCGAAAGCGTCGGCCTGCGCGAGATCACCGGCGGTCTCGTGGTGCTGGCCGGCCTCGTCATCGTTTCCCTGACGCGCCGGCCCGCCGCTGCCGTCAAGGCGTGAGCGCGGCGAGCCCTTCACGATAGCGGCGGCCTACCCCGGGCCTTCAGCCGTCCAGCGCCTCGGCCACGTCCTCATAGGTGCGCAGGCCGGTGCGCGGAGCGTAGACCAGCACGGCCATGTTGCCGGGCGCATGCTCGTTCTTCCACATCTTGTGGTGGGCGAGCGGGATCTTGTCCCAGGGGAAGACCTCGGACATGCAGGGGTCGATCCGGCGGTCGAGCACGAACTGGTTGGCGGCCGACGCCTGCTTGAGATGGGCGAAATGCGAGCCCTGCACGCGCTTTTGCCGCATCCAGACATAGCGGGCGTCGAAGGTGATGTTGAAGCCGGAAGTGCCGGCGCAGAACACCACCATGCCGCCGCGCTTGGCGACGAGGCAGGAGACCGGGAAGGTCGCCTCGCCCGGATGCTCGAAGACGATGTCGACGTCCTTCTTGCCGGTGATGTCCCAGATCGCCTTGCCGAACTTGCGGGCTTCCTTGGTCCACTCCGCATATTCGGGCGAATTGACCTTGGGCATCTGGCCCCAGCAGTTGAAATCCTTGCGGTTGATCACGCCCTTGGCGCCGAGGCCGAGCACATAGTCGCGCTTGGTCTCGTCGGAGATCACGCCGATCGCGTTGGCGCCCGACGCCGCACAGAGCTGCACGCCGAAGACGCCGAGGCCGCCCGAGGCGCCCCAGATCAGGACGTTGTCGCCGGGCTTGATCGTGTGCGGCGCGTGGCCGAAGAGCATGCGATAGGCGGTCGCCAGCGTCAGCGTGTAGCAGGCCGATTCCTCCCAGGAGAGGTGCTTCGGCTTGAGCATCAATTGCCGCGACTGCACCCGGCAGAACTGGGCGAAGGAGCCGTCCGGCGTCTCATAGCCCCAGATGCGCTGGGACGACGAGAACATCGGGTCGCCGCCATTGCACTCCTCGTCGTCGCCATCGTCCTGGTTGCAGTGGACGATGACCTCGTCGCCGACCTTCCAGCGCTTCACCTTGGAGCCGACGGCCCAGACGATGCCGGAGGCGTCGGAGCCGGCGATGTGAAGGGAGCCCTTATGGACGTCGAAGGGCGAGATCGGCTGGCCGAGGCCGGCCCAGATGCCGTTGTAGTTGACGCCGCCGGCCATGACGAGGAGCAGCACCTCCTCCTCGCCGATCGACCAGGTGGGCACCACCTCGACCTGGAAGCTGTCCTGCGGCGGGCCATGGCGCTCGCGGCGGATCGTCCAGGCGTACATGCTGGCCGGGACATGGCCGAGCGGCGGGAGTTCGCCGAGCTCGTAGAGATCCTTCAGCGCGGGCTTCGCGACGGGTTGCGGCTTCGACATTCGCTTTCTCCCTTGTCGCCACGCCTGTTTTCGGTGGCGTTGCCGGCGATCATGACGCTCGATGCTGCATCGCGCCATACTCCTATGGAATTATTCCGCATTGCAACAAAAACGGTCGACATCGGCTCGACACCGTCTGAGGCGAGGTTTCCGAGGCCATGGTCGATTGCGCTCGCGGCGTTATCGCGGCGGCGGAAAGCCGAAGGCGATCCGGACGAGGCCGGCCTGGCTGTTGACATCGGTCTTCGCGTAGACGGCCTTGAGCTGCGCCCGCACCGTCTCGAGCCCTATGCCGCTGCTCTCGGCGACCTGGATCGGCGTCAGCCCGGCGACGATGCCTTCGACGGTCCGCGTCTCGGCGCGCGTCAAGCCGTAGCGGCGCGCCAGCCAGCCGATGTCCGGAGCCCCGGCGGGGCGCGCCTCCTCGATGATCAGCGTCGCGGCAAGCCCGGAAAAGTAGCCGGTGGCGCCCTCGGCCTCCGCCTTGACCAGGGTCAGCCTGTAGGCGCCGAGATGCGTGCTGAGGGAACGCGGACCGGCATAGTCGCGCATCAGCATCTGTTTCAGCAGGGTTGCGGCCGCATCATCCCGCAGCCGCAGCCTCCCCATGGCCGTCAGCCCAACCACTGCTCCCGATGAGAGCAAGGCTTCAGCCCGCGGCGAAGCCGCCCGCACCACCATGCCCTCCCCGACCACGATGACGCCGACATCAGGCGATTCCAGCAGCGAGCCGCCGAACTGCGCGAGCGCTCCGTCGAAGCGGCCGGTACGATAATAACGGAAGGCCCGGGTCAGATGCGGCGTCAGCCGAGTCAGCAGGTCGGCGACCTGCTGGTTCGCGTCGGGGTCGATGCGCGCCGTCAGGGTGCTGAGCAGGAACGAGCAGGCTTCCTCGCGCCAAAGCGTCACCCCGACTCCGGCCTCGATCTCGCGGCGACGCAGGAAGTCGGCGTAATATTCAGTCCTGACGAACTCGTCGCGCGGAACGATGCGCTCCCCGATGATTCCGGTGCCGAGCGGCGTGCGCGCGACATTGTGCATCCACGGGTTCAGGCCGACATAGTGGGCGGCGTAGTCGCGCGCCGTGTCGGCATCGAGCCCGGCCGCCAGGGAGATACCGCCTTCTCCCGATTTCTCGTCATGGAAGAACAGGGTCGAGACGCCGCCCGGGATCAGGGCGTTCAGCCGGTCGAGAAAGTCCTGCCACGATCTCTCGCCGAGCAGAGCGGCATAGATCAGATCAGTCAAATCCCGCTCGGCAGGCTCGATCATCGTCTCCTTCAGCATGCCGCGCTCGCCAGTGTCCTGTCTCCATATCCGGGCCGCGCAAGAGCGACTCAGGAAAACCTAACCGCATCCCCTAGGGATGCACCATACTTCTTGGCGAATCTGACACGGCGCACAGTGTCCGGCGCCTCTACCAAGCTTCCTTTCGGGCCTAGCCCTGCGATGTTCTTCATTCACCCGCGCAGGCGCAGCGGCCTCTTAGGGACATGATGCAGCAGGGAACGCCGCCCGCGCCGGCCCGGAAGCGGCGCTTGCCCCGGATCGAAGCCCCGGCGATACCGCTGCCATGGACATGATTCGAGAGCTTCACGGCACGCATGTGCTGATCTGCGCGGAAAATGGTCCGCCGCTCGCCAGCGAGCGCGACGCCAACGACTTCCTCGGCGCCGCCTGGGCGGCCGAGGCGACGATGGTGGCGATCCCTGTTGCGCGGCTCGATCCCGCCTTCTTCCAGCTCGCAACGCGGCTCGCCGGCGAGGTCGCCCAGAAATTCGTCAATTACCGGATACGCCTGGCGATCGTCGGCGACATCTCGCCCCAATGCGCGCAGAGCAAGGCGCTCCGCGACTTCGTCCACGAGAGCAACCAGGGCCAGGCGCTCTGGTTCGTCAGGGATATCGCAGCACTCGACGCCCGGCTCGCGGCCTGACGGCTCAGGCCGCGGCGCGCGCCGCCAGCATGTAGTTGACGTCCATGTCGGCCGAGAGCGACCAGCGATCGGCGAGCGGATTGTAGGCAACGCCCTGGCGCGAGAACGGCGTGAACCCGCCGGAAGCGATCGCCGCCTCGAGCTCGTCCGGCGTCACGAACTTCTCCCAGTCATGGGTGCCACGCGGCAACCAGCGCAGGATGTACTCGGCGCCGACGATGGCGAGCGCCCAGGATTTGAGGGTGCGGTTCAAGGTGGCCATCACCAGCAGGCCATCGGGCTTGGCAGCGGCGCAGCAGGCGGAAACGAAGGCCTCGACATCGGCGACATGCTCGACCACCTCCATGGCCAGCACGATGTCGAAGCGCCGGCCGGAGGCGACCACGGCCTCGATGGTCTCGTCGCGGTAGTCGATGGCGAGCCCGGATTTCTCGGCATGGGCCCGCGCCACCGCGATGTTGCCGGCGGCGGGATCGAGCCCCGTCACCTTGGCGCCCAGCCGCACCAGCGGCTCCGACAGCACGCCGCCGCCGCAGCCGATATCGACGACATCGAGCCCTTCCAGAGCCCGCAGCGATTTCGGATCGCGGCCGTAATGCTCGCAGGCAAGGTCGCGGACATAGGCGAGGCGCACCGGGTTGAACTTGTGCAGCACCGCCATCGGGCCCTTCGGGTCCCACCAGCTCTTCGCCATGGCGTCGAAACGGGAGACCTCTGCCGGATCGATCGTCGAGCCTTCGCGCGCCGCTGCGCTCATCGCCTTGTCTCCCCGTTTACGCCGGTGGCGCGCCGGCCGCATTGACACTTTCGGCGCTGGCCGTCATCTACACCGGCCCTTCGCCCGGCGCGAGGGGACGTTTCGTCCCGGCCCGCGCCGGGGCAGTCTCGAAAGCCTTTGGATGTCATGGCCCGTTTGGTGATGAAATTCGGCGGCACGTCCGTCGCCACCGTGGAGCGTATCAAGAACGCGGCCCGCCACGTCAAACGCGAGTTCGACGCGGGCCACGAGGTCGCGGTCGTGGTCTCCGCCATGTCCGGGAAGACCAACGAGCTCGTCGCCTGGGCCAAGGAGGCCGCGCCGAACTACGACCCGGCGGAGTACGATGTCGTCGTCGCCTCCGGCGAGCAGGTCACCTCCGGCCTGATGGCGCTGGTGCTGCAGCAGATGGGCCTGCCGGCGCGTTCCTGGCAGGGCTGGCAGATCCCGATCTACGGCTCGGACGCGCATAGTGCGGCCAGGATCGAGAGCGTCGACGGCGCCGGCATCGTCGCAGGCTTCGACCGCAACCGCGAGATCGCGGTCTGCTCCGGTTTCCAGGGCATCAACCCGCGCAGCCACCGCATCGTCACGCTCGGTCGTGGCGGCTCGGACACCAGCGCGGTCGCGCTCGCCGCCGGCCTCAAGGCCGATCGCTGCGACATCTACACCGATGTCGATGGCGTCTACACCACCGATCCGCGCGTCGTGCCCAAGGCGCGCCGCATGGACAAGGTCTCCTTCGAGGAGATGCTGGAAATGGCCTCGCTCGGCTCCAAGGTGCTGCAGGTGCGCTCGGTCGAGATCGCCATGGTCCAGCGCGTGCCGACCTATGTCCGCTCCTCCTTCGACGACCCAGACAACCCCAATCCAGGCACCCTCATCTGCGACGAGGACGATATCGTGGAACAGCAGATCGTCACCGGCATCGCGTTCTCGCGCGACGAAGCCCAGATCACGCTCCGGCGCGTGGCCGACAAGCCCGGCGTCGCCGCGGCGATCTTCGGCCCGCTCGCCGACGCCAACATCAATGTCGACATGATCATCCAGGTCGTCTCCGACGACCAGGCGACCACCGACATCACCTTCACCGTGCCGACCGGCGATTTCGAGCGGGCCAAGGCGCTGCTCGAATCGAAGCACGAGACCATCGCCTATCAGTCGCTGCAGGGCGCGACCGAGGTGGTGAAGATCTCGGCCATCGGCGTCGGCATGCGCAGCCATGCCGGCGTCGCGGCGCGCGCCTTCCGGGCGCTCGCCGAGAAGGGCATCAACATCCGCGCGATCACCACCTCCGAGATCAAGTTCTCGGTGCTGATCGACGCCGCCTATACCGAGCTTGCGGTGCGCACGCTGCACTCGCTCTACGGGCTCGACGCCGCCTGAGCATCGGACGCTTGGGCTGGGACTGCCACTAATCCTTAATAGTGGCCGCGAGAGATTGCGGCCGCACGCGCCCACATGCTTGATGGAAGCTCCTTCATCTCGGACAGACCGCGATGCATCCGAGCCTTCTCTCCTGCCCGCTCAAGACCATGCGGATCCGGTTCGACGGCCTTCAGCCTGCAGCAGGCGGGATGGCGACCGTCAACTCCGCGCGTTTTGGCTGGACACGAAAGGACGAGACTGGGCTACCGAAATGCCATCAGGGCATCGACCTCGACGCGGAGGTGGGCACTCCCCTCTATTCGATCGCTGATGGCAAAATTACCTATGCGGGCTCAACCAAAGGCAACTATGGCAACATAATTATTCTTTCTTTCAAGCCTTCGAATGCTTGGGTTCGTTTCCTTGCTTCACAGAACGTCGCTGACAAGGACGGCCTTTTTCATGCGCTCTACGCCCATCTCAAGGGCGTCAACGTCAAGCCGGGCCCGGTCAAGCGCGGCCAGTTCATCGGCAGCGTCGGCATTTCGGGAAATGGTGACCAGCGCTATCCGCATCTGCATTTCGAAATCTGCAGAGTTGCACGCTTCGTCAGCGGCCTCGACGGGCGGATCGACCCGGAGCTCCTATTCAAGGTCGACTATGCGCGCCCGACCGAGGCGATAGCCCGTACAAGAAATATCGCCTGAGGTCATTCCTAGCCGCTCTATGATTACGAATTGCGCTGATCACGTTCAGCGTCAGATCCGGCCACGAAGTCGGCAGTCGCGCAACAGCGGACTCGCACAGGTCGCAACAACAGCGAACCGACGGTCGTCACGAGAATTGCCGGCCGATCAACGCATGATGGTGTGGCTCTGCTCGCGCATGAACTGCGGCAGGTACCAGGCGCCGAGCCCGCCCTTCGAACCGGTGCCGGAGCCCTTCCAGCCGCAGAAGGTCTGGATGCCCGGCCAGGCGCCGGTCGTCGCGCCGCTGGCGCGATTGGCATAGAGCACGCCGGCCTCGGCGGTCTCGAGGAATTCCTCCAGCTCGGCCGGCTCGCCCGTGTAGACGCCGGCGGTCAGGCCATAGGGCACAGCATTGCCGCGCGCGATCGCATCGCCGAGATCGCTGAAGGTCCTGACCGTCAGGAAGGGCATGAAGAGCTCGTCGCGGTGCAGGGCATGATCGTCCGGCAGGCCAGTGACGATCGCCGGACGGACATAGGCGCCGTGATCGTAAAGCCCGCCGGTCAGCCGCTCGCCGCCATGGACCCTGCCGCCGGCCGACTTCGCCTGCATCCGTGAAGTCTCGAAGCGCTCCAGCGCGGCCTCGCTGATCAGCGGCCCCATGAAGCTCTCGCGCTCGCAGGGATCGTCGACGACCAGAGCGGCCGCTGCCGAGCGGAACCGGTCGAGGAAAGCGTCGGCCAGCGTCTCGTGAAGGAAGACGACCGAGCCTGCCGAGCACTTCTGCCCCTGCAGGCCAAAAGCCGAGCGCAGCACGCCGGAGACGGCGGTATCGAGATCGGCGGAAGCGGCGACATAGGTCGGGTTCTTGCCGCCCATCTCGGCCAGCACCGGGCGCGCATGCCGGCCGCCGCAGCCGAACTCGCGCAGCATGCGCATGCCGACCGCGTGCGAACCGGTGAAGGCGATGCCGTCGATGCCGGAATGAGCGGCGAGTGCCGCGCCGGTCTCGGCGCCGCCGCAGATCAGGTTGAAGACGCCGGCGGGCAGGCCGGCCTCGACCAGGCAATCGCTGAGCAGGCGCCCGGTCAGGCCCGCCATCGGGCTCGGCTTGAACACGACAGTGTTGCCGGCGAGGAGCGCGCAGATCGACATGCCGAGCGAGAGCGCGACCGGAAAGTTGAACGGCGCGATCACGGCGAAGACGCCGTAGGGACGCAGCACGTCGAAGGTCTCCTCGCGCGGATTGGCTCGCGCCAGATCGCGCCGGAAACCGTCATTCGCCTCCATCTCGCCGGCGTAGAAGCGAATCAGGTCGATCGCCTCCTCGACCTCGCCGAGTGCTTCCATCCGCGACTTGCCGACTTCGAGCAGGCAGGCTGCGGCGACTTCGAACTTGCGGGCTTCCAGCAGGTCGGCCGCGGCACGCGCCAGCGCGACGCGACGCGGCCAGCCGAGATCGCGCCAGCCGCGCTGAGCCGCCCTGGCGGCCGCGACGGCGCTGTCCACCTCTCGCGGCGAGGCGGCGAAGAATGTCCCGAGGCTGAGCCTGCGATCGATCGGGCATGGCGCGTCATAGGCGGTGCCCTCCGTGCTGTCGCGCCCGCCGACATGGTTCGGCCGTTCGAGGCCCAGTTGCCTGCCGCGCATTTCGGCAATGACCTTGCCGAAATGCGCGTGAACGCCGGAAAAGTCCTCGGCGATGTTGGAGTAGGTCACGCGCGGCAAGGCGGCAACGTCGTTCATTCTCGTCCTCCCAAGACAAAGCACCCTGCCCTGTGACGCCGGGCAGGTCGCAAACGATAGCCGTTCATGTGGCGCCCCGGCATGCGGCGCGTGCCTGCGGGCAATGCCGAAGGCTGCGGACGGGCAAGCTCAGTTCCAGAATGGCTTCGCCGCCGCAAATTCCCGCCAGCGCTTCAAGAGCTTGCGGCTGGCGTCGAGCTCATGCCGGCGCTGCCAGCCAAGGACCGCACCGGCCGCGAAGTCCAGCTCCGGCCGGGGCTCGCCGCGCCGCAGTTCGGCAAGCAAGGGCTGCGTCGTCGCGACGTCGTTGGCCGCGCCGAGCACCTCCTGCAGCTTCTCCAGGCGGGCGAGATATTTGCGGGCGGCCGGTTGCTCGGCATAGAGCGGCAGGAAGAACTCGATCGTATAACGCAGCTTCTTCAGCGACAGCCTGAGCTCGTGGCGGGCTTCCGGCGCCAGCTTGGCAAAATGCCGGCCGCGCCGCAGCGCCTTGCGGTGGCTGCGCGCCAGCACCCGCCCGGCAAAGGCGCCGACCGGCTCGGCCAGCACCGTCAGCGCCTCGCTGGCGATGCCGTTGCGCCAGCTGCGTCGCTCGATCAGAACGCCGAAAGCAAGGAGGAAGCGGTTGACCCTCCGGCTGGCGAGCGCGGCGTGGACGGCGGCATAGCTTTCCGCCTGCATCGGCCGCGCCGCCTCCTGCAGGCTCGAAAGGTCGATGTCGGTCAGCCCTTCGGCGGTGATGTCCGGCAATGTCTGCGTGATGAAGACGTCCCAGTTGCGGGCCGGGCCGAGCACATGGGCAAGGCGCTTGGCCTCCGCTGCGATCGGCTCCAGCGCCGGCGGCGCCAACTCGCGTCCGAACAGCGAGAAGGCCGTGCGCAGGCGGCGCAACGAAACCCGCATCTGGTGAACCGCCTCGGGCAGGCCACCGGCAGCGGCCGGGCCGAGATTGGCGATGAGGTGGCGATAGCCATTGCCGAGGATCGTCGCGATGGCGGCATCGACATTGTCGCCCGCCGCGAGCGCGACGGGCTTTGCCTTCTGCGCCTGCAAGGGCAGGTCGAAGGCGAGCCGGCAGCCGCGCGCCGCCTTGCTCGCGGTTTCGACCCGCAAGGGCGCGATGTCGAGCAGTGCGTGCCCGAACTCGTAGAGCGCCGCCGCCTCGCCCGACTTCAGTTCAAGCTCGACTTCGCAGAGCGGCAAACGCCGGTCGGCGATCTCGATCGCCCCATCGTCAAGCGCCAGCTCGATCTCGGCGCCGCCGAAATCGAGCTTCTGAACCCGGCGGCGCACCTTGGTGGCGAAGGCCAGCGCGAGCGACGTGGCAGGCAGGGAGACGAGCGGCTCGCCGATTTCCGCCAGCGGCAGCAGGCCAAGGTCGAGCTTCTCGTCCGGGAGGTTTACTTCCCACTCGTCACGCGCCAGCGGGTCACCCGACTTATTGGCGCGCTTCACGGTCTGGACATGGCGCCGACCACTGCGCCGTACCCGCAGGGAAAGGCCGTTGCGGTCGAGCAGGCGATCCGGCGTGTCGTAGTAGACCGCCTCGAGCCGGCGCACGACGCCGCGATTGCGGGCGTGCCGTGCGATCAGCTCGGCATCGCGCAGGGTCGCCAGCGCTTCGGCCGAACCGGCAAGCTTGAGTTCCACTTCGCGCGGCGCAGCCTTCGCCGGCGACGAAACATCGTCCGACTGCGGCTCCTTCGCGTCGGGGTTCGGGTTGGCTTCCAAATCGGCTCCTTTTGCGAGACCGCGGGTCAGCGCCCGGCGAAAGACTAGCCTCGCCGGGCGCGAACTGTCACCCTGTCCTTCCGGACAGGCCCCAGGGGCGACATGTCGCAGCGTCAGAGCGCCTGCCGAATTGAGGCCTCGACGGGCGAGTAGGCGCCATCCTCCCGGTCGAGCCTCAACGGCTCGCGCGGCAGCAAGGGCGGCTGCGCCAGGAAGCGCGGCCTCGTACCGCGATGCGGTTGCGCGGAATGCACCAGGAAAGGATGGCAGAGATAGACCGTGCCGGCCTGTCCCGTCGCCAACACTTCCTCGCGCCCGGCACTGCCGGCGAAGCCGTCGGCGACGAGCTCGCGCAGCGACAACCCGGCCTCTCCCGCGGGCGCGAGCTGGCGGGCGATGTCATGGTGCGAGCCCGCCCGGATACGCGTCGGCGCGTCCTCCTCGCGGACGTCCGAGAACAGGAAAAGCATCAGCAGCGCCCTGCCCTTCGAGGCGAGATTGACGCGCCAGTTCATGAAATCCGGGTCGTCGAAGCCGAAGCTGACATCGACATGCCAGCCAGCATCGCCGGGATCCTCCGGCGAGGGAAAACGCACCGGGAAGGTGCCCATCGCGCGACAAGGCAGCCAGCGCCCGGCGCCGACGAGCTGGTCGAAGGCGCCCTGCAGGCGCGGGGCGTTCGCCGCCGCGACGAAGGGCGCGTCGCTGTACATGCCGAGCCGAATGACCGGCTTCGTCCAGCTCGCGGGATCGCAGGGATCGCAGCCGAGATCGCGCCAGAGGATGGCGCGTGCCGCTTCGGCGAGCTCAGGCGGGAAGGCATGGTCGATGCGGACGAAGCCGCGTTCCACGAAATGGGCGATCTGCGCGTCGTCGAGGACGCGTGCATCGGATTCAGGGTGAGCCATTGATTGACGTCTTTCGATAGCGGCCAGCCAAAACGCCCGCCGCGCGGGCAGGCTGGCAAAGGACCTCCGGACGCAAGGCGCGTCCGTTCGCGGTGCCGGAGCGCCTTTGGCGCCTCAGGTCCGCACGAAGGTCAGGCGAGATCGAAGACTGCGAACATCATCATGGTGCGGGCAGTATCGCAGCCCCAGCTTGCACGATCAACCCGTGCCCGGCCGCCTGAGCCGAAAGGCGCACTGGCCAAGCCGGCATTCGCGCTGCCAGATACGCCAAGACCAGCGGACCCGCCTCGCCCGACATGCGCATCGCCGTTCTCTCGGACATCCACGCGAACCGCGAGGCACTGGAGGCGGTGCTGGAGGCGGTGAGCCATCTGCGGCCGGATCGGCTCGTGTTGCTCGGCGACATCGTCGGCTACGGACCCGATCCCGGCTTCGCCGTCGACATGGCGACCAGGCTCGTCTCGGCCGGCGCGCTGTGCATCCTCGGCAACCATGACGAGGCCGCCGTGCACGGCCCAGTCGGCATGACGCCACATGCCCGTGAAGCAGCCCTATGGACGCGCGCGCAGCTTTCGCCGGAGCAGCGCGGCTTTCTCGCGGGCCTGCCATTCTTGGTGACGATCGACGACACGCTCTTCGTCCATGCGAGCGCGCGGACGCCGGCCGACTGGCCCTATGTCACGGACGCCCATGCCGCCGGACAATGCCTCGCCGCCAGCGAAGCCCCGCTGATCGTCTGCGGACATACCCATATCCCGGCGCTGTTCTACGCCAGGCCGGGCCGCGAGCCGGTGAAGTTCACGCCGCGCCGCAACCTCGCCGCGCCGCTCTCGGCGCTGCGGCGGCACGTGCTGGTGGTCGGTGCCGTCGGCCAGCCGCGCGATGGCGACCCGGCGGCCTGTTTCGCCTTGCTCGACACCGATCTCGCCGAGGTGACGATGGTTCGCGTGCCCTATGACATGCAGGCGACTGCCCGCAAGATCGCCGCCGCCGGACTGCCGGAATGGCTCGGCATGCGCCTGCTGATCGGCCGCTGAGGGAGAACCGGAATGGAGAGGCCGCAGGTGGGCACGGTGATCGACGGCTTCACGCTGACGGAAAAGCTGAAGGCCGGCGGCATGGCGACGCTCTGGCGCGCCAGCCATCCGGACGAGGCGGCGCCGCTCGTGCTCAAGATCCCGTTCTTCGACCCGGGCGACGACGTCTCGGCAATCCTCGGCTACGAGGCCGAGGCGCTGATCCATCGCCGGCTCGCCGGCCCGCATGTGCCGCGCTTCGTCGCCGCCGGCGATCTTGCCCGCACGCCCTATATCGCCATGGAGTTCGTCGCCGGCACGAGCCTGGCGGAGATCATGCGCCGGGCACCCTTGCCGGCCGCCGAGATCGCGCGCATCGGCGAGGCGATCGCCATCGCACTCGCCGAACTCCACCGGCAGGGTGTGGTGCATCTCGATCTCAAGCCCGAGAACGTGATGATGGTCGGGAACCGGGTGGTGCTGCTCGATTTCGGCCTGGCGCATCATGCCGAGCTGCCGGACCTGCTCGGCGCCGAGAGCACCATGCCGATGGGCACCGCCGCCTATATCGCGCCCGAGCAGGTGCTGGGCGACCGCGCCGACCCGGCGAGCGATCTCTTCGCGCTCGGCTGCCTGCTCTATCAGATGGCCTGCGGCGAGGAGCCCTTCGGCCGGCCGCAGACCGTCGCCGGCATGAAGCGCCGACTCTATCATCAGCCGAAGCCGCTCAGGGCCGTCAATCCGGAGGCTCCCGCCTGGCTCGAGGAGATCGTCCGGCGCTGCCTCGAGGTCGATCGCGGCCGGCGCTATGCCGATGCCAGCAAGCTCGCCTTCGACCTGCGCCATCCCGAACAGGTCACGGTGGCGCGCCGGCGGCGCGAGCGGCCGCACGGGCTCTGGCAGCGCCTCGTCGCCCTGTTCCAGAAGCGCGACGAGCAGGAGATCACCGGCGCACCGACACAGGCCCGCCGCAAGGCCGGCCCATCGATCATCCTGACGGCGGTCGACCTCTCGGAGGGCGAAGGGCCGCTGGCCGGCGCGATCCTGGCCGAGACCAACCGCCTGCTCGCGGCGCGCGAGGATTCCTGGCTCGCCTGCGTCACCGTGCTGCGCACCGAGATCATCGGCGAAACCAGGACCGTCGATGAAGAGGGCCGCTCGCTCTACATCAAGCGGCTGGTGGCGCTGAAAGACTGGGCGAGGCCGCTGCACCTGCCGGAGGAACGGGTGAGCTATCACGTCATCGAGGCCGTCAGCGCCGCCGATGCGATCCTGCGCCATGCCGAGCGCAACGACATCGACCATATCGTGGTCGGCGCCCGCTCCTCTTCGGCCGTGCGCCGCCATCTCGGCAGCGTCTCGACCAAGGTCGTCGCCGAAGCGCTCTGCTCGGTCTCGGTGGTCAGGCTCAAAACCGGAGAGCCGGACTGAGCGCGCTTGCGCGTTGACCTTCCCCGGCACGCCCCCGAATATGCCCGCCATGTCAGCCGGCCCTGCCTCCGCTCCCCCCGAATTCGATCCCGCCCGGCTCGACGCCTTCCTGCGTTCCGCCCTGCCCGGCCGCGCCGCCGGCAAGCTGGAGCTGGAGCGGATCAGCGGCGGCCAGTCGAACCCGACCTTCTTCGTCTCCTATCCCGACGCCGGCACGCGCCTCGTCCTGCGCAAGAAGCCGCCGGGGCCGCTCCTGCCCTCGGCCCATGCGGTCGAGCGCGAATACCGCATCCTGAAGGCGCTCGCGGGCTCCGCCGTGCCGGTGCCGCCGGTATTGCTGCTGCACGAGACCGACGATGTCGTCGGCACGCCGTTCTATCTGATGGAGCGGCTGGAAGGCCGCGTCTTCCACGAGACCGCTCTCCCCGGCATCGCGCCGGCCGATCGCCGGGCGATGTATTTCGCCATGGCTGAGACGCTGGCCGCGCTGCACGGCTTCGACTGGCAGGCTGCGGGCCTCGCCGATTTCGGCAAGCCGGGGAATTATTATGCCCGCCAGCTCGCGCGCTGGGGCCGGCAATGGCGGGAAACCAAGACGCAGGACATCCCCGCGATCGACCACGCCATCGACTGGCTCGGCGCAAATCTCGACGAGACGCCGGACACAACCATCGTCCATGGTGACTTCCGATTGGGCAATCTGATGTTCGCGCCCGCGGAGCCGAAGGTCGTCGCCGTGCTCGACTGGGAACTCTCGACGCTCGGCCACCCGCTCTCGGATGTCGCCTTCTCCTGCCTGCCCTGGCACTCGACGCCGGACATGTATGCCGGCATCGTCGGGCTCGACCGGGAAGCGCTCGGCATACCGACGCAGGAAGAGTACATCGACCGCTACTGCGCCGCCGCCGGCCGGGCGCGGGGACCGGGGCGCTTCCATATCGCCTTCTCGCTGTTCCGCTTCGCCGTCATCCTCGACGGCATCGCCGCGCGGGCAAAGACCGGAAACGCGGCCGCCGAGAACGCGGTCTCGGTCGGCGCGATGGCCGAAAGCTTCGCGCGACGTGCCGCGAGCGTGATCGAGCGCAATGACGTCTAGGTTTGTTCTTGTTGTCATTCTCGGACGGAGCGAAGCGCAGACCCGAGCATGACACCTTAGGTTCGAGGAGAAACACCATGGATTTCGCTTATTCGGCCAGGGTCGAGGAGCTGCGCGCGAAGCTGCAGGACTTCATGGATACCCATATCCAGCCGGCCGACGCCGCCTGGAAGCACGAGGTCGAGGCCGGGCGTTATCCGACGGCCCTGATCGACGGCCTCAAGCAGAAGGCCAGGGCGGCCGGGCTCTGGAACCTGTTCCTGCCGGCGCTGAAGGAAGGCGAGCCGGGAACGCGGCTCAGCAATCTCGAATACGCCCCGCTTGCCGAGATCATGGGCCGGATCTTCTGGTCCTCGGAGGTGTTCAACTGCAACGCCCCCGACACCGGGAACATGGAAATCCTGCACATGTTCGCGACGCCCGAGCAGCGCGAACACTGGCTGAACCCGCTGCTCAACGGCGAGATCCGCTCCTGCGTCGGGATCACCGAGCCGGGCGTCGCCTCCTCTGACCCGACCAATCTCCAGACCACGATCATCCGCGACGGCGACGATTACGTCATCAACGGCCGGAAATGGTGGACGACCGGCGCTCTGCATCCGAAGGCGAAGCTCTGCATCGTCATGGGCCTGTCGGATACGGCGCCCGACGCCGATCCGCACAAGCGCCACAGCATGATCATCGTGCCGATGGACGCTCCCGGCCTCACCGTGATGCGCAACCTGCCGCTGCTGAACCATTATTCGATCGAAGGCCACACAGAGACCGACTTCAACAATGTCCGCGTGCCGGCGGCCAACCTGCTCGGCGAGGAAGGCGCAGGCTTCGCGCTCGCCCAGGCGCGGCTCGGGCCGGGCCGCATCCATCATTGCATGCGCACGATCGGCCAGTGCGAGGTGGCGCTCGAACTGATGGTCGAGCGCGCGCTGGAGCGGAAGGCCTTCGGCCGCCACCTCTCCGACTATGCCAATGTCCAGGACTGGATCGCCGAGGGACGCATGGAGATCGACCAGGCCCGCCTGCTCTGCCTGCGCGCCGCCTGGATGATGGACAAGCACGGCAACAAGGCCGCGCGCACCGAGGTTTCGGCGATCAAGGTCGTGGCTGCCAGACTGCAGACCAAGATCGCCGACAGGGCCATGCAGGTCTTCGGCGCCGGCGGGCTCTCCAACGACACGCCGCTGGCCTTCATCTACAGCTGGGGCCGTGCACTGCGCTTCATCGACGGGCCGGACGAGGTGCACCTGCGCACCGTCGCCCGCGCCGAGATCAAGAAGCGCAAGGAGAGCAATCGCAGCACCTTCGCCGAACAGGGCGTGCTGCGGCCGCATGTGAAGGCGAGCGGGTCCTGACGCCCGCTTTTCCAGATTGTCGCTGTCATTCCGGACGAGCGGCTAAGCCGCGCGACTCCGGAGGCAACCGTAGAGCGCGAGCTTGAGGCGTCAGCGCCCTACGATGGCCTCCGGCCCTCCGCTTCGCTGCGGCCGGAATGACGGGCGCTGTCGTAAAGGTCCGTCCCGGCCGCCTCAGCGGCTGAAGATACCGTGAAAGCGCCCTAGGAAGCTGCGCAGGCGCTCGTTCTTCGGATTGTCGAAGACCTCGGAGGGCTTGCCCTCCTGCGCGACCCGGCCCTGGTCGAGGAACAGGACGTGGTGCGAGACCTCGCGGACGAAGAGCATTTCGTGGCTGACCAGCAGCATGGTCATGCCGGATTCGGCGAGCGCCTGCATCACGCCGAGCACCTCGGCGACCAGCTCGGGATCGAGCGCCGAGGTGACCTCGTCGAAGAGCAGGAGCCGCGGCTGCATGGCGACGGCACGGGCGATCGCGACGCGCTGCTGCTGGCCGCCCGAGAGCTGGTAGGGGTAGTGGTCGCGGCGCTCGGCGAGGCCGACGCGGCCGAGCCAGTGCTCGGCGATCTCCTTCGCCTCGGTGGCGCTCTTGCCCTGCACCTTGGTCAGGCCGAGCATGACGTTCTGGCCGGCGGTCAGATGCGGGAACAGGTTGAACTGCTGGAAGACCATGCCGATACGGGCGCGCTGGGCCGAGATTTTCGTCTCGCTCAGGCGCTTGCGGGTCTCGCCCACCATCCGGTAGCCGATCGGGTCGCCGTCGAGCAGGATCTCGCCGCCATCATGCTCCTCGAGGAGGTTGACGCAGCGCAGGAAGGTCGTCTTGCCGGAGCCGGAGGCGCCGATCAGCGACACCACCTGCCCCTGCCTGACGGTGAGATCGATCCCCTTCAGCACCTCGATCTCGCCGAAATGCTTGCGGACATTGGTGGCCTGGAGCAGGGCTGGCTCGGTCATCGGCAGTCGCATCCCGTTCAGTAGCGCAGATAGGAGGTCTTGCGTTCCAGCAGCGCGCCGAGCTGCGCCAGCGTGAAGTTGATGATCAGGTAGAGAACTACCGTCAGCATGTAGAACTCGACGATCATGTAGTTGCGCGCCATCTGCTGCTGGGCCGAGAGCAGCAGCTCGACCACGCCGATGATCGAGAGCAGCGTCGTGCCCTTGACGATCTCGAGCCCGGTATTGACCCAGGGTGGCAGCATGCGCCGGAACGCCTGCGGCAGGATCACATAATACAGGCGCCGGCCGAAGGTCAGGCCGATCGCCTTCGCGGCCTCCATCTGCCCGGCCGGCACGGATTCGACCGCCCCGCGAAAATTCTCGGCGACATGGGCGGTGGCGAAGGCGCCGAGCGCGATCACCCCGGCCCAGAAGGCGGCGACGTTCACGCCGAACAGGGCGAGCCCGTAATAGGTGAAGAGGATCAGCACGAGCACCGGGATGCCGCGCATCAGGTCGACATAGAGCCTGGCCAGCAGCCTCAGCCACCACCAGCCATAGGACAGCGCGACACCCATCAGGACGCCGCAGAAGGTCGCCATCACGATGCTCAGCGCCGAGCTCAGCAAGGTGACACCCAGGCCGGAGAGCAGCGAGGCGCGCGCCTGCCATGCCTCGAACCAGAAGGTGCCGGGAGCCATCGAGAAATCCATCGCCGGCTCCTAGATCACGATGATTTTGGATCGTGTCGATCCAAAATCATAAAACGTGATCGATTCTAAGAGTTTAGAGCAGGATTGCTGCAAAAAACCGGTTTCCACTTTTTCGCATCCTGCTCTAGCGGATCGAGGCGTAGCGGCGCTCGACCTGGCGCAGCAGGAAGGCGATGAGATAGGCGGTGGCGAGATAGAGCGCGCTCGCCGTCAACCAGACCTCCATGACCCGGAAGGTGTTGGCATTGATCTGCCTTGCGATGAAGGTCAGTTCCGGCACCGCGATCGCCGCCGCGAGCGAAGTGTCCTTGAACAGCGAGATCAGGTTGTTGCTGACCGCCGGCAGGGTGATCCGGAACATCACCGGCAGTACGACATAGGCCTGACGCTGCCAGGGCCGCAGGCCGATCGCCTTGGCCGCCTCGACATATTGCTTGGGGATCGAGGAGAGGCCGGCGCGGAAGACCTCGGACATGTAGGCGCCGGCATAGAGCGAGAGCGAGAGTACGAAGCTCTCGGTCTTGTCTAGGAAGTTGATGTCGAATTCCGGCAGGCCGAAATACAGAAAGAAGATCAGCAGCAGCAGCGGCGTGCAGCGGATGAACTCGACATAGGCCCAGACCGGCCCCGAAAGCCATTTCTTGCCGGAAAGCCGGGCATAGGCCGTCAGGATGCCGATGATGCAGCCGATCGCCAGCGAGATCACCGCCAGCCAGAGCCCGAGCAGCAGAGCGTCGGTCAGCTTGTCCCAGTTCCGCGCGATGACGGACCAGTCGAAATGGTAGTCGATCATGGCTGTCGCGATGTTCCCGAAAGCGGCGGGCCGCAGGAGCGGCCCGCCATCGCCACGTTGCGATCAGGCGAATGCGGGATCAGGCGAATTCCTGCGGGAAGCCGACCTTCGGGATCGGCAGGTCGATGCCGAACCACTTCTTGTAGGAGGCGGCGAAGTAGTCGAAATCGACGCCCATCATCGCCTCCTTGTAGACGGTGTTGACCCAGTTCAGCCAGATCGGGTCACCCGGCTTCACCGCCGAGGCGTAGGAGTTCGGCATCCAGCCGAAGCCGGAATCGACGAAGCGGCCGGGCGCCTGCTGCATCAGCCAGCGCATCGCCGACTGGTCCTGCATCGAGGCGTCGATGCGGCGGGCGTTGAGCGCCTGCATCGCTGCATCCGGGCTGTCGAAGGCGTCGACCTTGGCCTGCGGCAGGGCCTTGCGGATCCACTCCTCGAGGAAGACGTTCTGCATGCCGCCGACGGTGACGTCCTTGCCGGCCGCCTTCAGCTCCTCGTAATTCTTGAACTTGCCGCCGCGAGCCAGCATCAGCAGGCCGACGCCTTCGCGGTAATAGGGGACGGTGAACTCGACCTGCTGGGCCCGGCCCGGCGTCACCGTCATCCATTGGACGACGATGTCGACCTTGTCGGTGACGAGGCTGGGGATGCGGGCATCCGAGCCCTGCAGCACGAACTCGACCTTCTCGTAATCGTCGAACAGGCCCTTCGCCAGAAGCCTGGCAAGGTCGATATCCATGCCGACGAGCTTCCCGCTGGCGTCCTGGAAGTGCCAGGGCGGGTTGGTGCTGCCGGTGCCGACGATCAGCTTGCCGCGTTCCTTGACGATATGGAGTTTGCTCTTCGCCGCCGTCTGGGCCTGGGCCGAAGCCGGGGTCAGGAGCCCGGTCGCCGCCGCGCCGATCGCAGCGCCGGCGAGGCCGAGGCCGAACAGGCTGCGTCGCTCCAGGGTCAGGGCCGCCTCGTCTTTTTGGGGAGTGGCGCCGTCCAAAGTTCCGTCGTCATGAATGCCCATCACGAACTCCCCTCTTTTGATCCACGTTCCCTGCAGACTTCAGCCCGCAGCATCATGAACGTGGCAAGAAAAATGCCAGCTGCAAAGCCGGATAATTCGACTTTCCGCCAAGGGAATTCGGAAGCGTTCTCAGGCGGCCTCTAGGGCAGGCTCGCAAAGCCTCCTGCCTCCGACCGTTCAGGGTGGCAGGCGTCGCGATGTCGACGGACCGAACGAGGTGCGCCTGCGTGCATCGCCGGGGCCGGTATCGAGACGTGCAAGTATAAGCAACAGCGACGCCTCTGCCGAAGCGGGCAGTGGCGCGCTCTTGAGCAAACGGCGCAGCAGCTCGACGTTGCTCAGACGTCTTCGATCAGCGCGTGCAGACGAAAATCCGATCGAGCCCCTGCGGGGCAAGCGCGTGGGTCTCCGTCAAGCGATGCTCCTCGCCCTCTTTCGGCGAGAAGGAGATTTCGTCGACCTTGAAGCCGACCGCGGCGAGCTTGTCCGGAAAATCGCGGCCATAGAGCCGGACATGGTCCCAGCCGCAGATGCTTTCGACCTCCTCCGCCGACATCTCCGGCGGCGGCTCCCAGGTTTCGGCTCTGGATTGATCGAGCGGCACCGAGAAGAATGCCGTGCCGCCGGGCTTCAGGACACGGAAGCACTCCCGGATGCCCTGGGCGTCGTTGGGCACGTGCTCGAGGACATGGTGGCAGATCACATGGTCGAAATGGCCATCGCCGAACTTGATGTCGGTGATGTCGACCACGGCGTTCGCGACCTTGCTGATCTTGATGTCGCCGGCGACATAGCCGGGATAGTGCTTCCACTGCCTGAAGAACGGTCGCTCGGCAGAGAAGTGCAGAAGGTTCTTGTCCTTCATGTCGACGCCGTTATTGCGCAGGTAGAGTCCCATGATCCGGTCGCGCTCCTTGGAGGAGCAGTTCGGACAGCGTGCTTCCGGGCGCGGGCCGACATCGAGGAAACGCCCCTCATGGCCGCAGATCGTGCACAGGCGCTTCGGGCGGGTCTCCAGGAATTGCTTCGGTTGGCGGATCGCTGCGCGCAGATACTCTTGTACGTAGACACCGATATCCATGCCGGAAACCCCAGCCGAAACAGCCGCGCGAAGCTGCGATCCGCAGCCCCAGCGCGAGATGTCCCGGCTCCCCCCAAGTGACGACCGAACAAATCGGTCGGACTTGGGCGCCTCCTGCACCCGCATGCATCACCCAAAAGGGTGATGAAGCCGAATTTTTCTGCTGCCCCCTGCCCTGGCCGAGCACCCACGCACCAGAGGCCACGCGAGACCAGGACGCGCGCGAGGAAAGCAACCGCAGCGCGTTTGCAGCACAGGAGTGAGGAAGCCTTGGGTGAAGGGGAGCAGGTCCGGAGTTCGGGCTTTGGGTGCCTCGTCGCCGGACAAGGAGGCGGCCGGTCCAATCGGCCGATCGCTGGCTCTCAATCGGCTGCAACAGGCGGTCCGGCGAGCTGGGCAGCAACCGTGCCGAACCAGCGCGTTTCGACCTCGAAGCGCAAGGGCAGCGGAAACTCGCCGCCCTCGCGCAGCGCGATCAGGACCGAGCCTTTCAGGGGCCGCATCGCCGCCTGCCGATCATCGTCATGCCGGAAGCCGGCGATCGTCCGGACGGTGAAGCCGCAGTTCAGAGCGCGGCCGTTCAACGACCCCTGGTCGCTCACCTCAACCTTCGCCGACGAGGTCATGACCGCGACCGAGCGGCGGCGGCCGTCATAGATCGCCGTCGAGCCGTCGCAGCTTTCTGTCTCCGCCACCTTCTTCAGCATTCCGGCAACGCCGGAGAGCGAGTCGACCGTGCCGCGGATCAGCTCGGGCGGGACGGCCTCGCGGTCCTCGTTCGACGGCTCCTGCCGCCGTATCGTCGGCAAGCCGCGCTGATAGAGCAATTCGCTGACATAGGTCCGGCCGCGCCACGAGCCGTTCGCGCTGTAGAGCCGAGGCTCGGGGCCGCTGCGGCCCCAGCGACCTTCCACCTTGCCCGATTGCTCCGCGGCCCCGACGAGCTGAGCCGCCCCGGAGGGCCGCGAGCGGATCTCGATGCGATAGCCGGCGCGGTCGAGCATCGCCTTCATTTCGATCTCGCCGAGAGAGACCCCGCCCAGCACCGTGACATCGTAGCGAAGGCGCAGCTCGCGCGCCGAGGCGGACGAGGGTGCCGCGCAGGCGAACGTCCCAGCGATCAGGGCACTTGCCACGATGGCCCGTGCCTGTCTCGATGCGATGCCGGCTGCCCTCCCGCCGCGCTCGGGCCTCATCATCATCGTCGGAGAGGCTGCGCGGCCTCGCAGCCGCTGCGCGTCGTCGCTGTCGCATTCGCGCCCGAGCATCCGCATCATCCCGCACAGGACCAGCTGGTCCCCTTCCCTACGTGTGACTGCCCGGTGTTACCGGGCCACGGCGATGTGCCGTTTTAGAGCGGACGACGAGAGCCCCGCCATGCACGAAGGCGCGACGAGCGCAGTCGCCGGTCGAGCCATACAGGGCCCAATGCCGGCGGGCGCCCACCGACACGCCTGGCGTTCATCGCCTCCCAGGCCGGGCAGCTGCGCACCATCGCCCGCATCCCAGGCGACGTTGAACTCCCCCGGGATTGTCAGAATTCGCGATCAAAAGAGCGTGAAGTATCGATTTGATGCACGATTTCACTACCGGCGTCATTCCGTCGAACGCAAGGTATTAGCGGTGCGTTCAGGATGGTCGTTCACTTTCAGGCTGCGAAGATCGCTTCTACGCAACAACAAGCCGGAGGAGACACTATGCGCTTAAAGCTCTTAGCCGCTGTCGTCCTTGCCAGCGGTATAGCCAACTCAGCCTACTCGGCTGATCTCCCGGTCCGACAGGCGCCTCCCGTGTACGTGCCTGTCTTCACATGGGCGGGCTTCTACATTGGCCTGAACGCAGGTGTCGGGTGGGCCAACTCCCGCAACGTCCACATCACCGGGCCTACGGTTGCCTCGTCCGGCATTCTGTCAGGTGGCGGCGGTGACGGGTCCTTCGTCGGCGGAGGGCAGATCGGCTATAACTGGCAGTCCGGCGCGATCGTGTACGGTCTGGAGACAGACATTCAGTACGTCGATATCGGCGGGCGCGTTGCCTGGGGGCCTTACGACTGGTGGCGCGGCAGGGGCGAGGATGACGGCGGCTATCTCGGAACCGTTCGCGCTCGCGTCGGTTACGCCTTCGACCGCACGCTGATCTATATTACGGGCGGCTTGGCCTATGGCGGCCTGAACAGCAACCCGCTGACGGGCAATAACACCAGCAACGTGGGTTGGACGATCGGCGGCGGCGTCGAGTACGCCTTTACCAACAACTGGTCGGTCAAGCTCGAAGGTCTCTACCTCGACACCAGTGAGGGCAGGAAGTCGAGATTCTTCGTCAACCCGCCGGGCGGAGCGCTTCCGGCGGGCACCTATACAGCGACGACCGATAGCAGCGCTGGAGCCGGCCTCGTCCGGGTGGGCGTCAACTACAAATGGTGAGCTAGACGATGTGTGCAGCCCAGTCGGCGATTGGGCTGCTCACATCGGCGCTCGTGACCGCAAGATCGGGCAGGCGACGTCCGCCATATCGCCTCGACCGAAAGCAACGACAGCCAAAGCACCTTGAGCTGCAAGCGCGAACATCGGCTTCCGACCGGTAGGCTGATGTCTGCTTGCGGCGCCCCACGCCAACCTGGCGTTGCTGTGAACGTCATGGCCGAACAGCATCACCATTGCAGCCAACCCAATAGAGCTTAGCCCCGCCATGCCTTCCGGCATGACAGGGCTGTCGGCAGGGACGGGAACCGGCAGGATCGCGCAAAGCGCAACCCTGCCAGCGATCCCCTAGGCCGCCTCGGCCAGCTCCCCCTTCTCCTCCACCCCATGCTGGCGCAGCGGCTTGTTGCCCGAGAGCTTGCGCATCAGCACGTAGAAGACCGGCGTCAGGAAGATGCCGAAGGCGGTGACGCCGATCATGCCGGCGAAGACCGCGATGCCCATGGCCTGGCGCATCTCGGCGCCCGCCCCGGTCGAGATCACCAGCGGCACCACGCCCATGATGAAGGCGAGCGAGGTCATCAGGATAGGCCGCAGGCGCAGGCGGCTGGCCTCGATCGCGGCCTCGACCGGCGTCCGGCCCTCGAATTCGAGCTCGCGCGCGAATTCGACGATCAGGATGGCGTTCTTGGCCGATAGCCCGACAAGGACGACGAGGCCGATCTGGGTGAAGACATTGTTGTCGCCACCGCTCCACCAGACACCGGCCATCGCCGCGAGCAGGCCCATCGGGATGATCAGCAGGATCGCGACCGGCAGGGTCAGGCTCTCATACTGCGCCGCCAGCACCAGGAAGACGAGCAGGATCGCGACCGGGAAGACCAGGACGGCGGAATTGCCGGCCAGGATCTCCTGATAGGTCAGCTCGGTCCATTCGAAGGCAAAACCCTTGGGCAGCGTCTCGGCGGCGATGCGGGTGACGGCGTCCTGCGCCTGGCCCGAGGAGAAGCCGGGAGCCGGGCCGGCATTGATGTCGGCGCTGAGGAAGCCGTTATAGCGCATCGCCCGTTCGGGGCCGGCATCGGTGCGCACGTTGAGCACGGCCGAGAGCGGCACCATCTCGCCCGAGAGCGAGCGGACCTTGAGCTTGCCGATATCCTCCTGATAGGCGCGGTAGGGCGCGTCGGCCTGGACGCGCACGGTGTAGGTGCGGCCGAACTTGTTGAAGTCGTTCACATAGGACGATCCCAGATAGATCTGCAGCGTCTCGAAGACATCGGTGACGGGAACGCCGAGCTGGCGCGCCTTGGTCCGGTCGATGTCGGCATAGAGCTGGGGCACGTTGACCTGGAAGCTCGAGAACATGCCGGCGAGCTCGGGCGCCGCCGCGGCCTTGGCCATGAAGGCCTTGGTCGCCTCGTCGAGCGCCTTGTAGCCGAGGCCGGCGCGGTCCTCGATCTGCAGCTTGAAGCCGCCGATGGTGCCGAGGCCCTGGACGGGCGGCGGCGGAAACATCGCGATGAACGCCTCCTTGATGCCGGCGAACTCCTTGTTGAGCTGCATGGCAATGGCGTTGCCCGAGAGCGAGGGGTCCTTGCGCTGGTCGAAGGGCTTCAGGCCGACGAAGACGATGCCGGCATTGGAGGAGTTGGTGAATCCGTTGATCGACAGGCCCGGGAAGGAGATCGCGTTCTCGACGCCGGGATGCTTCAGCGCGATCTCGTCCATCTTGCGGATGACGTCCTCGGTGCGGTCAAGCGTCGCCGCGTCGGGAAGCTGGGCGAAGCCGACGAGATACTGCTTGTCCTGGCCCGGCACGAAGCCCGACGGCACCGCGCGGAAGAGCACCACGGTCAGGCCGACGAGCACGAGATAGACCGCCATCATCGCCGTCTTGCGGGTCAGGATGCGGCCGACGCCGACACCATAGGCCTGCGAGGAGCGGTTGAAGAAGCGGTTGAAGCCGCGGAAGAACCAGCCGAACAGCTTGTCCATGAAGCGGGTCAGCGCGTCCTTGGGGGCGTCGTGCCCACGCAGCAGCAGCGCGGCGAGCGCCGGCGAGAGCGTCAACGAGTTGATCGCCGAGATGACCGTCGAGATCGCGATGGTGAGCGCGAACTGGCGGTAAAACTGGCCGGTCAGGCCGCTGATGAAGGCGAGCGGCACGAAGACCGCGACGAGGACGAGCGCGATCGCGATGATCGGGCCGGAGACCTCGCGCATCGCCTTGTAGGTGGCCTCGCGCGGCGAGAGCCCGTTCTCGATGTTGCGCTCGACGTTCTCGACCACGACGATCGCGTCGTCGACGACGATGCCGATCGCCAGGACGAGGCCGAACAGCGAAAGCGCGTTGATCGAGAAGCCGAAGAGATACATCACCGCGAAGGTGCCGACGACCGAGACCGGGACCGCGGCGAGCGGGATGATCGAGGCGCGCCAGGTCTGCAGGAAGACGATGACGACGAGCACGACCAGCGCCACCGCCTCGAGCAGCGTGGTGATCACCGCCTTGATCGAGGCGCGGACGAACTGCGTGGTGTCGTAGACGATCGAGTAGTCCACGCCTTCCGGCATGTTCTGCTTGATCTCGCGCATCGTCTCCTGGACCTGGTCGGCCACGGCGATGGCGTTCGAGTTCGGGGCCTGGAAGATCGGCACGGCGACAGCCGACTTGCCGTTGAGCAACGAGCGCAGCGCGTAGTCGGCGGCGCCGAGCTCGATGCGCGCAATGTCCTTCAGGCGCACGACCGCGCCGCTCGGAGCGGTCTTGACGATGATCTCGCCGAACTCCTCCTCGCTGGCGAGGCGGCCCTGCGCATTGACCGAGAGCTGCAGGTCGAGCCCAGGCCCGCTCGGCGAGGCGCCGATGACGCCGGCCGCGGCCTGGACGTTCTGGGCGCGGATCTCGCGGACGATGTCGGAGGGCGAGAGCCCGTGCTCGGCGACCTTCTGCGGGTCGAGCCAGACGCGCATCGAATAGTCGCCCGAGCCGAAGAGCTGGACCTGGCCGACGCCGTCGATGCGCGCCAACCGGTCCTTGACGTTAAGGACGGCGTAGTTGCGCAGATAGGTCATGTCGTAGCGGCCGTTCGGCGAGGTGATGTGCACCACCATCGTCAGGTCGGGCGAGCTCTTGATGGTGGTGACGCCGAGGCGGCGCACCTCCTCCGGCAGGCGTGGCTCCGCCTGGGAGACGCGGTTCTGGACCAGTTGCTGGGCCTTGTCCGGATCGGTGCCGAGGCGGAAGGTGACGTTCAGCGTCATCACGCCGTCGGTCGTCGCCTGGCTCGACATGTAGAGCATACCCTCGACGCCGTTGATCTGCTCCTCGATCGGCGTCGCCACGGTCTCGGCGATGACGCGCGGATTGGCGCCGGGATACTGGGCCCGCACCACCACGGTCGGCGGCACGACCTCGGGATATTCCGAGATCGGCAGCACGCGCAGCGAGAGCAGGCCGGCGATCAGGATGAGGACGGAGAGGACGCCGGCGAAGATCGGCCGGTCGATGAAGAACTTCGAGAGGTTCATTGGGGTGCCCCTTCAAGGCGGCTGCCCCGCCGGTCCCGAAGCGGCCGGCGGGGCGGGGAAACGGGCGCGCGCTCAGCGCTGCGCGAGTTCGGTTGCAGGCTTCTTCAGTTCGGTGCGCTCGGCCATCGGCACCTGCTCGGGAGCGACGGTCGCGCCCGGGCGGATGCGCTGCAGGCCGTTGACGACGATCTGCTCTCCGGCCTCGAGCCCGCTGGTGACGACGCGCAGGCCCTCCGCGGCGGTGCCGAGCGTGACCTCGCGCCACAGCGCCTTCTGGTCCTTGCCGACTACGAAGACGAACTTCTTGTTCTGGTCGGTGCCGACGGCGCGCTCGTTGATCACCAGCGCCGGCTCGCTCCTGGCCTGGCCCATGCGCAGGCGCACGAACTGGCCCGGCAGCAGCGCGCCATCGGCATTGTCGAAGATCGCCCGGACGCGGACCGTGCCGGTCGCCGCGTCGACGCCGTTGTCGACGAAGTTGAGATGGCCGGAGACCGGTGCGGCCTCGTTGACCGCGGTCGTCATCTGCACCGGGATGCGCTTGAGATCGCGGGCCTTGCCGGGCTCGACCGGCAGGGTGGCCAGCGCCTTGAGGAGCGAGCCCTCATCGGCGCTGAAGCCGGCATAGACCGGATCGACCGAGACCAGGGTGGTCAGCAGCGGCGCGGCGGCACCGGCGGCGACGAGATTGCCGACGGTGACCTCGAGCCGGCCGATGCGGCCGGAAATCGGGGCGCGGATCTGGGTGTAGTCGAGGTTCAGCCGCGCCGATTGCAGGGCAGCGCGGGCGGCGCGCTCATTGGCCTGCGCCTCGCGCAGCGCGTTCAGCCGTGTGTCGAGATCACGCTGCGAGACGTTCTGCGAGGACATCAGGCGCTGGCCGCGCTCATGCTCGTTCGCGGCGAGCGCGACGCGCGCCTCGGCCGCGAGCAGCTGCGCCTGGGCGCGCTCGAACTCAGCCTGATAGGGCGCCTGATCGATGCTGACGAGCAGATCGCCCTGCTTCACCAATGCGCCTTGCGAGAAGTGGACCTGCTCGACCACGCCCGAGACCCGCGAGCGGATCTCGACGCGCTCGATCGCCTCGAGCCGGCCGGAGAACTCGGCCCAGCTGACGAGATCGCGCTGCTCGACCACGGCGACGGAAACCGGGGTCGGCGGCGGCGCGGCAGGCGCGGTATCGCCCTGCGCCTTGTCGGAGCCGTGGACGGCGACGGCGAGCGCGGCGAGCGAAACGCCGGCGGCCAGAGCGGTGCCCAACAGGGCGTGACGGATCGTTCCCAGAATCATGGGTCATTCCTTCCTGGAGCTGAAATTCGAAAGTCGGGGGTGGCGGCGCGCCCTAGCGAGGCGCGGTCATCGAGAAGAATTCGCTTACATTCTGGCAGGCCGAACAGAGGCAGGAGCCGTCCCGCGGCGCCTCCGCGAAAGCCTCCGGCCAACGGCTCGGGCCGCCGACGACATGGACCGTCGCCTCGCCCCCGGCAGCCCGCAGCCGAAGCCCGTAATTGACGCTCTCATCGCGCAGCAGGTCGTCCTCGGCGCTGACGATCAGTGCCGGCGGCAAGCCGGACAGGCGCGAGGCATTGGCCGGCGTCGCATAGGGATGCGCGGCCTTCTCCGGCGAGCCGAGATAGGCGTGCCAGCCATCCGCCCAGCGGCAGCCGACCGGACCGGCCTCGGCATGACGAAAAGAATAGGTGCCGAGGCAGGCATCGAGCATCGGCGAGAACAGGATCTGCCCGGCGAGCGGCGGGCCATGCCGGTCGCGCGCCATCATGGCGAGCGCGGCGGCGAGGTTGCCGCCGGCCTCCTCGCCCGCCACATAGAGCGGTGCCCGCTTGCCGACCCAGCGCGCCTTGTCGCGGGCGATCTTCTCGAGCGCTGCATAGGCGGTCTCGAGCGCCTGCGGGAAGCGGGCTTCCGGCGCCAGCGGATAAGGCAGCGAGATCACGATCGCGCCGGCCTCCGCCAGCGTTGTGGCGACCGCCTCGCCGGAAGCGAGCGAGCCGCTGTCGAAGGTGCCGCCATGCAGATGCAGGACGAGGCCCGCATCGTCGGGCACCGAGGCCGGAGCATAGAGCCGTCCGGACAGCGTCTGCGAGCCGGCCTTGACGGCCTGCTCGCGCCAGAAGACGGCGCGGCGATAGCGGCTTTGGGGGAGCGAAGGAGCGAGCATGACTGACGACTGACGAATATTGCGATCCGTCAGCATTTAGGAGATAGTGCGAACGCAATAAACCGCCGATCCGCTCCCACATTGTTTCCATATGGAAACAATCCCCGGATCAACCAGGAGATCTGGATGGACCAGCTCAACGCCATGCGCGCCTTCGTGCGCGTCGTCGAGGTCGGCACCTTCACCCGCGCGGCGGAGCTGCTCGACCTGCCCAAGCCGACCGTGACCAAGCTGATCCAGCAGCTCGAGGGCCATTTGCGAGCGCAGCTGCTCAACCGCACGACGCGGCGCGTCACCGTGACCATGGACGGCGCCGCCTATTACGAGCGGGCGCTACGCGTGCTCAGCGAGATCGACGAGCTCGATTCCAGCATGGCATCGTCGCAGGCGAGGCCGAGCGGGCGCCTGCGCCTCGACGTCAGCGCGCCCCTGGCGATCGATGTGATCCTGCCCGCCCTCCCCGGCTTCCTGGCGCGCTATCCGGAAATCCAGATCGATATCGGCCTCGGCGACCGCCCGGCCGACCTGATCGGCGAGAATCTCGATCTCGCCGTCCGCGCCGGCGAGATCCAGGACCAGAGCCTGATCGCGCGGCGCGTCGGCGAGATGCTGCTCGTCACCTGCGCCGCACCGGACTACCTCGCCCGGCACGGCACGCCGGAACATCCGCTCGACCTCGAAACCGGCCACAAGGTGATCGGCTATCGCGCCGCCGGGACCAGCCGGATCCTGCCCTTCACCTTCGCGACCCATAAGGAGACGATCGAGGTGCGCGGCGAGTATACCGTCTCGCTGAACGAGGGCACCGGCTATCTCGCCGCCGGGCTCGCGGGTCTCGGCGTGATGCAGGTGCCGACCTTCATGGCGCAGGAGCACATCGCCGCCGGGCGGCTGGTGCCGCTGCTCACCGGCTGGTGCACGGCACCCAAGCCGCTGCACATCGTCTATCCGCCGAACCGGCATCTCTCCAACAAGGTCCGGGTCTTCGTCGACTGGCTCGCCGAGCTCTTCGCCAGGGACGATCTGATCCAGCGCCGCTCCACCCTGCCCGCCCCCTGCGGCGAGGCCGCCTGAGCCCCGGGCGGGGTTTCTTCGACCACGGAATGCGCTAACCAGAAGCGCCGCCGGATGCGGTGCCCGAACCGAGGTCGATTCCCATGTCACGCAGCGCCCGCGACCAGCTTGAATCCATCTTCGGCCGCATTGGCGACGGCAGCCCCGTCTTCACCCGCCTCCTCGCCGAAACCGCGCGCGCCGAAGCCGACGCCGCCGACACCCGCCGGGCTGCCGGGCTCAAGCTGAGCCCCCTCGACGGCACGATCATCTCGATCAAGGACCTGTTCGACGTCGGCGGCGAGACCACCTGGGCCGGCTCCAGCCTGCTCAAGGGCGCGGCCCCCGCGGCGCAGGATGCGCCGATCGTCGCCCGGCTGCGCCAAGCCGGCGCGGTGGTCATCGGCAAGACCAATATGAGCGAGTTCGCCTTCTCCGGGCTCGGCCTCAATGCCACCTTCGGCACGCCCGGCAATGCGCTGGATGCGGAACGCATTCCCGGCGGCTCTTCATCGGGGGCGGCGGTCTCGGTCGCGCAAGGCTCCTCCGAGCTGACCGTCGGCACCGATACCGGCGGCTCCTGCCGCATCCCGGCGGCGCTCAACGGCATCGTCGGCATGAAGCCGACCCACGGTTCGGTTCCCGACGAAGGCTGCTTCCCGCTGGCGCCGAGCCTCGACGTGATCGGCCCGCTGGCGAAGGACGTCGCGGGCTGCGCGAGGCTGCTTTCGGTGCTGGCCGGCCGCCCCTTCGCGCTTGCCGAGGGGCTCAAGCCCGGCCGCTTCCGCATCGGCGTCGCGCGCGGCGGCTTCCTCGCCGAGTCAACCCCCTCGGTGGTCAAGGCCTATGAGGCGGCGATCGAGCGCGTCGCCCGCCTCGGCGTCGCCGTCGAGCCAGTGGATTTCGACGGGGTCTGGCAGGAGATGATGGCCGCCTATTCGGTGCCGCTGGTCGCCGTCGAGGCCGCCGCGGTGCATCGCGAAGCGATCGCGAGCAAGCCGGAAGCCTTCGACCGGCGCGTCGCGGCACGCATCTCGCTCGGCACCTCCTACAAGGCCGCCGACTATATCGCGGCGATGCAGACGCGTCGCAGGCTGATCGGCAAGCTCGCCGCGCTTCTCGACGGACTCGACGGCTTCCTGGCGCCGACCGTGCCGATCGAGGCGCCGACGATCGCCGCGCTGGAGGCCAGCGACGACGCCTTCTTCACCGCCAACCGGCTGATGCTGCGTAATGCCGCTTTCGGCAACCTGTTCGACCTGTGCTCGATCTCGCTGCCGATGCCGCTCGGCGACAAGCTCTCGGGCGGGCTGATGCTGAGCGCCGTGGCCGGACGGGATGAGCGCCTGCTCAACCTGGCAAAGCTGATCGAGCCGGCAGCCGCCGGGCACTGAAACACACGTGCCGCGCGCCCCGCGCCAATTCGAGGCGGGACGCGCGGCACGGCAGAAAACGACGAATGCCCGGATCAGCTCCCGGGCTTCTGGTCAGTGGCTGGCGAAGACCGTGTGGGAGCCGTCCTTGGCGATCAGCCAGGTGTCGTAGCGATCGGCCTTGACGCCGGGGACTTCCATGCCGGGCGAGCCAACCGGCATCTCCGGCACGGCGAGACCGCGGGCCTGGGGACGTTCGCGCAGCAGGCGGCGGACATCGGCCGCGGGCACGTGGCCTTCGACGAAATAGCCGTCGACCATCGCAGTGTGGCAGGATTCGGCGGCATCCGGCACGCCGAACTCGCGCTTGCGGGCCGCCAGCTCCTCGGTCATCACCACCTTGGTCTCGAAACCGGCCTTCTTCATATGGTCGACCCAGGCGCCGCAGCAGCCGCAGGAGGCGCTGCGATAGACGGTGACGACCGGAGCCGCCCCCTGGGCTGCGAGAGGCAGCGACGCGGAGCAGGCAAGGGCCCCGGCGATCAGGCCACGACGCGTAAGCATTCGAACTCTCCTTCTGGCGGGCGAAGCTGCAGCCCTCATTCCGGCTGCTCTTCCTGCGTCCCTTCGCGGACGCAGACACCCTTGATGCAACTGACGATGACGACCTTGTGCGCCGAGCCGAAGCAATTGGCACGATAGCTCGTCACCCCGTCCCGGTCGAACAGCTTCTCAAGCTGGAAACGGGGACAACCGGCCTCGAGCAGCACGGATTGCAGGTTCCCGTCGCTGCCGAGGCCGACCTGCGGCGCGCCCAGCGCGATCACCGCGGCCAGGCAAGCCGGCCGGAGGATCGCGAGGGCGTGCCGGGGGCTCATTTCTGGATCTTCGTGACCGTAAGCTGGCCGTTCACGCGCTCGGCGGTGAACTTGATCTTGTCGCCGGCCTTGACGGTCTTGAGCATGTCGGGGTCGCCGGCCCGGAACACCATGGTCATCGAGTCCATATCGAGGTTCTTGATCGGGCCGTGGTCGACGGTGAGTTTGCCCTGAGCGGTGTCGACCTTCTTGATCGTCCCGTTGACCAGCGGCGGCGTCTGGGCGAGTGCCGGCATGGCAAGCAGCGAAGCAAAGGCGAAGGCGGTGATGGCGGTACGCATGGAAGAACTCCTCTCGGGTTTTGTCTGGCGGCTCACTTGACGATGACCTTGCCGGTCATGCCGGCCTCGCGATGGCCGGGGATCAGGCAGGAGAAATCGAACTCGCCGGCCTTGGTGAACTGCCAGAGGATCTCGCCGGTCTTCTTCGGCGCGAGACGCTTGGCGTTCGGGTCGTCGTGCTCCATGTCAGGGTTCTTCTGCATCTCGACGGCGTGCTTGAGGTTCTCCTCCAGCGTCGCGACGACCAGCTCATGGTCGAGCTCGCCATTGTTGCGGAGCTGGAAGCGGACCTGCTCGCCACGGCGCACCTCGACCCGGTCCGGGATGAACAGCATCTTGCCGTCGCGCTCGGTCATCGAGACCTGGACGATGCGGGCCGGCTTCTTCGGATCGCCCGGCTTGCCATAGGCGGTCTCGTCGCCGTGGCCGTGGCCGGCGCCGCCGGGACCGGCGAACGCCGCCGCCGAAAGCGCCAGGGCCGCGACGGCGCCAAGGGCGATGGATCTGATCTGCGTCTTCATCGGCGTGCTCCGTTTGCGATTGCGCCTTCAGTGATTGGAATGTCCGCCGGCCTTGGCGCCGGAAAGCGGCCTGCCGTCCGGCCCGAGCTGCGGCTTGCGCCGGTCCTTGACGCGCCAGTCGACCGAGGGCGCCCCGCTGTCGGGCCCCTCCGTGCGCGGCGCCTCGGCGAGCTTCGGGCCCTTGTATTCGTAGGCCACGGTGCCTTCGGGGTGCTTGAACCAGCCCGGATCCTTGTAGTCGTTCTTGGCCAGGCCCTCGCGGACCTTCACGACCGAGAACATGCCGCCCATCTCGACCGGACCGAACTGGGCGAAGCCGGTCATCATCGGCAGGGTGTTCTGGGGCAAGGGCATCTCCATCGAGCCCATCTCGCCCATGCCGTTGGAGCCCATCGGCATGTAGCCCGGGGCGATCTTGGCGATGCGCTTGGCGAGGTCCTTCTTGCTGACGCCGATATAGTTCTTCACGTCATGGCCCATCGCATTCATCGTGTGATGCGATTTGTGGCAATGGATCGCCCAGTCGCCGAGCTCGTCGGCGACGAAGTCGAAGGCGCGCATCTGGCCGACGGCGACGTCGATCGAGACCTCGTCCCAGGCAGCGGCGGGATCGACCCAGCCGCCATCCGTGCACGACACCTTGAACTCGTAGCCATGCATGTGGATCGGGTGGTTGGTCATCGTCAGATTGCCGAAGCGGATTCGGACCTTGTCGTTCTTGCCGACGACGAAGGGGTCGATGCCCGGGAACACGCGGCTGTTCCAGCACCACATGTTGAAATCGGTCATCTCGTTGACCCGCGGCACATAGGAGCCGGGCTCGATGTCGAAGGCGTTGAGCAGGAAGACGAAGTCGCGGTCGACGCGGCGGAAGGCCGGGTCCTTGGGATGGACGACGAAGAAGCCCATCATGCCCATCGCCATCTGGACCATCTCGTCCGAATGCGGGTGGTACATATAGGTGCCCGAGCGCCGCAGCTGGAACTCGTAGACGAAGGTCTTGCCGGCCGGGATATGCGGCTGGTTCAACCCGCCGACGCCGTCCATGCCGTTGGGCAGGCGCTGGCCGTGCCAGTGGATCGTGGTGCTCTCCGGCAGCTTGTTGGTGACGAAGATGCGGACCTTGTCACCCTCGACCGCCTCGATGGTCGGGCCCGGCGACTGGCCGTTATAGCCCCAGAGATAGGCCTTCATGCCGGGCGACAATTCGCGCTCGACCGGCTCGGCAACGAGGTGGAATTCCTTCCAGTCGCCATTCATGCGCCAGGGCAAGGTCCAGCCGTTGAGCGTCGCGACCGGCTGGTAGTCCGGCCCGCTGGTCGGGGTGAGCGGCGCCTGGGTCGACGCTTCCCTCATGGTCGGCGCCTCCGGCACCGAAGCGAAGGCCGTGCGGCCGGAGACGGCGCCGGCCGCGGCGACGACGAGGCCGGACGTGCCGATGAAGCCTCTGCGTGAAATGGTCATGCTGTCGTTCCCCGCTCGCTAGTGACCGCCGCCGCCGGCATCGCCGCCGCCCGCAGCGGCGACGGTGACCCCGCCTCCACCCGAGCCGCCGCCGATGACGACATGCTTGAGGTCGGTATGGGCGATCCAGAAGTCCCGCCGCGCATTGATCGCGACGACGTTCGAGAGGATGCGGGCGCGCGCATCGGTGATGAGCTGCGTCACGTCGATCAGCATGCCGCTGTAGTGCAGCAGCGACTCGTCCTGGATGATCTTGCGCAACGGCAGCACATTGTTCTGGTACTGGCGGGCGATGTCGTAGGTGGCGCGGTAGCCGACATAGGCCTCGCGCGCCTCGGAGCGGATGTTGACCGCCTTCTCAGCCAGCTTGTTCGCCGCCTGCATGTAGTTCTGCTCGGCCTGGACGACCTTGGTCTGGCCGAAATCGAAGATCGGGATCTCGATATCGAGCTCGACGGTCCGGCTGCGGCTCGTCTCGCGCTCGACATGGCCGTCGCCGGAGATGCTGCGGCCGCGGTCATAGGTGCGCCGGCCCAGCAGGTCGATGTCGTTGACGAAGCGGGTGGCATTGGTCAGGCCGAGCGACTTGGCGAGCACGTCGAGATCGGCGCGGGCGACCTGGAGGTCGATGCGCTTGCGCAGCGCCTCGGATTCGATGGCCTTGGCACTCTGCAGCCGCGGCAGCGGGGGAAGCGTGCCCGGCAACTTGAACTTGAGGTCGTCGCCCCAGAGCCCGAGCAGGCGCACCAGCCGCTCGCGCTCCTGGCGCTGCACCAGCCGCGCCTGGGCGAGCTGCGCGCCGAGCTCGGCGTCGAAGGCGTATTCGCGCGCCTGATCAAGCTTGTTGACGCCGCCGGATTCGCCTAGGCGCTTGAACAGTTCGGAGGCGGCCTCGGCCGAGCCCTTGGCCTGCTCGATGAAGCCGACCTGAGCGTTGGCCGCGACGGCACGATGGAACTGCCGGCGGGTGTCGGCCGCGAGGGTCATGACGGTCTCGGCCGTGCGCAGCTGCTGCGACTGGAAGCGATCGCGGGCGATCTCGGCGCGGAAGGGCAAGGTGACGAGCGCAAACAGGCTGCCGGCGATCTGGCGCTCGACCTCGATCTCGAAACGGCCGGAAAGCTTGGAAATGCCGAAGGTCGGGTTGGGCGGCAGGCTCGCCGCGACCATCTGCGCCTCGGCGACGCCAAGCTCGTTGAAGGCGGCTTGCAGGCCGCGATTGTTGAGCAGCGCGATCTGCACCGCGGCGTCGGCGGTGAGCGGCTTCTTCAGGAGCTGATCGACGCGCTCCTTGGCGCTGATCGCGCCGGCGACGTCGTTGATCTTGACCACGTCCTTGTTGAGCTCGGCGAAGGCGGAGTTCCGCGCGACGTCGAGCCCGCCATCGGGCGAGAAGGAGGCGCAACCGCCGAGGAAGGCAGCGAGTGCGAAAGGCAGGCCGCGACGGCCGTGGGCTAGGGTCCGCAGCTTCACGATCAATGCCCCTTCGGCGTCACTTGGCGGTTGAGCTCCTGCCAGCCCTTGGGATCGACCGGACGCAGCGGCGCAGCGCCGGAAACGGCGACATAGGACGGCGCCGCGACGGCGACGCTGGCATCGGCCGGATGGCGACCGGCGATCGGCGGCACCGTCGCGGTGCAGCCTGCGAGCAGGGCAGAGAATGCGGCGCCGACGGCGACGCGGCGCATTGTGCAAGAACGTCGGAGAGGACGCGGTGGTGGCTCTATCGGCATCGTTCGCTGGCTTTGCTCGGTGAATCAGTGGGCAAAGCGAAACTAGCGAAGCGCCCTCCGGCGCGGTGTTACATATTGTTTCAGCGGCCCGCGGGCGCCTCCGCGCCCGTCTGCGGCAGGCGGACCCGCGCCCGCAAGCCGCCTTCCGCGCGGTTCTGCAAGGTGACGTCGCCGCCATGGCCGCGCAGCGCGCCGCGGGCGATGGTCAGGCCGAGGCCGACGCCGCCGGTCTCGCGACTGCGCGAGGTTTCGAGCCGTACGAACGGCATGAAGACCTGCTCGAGCTGGCTCTCCGGCAGCCCTGGCCCGTCATCGTCGATCAGGATGAGCGCCTCTCCGGCGGCTCGCGACAGGCTGATCCTGACCCGTCCCCCATAGCGCGCGGCGTTGTGGACGAGATTGGTCAGGGCCCGCTTCAGAAGCAGGCGCCGGCCGCGCCAGCGCAGCTTGGCCGGCCCTTCGAGCATCACGTCGTGCCCGGCATCGAGCGCGTCGTCCTTGATCGTCTCCAGCAGGGCCGCGAGGTCGAAATCGCGCAGCGGCTCCTCGCTGCGCTCGCCGCGCAGGAAGGTCAGGCTGGCGTCGAGCATCGCCTCCATCTCGTCGAGATCGGCATCGATCGCCGGCGGCAGCGCCTCGTCCCGGACGCCCTTCGCCTCGCGCAGCTCCTGGGCCCGCAGCCGCAGCCTGGTCAGCGGCGTCTTCAGATCGTGCGAGATCGCCGCCAGCGTCTGGGTGCGCTCGTCGATCAGCCGCTTGATCCGGTTCTGCATGTCGTTGAAGGCGCTGGCGAGCTCGCGCACCTCGGCCGGTCCCTCGACCGGCAATTGCGGCGCCTCCGCCCCGACATAGGCGCGGCGGGCGGCATCGGCGAACATGCGCAGCGGCCGCGTCAGCCAGCGCACCATCAGGATCGCGACGAGGACGACGCCGAGCGCCATCAGGCTCGTCGACCAGACGATGCCGTGCATGCTGCCATGCGGCCCGCTGAGCCTTGTGACGCTGAAGTTCACCCAGCCCTGGTCCTGGGCCTTGATCGAGAGCTGGAACTGATGCGAATCGACGCCGCCCTCGGGCAGGCGCGGCGCGGAGAGGATCAGGCGTTCCTGTGCGAGCTCCGGCGCAAGCTCGAGCAGCCTGGCCCGCAACGTCTCGAGCTCGGGACCGGCGTTGGCCCCCGCGCCGCCGGCGGTCAGCTCGGTCGCGCTCCAGTGCACCTCGATCGGCCCGCCCGAGAGCGAATGGGCGATCGTCTCGCGCTCGCCCACCGGCAGCGCCAGCACGGCACGCTTGATGGTGACCAGCCGCTCGGCCAGGCGGCTCTCATTGGCGAGATCGACCTCCGAGCGCAGACCGACCTGATAGCTCCACAGGCTGAGCAGATGAAACAGGCCGAGCCCCAGCAGCAGGACGATGACGGTGCGCGACTGGATGGTATCGGCGGCACGCCAGTTCATCGGCGCTCGACCTGCGGCAGGAACATGTAGCCGGTGCCGCGCACCGTCTTGATCATGGCGTCGCCGCCGGCATCGGCCTCGATCTTCTTGCGCAGGCGGCTGATCTGGACATCGACGACACGGTCGAACCCGGTCGCGACACGGTTCTTGGCGATGTCGAGCAGCGCCTCGCGGGTCAGGACCTTGCCCGGCGCCTCGACGAAGGCGCGCAGCATGTCGAATTCGCCGGTGCTGAGATCGACGATGGTGCCATGCGGGTCAACCAGCTCGCGACGGACGATGTCGAGCGCCCAGCCGGAGAAGGCATAGGTCCGGACCGGGGCTGCCCCCGCCTGGCTGACCGCCCGGCGGGCCCGCCGGATCAGCGCATTGATCCGCGCCACCAGCTCGCCCGGGCTGAACGGCTTGGCGAGGTAGTCGTCGGCGCCGAGATCGAGCCCGGCGATGCGATCATTCTCCTCGCCGCGCGCCGTCAGCATGATCACCGGCACGGCCGAGCTGCGGCGCAATTCACTGCAGAGGTCGAAACCGGAGGTGCCCGGCAGCATGACGTCGAGCACGATCAGGTCGACCGGCGCGCCCTGCAGGAACTCGTTCATCTCCCGGCCGTTGGCGGCGGCGCTGACGCGATAGCCATTGGCGCGCAGCAGGCGGCTGACCAGGAAGCGGATCTGCGGATCATCGTCGACGACGAGGATATGGGCTTCGGGAGAGCCGAGCGGAGCAGCGCTCGCGGCGGCGGTGTCGGTCACGGCTTGCTGATCCCTGCTCGCCTGCGGCGAAAGCCCCTTCTAGCGCGGGCGACCCCGGCTCGATCGTGACAAATTGTTTCACCCAGCGCCACGCCCCCGCGCCGCCGCTATCGCGGCAACGCTTTGGACCGGGGCCAAGGAGGCCTTCGCCTTGTTGCGGTCGGCGAAGTCGATAATATCGCCGTTCGATCACAACGCGGCAAGACGGGGCGCCGTGCTCACCAGCAAGGGCAAGTACGGCCTCAAGGCCATCATTCATCTCGCCGGGCTCGAAGCGGGCGCGACCGCGCAGGTCGCCGAGATCGCGCAGAAGAACAACATCTCCAAGAAGTTCCTCGACGCGATCCTGCTCGACCTGCGCAATGCCGGCATGCTGCGCAGCAAGAAGGGGCCGGGCGGCGGCTACGCGCTGGCGAAACCGGCACGCACAATCATGGTCGGCGCCGTGATCCGGGCGCTCGAGGGGCCCGTTGCGCCGATCGCCTGCGCCAGCCGCTCGGCCTACCGCCCTTGCGAAGATTGCAGCGACACCGAAGCCTGCTCGGTGCGCGCAGTGATGGGCGAGGTCCGCGACGCGATAGCCGAGATCGTCGACAACACGACGATCGCCGACCTCGTCCGGCGTTCGCAAGCGGCGGCGCGCGGCGTGAGCGACTACGTGATCTGAGCAACGGCCTTCCCGCCTCTCGGACAAGGAGCCTGCCCCCGGACACCGGCACGGACGAGAAGCGGCAACCCGCCAGCTGCAGCACGGTTTCGGGAACTCTCCAATTGGCTCGGAAGGGCCGCTCAGTAGGCGAGGAACAAGGGAACGGGGCTGTTTTCGAGCAGCGAGCGCGTCGTTCCTCCCAAGACGGCCTGGCGAAAGCGCGAGTGCACGAAGGCCCCCATGACGACGAGTTCGACCGCGCTGTCGAGGACATGCCGGCGCAGGGTCTCGGCAACATCGCCGCCGACTGCCTCAAGGGCCACCAGATCGCTCTTCACGCCATGATGCTCGAGATAGCCGATCAAGCCGCTGGCAGGCGCGACGCGGCTCAGATCCTTCTCGCCCCCGATGACGACGACGGAGACCGATTGCGCGGCCGCCAGCAGAGGCAGCGCATCGCCGACCGCGCGGGCCGAGCGGGCGCTTCCGTCCCATGCGACCGCGATCCGCTTTGGCGCGGGGTTGCCACCCGTCTTGGGGATCACGATCAAGGGGCGGCCGCTGTTGAACAGCGCCTCCTCGATCATGCTCCGATTGTTGCCCAGCAGATCGTCACCCGCATCGAGAACCGTCACGTCCTGCAGCCTCGCCTGCTGGATGAAGCGCTCCGCAAGCTCCTCGAGAGCCAGATCGGGCAGATCGGCGACGCAGGCCAAACCGGCCTCGTTCGCCAAGGCCCTGGCCGCGGCGGCGGCGGCCTCGACAAGTTCGCGCCGCCGCTTGTTCTCCTCTGCAACCATGCCGGCGGCAAAGCCGCCGACGACGCTGTACGGCAGCGTCACATGCGGGACGATCGCCTGGAACGTCAGGGCCGCCCCGAAATGTCGCGCAAGCCCGACGCCGAAGCACACCGCAGCCGTCGCCCCGCCACTCTCGTCGGCCGGTACCAGCCCGATCAAGACCTTCCTGAAGTCGTGCGCCATCTGTCTTCTCCTGGCAGCGAAACCGGCAATCTTTTCCTTGCGGCGACAGTTTTTTGCTGCGGCGTGAACTCGTCGACGAGCTTGCCGACTTCCAAGGTGAGCACGGCGCCGACATTCTTCTGCCGGAGCAGCCGAGGAACCGGATCGCCCCCCAGGCCTCTGCTAGTGCCCCCTGCCGAAGCGCGCGCCAGCTACATCCTCATGACGACACGGCCGTCGATCTGGTTCTTCCGCATTCTGTCGAAGATGCCGTTGATGTCCTCCAGCCGCTCGACGGAGTAGTGAACCTTCACTTTCCCCTCCCCGGCGAATTGCAGGCACTCGGCGAGATCGAGGCGCGTGCCGACGATCGAGCCGCGAATCGTCTTCCGCATCAGCACGGTCTCGAAAATGTCGAGATCGAAGGTTCCCGGCGGCAGGCCGACCAGAGCCATGGTTCCGCGCTTCGAGAGCATGCCGAGTGCCTGGCTGAACGCTTTCGGAGAAACCGCGGTCACGAGCACGCCCTGGGCACCGCCGCACAGCGCCTGCACTTCGGCGACCGGTTCGGTCGTCATCGCATTCACCGTGGCCGAAGCGCCCATCTCCCTGGCGAGCGCCAGCTTCTCCTCGGAGATATCGACGGCGATGACATCGAGCCCCATCGCCTTCGCATACTGCACGGCGATGTGCCCGAGCCCGCCAATGCCTGAGATCACCACGGTATCCCCGGGCTTGGTGTCGGTCTCCTTGAGGCCCTTGTAGACAGTCACCCCGGCGCAGAGGATCGGAGCGGCTGTTTCCCAGCCGAGCGCGTCGGGCAGGTGGCCGACATAGTCGGGGTCGGCCAAGGTGTACTCCGCGAAGCCGCCATTGACCGAGTAACCGGTGTTCTGCTGCTCGTCGCAGACCGTCTCCCAGCCACCGAGGCAATGCCGGCAATGGCCGCAGGCCGTGTGCAGCCAGGGAACGCCGACGCGGTCGCCCTCCTTCACCGCCCTGACCCCTGCGCCGACGGCAACCACGGTGCCGACGCCTTCGTGGCCGGGTATGAAAGGCGGCTTGGGTTTGACCGGCCAGTCGCCATCCGCGGCATGGAGGTCGGTATGGCAGACGCCCGACGCCTCGATCTTCACCAGGATCTGGCCCTGCCCGACCTCCGGTATCGCGACTTCTTCGATCGACAGCGGTCGCCCGAATTCGCGCACGACCGCCGCCTTCATCGTTCTTGCCATTGCGATGCTCCCTGTCTGCACCTCGATCAGATCCCGCACCGGTGCGGCGTCGACTGCGATCGCCTCGCAGACAAGGCACGGCGAAACCGGCCCCCGCGATGCGGCAAAGGACATGGCAACCCTGCCGGCGCGCCTTCGTCCAGAGGCGCGTCCTCTGCGATGCCGGCCTCAACAGCTTCTCCGCTGAAACGCCGCAGTCAACCCAAAGCTGTTTCTCCATCGCGGCAGGCCCCGGGGGGCGTGGCACCAGGGCATCGAGGGCAAGCCCGGCCGTCCTCGGGGGCCGACGCGAGCAAGTCCGCTGACCACGAGATCTGGATCTGACCGCAGAGCGCGGAAGACAAGCCGGGAGGCTTGAAGCGCTAGATCGGCTGCAGGCGCATCTCTGTCATGGGCGACCGCAGTGGCTGCTGCGCCGGCTTTCGACGGCATTTGCTCCTGGCAGCGTCGATCGAGACGTCCACTTCCCCGCAAGGGGCAACTTCCGCAGTTCGCGCGCGCTCGCCGCCTGCGGCTGGTCTGCCGTGCTCATCGGCTCCATCCGATCACCGACCGTCCGCTGGTCAGATCCGATAGCAGTCGCTCGACGCCGCCTGCTTCCGATTTGGGCGCCGACACCGACAGGATGGCGCCGCCCTCCGTGAAGGCCTGGACGGCAGCCTGCACGCCTGAAAGAGCGCCCAAACGCGCTTGAACCAGCGCCAGATCACTGAAGCCGCATGTCACCGTCCCGGAGACCGTCTCGACAAGCGCCTCCCTTTCAGCCTCGCGCAAGCACAGGGCCGCCGTTCCGCCATAGGCACGGATCAAGCCGCCGCTTCCCAGAAGAATGCCTCCGAACCAGCGTGTCACGACAACAACGATGCCATCGAGGCCTTGCCCGTCGATTGCGGCCAGGATTGGCTTGCCGGCGGTCCCGCTGGGTTCGCCGTCGTCGCTGAAGCGGTACCGCTGCCCCAAGCGCCATGCCCAGCAATTGTGATTGGCCGCCCGATCTGACCGCGCCGCAATGAAACTCTTTGCTGCCGCCTCGTCGGCGATGGGACCAGCGACCGCAGCGAAGCGGCTCTTCTTGATCTCCTGCTGACGGCTGGCGATTTCAACGAGAGTAAGGCGTGCAACCATACGCCCGCATATCACGCCCTGAGATCCTGATCCCCGCAAAAGCGAGGAAGCGCAGCTTCCCATCGCCCGCCGGCATGCTCTAACTGTGACATGCCGCAAGAGCCCGCCACGCAGACCACGGCCGAGACCGCCGAAGCCGACCTGGCCGCCGCGGGCGAAAAGCCTCGCTACGGCCGCTATGCGGTTTTCGCGCCGTTGCGCCAGCCGATTTTCCGTGCGGTCTGGATCGCAAGCCTCGTCTCGAACTTCGGCGGCCTCGTTCAGATGGTCGGCGCCGCCTGGCTGATGACCTCGCTCTCGGATTCGCCGGACATGGTCGCGCTCGTCCAGGCCTCGACCACGCTGCCGGTGATGATGTTCTCGCTGGCCGCCGGCGCGATCGCGGACAACTACGACCGCCGCAGGATCATGCTGACGGCACAGGGCTTCATGCTCGCCGTCTCGGCCATGCTGGCGGTCTTCGCCTGGTATGGGCTGCTCTCGCCCTGGCCGCTGCTTGTCTTCACCTTCCTGCTCGGTTGCGGCAACGCGCTCAACAACCCGGCCTGGCAATCCTCGGTCGGCGACATGGTGCCGCGAGCCGAGGTGCCGGCGGCAGTGACGTTGAACAGCGTCGCCTTCAACATCGCTCGCAGCGTCGGCCCGGCGATCGGCGGCGCCATCGTCGCCGCCTCCGGGGCGGTCGCCGCCTTCGTCGTCAATGCCTTCAGCTATATCGGCCTGCTCGTCGTGCTGGCCCGCTGGCAGCCGCCACGTGTCGAGCGCGTGCTGCCGCGCGAGACGCTGTGGCTCGCGATGAGCGCCGGTCTCCGCTATGTCGCGATGTCGCCGAACATCCGCGCGGTGCTACTGCGCGCCTTCCTCTTCGGCTTCGGCGGTGTCGCCGGTCTCGCTTTGATGCCGCTGGTCGCACGCGATCTGGTGCGCGGCGGCCCGCTGACATTCGGCATCCTGCTCGGAGCCTTCGGCGCCGGTGCGGTCGCCGGAGCTTTCCTCAGCGCCCGGTTGCGACGCCGCTTCAGCACCGAAACCCTCGTGCGCCTGACCTTCCTGGCCTATGCGGCCGCGTCCCTGGTTGTGGGGCTGAGCCCCACCATGTGGCTCACCATGCCGGCGCTTGCTGTCGGCGGCGCCTGCTGGGTGCTGGCGCTCTCGACCTTCAACTCGACGGTGCAGCTCTCGGCGCCACGCTGGGTCGTGGGGCGCGCGCTCGCGCTCTACCAGATGGCTGCCTTCGGCGGCATGGCTGCGGGCAGTTGGGCCTGGGGCTGGGTCACCCTCCATTCCGGCGCCGCCGGCGGCCTCAGCGCGGCGGCGGTCGCGCTCGTCTTCGGCGCAGCCGTCGGGCTGCGCTATCAGCTGCCCCCGCTCGAGGCGCTCAATCTCGATCCGCTCGGCCGCTGGCGAAAGCCCGAGGTCGCGGTCGATATCGAGCCGCGCAGCGGCCCGGTCTTCGTCACCATCGAATGGCGGATCAGGCAGGAGGATGTGGTCGAGTTCCTGAAGGCGATGGAGGAACGCCGGCGCATCCGCCGCCGCGACGGCGCGCGCCACTGGTCGCTGCTGCGCGACCTGACCGATGCCGAGCTCTGGATCGAGCGCTACGACAGCCCGACCTGGGTCGAATATGTCCGCCAGGCCCAGCGCGTCACCCAGGCCGACGCCGAAATCGGCGACCGGGTCAGGGGCCTGCATATCGGTCCTGAGCCGCCGGTCGTGCACCGCATGGTCGAGCGTCAGACCGGCGTGCTGCCGCGCGAGGTGCTGCGCGCGAGCCGGCAGGCACAGGCGTCACCCTGAGCAGCGGCGCCGGCGCGCAAGGCGACGATCCAAGCCCGCCCTTCCCGACGCGAGACGCGTTTCACCGGGGCAGCTCAAACGATCCCATGGTGGGCGGCACCTTTTCGAGCTTCGGCACGAAGCCGTGCACAGCGCCGATCGACCTGCCCGAGAAAGTTCAACCCTGGGATCACTCGCTGCTGGCGATGTCAGTGGTTTCTCATGCGCATCCAGGTCCGGCGCCGCTTGCGCGCCCCTGCCCGATCAAACGAACCGCCTTGATCTTGAACTCGCGCCCAAACTTAGTGGCTGCATATGCCACGCCCGGCTTCATGAGACATCCAATCGCGGTATCCACCAAACGGGCAGCAGGCCATTACGTCAGTTCGAAGTGAGCGAGATCGAAGGGCCGATGCGGCAGGTTTGCCCCATCACCGGACCACGACCTTCATGCCAACATGAACCTGGTCGTAAAGCGCGATCACGTCCTCGTTGAACATGCGAATGCAGCCGGAAGAGGCCTGGGTACCGATCGTCCAGGGCTCGCTGGTGCCGTGTATGCGGTAGAGCGTGTCACGCCCATTCCGGTAAAGATAAAGCGCCCGCGCGCCCAGCGGATTATCGTCGCCCGGCGGAATGCGCGCCGGGATTCCGGGCGCGTCCCGCCGCATCTCATCCGTAGGGTACCAGGCGGGCCAGCGCGCCATCCGGCCTACCGTCGCGCTGCCCTTCCAGGCATAGCCGCTGGTCCCGACGGCGATGCCGTAGCGCAGAGCCTGATCCCTGCTCCGGCTCAGATACAGATGTCTTCCGGCGGTATCGATCAGAATGCTTCCCGGCTCCTGACCGGTGACGTTTGCCACGATGGTCGGTCGCAAGGCGGGCTCGAACCGCTCGCGATTGACGCGACGCACGGGAAACGGCTCGCCAGGCACGAACCACCCATCCCTGCCATGGGGACGCTCGGTATCCGCTTGGCATCCCACCAGCGGCAGAGCCAACGCTCCGCCGAAGGCCGCTTCGATCCAGCGGCGGCGCGACACCCCGGAGGACGCTGCGCCACCGCGAGGCAGTCCCGGCGATTGCGCGCCGCCTTCCGATTTGCCGGTCACGCCGCCGCTCAGTTACCAGACGACCTTGATGCCGGCGCGGCCGCCCAGGCTCGTCCCCTTGCCCTGGTCGAGCGCGAAGTTGTAGTCGGCCGTGGCGAAGAGGCTGACATTGCTCGTCACCTGACTGGCGACGCCGAGCCCGACCTGACCCCACGTACCGCCAAGGCTCGTCCCGAGGGTCACCGGGTTGAGGCCCTGCAAGCTGGCGAAACTGGTCTTGGCGTCGCCCCCGAAGCTATGCCAGACATTGGCCCGGGCCCAGGTCGTGATCGCGCGTCCGCTGTCGAGGGTCCAGGATTTCGTCAGCCGGCCGCCGAGGCGGCCAAAGAGCGTGTCGGTATCGTCATAGCTGATCCGGCCGAAGCGGTCGGCAGCGCCATCGATCGAGATGCGCTGGTAGATCAGCTGAGCCTGCGGCTCGATCGTCCAGCCGGCACCGAGCGCAATCGGGTAGCCGCCTTCGAGCGAGGCTGCGAAACCCCACCCGTCAGTGCTCAGCGTCTCACCCAGCACCGAGCGCGCCCGGATTTGATCGTACCAGGTGGCCTGCACCACCGCATCGACATACCAGCCGGAGGCTCCCTTTCGCGTCCAATAGGCTCCGACCGAGTAACCGTCCATCGAGGTCGAGCCCGCCTTGCCGCCCAGGACCGCCCTGACATCGCTCTCGATCCGGCCGAAGCCGACGAAGAGGCCAGCGATGTCGCGCATGCCATTGTCGTATTGCTTGCGATAGAGGTCCATTCCGACCTGAAAGCCGCCGAGATCGTAATCGTAGGACGGGCCGTTCTGAAGGAACTTGCCGAGCCTCCCGAACTGACCGCCCCGGTTGCCGTAACCGACCGAGCCGGTCTCACCGAAGACACGACCCCAGCCTGCGAAACGGCGGCCTCCTTCGCCGGTCGCCGCATCGGCATAGGCGGCATTCTGCTCCGCCGTCGGCATGCAGCGGAAGTTGCGGGCCGGATCCTTGCACCAGATTGGCGCGACCGGCGCCGGCTGCGGCAGGGCATCGGGGTAATCCTCGCCTGCCCGATCATGATAGCTGCCGAGCATCGCGAGCCCCAGTCGGCTCGCCAGCGCCGGCACAACCATGTCGACGGGGACCTCGACACGATGGTTCGGCGTCGGAGTCGGCGTGGGAGTGGGGGTCGGCGACGGGGGAACCGGCGGCACGGGCGCCGGCGGCTCTGGCGAGGGGGGCGTCGGTGTAGGCGGTACCGGTGTCGGCGGCGTGGGTGTAGGCGGTTCGACGGTGTTCCGCAGGTACCAATTGCCGTCGGCAGAATCCCCGCCAACGCCGTTGTGATAGAGCAGATACTCGAAGGCTCCGCTCGCCACGCGACTGCCGAGCACGAAGGCGTCCCCGGCCGAAGCGGTCTTGTTGCGTACCTCGACCAGCGCGATGCCGTTGCCGAGGGTGAGCGCGCCGGCCGAAGCCGGATCGGGGGTGATCAGGATTCGCGTAGCGCCTCCAGGACCCGTCTGGGTCGAGTCGACGATCAGCATGTCAGAGTAGCTGTTGGTTTGGCCTCCGGGCGGAATGCCGGAGTTGAGCACGGTGTTGAGCAGGAGCTGGCCGCCATTGGAGATATAGACGCCATTGCCAGCTTGGGGCACTCCTCCAACGACACCGGGGCCACCGGTAATGAAGAGCGTATTGCCGGTGACCGTGCCCCTCAGATCGATGACGCCGGCATTGCTGAAGCGCTCGAGATTGACCATCTGGCCCTGGAGCAGGCCCGCACGCGTGAAATCGTAGAAACTGGCCTCCAGCGCCCTGCTGTCGATGCCGGTCGTCGGGCGGTAGTAGCCGGCCGGATCTGTCGCGGCTGCCGCTGCGACCGGAGCAAGCCGCACCACACCATTGGTCTCGTTGAGAAACAGGTCGTTGCCGGCGCCGAAATCGGAAATCGCAACGCGCTTGGTGTCACGGATGCCATCGCCATTGGTATCGGCGAAGTGGCGCATGTCGAAGGAAGTGGGCGTCAAGTTCCTGAAGGTCGCATCGCCGGCACCGAGCTGGATGAAACCGGTGACATTGCCGTTGTTGACGATGCTCAGCGGCCCGAGCGCGCCGATGCCGAAGCGATCGAGCTCGACGATGGCGCGATCCGACAAGGCGCCCACTGCGCCATTGTTCGTCAGCGTGGTTCCCGTCCCGCGGGATCCAAGCGCGATTCCGCTGGCGGGCACGCCGCTCAGGCCGACGCTCGCCAGATCGGATTGCCAGCCGCCGGACACGCTGCCCCCGGCACCGATCGTTACATCCGCGCGGTTGCCGAACGCATAGATGCCGGCCGAGAAGTTTCCGCTGGCATTCAACGCACCCGCGCTGGTCACGGTCACGGCTCCGACCGTGGTGCCGGCTACGCTTGCCTGAAGGCCGTTGCTGTTGGCGCCCGTCGTGGTCACAGACCCTTGATTGGAGATCGTGACCGCACCCGCGGCCCCGGTCGAGGTGCTCGTCGCGGTGGCGACGATGCCGTGACTCTGGCTGCCCGCGGTCGCAATGCTGTTGCTGCTCGTGATGGAAATCGCGCCGGAGGCATTCGCGCCATTGGTCAAAGTGTCGATGATGATGCCGCTGCTGTTGTTGCCTGACGTCGTGATCGGGCCCGAATTGGTGATGGTGACGTTTCCGAGCCTGGCATCCCCCCGGATGCCGGCGGCACGGGGTCCCGACGTGATGATCGCAGCCCCGGTCGTCAGGCCGATCGTGCCGACGCCAAGGGTCGTCACGTAAATTCCGGAGTTCGGCCTCAGCGCGTTGTTCGCACCCGCGATGGTATTGTCCAGATTTATCGTGAGGCCGGATCCGACATTTCCGCTGATGTTTCCGCCAGCGGCGAGAGAATCGATCAGTATCCCGTTGCCGCCCTTGACGTTGACCGTGCCGGACGCGTCCGGCATGTTCAGCGTGGCGTTTCCGCCGCCATGCGTCGTGGTCTCGATGCCATCGTTGTCGTCGGTATTCGTCACAAGGCTGTTGACAGTGATCGTCCCGGATATGTTCGTTGTGGCACTTCCGGTTCCACGAACATTTGTCTCAACGGACGTTCCATTCGCAGTCGTCACGGAATTGGTTCCCGTCATCGTCAGCGTACCGTTTCCGGCCGAACTGAACGACGATATCAGCATGTACACACCGATGGACGGGTATGTTGTATTGTTATTTATGACTGTCGTATCGCTGACAGTCGCCGTCCCCGAGGCAGCATTTCCGGTAACTTCCGCGAGAATACCGTTGTGGACCACAGCCGCATTCGGGACGGTTATCGTCGCCGGGCCGGTCATCGTGAAATTCACGGCGCCCGCGCTGGTGCACGTTACCTCACCGGTATAATTGCCCGGTCCGTTGGTGCAGGCGGCCCATGATGGCGAGGGAAAGAGACTGGAGTATGCAGCAATTGCAGAGAGACTCGTCGCACCCAGTAAGGTAATCCTTTTTAGCCCCTTGATTACTTCGCTGCTGCAGCTCCGCATCGCATATCTCCCTGGATTATAGTCACAGAGGGTTGAATCAACAGGCAAGAACCTCAGAATGCGTTTTGTCTCGGATCTGACCGACAAGGCGCTTCAAGAGCAGGGATTACTGACGAAACGAGATGGTCCGCGGGATCTAAATTCGATTCATCTTGCAACCGCGTTGACCGAGAGGCATCGCCGAGCCATGCGACGGCGCAATGCAAAGGAGGTTTTCGTGAGAACAACGCGGCAGATGACAGACATGTGGCAGCCCTGCGTTTCGCGCTCGTTGTGAACGGGCATCTATTCAGGCGCAGGCACAGGCGAAATCAGGATGGCGCCAAGTGAGGCGCCCTTGTTAGCGTGAGCCCTTGAAAGCGCACCCGCGTCGGCCTAGGCCGATCGAGCGGCCTTCCGAGACGTGAAAAGCCCGACGCGCTCGCCCTCGAAACACGCACATGGGCATGGCGGCACGGCACCTGCCCAGCCGGATGCACATGCCTGGGGAGTCTGGGATGGGGCTGCTCATGCCCCCCGTACCGCCAGCCAGGACATGGCCTGACCGGGCGCTCAGCATATTCTTGTCGCCAGTCGTCGAAATCTTGAGGCCGAAATCCGTCGCCTTGAAAGCCATGACGCCTCCACAGGTTGTTTCGAACTGCCGGAGCCCTAGAATTCGGTACCTTCCGCCAAAACCAACAACGAATCACAGAGATTAAAGATTTGAAATCACAGGACGTCAAGGTCTTGCGAACAGAGCATACTGCCCTTCGGCAGGATTTCGGTGTTCTATTTTTATCTATCGATTTCTCTAGATGCTTCGCCCGTATCAATCAGTTTACGCCGTTAGTAATAATTTCTTAGTTTTAAGGCTCTGGACGATGCGCAGGACGCTACCGGGTGTTCACAAGCGCGTGACCGCCCCCCCCCGCAGGTGGCCGCTGCGAACGAGCGATAAGCAGTCCGGCGATGGCCACCCAACCTGCGGCGGAGCCCCCGTGCCCACGGGCGAATCGAAGCAAATCGAGGAACGCCCAGCGAAAGCAAAAGCTGCAGACCAAATTGGACAGAGAGATCAGGAGCGCTTCGACGTATTCTCGTGACGTGCGGAGCCCTGTCGCTCTGCGTCGTGATCGCGAGCTGCCCTCGCCGCCGGTGAGGCAGAGAGGGACAGGCTGGCACGCAAGAGTACTGGCCCGGAAGCACTGATCGACCTCACGAAGGGCAGTCAGCGCGACGGCCGGTTTGATCGCGAGATCGGCCCGATTGGCTGCTCGCTTGGCGACTGATGCGTTTGCTGCGGCATCGTCACGGGCGCCCGATCCGCCGCAGCCATGGGAGAGAATAGGTGAGCGACGCGCTCCCTGATCATGACACCTTCACCCTGTCGGCGCTTATGATGGTGATGGACATCCATGGATGGTGGGCAAGGGCTTGGCGGTGATAGTCTGCCGCAATGCGCAATCCGCAGCGACCCTACGACAGCAATGGCACGATGGCTCAGCCGGCAACCAGCGATTGAACTGTCCGTGCGATCCAGCGCAAAGAGCGGAGGTTGCCGCGTGCTAGTCAGTTCCGGCCAGGCGTCTGGGAAGGGCGCTAGCCGGTTCGTCGAGAATCGTATCCGCTGACTTCCCTGGGCACACGGAAATCGCCGAACCATGACGCTCGCCCTGCTCAGACGCGCGCTTGAACCCGCCAAGATCACGGTGATCGCCGGCTGTCCCGAGGCAGAGCTGCTGGCGACACAGATCCGCTCGGGGCCCTATCGCGGCGCACTCACCGTGCTTCCGGGCGTGGATGCCCTTCCTGCGCTTGCGCCGTCCGATCTTCTCATCGCGTCCGTCGCGGTCGCGGAGCAGGTGATGGCGGCTGCGGCAGGGCGCGATTGTGCCGGACTCCTCGTGCCCGATGGGGAGGCCGCCGATAGCGAGCGCCTGCGGAGCGCGGCAGAGGCCAGCGGCATGCGACTGATCGGGCCGGACTCGCTCGGTCTCGCCGCGCCCCGTCTCGGCCTCAATGCGACGGCCGTCCCCGTGCAACTGGCCGCGGGCTCTGTCGCGCTCATTGCGCAGTCCAATTCCGTGGCGGCCGGGATACTGGCCTGGGCCGCGCGGCGCGGTATCGGTCTCTCCGGTGTGGTGACCCTGGGCGGAAGCGCCGATGTCGACATCGCCGACGCGCTCGATCATTTCACGGCCGACCCGTCGACACGCACCATCCTGCTGACGATCGACGCCGTCACCGATGCCCCGCGCTTCCTGTCTTCGGCACGCGCCGCGGCACGGCTCAAGCCGGCCCTGGTCCTGAAGCCGCCGCGCCTGGAGCCGCCATGGCCCGCCCTGACGCATTCAGCCCTGATCGTGACCAGTGATGCCGCGCACGACGCGGCCTTTCACCGCGCCGGCCTGCTGCGGGTCGACGATCTCGACGAGCTCTTTGCGGCTGCCGAGACGCTCGGGCGCGCCCGCGCCGCCGATTCCGGCCGGCTGGCGATCGTCAGCAATGGCGATGGGCTGGCAGCGCTCGCAGCCGCCCGGATGCGGCAAGCCGCCGGCACGGAGCAGAGGCTCCTGGAGCCGGAGATCGTGCGGACGGCGCATGACTACCGGGAGGCGGTCTCCCGCCTTCTGGCCCGGAACGATGTCGACGCGGTCCTGGCACTCAACGCGCCGCTTGCGCCCGACGATTCCGGGGATTGCGCCCGCGCCGTGGCCGAGGCCTACGCGGCACCAGCGTTTCGGAAGCCGGTTCTGGCGGTGTGGGTCGGCGGTGGAGAAGAGATTTCGCGGTTCTTCGCATCGGCCGGCATCCCCTCCTTCGCGACGGAGCAGGCGGCGATCGTCGGCTTCGAGCATCTGACCCGGCACGCAAGGCTGCTCAAGGAGCTGATGGCGACGCCACCCGCGCTCGACGAGAGCGATCAGCCCGACATCGATGCCGCCGCCGCGCTGGTCGACCGCGCCATCGCCCAGGGACGCGCCTGGCTCGAGCCGGACGAGGTCACGCAGCTGCTCGTCCTGTTCCGAATTCCGACGCTGGGGCTGGTGATCGCGGCCGATGCCACAGCAGCCGCCGAAGCGGCCAGGGCACAGTTCGCGGCCGGTCGCACCGTCGCACTCAAGATCGTCTCGCCCGATGTGGCACACAAATCGGATGTCGGCGGGGTCGAGCTCGAACTCGCCAATGAGCAGGCCGTCCGGGACGCCGCGGATCGCATGGCCGAGCGCCTGCGGCAGCTGCGCCCGGAAGCCCGGCTTGCCGGATTTCTCGTGCAGCCCATGGCGCACCGCGCCAAGGCGCGAGAGTTGATCGCGGGCTTTTCGGTCGACCCGTGCTTCGGGCCGGTCATCGTTTTCGGCCGCGGCGGCACGGCGGCCGAGCTCATCGCCGATACGCAGGTGGCGCTGCCGCCGCTCGACCTCGCCTCGGCCGAGAGCCTGATCGCCCGGACGCGGGTTTCCCGTATCCTCGCCGCCTATCGCGATGTTCCTGCTGCCGACCGGCGCGCGATCGCCGAGGTCCTCGTCGCGGTGGGCAACATCGCCTCGGCGCTTCCCCAGATCCGCGCGATGGACCTCAACCCGATCCTTGCCGATGCCGGCGGCGTCGTCGCGGTCGACGCGCGTGTCGTGCTCGAGCCTGACCAGGCCCGCCGCCGTCGTCCGGCGATCCGGCCCTATCCGAACAGCTGGACGCGGCGGCTTGCGCTGGGCGAGCGGCGCTTCTTCATCCGCCCGATGAAGCCGGAGGACGAACTGCTGATCGGCGCGATGCTGGCGCGCGTCACCGCGGAGGACCTCAGACTGCGGTTCTTCGCGCCGCTGAAGACCTTCAGCCACGCCTTCCTGGCCCGCCTCACCCAGCTCGACTACGCCCGGGAGATCGCATTCATCGCCATCGAGGAGGACAGCGGCGAAGCGGCAGGCGCCGTCCGGCTCCATGCCGCGCCCGGGCACGCCGAGGCGGAGTACGCGATTCTGCTGCGCTCCGATCTGAAGGGCCTCGGGCTCGGCCGCGCGTTGATGGAGCTGATCATCGACTGGGCCAAGGCCGAGAAGGTGCAGCGCGTCCATAGCCAGGTCCTGGCGGAGAACGGGCCGATGCTCGCGCTCTGCCGAGACCTCGGCTTCGAGATCACGGCCGATCCCGACGATATTTCGACCAAGCACGTTGCGCTGGACCTGCACGCCTTCGGGAACTCCCGGCCGGCCGGGCCCTGAAATTCAGGATGCCGACGATCGGCAGGACTGAGCACCGATGTTGTTCGATCGCGGCCGAAGCGCTGCGCCTGTCCTACTTTTGGGCATTGGCAAAAAGCCCAGCTGAAGAAACTCTTCTCAAAGCAGCAGTAGAACGTGCTCGATTGGACCGTCTGCTGCCGGCAACGAAAGACCGCCTGCGCTCTTGTGAGATCGCAAGGGCAGCCTCGCCACCAGGACAAGGGCCTAGCCTTACTCCATGATCCGCCCCGGCAGCTTCACCCCGTCAGGACTTGTAGCCTCCGTCGCGCGGACCGACGCAGCCTCCATCGATGGTGAGATCATGACCAGCCGCTTCGTCACATGCGCGCGCCTTATGTCCGGCATCGGCCTTGCCGCAGCCTGGGCGCTCCTAGCCTGCACGGGCGCCTTCGCTCAGCAGCAGCCGCCCGACTGGATCGTCCCAGACGTGACGACGCTTTCGGACAGCCCTGCCGATCGATTGATCAGAAAGGGCCGCGAACTCGTCGTCGCCACCCCGTCCCTGATCGGGCCGAATGTCGGCGATGCCAGCAAGCGCTATGCCGGCAACAACCTGTCCTGCAGCAATTGTCATCTCTCAGCCGGCACGCGCAAGTTCGGCTTGCCCCTGTTCGGCCTGGCTCACCTGTTTCCGCAGTACAGCGCTCGCAAGGGCGGCGAAATCACGATCGAGGACCGCGTCAACTCCTGCATGACCCGGAGCCTGAACGGTCGCGAAATGCCCGATTCCGCGCCCGAGATGCGCGCGCTCGTCGCCTATATCGACTTCCTCTCCACCAACGTCACGAAGGGCGAGACGTTGCCCGGTCTTGGCGCGGGATCGATGCCCGAACTGGCGCGCGCGGCCGATCCGGCGCGGGGCACCACCATTTTCCGGGACGCCTGCGCAGCCTGCCACGGCAATGACGGTCTCGGCGTCCGGCGAAGCCTGCCAACCACCGATCTCGGCTACATGGTGCCGCCTCTCTGGGGACCGGACAGCTTCAACAACGGGGCCGGCATGGCCAGGCTGAGCGTCGCGGCGAACTTCGTCCACTTCAACATGCCGCACGGGACCGACTATGCCAGCCCGCGTCTGTCCGTGGAGGATGCCTGGGACGTCGCGGCCTTCATGCTGTCCCATGAGCGGCCGGCAAAGCCGGGGCTGGAGCGCGATTTTCCCGATCTGCTCCTGAAGCCCGTCGACGCGCCCTATGGCCCCTATGCCGATGGCTTCGGCGTCGATCAGCATCGCTACGGACCGTTCGGGCCGATACGGCAGGCGATCGACAAGCTGAAGCAAAACCCGCCACCGCCCGCGCCGCGCTAGGTCGTGAGCGGCGGCCGGATTGCAGGCTTCGGATTGCGGTGAGCCAACGGCGCGCGCATCGCCGCCGCCGGCTCCTATCGCATCATGTCCATCAGTGCCTCGCGCGTCGACACGCTGGAGATGTGGAATACGCCTTGGTAGGGCATGCTCAGATCGACGATCACGAACATGATGCTCGAGATTGAAAGCACCCCGATCGCCAGGACCACGCCTTCAAGGCGGGCCTCGCGATCGGGCTCTGAACGACGCGATACGCGCCCAATCACCAGATCGCGCTGCCCTCGGGCGGCGTGGTCCAGTCTGGTGTCGCGCTCCTTGCGCGGGGCGGCCAAGGAAGGGCTGATCGGTGACCTAGCCCCCCTCGCGCCGGTCTAGATGACAAGAGTGTTGAGCCGGGAATGTCGCGTAGCGGGAGACGATGCAGCCCCCTCAACGGCCCGCGGGTGCGCCGAGCCGATAGTCCTTCTGCAATGCCCGGTCAGAAGAAGGGTAAAGGGCCTGGCATTCGTCAAAGTAGAAATTCTGGGGCTGCCTGTTGACGGGGTTTGCGCAAATCGCCGCGAGCTCTTCTTGTCTCGACTGCGACGTCTGACAGCCGCTGAGGACGATGCCTGTCAGAAAGACCAAGCCGATCATTCGGATTGATGTCATGCGATCGCTCCTTTTCAAGTTCGGGAGAAGATCCGGGTCGAAAGCTCGACCCGGATCCTCAGCGGAGGGGTAGCGCCTTCAGATCAGGGCTTCATCTCGATGCCGCGCTCGGCGCGCATATCCTTGAATACCACGGCGATAGCTTCGATCACGCGCTTGTTCTGGTTGGCTTTGCAGTACTGGATGACTTCGTGCTCGGCTTCTTTGCCGCGCTTGACGTTGAGCATGTGCTTGCGTGCCAGGCCGTTGTACCAGCCGCTATACCAGGTCGTCAGCATGTCCGCGTCCTCCTGGAACGTCCCCGCAAGTTGTGCGCAGGTCAGTTTCTGGACGTCGATGTATCCCTTCTCGTCCGCATAGGCGCTCAGGGCGGTCTGCGCGGCGGCCGGAGTCGCAAGCATCATCCCGACGAATGCTGCTGCCATTGCCTTTCTGGTCATTGTCTTCGTCTCTCTAATTTCACCGGTGATCGTTGGAGCGGAGGCCTAGCAGGGCCCGATTCAAGCCTGTTTCTCCGCGGCAGGGATCGTCCATGTGCCGTTGAGGATCGACGGGTCGGTCTCGCTCGGCCAGTACATGCGAAGCATCAGGATGAAATCGCCCGCGGGGGCGGGAAGCCAGTTCGACTCCTTCTCCTTCCCGGGGGATTCATGCTGGATGTAGAGGTCGGTGGAGCCGTCCGGATTGGACTTGAGGTTCTGGCGGGCGCTGATCGAGTACCGGTTCAGCGGGTTGTTCACGAAGAAATACTTGTCGTCGTACATGGTCAGCGACCAGAAGCCGTCCGCGGGGGGCAGATGTCCCTTGGCGAAGCGCATGACGTATTTGTTCGCCCCGCTGTATTTGCGGCCGACGGCATCGCGCTGCGAGGTCGGGTAGACCGCGTCCTGCGGACGGTTGGCGCCGAGGCCGATCGCGGTCACCAGCGCGCGCATCAGGTAGTCGGTGCCGTAGATGCCGGTCTTCTTCGTAAAGGCCCAGCCGTTCTCGTGCTTGACGGCTCCGTTGATCTTGAACTGCAGCATGATCCTGTCGAAGGCGATCTCGGGGACCCGCTTCGCCAGATCGACCTTGAACTTGCTCTCGTCGAAATCCTGGCCCGGAACGATGCCGAGATGGGCGAAGCGCGCGAGCTCGGGGGCGTCGGCGGCCGACGGCGGATTGCTCTTCATGAGTTCGCAGAGCAGCTTGAAATAGGACACCGCATCCATGCGATTGACCTGCTCGCGCACTGCGGTCTTCATGTCGATCGACGGGTCGACCTTGCCGGGCGGCGGCGTGTAAGGCTTGCCATAGGCGCTGAGCGGCACGAGCTTGAACTCATCCTGCAGCTTGTGGACCGCGGCGTAATCCTCCGGCGTGCCGGTGCAGTAGATGCGCCCGAGCAGCCAGACGATATTGGTCGAGGATTTGTATTCCTTCACGCCCTCCGGCAGCGTGCCCTTCCAGCCGGGGCCGGTGATCGCGTAGGTCTGGGCTCCGGTGCCGGTGGTCCGCTTGCCCGGCACCTGGAAGACCGTCGTCCAGCCGTCCAGCATCGGTAGCAGGAAGTAGCGCCCCTTCATGTCGGGAACGCTGAGGACCCAGGGCTCGGTGCCGACGTCGAAGAACGCGGTGGTGTAGAGCGTGTCGGCATTCGGTGCCGTTACGTCCCTGAAGGACGCATCGGGATAGCTGCGCAGCTTGATGATATGGCCCATCGGGGCCCGCGTTCCGACGGCATCGGCAGCGTTGGTTATGACACGCCGGGTCATCTCCATCGTGACCAGCGGGTAGCCGAAAATATAGGCGTCGGTCGCCAGCCAGAAATCCTCCAGGCCCTCGCCGATTCCGAGGAAAGCTCCCTGCTCGGCGAGCGCGGGATGTCCCGTCGTCGCGCCAGCAAGCACCGCTGCGCCGCCGAGAGCGGCGGTTCGCCGAGTGATCTTCATCTTCAACCTCCATCTTGCGCCAGACTGAAGCGCGCCGGACAGGCCTCCTGCGGCCGCTCGCCCCGGTCACTCCCCGCGAAACCGTGCGCCTTCTGGGCTCCGAACCGAGTGGGTCGGCGGCGATTTACGCTTCGTCATTTGCCACTTCCGCCCGACCGGAATCTTGCCATTACGCGCCAAGAGCGGACTTGCTGAGAGTGGCGCGGAACACGGGGCGGCTGATTGCAACAAGCCTCATCTGCGCTGCTGCCGCCGGTAGCTCGCGGGCTGGATCTTCATCAGGCGCATGAAGCTGCGCGAGAAGCTGGTCGGGCCGGTGTAGCCAAGGAGACAGGCGATGCGCGAAACCTTCTCGTCGGTTTCGATCAGCAGGCGGCACGCGGTCGCCAGCCTGACCTCGGCGACGATTGCGCTGTGGCAGGTTCCGTTCGCCGCGAGATGCCGCTGAAGCGAGCGGGTGCTGAAGCCGAGGCGGCTTGCAATCTGCCGGAGCGATGCGCCACTCTGCAGCGACGCTGCAACGGCTTCGCGCACGGCGTGTTGGGAGGGGATATGCCCGAGCTTCATCGCCTTGTCGCGAAAGGGCGAAACCTTCGCGTCTCCGTTCACCCAGCTCGCTATTTAGTGATCGATCGGATGGTCCGTCTGGCCATTGCCCGCCAAAAGCAGGCCAGCGCGATTGCCCTCTCGGGGTAACGGAGCGGCTATGGTTCGCTGAAGACCAGAACTCTACAGCCTTGGGGGAGGCGAGATGAGCAGCATTCCGATCACCCGTTGCCAGTTCCTGATCCCGTTCACCGACATCCACGACGAGATCGGCGCGCCCACCGCGTCATTGCTGGAGAAGTTCCGGCTGCCGAGCTGCCTCGAGGAGAAGGCTGACGATTTCGTCCCGCTGCTGCGCGCGGTGAGCTTTGCCGAGAGCGCGCAGAGATCCCAGGGCATTGTCGATTTCGGCTTTCAGGCCTCCAGGCGCCTCCAGTTCTGCCATCTCAGCGCGAAGTTCAGGGCGATGATCGGATATTCGCCGACCTTGTTCCTGGCTCTGCAGCAGGTCTGCAAATGGGCGACGCTCGAGGACAACGTCCTCGACATGTGGCTCGAGCGAGCCGACGACCACATCAAGATCTGCAGCAAGCTCGTCGGCACGGCGGGCATCGCCCATCTCGAACATTCGCAGTGGCTGCAGAACATCTTTCCGATCCATATCGTGCGGCAGTTCGCAGGGCCGGACTGGGAGCCGGCGACCATCGCTTTCGAGGCTCGCTACGTCCCGAGCCTCGAAACCCGGGCTCGTTGGCCAAATACCCGGTTCCTCTCCGGGCAGGTCGCCTCGTGGATCGAGGTGCCGCTCTCGCTCATGGGCCTTCCCGGCTGCGCGATCGAGACACCGCTCGAGTTCCTCGGTGACGATGCCGACCCGGCCGGGGGGGACATCATCCGCGCGCTCAAGCTGATGCTGCCGTCCTATCTCGACGAAGGCGTTCCGACCGTCGCCGAAGTCGCCGAGATGGCGGGGACGAGCGCCAGAAGCCTTCAGCGCAAGCTGGCGCTCGCCGGCCTGACCTATTCCGACCTGATCGAGGCCGCACGCTTCGAGAAGGCGGCCAAGCTGCTGCGCACGACGGACGCCAAGGTGATCGAAGTGGCGTTCGCTTCGGGCTATGCGGACCCGGCCCATTTCACGCGGGCATTCCGTCGCATGTCGGGCACCACGCCGCGTCAGTTTCGCAACGAAGCGAGGCCGCGTTGATCTTCTCGCACCGCCGAGCAGGCTGGCGCCGGATGTCCGCTATCGGGTACTCCGCCAACGCCGCTATCGGCGCGTCGTCGCGATGTGCGTCATAGACCAGGCGAACGGAGCCGGCCGAGCGCCCGCGGGAAGTCGGCCGCAGACCGAACAGATGGAGCTGACCCTATGATTGAACGCATTGGCATGACGGAACGCTGGAGCGACGCTGTTATCGTTGGAGATCTGATCTTCCTTGCGGGCCATGTTGCCGAGCAGACGCGCGGCCAATCCGTCAAGGTGCAGACCGAGGAAGTTCTGCTCAGCCTCGATGACACGCTGGCCCAGGCCGGCGTCTCCAAGAACAACCTGGTCAGCGTCACCATTTACCTCGCCGACATGGCGGGGTTCGCCGCCATGAATGAAGCTTGGGACGCCTGGGTTGCAAAAGGCCACGCGCCGGCCCGCGCGACCGTCGAGGCGCGCCTTGCCTATCCCGACCTCCTCGTCGAGATGACGGCGATCGCCGCCCGATAGCCCCGTGCCGGTCCGATCGGCTCTATCGCCAAATGCGAAGACGATCCGTCGGGCTTGATCGCTCGACGGAAAGATGGTGAGCGCCTCGGCTTGTGCTTCCCGCTTGGCGATGTGCGAACGGAAATCGTCGCCGTCATCTCGTGCAATTGCTTGCCGGCACCTTCGTCGCCGGCGCCGCCGAAAATTCCGGCATCGTAGATTGCGGCAGCTGCGCGCTACTTCTTCAACACGGCCCGATCATGCTCGCCGCGCAGAAACTCGCGGGCGCTGTCGCGCTTTTCGCGGGCTTGGGCCAGTGTCACCTCTGGCTGCCGGCCGAACGAGAGCAGCTTCACCCTGCCAACATACCGGGCATTTCATCCGCCACAGCTTCGAGGCGTTCGGGTTGAGCTGAAGATAGAACCCGCCACCACAGACATCTTGGTCGGCTGCGCGACGAATCTGTGCGTTGGCGAGGAGTTCGATTTCCTCTGTGAGGGCGATCCCCCCACAGCGCGGAATCGAGTCCCCGAAAGTACCCCCAGATGCCTGCGGCAGGATGGGAAGGCGCGGGAGCAAGAGCGAGGGGCAAGGTCACGTAACCTGTTGAATTATCAACAAGTCTGCGTCGGAGCGGGAAAGCCTGGGCAAGGAAAATGGCGGAGACGGAGGGATTCGAACCCTCGATACCCTTATGGGGTATGCTCATTTAGCAAACGAGTGCCTTCAGCCTCTCGGCCACGTCTCCGTTGAAAGGCTCTATGCCCGATCCTATGCCGCTTTGACAAGCGACCGTTTCGAACAAGCGTGGAAAAGACGCGATGCCTGTCTCGGTGTGGCCTCAGCCCCTCGCCTCGTCCAGCGCCTCGACGAAGGCCAGAGCCTCGGGAAGCGTCTCGAAAACCGGGCAGGGCAAACGCTCATCCTCGGCTTCAGTCAGCCCGAAGCGCACCGCAAAACCTACGGATTCGCAACGGATCGCGATCGGGCGCAGCGGCATCGTGGCGCGGTCAGCAAGCATGGCGGCGGCGTCTTGCATGGCTTGTCGTCCTGCGGAAACTGCCGCCAGTAGCGCCCTCGCAGCTGAACGGCTGCCGAACGGAGCATGCAGGAAGGCGGCAGTGATCGCCCGAGCCGTCCAAGCCGCATGCGACCGTTGCCGACTCGGGTCGCAACCTCGCCCTCGCCGCGTGCATGGCACCATAGCCCACCAGGGCCCATGCGCAGTGTCGCTGCGCGCCAACTCGCCTGGCATCGCGGATCGAAGCGCCGGTCTGGTCTTGCGCTGCTTGCCCCTTGGCCCAGCCATCTGCCACCGCCGGCCTCGATTTCCTTGTGAAGTGGTGTTCCGACGCCGTTGTTCGATTGCGCCCTTCGGTGCGGCCCCTGCGGATTTCAAGTGAGACCAAATGCATGGCCCGTCTCATTCGGCCCGCTGTTCGCGGAAGCCAGCCATCCCCATCTGAATGCCATGAGCGCGTATTCGATTGGCGGGTTTCACCATGTGCGAGAAAGAAATGGCTGATCCGCAGGTTCAGCGGTTGGCGCAGGCCATCTACGCTGCGATCTGCAAGCAGTTCGATGCCGAAAGTCCAACCGCGCCCATGGTCTGCGGTCAAGGAGGCATGCGCGATGTGCTCGTAGAAGGCCATCTCGATTTGGTGAAGGTGGCGGCGGCCCTCAACAAGCGCTGCTGTCTGCAGATGCCGGACATCGAGACGGTTGCTGCCATGCGTCCAGATGATGACGCCAACATGCCCGGCCGCGAGGACAACGCCCGCTGTTCAGTCGAAGGCACTGCAGATGCCGAGGAATCATCGCCGGGTTCGCAGATTTTCCAGGCCTAGATTCTGGGCGCGCTGCCGAGGATCTGCCCGACATTGGGCGCCCATGCCGTGCGCTCGTCCGCCAGACCTTCCACCAGCGGGCCTGACGCGCTGTTCCCGACGATCCTTCCTCACGCGGGAAGTTGGTGACGAGAAAGCGGACTGCCCGAGTCGGCGCTCGCCCAAACTGAAGCTTGAAAGGAAAAATGGTGCCCAGAGCTGGAATCGAACCAGCGACACTGCGATTTTCAGTCGCATGCTCTACCAACTGAGCTATCTGGGCATCCGGCGAAGCGCGCTGCGCCTCGGTTGGTGAGTGGCGTATAGAGGCAGCCGGGCGAGCTGTCCAGCCGACAAAACACCGGCAGTGGAAAAATGCGGTGCGGAAGACGAAATGCCTTCCGCTGCGCGGCCTCACTCCTCCTCGTCGCGGCGCTTCGGCACCGGCTCGGCCATGTCCTCGACGGGTTCGCCGGGAATCACATAGCTGCCCTTCAGCCAGCGGCCGAGATCGATGTCGGCGCAGCGCGCCGAGCAGAACGGCTTGAAGCGCTGCACCGCCGGCTTGCCGCAGATCGCGCAAGGCCGGCCGGTCGGCGTCGTGCCCGAAGGGGTCTCAGGCGCCATATTGCAGGGTCACGCCGCCGTCGACCACGAGCTCGAGCCCGGTGACATAGCGCGCCTCGTCGCTCGCCAGGAACAGCGCGGCCCAGGCCACGTCCCAGCCCTCGCCCATATGGCCCATCGGCACCTGCGCATCGCGGGCCTTCCACATCGCCGCGACATCGCCCTTGGCATAGGATTGCGCGAGCCCGGCCGAATGCTCGACCATCGGCGTCTTCATCAGCCCGGGCAGGACGGCGTTCACGCGGATCTTCTCGCGCGCATATTGCGCCGCCGTGGTGCGGGTGAGCTGGTTCATCGCCGCCTTGCTGGCGCCATAGCTGGCATAAGGCACGCCGGTGTGGCGGATCGAGGCGATCGACGAGATGTTGACGATCGACCCCCCCCCCCCGCTCTCCGCGAACTGGCGCTGCATCACCGGGATGACGTGCTTCATCGCCAGGAAGCAGCCGGTCAGGTTGACGTTGAAGACCCGCTCCCAGGTCTCGAGCGGCAGGTCGACGACGCTGCCGACCTCGGCGATGCCGACATTGTTGTCGAGCACGTCGATGCGGCCATAGGTCTTGAGCGTCGCCTCGACGAGCGCGGCCAGATCCTCCGGACGGGTGACGTCGGTGCGGATCGCGAAGGCCTCGCCGCCCTCGCCCTTGATGATCTCGGCTGTCTCCTGGGCCGCGTCGAGATTGCGGTCGGCGCAGACGACGCGGGCGCCCTCGCGGGCGAACACGGTCGCGGTCGCCTTGCCGTTGCCCCAGCCGGGGCCGATCGAGCCGGCGCCGGCGACGATCGCGACCTTGCCCTTCAGGCGTTCGCCCATCTCGTTTCCTCCATCGTCATTGTTCTGGTTCAGGCGGCGTTGAGCCAGCCGAGGCGAATCGGAAAGCCCTCGCCGCCGAGCAGGTTCACCGTCTCGTGCAGCGGCAGGCCGACCACGCCGGTATAGGAGCCGACGAGTTTGACGACGAAGGAACCGGCAATGCCCTGAATGGCATAAGCGCCGGCCTTGCCGCGCCATTCGCCCGAGGCGAGGTAGTTCTCCAGGTCCTCGCTCGACAGGCGCTTGAAGCGCAACCGCGTCTCGACGATGCGCTCACGGATCGCGCCCGAGGGCGTCGCGAGCGCGACACCGGTATAGACACGGTGAGCCCGGCCGGAGAGCAGCCTGAGGCAGGCGGCCGCCTCGTCGACGATCTCGGCCTTGGGCAGGATGCGGCGGCCGACCGCGACCACGGTGTCGGCGGCGATGACATAGGCGCCTTCGAGATCCGGACGGCTCTTCAGCGCGGCGTAGCCTGCCTCGGCCTTGGCACGCGCCAGACGGCGGGCGAGATCGCGCGGGCGCTCGCCCTTGAGGGGGCTCTCGTCGAGATCGGACGGCAAGAGCGCATCGGGCTTGAGGCCGGCCTGCTCGAGCAGAGCGAGCCGGCGGGGCGAGGCCGAGGCCAGCACCAGTTGCGGGCGCCAGCCGGCCGGTTTCGAGGAAGAAAAGAGGTTCAACGGGTCAGGCTCGTTCCGGGGCAGCCATGCAATGGCCTTCCCCGATGGCTTTAGAGCAATTTGCGACAGGGGGGAATGCAGCGCCCAACCAATGCGCCGGACGCAACACAACGCCGATCGTCAAGCGTCTTTTATGCAGATAGCGCATATTTTATTCACCGCATCGCATTGCACAATCAACGCTGCACTGCCACATTCGACCGCCCGCGGCACTGCAGCCGCCCTCGGAGCGCGCGCCGCCCAGCGCCCTCCCCTTGCCTCGCGGAGATATTCAGACATGGCGACATCGCGGAAACGCCCGGATTCCGTCTCCGCGGGAGCGCAGACGCAGGCCATCGTCGCCAAGGTGGTGACGATGCAGGCCGATGCCGGGCTGACCATCGCGATGCGGCTGCCGATCCTGATGAAAGGCGCCTTCGGCGACGCGAGGGGCCAGCGCGAGGCCAGCAAGGCCGTGGTCGAGAAGGTCTCGGCCGTGATGGAGAGCAGCTTCGCCATCGGCCATGCCGCCACCCTGTTCTGGCTGAACATGGCGATGACACCGCTGACGCCGGGCGCGCTCGGCGAAGCGGCGGCCAAGGCCGCGCACAACACGCTGGAGCCGTTCTCGAAGCGCACCCGCGCCAATGCCAGCCGGCTGTCGGGCCGGCGCAGCTAGAACGAACGGGAGCTAGCGCTCCGCCGTCCCGGGCTCGTCCGCCGCAGCGACTGGCAGCGCCGCCTCGGCGGCAGGGTGCTGCTGCGCTGCATATTCGCGTTCGAGCTTGCGATAGCGCGCGACGCTCACCGGAATCAGCCCGAGATAGGCGACGACGATCAGCGTCAGCATCTCGAAGGGATAGGCGAAGAGCAGGCCGGCGACGACGACCACGGCGACGAAGATCGGCAGCACCTGGTCACGCGGGACGCGGGTGCCCAGCGTCTTGCCGGCATAGCAGGGGATTCGCGAGATCGTCAGGAAGGCGATGAAAAGGATGTAGAGGCCGACGAACGGCGCGCCATAGTCCTGCACCGGGACGCCGATGAAATGCAGGTAGAGCGGCAGCATCGCGGTGATCGCGCCGGCCGGAGCCGGCATGCCGACAAAGAAGTTCTTCTGCCATTCCGGACGGTTGGGATCGTCGATCATGACGTTGAAGCGCGCGAGCCTGAGCGCCATGGCGCAGGCCAGCGTCAGCACCGCGATCCAGCCGAAGGATTTGAGGTCGTGCAGGACGAAGATCCACAGCACATAGCCGGTGGCGACGCCGAAATTGACGAAATCGGAGAGCGAATCGAGCTCGGCGCCGAAGCGCGAGGTGCCCTTGAGCATCCGCGCCAGCCTTCCGTCGACGCCATCGAGCGCCGCGGCGATCAGGATGCAGATCGTCGCCGTCTCGAGCTTGCCCTCGACCACCAGCCGCATCGCGGTCAGGCCCAGGCAGAGCGCCAGCAGGGTGATGACGTTAGGCGCGATGAGCCTGAACGGGATCGGCTTGAAGCGCGCGCGCTTGGTTTCGACGCGCTCGGGTTCGAAAGGGGGGAAGAGATCGCTCATGCCAGCCGGAATACGCGGTTTTCAGGCGGCAGGCTAGGCGGGGGCGGCACGCCTTGCCCGGCCTGAGCCGAGCATTCCCTGGAAAATTTCCCGGGCCTGCGTTCCGCTCGGCCCGGGAAGGATGGCGCGATCTCAGATCGCGCGGAACACGCGGTCGGTGTCGTTGGCCGAGAGATCGGCCAGCACGGTCTCGCCGGAGATCATGGTCTGGCCCTCGCTGACCAGCGGCGTCACGCCCTGCGGCAGGTAGACGTCGACGCGCGAGCCGAAGCGGATCAGGCCGAAGCGCTCGCCGGGGGCGAGATGGTCGCCCTCCTTGACGAAGGGCACGATGCGCCGCGCGATCAAGCCGGCGATCTGCACGACCCCGACGATGCCGGCCTTGGTCTCGATCGCCAGCGCGTTGCGCTCATTGTCCTCGCTCGCCTTGTCGAGCTCGGCATTGAGGAAGAGGCCCGGCGTATAAGCCATCTTGGCGATCCGGCCCGAGACCGGGCTGCGGTTCACATGGCAGTCGAAGACGTTCATGAACACCGAGATGCGCAGCATCGGCTCGGCCGGCAGCTCGAGCTCGGGCGGCGGGAGGGCCGTGCCGATCTGGCTGATGCGCCCGTCAGCGGGCGAAACCACCAATCCTTCGCGTTGCGGCACGATGCGGACGGGATCACGGAAGAAATAGCAGATCCACAAGGTGATCAGCGTGCCGAGCCAGCCGAACGGGGCCCAGAGCTGGCCGAGCACCAGCGTCGCGACGGCGCCGATGGCGATGAAGACATAGCCTTCCTTGTGGATCGGCACGATCAGCTTGCGGACGGAATCGACGAGCGACATTGGGTGGCATCCTGTTGGTCTTGCTGGCGCACCGCGCCGTCATGGCCTTGCCTTCGCGGCCAGGTTGCGGCCGCCGGGCAGAGGACGCTGTTTAGGGGCTCGCGGGCCGCTCGGAAAGAGGCGTCTCTGACGCGGGCAGAATCAACGCCTTCAGACGACGGCCTGCGCAGCAGCCCTCCCGGCCGCGCGGCCCGAAAAAATGCAGCCGCCGAGGAAGGTTCCTTCCAGCGCCCGGTAGCCGTGGAGGCCGCCGCCGCCGAAGCCGGCGGCTTCGCCGACCGCGTAGAGGCCCGGCACCGGCGCGCCGTCCTCTCCGAGCACGCGGGCGGACAAATCGGTCATCAATCCGCCCAGGGATTTGCGCGTCAGGATGTTGAGCCTGACCGCGACCAGCGGGCCATGGGCGGGGTCGAGGATGCGGTGGGGCTTTGCGGTGCGGATCAGCCGGTCGCCGAGATAGGCGCGTGCGCCGCGCAGCGCCGTAACCTGCAGGTCCTTGCCAAAGGGATTGGCGGCGTCACGGTCGCGCGCCTCGATCTGCGTCCGCAGATGCGCCTCGTCGATCAGCCCGGCGCCGCCGAGCGCATTCATGCGCGCGACCAGGCGGGAGAAGTCGGTCTCGACGATGAAGTCTTCGCCCTTGTCCAGGAAGGCCTGGACCGGCGCCGGCATGCCGGCCCGGGCACGTTGGATGACCTGGCGCCAGCTCTTGCCGGTGAGGTCCGGGTTCTGCTCGGAGCCGGAGAGCGCGAATTCCTTGGCGACGATGCTGCGGCTGGTGACGAACCAGGAATGATCGAAGCCGCTGCGGCGCAGATGTTCGAGCGTGCCGAGCGTGTCGAAGCCGGGAAAGAGCGGCACCGGCAGGCGGCTGCCGCGGGCATCGAACCAGAGCGAGGACGGGCCGGGCAGGATGCGGATCGCGTGAGCCGGCCAGATCGGCGCCCAGTTGGCGATGCCCTCGACATAGTGCCACATCCGGTCGCCATTGATCAGCTTAGCGCCGGCACCTTCCGCCACCGCGAGCATCGCACCGTCGACATGGGCCGGCACGCCCGACAGCATCCGCTTCGGCGGCTCGCCGAGGCGCCGCGGCCAGTTGCGGCGGACGAGTTCGTGGTTGCCGCCAATGCCGCCCGACGCGACGATCACGGCCTGGGCCCGGATCGCAAAGCTGCCCGTCACCGTGCGGGCGCTCGCCTGCCCGCGTTCGGCCGCGCTCTCCTCCAGGATCTCGCCCTCGACGCCGTCGACAGTACCGCCGCTGCGGGTCAGGCCGGTGACACGGTGGCGGAAGCGCAGTTCGATCAGCCCCCTCGCCTCGCCTTCGGCGACACGGCGCAGGAAGGGTTCGAGCACGCCCGGGCCCGTGCCCCAGGTGACATGGAAGCGCGGCACGGAGTTGCCGTGGCCGGTGGCGAGATAGCCGCCGCGCTCGGCCCAGCCGACGACGGGGAACCAGCGCATGCCCTGCCGGTGCAGCCAGCTGCGCTTCTCAGCCGAAGCGAAGTCGAGATAGGCGTCAGCCCATTGCCTCGGCCAGTAATCCTCCTCGCGGTCGAAGCCAGCCGAGCCGAACCAGTCCTGCCTGGCCAGCGCCAGCGAATCCCTGATGCGCAGCCGGCGCTGCTCGGGCGAATCGATCAGGAAGAGCCCGCCGAAGGACCAGTGCGCCTGGCCGCCGAGCGAGGCCCGCGGCTCCTGCTCGACGATGATCGTCTTGCGGCCGGCATCGGCGAGCTCGGCGGCAGCGACGAGGCCGGCGAGCCCGGCACCGACGATCACGACATCGGCGTCCTCAGCCATCTTCCCCCCTCGCTCGCCCCACGGCTTTCGCTTTGGCGCCGAGCTTGCCGAGAATTCGCGAAGCCGCAAGGGCCGCGGCGTCACCGCCGGGGAACTCTCGCTGCAGCGACACGTTGCGCCCCTCAGTAACGAAGGACGATGACGAGGAGGAAGCCATGGCGAAGGCCGCAACCAAGCGGAAGGAAGACAAGCCGGCCAAGGCGGTGAAGGCGGCGACAAAGCAGCAGCGGCGCATCCAGAAGCAGATCGCGCGCGCCGACGCCCGGCCGAAGAAGCGCCGGGACAAGGCGAGCGAGAGCGGCGCGATGCAGGCCGGCGCCCGGCTCTACCCGGTGCCGCCCTTCGAGCGGCAGCATCAGGCCAAGCCGGGTTCGGAGGCCATCCTCGACCCTGCCCCGATGTACGACGCCCCGTTCTACAAGGGCTCGGGCAAGCTCGAAGACAAGGTCGCCCTGATCAGCGGCGGCGATTCCGGCATCGGCCGGGCCGTGGCGGTGCTGTTCGCGCGCGAGGGCGCCGATGTCGCCATCCTGCATCTCGGCGAGCATGAGGACGCCGCCACGACGCTCAGCGCAATCAAGGCGGAAGGCCGGCGCGGGCTGGCGATCTCAGGCGATGTGCGCGATGTCAGCTTCTGCCGCGATGCCGTCGCGCAGGTGGTCAAGGCGTTCGGCCGGCTCGACGTGCTCGTCAACAACGCCGCCTTCCAGGTCCATTCGCCGCGCTTCGAGGATCTCAGCGAGGAGCATTTCGATACGACGATCCGCACCAACCTGCACGGCTATTTCCATATGGCCCAGGCCGCCCTGCCCCATCTCGGCAGGGGTAGCGCGATCATCAATACCGGCTCGGTCACCGGGCTGGAGGGCAGCAAGGAGCTGATCGACTACGCCACGACCAAGGGCGGCATACACGCCTTCACCCGCTCGCTGGCCGCGCATCTCGTTCCCCGCGGCATCCGCGTCAACGCGGTCGCGCCCGGCCCGGTCTGGACGCCGCTCAACCCGTCCGACAAGACTGCGGAGAACGTCGCCGAGTTCGGCTCCCGCGTGCCGATGGGCCGCCCGGCGCAGCCCGAGGAGATCGCTCCGGCCTATGTCTTCCTCGCCTCGCCGCAATGCTCCAGCTACATCACCGGCGAGATCCTGCCGATCATCGGCGGCCATGGTTGAGCCCGATCGCCGCCGCGAAATGATCATCAAAGATTTCGGAACGGCTCCTGCACCGACGGGTTGAATCCCCAAGCGTTATCGACAGGAGATCGACGATGAAACCTCTGAAGATCAGCCAGATTGCGGGTGTTCTTGCTGCAGGAGCGCTCGCGCTTTCTTCCGGCGCGGCCCTGGCGCAAGGCGTCGACCTCAGGCCCGAGAACAGCGGGCCGAAATACGAGCGTGGCCCGACCAGCTGGGACAATGCACCCCAGCGCGGCAACACCTATCGCGCCGACGATTACCGACCGCGCTATGATTACCGGCCAGACTACCAGCGCAGCGAAGCCGTGACGCAGCGCGAGGCGCTGCGAATCGCCAGACGCAACGGAGTCAGTGAGGTCGACGGCGTTCGCTGGAACGGCAATGCCTGGGTGATCGACGGCGCCGACCGGCGCGGCGACGAGATGCGCGTCGAGATCAACTGGCGCGGCGAAATCGTCGACGTCGACCGCGACTAGCCCGCTTTCAGAGACGAACCACCTTGAGCGGCCCCAACGGGCCGCTTCCTTTTTGCGGCTCAGACGGCGCGCAACGGCGCCGAGTTGCCCGAGGAGCGCTTTGCCGCCAGCACCGTCAGAACCAGGAAGACCATGAGCGTCAGGGCCTGGGCGATGGCGAAGGGCGGCTCGGCCTGCGTCGGCGCCATGGCGTTCAGCGCCGGCACCTTGAGGAAGAGCTGCGCGATCAGGACGAAGATCAGCAGGTAGAAGGAAAGCATGGCGGTGATGGCGTACGTCCGCCGCCAGCCACCCTGCAAGCCGCGCGCGTAGAGGGCGATGGCGGCGACCGCGAGCAGCACCAGCGAGATCGCCCCGACGATATGCGAGGGCAGGACGCCGCTGAACGGGAAGAGGAAACCGGTGGCGCTGGTCGCGATCGCCGTCCAGAGGAAGATGCCGTTCCAGCGCGGGCTGAGATGGCCCTTAAGCAAGGCCGCCGCCGCCGGAAAGCCGGCGACGATGGCGATCAGGCTGAGCCAGGTGTGGAAGCCGACAAGCGTCGTCGGATCGAGCACGAACATGAAGAAGCGCCCTCATTACCCAAGGGCACTCTGCGCTTCGTCCCTGCGGCTGCCAAGCCACAATTTCGAGCAGATCCAATCTTCGCGCGATCAATCCGTCAGGCTGACGCGGACGCTCTCGCCCTCCTCCGCCGTGGCACGCTGCAGCGTCGCCTTGGCTTCGTCGACCTGGCGCTGGCGGTTCCAGAGCGCGGCGTAGACGCCGTCCGCCGCGAGCAGCTCGCGATGGTGGCCGCGCTCGACGATCAGCCCCTTGTCGAGGACGATGATCTCGTCGGCATTGATCACGGTCGAGAGCCGATGCGCGATCACCAGGGTGGTGCGGCCCTGGCTGACCCGGTCGAGTGCGTCCTGGATCTCCTTCTCGGTGAAGGAATCGAGCGCCGAGGTCGCCTCGTCGAGGACGAGGACCGGCGGCCCCTTCAGGATGGTGCGGGCGATGGCGACGCGCTGCTTCTCGCCGCCGGACAGCTTGAGGCCGCGCTCGCCGACCGAGGTCGCATAGCCTTCGGGCAGCGTCCTGATGAAACGGTCGATCTGGGCGAGGCGGGCCGCCTCCTCGATCTCTTCCTGAGTGGCCTCGGGGCGGCCATAGCGCAGATTGTACTCGATGGTGTCGTTGAACAGCACCGTGTCCTGCGGGACCATGCCGATCGCGGACCGCAGCGAGACCTGCTGGACGGCGGCGATGTCCTGTCCGTCGATCAGGATGCGCCCCTTCTGCGGCTCGTAGAAGCGGAAGAGCAGGCGCGAGATCGTCGACTTGCCGGCGCCGGACGGGCCGACGATGGCGATGGTCTTGCCCGCCGGCACGGAGAAGGAGATGCCGCGCAGGATCGGCCGCTCCGGCACATAGGCGAAGTGCACGTCCTCGAAGGTGACGGAACCGGCCCGAACGTCGAGTTCAGGCGCCCCCGGCTTGTCCTGGATCTCGGGATCGCGGCCGATCAGCGAGAACATCTGCTCGATGTCGAGCGTCGCCTGCTTGATCTCGCGATAGACCGTGCCCATGAAATTCAGGGGAATATAGAGCTGGATCAGCATGGCGTTGATCAGCACGAAGTCGCCGACCGTGTTGGTGCCGGCCTGGAAGCCGCGCACGCACATCACCATCGAGATGGTGAGCCCCGCCGCGAAGATCGCGGCCTGGCCGAAATTGAGCCAGGCGAGCGAGGTATAGGCCTTGATCGAGTTGCGCTCATAGCGCGCCATGGAGAGATCGTAGCGCGCCGTCTCGCGGGCCTCGGCGCCAAAGTACTTCACCGTCTCGTAGTTGAGCAGCGAATCGATCGCCTTGGCGTTGGCGTCGGTATCGGACTCGTTCATTTGGGCGCGGATGGCGATGCGCCATTCCGTGGCCTTGATGGTGTAGGCCATGTAGCCGACGACCATGACGACGAGCACCACGACATAGCGCCAGTCGAACAGCCAGAGCAGCACGGCGACGATCAGCGTGACCTCGATGATCACGGGCACGAGCTGGTTGAGACCGAGGCGGACCATTTCTTCGATGCCGTTGCGGCCGCGCTCGAGCACGCGCGTCAACCCGCCGGTCTTGCGCTCGAGATGAAAGCGCAGCGAGAGATGGTGGAGATGGCCGAAGGTCTGCAGCGCCAGCGTGCGCACCGCATGCATGAAGACCGGCGCGAAGATCGCGTCGCGCAACTGGATAAAGGCCGAGGAGCCGACGCGGGCGAAGCCGTAGATCACCGTCAGCGCCAGCGGCGCGCCGACCAGCCAGGGCAACCAGGCCGCGAGCGTCGTCGGCGTGCCGGCGAGGGCATCCGTCGCCCATTTGAAGGTGAAGGGCACGCCCATCAGGACGAGGCGGCCGACGACAAGCAGCGCGAAGGCGATCACCACCCGGCGGCGCAGATCGGCCCGCTCCGGCGGCCAGAGATAGGGCCAGAGCGCCTTGAAGGTGGCGACGAAGCCGGAGCCCGGCTGGAGCACGGCCGAGCGCGCGAAAGGCGCCGGGGACGGCGCGGCAGGCGGGGACATTGTCACTCTTCCAAATTGAAGCGCCGATATAGGCCAGTTCTCCCGCAAATGCAGGGGGCCGGAGGAAATAACTCTCGCGAGGAATGCTGGCCCTTCAGGCGACCCGGTCGTGGTTGTGCCAGACGATGTCGGCCGGGCGGCTCTCCGCCAGGACAAGGCGCGCATTGGGCAGATCGTTGCCCGCCACCCAGGCCCGCGCCGCCGCCGGCTCGCGGCCGTGATGCGTCCAGCGCGCGAGCAGCCGGCGCTCCAGCTCGTCGAGCGGCACGTCGATGAAGACCGTCAGGTCGAAGAGCCGCGCAAGGCGGGCCCAGGGTGCGCGGTCGAGCAGAAGGTAATTGCCCTCGACCAGCACGATCGGCGTCGCAGCCGGCACGATCGCCGCCCCGGCCCGGGCGAGATCGGCAGCACGGTCGAAGAGCGGCACGGCGACATCGGCATCGCCGGCGCGCAGCCGGAGCAGGGTCGCTTCCAGCCCGGCGCAATCGAAGGTTTCCGGCGCGCCCTTGCGGTCGCTCAGGCCCATGGCGGCGAGCACCGCATTGTCGAAATGGAAGCCGTCCATCGGCACCAGGGCCGATTCGGGCAGCAGCTTCGCAAGCCGGGCCGACATCTCCGACTTGCCGGCTCCCGGTGGCCCGGCGATGGCGACGATGATGCGCCCTGCTTCGCCGGCCTTGGCGCGGATGCGCGACGCAACATGCGCGATATCGACCATGATCGCGCTCCCCTGCGCCCGAAATGCCTGTTGCCGCGCGATGCAGGCGCTCCTGTCAGGCTCCGCTCCCTGCCATGAAGTGGCGCCGATCAGGCCTTGTTCTCGTCGCAAGGGCAATGCCAGACTGGCCTCAAGGCCTTGAAGGCTGAGACCGGGGACGAAAGCTCATGAACCTTCGCCGTGTATTGCCGACCGCCTGCGCGCTCGCGCTCCTGCCCGCCCTGCCTGCTCTGGCTCAATCCGCCCGCCCGCCGGCGCAGGTCAAGATCACCAATGCCCGTACGGTGCCGCTCGAGTCGCTGGAGATCACAACCACGGGCGAACAGCCCCGCCTCGTCGCCAAGCTCGCCAAGCCGCTGGCGCCCGGCAAGAGCATCTCGCTGAAGCTGAACAAGCCCGCCGGCTGCACCTACTACCTGCTCGGCAAGTTCAGCGACGACAGCGAAAGCGACAATGACGGCATCGATCTGTGCAAGGAAAGGTCGCTGCGCCTGACCGAGTGACGGGCGAGCCGGCGGCGGCGCACCCGTCATGCTCGGACTTAACCCGAGCATCTCCGAACCCAGATGGTCATGTGTTTCTCGGGCCTGCACTGCGCTCCGCCCGAGAATAACGGCGCGTCCTACGCCGTCGCGCCCTCCCGCATCAGCTTGTAGACGATCGAGTCGGTCAGCGCTTGGAACGAGGCGTCGATGATGTTGGCGCTGACGCCGACCGTGGTCCAGCGCTCGCCCTTCTCGTCAGCCGATTCGATCAGCACGCGCGTCACAGCATCGGTGCCGCCCTGGAAGATGCGGACCTTGTAGTCGACGAGGCGCAAGCCCTCGATCAGCGACTGGTAGCGGCCGAGATCCTTCCGCAAGGCGATGTCGAGCGCGTTGACCGGGCCGGAATCGCCCTCCGCCGCCGAGATCAGCACTTCCTCACCGACCTTCACCTTGACGATCGCCTCCGAGAAGGTGACGAGCTCGCCAAGCGCATTGTGCCGGCGCTCGACATTCACGGCGAACCGCTCGACCCCGAAGAATTCCGGAACCTCGCCGAGGATGCGGCGCACCAGCAGGTAGAAGGAGGCATCGGCGCCCTCGAAGGCATAGCCCTGCGCCTCCTTGTCCTTCAGCTCCTCCAGCACCCGCGAAAGGCGCGGGTCATCGCGAGCGATCGTGACGCCGACCCGTTCGAGCTCGGCCAGCAGGTTGGACTTGCCGCCCTGGTTGGAGACCAGCACCTTGCGGCTGTTGCCGACCGCCTCGGGCGCGACATGCTCATAGGTGCGCGGGTCCTTCAGCACGGCCGAGGCATGGATGCCGGCCTTGGTGGCGAAGGCCGAGGAGCCGACGAAGGGGGCGTGGCGGTTCGGGGCGCGGTTCAGCATCTCGTCGAGCGCGCGAGAGACATGGGTGAGCTCGCCGAGGCGATCATCCTCGACGCCGATGGAGAAGCGCTCGCGATAGCGGTCCTTGAGCTTCAGCGTGCCGATCAGGGTCACCAGATTGGCGTTGCCGCAGCGCTCGCCGAGCCCGTTCAGCGTGCCCTGGACCTGGCGGGCGCCGGCTTCGACCGCCGCGAGCGAGTTGGCGACGGCGCAGCCGCAATCATCATGGGCGTGGATGCCAAGGTTCGCGCCCGGCACGACCTTCGCCACCGCGGCGACGATGGCACCGATCTCGTCCGGCAGCGTGCCGCCATTGGTATCGCAGAGCACGATCCAGCGGGCACCGGCCTCGTAGGCGGTGCGGGCGCAGGCGAGCGCATAGTCCGGATTGGCCTTGTAGCCGTCGAAGAAGTGCTCGCAATCGAGCATCACCTCGCGGCCCGCCGCCTTCGCCGCCGCGACGCTCTCGGCGATCCCGGCGAGATTCTCCTCCAGCGAAATCTCGAGCGCGACATGGACATGGTAGTCCCAGCTCTTGGCGACGAAGACGATAGCGTCGGCCTTCGCCTCCAGCAGTGCGGCGATGCCGGGGTCGTTGGCCGCCGAGCGCCCTGCCCGCTTGGTCATGCCGAAGGCCGCAAACTTCGCCTGCCGCGTCGGCTTCTGCTCGAAGAAGGCGGTGTCGAGCGGGTTGGCGCCGGGATAGCCGCCCTCGACATAGTCGATGCCGAGCTTGTCGAGCATCGCCGCGACCGCACGCTTGTCGTCGAGCGAGAAGTCGACGCCGGTGGTCTGCGCGCCGTCGCGCAGCGTCGTGTCGAAGAGATGGACGCGGGCGCTCATCGCCGGGCTCTCAGGCGATAACGCAGCACCTTCGGCATCACCATGGCGAGCATGACGAGCTTCATCGCGATCGAGAGCGAGCCGGCGGGGCGAATACGGGGCGGGTTCATGCGCTTCTTCCTTCTTGGTTCGATGATGTTTCAGGCCGCGTCGCCACATCGATCTCCGGCTCGTGGATCGTAGCGCCGTCGAGATCGTGCCAGAGCGTATCCCTGACCTCGTCAGGGCGCAGCGAGATGTCGGCATTCCAGAAGCGGCGGACGCGAAATCCCTGAGCGATCAGCCAGGCGTCGCGAGCCTCGTCATAGGCGCTTTCGGCATGCTGGCCGCCGTCGACTTCGACGATCAATCGCTTGGCCGGGCAGATGAAGTCGACGATGTAGCGCCCGATCTGCACCTGCCGACGAAACTTGAAGCCGCTGAATCGGCGGTCCCGCAGCAAATGCCAGAGCTTCCGCTCCGTCTCTGTCGGCTCCCTGCGCATGGTCCGCGCACGCTTCGTCAGGGTCTCCCGCGAAGCAGGCGCACGCTCCCCTTCTCCCCCTGCGGGAGAAGGTGGCCGCGCAGCGGCCGGATGAGGGGTCGCACTATCCTTTCCGGCCAGCTCCTCGCGGAGCCAGCGATCAGCGTCGCGCGACCCCTCACCCCAACCCTCTCCCGCAGGGGGAGAGGGGGTGCGGTCGCGGTTCATCGCTTCACTTCCCAGGTCGTGATCGCCTCGCCCGTCGCCGGGTCCTTGCCGTCCTTGAGCGCGATACTCATGGCGGCAAGCTCGTCGCGGATGCGGTCGGATTCGGCGAAGTTCTTAGCGCGCCGGGCCTCAAGGCGGGCAGCAATCAAGGCCTCAACGTTCGCGCGCAGGGCGGGATCGATCTGCGTCGTCGCAACCTGCGGCAGCGCTATGCCGAGCAGATCGAGGCTCGCCTTCAGCCCGGCGAAGTCACCGGCCTTGCGCAGCGCGTGCAGCTCGGCGAGCACCTGCGAGGTGTTGAGATCGTCCGACAGGGCATCGAGCACGGCAGCCGGGACCTTCCCGGCCGTGCTGTCGCCAGCGGCCGCGGACCAGTCGAGCAGCGTCCTCTCCGCTTCCTCCAGCGCCTTCACCGTCCAGTCGATCGGCTGGCGGTAGTGGGTGCGCAGCATGGCTAGCCTGAGCACTTCGCCCGGCCATTTGCGGCCGCCGAAGCTCTCGGTCGCGAGCAGTTCGTTGATGGTGACGAAGTTGCCGAGCGACTTCGACATCTTCTCGCCCTCGACCTGCAGGAAGCCGTTGTGCATCCAGACATTGGCCATCAACGGTGCGCCGCCCTCGCCGCCGAAGGCGCAGCAGGACTGCGTCAGCTCGTTCTCATGATGCGGGAAGACGAGATCGATGCCGCCGCCATGGATGTCGAAGACGTTCTTCGCGGGATCATCGCAAGCGAGCCCTCCGCCGAAGGGCTCGAGCAGCGCCTTCATCGACATGGCCGAGCACTCGATGTGCCAGCCGGGTCGGCCGGGCGTCGCGATGCCGGCCGGTGACGGCCAGCCGGGATCGATGCCCTCGCGGCTCGGCTTCCAGAGCACGAAATCCATCGGGTCGCGCTTGTAGGGCGCGACGTCGACGCGGGCGCCAGAGATCATCTCGTCGAGCGAGCGGCGGGCGAGCGAGCCATAGCGCGGCGCCTGCTTCATGCCCGCGACGGCGGGGACGTGGAAGAGCACATGCTCCTCGGCGACATAGGCGACGCCGCGGGCGATCAGCCGCTCGATGATCGCCTTCATCTCCTCGATATGGCCGGTTGCGCGCGGCTCGTCGTCGGGCCGCAAATTGCCGAGCGCATCGACATCGGCGTGGAACTGCGCCGTCGTCGTCTCGGTCACCTTGGCGATCGCCTGGTTCAGCGAAAGATCAGGATAATCGCGCGCGGCTCGCGCATTGATCTTGTCGTCGACGTCGGTGAGGTTGCGGGCATAGCGGACATGGGCTTCGCCATAGACATGCCGCAGCAGCCGGTAGAGCACGTCGAAGACGATGACCGGCCGGGCATTGCCGATATGGGCGTAGTCATAGACCGTCGGGCCGCAGACATACATGCGGACATTGTTCGGATCGACCGGGGCGAAAGCCTCCTTGGTCCGTGTCAGCGTGTTGTAGAGCCTGAGTTTCGGCTGCATCGAAGCGGTGTCCTGACGAAAAGGCGACAAAAACGGCGTATCCTGGCCGCTGGCCGGGGCGCTGTCTGTCTTTTCGTTGGGACGAGGACGTGAGCAGCCGGCCAGCGAAAGCTAGCGGCAAATAATGCAGATAATGGCGAGGGCTCGCGTCATCGTCTCGTGAATGCCTGCGGCGTGCGCTTACGTCAAGTGGCAGCGCTGCAACGCTCTGCCGCCGACATGCGGCATTCATCGCCTTGTCCAGCGATTCCGGCTCTGGCCGCCGCAATCCCGCCACAAGCGCCCTCGCCTTGTGCGGCGCAACAAAGCTTGCCGCATTTCACCGTATTTTAAGCATTCGGAACCAAGCTGTGATGTCGAAGGTTCAGAGCTCGTCGAAGCTCAGGGAAAATATCATGCGCCGCGCAGTGGCTCTGGTCGGTTTGTTCGGGATCATCGGAGCCGGGCTTTCGCTTGCCGTGGTGCCCACCACCGGCACCGTCGCCGCCCCTAAGCCCGAGCGCACCTATCTGATCCCGGCCAGCGACGGCTACGGCGTCGCCGATTGCCTCGCCAGCAAGGCCGAATGCGGCCAGATCGTCGCCAATGCCTGGTGCGAGGCGCAAGGCCACCGCATCGCCAAGTCCTATGGTGTCGCCACGGCCGAGGATTTCACCGGCACCGTCAAGGTCGCGGCCTCGAGCGAGGCCGAGCGTCCGCTCGTCATCACCTGCGGACACTGACCCCTCCGGGCGAGATTTCCCCAGAGCGAGCCAAGCGCTAGCCTGAGCGGCCGCGGATCGACCCGGCCGTAGCAGGGAGCGTAGGCCCATGCCCCGTCCAGCATTGACCCATCCAGCACTCGTTGCCGGCCTTATCCTGGCGAGCCTCCTGCCGGCCCAGGCCTTCGAAGGTCGCTATCGCAGGGAAGACGCCAGCATGACGATCCGCCCAGCGGGCGCGGGCATGCTCAGGGTCGATGCCGAGATCTCGTACATACGCTGCGTCGGCGCGATCTCGGCCCGCGGTCGCGTCCAGGGCGACCGCCTCGTCGCCGAAGCCGAACGGGACGGCGACATCTGCCGGCTGGAAATCCGCCGCAAGGGCCGCAACCTCGTGGTGTCCGAGAGCGGCGAGTGCACGACCTTCCACGGCGCCAACTGCAACTATGTGGGCACCTACACGCCGCGCTAGAGGTCGCTGTTCAACCGCACCCGCCTCAGCGCACCCATTCGGCGCATTTCGCGACTTCGCCCATGCCGCCCCAGGGCATGATCGGCACGCTCGAGGTCGAGTTCTGCGGCGAACCGTCGATCAGCTTGTCGGTGTAGACCATGTAGATCAGCACGTTGCGCTTGACGTCGCAGCCGCGAACGATCTGCATCTTCTTCCAGATCAGCGAACGGCGCTCGCGGAAGACGACATCGCCCTGCGAGAACTTTTCCTTGAACTTGATCGGGCCGATCTGGCGGCAGGAGAGCGAGACGTCGGAGACCTCCTCGGCGACGCCGAACATGCCGGAGACACCGCCCTTCTCGGGCACGGTGTAGTGGCAGGCGACGCCCTCGACCACGGGATCGTCGACGCCGTAGACGGCGAGCTTGTCGTCCGGGGTCATCATCTTCCAGACCGTCGACTTGCGGAAGATCAGATCCTCCTGGGCCTGTGCCGGGACAAGCGCAGCGCCGCCGAAGGCGCAGGCAGCCAGCACGGCCAGGATATGACGACGAAACCGCATTCAAATTCTCCCGACGCTTTTCCGTATGACGCCCGGCAGGATATGGGATGCCGCGGCCCGGTGCACCAGAGCGGCCGGACAGAGCCGAGACATGACGACGACCTTGCCCGAATTCCAGACCGCGCGCCTCGCCCTGCGACCGCGCACGATCGCCGATCTCGACCTGATCGCCGCGCTCAACGCCGATCCTGAGGTGATGCGCCACATCGCCCCGATCGGCGATCCGGCCATGGGCAGGGAAGGCATCGCGGCGCGCAGCTTCAGCCATGTCGCCCGTGGGCTCGGCTACTGGTCGCTCTTCATACTGGACGGGGCCGAGGATTTCGTCGGCTATGTCGGGCTGATCCCGGATGGCGAAATGCCGGACCGTGTTCAGGTCAGCTACCGCTTCGCGACCCGGTACTGGGGCAAGGGCCTCGGCTTCGAAGCAGTCTCGCGCCTGCTGCATCACGGCTTCGAGGCGCTGGCGCTACCGGAGATCGCTATTGTCACGCATCCGCAGAACATCGCCTCGCTGCGGCTCGCCGAGAAGCTCGGCTTCGAGCCGGAAGCCACGCGCCCCGACGCGCTGATCGGCGACCCGCCGGTGCCGGCGCTAGGCTTGCGCCAGTCGCGGGCGCGCTGGCTGGCGCGGGCTCAGACGGCCAGCGGCCTGAACGCCAGGTAGGCGGCAGCGATCGCGCCAACCACGCCGAGCGCGAACAGCACGAGCTTGATGCGCGTGAAGCCGCTGGCGAAGGCGACCGTGCCCTCCTCGACCTTCGGATAGCGATCGAGCAAGCGGGCAACTGCAAGATTCTCGGCGATATCGCAGAGCCCGCCGAAGAGCCAGCCGCCGCCGCAAAGGGCCGCGACCCACCAGGGATAGCCACGCATCGACACCCCGGCGATGATGAAGCCACCGACGATAGCGTAGGTCAGCGCGACCGCCGCGTCGGCCGGCAGCAGCTTGTGGCGATAGGCGGCGCGGAGCCGCTCGCCATAGGCCGCGAAGAGCTTTTCGACATCGTCCTTGGTGAAGCCGTCCCAGTCGCTCTCCAGGGCGCGGGCGACGCCAAGCTTGCGAGCCCAGAGCCCGACCAGCCAGAACAGCAGCATCACCAGCGCCGGCCCCCAGAAGAAGAAGGCGAGCGGGATCAGCGTCGGGTAGAAGGGCGCGAGATCGTCCATCTGGCGGCAGGCTCCGGAATCCGTGGTCCGCGCCGACGTTATCGTGCTTGCCGCGCCAGCGCCACGGCCTCGCGCAGCACCGCGAGATCGCCGATCTGGTTGGCCAGGATCAACACCAGCCGCGCATTCAGCGCCGCGCTCTCGCGCTCGTCGAGGTCGCGGTGCGCCTCAGCCAGCAGGCGATAGGCGGCATCGGGGTCGGCGAAGCGGGCTTCGCGCGCAAGAACGGCGGGCTCGGTCATGATGCGCGGCCCTCCAGCCTTTCGATAGCCATGACGATGTCGGCCGGGCTCGCCTGACGGAACCGGGCCGCAACATGGCCGTCCGGCCGCAGGACGACGGCATCGCCCGGCGCCAGCCCATAGCGCCGCCTGAGGAAGTCGTCGCCGTCGGCAGCCGGCTCGACGGCGACCGTTCCCGACGGGGCGAACCCGGCCGCTCCACCGGTGATGACCACGGGCATGCCCGGCCGCAACGCCTCGCTCAGCCAGGCAGCGCGCCCTGCCCCGCCGGAAAGCGGCGAATCGAGGAACGGGGCGCCCGGCGGCAGGCCCCCCTCCCAGCCGGAATCAGGCGTCGATAGCGGCGAAGCCGCATAGGCCGAGGGCAGAGAAAGCCGGCCGGAATTGACGAAGCGCTGGGCAAAGGGAGCAAGCGGCGCCAGCGACAGGGCGGCAGCGCGCAGCAGGCGCTCGCCAGGCGAGCGCGGCGCGATGAAATCGGTCGCGCGCGTCGAGTTCAGGATGTTCTCGTCGGCGGCCAAGCCACGCTCGCTGTCATAGCTTTCGAGCAGCGCGGCCGGGCTCCTGCCCTGCAGGACCAGCGCCAGCTTCCAGCCGAGATTGTCGACGTCCTGGATGCCGGAATTGGCGCCCCGCGCGCCAAAGGGCGAGACCTGATGGGCAGCGTCTCCGGCGAAGATCACGCGGCCGTGCAGGAAACGGTCGAGCCTGCGGCACTGGAAGCGGTAGACCGAGACCCATTCCAGCGCGAAATCGGCATGGCCGAGCATGCGCTCGATCCGGGGGCGGACGATCTCCGGGCGCTTCTCATGCTCGGGATCGGCATCGGGGCTGAGCTGCAGGTCGATGCGCCAGACATCGTCCGGCTGCTTGTGCAGCAGGGCCGACTGGCCGGAATGGAAAGGCGGGTCGAACCAGAACCAGCGCTCGGTCGGGAACGGCGCCTGCATCTTCACATCGGCGATCAGGAAGCGATCCTCGAAAGCCTCGCCGCGAAACTCCAGGCCGAGCATGTCGCGGCTCGGCGAGCGCGCGCCGTCGCAGGCGACCAGCCAGTCGGCATGCAGCGAATAGTCCCCGTCCGGCGTGGCGATGGTGAGCGCGACTCCGTCCTCGCGGTTGACGAGGCCGGCCAGGCGGTTGCTCCAGCGCAGATCGACCAGCGGCTCGGCGAGTACGGCCTCGACCAGCGCCGCTTCGACGTAGAATTGCTGGAGGTTGATGAAGGCGGGCTGCTTGTGGCCGCCCTCGGGCAGAAGATCGAACTCGTAGAGCCCGGCATCCCCACGGAAGACCTTGCCCTTCTGCCAGGTGACCCCTTTCTCGACCATCGCCTCTGCGAGGCCGAGCCTGTCGAAGATCTCGAGCGTGCGCTTGGCGAAGCAGATTGCGCGCGAGCCCTCGCCGATCCGGTCGGCATCGTCGATCAGCACCACGGGGACGGCGCGACGCGCGAGGTCGAGCGCCAGCGTCAGCCCGACAGGACCTGCCCCGACGATGACGACCGGGTGACGCGCTGGGTCGGCAGCATCCTGGTCCAAGCTCCGGCGATAGGCGAACTGGCGGAAAGGCTGCATCAATACAGGGCCTCCGGCCCTTCCAGCCCGAGCGCCGTGAGATCGGCCGCGCGCCGGCCGGCATCGAAGGCGAGGAAAAACTCGTCGAGCTGCGGCGGGGCGATCCGGGTGCCGGCCAGCATGGCGTGCGCCTGGCCACGATGGTGGATCTGGTGCTGAAATAGGTGGCCGAGCAGGTCGTCGACCCGCTCCAGCACCATGCCGTCCTCGCCGCGGTCCGTTGGGACGAGGCGGGAGAGGAGCGCTTCGTCCTGGGCATCGCAAAAGGCGATCAGCCGCCGGTCGGAGGCGAGTTGCGTCGTGCGCAGCTCCGGCGCGGCCAGTGGCCGGATGCCGTCGAAGATCGCCAGCCCAACACCGCCCTCCTCCAGCATGTCGAGATAGTAGAGATCGACCGCGAGATTGTGGTTCAGGGTCTCGTGGAGCGACGGGAAGAAGCTCGTCCGCCGCGCCAGGAATTCGTCGTCGCTCAACTCCGCGCAAGCGCGCAACAGGCGGTCGTTCGACCAGGCGTTGTTGCGGGCCGCCTTGCGGAAATGCAGAGCGAGCGACACCGCCCTACTCCCGCAAATCCAGCCACATCTGGCGGTCGCGCTCATCCGTCCAGATGCGCGGGTGGTCGAGGCCGCCGGCCTCGTCATAGGCGCGGGTGACGTTGAAGGGCAGGCAGTGCTCGAAGATCACCCAGTCGCCATAGGCCGGCTTCAGCGCCTCGTGCACGCGCTCGAAGGTCTCGCGCAATGAGCGGCCGGCGGCGACATGGCCCCGCACCGCCTCGAAGAGATCGGAGAGGAAGGCGCGGGTACCCTTGATGCCGTCGGACACCATCGCCCGATTGGTCAGGGCAGCGCCGCGGCCCGGCACCATGGCGGCCGGCGCGAAGCTCGCCAGCGCATCGAGCGTCGCCGGCCAATCGGTGAAATGCGCATCGCCGCAATAGGGCGTCGCGCCGTATTCGACGAGGTCGCCGGCGAAGATCACATTGGTGTCAGGCATCCAAGCGACGATGTCGCCTGCGGTGTGGCCGCGGCCGAGCTTCATCAGCCGGACCTCGCGCGAGCCCAGCCAGATCGAGGCGTTGTGCGAGAAGGTGGTGGTCGGCCAGGTCAGGCCCGGGCGGATCGAGTCGGCACCCTGGAACAGGCGGGGGAAGCGGCCGATCTCGCTCGCCTTGTCCTCCTCGCCGCGCTCGACGATCATCGCCCGTGCCGCATCCGAGCAGACGATCTCGCGGGCGCCATAGGCCGGCGCGCCGAGCACGCGGACCGCATGGTAATGCGAGAGCACGACATGGCTGACCGGCTTGTCGGTGACCTCGCGCACCTTGGCGATGACGCGCTCCGCCATGGTCGGCGTCGCCTGCGCATCGAAGACGAGCACGCTGTCGTCGCCGACGACGATGCCGCTATTGGGGTCGCCCTCGGCGGTATAGGCGTAGACCCCCTTGCCGATCTCGTCGAAGGAGACGGTCTTCTCGCCGAGATCGGCGGTGGAGGCGAAAGCGGGGCCGTCAGACATCGTCAGAACCTTTCAGGCTTGTACTGGTGCGTATTGCGTTCGCCGGGAGCTACCTCGTCATCCCGGACAAGCCGCCAAGCGGCTGCTCCGGGATGACGGAGCGGCGTTCACCGCACATAGGGCATGATCTCCTGGTCGATCGCGCCGAAGATCGAATGGCCGGCTGCGTCTTTCATCTCGATGCGGACGCTGTCGCCGAAGCGCAGGAAGGGCGTCTTGGCCGCGCCGTCGCGGATGGTCTCGACCATGCGCTGCTCGGCGATGCAGGCGTAGCCGAGGCCGCCCTCGCCGACCGGCCGGCCCGGTCCGCCATCGGCATCACGATTGGAGACGGTGCCCGAACCGACGATGGTGCCGGCGACGAGCGGGCGGGTCTTGGCAGCATGGGCGATCAGCACGCCGAAATCGAAGGTCATGTCGATGCCGGCCTCAGGCTTGCCGAAGGGCTTGCCGTTGATCTGGGCAAGCAATGGCAGATGCAGCTTGCCGTCCTTCCAGGCGGAGCCCAGCTCCTCCGGCGTCACCGCCACCGGCGAGCAGGCCGAGGACGGCTTGGACTGCAGGAAGCCGAAACCCTTCGCCAGCTCCGCCGGGATCAGATTGCGCAAGCTGACATCGTTGACGAGCATGACGAGACGGATCAGCGCGCGCGCCTCGTCTGGGCCCACGCCCATCGGCACGTCGCCGGTGACGACCGCGATCTCGGCCTCGAGGTCGATGCCGTAATCCTCGCTCGCGATCCGAATCGGCTGGCGCGGGCCGAGGAACGAATCGGAGCCGCCCTGGTACATCAGCGGGTCGGTCCAGAAGCTCGCGGGCATCTCGGCGCCCCGCGCCTTCCGAACGAGTTCGACATGGTTCACATAGGCCGAGCCGTCGACCCATTGATAGGCACGCGGCAGCGGCGAGGCGCAGTCGTGCTCGTGGAAGCGGAAGGACGGCACGGAGCCGTGCTCCAGCCCCTCCGCGAGGTCGGAAAGGCGCGGCGCGCAGCGCTCCCAATCATCCAGCGCCCCCTGCAGCGTGGCCACGACCGGGAAGGCATCCGTGGCGCGGGTCAGGTCGTTCGAGACGACGACGAGACGGCCGTCGCGGCCATGCGTGAGCGATGCAAGCTTCATCTCTTTTCATTCCTCCCCGGACACGCCATGAAGGGCGCAACGAGCTTTCGGGAGGAGACCATATGGAACGCCGCACGTTTTTGAAAACTGGTGCGCTCGCTGCCGCCGCGACCTCGATCGCGATGCCGGCCATCGCCCAGTCGATGCCTGAAGTGAAATGGCGGCTGACCTCGAGCTTCCCCAAGCAGCTCGACACGATCTACGGCACGGCCCAGCAGTTCGCGAAGTTCATGTCGGACGCCACGGACGGCCGGTTCCAGGTCCAGACCTTCTCGGCCGGCGAGATCGTTCCCGGCCTGCAGGCGCTCGACGCGGTCAGCTCCGGCACCGTCGAATGCGCCCATACCCCGACCTATTTCTACATCGGCAAGGAGCCGGCCTTCGGCCTCGGCACCGGCATCCCCTTCGGCCTGAATGCCCGCCAGCAGCATAGCTGGTGGTACTTCGGCGGCGGCGAGCAGATCATCAACGAGGCCCTGGCCAAGTTCAACGCCTACTCGATCCCCTGCGGCAATTCCGGCTGCCAGATGGGCGGTTTCTTCCGCAAGGAGCTGAAGACGGTCGACGACCTCAAGGGCCTGAAGTTCCGCATCGGCGGCATGGGCGGCGCGGTCCTCGCCAAGCTCGGCGTGGTGCCGACGCAGATCGCCCCCGGCGATGTCTACCCGGCGCTGGAGCGCGGAACGATCGACGCCGCCGAATTCGTCGGTCCCTATGACGACGAGAAGCTCGGCTTCGTGAAGGTCGCGCCCTATTACTACTATCCCGGCTGGTGGGAGGGCGGCGCCATGCTGCACCTCGTCATCAACCAGGAGCAGTGGAACAAGCTGCCCAAGCACTACCAGGCCATGGTCTACCATGCCTGCGAGGCGGCCAATAACTGGATGCTGGCGAAGTACGACGCCGTGAACCCGGGCGGCCTGCGCCGGCTGGTCGGCCAAGGCGCGCAGCTCCGGGCTTTCCCGCAGCCGATCATGGAAGCCTCGCTCAAGGCGGCCGAGGAGTACTATGCCGAGACCTCGGCCAAGAGCGAGCTGTTCAAGAAGGGCTATGACTCGATGGTCGCCTTCCGCGGCGAGAACCTGCTCTGGTGGCAGGTCGCGGAACTCTCCTACGACGCCTTCATGAACCGGTTGAAGTCGCGCTAACAAATTGGAATGTATGAATATTTCAATTCTTCGACCATACTTCGTTGATCGAAGAGGGTAAGACGGGAATTCGTGGGATTGATTGATCATCAAGAGTCCCACGAATTTCACCTGGCCCCCTCGCGCTTTGACCTCGTTTATTGAGGTATTCGAGATTTTCCTGGCGCGCGGTCCACGCTCCTACCATGGAGTGTCTAGAGACCAGATTTGACATCAATCAGCCTGACGTGCCCGACGAGCATAACCCATGCCGACAGCCTCTTATGACCTGCCTGACGGCGTTGCCTTCCGATCGTTGAATCTCCATCGCGACGACCGCGGAGCCTTCCTCGAGATATTTCGCAACGAGTGGGGCACCGGTTGCGAGCCGATTCAATGGAACGTTGTACAGAGCGAAGCCAACGTCCTGCGCGGCGTTCACGTCCACATCACTCATGCCGACTATCTCGTCGTTATTGCGGGTAGAATGCAGTTGGGCCTTCACGATATCAGACCAGAGGCACCGAAGAATGCGGCATCACGGATGATCACACTCGATGCAACGCAACCTGTCGCGGTGACGATCCCGGCAGGTGTCTGTCACGGGTTCTACTTTCCAATCCCAAGCATCCACGTCTACGCAGTATCCCACTACTGGAACACCTCTGACGAATTGGGGTGCCGGTTCAACGCGCCTGAACTTGGGCTCTCATGGCCAACGACGGCGCCGCGCCTATCGGATCGCGACGCAACCGCTTCAGAATATCGTCAGATGGTGGATCAGTATCTCGCCGGACGGCAGACATTTGCAGCGACCGACGACAACAAACCGGGCCTGGAACGGGCATGACGGCGATAGGCTTGGTCGGTTTTGGTCGTTGGGGGAAGCTCATATTCCGAGACCTCCGCACGCTCGGTGCCGCAGTCCACGTGGCTGTGCGGTCCCCGGCGAGTCAGGCAGCGGCTCACGCCGCAGGCGCAAGCTCGGTTTGTCAGGATCTTCGGGACCTGCCGGGCGTTGACGGCTTTGTCGTTGCAACCCCAACATCGCTACACGCGGAAACCATCGAGCGCCTGATCCCACAAGGTCGGCCGATCTTCGTTGAGAAGCCGCTTACCAGTGATCTCAACAGTGCCCGCAGGCTGGTCGAGCTGGCGCCCGAACGCATCTTCGTCATGGATAAATGGCGTTACCATCCGGGGGTCGAGGCGCTCGGCGCCCAGGTTCGTTCTGGCGCACTTGGCGACATCCTCGCCGTGCGCACGTACCGGCTCGGTTGGGACAACCCACACCGCGATGTCGATGCCATGTGGATTTTGATGCCGCATGACCTGAGTATCGCCTACGAGATTCTTGGCTTCCTGCCTGCCGCTCGGGCCGCCTTCGTCACGATACCCGGTCGCGGCTATTCGAACCTGATCGCCATTCTAGAGAATCCGGGTGGCGGCCCGCAGGTCATCGCTGAAATCTCCGCTAATCATCCGGCATCCCGCCGGGCGGTCGTCGTTGTCGGAACCAAAGGCAGTGCCCAGCTCGCAGATTCCTATGACGACCGGATCCTCGTCGCCGACGGCACGCCCGGCCTTGATGCTGCACCGCCGAGACAGATCGCAGTTGGCAATGCCATGCCACTCCAGCGAGAGCTAGCCGCTTTTATCGCGCATCTCAACGGCGGGCCACCTCCGCGATCCTCTGCGGCCGAAGGTCTGCTTGTCGTTGAGCGGATCACCTCCCTACGGAGCCTTGCGAGCCTCGACCAGCCATGAATGCGCCGCGCTTCACTGTGCTCCTGCCAGTCAACCGCCCACCGGAACTGTTGCCTTTCGCAATCGAGAGTGTCCTCGCCCAGGAAGGCGTCGAACTCGAACTGTTCATCATCTGCGACGGCGCTCCTCCCGCGACCGCCGAATGCGCCCGAGCTTATGCAAAGCGAGATCCTCGTGTCAGCGCCTTTGTCTTCGAAAAGGGGGAAAGGCATGGAGAAGCTCACCGACACACTGCGCTGTTCGAGGCGCGTTATCCGCTCGTCGCCCAGATCGGGGACGATGATCTATGGTTTCCGGACTATCTGGCCACTCTCGGCCGCCTGCTTGAGAGGGTCGACTTCGGCAACTTGCTCCAAGCCAGTCTGGCGGTATCAGGCGCAATTCATGTTCCTCCTGGCGATTTGGCTGACCCGGCCATTCGCAGCAAGATGTGTCACGAGGCATGGAACTTCTTTGGACCTTCCACAGCCGGCTACCGACTGTCTGCCTATCGACGCCTGCCGATTGGATGGTGTCCTGCTCCGCCAGACGTCTGGACCGATCTTCATATGTGGCGGAAATTCCTCTCTCGCGACGACCTCGCCTTTGGAACGACGTTTGCCGTCCGGGGGATAAAATTAGGCGCCAATGAGCGAGTTGGCATGCCGCTCGCGGACCGAGCAGCAGAACTTGCCGCCGTAGCAGCCCATTTCCGGAATCCAGGCGAGCGCGAAGATTTCGCCGCTCGTGCGTTCAAATCCATCTGGCGCGGGCTCGATGTTTCACTGACTGCGGCGTCCCAGGCCCTGGAGCGCAGCCAAGCAGAGACGCATGAACTGCGCCAGCGCTGCGAGTCGGAGGCGCAGGAACTACGTCAGCGCTTCGAAGCAGATCTACGAAATCTGACTGTGCGCATCGGGGAACTCAACAGCGAATTGTCCGGTGTCTACGCCTCTGCGCAATCGATCGCGGAGCAACGCGACACGACGCTTGCCGCCTACCGTCAGGTCGTGTCCTCGAAGTCGTGGGCGGTGACGAAGCCGCTGCGTTGGGGCAAACAGAAACTTCTGTAGGTTGCTGGAAAAGGCGTTGGCGATGCTGCCTAGGGCCGCGGGCTTTTCCGGGTGAAGTGAGTGACAGGCCCATCAGCTCGAAACAGTGTCAACTCGATGGGCAGGTCGCGGAACTCTCCTACGACGCCTTCATGAACCGGCTGAAATCGCGCTGAGGAGCAACGCTTCTCCAACTCGTCATGCTCGCCCTCGTGGCGAGCATGCATGTCTTGAACACCGCCTGCGGCGAAGGAAGGCGTGAATGGTCGGGACAAGCCCGACCATAACGGAAAAGGCGCTGCCAAGAATTTAGGGCCCTTCGCGACCCGAAGTCCCGGAATGACGGCGAAGCTCACCAAGCCTCGGGCTTGTTCGGGTCGAAGCGCTTCTTCAGCCCGCTCCAGCAATCGGCATAGTTCTCCTGCAACTGCGGCAGGCCGGCGGCGTAGCCGGTGACGCGCTGGGCGAAGCGCGTCTCGAACATGAAAGCCATGGTGCCGGTGAGCTTCACCGGCTTCAGCTCGACCGTGCTCGCATGCTCGAAGGCCTGGGTGTCCGGGCCGTGCGGCAGCATCATGTTGTGCAGGCTGAAGCCGCCCGGCGTGAAGCCTTCGGGCTTGGCGTCGTAGACGCCGTAGATCAGCCCCATGAACTCCGACATGATGTTGCGGTGGTACCAGGGCGGACGGAAGGTGTTCTCCGCCACCATCCAGCGCTCGGGGAAGATCACGAAGTCGATATTGGCGGTGCCGGGCGTTTCGGAGGGCGCCGTCAGCACGGTGAAGATCGACGGGTCGGGATGGTCGAAGGAGATCGCGCCGACGGGCGAATAATGCCGCAGATCGTATTTGTAGGGCGCGTAATTGCCGTGCCAGGCGACGACGTCGAGCGGCGACTGGCCAATCGGGGTCGAGAAGATTTCGCCGCCCCATTTCGCATAGAGGGTCGAGGGCTCCTCGATATCCTCATAGGCCGCGACCGGGGTCAGGAAATCGCGGGGGTTGGCGAGGCAGTTGGCGCCGATCGGCCCGCGATCCGGCAAGGTGAAGCCGCCGCCATAGTTCTCGCAGACATAGGCGCGGGCCGGCCCGTCGATCAGTTCGCAGCGGAAGACGACGCCGCGCGGGATGACGCAGATCTCGCCGGGCTCGATCTCGATGATGCCGAACTCGGTGAAGAAGCGAAGCTTGCCCTCCTGCGCCACGACCAGGAGCTCGCCATCGGCACAGAACAGGTATTCGCGCTCCATCGAGGCGGTGACGAAGACCATGTGCGCGGCCATGCCGGCCTGGGCATCGCCGTCGCCGGCGGTGGTCAGGGTGCGCAGCCCGGTGAGGAAGGTCAGCTTCTCCTGCGGCACCGGGATCGGGCTCCAGCGCAGCGGCCCTAGCGAGGGCTTGGTCTCGTCGCGGCAGGGCGCGGTGCGAACCAGCCCCTTGTCGAGAAGCGTCCAGCGGCCGCCATGCTTGACGCTCGGGCGGATGCGGTAAAGCCAGGAGCGCTCATTGGTCGAGCGCGGGGCGGTGAAGGGCGAGCCGGAGAGCTGCTCGGCATAGAGCCCGTAGGCCGCCTTCTGCGGCGAGTTGCGGCCGATCGGCAGCGCGCCCGGCAGGCTTTCAGTCTCGAAGGAATTGCCGAAGCCCGACATGTAGCGCAGGCCGTTCTGAACCTGCTGGCTGATCGCCGAGAGCGACGTCGTCTGGACGTTCATGACTGCATCCTCCCTGGAGCCGTCGGCGCCTCTTGTAGTGGCACCGGTCCGGCGGTGATGGCGTTTCGGCAGGGGATGTGGAAATGGCGCACAGCTTCTGCGAAAACCGGCTTCCATCCGCTCCGCGCCCGCTGCCCGTTCCCCGCTGATTAGTTGCAAGTGAAACTAATGTCAACCAAACCGACCACGGCAGATGGCGAGCGCGCCCTGCACCTCGAGCAGTTCGTTCCCTACCGCATCAATGTGGCGGCGGTGTTCGCGAGCCGGGCGCTGGCGCGCATCTATGGCGAGCAGTTCGGCATCGGCATCCCGGAATGGCGGGTGATCGCCCAGCTCGGCGAATTCGGCAAAATGACCTCGCGCGACATCGGCGAGCTCTCGCAGATGCACAAGACCAAGGTCTCGCGCGCCGTCTCGGGGCTCGACCAGCGCGGCCTCGTCGCGCGCAGCGAGAACCGGGCCGACCGGCGCGAATCCTTCGTCTCGCTGACCGCGGCCGGGGCGCGGATCTACGCCCAGATCGTGCCGCTGGCGCTCGCCTTCGAGCAGCGCTGGACCGAGGGCATTGCACCCGACGAGCTGCGGACCTTCGAGCGCGTACTCGCCGTGCTGACCGAGCGCGGACGACTGCTGGCAGGCACCTATCGCGAGGACGGCGCCTGATCGTCGCTGACAAGCGCCGCGGGAGAGCCGCGGCGAGCCGGTCAGACGTACTCTTGTTTAGAAATACCCGGCGAGGTTCCGCCTGATCCGCGCCAACGGCGCCTCATCGGCGGGCGGCGGGACGAAGGTTGTCCCCGTGATCGTCTCGAAGGCCTTCACATAGACGGCGGTCGTCTGCGCGATCAGCTCATCCGGGATCGGCGGCAATTCCTCCTTGTAGGGGTCGCAGCGCGCCACCACCCAGTTGCGGACAAAATCCTTGTCGAAGCTCTCAGGCTTCCCGCCGGCGGCGAAGCGCTCCGGATAGCTGCCCGCGAACCAGTAGCGGCTCGAATCCGGCGTATGGATTTCATCGGCGAGCAGGATGTTGCCATCCTTGTCGGTGCCGAATTCGTATTTGGTGTCGGCGAGGATCAGGCCGCGCTCGGCCGCGAGCTTCTGTCCCCGGGCGAACAGCGCCAGTGCATGGTCCGCGACCGTGTCCCATTGCTTCCTGGTCAGAAGGCCGCTGTCGACGATCTCCTGCGCCGAGAGCGGCTCGTCATGGCCACCGTCGAAAGCCTTGCTGGTCGGGGTGATGATCGGCTCGGGCAGCTTTTCATTGTCGCGCATGCCGTCGGGAAAACGCATGCCGTAGATCTCGCGCCTGCCCTCCTTGTAGAGCGTCAGCACCGAGGTGCCGGTGGTGCCGGCGAGATAGCCGCGCACGATCACCTCGACCGGCAGGATATCCAGCCGCTTGCCGACCACGACATTGGGATCGGGGTATTCGAGCACATGGTTGGGGCAGATGTCGGCGGTGTTCTCGAACCAGAAGCGCGCGACCTGCGTCAGCACCTGGCCCTTCAGCGGAATCGCGGCAATGGCGCGGTCGAAGGCGCTGAGCCGGTCGGTCGAGATCAGGATGCGGCGGCCGTCCGGCAGGTCGTAGTTCTCGCGGACCTTGCCGCGATAGTAGTTCGGCAGTTCCGGGATGAACGCCTCGTCGAGCGCTTGATGGAGGGGCATGGTTCGCTTCGCCTGATCGAGGAATGGGCGGGTCTTCTGGTCCGCGCTGCCTTCGCTTCTAATCACATGGCCGCTCGGACACCACCATGCCCTTGCGTCCGGCGGAGCGTTGCATTGAGCCGCGCCCCAAGGAGAACCAGCAGGACGGGCGATTGTCGACATCCCGCAAATGTGCCATCTCGGCCCTCGTCTGGCATACAGATGCGAATCTGCGTGGCTAAGGCTCCATAGTTCCGTCGCCTTTGTGACATGTGCTCAGCGAATGCGCGCCGCCGGCTGCGGCGTCCGATGGCTAACAAGGGTTCAGACGCGTCCTCCGATGATCTTCGCTACGCTCCGACGTCTCCTCGCCCCGGCACTGGCGCTTGCCGCGCTGACCGGTGCAGCCGTCGCGCAATCGCCCGCCTGCAACAACTGGCGTGCGGAACTGGCGAGCCTGCAGGGTCAGCGGGGCGGCGATCCCCGCGCCGCGCAGGCAGCGCAGCGCGTCGCGGGGCAGATCGCCCGGCTCTCCGGACAGTATCGTTCGATGGGCTGCGACCGGGGCGGCTTCCTGTTCTTCGGCGAGCAGGCGCCGCCGCAATGCGGCGGCGTCCGGGCGCAGCTCAGCCAGCTCGAGGCCCAGTACGGTGCCTTGCAGCGGCAGGCGGGTGGCGGCGGCATCGAGCAGCGCCGGGCCCAGCTCGCCGCCCTGATCGACAATAACTGCCGCGAGCAGCGCCGCGGCTTCTTCGAGACGATCTTCGGCATCGAGCCGCGCCGCGGCGAGATCGATTCGACCCTGCCCGAGCTCGACCCGGAGCCGCTCGAGCCCGGCGAGAGCCAGCCGCGCCAGGGCGGCCCCTACAGCGTCTGCGTGCGCACCTGCGACGGCTTCTTCTTCCCGCTCTCCAACAGCCCGGGCGGCCGCGAGAGCCAGGACGAGATGTGCCAGGCGCTCTGCCCGGGCACCGAGACCCTCGCCTTCGGCATGAGCAATGGCGGCGATGTCCAGAACGCGGTCTCGCGCAGCACCGGCACGCCCTATGCCTCGCTGCCCAACGCGTTGAAGTATACCCGCAGCTTCGATGCCGCCTGCACCTGCCGGGCGCCGGGCCAGAGCTGGGCCCAGGCCCTGCAGAATGCCGAGAACCTGATCGAGCAGCGCAAGGGCGACATCATCGTCACCGAGCAGCGTTCGCTGGAGATGTCACGTCCGAAGCCGGAGGCACCGGCCCGCGGCAAGAAGGGCGCCGCCAACGCGCCGGAGGCCAAGCCCGCCCCCGCAGCGCCGGCCCCGACCGTGCTCCAGGCCGCCCCCGGCGACGAGCCGACAGCCGACGCCAATGTGCCGACTGCGAGCACCGAATCCGCCGGCGTCGGGCCGCAGAGGATCGACAGCGAGAAGACGCTGCAGCAGGGCGACGGCGTGAAGCGCGAGAGCAAGAGCGTCACCGGCGAGCGCCGCACGGTGCGGATCGTCGCGCCAAACCTCGCCCCCAATCTCGGCGTCGGCGCGACCGCCCGGCCCTGATCAGGCCGTGAGCTTCGCCAGCAGCTCGCCATAGTCGTCGAAGATCAGGTCAGGCCCGCGCGCCCGGAGCGAGGCGGCGCTGTTGTAGCCGAAGGTCACCGCGCCGGCCGCAATGCCGGCGCGCCTTGCCGCGTCGATGTCGCGGATCTCGTCCCCGATGGCGATGGTCCGTTCCCTCGAAGCCCCTGCCCGGCCGATCACCGCCTTGAACTTGGCGCTCTTGCCCCAGAGCGAGGCGCCGCAGCTGAAATGGCTGACATGGCCGGCTGCCTGCCCCAGCGTGCGGCGTATCGCGTCCTCGCCATTGGAGCTGACGATCGCGACCGTGACATCGCTCGCAACCAGGCGCGCCAGCATGCTCTCGACGCCGGGAAAGAGCCTGACTGCATCACCGGCCTCGGCGCTCAGTCTGCGCATATGCATCGCGATCGCCGGCAGCTTCCATAAGGGCACGCCCAGGCGCGCCATGATCTCGCGCGATTCGAGCCCCCGAAGCTCCTCGGCCTCGTCTTCCGCGACCTCGCGAAACCCGAACTGGCGCGCCGTCTGGTTGAGCACCGAGCAGAACCACGGAAAGCTGTCGGCCAGCGTCCCGTCATAGTCGAAGATCGCAAGGGAGAAGGCGGGCATCGCGGTGATCGGTCTTGGAACTCGTTGACTGGCCCCGTCATTGGGGCCGGGTGCTTTGCCGCAAGGTCATGCAGGCGTCAATGCGACGGGCCGAAAGCCTCGTCCGCGACATGCTGCCAGGGCAGATCTGTCCTGCACAATCTTCATCGCGCGGGCGGAACGTCTGGCGAGCTTGCGCGTTTATGACCCGCGCCTGAGCGATCCGCTCGCTCGGACCGGACTGAGCGCGGAGCAAGGCCATGTCGGAACCGGCAATCACCGCTGATGGCGGCATGGATCTCGCGGACACCGGCAGGCGCCTCAAGGCGATCTTCATCGGCTCCGTCGGCAATCTCGTCGAATGGTACGATTTCTACGCCTACACCGCCTTCGCGCTGTACTTCGCGCCGCACTTTTTCCCCTCCAGCGATCCCGTGGTGCAGCAGCTCAATGCCGCCACGCTCTTCGCCGCCGGCTTCATCGTGCGTCCGCTCGGTGGCTGGCTCTTCGGCCATCTCGCCGACCGCTATGGCCGCCGTCTCTCGCTGACGCTCTCGGTCGTGATGATGTGCTTCGGCTCACTGATCATCGCGGTGACGCCGACCTATGCCAGCATCGGCTTCGCCGCGCCGGTGATGCTGGCTCTGGCGCGGGTGATCGAAGGCCTCAGCCTCGGCGGGGAGTACGGGGCGAGTGCCACCTATCTCACCGAGATCGCCCATCCCGACCATCGCGGCTTCTATTCGAGCTTCCAGTACGTCACGCTGATCGGCGGCCAGCTCACCGCGATCCTGGTGCTGCTGCTCCTGCAGAACGTCTTCCTGACGCATGAGCAACTGGTGGAATGGGGCTGGCGCATCCCCTTCGTGATCGGCGCCCTGCTCGCGATCACCGCGATGTTCATGCGCCGGCACATGCACGAGACCGAGGCCTTCGTCGAAGCCAAGAAGGCCGGGCCGAAGAAGGAGAGCTCGCTGCGCGGGCTCCTTCGCTACCCGCGCGAGGTCGCGATCGTAGTCGGCCTCACGGCCGGCGGCACCGCCGCCTTCTACACCTTCACCACCTATATGCAGACCTTCGTGAAGCAGACGGTCGGCCTCTCCGACATCACCACCACCTATGTCATCGCGGGATCGCTGATCTTCGCGCTGATCCTGCAGCCGATCTATGGCTGGATCTCCGACCGGATTGGCCGCAAGCCTCTGCTGATCTTCTTCGGCCTTGCCGGCGCGCTGCTGACCGTGCCGATCCTGACGACGCTCTCGCACACCAAATCGCCCTGGACCGCCTTCCTGCTGATCGCCGGGGCCTGGGTCTTCGTCGCCGGCTACACCTCGATCAACGCGGTGGTGAAGGCGGAACTGTTCCCGACCTCGATCAGGGCGACCGGCGTCGCCCTGCCCTATGCGGTGACGGTCTCGATCTTCGGCGGCACGGCCCCCGCGATCGCCCTGTTCTTCAAGCAGCAGGGCCACGAGCAATGGTTCTACTACTACCTCGCCGGCATGATCTTCATCTCGCTGCTGGTCTACGCCACGATGCGCGACACCAAGCATGAGTCGGCGATGCACCGTCATGATTGAGGGGGAGGACGCGCAATCTTGGGCCTGAATGGCCGAGAGCAGTAATAAGGCGCCACTGCTTATCGCGATGCTTGTCCTATAATCCAACGGCCAGCGAAGACCGGAGCAGGCCAGCGTTGTCTGGGGAGCAGACCTCACGCCATCGCCAAGGAGGAATATCTTTAACCAAGCGGCACACCAAGATCAAAGTCCTGGAACCGAACTCTCCGCAACAAGCCAAGCGGGATTCTGCCAAAATCGATAGACTACGCGACCGACAATATCGGCCACCGGCACGAAACCTTGATTGGGATCTCTGCTGTCCAACGAACGGTCGCGATTGTCCCCCACGACAAAAAGCGAACTTTCAGGCACTGAAAAAATACCAACATTGTCAAAGAAACCGCTGTCGCCGTCTGCTTCGATAATTCTGTAGGCCACTCCGCCAGGAAGCGTCTCTTCATACTGCGGCACGGAAAAAGGCCATCCTCTGGGACTTATGCCGGAATAGGCGGCAAGCGACAGGCGCGGGACGGTCACCCCATCAATAACAAGCCGGCCCCTCACCGTACTGACTTTTTCTCCGGGCATGCCGACAACCCTGAATATTCGCCTTGATCCGTCAGGGCCTATTACAAGTATGTCGCCACGCTTCGGCAGTTGGCGAGCAGGGCGCAAATCGACCAGCACGGAATCCCCCGCTTGCAGCGTTGGCTCCATGTTTCCGCTCGCAATTGAAAAGCTACGTGCGGGGATCCCTGCTGCCACGAAACGCCTCGCTATTGCCAATCCGGCGGCGAGGTCTTCTGGACTCTGCGCGGGAACATTCGACACGCAGACGCTGCCGCATGCGCCAATGAGCAGCGATCGCCGGCTGAGCATGCCACCCCCCATCAGGCACAATGAGAGCAAAACGGGACGCCGCAATCTAGCAGTGCATTCTAAGACAATGCAACGATCAGTACGCATTGACGGTAACATTCGCCAGCCTGCCGACAGTTGCCGGAACACGCGACGCAGACCGCTCTTGGTAGTCGAGACATTCTTCAAATTGGGAAGTCAGCTCGTCATCGCCGAGCTTTGCGAGGGCGCTGCGGAGATTGAAGCCCAGTCTCAGGCACGTCTCCGCGCGCTTCGGTCAAGAGAACCGCGAAGCACTTCATCTCATATCTTAAATGACTGTCTGGAACTTATCTCGCAGCTAGCGTCCGCGACGGATCGACTTCGGCTGTTCAGAAAATCCGGCAATGAGCCGGACCTCAGGCCACCTCGCCCGCCAGCCGCTTCAGCGCCTTCTCGCGTCCGATCAGCGGCAGCAGGGCCGCGAGCTCGGGGCCGTGGTCTAGCCCGGTCAGCGCTTGGCGCAGCGGCATGAACAGCGCCTTGCCCTTGGCCCCTGTCGCTGCGGCGACCGCCTGCGTCCAGCTCTTCCAGGTCGTCTGATCGAAGGGTTCTTCCGGCAACAGCGCCCCGGCAGCTGCCGCGAAGGCGGGGTCGGCGATCCCTGGCGTGATCGGCCCTTCGACAACCCGCCACCACTCAGCGGCATCGCTCAGCCGCGCGAGATTGCCGCGCACCGCCAGCCAGAACGGCTCAGTCGCGGGAATGCCGAGCGCCGCCAGACGATCGGCGACTGCTGCGAACCCGAAATGATGCAGCGTCCTCGCCGAAAGCGCGTCGAGCTCATGCTCGTCGAACTTCGCCGGGGCGCGCGAGACATGGGCGAGCTCGACCAGCCCAGCGAGCTCGTCGAGCCTCGCCACGGGGCGCACCGCATCGGAGGTGCCGGTCAGCACCGCCAGCGCCGCAACCGCGAGCGGCTCGACGCCGGCCTCGCGCAAGCCCCTGAGCGAGAGATGGCCGAGGCGCTTGGAGAGCCCCTCGCCGCTCGCCGTGGTCAAGAGATTGTGATGGCCGAAGATCGGCAGCGCGCCGCCGAGCGCCTGGATGATCTGGATCTGCACCGCCGTGTTGGTGACGTGGTCCTCGCCGCGGATGACATGGGTGATGCCCATGTCGACATCGTCGACCACCGAAGGCAGCGTATAGGGATAGGTGCCGTCCTCGCGGACCAGGACGGGGTCGGAGAGCGAGGCGCAGTCGACATGCGAGGGGCCGCGCACCAGATCGTTCCAGCCGATCTCCTCCCAATCGAGCAGGAAGCGCCAGTGCGGCTTGCGGCCCTCGGCCTCCAGCGCCGCCCGCTCGGCCGCCGTCAGCTTCAGCGCGGCGCGGTCATAGATCGGGGGCAATCCGCGCGCGAGCTGGCGCTTGCGGCGGCGATCGAGTTCGTCGGCACTCTCATAGCAGGGGTAGAGCCGCCCGGCGGCACGCAGGCGCTCAGCCGCCTCGTCGTACAGGGCGAGCCGTTCCGACTGCTTGATGCAGGCATCGGGCCTGACGCCGAGCCAGGCGAGATCCTCAGGGATCGCCGCGGCGAATTCGGGCTTCGAGCGCGCCTTGTCGGTATCGTCGTAGCGCAGCAGGAAACGCCCGCCATGCCGCATGGCGAAGAGCCAGTTGAACATGATCGAGCGGGCGTTGCCGATGTGGAGATAGCCGGTCGGCGACGGCGCGGTGCGGACGAAGGGTGCGGTCATGGCCGGCGCTTGTCGCGCGGGACGGGCGCAAGAGCAAGGGCATCTCCGTTTCGTGCTGTCGGAGCCGTCGACAGGCGCCCAGATTGACGCAAGGTTAGAAGCGGAGGGTGACGGGCTGTCTGCGCGAGGAGGCGAGGATGAGCATCACGGCTTCGGTCGGGCTCGGCGGCAAGAACACGGTTCCCGATACGCGTCTGGTCCAGGCGATGATCAATCCGCATGCGGTGGCGCTCGGCATCGAGCTGCTCGAGGTCGACGGAGACTGTGGACCGCTGACCCGCGGCGGCATCCGGCGCTACCAGCAGGTCTTCCTCAAGATCGCGAACCCGGATTCGCGGGTCGACCCGGGCGGCAAGACCTTCCTGCATATGGCCAGCAATCCGGCTCCGGCAGGGGTCGTGGTCAGCGCCATGCGCTTGCCGGTGAAGCTCAAGCCGGGCGACTTCCTGCAGGTACCGGTGGTGATGGATCCGGCCGACGGCACGGTTCAGGACGCCTACACAGCCTTCGAATACGAGATCTTCGACAAGGGTGCCCGCATGGTCGGGACGGACTATGCCTTCGGCGTGCCCAACGAGATCGAGGTATGGCCGAGTGCGCAGGTCAGGATCGGCGTGACGCTGACCGCGCCCCTGCTGGCTCACGAACAGTTCCACTACGATGTCGGCTATGTCGTCTGCCGGGCGCTGGCGCACCAGCTCACCATCGCCCGCGCCCCGACGATCGGCGGGCTGGTGACGCAGCTCAGCAGCCTCGTCGACCTGCACATCAAGCGCCGCGTCAAGCTGATCCAGCGCCGCTACGACATCGACACCCAGCACGGCCAGAACGCCAAGTACCAGCGCATCTGGCTCGACCGCATGACCGCCTGCATCGCCAACCCCGCGGCCAACCAGATCGGCGGATTCTGGCTGTAGCGGCAAGCGCTTCGCCGTCCTTCCGAGCAGGCCGCAGGTCTGAGCCCGGAACCCATGAACACGACGCTGCTCCAGATCGTCATGCTCGCCCTTGTGGCGAGCATCCACGTCTTGAACACTACATTCGGTGAAAGAAGGCGTGGATGGTCGGGACAAGCCCGACCTCGGAAAGGTCAGTGTTCATGGGTTCCGGGCTCGCCGCTACGCGGCACCCCGGAATGATGGCGTGTTTCCCCGGCTCAGAAATCGAAGCTCTCGCCGCCCGCCTTGCAGACGCCCTTGACCAGCGTTGGATCGGGCTTGTGCGCGCCGTTGCCGGGGTCGCGGAAGCCGTTGACGATCGGGTAGCGGCGGTCGCGGCCGAAATTCTTGCGGGTCACCTTGACGCCCGGGGCCGCCTGGCGCCGCTTGTACTCGGCGAGGTAGAGCAGCCGCTCGACCTTTTTCACGGTCTCGAGGTCGTGGCCGCGGGCGACGATATCGGACAGCCGCATCTCGTGCTCGATCAGGCAGGCGAGGATATCGTCGAGCACCTCGTAGGGCGGCAGCGAATCCTGATCCTTCTGGTTGTCGCGCAGTTCGGCCGATGGCGGCTTGACGATGATGTTTTCAGGGATCACCTCACCGTCCGGCCCGAGCGCGCCGACCGGCTTCCAGCGGTTGCGCAGCGCGGAGAGGCGGAACACCTCGGTCTTGTAGAGATCCTTGATCGGGTTGTAGCCACCGTTCATGTCGCCATAGAGCGTGGCATAGCCGCAGGACATCTCGGACTTGTTGCCGGTGGTCACCACCATCGGCCCGAACTTGTTGGAAATCGACATCAGCAGCGTGCCGCGCACCCTACTCTGCAGATTCTCCTCGGTGATGCCGCGATTGGTGCCGGCGAAGAGTTCGGACAGCGCGCTCTCGAAACCCTCGACCGGCTCGGCGATCGGCACGATCTCATAAGCCACGCCGAGCGCATCGGCGCAGGCCTTGGCGTCGTCGAGGCTCTCCTGCGAGGTGAAGCGATAGGGCATCATCACACAGCGCACGCGCTCCGCGCCGAGTGCATCGACCGCCATCGCCGCGCAGATGGCGGAATCGATACCGCCGGAGAGGCCAAGCACGACACCGGGGAAGCGGTTCTTCTCGACATAATCGCGCAAGCCGAGGACGCAGGCCGAATAGTCGGCCTCGTCGCCGCTCTCCACAGCGGCGACCTCGCCGGGCAGGCAGTGCCAGCCCTCAGGCGTGCGCGCCCACTGCGTCACCACCAGCGCCTCGCGGAAGGCCGGCAACTGATGGGCGAAGCTGCGGTCGGCATTGAGAACGAAGGAGGCGCCTTCGAAGACGAGTTCGTCCTGGCCGCCGAGCTGATTGAGATAGACCATTGGCAGGCCGCTCTCGACGACGCGGGCGACGGCGACGTTGAGCCTTTCCTCGATCACGCTGCGGCGGAAGGGCGAGCCGTTCGGCACCAGCAGGATCTCGCCGCCGGTCTCGGCGATGCACTCGACGACCTCGTCGCTCCAGATGTCCTCGCAGATCGGGATGCCCAGGCGGATATGGTTGCGGAAGACCACCGGCCCGGGCAGCGGGCCGGGCTCGAACACCCGCTTCTCATCGAAGACGCCGTAATTCGGCAGATCGACCTTGAAGCGCACCGACTGGATCAGGCCGCCGTCGAGCAGCGCATAGGCGTTGTAGAGCTTGCCGTCCTCGAGCCAGGGCAGGCCGAGGAGCAGGGCCGGGCCGCCATCGGCGGTCTCGCGCGCCAGCTCCTCGCAGGCCTTGCGGCAGGCGTCCTGGAAAGCCGGCTTCAGCACCAGATCCTCCGGCGGATAGGCCGAGAGGAAGAGTTCCGAGAACATCACCAGGTCGGCCCCGAGCGCAGCCGCGTCCCGCCTTGCGGCTCGGACCTTCTCGGCATTGCCGGCGACGTCGCCGACGGTCGGGTTGAGCTGGGCCAGGGCCAGGCGGAAGGAGGTCGCGGTCATGACCCGGATTTAGCCTGCGGACGATAGAGCGGCAACGGCAGCACGTGCGTGCGGGTCTGCGTTTGAGCGCTGCCTGCCCTCCCCTCCACCCGGGCTCGCCGGGCCGCAACTCAGCTCAATGTCGAACGGAAATCGGCCGAGTAGCGCAACTCGCGCATCGGACGGACCAGCCGGGTGGTCTCGTCATAGATCGGATGCGCCTTGTAGGCGGCAAGCGCCGCCTCGTCGGCGAACTCGCCATAGACGACGATATCGATGTCGTTGCCGTAGGGGTCGATCTTGCCGTTGGCGACGACCTCGAAGGCGAGCGAATGCGGAATTTCGCCGAGGCGGCGGAGCGCATGGAGGATCGTTTCGCGCTTCGCGGGGTCCTTTGCCGTGAAGAACACGATGTGACGTAGCATTGTCTCGTTCCCGAACTCACAAGGCCGGCCACGCCGGCTTTCCGGCGGTCTGGTTAGCGGCCAGCCTCCTGAGTCGTCGATGCGGCCTGAGAGCCCAGCTCGTAACCGCGCTGAATCTCGCAACGTTAACCCGGTATTAGGGTTACCATTGGATGAATATCGCTCGGGCAATGCGAAAAGGGCCATCTCGGCCGTGCCCGGGGGAGATCAAGATGCATATCCGTTCCGTTGCATCGGCGCTGGGTGTTGCGGCGCTCGGAATGTCGCTGACCGCCATGCAGGCCCATGCGGCGGACTATCCCGTACTCCGCGGCTCTCAGATCTCGGACACGCCGCCGCCGCCGGATTTCCTCTCCGGAACCGCCAACTGGTCCGGCTTCTATGTCGGCGGCACTGCGGGCTACGTCAGCGGGCAGTTCGACGCCTTCAAGCAGTCGGACGCCCTGGCACATCAGGCTTTTGGAAACCTGCTCATCAAAGATGCTGCCGTGGACCTCTTGCGCTTCGGCAAGGCGAGCAACGACAAGATGAACTTCGGCGGGTTTATCGGCTATAATTTTCAGTTCGGTGATACTATCCTTGGCATCGAGGCCGAATACATCCGAACGAACATCCAGACGGACCAACGCGGCAGCGTCTCGCGCATTTACACCAACCTCTTCCCCACTACGATCCCTGCGGCGCCGAATGTCGAGCCGGTCAATACACAGACAGCAGTGACCGTAGACGGGCATTCGGCCACCAAGATCGACGACCTTGCGATCTTCAAGGCACGCGCGGGCTATGCCTTCGGCAACTTCATGCCCTTCGCGAACATCGGCCTTGCGGTCGGGCGCATCAGCACCAATGGCCGCATGCGCCAGAGCCACACGACCGGCGAGAACTTCGGATTCTTCAACACGGTAACCGGTCCCACGGGAACAGTGACGCGCACGACCTATGCTGGTCCCGGCCGGATCGCGCGCCCGGATGCTTCCGGCAGCTCGGAAGCGAGCGTCATTTCTTCCGGCTACGTGCCCGGCTTCGCCGTCGGCGGCGGCCTTGAAGCCCTGCTCGCCGAGAACCTGCTCCTGCGTGCGGAATTCACCCGCATCTACTTCGCGAGCTACAAGGGCGTCGATGCGATCGTCGACTCGGCGCGCGTCGGCGCCGGCCTGAAGTTCTGATCTTCAAGGCACAGCTTGAACAAGAAGGGCCGCAGCAACGCTGCGGCCCTGTTTCGTTGGCGAGGAAGTTCGCGGGCTACTCCGCAGCCTCGACCTCGGGCCTCGCCCGCCCTGCCCGCTCACGCTTGACGAGCTCGGCGACAAGGAAGGCCATCTCCAGCGCCTGCTCGGCATTGAGACGCGGATCGCAGACCGTGTGGTAGCGGTCGTTGAGATCGGCGTCGGTCATGCCGCGCGCGCCGCCGGTGCATTCGGTGACGTTCTTGCCGGTCATCTCGAGATGGATGCCGCCGGCATGCGTGCCCTCGGCTTGGTGGACGGCGAAGAAGTTCTTCACCTCGGTCAGGATCAGGTCGAAGGGCCGGGTCTTGTAGCCGCTCGCCGCCTTAACGGTGTTGCCGTGCATCGGATCGCACGACCAGACGACATTGCGGCCTTCCCGCTTGGTGGCGCGCACCAAAGCCGGCAGATGATCGAAGACCTTGTCGGCGCCGAAGCGGGCGATCAGCGTCAGGCGGCCCGGCTGATTCTGCGGATCGAGCGCGTCGATCAGCTTGAGCAGCTCGTCCGGCTTCAGCGACGGGCCGCATTTCAGGCCGATCGGGTTACGGATACCGCGGAAGAACTCGACATGGGCGTGGTCGAGCTGGCGCGTACGGTCGCCGATCCAGACCATATGGCCGGAGGTGTCGTACCACTCGCCGGTGGTCGAGTCCGTGCGCGTCATCGCCTGCTCGTAGCCGAGCAGCAGCGCCTCGTGGCTGGTGTAGAAATCCGTCGTGCGCATCTCGGGATGCGTCTCGGGATCGATGCCGATGGCGCGCATGAAGTCGAGCGCCTCGGTGATGCGCCCCGCGACTTCCTGATAACGGCCCGACTGCGGGCTGTCCTTGACGAAGCCGAGCATCCAGCGATGCGCATTGTCGAGATTGGCGTAGCCGCCGGTCGCGAAGGCGCGGATCAGGTTCAGCGTCGCCGCCGACTGGCGATAGGCCTCGAGCTGACGGCGCGGGTCCGGGATCCGGGACTCGGCCGTGAACTCGTTGTCGTTGATGATGTCGCCCTTATAGCTCGGCAGCTCGACGCCGCCGATCGTCTCGGTCGGAGCCGAGCGCGGCTTGGCGAACTGGCCGGCGATGCGGCCGACCTTCACCACCGGCGAGCCGCCGGCGAAGGTCAGGACCACCGCCATCTGCAGGAACAGCCGGAAGAAGTCGCGGATGTTGTCGGCGGAATGTTCGCCGAAGCTCTCGGCGCAGTCGCCGCCCTGGAGGAGGAAGGCCTCACCGGCAGCGACCTTGCTCAACGCCCGTTTGAGCTTGCGCGCCTCGCCTGCAAAAACGAGCGGCGGAAAGCCGGCGAGCTGCTGCTCAACCGCCTTCAAGGCTGCCTGGTCCGGATAATCCGGCATCTGCTGGACGGGCTTTGCCCTCCAGCTCTCGGGCGTCCACCGCTCGGACATCATAGTGCTCCTGATTTCACAAATCGCGCCTGCGTTAACCTCTTCTGAAGCGCGAAGGGCGGCCTATACACCCGCAAGTGGCCGCTGACCACCGTTACGGCAAGCAACACCCGGCAACATCTGCGCCAGGCGTGTGAAAGACCGAGATATGTCAGGCTCTTGGTGCCATCGGCTGAAATCGCGATTCAGGTGCCTGAAAGACTGATTCAACCCATTCAAGCATCGATCCAACCAGCTCCACGCCAGAACAGGACGACCGACCATGCCCAAGCGCAGCGTTTCCTCCGACCGCGTCTACAAGAGCCGGCTGCCCTTCGCCCAGGCGACGATCGCCGGCGACTTCATGTTCGTCTGCTGCGTCGGCGCGGACCTGCAGGGGAACTACGCGACCGGCGATGCGAGGCGGCAGACGCAGCAGTGCATCGACAACATCAAGGCCCTGCTCGAAGAGGCCGGGGCGAGCCTGAAGGACGTCGTCAAGTGCACGGTCTACGTCACCGACCGGGCCTATTGGGAGCCGATGAACGAGGTCTACTTCGCGAACTTCGCGGAGGAGCCACCGCACCGCGTCTCCTGCATCGTCAACGGCCTGGGTTCGCCCGACTGCCTCGTCGAGATCGACGCGACCGCCTATCTCGGCAAGGCGGTTTGAGCGGAAGGCCTGCGCGCGGCCGGCTCAGCCCTCGCGCGCTTCCTTGAGCACCCAGTCGCGGAACAGGCGGATCTTGCGGGAGTTGCGGCGCCTCGTCGGATAGGTCAGCCAGTAGTCCTGTCCATCGCGCAGCATCACGTCGAAGGGCTGGACCAGCACGCCCTGGTTCAGCTCTCGCCGGAAGAAGGCCGGCTGCGCCATCACCGCCCCGTTTCCGGCCAGCGCTGCGGTCACCTCGAACTGCTGCACGACGAGATCGATCCGCGCTTCGGAAGCCGTATCAGCCGTCGGAGCCCCTGCCGCGGCAAACCAGCCGGCCCAGGCCTTCGGGCAGCCGAAATGCGGCACCGCCACGAGATCTGCGGGCTGCGCGGCACGGCCTAGATGCCGGAACAGCCCTGGACCACAGAGCGGAGTGTACTCATTGGTCATCAGCCAGTGCGCCTCCAGCCTCGGCCATTGCCCGCTACCGCGCCGGATGACGACGTCGCAATCGTCGACCTCCGGCTGGCGCTGGCTCACCTGAGGAACCAGCCGGATGGCGAGACTGGGATTGGCGCATTGGAACAGGCCGAGCCGCGGGGCCAGCCAGTTGGCCGCGAACGTCGGCAGCGCCTGTACCGAAAGCACTCCTTCGGCTGTCTCGGTGAGCGCGGCGAAGGCGCCGCGCAGGCCATCGAACGCGTCGGTAACCGCATCTCCCAGCCTTTCGCCGATCTCGGTCAGGACGACGCCGCGCGGCCGGCGTCGGAACAGCGGCGCCCCGAGCCGCTCCTCCAGCAGCTTGATCTGATAGCTCACCGCGGCCTGCGTCATGCCGAGCTCAGCCGCGGCAAGGGTGAAGCTGCCATGCCGCACCGCGGCCTCGAAGGCCCGCACGGCACTCAGCGGCGGCAAGCCGATCGCCAGATCAGACATCAGCTGTCCTTATGTGTCGGGCGTGAAAACCGGTTTGTCCGCGGCGCCCTCGATCGGCATTCCCTAACGAAAGCACGACTTTCCCGGGAGCCGAACGATGACGGCCGAGATTAGCAGAAAAAACGGATATGTCAGCCTTATGCCGGCCCTGTGGCTGCGCTGGGCCCGGTTCCTGGGGCACGCGCAGGGGCGCAAGGTCGCGCTCGACGAGCGCTTCGAGCCGGATGGGCTGAGCGCGCATATCAGCCGCGACATCGGCCTGAACGACGCAAGCCTGCTTTATGACAGCCGGCGCTCTGACCGCGAGCCGTGACGCCGCGCGTACCGCCCAGCGCTCGTCCCGCGGCAGGGAGCCGACATCTCGAAGGATGAGGCTCCCGCTGGCTTCGAGCCGGTCCTCAGAGAGCGCTCTTGCGGGCCGTGCGCATGGTGACGAGCTCTTCAGCGGCACTCGGATGCAGGGCGATGGTGCGGTCGAAATCCGCCTTGGTCGCCCCCATGGTCACGGCGATGGCAACGGCCTGGATGATCTCGCCGGCATCATGGCCGAGGATGTGGACGCCCAGCATCCTGTCGGTCTTCGCATCGACAACGAGCTTCATGTAGATGCGCTCGTGACGGCCCGAGATCGTCGCCTTCATCGGCCGGAAGCCGGTCTCGAAGACGCGCAGCTCATAGCCGGCGGCGACAGCCTGCTGCTCGGTCAGCCCGACCGTGCCGATCTCGGGCGTGGTGAACACGGCCGAGGCGACGATGCTGTGGTCGGTCGTCCATGGCTTGTTGCCGAAGGTCGAGTCGGCGAAGGCGTGGCCCTCGCGGATCGCGACCGGGGTCAGGTTGATCCGGTTGGTGACGTCGCCGACCGCATGGATCGACGGCACGCTCGAGGCCGAATTCTCGTCGACCATGACCTGGCCGACCGGTCCGAGCTTGACGCCGGCCGTTTCCAGCCCGAGCCCGGCCGTGTTGGGACGGCGACCGGTCGCGACGAGGATGACGTCGGCGTCGATCGGTTCGCCCTTGGCGCAATGGGCCCGGCGCGTGCCGTCAGGCAGCAGCTCGATCCGGTCGACCGTGCAGCCGAGGCGCAGCGCGATCCCGGCATGAGCGAGCGCCTCGCGCAGGCGCGTGCGCACATCCTCGTCGAAACCGCGCAGCACGTTGTCGCCGCGATGCAGCACGGTGACGGCGACGCCGAGCCGCGCGAACAGGCTGGCGAATTCGAGCGCAATATAGCCGCCGCCGACGACCAGCATGCGGCGGGGCAGCTCCGGCAGATGGAAGACCTCGTTCGAGGAGATGCCGTATTCGCCACCCGGGATCGGCGGATCGAAGGCCGGGTAGCCGCCGGTAGCGACGAGGATATGGCGCGCTCTCACCGGCTTGCCGCTGCGCTGCAGCCGCACGGTGTGCGCGTCCTCGATGACCGCGCGCTCCTCGTGGATCTGGACCAGCGCCGCCTCGAGCCCCTTGCGATAGAGCCCGGAGAGCCGGCCGACCTCGTTGGCGACGGCATCGCGCAGGGTCGGCCAGTCGAATTCCGGCTTGCCGAGTTTCCAGCCGAAGCCTGCGGCATCCTCGAACTCGTCGGCGAAGCGGCTGGCATAGACGAAGAGCTTCTTCGGCACGCAGCCGCGAATCACGCAGGTCCCGCCGATCCTGTCCTCTTCCGCGATCGCGACGCTGGCGCCATGGCCGGCCGAGATGCGGGCCGCGCGGGTGCCGCCGGAGCCGGCGCCGATGACGAAAAGGTCGACGTCGAACTCGCTCATGACCTGTCCTCGAGATTTTGCGCGTCCCCAGGGGGTGCGCAGAACAGCAGCGCCGCCATGGTCAGAATGGCGATCCACCAGCCTTGCCAGGCGCCATGGGCGACCACGACGATCGCGAAGCAGCCGGCGAAGAAGGCCGTCGGCAACGCGGCCCGCGCCGGTGGCAGGGGCCTTAGCCGAGCAAGCAGCAGCAGCCCGGCTGCGGCGAGCAGGGCCGCTCCGACCAGGCCGGTATCAACCCAGGTCTGCAGCGGCGCGCTATGGGGGTGGCCAACCGGGAGCAGCGCCCGGCGCGGCTCGGAGATGCCCTGCGCCACCGGATTTCGGTCCAGTGTTGCGGCAGCGTTGAAACCGTAACCGAGAATCGGCCGCAGCATCGCCGCCTCGCCGAAAGTCTCCCAGATGTCGATGCGGACCTCGTGCGACGGATGGAGCTTGCTGCGCAGCGCGGTCGGCATCTGCGCCTCGAGCACTGGCCCGATCGCGGGAGCTAGCGCCATGGTCGCGAGGAAGGCGGCACCGGTCGCCGCCAGGATCAGGCGCGGCGCAGCGGCGAAGGCGAGCCGCGCGACGAGCATCACGACGAGCCCGAGCTTGGCCGCTTCGCTGTCCGACACGAAGACCAGGACTGTCACGACGAGCCCGACCAGGCCGGCGAGCGCGCGATCGAACCCACCCCCTTCACGCCAGAGCCGGTAGATCACCGGCACTGCCAGGATCAGGGGCGTGAGGGCGGCGCGGTTGAAATAGAAGCTCTCCTGGCGCCGGTCGAGAGCGAGCCATTTGCGCACCGCGAACTCGGTGAGGAACTCGTAGAAGAGCAGGCAGCTTGCCAGGATCACCGTGACGGCGAGCACGCGCAGGAACCGCCGGGACGGCGCGAAGGCGCCGCTCGCGGCGATCACCAGCCCGGCAGCCGGCGGCAGCATGAACTCACCCCACATCCGCAGGCCGCCCAGGGGCTGGTGGCTCCAGCTCGTGCTGGCCAAAGCCCAGAGGGCGAACACCAACAACAGAATGGCGAGCGGCGACGACAAGAGTTTGCGCGCGCGCGCACGCATCTGCATACCGCCATCCGCGGCGAGGCCGGCGACCAGGAAAGCGAGTGCGGCCAGGCACAGAAACAGCGGCGCGGAACGCGTCGCAGCCCACATTGCGAGGGGAATGGCGGCCAGCAGCCCGTGGCCGATCGCGGCGGCGGCGGCAGCCATGCGGCTGTCCATCGCAGGGGAAGAAGCAGGTGCGAACATCGGCCTGCTCTTACGCGATCGCCGGAGCCGGCAACAGGGGGAAGTCTGGCACCAGCGAAAGACCTTGACTTAAGATTGATCAATCAGGCGCAATTGACCGGGCGGGCGGCGCAATGTCACAGGCAGGCGCCTACAACATATTGCGCGGAACGGCCGCGCGCGGGAGGTAGAACATGCTGACAACCATTCTCAAGCGCGGCGCCGTCACGGCGGTCGCGCTCGCAGGCCTGACGACGGCAGCCTTCGCCCAGCTCGAGCTGAAGATCATGGCTCCGGCCGCCCCCGGCGGCGGCTGGGACGGGACGGCCCGCTCCATGCAGCAGGCCCTGACCGCGTCGGGCATCGCCAAGAGCGTCCAGGTGACCAATGTCACCGGCGCGGGCGGCACGATCGGCCTCGCCCAGCTGATCGGCGCCAAGGGCGACGGCCACCAGCTGATGGTCAACGGCTTCGTGATGGTCGGCGCGATCCTGCTCAACAAGTCGCCGGTCAACCTCTCGCAGGCGACCCCGATCGCGCGCCTGACCGCCGAGGCGCTGGTCATCGTCGTTCCCGCCGACTCGCCGATCAAGACCGCCAAGGACCTCGCCGAGCGCGTCAAGGCCGATCCGGCGAAGGTAACCTGGGCCGGCGGCTCGGCCGGCGGCGCCGACCACATCCTCGCCGCGCTGTTCACCGACGCGGCCGGCGGCGACGCCAAGAAGATCAACTACATCCCGTTCTCGGGTGGCGGCGAGGCGCTGGCCGCCATGCTCGGCGGCCGGGTCACCGCCGGCATCTCCGGCTATGGCGAGTTCGAGGGCCAGATCAAGGCAGGCAAGCTGCGTGTCGTCGGCGTCAGCTCCAGCAAGCGCCTGGAGAACGCGCCGGACGCGCCGACCCTGAAGGAGGGCGGCGTCGATGTCGAGCTGCTCAACTGGCGTTCGGTCGTCGCGCCTCCGGGCCTGACGGACGCGCAGAAGAGCACGCTTTCCGGCGCCATCGACAAGATGGTGAAGTCGAAGGAGTGGGCCGAGATCCTGAAGGCTCGCGGCTGGGACGACGCCTATCTCGCCAGCGCCGAGTTCGACGCCTTCCTGAAGGCCGAGACCGTGCGCGTCGAGAAGGTCATGCGCGATGTCGGCCTGGTGAAGTAAGGCCATCTGACACAAGCGGGCGGCCCAGCGGCCGCCCGCACTCTTCCCTTTTCGCACACGCTCGACGGCAAAGCCCATGTCCCGAACCATCGACCGCCCTGCCCTCGTCGTCGGGCTCCTCCTCCTGGCCGCGGCGGCGATCGTCGCCTTCGACGCCTCGCGCCAGACGATCACCTCCAATTACGGCGTCGGCCCGACCGCGATGCCCTATGTCGTCTGCGCCGGGCTCGTCGTGCTCGGCCTCGCGCATCTCGTCGTCGCCTTCAAGGAAGGCCTGCCGAAGCCTGAGCCGGCCGATGTGCGGGCGCTGCTCTGGATCGGCGGCGGGCTCGTCGGGCTGATCGCCTGCATCGCGCTCGGCGGCGGCTTCATCATCGCGACCGCGATCCTGTTCGCCTGCGCGGCCCGCGGCTTCGGCCGCGATGCGCTGCCCGCCGACATCGCGATCGGCTTCGTCATGGGCGCCTCGATCTACCTGCTCTTCCTCAAGCTCCTGACCCTGTCGCTGCCGGCCGGGCCGCTCGAACGTCTCCTCGGCTGAAAGGCGCGCCAAGATGGAAACCCTGCTCGCGCTCGCCAACGGCTTCTCCGTCGCCTTCGAGCCCTCCAAGCTGCTGTTCTGCCTGATCGGCGTCTTCCTCGGCACGGCCGTGGGCGTGCTACCCGGCATCGGCCCGGCGCTGACGGTCGCCCTGCTGCTGCCGGTGACCTTCAAGCTCGATCCGGCCGGCTCGCTGATCATGTTCGCCGGCATCTACTATGGCGGCATGTATGGCGGCTCGACCACCGCCATCCTGCTCAATGCACCCGGCGAGAGCGCCTCGCTGGCGACAGCGCTGGAAGGCTCCAAAATGGCCAAGGCCGGGCGCGGCGGGCCGGCGCTGGCGACGGCGGCGATCGGCTCCTTCGTCGCCGGGCTGATCGCGACGATCGGCCTCGCCTTCCTGGCGCCCTGGCTGGTCGAGCTCGCGATCAAGTTCGGGCCCTGGGACTATTTCGCCCTGATGATCGTCGCCTTCGTCACGGTCTCGGCGACCTTCGGCGACTCGCCGCTGCGCGGCCTGACGAGCCTGTTCCTCGGCATGCTGCTCGGGCTGATCGGCATCGACAAGCTGACCGGCCAGGCCCGCCTGACCTTCGGCGTGCCGGAACTGCTCAACGGCGTTGAAGTGACGACGCTGGCGGTCGGCCTGTTCGCGGTCGGCGAGGCCTTCTACGTCGCCTCCAAGCGCTGGCGCGAGCCCGAAGAGATCATTCCGATCAAGGGCTCACTGTGGATGAACAAGCAGGACTGGAAGCGCTCCTGGGCGCCCTGGCTGCGCGGCACCGCCTATGGCTTCCCGATCGGAGCACTGCCGGCGGGCGGCGCCGAGGTGCCGACGTTCCTGTCCTATTCGACCGAGAAGAAGCTCTGCAAATACCCGGAGGAGTTCGGCAAGGGCGCGATCGAAGGCGTCGCCGGGCCGGAAGCCGCCAACAACGCCTCCGCCGCCGGCACCCTCGTGCCGTTGCTGACGCTCGGCCTGCCGACCTCGGCGACGGCGGCGATCATGCTCGCCGGCTTCCAGCAATACGGGCTCAACCCCGGCCCGCTGCTCTTTGCCGAGAAGCCGGACCTGGTCTGGGGCCTGATCGCCTCGCTGTTCATCGCCAACGTCATGCTGGTGATCCTGAACCTGCCGCTGATCGGGCTCTGGGTCCGGCTTCTGGCGGTGCCGCAGCCCTGGCTCTATGCCGGCATCCTGGTCTTCGCGACCATGGGCACGCTCGCCGTCAACCCCTCACCGGTCGAGCTCGGCATGCTCTTCCTCTTCGGCTATCTCGGCTATCTGATGCGCCGCTACGACTATCCGGTCGCGCCGATGGTGGTCGGGCTGATCCTCGGGCCGATGGCCGAGGCGCAGCTGCGCCGCGCTTTGCAGATCAGCCTCGGCGATCCGATGATCCTGCTCGAGAATCCGGGCTCCGCGACGCTGCTCGGCATCGCCTTCATCGCCCTGGTCGCGCCCTTCGTGATGAAGGGGCTGAACAAGTTCAAGGCCGCCGAGGACTGACGCCAGACGCGCAACCGGTACGTGCAAACGCCGGTTGCGCTCGAACAAATGCGGCGCGACTGTGTTGCGATCTTCACCGGCCCTGCGTGGGCCCGACCGAGGATCGACCATGAGCGACGTAACGCTTTCTCCCACCGCCGCCCCGCCTGCAACCGCCGAGCCCAGCCTGCACCGCGTGATGGGGCCGTGGCTGCTGCTGCTCTTCATCGTCGGCGACATTCTCGGCACCGGCATCTACGCGCTGACCGGGCAGGTCGCCAAACAGGTCGGCGGCGTGGTCTGGCTACCCTTCCTGATCGCCTTCATCGTCGCGATGATCACGGCGTTCAGCTATCTCGAACTGGTCACCAAATATCCGCGGGCCGCCGGCGCGGCGCTCTATGCGCACAAGGCCTTCGGCGTCCATTTCATCACCTTCATCGTCGCCTTCGCGGTGATGTGCTCGGGCATCACCTCGGCCTCGACCGCCTCGCGCGCCTTCGCGGCGAACATGTCGAGCGCCTTCGGGCTCGGCCTTTCCGGGGGCATCGGCATTACACTGCTCGGGCTGGGCTTCATGGCGATCGTCGCGGCGGTGAATTTCCGCGGCGTCGGCGAGAGCGTGAAGGCCAATGTCGTGCTGACCTGCGTCGAGCTGACCGGCCTCCTAATCGTGATCTTCGTCGGGCTATGGGCGATCGCCGCCGGCCAGGGCGACGTCTCGCGGGTGATGCAGTTCAAGCCGGCCGGCGATGGCGGCATGTTCTGGCCGGTGATCGCCGCGACCACCCTCGCCTTCTTCGCGATGGTCGGTTTCGAGGACTCGGTCAACATGGCCGAGGAATGCAAGGAGCCGACGCGGATCTTCCCGAAGGTGCTGCTCGCCGGCCTCGTCATCACCGGCGTAATCTATGTGCTGGTCTCGATCTCGGCGATCACCCTGGTCTCGCCCGAGCAGCTCGGCGAGGGCGAGACGCCGCTGCTCAAGGTGGTCGCGGCCGGCGCGCCGAACTTCCCGATCTGGATCTTCGGCTTCATCACCATGTTCGCGGTCGCCAACAGCGCGCTGATCAACATGCTGATGGCGAGCCGGCTGGTCTACGGCATGAGCCGCGAGCATGTGCTGCCGCCGGTGCTCGGCAAGGTCCACCCGAGCCGGCGCAGCCCCTATGTCGCGATCGCCTTCACGACGCTGCTCGCCTTCGCGCTGATCACCTTCGTCGGCGAGGTCCCTGCGCTCGGCGGCACCACGGCCCTGCTGCTGCTCTGCGTCTTCACGGTCGTCAACATCGCCGTGCTGATCCTGCGCAAGGACCCGGTCGACCACGACCATTTCCGCACCCCGACGATCCTGCCGGTGGCGGGCGCCCTGTTCTGCGCCTTCTTCGCCGGGCCATGGACCGGTCGCGACCCGGTCCAGTACAAGATCGCCGGCGTGCTGATCGGCATCGGCGTCGTGCTCTGGGTGGTCACCGTGATGGTCAATCGCGCCACGGGCGTGCGCCCGAGCGACCCGACCATGGAGGACATCGGCGGTCACGGGCCGGTGAACTGAAGGCGGCGGCAGAAAAGAAAAAAGCCGCCGGCGCGCGAGCACCGGCGGCTCTCATGCGGCAGTGACGCCGCTCAGAGCTGGTGGCCGCGCTTGCGCATCTCGGCATAGAAGCGGTCATAGAGGAGATTGCTGGTCGCAACGCTCCAGGGCTGCATCACCGTGAAGATCTCATCGATGACCTCAGGCCGGAAGGTGTTGTAGCGCTGGCCGACCGGCGAGTTGAAGAAGGCCGCGACTTCCTTCAGGTCAGGCTCGGTCATCTTGCCGGCGAAAGCGCGCGCAGAGGTGTCGACGATCTCGTTGCGCTTGGCCTCGGCATCGTCCTTGAGGCTGGCAAGGATCTCGTCGATGTCCTTCTTCAGCTCGGGCCGCGTCGTGCCGACGCTCTGGCGCACGCCGGCGACGAATTCGGTGTAGATCGAGTCGAAGGACTGGGCGAGGCCGGAGGAGACGACCACGTCGCGGGCTGCCTTCAGATGCTCGGGGCTCGGCGCCTGCTGCGCCAGCGCCGGCGCGGCAAGCAGCGCCAGCGAAAGGATCGCGCCGGCAAGGCTGTGACGGATCATGCAGGTTTCCCCTTTATCGAATCGCGGCGCCGGCCGCACCCGCCGCATGAGGCGGCAAATCGTGGCCGGACACACTGTTGGCCGCTCTTAGAACATGTCCAGCCAAAGTGGAAACCACTTTTGCTGCGTGCCTTCATTGTCGGGACATTGCCGAGAAAGCGGGCGCCAACGTGGCGAGAATCCGGCTTCAGCCGCGCTTGGCCGCCACGTCCCCGTAGACCTGCACGCCAGCCGGCCCCGCGACGAAGGCGGCCGTCGCCAGGCCGATGAACAGGCCGCTCTCGACCACGCCGGGCACCTGGTTCAGCAAGGCCGCAAGCCGCTCGGGATTCGCTATGCTGCCGAGATGCGCATCCAGGATGAAATGACCGCCATCGGTCAGCAGCGTCGATCCATCCGGCAGCTTGCGCAGAACGAGATCGCCACTCGCACCGGCAGCGGCGATCGCGGCTGCGGTCGCGCGCCGGGTCGCCTCGAGGCCGAAGGGCACGACCTCGATCGGGAGCGGGAAACGGCCGAGCGTCGCGACCTGCTTGCCGGCATCCGCGATCACCACCATCCGCTGCGAGGCGGCGGCGACGATCTTCTCGCGCAGCAGGGCGGCGCCCCCGCCCTTGATCAGCCGCAGGAAGCCGTCGATCTCGTCGGCCCCGTCGATGGTGAGGTCGAGCTCCGGCGTCTCGTCGAGCGTCGACATCGGGATGCCGAGACCGAGCGCCTGCGCCTGCGTCGCCTCCGAAGTCGCGACGCAGAGTACGTCGAGCCCGGCGGCCACCTTCGCACCGAGGCCGTCGACGAAGTGCTTGGCGGTGGAACCCGTGCCGAGGCCAAGCCGCATGCCCGGCTGCACCAGCGCCAGCGCCGCTTCGGCAGCAGCCTTCTTGAGATCGTCGCTCATGCGCCGAGCCCGCCGACGAGCATGTACTTCATCTCGACGAACTCATCGATGCCGTGCAGCGAGCCTTCACGGCCGAGGCCGGATTCCTTGACGCCGCCGAAGGGCGCAACCTCGGTGCCGAGCATGGCCGAGTTGATGCCGACCATGCCGTATTCCAGCTCTTCGGCAACGCGGAAGGCGCGGCCGAGATCCCTGGTGTAGAAATAGGCGGCAAGGCCGAAGGGTGTGTCGTTGGCGAGCGCGACGACCTCGTCCTCATTCTTGAAGCTGTAGACCGGCGCGACCGGACCGAAGGTCTCCTCGCGCGTCACCAGCATCTTGGTGGTCACACCCGACAGCACGGTCGGCTCGTAGAAGCTGCGGCCAAGCGCATGGCGCTTGCCGCCGGTCACGACCTTGGCCCCGCCCGCCACCGCATCGGCGACATGGCGCTCGACCTTCTCGACCGCGCGCGCATTGATCAGCGGTCCCTGCACCACGCCGACCTCGACGCCGTTGCCGACCTTCATCTTGGCGACTTCGCCGGCGAACTTCGCCACGAACTCGTCATGGATGCCCTCCTGGACGAAGAGCCGGTTGGTGCAGACGCAGGTCTGGCCCATGTTGCGGAACTTGGCCGCGATCGCGCCCTGAACGGCCGCGTCGACATCGGCATCGTCGAAGACGATGAAGGGCGCGTTGCCGCCTAGCTCGAGCCCGACCTTCTTCACGGTCGAAGCCGCCTGCTGCATCAGGAGCTTGCCGACCGGGGTCGAGCCGGTGAAGCCGATGAAGCGCACCGTCGGATGCGAGGTCATCACGCCACCGATCGCGGCGGCGTCTCCGGTGACGAGGTTGATCACGCCCTTGGGGAAGCCGGCGCGCTCGGCGAGCTCGACCAGGGCGAGCGCGGTGAGCGGGGTGTCCGGCGCCGGCTTGACCACGAAGGTGCAGCCTGCGGCAAGGCCGGGCGCACATTTGCGGGTGATCATCGCCGCCGGGAAATTCCAGGGCGTGATCGCGGCGCAGACGCCGACCGGCTGCTTCTGCACGATGATGCGCGAATTCGGGAAGGGCGAGGGAATCGTCTCGCCATAGATGCGCTTGGCTTCCTCGGCGTAGAACTCGACGAAGGAGGCGGCATAGGCGACCTCGCCGCGCGCCTCGGACAGCGGCTTGCCTTGCTCGGCCGTCATGATCTGCGCCAGGTCCTCCTGGTTCGCCATGATCAGCTCGAACCATTTGCGCAGGATCGTCGAGCGCTCCTTGGCGGACTTCTTGGCCCAGGGCTTGAAGGCGCGCGAAGCCGCCTCGACCGCCGCTGTCGTCTCGTTCGCGCCGAAGCGCGGCACCTTGGCCAGAACCTCGCCAGTCGCGGGATTGTCGACCGTATCGACGCCCTCGCCGATCCAGCTGCCGTCGACATAGCACTGCGAGCGAAGGAGCGCGGGGTCGTTGAGCTTTAGCATGGCAGGCCTCGGACATTGCGGAGGGGATGCCGGGCTCTAGCATGCGCGCACCGGGCTTGCCGACAGCAAAAAGGCCGCATCAGGCGCATGGGCGCCCGGCGAAGACCGTCCAGCCGGCAAAAACGCCTGCTATTTCGCCTGCGGCGTGCAGACCACCTTATCGTCGAAGACGTAGCAGATGCTCATTTCGCCGGTGCGGACATTGGCGCGGAAGATGCCGCCTTCGCGCTCATGTCGCGACGGCACGAGAACGTAATCGCTCGGCGGCTGGGGGCCCGCCCCCTCGCCGGCCGGGAAGCAGGCGGTGACGCCGATGCCGCCCTCCTTGAGCTGGAACTGGCAGGCGCCGACTTCGCCGGTCGCCTTGTCGACGCGATAGACGCGGTTGAGATCGGTCTGCGGCGCCGGGGCGAATTCGAACGGCGCCGCATGGGCGGGAGCCGCCAGGAACGCCGCAACGAAGCCGGCGAGCGAGAGCGCCCGGCCAAGCCTGCGCTTCGGATTTTCCGAGATCTTCGACACCACTGCGACCCTTCCGACGATTCGTCCGCAGACTACCATGCCGGCCAGCCGGGATGAGCCCGCCAAATTGCCGGGCACGCCAATGTGAGCGGAAACGCGCGGCGCCGCCCGGCTCTTGCCAAGCTGGGGACGAAGGCCTTTAAGCCGAGCAACGCAGCCATAGAGATCGCCATGTCCCTGCCTCCCATCGTCGTTTTCGACCTCGACGGCACGCTCGCCGAAACCGCGCCCGACATCATGCGCACGCTCAACGTCATCCTGGAGCGCGAGGGCCTGCCGGCCCTGCCGGTCGAGCGGGCACGCGAACTGGTCGGTGCCGGCGCGCGCGCCCTGATCGAGCGCGGTTTCAAGGTCAGCGGCCGCCCGCTCGGAGCCGAGAAGCTCGAACTGCTGTTCGAGGATTTCCTTTCGATCTACGCCGAAGCCGTCGCGCCCAACAGCTTCGTCCATGACGGCGTCATCGGCGCGCTCGACACGCTCGCCGCAGAGGGTTTCGTCTTCGGCGTCTGCACCAACAAGCCGATCCTGCACACGCGGTTGATCCTCGACCATTTCGCGATCACCGACCGCTTCGCGGCGATCGCCGGGCGCGACAGCTTCCCGTTCTTCAAGCCGGATCCGCGCCATCTGACGCAGACGATCGCCGAGGCCGGCGCCGATCCGCGGCGCGCGGTGATGGTCGGCGATTCGCACACCGATATCGCGACCGCCCGCGCCGCCGGGCTGCCCGTGATCTGCGTGCCCTTCGGCTACACCGACGTGCCGATCGAGAGCCTGTCGCCCGATCTGGTGATCCAGCACTTCAGCGAATTGCCGAAGGCGGTGCGCCGGCTGACCGGCGGTGAACCGGCACTCGCTGAGCGTTCTTGACGGCGCAGCCGCGCCCCACTAGGAACAGCGCGGTCCGGGCGGCTAGCTCAGCGGTAGAGCACTCCCTTCACACGGGAGGGGTCACAGGTTCGATCCCTGTGCCGCCCACCATTACCTTCCCAAGCCGATAGAATTTGCCGCGCTGGCGGCACCGAACTGGTTCGGCCTCGGGCCAGCTCGACGTTGCCGCAGACCAGACACGCCTTCGGCCGGGAACAATCACTGACGGCGATTCGTTTCAGCATGGTGCCTTGGCGCCCGAGGCGGCGACGACGCCCGTGAGGCATTAGCGGAAGATTTACTGCAGGGCGCCCATGATCGCCTTCGGCGTTGGCGCTCGAGTGACCCATGATCTATTTCGGAATCATCTGCCTGGCTTCGCTGGCCATCTTCGTCGAGATGGCAGACCGCGCGCCCGAGCTCCCGTGGCACGACTGATCGATCCGTCGCGACCCAACCGAGTCTGCCAAATCCAATAGCGCCGGAAAGCAGCGACCGCCCGGTCGGGCAAGGCCACTTTTCGTAGCCAACCGCCCCCGCCGCACAGCCGGGCAATGTTCCAGCAAGCCGACACGCCGACCACTCCGCCGGGATCTCCCGTGGAGCTCGGATCATGCGATTCGGAAATCAACCCTCTGCGGCCTTCGCCGGCCGCGCCCTGCACGCCTATCTCGACTTCGTCCAGCGGACGACGCGCTTCAAGCCGGCGATCCCCGGCGCCAGGCCTTGGGAGCGCAGCCGCGAGCCCTTCATCGCTCTGACCTGGCACGGCCAGCAGATGCTGAGCCTCGCCGCGCTCGACGGCGCAGCACAAGTCGCGGTCCTGACCTCGCTGCACTTCGACGGAACCGTGGTGGCCTCGGTGGTGGAGCGAGCCGGCTTTCGCGTCATCCGCGGCTCGGGCACCCAGAGCCGCCCGAAGATCATGGCCAAGCGGGCCATTCCCGCCTTCTTCGAGATGCGCGAGGCGCTGCGCGACGGAACCAGCCTGCTGCTTACCGCCGATGTGCCGAAGGTCGCGCGCATCGCCGGCAAGGGGGCGGTCCAGCTCGCGCGCTCAACGGGCCGGCCGATCTATCTGTTCGCGGCGGTAACGAGCGCGCGCCTCGACCTAGACAATTGGGACAGGGCCAGCATCGCCCTGCCCTTTGGCCGCGGCTGCATCCTCTGGTCGGAGCCGCTCTTCGTTCGCAGATCGGCCGACGAGCGCGAAATGGGCCTGATCGCACTCGATATTTCGAGTCAGCTCGACGAATTGCACGCCACGGCGCACCGCCTTCTCGAGCGGCGCTGACCCGGCTTGCCCTTCCTGCCCTGGTCGGTCCGGCGCTCTTCAGCGGCCGGGCGGCGCGCAGTCGGCCGGCGTGGCGCAGATCCTGCGGGGCGGACGCAGCTGTTGCGGCGCCTCGCTCGGCGCGATGACGATGCGGCTGAGGTCGCCGGAGAAGCGCAGGCCGAGCCCGGAGGAGATCAGCACGATCCGGGCCCGCGGCGATGCCAGGATCGTCGCATTGGCACCGGCGAGGAAATGGGCGCTGCCGCCGATGCTGGCATAGGTGCCGAAGACATCCTCGCGCCGGTCGAGACCGTAGACCAGCATGATCACCCGGCCGTAATCGGCGCCGAGGCCGATGCCGACGGAGAGCGCCGACCAGCTCACGGGAACCGGGACGCCATCCGAGAAACGCAATTCGCCGCTGCCATGCCGCCCGCCGATCACGAAGGAGCCGCTGAGCTCGCCGCCGACGATATAGGCGTTGGGTTCGCCAAAGAGCGCGAGCGAGCGTTCGATCGGGATACTGACCGTCTTGGAGGTGGTGTCGAACACCGTCTCGACCAGCCGGAAGATGTCCTGCCGCGAAGTCGTCGGCAACTGGCCGGCCCGGACATCCCGATCCGTCACCGCAACCTGCGCCGGCGCGAGGCCCGGAGCGAGAGCCAGCAGCGCAACCAGCAGGCAACACAGCGCAGGCCAATTCCGGGGGACACGCAGCGCAGGCATCAGGCCGGCAGCTCCAGGAGAGAGTTGAACGGCAATGGCGATACGGTCCATGCAGAAGGCGGAAGGGGCGAGTGCCCGGCTCCGCAACCCATAGCCCGATCGAGGTTCCGTGACGACCCGCAACGCCGCCTCGATCTTGCTTCGGCCCGGGCCGGCCGCGCTGCCGGCCTTGGCCGGCCTCCATCTTCTGCCGCATAGTGGCGCCGACCGGTCATGACATCGCTGTCACGCGCCCTCACCATCCGCCTGTCGCTTCTCGGCATCGTCCTGCTCACCGCCTTCATCGGCGCCGTCATCGCCTTCGCCTTGATCACCGAGGATCCGGCGGCCCTGCGCAACGACGTCACCTCCCAGATCATCCAGCAGAGCGTGCGCCAGCCAGCCGGCAACGCCTTGCAGGTCGAGAAGACCGCGGGCCTGCTCCAGATCGAGCGCGACAGCCCCGGCCTCTGGTACCTGGTCTCCGACGGACGTTCGGTCGTCGAGTATGCGCCAGAATTGCGGCCCGGCCTGCCGATCGACATCAGGCTCGATGGGCCGACCATCGCGGCACAGATGCGGGTCGGCGGAGACAACGCCCTCGCCTTCGACGTGGTCGAGAACGACGGAAACCGATTCATCGTGGCCACCGGCGGCGGACTGCCGGGCTGGGATCGGATCCTCGGCTATTCCTTGCGCTCGCTCGCCTGGCCGGCGCTGGCGATCTCGGTGGTTTTCGGCCTGCTGATCGCAGGAGCCATCGCGATGTCGGTCTCCTACATCAGTGAGCGACTGCACAGCGCGGCGGAAGCCGCGGCCCGAATCGACCCGAAGGCGCCGCGCGGCCTGCTGCCGACCGAGGAGACGCCGGCCGAGCTGATGCCGCTGACGACCGCGCTGAACGCCGCGCTCGACCAGATCGCCGGCAATATGGAGACGCAGCGGCGCTTCATGAACAATGTCGCGCATGAGCTGCGCACCCCGCTGACCGTGATGCGCGGCCGGGTCGACGCGCTGCCGAACGACCAGATGCGGCTGGCTCTCACCACCGATATCAGCCGGCTGACCACCATCGTCTCGTCGATGCTGCAGCTCGCCCGCCTGCACAGCAGCGAGCTCCCCTTCGAACCGCTTCAGCTAAACGCGATCGCCCGCGCGGTGCTGGCCGACCTGGCGCCGCTGATTCTCGACAATGGCGCCGATGTCGCGCTGGAAGAGGAAGGCGAGCGGCGGGCGCTGATCGAGGCCAATGAACCGACGGTACGCGCGGCCATCGCCAATCTCGTCGACAACGCGCTGCGCCATGCCAAGGCGAAGTCGACGATCATGGTCAAGGTGATCGACGGCGCGGTGATCGAGGTCGCCGATGACGGGATCGGCATCGCGGCTTCCGACCGCCCGCAGATGACCGAGCCGTTCAACCGGATGTCGCCGAACTCGACCGGCGCCGGACTCGGCCTGACCATCGTGCGCGACATCATGGCCGCCCATGGCGGCACGCTGACCATTCTCGGCAGGCCGGGCGGCGGCACCGTGATGCGCCTCGTCTTCCCGCCGCAGGAGACGCGTGCCTGAGGCGCTGATACGTTCTGCGCCGGCAAAAGCGCCATCCCGGCCGCTACGACGTTGAGCGGCGCTGCGGGGCTTGCCTGGTGTGATGGCTGGCTCGGATCGAGATCCAAACTCAGCCGACCGCTTCGGAGACCCGCAACATGTAGCCGATGCCGCGCAGCGAGGTGATCTCGACCCGGGCGCCGGCATCCCTGAGCTTGCGCCGCAGCCGCGAGATCTGTGCCTCCAGCGTGTTGGATTCGATCAGATCGTCGAAGCCGTAGACCGCCTCGATCAGGACGTCGCGGGTGACGACCCGGCCGACGCGCTGAACCAGCGCCTCGAGGATCAAGGTCTCGCGTCGACGCAGATCGAGCATCTCAGAATCGACGGACGCGCAGCGGCCCTCGAGATCGAGCGAGAGATTACCCGCCGTGATCACCAGCGAGCGTTTGGGATGGCGGCGGCGCATGATGACCCGCAGCCGCGCCAGCAATTCCTCCGGCTCGAAGGGCTTGATGAGATAGTCGTCGGCGCCGCCGTTCAGCCCCTCGATAACGTCGGCCTTGGCATCGCGGGCTGTCAGAACCAGGAAGGCCGGCCGCGTCTCGGCCGTGCTGAGCGCCTTGACGATCGAAAGGCCGTCGCCATCGGGCAGGCGCCGGTCGACGATGGCGATGTCGAAGGGCGTCGAGCGCAGGGCGGCGAGCGCCGCATCGACCGTCGTCGTGCGATCGGCGATGAGGCCGGCATTGGTGAGAAGGGAAGAGAGGAAGGCCATCAGCTGTGGCTCATCCTCGACGATCAAGGCGCGCATGAGGGAGAATCAGATCAGGGGTGCACGGATGAAACGTGATGCCGGAATAGGGGCGATGTATCCAGACGCATCACGCTCCATCCATGCCTGGGAACGGCCGCAGGCGCCGGCGCCGAACTGGTCACATCGACCTGGTCGGTGAGCCGGCCGCTCGCTTCTGGACAGAGCCTCTTCGTAGATCGGCTTGCGCTGCAAGCCGGCAGAAGAGCATCCAGGACCGCAAGGTAGTCCGGGCCGGTTCCCGGCCCGGGATTTCGAGGCTCAGAACCGGTAGTTCAGACCGGTCTTGATGAGATGCTCGTTGACACCGACGCGGGTGCGGCCGGCACCCAGCTGGAAGTTCTGCTTGCCGAGCGAGACGTAGTTGTACTCGATCTTGGCGGAGAGATTGTCGGTGATGCCGTATTCGGCGCCGGCGCCGACGACATAGCCGAGCTTGCTCTTGTCCTTCGAGATCGGGCCGTTGCTGGCCTTCAGGCTGCCATAGGCGGCGCCGGCGAGGCCGTAGACCAGCACGCGGTCGAAGGCGACGCCGGCGCGAGCCTTCAAGGTACTGACGTAGCGCATGTCAGCACTGGTGCCGACGGTGCGCTTGGAGCCCTGGCCGATGCCGTTTATCGAGATGTCGGCCTCGAGACCGGTGACGAGACGGCCTGACTGCACGGTGTAGCCGATCTGGCCGCCGAACAGGGCCTCGTTGCGGCTCTTGCGGGCGACGCCCTGGAAGCGGTCGAAAGCGGCGCCGGCGTGGGCACCGACATAGACACCGTTCCAGTTATAGGTCCGCGGCTGGGAATAGGCCGGCTGCCATTGCTGGACGGGCACGCGACGATCGGCCGCCATAGCGGGAACTGCGAGCAGGGCCAGCAGGCCGACCATCGGGATGAGACGTTTCATCGAAGACTCCTTGCAGCGGCTCGCTCGCCGCCGACGCATCTGCCTTGCGACCCTCATGTCCGGGCATCGGACCGGGTCGACGCGGTGCAGATTGCGGGCGAAGATTACGGCAAGGTTGCCCGTCCTACGGGCCCCCGCGGCAAGGCAGGTTTCTCCGAGATCTGGGTTGGAGGGGGGACGAGAGCGCGCGAGCGGGGGCGCTCAGTTCCGGGCGCTGCGCACCGGAAGCGCTCCCGAATCTCCTGCGCCGGCCGCGCGCTCGGCCAGCGGCGCAGTCGCCAGGAACTGCTCGATCGCAAGCTGGGTGATGTCGCCGGAATGGCCGGAACGGTGCAGGCCGAGTATCAGGCGTGCGAGCCATTCGCGGTGCGGGTTCTCGAAGGGGCCGTCGATCGGCGCGACGCGCTGCCACGCCTCGTGAAAGACGCTTCCCAGAGCGGCGAGCTCTTCGGGCCCGGCATTGAATTGGCGCGCTGACATGGCGAGCTTCCCGGCTTATCCCGGAGCGGAACAGAGCCCGCCCGGCCTTGCAATCGGAAATTGCCCCTCGCCGCAGTTCTATGGGAACGATCGGTTAACGACAATCCGAAAAGCCATCACAGGCTGCGCACGATTTCGCGCGGATGAAGCGCCGCGAAAGCGCGGGCCGAATCACGAAACGCCATCCAGGCGGACCGCATTTCGGTGTCGGCGCGGTGCGCTGCGGGAAGCAGAGGACGGGTGCGCTCGTCGACCGCCGCATCCGGGTCTATGCGTGCCGAGCGGCAGAGTGCGCGCGCGATCCTGATGATGCGCTGTTCCTCATTGTCGTCGGGAATCATGGTCGGCAGGCCTCGTTTTCGCCGCGAAGCATGCGGCGCGACCAGAACGCGCGACGGCGTGTGGGGTTCCATGATCGGCTGCCCAGCTTTCGCCGGAAAAGCGCCCAGATCGCCCCAAGCGGAACTCGAACGGCTGGGCTCTGTTGCAGTGCCGCAACGGACCTGCCCAAAGGAGAGAGGGTCGCGCCGATGTGAATGTCGATCGATTGCGCCAGACAGGCGTTGCTGTCAGAAACTTGGGGAATTGTTGACGTTTTTGCGTCAGCTTTCGCTCCGCGCCACCGCTCACTTCCTGTTTGAGGCTACAATGACCCGTTTCTTCAATCTGGCACTGATCGCCGGCGTGTGCCTTTCGGCCAGCGCGACCGTCGCCGTCGCCGAGATCGACCCGCTGACCCGCCAGCCGCTGATCCAGTATGTCGATCCGGCCAAGGCGCAGGCGACCGCCATCCCGCGTGAGATCGTTTCCTATTCCACCAATCAGCGCCCCGGCACCATCGTCATCAACACTGCCGAGCGCCGCCTCTACTACGTGCTGCCCGATGGCAAGGCCGTCCGCTACGGCGTCGGCGTCGGCCGCCCCGGCTTCGACTGGGCCGGCGTGCAGACTGTCTCGCGCAAGACCGAGTGGCCGACCTGGACCCCGCCGGCGCAGATGCTGAAGCGCCGCCCCGACCTGCCGCGCTTCATGCCGGGCGGCCCGGAGAACCCGATGGGCGCCCGCGCGCTCTATCTCGGCTCGACGCTTTACCGCATCCACGGCTCGAACGAGCCGGAGACGATCGGCCAGGCTGTGTCCTCGGGCTGCATCCGCATGCTGAACGACGACGTGATCGATCTCTACGAGCGCGCCAAGGTCGGCACCCGGGTCGTCGTCGCCCGCTGAGCGACACCCCCTCTCATCTTACGGAAAGGCCGGCCTCGCGCCGGCCTTTTTTGTTGCGGCGATCGGGACTGCCCCACTCCCGCGACGCCCTGACCAAGCGCCTCAAGCGGGCGCTTCTGCTTCCAGCACAGGAGCCGCGTCGGTGCTGTGCCGACGCGCGAAGACTCGCGGCGAGCAGCCGACCCGCTTGCGAAAGGCCGTGCTGAAGGCGCTGGCCGAGTCGTAGCCGACGGTTTCCGCCAGCCGGTCGAGCGATCTGACGCCCCGGCTGAGGGCGTCGCGGGCGAGCGCCATACGCCAGCGCATGAGATAGTCGATCGGCGCGCAGCCGACGGCCTCCGTGAACCGGGCCGCGAAGGTCGAGCGCGACATGCCGGCGAGGCTTGCGAGCCCGGCGACCGTCCAGCCCGCCGCGACATCGGCGTGAATGGCGCGCAGGACCCTGGCGAGAGCCGGCTCGCCCAATCCTGCCAGAAGGCCGGCTGGCAACTCGCCCTGCTCTGGGACGCGTGCTCGGAGGCACTCGACCAGCATAACCTCAAGCAGGCGGCTCAGGATCATGTCGCGACCGGGCCGATCGGCCTCGCACTCCTCCCTGATCAGCCCGGCGATGCCGGCCATCCTTCCGGTCAGCCCTTCGGCCGCACGGATATGGATCATCTCCGGGAGGAGCGCGAGCAGCAGCCCGGCATTGGCCGGCTCGATCTGGAAGGCGCCGCCGAGCATCGCGAAATCAGGCTCGCCCTCGCGCTCGCCATGCCTGACGGCCTCGTGCGACGGCTCCGCCGGGCGGCAGGCCATGCCGGGCTCGCTGGACAGCGAGAAGGCGGGCGTCGCCGGCAGAAGCAGGAAATCGCCCTCACCGAGCCGCAGCGGCGCGCCATCGCCGAGCGCGAGCCAGCAATGCCCGGCGAGCACGAGCGCGAAGCCCGGCTGCCCATAGGCTGCATAGCGCACGCCCCAGGCGCCGCGGCCGGTGATCGGCTTAGACACCGCAGTGTGCGGGCGCAGCAGGGCGACGATCTCGCTGAGCGGATCCATTCTGGACGATCCATAACTCTTTCTGGCGATCTGATTATAGATCGTCGCGAGGCACTGTCTATTGAAGGGATGCAGAAAATGGAGATCTGAATGACCGAGACAGTCCTCATCACCGGCACTTCGTCAGGCTATGGCAAGGCGACGGCCGAACATTTCCTCAGCCGCGGCTGGAACGTGCTGGCGACGATGCGACGCCCCGATCCCGGCCTGTTCGGCGCGCGCACCGAGCGGCTGAAAGTGCTTCCGCTCGACGTGACGGACCAGCGCAGCATCGACGCGGCAATCGCCGAGGGGGTCGCCGCCTTCGGCGCCATCGACGTGCTGGTCAACAATGCCGGGATCGGCATGGCCTCGATCGTCGAAGCGACGCCGGATGCGACGATCCGCGAGGTGTTCGAGACCAACACCTTCGGCGTCTTCGCAACCTGCCGGGCCATCATCCCGCAGATGCGCCGGCAAGGTGGCGGGCGGATCGTCAACGTCACCTCGAGCACCACCATCGGGGTCATGCCGCTGGTCGCGGTCTATGCCGCCAGCAAATGCGCCGTCGAAGGCTTCACGGAATCGCTCGCCTATGAGCTTGAGGGTTTTGGCATCAAGGCGAGGCTGGTCGAGCCCGGCTATGCTCCGACCACCAGCTTCACCGCCAATGGCGCCCAGCGCATGCAGGGCCTGATGCCGGCGGATTACGGCGCCTTCATCCAGTCTTGCTTCGGCAAGATGGCGAATTATCCGACCGCCTACTGCACCGAAGCGGAGGTCGCGGAGGCCGTGTTCCGGGCTGCGACGGAGGATGGGCCGCAGTTGCGCTATCCGGCAGGCCCGGACAGCAAGCTGTTGGCGCAGCTGCGCTGGTCGACCTCGGAGGAGCATTATCTCGGCAGGATGCGGGAGATGTTCGGCCCCGCGCCCTCCCTCTGATGGAGCCTGCGGCTCAGCCCCGCCGCAGCCGCTCCCGCGAGAGCCCCTTCGCCGCGAGCTCGTCGAGATAGGCCTGGAGCTTGGCTTCGCCATCGCGGCCGAGCTCGCGCAGATAGTCCCAGCCATAGATGCCGGTGTCGTGCATGTCGTCGAAGGTCAGGCGCACGGCATAGTGACCGACCGGCTCGACCTTGAGGATTTCGACCTCGCGCTTGCCGGGCACGGTCTGCTTCTGGGTCGGGCCATGGCCCTGGACCTCGGCCGAGGGGCTCTCGACGCGCAGCAACTCGGCGGAGAGGCCGAAGCTCTCCCCGTCCTCGAAGGAGACATGCAGGGTCCGCCGGTCCTTGGACAGGCGTATTTCGGTCGGCCAGGCTGACATCTTCGTCTTTCACCAAGGTGATGTGGCGTTTGCAGCTATTGACGCCGGCCGTACCGGTGCCAATCTCTTTCCTTGTTATAATGATGCGGCTGCCACCACGCACGTGCGAGCAGCGCTTGGTGGAAACGCTGGCGAGACGAAACCAGAGTGCTGATCAATTCCCATATGCCGCTGACGCGTGCGCCGCTGGTCGATCCGTTCGGGCGCGACATCTCCTATCTGCGCATCTCGGTGACGGATCGCTGCGATTTCCGCTGCGTCTATTGCATGTCGGAGGACATGGCCTTCCTGCCGAAGCGCGACCTCCTGACGCTGGAAGAGATCGACCGGGTCGCCACTGCCTTCGTCTCGCGGGGCACGCGGAAACTGCGCATCACCGGCGGCGAGCCGCTGGTCCGACGCGAGATCATGAACCTGTTCCGCTCGCTCTCGCGCCACCTGACCTCCGGCGCGCTCGACGAGCTGACGCTGACCACCAACGGCTCGCAGCTTTCCCGCTATGCGCAGGAGCTGGCGGATTGCGGGGTGCGACGGGTCAACGTCTCGCTCGATACGCTCGATCCGGAGAAATTCCGCAAGATCACGCGCTGGGGCGACCTTTCGAAGGTCTTGGCCGGCATCGAGGCAGCACGGACGGCGGGTCTGCGCGTCAAGATCAACGCGGTTGCGCTGAAGGGCGTCAACGAGGACGAGATCGAGGGGCTGATGCAATGGGCCCACGGGCTCGGCATGGACCTGACCCTGATCGAGGTGATGCCGCTCGGCGAGATCGAGCCGGCGCGGCTCGACCAGTTCCTGCCGCTCTCGGTGGTGCGCGCCCGGCTGATGGACCGCTACACGCTTGTCGACGATCCCTACCGGACCGGCGGGCCGGCCCGCTACGTCAAGGTCGCGGAAACCGGCGGGCTGGTCGGCTTCATCACGCCGATGACCCATAATTTCTGCGAGAGCTGCAACCGCGTCCGCCTGACCTGCACCGGCACGCTCTACATGTGCCTGGGACAGGAGGATGCCGCGGATCTGCGCGCACCGATCCGCGCCTCCGCCGACGACGCCCTGCTCTACCGGGCGATGGAAGAGGCGATCTCGCGCAAGCCCAAGGGTCACGACTTCGTCATCGACCGCCGCCGCCCGCGCGCCGCGGTGGGCCGGCATATGAGCGTGACCGGCGGCTGAGCGACTAGTGGATCTAAGCGAACTCAGCGAGCCCGCAATGCGCGCACGATGTTCGCCGCCCGCCTGAGAGCGGTTACCGCGGCCCCTACCGCGATCACCCCGAGCGCGATGAGCAGCACCTCGTTCTGGCCGCGCCAGAGCGGCTCGAGCAGCGACAGGAGCGCCGCGGCGGTGATGGTCGCCATGCGGTGCTGCTTGGCCATCGGGCCGGAAAAATCGGCCGGCAGCCCGCAATTGCGACCGAGCTCACGGGTATAGGCGGTCAGCACGGCAAAAGCGGCCGCCGCCCAGCCCAGGGCCGGGACTCCGATCCCATAGCCGACGCCGGCGAGGATCAGGATATCGGCGACCCGATCCGGAAACTCATTCCAGAACGGGCCGTCGGCCTCCTGCTTGCCGCCCTCGATCGCGACCATGCCGTCGAAGAGATTGCAGAGCAGCCTGAGCTGGCAGAACAGCGCCGCGGCGAGCAGCAGCGCAGCGCGCGGTCCGGAAGCCGCGCTACCCGCGAGCCAGAAGGCCGCGCCGGCGACCGCCGCCATCGCCATGCTCGCCATCGAGATCTGGTTCGGCGTGATGCCGCTGGCGCTCAGCCGGCGCGCTATCCCCCGGGCCCAACCGGTGTCGCGGCTCGCGAGCGGGCGTCGATCGTCACTCTGCGCCATGGTTCTTCGCCTCCCTGCTCCGCCACAGCGAGAAATTGTAGAGCGCCGCATAGCTGGTCGCGACGGTGAGCGGCACGGCGATCGTCCTCACGATTTCAGGCGTGCCGCCGATCGTGTGAATAAGGGTCAGCAGGCTCGCGGAGACGGCCCCCGCGATCAGGGGCGGGGCCAGAAGCGCGGTCAATCCGGAGAAGCGGCTGGCGAGATACTCGATGCCGCGCTTCAGCAGCAGCGTGATGAGCGCCGACAGCGTGCCCTGGATGAGCCCGGCGAGCAGCGGCGCCGGCATCGGGTGGGCGCGATTGGCGAAAACCGCCCAGCTGCCCATGGCGAGGAAGGCGAAGCCGACATGGACGATGCTGCTACGCATCAGGCGGGCGAGCGGCGGGCTCATGTCGCCGACCAGCCATAGCGGACGAGATGGAAAAAGATCGGGGCGGAGAACACCACCGAATCGAGTCGGTCGAGGAAGCCGCCATGGCCGGCGATCAGATGGCCCCAGTCCTTGATGCCGCGATCGCGCTTGATCGCCGACATGACGAGGCCGCCGAAGAAGCCCATCAGCACGATGACCAGCGCCAGGAAAGCCGCCTGCAGCGGCGTGAACGGCGTCATCCAGGACAGGGCCGCCCCGACCGCCGTCGCGCTGAGCGCGCCGCCGATGAAGCCCTCGACCGTCTTCGATGGCGACAGCCTCGGCGCGATCTTGGTGCGGCCGAGCAGCTTGCCCCAGACGTACTGCAGCACGTCGCTGATCTGCACGACGATGACGAGGAAGGCGATCAGCAGGACGTTGCGGCCCTGAAAACCGGGGATGTCGAGGCTGAGCAGCGCCGGCACATGCGAGATGCAGAAGACGCAGATCATCAGCGCCCACTGCACCTCGGCGATGCGCACGAGGAAATGCTCGGTGTCGCCGCGCAGCGAGGCGATGATCGGCATCAGCAGGAAGGCGTAGACGGGGATGAAGATCGAATAGAGGCCGTACCAGTCGATCCAGATCAGGTAATACTGCACCGGCAGCACGACGAAGAAACCGGCTGCGAGCGCCCAATGGTCGGCGCGGCGGGTGTCGGTCAGCGTGATGAATTCGCGCAAGGCCGCGAAGGAGCAGAAGCCGAAGAGCAGCGTCACGCCGGTCTTGCCGCCGATCAGCGCCAGCCCCATCAGCACGATCATGATCCACCAGGCGCGGATGCGATCGTTCAGGTTCTCGACCACGGCATTCGAGCCATCGGGCGACAGCCGACGCTGCAGCACATAGCCGATCGCGGATGCCACGATCAGCACACCGAGCAGGCCGGCCAGCACGGCAAGAAGATCAGGATGCGGCATCGTCATGGTGCGCTGGCCTTCGGTGACAATGCGAGCAGCGCCGCTTCAGCCCGCGTAAGGAAATCCTGCTTCGTCTCGGCCTCGGAAAGGGTGAGAGCAGCGCCGAAGCTGACGGTGCAGACCAGTGGGACCGGCACGAACTCTCCTTTCGGCATGACGCGGTTGAGATTGTCGATCCAGACCGGAACGAGCGCCGCGTTCGGCCGGGCCTGCGCCAGATGGAACAGCCCGCTCTTGAACGGCAGCAGCGGCGCGTCCGTCGTGTTGCGCGTCCCTTCCGGGAACACGATGAGGGACGAACCGGCGTCGAGCGCTTCGGTCATCTGGGCGATCGGATCAGTCGTTCGGGTGGCTTGGTTCCGATCGATCAGGACGGCGTTGAAGACATCGCGGCCGATGAAGCGCCGAAGGCCGCTCTTCAGCCAATAATCGCTTCCTGCGACCGGCCGGGTCGCGAAACGCAGGCGGCGCGGCAGCACGGTCCAGATCAGGACGAAATCGCCATGGCTGGCATGGTTGGCGAAATAGATCCGCTGCTCGTCGGTCGGTGCGATACCGTCCCATCGTCCGCGCACCGCCGTGATGAAGCGGGCAAAGAACAGAATGAACGCGCCAGCCAGGCCGGCTCCGATTTCGCGCATTCCCCCACCCGATTACCAGACCTGCGATGACGTAGCGTTCACAGCGAACGCTGTCGACATTGCGCGGGTCTGAGGCAGTTTCGAAACCGCCAATCTCAAATATCTGCGCGCCCGATCCGCATTTCCGCCGACGATGCCCTGCTCTACCGGGCGATGGAGGCGGCGATCTCGCGCAAGCCTCGGGGCCACAACTTCATCATCGACCGCCGCCGCCCGCGCGGTCTTGGGCCGGGACATGCGCGCGGCCGGCGGGTCGAGATCGGGCCGGGCGAGACGGTATCGGGGCGCGCCCGCCACGCATCGAGCCATTTCGAAAGCGCCGGAGTTGAATTAGGCTGCGACATCGATGGGGCGGCCGAGCCTATGCCCCGGGCCGGAACCCAGCCATGACGGGTGTCGGCCTGACGTGGGTCAGAAACTTCGCCAGCACTCGCCCATCTTGCCTGCACGAAGACAGTCGATGGAGGTGGACATGAAGCTCCCGATCACATTGGCGGCATTGGCAATCGCATTCGTCGGCATCAGCGCAGAAGACGCCGGTGCAGTCGTCTACTGCACTTATGTCGGCTATCCCGTCGGCTGCGTCGCGAGACCCGGCGTGGCCCTGGCGCCACGACCGGTCGCCCGCGCCGTCGCGACGCCCGGCGTCGGCGCGCCCGGCGTCGGCGTGAGGCCTGGAACCCCGATGAATCGCGGCGGCCCGGTCAATCGGGCCGGCAGGCGCTGAAGACTTCTGCTCCGCGGCAATCGCGGAGCAGAACCTGCTCTTCACACTTTTGCAGACCGGGCCACGACCATTCCGGCCGAGCGGCGCCGTAGAAGCGCAGGTTCGCGCAGGTATCCGACCAAGGGACAGATCGATGGACAGGAAGGCGCCGGAAACCGGCCAGGCCCTCCCGGCCTCGACGATCATCGACACCGCGATCCGCGTCGGGCTCGTCGCCATCCTGGCCTATGCCGGTGCCCGCATCATCCTGCCGTTCGTCTTTCTCCTGATCTGGTCGGTGATCCTGTCCGTGATGCTCTACCCGCTGCATCGCCATCTGGCGCCGCGGCTCAGCAACCGTGGATCGGCCTTGTTGATCGGCCTGCTCGGCGTCGCGCTGTTGCTCGGACCGACGGCGCTCATGGTGACGTCTCTCGCGACGTCGCTCTATTCGGTGGTCTCGAGCCTGCAGGGCCAGGATCTGACCTTTCCGCCGCCACCGCTCTGGCTCGGCGGCGTGCCCGTGATCGGCGCGAAATTGACGGAGAACTGGGCGCTCGTCGCATCCAACCTGCCCGCTGCCCTGGCAAAATACGGCCACCTGCTGACCGGCCCGCTTGCCTGGCTGGGTTCGTTCGCGGGCCGTCTGGTGATCGGCGAATTATCGTTCATCGTTTCATTCGCGATTGCCGCCGTGCTCCTCGCCTATGGCGTGGATGCCGCTGCTTTGGTCCGTCGCGTGCTGCTGCGCATCACCGGAAGCCAGGAACGGACGGAGCGACTGGCGAGCCTGACCGCGGCGACGATCCGCGGCGTCGGCCTCGGCGTGGTCGGCGTCGCCCTGGTCCAGTCGCTGCTGCTGGGCCTCGGCTTCTTCGCCATCGGCCTGCAGGCCGCCGGCCCGCTGACGCTTGTCGCCCTGCTGCTCGGCATCATCCAGATCCCGCTTATCCTGCTGACTCTGCCGGTCGTCGCCTATGTCTTCTTGACCGAAGCGACGCAGGTAGCGGTGATCTTCCTGATCTGGAACGTCGTCGCCGGGCTCAGCGACAATGTTCTCAGGCCGCTGATGCTCGGCCGGGGCCTGGAAGTCCCGATGCCGATCATCCTGTTCGGGGTCATCGGCGGCATGATCGCCGAGGGGCTGCTCGGCCTGTTCGTCGGCCCCGTCCTGCTCGCCGTCAGCTACGTGCTGCTGCTCGAATGGCTCGAACAGCGCCCGACCTGACGCATCCGGCGCGCCCCTTCACGCGACCGGACGCGCGGCATGCTCCAGCCGCCTTCGCCGTCGACGCTCTACGACCGCAGCTCGGTCCGCAATTCCCGAACACCGCGACCAAGCCGGCGCCGCAGCAGGGTCCGCAAGGTCGCGGAATCGGCATAGCCGACCTCACCAGCAATCTTCTCGAGATCCTGCCCGATCGAGACGAGATGCTGGGCCCGCTCGACCCGCATGTCCTGGAAGAAGGCGAGCGGCGATTTTCCAAGCACGGCTTCCGTACGACGCTGCAAGGTCCGGGTGCTGACCGCCAATGCGTTCGCCGCCTCCTGAAGCGAGAAGCCGGAGGCGAGATTGTCGCGAGCCCAGCGCTCGAAGCGTTCGATCAGCGGGTCGGCATGGGCGAGATGATCCGGGATGATATAGCGGGCCTGGGAGGACCGCCGGTCGATCAGCATGAAGCGCGCGACGAGCGCAGCCATCTGAGGGCTCGCCTGGCGCACGAGCCATAGCGCCAGATCGAGATGGCCCATCATGGCTCCAGCCGTGATCATGCGCTCGGATGCGATGACCATCCGTGAATCGTCCAGCCTCACATCCGGATAGCGCCGGCGGAACAAGGGTGCGAGCGACCAGGTCGTCGTCGCCTCCCGGCCATCGAGCAGGCCGGCCTCCGCCAGCAGGAACGTGCCGATGCAGGCACCTGCCATCCCCACTCCCTCCGCGTGCCAGCTGCGCAGCTGGGCGAGGCCCTCGACGACGTCCGGCCGCCCCAAGGCATCGACCAGCCGGTCCGGCTGCTTGGCGTTCAAGGCCGGCACGATCACCCAATCCGGCCTGCGCACCGAAGCCGCCGCCTCGACTGTCGCGGCGAGGCCGATCGCGGTTCGGATCTGGGGCCGTACCCCGACGAGCTTCACATCGAACAATGGGCGCTCGATCCCCTGGGCGACCGCCAGCTCGTTGGCGGTCGAGAAGGTGTCGAGCAAGACGGTCAGACCGGTATCGAAAACCCCGTCGAGTGCGAGAACCGTCAGACGCATGGCGTAAATGATCCCAAGATTGTCATTTACGACGATAGTGCACCGCTGGGCACAGGTCTATTTTTCGATCGCAGCCCATGCCGATCGCCCGGCCGTTTCCGTCGGGCTGACGAGCCGCCCCCTGTCATCCCCTGCAATCTCGCGAGCCCCCCCGATGAACAACGCCCCCGCGACCATTCTCGACACGATCGGCAACACCCCGCTGCTCGCCTTGCGCAATGTCGTCCCAGCCAATGGCGCGCGCATCCTCCTCAAGCTGGAAAGCCGGAACCCGACCGGCAGCATGAAGGACCGGATGGCGCTGGCCATGATCGAGGCGCCGGAAGCCGACGGCCGCCTGAAGCCGGGCGGCGCGGTCGTCGAATATACGGGCGGCAGCACGGGCGTCTCGCTGGCGCTGATCTGCGCGGTCAAGAAGCATCCGCTTCACCTCGTGACGTCGGACGCCTTCTCCAGGGAGAAGCTCGACCACATGCGTCTTCTCGGCGCGAAGCTGACGATCGTGCCGAGCGAGAACGGCAAACAGACCGAGAAACTGACGAAGAATATGATCGCCGAGGCTCATCGCATCGCGCAGAATCTGGGTGCCTACATCACCGCCCAGATGGAGAACACCGACCAGCTCGCGGCCTATGCGAAGCTCGCCGACGAGATCTGGGAGCAGACCGGAGGGCGCATGGACGGCTTCGTCCAGAGCGTCGGAACGGCGGCGGCGCTCCGCGGCATCTCCGAAAAACTTCGCCAGCATGACGGGCACATCCGTTTCGTCGCCGTCGAGCCGGCCGAATCGGCCGTGCTTTCGGGTGGACCGTCCGGCGCGCACAAGATCGACGGGATCGGCGCCGGCTACATCGTGCCGCTCTGGCATGAGGGCATCGCCGACGACATCGAGCGCGTCTCGACCGAGGAAGCCAGGGCGACGGCGTTTCGACTGGCGGCCGAGGAAGGCCTGTTCTGCGGCACCTCGACAGGCGCCAATGTCGCTGCCGCCCTGCGGCTGGCCGAACGTCTCGGGCCGAACGCCACGATCGTCACGATCATGTGCGACACCGGCATGAAGTATCTGAAGACGTTCTCACAAGCTCTGGAGCCCTGATGGGTCCCCGTGTCGAATCCTGCGGCACCCGTACGTGCGGCAAGGCTGGCAGCCGATCTCCCCGGTCTCACTGGCCGCCCTCCCGAGCAATGGACGGCCCCGAGTATCGGCAGGAACCCGATCTCACGCTCCTGGACTTTAACGCTTCAACCTCTTGCCCGCCGCTGCTTGTGCACTAGTATACATGCCAAGGTCACAGCAAAATCGACCGGGACAGAGGGAGTGAGACATGGCCAATCCGACACGGCGCGGCGTGATCGCCGGTGCTTCCAGCCTTGCGGCACTGCATGCGAGCGGCGCCTTCGCACAGGGCGCGATGCCTTCGAGCCCGGTGATGCTCAACATCATCGACGTCGCCGGAAACCTGCAGCTGACGCAGAGTTCGATCGAGAAATTCGCCAAGGACAATCCGAAGCTGATCTCGCGCCTGAATTTTTCGCGCGCGCCCTCGCCCGAATTGCCGGCCAAGCTCAAGGCTCAGCAGGATGCCAACCGCGTCGACATCGACATGGTGCTGACCGGGCCGGGCGCGATGTCCGACGGCATCCAGCAGGGGCTGTGGGTCGACGTCTGGAAATCGCACACGGCGGCCCTGCCGAAGGCGGAGGACACCTATCACGAGCAGGCGCTGATGATGCAGCGCAATTTCGGCCAGAACGAAGGCGTCGCCGTCGTCTATTCGCCCTCCGGGCCGCTGTTCGAGTACATGCCCGACAAACTCAAGACGGTGCCGAAGACGGCCGAGGAGTTCCTGGCCTATGTGAAGGCCAATCCCAACCGCTTCACCTATGCCCGCCCGCTGAACTCCGGCCCGGGCTGGACCTTCCTGCAGGGCATGCCGTACATCCTCGGCGACAGCGATCCGAGCGACCCGATGAACGGCTGGGCCAAGACCTGGGCCTATCTCAAGGAACTCGGCACGGCGATCGACTACTATCCGACCGGCACCGCCGCGACGATGAAGGAACTCGGCGACGGCACGCGCGACTGCATCGTCTCGACGCTGGGCTGGGACATCAACCCACGCGCGCTCGGCATCGTGCCGAAGGAGGCCAAGGTCTTCACCATCGCCAACACGCACTGGATTCCGGACACCCAGTTCATGTGCATCCCGAAGGGCGTGGCGGCGGCCAAGATCCCGGTGATCCTCGCCCTGATGTCGCATCTGCTGAAGCCGGAATCGCAGGCTGCGACCTATGACAAGGGCTATTTCTACCCCGGTCCGGCGATCAAGGGCGTTACCCTCGCCATGGCGCCGCAGGAGAGCCAGGACGTGCTGAAGGAGTTCGGCCGGCCCGAATATGACAGCCTGATCGCGAGCCTGCCGACGCGCCCGCCGCTGACGCCCGAACGCCTGGTCGCCGCCTTCCGGCGCTGGGACCAGGAGATCGGCGTCGGCCACGCGCCGAAGTGAGAGGCGGCGAATGCGTTTCGCCGCCATCGGCCTCGACCATCGCCACATCTACCACATGGTCGGTGGCCTGCTGGAGGCCGGCGCGCATTGCGCCGGCTTCGACCCTACGACCAGCGACCCGCGGGTGCTCGCGGGCTTTCGCGAACGCTTCCCGCAGCTCGCAGAAGCGCCGGCCGAGCGCCTGCTGGATGATTCCACGATCGAGCTGATCGTCTGCGCCGGCATCCCCTCGGAGCGGGCAGCCCTCGCCGTCCGGGCGATGCGGGCCGGCAAGGACGTGATGGTCGACAAGCCCGGCGTCACGTCCTTCGAGCAACTCGCCGAGGTCGAGCACGCCGTCGCCGAGACCGGCCGGATCTTCTCGGTCTGCTTCTCCGAGCGCTTCATCGTCCCCTCGACCATCGTCGCCGGCAAGCTGATCGCGGACGGCGCGATCGGGCGGGTCGTCCAGACGGTCGGCCTCGGACCGCACCGGCTCAACCGGACCATCAGGCCCAGCTGGTTCTTCGACAGGCAGTATTTCGGCGGCATCCTGACCGACATCGCCTCGCATCAGATCGACCAGTTCCTGCATTTCACCGGCTCGCAGGATGCCGAGATCGTCGCCTCCGGCGTCGGCCATTTCGGTGCGGCCGACCTGCCTGACTTCGAGGATTTCGGCGAGATCCTGCTGCGCAGCGACAGGGCTTCCGGCTTCATCCGTGTCGACTGGTTCACCGCCGACGGGCTGCCGACATGGGGCGACGGGCGGCTCACCATCCTCGGCACTGAGGGCACGATCGAACTGCGCAAATATGTCGACATCGCCGGCAGGCCGGGCACCGACCACCTCTTCCTGGTCGACAAGACCGGCACCCGCCATATCGACGCATCCGGCGAGCCATTGACCTATTTCCGCGACCTCATCGCGGATGTCGAAGCCCGCAGCGAGAAGGCGGCGACGCGAAGGCACGTCTTCACCGTCTGCCGCCTCGCCCTGCATGCGCAGGACCGGGCCGTGCGCCTGCCGATCAGGGGAGCCGAGGCAAAGTGACACGCAAGATCGGCATCGCCGTCATCGGCCTCGGACCGGCCGCTCTGCCCCATTCGCGCAGCCTCGTCGATCTCGCCGAGCGGGTCGACGTCCGGCATGTCGTCAGCCGCTCGCAGCAGCGTCTCGACGCCTACCGCCAGCAGTTCCCATTTCCGGGAACGACCGACATCGAGGCGGTGCTCGCCGACCCCACCGTCGAGGCGGTCATCGTCCTGACGCCGCCCTCCAGCCATCTCGAAGTCTCGGCACGCTGCCTCGCCGCAGGCAAGCATGTGCTGGTCGAGAAGCCGCTCGAACTGACGGCGGCGCGGGGCGCCGATCTTGTGGCGGCGGCGCGGCGGGCCGGCAAGGTCTTCGGCGTCGTGCTGCAGCACCGTTTCCGGCCTGCGAGCCTGCGCCTGAAGGCTGCGCTCGACGATGGCGAGCTCGGCGAGGTCGAGGCCGCGCTGCTGCAGGTGCCGTGGTGGCGGCCGCAATCCTATTACGACGAGCCAGGCCGCGGCACGCTCGCCCGCGACGGCGGCGGCGTGCTGCTGACGCAGGCGATCCATTCGCTGGACCTGTTCCGCTCGCTGGTCGGGGTCTCGCGTGTCGTGGCGGCCCAGGTCCGCACGACCGGGCTGCACCGGATGGAGACGGAAGACTATGTCGGCGCGCTGCTCGAAACCGCCAATGGTGCCCCGGCGACGCTGGTCACCACCACCGCCGCCTACCCGGGCCATCCCGAACGGATAGAGATCATCGGCCGCAAGGGCCATGCGGCGCTGGTCGGTGGGCGGCTCGAGCTCGCCTTTCTCGACGGACGCAGCGAAACCGTGGAGGCCGAAGGCAGCACCGGCTCGGGCGCCAACATCATGGACTTCCCCCACGATGCACACAGGGCGGTGATCGCGAACTTCCTCGATGCGATCGAGAGCGGCGGCGACCCGGTCGTCACCGGCGAGGAAGCCCTCGCCTCACAGAGGCTCATCGACGGCATCCTCACCGCCAGCCGGCGCTGACGCCCCGGCCCGGAGCGCGGCCCCTCACATCCGATAAGCCATCCGCACGCCGCCCCAGTGGCGGCCATGGATGCTGAGCGGGGCGTCGACCTCGCGCATCAGCTGCGTGCCGGCAGCGCCCATGTCGCGATGATAGGATTGCACCAGGAACGGCCGGGTCGAGCGCGCCGCCATGATGCCGGCCCGGTCGTCGAAGATGCGGCGGTCGCGGCTGTAGGCCGGGTCCCAGTCGGCCTCCCCCGGACGCTGCGGCTGCGAATACTGCGGGTGGTGCACCGGGATGTAGCCGTTGCGATCGATCGCCACGGCGAAGACCAGACGCGTATCGCTCCGCAAGGTCTCCGCCAGGATCGGAGGCAGGATCGCTTGCAGGACCGGCAGGGCACGGTTGCTGAACTGCCGCGGCTCGGTGTCCGGCAGCGCGACATAGTCGGTGTCGAACAATTCCTCCTCGCGCAGGCGGCGCTGGCTCAGCGCATCCTCAAACAGCAGGGCGACCTGTTGCGAGAACAGCTGGGCGCGCTCGATCAGCGGGCGATAGGCCTCCTCGACCTCGGCTAGGCGCTGGTGGAGCGCCGTCTGTCCCTGGCTGTCCTCGTGATCGAAGGCGATGTGGAGGCCGAGATCGCTCCTCGCCTTGATCCGGCAAGCCAGCGGCGGCATGCCTTCGACGACGAGCTCGCCGCGCGCTCCCACCGGCAGGCGCAGATCATCCGCCCCGGCGAGAAGCGTTCCGCCGAAGCCGAGATCGATGGTCTGCAGCGCATGGCTCTCACCCGCGACCGAAAGCGTCGCGGCAAGTTCGGCCGGAAAGCGGTCGTGCCGCCGGCGATCGGCGAACAGGGTCTGGCGCAAGGTCGGGACGAAGCGCTCGAGGAGCCCGTCGGCCTGGCGTGCCCCCTCCGAGAGCGCCCGGCGTGCGCCTGCGCTTTCGTCGGCCGCTGCGAGCGCGACCCGGTCGATGTCGCTGACGCGATGCTGGACGGTCTCGATGAAGCGCGCCGTGACCTCGGCCGAGCGTGACAGCTCGGCGGCTGCGGCAGCCTGCTCATGCGAAGCCTCTCCGATCGTCGCCATCACCGGGTTGACGTCGCCGACCAGCCGGAACGCGTCGCTGACGAAGGACGCCGAGCCATGCGTCGCCTGGTTCAACCGGTCGACCCGGCCGCGGATGTCCTCGACAGCATTGCGGACCTCGAGCGAAAGCGACTTCACCTCCTGCGCCACGACGCCGAAGCCGCGGCCGGCCTCGCCGGCGCGGGCGGCCTCGATGGTGGCATTGAGGGCGAGCAGGTTGGTCTGGCGGGCGATCTCGGCGATGGCATCGACGATCGAGCGGATCTCGGCGGTCGCCTGCGTCAGATCGCTCATCATCCTTGTTGCCTCGGCGGCGCGCGTGGCGGCGGCGTCGAGCATGTCCCTGGCGCCCATCATCGAGGCGCCCACGCGTTCCGCCGCCTCGGAGACCTGTACGGTCGCGCTGGCGAGCGCCGAGGAATTGGCACTGGCGGTGAAGGTCACCTCGCGCAATTCGGCCATGCCGCCATGAATCTCACGCGAGCGCGCCTCGGAGCGTGCGGAGAACTCCTCGGCGCGGCCGAGCCCGTCATTGAGCCGGCGCATGGCGGCGACGACGTCGTTCTCGAGTTCGTTGACGGCCTCGCCAAGAGGGGCGTCGGCTGGCGGCGCTGGCTTCGCGAGCTCAGGAGGCGGAGCGACCGGCTCCGCAACCGGCTCGGCGGGACCGACACGGCCCAACAGACGCCGGAATGAGCGAGCAAGCATAGGCCGATCCCGGAAAAGCACGTATTCGCAAGCTATGCCGCGCGCACGGTTAACAAACCTTCTGCGCGGGACCGCCCCGCCTCCCACCGCGCGCATGCAGCCGACCTGCCCGCGGGCATGGACCGTCGCGGACCCGTGGGACTAGATTGCCGCATTCGCCCGGCCGGACATCGAGGACAAGAACAGCAATGACTGCGCCTCATTACGACGTGATCGTCGCCGGCGTCGGCGCCATGGGATCGGCCGCCTGCTGGCATCTGGCCAAGCGCGGCCTGCGTGTCCTCGGGCTCGAGCGCTTCGATCTCGGCCACGCCATGGGTTCCTCGCACGGGCTGACCCGGATCATCCGCCTCGCCTATTTCGAGGGCTCGCATTACGTCCCGATCGTGCGCCGGGCGCACCAACTCTGGCAGGAGACCGGCGATGCTGCCGGGCTGAAGCTGCTGCACGTCACCGGCTCGCTTGACCTCGCCCCTGAAGGTGCCGGCCCGGTCGAATCCTCGCTGCAATCCTGCCTGGACCACGGACTGGCGCATGAGGTGCTCGACCAGGCCGAGATCGCCAGGCGTTTTCCGGCCTTCCAGCTGCCGTCAGGCCATCTCGGACTCTGGCAACCCGACGGCGGCTTCGTCGCCTCGGAGAAGGCGATCTACGCCCATGTCGGCCTTGCCCAGTCGAAAGGCGCGGAAATCCGTACCGGCGAGCCGATGCTGGACTGGCGCCCGACCGCCGATGGCGGCGTCATCGTGCGGACCGAGCGGGGCAACTATTCGGCCGGCAGGCTGGTGATCACTTCCGGCGGCTGGATCGCCGACGCGGTGCCGGCGCTGGCCTCACAAGTCAAGACGGTGCGCCAGGCGATCGGCTGGTTCACGACGCGCCGGCCCGAGCTGTTCCGCGAAGGCGCCTTCCCGGTCTTTATCCTGACCGTCGAGGAAGGCAATTTCTACGGCTTCCCGCTCTACGAGCATCCCGGCTTCAAGCTGGGCGGACCGCATTTCGGGCGCGAGCCGATGGATCCGCGCGATCCCGACCGCACGCCGAGCCCGACGCAGGTTAGGCTGATCCGCGAGTGCCTCGCGCGCTATATCCCCGACGCGGCCGGCGATCCGCTGACGGTAAAGGGCTGCGTCTATACGGTCTCGCCCGATGAGGGCTTCGTGATCGACACCGTGCCGGGCGTGCCACAGGCGGTGTTCGCCTCGGCCTGCTCGGGCCACGGCTTCAAGTTCGCCAGCGCCATCGGCGAAATCCTCGCCGATCTCAGCACCGACACCAAGACGCCTTTCGACCTCTCCCCCTTCGCTCTCGCCCGCTTCGACGCCTGAGCAGGCCGCGCCCGACTGGAGCCCGCCTTGGCTACCGCCGCCCAGAATCGCAGCGGCCTCCTCGCCATGGTGGCGGAGATGGCACTGCACCCCCCGGAAGGCGGCAAGCCGCTATGAGCCCGAAGCGCCCGGCCCTGCTGATCCTGGTCGCAATCTCGACGCTGCAGCCGATCGCCCTCAACATGGTCGCGCCGGCGACGCCGGCGCTGGCCCGCGGCTTCTCCGCCAGCTACGCCACGATCCAGCTGACGCTGACGCTCTTTCTCGTCGCGGTGGCGCTGACGCAGCTCATCGTCGGGCCGCTCTCCGACCGCTTCGGCAGGCGCCCCTGCGTGCTCGCCGGCATCGTCGCCTTCATCCTCGGATCGGCGCTCGGCGCGATCGCCGAAACCACCGGAGCATTGCTGTTCTCGCGCGTGCTGGAAGGTGCCGGCGCCGGCACGACCTTCGCCCTCGCCCGCGCCATCATCCGCGACACATCGAGCCGCGACGAGGCGGCCGGCCAGATTGCCTCCGTGACCATGGTCATGGTCGTCGCCCCGATGCTCGCTCCTTATGTCGGCGGCCATATCGAGACCTGGTTCGGCTGGCGGATGATCTTCTGGACGATGACCGCCGTCGGCGTGGCAGTGCTGGTGCTGACGGCGATGCGCCTGCCTGAAACCGCACCCAGCGTCGGCATCCGCACCTCGCTGCTCGGGATTTTCCGTGCGTTCCCCGAACTAGCCGGCAATCGGGCCTTCATCGTCGACGTCATCGCGCTGACGATGACGTCCGCCTCCTTCTTCGCCTTCATCGCGGCGGCGCCCTTCATCGTCGTCGAAACCATGGGGCGGGGCTCCGACGTCTACGGCGCGTACTTCATCCTCAACGCCTTCGGCTACATGATCGGCAACTTCGCGATGTCCCGGCTCGCCATCCGGGTCGGCACGGCGCGGATGGTCCGGATCGGCCTCGCGATCTCCTTCGTCGCGATCAGCGCCGCCTTCGCGATCTCGCTTTCGCCGTACTGGACGCCGCTGACGCTGTTCCTGCCGCTGGCTCTGAACGCGATCGGCAACGGTCTGACGATCCCGGGAGCCACCGCCTCCGCACTCTCGGCCAAGCCCGAACTCGCCGGCTCCGCCGCCGGGTTGATGGGCGCCGTCCAGCTCGGCTCCGGAGCGCTCGCGACGATCGCGATCAGCGCTTTGGTCACCATCTGGCCGCAGACGCTGATGGCGATGATGTGGCTGATGCTTGCCGTGGCGCTGCTCGCGCTGCGCTTCGGGCGCTGATCCACAGCCCGGCTCAGACATAATCTTGCGCGTCATGTAGCATTGGTATAACCGCCCTTCATGCGGCGCATGATGCCGCCATAATCGATAGACGTCAGGGAGCCCCGCAGTGGAAGGACCACTCGCTTTCAGCCGCGTGATCGACAAGATCAATCGCGAGATCGGAAAGAAGGTCGCCTGGCTGATCCTGCTGGCCGTCATCGTCGCCACCGTCAACGCCATCGTCCGCAAGGTCTTCAGCGTCTCGTCCAATGCCTGGCTCGAGCTGCAATGGGTGCTGTTCGGCACGGTCTTCCTGCTCTGCGCCGCCTGGACGCTGCAGGTGAAGGAGCATATCCGCATCGACATCGTGAACAGCATGCTGCCCAAGCGCGTGCAGCAGTGGATCGACCTGATCGGCCACACCCTGTTCCTGATGCCGTTCTGCCTGCTGATGATCTACCATTCCTGGCCGTTCTTCACCCGCTCCTATGCAGTGAACGAGCAGTCGCTTTCGGCCGGCGGCCTGCCGCAATGGCCGGCCAAGGGCCTGGTCATCATCGGCTTCATCCTGCTCGCCTTCCAGGGCATCTCGGAGATCATCAAGCAGATCGCGATCATGCGCGGGAAGCTCGACGACGACGACGCGCTGCGCGGCCACGCCGCCGCTGCCGAGGCCGAGGCCCAACGCCTGCTCGACCAGGCGAAGGCCGAAGGCCTCGCCCCGTGA